>NZ_AP025630.1:2055000-3155000 GCF_055394725.1 Annamia dubia NIES-4383
GTGGGTCGTACAAGGGGTTTCCCCATTCGGATACCTCCGGCTCGATGCTTGTTTCCAGCTCCCCGGAGCGTTTCGTCGGTAACTACGTCCTTCTTCGCCTTTGTGTGCCTAGGTATTCCCCGTTAGCTCTTTGTAGCTTGACCTGTTTTTTGAGTTTCGTTCTTTGAGTTTTTTTGTTACTCTGTTTCGACTCTTTCTGACTTATTTTAGTTCTATGTAATTTTCAAGGTTCTTGACTGGATTTAACACCCAGCATTCGTTTTTTACAATTAAAAAAAACGGTGCTGAAGGTTCTTTTGGTGGAGGTTAGCGGACTCGAACCGCTGACATCCTGCTTGCAAAGCAGGCGCTCTACCAACTGAGCTAAACCCCCTTAGTGGGCCATCTTGGACTTGAACCAAGGACCTCACCCTTATCAGGGGTGCGCTCTAACCACCTGAGCTAATAGCCCCTTTGGTCGTACCCGACCTAATCTGCCGACCTAATCTATTGAAAACTTGATTACTGCCCTTGCCTGACCTTTGTTTTGTTGTCAGTTCTAGCTTTCTTACTTTTCCCTGACAAGAGGTCTCCTTTTAAGGAGGTGATCCAGCCACACCTTCCGGTACGGCTACCTTGTTACGACTTCACCCCAGTCATTGGCCCTGCCTTCGGCATCCTCCTCCTTTCGGTTAGAGTAACGACTTCGGGCGTGGTCAACTTCCATGGTGTGACGGGCGGTGTGTACAAGGCCCGGGAACGGATTCACCGCAGTATGCTGACCTGCGATTACTAGCGATTCCTCCTTCATGCAGACGAGTTGCAGTCTGCAATCTGAACTGAGGTAGGGTTTGCTGAGATTCGCTCACTTTCTCAAGTTGGCTACCCTTTGTCCCTACCATTGTAGTACGTGTGTCGCCCAAGACGTAAGGGGCATGCTGACTTGACGTCATCCCCACCTTCCTCCGAGTTCTCCCCGGCGGTCTCCTTAGAGTTCCCAACTTAATGATGGCAACTAAGGACGAGGGTTGCGCTCGTTGCGGGACTTAACCCAACATCTCACGACACGAGCTGACGACAGCCATGCACCACCTGTCACGATGCTCCCTAAGGCACTTTCTCCTTTCAGAGAAATTCATCGGATGTCAAGTCTTGGTAAGGTTCTTCGCGTTGCATCGAATTAAACCACATACTCCACCGCTTGTGCGGGCCCCCGTCAATTCCTTTGAGTTTCACTCTTGCGAGCGTACTCCCCAGGCGGGAAACTTAACGCGTTAGCTTCGGCACAGTCTGATTTGATACAGCCTACGCCTAGTTTCCATCGTTTACCGCTAGGACTACAGGGGTATCTAATCCCTTTCGCTCCCCTAGCTTTCGTCCCTCAGTGTCAGTTTCGGCCCAGTAGAGCGCTTTCGCCACTGGTGTTCTTCCCAATCTCTACGCATTTCACCGCTACACTGGGAATTCCCTCTACCCCTACCGCACTCTAGTTTTACAGTTTCCACTGCCTTTATGAGGTTAAGCCTCATCCTTTGACAGCAGACTTGTCTAACCACCTACGGACTCTTTACGCCCAATGATTCCGGATAACGCTTGCATCCTCCGTATTACCGCGGCTGCTGGCACGGAGTTAGCCGATGCTTCTTCCTTAAGTACCGTCAGAACTTCTTCCTTAAGAAAAGAGGTTTACAACCCAAAGGCCTTCCTCCCTCACGCGGTATTGCTCCGTCAGGCTTTCGCCCATTGCGGAAAATTCCCCACTGCTGCCTCCCGTAGGAGTCTGGGCCGTGTCTCAGTCCCAGTGTGGCTGCTCATCCTCTCAGACCAGCTACTGATCGTCGCCTTGGTAGGCTTTTACCCCACCAACTAGCTAATCAGACGCAAGCCCCTCTCTGAGCGATTAATCTTTCACCTTTCGGCTTATCGGGTATTAGCAGTCGTTTCCAACTGTTGTTCCCGTCTCAGAGGCAGGTTCTCACGCGTTACTCACCCGTCCGCCACTAGGTATTGCTACCCCGTTCGACTTGCGTGTGTTAAGCATACCGTCAGCGTTCATCCTGAGCCAGGATCAAACTCTCCATTTTAACTAAATTAATTTCTTAAGTTTAGTTTTTGGTTTGAGTTGTTAAGCTCTTTTTTTAATTTGACTTTAGTCAAGTTTTTTGTTAAATTAGTTTGACTAAGGGCTAGTAATAAGTTTTCAATATATTGATTTGTCTAGGTTCGGTGCGCTTGGCTTCGTTTGTCTCTCTCAACCGCGCATTTATCAATATAGCCTACCTCTTTGGTTTTGTCAACACTTTTGACAAATTTCTTTTTTCTGTCTCTGTGTAAGCCTTTCAACTGTTTTTTCTCTCTTTTTTCCTTTTTTTTGGGAATTTTTTTTTTTATTATTCTTGATTCAATTTGGCTGTATTTGTTGATTGGTAAGGGTTTTGTTTGTTTTTATTTTTTTTGAAAAAATTTTTTTTTGGGGAAATGGGAGATTAATTAAATTGACGATTTAACTTCCACAATAGGTATGGGCAGTTTAGGCTGAAATGGGCAAGATGATGATTGCTAAGAGTAATAATATCCAAATTAACCAGTCACCATATTTAACATAGGGCGTTCGGGTTTGTCTTTTATATATATAGTTAAGGTGGCTTTCATAGGTGTTAATTTGGGAAATCCAAATGGTTTTACCTTGAGGGTTGATAATGGCTGATAAACCTGTATTAGTGCTTCTTGCTAACCATCTATCGTTTTCGATCGCTCTTAAAACGTCTTGGGCGTGGTGTTGAAATAACATTGAATTGCGATAAAATGAATTGTTGGAGGCTGTAATCATAAATTCTCCTCCGGTTAATGTTTGTAAACGAAAAATATTAGGAAAAGCCGATTCATAACAAATACCAATAATACTTTTTCCTACGGCAGTTTTAAAAGGATCTGAAATTTGTTTTTGACTGCCTTTAATTAACACGATATTAAAAGCAGAAAGTCGGGTAATTAGTTTACCTAAGATTGATTGAAAAGGGATATATTCTCCTAGTGGTACTAATTTGATTTTATCATATTGACTTAATATTTCTCCTGTTTTGGTTAGGGAAAATAAACTGTTAGTATAACCGTGATCTTGTTGGGAAAAACCACCTAAAATAATGGGGGTTTTTTGTTTTAAAATTGCTTGATATAATGAGCTATGAAACACAAAATCTTTGAAGAAAAAAGGTAGGGCTGTCTCTGGTGTGATGATTAAATCTGCTCCTTGATTACTTAATTTTTGATAGCCTTTAGTATAACCTTCTAATGCTTGATAAAATCCTTGGGGAAAAGACTTTAATTGTGGTGGTATATTTCCTTGAATTAATCCTATTTTAATGGCGTTTTGATCGTTTTTGGCTATGGGTTTTTGATAGATATAAAATCCAATTGAATGTAAAATTGTGAGCAGAATAAATGCAAAAGATAAGAAGGCATAGTAACTTTTATGTTGAGGATTAAAAACTTTTTTTTGATTAAGATATAAGTGAATAATACCTTCAGCTATTAAGCCATTAACTGCTACAATTGAGGCGGTAATAGTGGTGAGGCCTGAGAGTTTTCCTAGTTGTAAAATGATTAAGTTAGAAGGGCTTTGAGTTAAACCAAGGGAGATCCACCATAAGGGTGTATGACTTTCAATTATTTCTAATAAACACCAAATTGTTACGCCAATTATAATTCTTTTAAGACTTTCAATGATTGATTTTAATTGTTGATTTGTTTGTATCTTGTTAAAGATTTTAATTTTGGAAATTTTAGTTAAAAGCCATCCCCAAACTATTACTAATGTAGTTGCCCATAAAGTGACAAAAATAAAACAAAAAATTGTAATCAATAAACTAGATAACCAAGGTATTCCCATCCAAGTTAAAGGATGTATTCCTGTAATCCAAAATAGGGAAAATCCATAAAAAATACAACCCCAGATTAAGGGAAATAAAAATTTTTGATTAAGGATAATTTGTAAGATTTTATGTGGGATTAAACTTAAAATGTTTTGTGTTAAATTTACTTTAAATTTAGATTTTTCTGGTTGATTTTTTGATAAAATAAGTATAACCCATAAAGGGGCTAAACTAAACCATGCTAAATACCATAGGGAAAAAGGCGGATTGGCTAATGCCATTAATAAGGCACTAATTATTATGATGATTAATTTTATTTTCATTGCGATAAATTGATTTTTTATAGGGTTTTAATTAATAATTAATCTTTTACTTTATTTGAGAAAAATAACATTTTAAATAATCTGTTTCCCATTAAAAGCACTTATGATATAAATAGTGATGGAAAATTAATTACTTATTGCAAAAACGTCATAAGTCTATGATACAAGCTTTGTACAAAAATACTATTGTAATTAATTTTAGTGCTAACTTTCAAAATGCTCTACCGGAAAAAAGGGGCAGGGGTTATGTTAAACTGTTAACATTTCTTTATATTTTTCTACTTCAGAAAAAACTCACTGATCTTGTATTCTTTAAATAGATAAATCTTAACTATTTCTTAGACAAGTTAAGGTTAAGTGATCTTTTTATTAACTTAATTAATACAAGAAGGAGGATACGGGAAATTTCCTGTAGGATTGATTTATGGCTAAAAGAAAAAAACAGTTTCCCTGTGGGCATAAAGGTTATGGTCAAGTTTGTCATCGTTGCGCCCAAAAAGAAGCGGATCTTGAACAAAAAAGATTAGAAAAAAATGCTTGGGAAGAAACTTTTGCTCAAGATCCTATTGATCTTAGATCTTTACCAAAAAATGTTGTTATTAAAGCCCGTAGAATTATTAGTAGTTTACAAGAACAATCGGATTATCGAGATTTTCATGGTAAGAGACTTAGACACGATCGCCTAATTGTTAGTATTCCGGTGACAAGAAATTATCGTTTATTATGTAGGGATCATGGGACAATTTTAACGCCGGAAGAGGTAATTTCCCATGAAGATTATAATGTTTGTAAACCTGGGCAAAGATGATTAATTTTCGACTTTAACTATTAAGTATTAATGTTCTATTTGTATTTTTAATACTCAGGATTAATTGAGGAAATTAATCTAATATTTGAGTGATCTTATCTAGGTCAATTTTAATAAAAATTAATAGGAATATTCTATCCCCAATTTTGACAAAGATTGGGAAAATTGAGGAATTTTAATAATTAAATATTTAGACTCCATGACTTAAGGGATCATCGGGGCGATCGTTATTAGGAGAAATGGTAGGTTTAAAAGTAGAAATTTGACCTATTTGTGGGCTATGAGTTAAGGGTTGATGGGCAATTAATGAATCTAAATCTGCTTTCATAATTGTTAAAGGTTGTTCGCCGATCGCTTGGGAAATAGTGTCACCTTGATCGTTAATATAAACAAAATGGGGAATGCCATCAACCCGATATTTTAAAATTTCTGGTAGCCATTTTGTATTGTCAACATTTAACATTACAAAATTAACTTTTTGCCCATATTCATGTTTTAAATTAGCCAATTGGGGAGCGATAGCTTGACAACTGGTACACCAATTAGCATAAAATTCTAATAAAGTGGGTTTATGATTGCTTAAAGCCTGATCTAATGGGATCGAATTTTGAGCTTGACTTTCTAAAGAAACGGTAGAACTTTTAGTTTGTAAACCGAAAAAAATACTGATAGTTAAGGCAATTGCTACTAGGGCAATAATAATATTTCTTAACGAATTAGTTTGAGGATGGGAATTAAAATTATTAGTCATTTAATCACACAATAGTTATTCAAAAAAAAGTATTGATATATGCTTAAAATTTTCGCTATTTGCTATCTTTTATTAGTTATTTATAACAAGGCTTTAGCACTTTTTTAAAACCTAATTAATAATTACTTATTACTTATTACTTAATTTTTTGCTCTGAAGATAGTTTTTTCTTTATTTTAGCAGTTTAATTAGGTTCCATTTTTTGGATCATAGCAGACATAGCAGAGGCAATACTCTGTTGTTTTTCTACGGAATTAGTCTCCATATAAACCCGAATCAGAGGTTCTGTACCGGAGGGACGTAATAACACCCAGCTACCTTCTTCTAAATAAAGTTTAATGCCGTCTTTGCGCCCCACTTCTTTAACTTTAATTCCGGCCACCTCGGTGGGAGGTTCACTCATACACTGAGTTAATACCGCCTGTTTATGAGCCTCAGTTAAGTGTAAATCTAAACGATGATTAAAGAGAGGCCCATCAGCTTCGGCGATCGCCTCCTCAACTAACTGAGATAAGGGCTTTCCTTCATAAGAGATCGCTTCAGCCACTAACATATCGGCTAAAATACCATCTTTTTCAGGAATATGACCGATCACGCTTAAACCGCCAGACTCCTCACCGCCTATTAAAACGGTGGTTTCGCGCATTTTTTCCCCAATATATTTAAAACCAACGGCGGTTTCATATAAGTCTAAACCGTATTTGGCCGCAAAATTATCTAATAGGTGAGTGGTTGCAACGGTACGCACGATCGCGCCTTTTTTGCCTTTATTTTTAATTAAATGACGGGCTAATAAAAGTAAAACCATATTGGGAGTTAACATATTACCCTGTTCATCTACGATCCCGAAGCGATCGCTATCTCCATCGGTAGCTAAACCCAGATCAGCCTGATCTTTTTTCACGGCCTCGATCAAACCAGTTAACTGATCGCCTTTAGGTTCGGGCATTCCGCCCCCAAAAAGCACATCACGGTAGGTGTTAAAGTTTTCCGTTTCACAACCGCAATGATTTAAAACTTCATCTAAATAGCCTCTGGAAGTAGAATAAAGAGCATCATATTTAACTCTTAAACCTGCTCTTTTAATTTTTTCCACATCTAATAAAGTGTAAATAAATTTTAAATATTCGGGTTTAGGATCAAAACTCGAAATTTTATCCTTATTTTTTCCGGTGGGAAGTTCATCACTAGCACCCTCTAAATTACTCACAATAGTATCAGTAATTTCGGGGGTAGCAGGGCCGGCATAATCCGGTATATATTTAATACCACAGTAAGGGGCGGGGTTGTGAGAGGCGGTGAACATTAAAGCCCCGGCCGAGTTTAAAAATTTAGCATTATAGGCGATCACGGGGGTGGGGCAGTCACGATCTACAATTTTAACAGTCCAACCTAGATCAGCTAACACTTCGGCGGAAGTTTGGGCGAATTGATCCGCTAAAAAACGGGTATCATAGGCAACTAAAACGGGACGATCTTTAGAATAGGCTGTTTCAAGATAAGCGGCGATCGCGCGGGTAACTTTACAAACATTGGTAAAAGTAAAGTCATCGGCGATGATACCACGCCAACCATCTGTACCAAATTGAATTTTTGCAGGATTACTAGCTAATGTCATAATTTCATAAGTAAATTTAAAATAGATCTATCATAAAAGGATTAGGCTTGTTAGTGTTAATTTGTACAGATTTTAAATTTATGACCCTATCAATGTCAATAAAGAAAAAAGCCTTATAGAATAAGGCTTTTAACCAGATAACTGACCGAAAAATCAATAAAATTGAAAGCTTATTGAGAATAGCCAGAAAAGGCGATAACATTAGTCCATAGACAAAATTCAATTAAAATTCTAAATTATCATCATTTTTCATTTGGGGTTGAGGTTGAATTAAACCTTTAGCCGTGCTAAATAAATTAATCGGGGTATTACCATCGGTAATTAACATGGTTTGAATACCTAAGCCCTGTAATAATTTGGCTTGTATTTCCGCCCCACCTTGCGCGATCGCTTTGATCGTTTCACTGCCTAAAGCCTCTACTTTTTGACGATATTCATTATTAGTAATTTCTGCCATTTTCTGAGCCTGTTCGATTTCGAGGTTTATGAGTGCTTGTTTATGAGCTAATTCTGCCTCTTGACGGGCGCATAACAAGGCCAATTCTGACTCAGCACGGATGCGTTGGGCTTCGGCTTCCTGTTGTGCCAATTGTACCGCCAATTGACCCTCAATTTGAGAGGCTTCTGATTTGGCTTTAGCTTCGGCGATCGCTTGGCCGGTGGATTGAATAGCGGCGTTTTGTGCCTGTAATTCTAATAAATGGCGTTTTTGTTCTTCGGCCGCACCTTGATCCACAATTACTTGACGTTCTAAACGGGCTTTGGCTTCCTGTTCAATTCTTTCCGCATCATGACGGGCGGCCGCCTCTTGTGCATCGGTAGTGATTTGAATGGCTATCTGTACCGATTTTTGAAGACTTTTGAGGGTTTCCTCATCTACGGGTTCAACGGATTGAATATCAATGTTAGTAATTACTAAATTATTGGCATTAAAGCGAAATTCATCTCTAATTTTACCTTCTTCATCTAAGCCAAATACGGCCAGACGGATAATTTTAGCTGAATTACGGTGAAATTCATCAAATTTTTGTGAGGCTACCGCACCCCTGACCCGTGATGCGATCGCTTTACAAGCATCCCCTACAAAATCCGGTACTTGAAACAGTTTAGAGGCGCTTTTTTCATCATTTTTATCTATATCAAAATACCAATTATAGGATAATTGCAACTGTAAACGGGCATGATCGGACGTTTCAACGGTGAAAATATCCGTCATAAAGTCAGGCCCTAATAACAAAGCTAAAGATTTAATTAAATTAGCCTGTTTGGGTTTACCTCCTGATAAACTTAAGACGGTGAAAGCTTCATCAGACCCTAACATCACCAGATCAGGCCCAAAAACCGTTCTCGCTGTGCGCTCTTTATAGTCGTGGATCTGTACGGCCGCATTTTGGGGAACATGGAAAACCACCGCCCTTGTTTTATCCCTTTCCGGTGGGCTTTGATCGGCTAGGGTGGCATAACTTTCCCTTAAGGCCGTCATGTCTTGATATTGACGGGAGCGATCGGCAAAGGGATCAACTTTTTGCCCGATTAAATCTTCAACTACGGAGGGTAATTCTTTTTCCCAGAGTTCCTCATAAGGCTTTAACATATAGGCTTGAGGCCCTCCCACTAATTTTAATTCCCCTGTTTGAATATCCCTGACATAAATGCCCTCATTTTTATCTAAGGGGATCGCCCGTCTCGTTTCAATAACTTCCACTTCCACCCTTGGTATATAATCTCTCGGCCCTGTGATCATCCACAGATCGCCCGGTTGACGGGTAATATTCCCATCTTCAAAACTCTCCCTCGCCTTTAATAACAGGGCTTCCTGTTCCCCTAATACATAAATATTACGGATACCCGTTTCTAAATATTCCCCCGGATGGAGGAAAAAGGAGCTTAAACCCTGTCTGATCTCTCTAAAACCCAACTGGGGCTTACCATTGGTATCAATGGGGTTAACCACAATACACCACTGGCGATCGGTTAAGGTGGTAATGCCCACTTCTCCCACCACTTCCTCATAAACGTCTGGAATATGGATCTCCGTGTCTTCAAAGGTGACAAGCCATTCATCCCCTGCCTTTCTTTGTCGCCCAAAAATATCGGTAAAAGTGCGTTTAGCCTTCAAATATAAGGCTTTTTTCTCCGTTAAAACATAGGCATCGATCACACCCATCACATCTTCATCAACTCCGGGTAAATAGGCCCCTTCTTCCCTCACTAGCCATTCTTCACCCGCTTTACGGCGATTTCCTTGGCGATCGATACAATTTTGTCTAGCCATTAAGCGTAAAGCCTGATTAGGTTTAATTATAATGGCTGAAACGGTTTTAACAACTTCCACTTCAATGCGGGGAATATATGTACCAGGTCCCTCAAATAACCATTCATCTCCAGCGATACGATTAATATTAGTGGTTTCTCCATCAATTAAAATTGAATCAGTAAAATCTCGAATTGCTTTTAAACGTAGGGCTTGATTAGTTTCAACTACTTGTAATTTGGTAACTTTTCCTTTTAATTCCTCTCCCGGATAGAGGGGAAAAGGCTCTTGAGCAAAACGGATTTCTTCATCTCCATAGCTTAACCGAATTTGACCAAATTGATCCGCCAGAGGTTTATTCTCATCGTCTCGTAAAACAGGATTAAGAATCATACAATAGTGACGGGGCGGGATGATTAACATTTGAGTGGGCTGTAATACCAATCTTTCCGCATCACCTAACGTAATAGTTTGAGGACCCACCTCAAGGCGTGTCACTCCGGTATTATTATCTAAAATATGGATAAATTGTTGAGGCTTAAGACGGATTACACCTGTATTACTGTCTGGGGGATTATAACTAATATAACTTTTTGATTCTTTGGCTTCAGTTTCTGACATAATTTCTATTTTCCTTAACTGATTAATCTCCAGTTCCAAGCTAACCCATCTTTTTCAATTGTTGAAAATTAGTTACGAAATTTAATACAACACTTTTTCCTTTTCCCTGACTTGTGTAACGCTCTTTTAGCCTGAATTATTCATGAACAAAAAAATCAAATCTGAACTAATCCAAAATTAATCATCAATTTAAAAATCAAACTTCTGAACAAAAAAAACTACATATTATTCCTAATTTTTACTCAGAAACCCTCAAAAATACAGCATCTTTAGACATTTAGACACAATAATCCCTTGGTCATTTTATCTAAGCAAAAATCAATGTTCCGATATAGCAATCCTAAATAGGTTGTGGCAAAATTCCATATTGATAAAGTTTGGGGAAATCAAATATTTGACCATGCGCAAAAAACTTAAATAGCCACTTTACTATTTTAAATGATTTACATAAATGATAGAATTGTCTAATAAAATTTTTCACTTGTAGCCAAATATCTTCTACAGGATTTTGTTCTGGAGCATTAGGGGCAAATTTATGACAAGTAATTAACCATTCTTCTTCCAATAAATCTTGATTGATTATAGTTAAATACTCCCTAAATTCTTTTGAGTCATGATACGTTGCTCCATCCCAAACATAACCTAAAATGTCTCCCCAAAGTAAATGACATTCATCAATCATAAATACTACAAGCTCTCCACTCTCTATTTCTTCTTTCCAAATCTCTAATTTTTCACTGATTTCTTTTTTTTTAGCTTCGACTAATTCGTCATTTTTAGCCGGATTCTTTTTTTGAGTTTTTTTCCAACTTATTTTCGCTTCTTTGAGCAAACTATAATAACTTTGATTGGATTTATAAATAATATTATATTCTCGCTCTAAATAAATTTTTAAATCTGATAATCTTAAATATTCTTGCTCTCTTAACCAATTAATAACTTGGTCTTTTTCTTCTGGTTTTAATTCACTTTTAGTTCCTTTAAACTGTAATTTCAAGCTTTCTACTCCACAAAAAAGAGCTTGATTTTTCCACATACTAATAAAGCTATGAGAAACTTGTAATAATTCTTTTACTTCATGGTATGATTTTCCTTCTAAAATCATTTTGACAGCTAAAGCCCTTGTCATTTCTTTAGCCTCTTGTGTTTGATTGATGAAATCATTTAACTCAGAAATAATGTTCATTTTTTTTTCCTTGAATTTAGATTATAATTAATATTATATCTGTTATGACCTATTTAGGATTGCTATATGTTAGAATATAAGTTAAATTTACAGTTCTTTATTATCAACATAAAAAAATGACAGCAACTCTTACATTAGAATTAACTTTAGATCAATTAATTACAGCGATTAATTGCCTTGATTTTGAAGAAAAATGTCAGCTTAAAGAGTTAATTGAACAGCAAATTTTTGAAAAAGAAGAAGAAAATTATCAAGATAATTTTGAAACAAAAGAAGAACTTGAGTTAATTAGAAAAGAATATAAGGAAGGGGAATATATTACTTTAGATCAATTTTTAGCTCAAGGTTGACTTTAATTATGGGTTATACAATTATTATTTCTAAAACAGTAGAAAAACAAATTAATAATTTACCTAATTATGTTAAAAATCGTGTCATTGACAAGATAAAAATTCTGGTTGAAGATCCCCGTCCTGCTAATACAATTAAATTAAAAGGATTTGAGCAAGAATATCGTATTCGCATTGGTGATTATCGTCTTAGATATGAAATTGATGATTTTAATAAAATTATTAAACTATTACAATGTAAGCATCGTAGAGAAATTTATCGTGATTAACAAGTGATACCCCCTAAAACTCCTCCCCCAAAAAAATTTGGTAGGGTGTGCCATCAATTTTAAATGATTAATCTTAATCAAAAATTATCATAGATTGCCCACCTTTTCTTAATATTATAATTATGGTGGTGGGCAACGTATTTAATTAATAAGTAAAAATCAAATATAAAAAAGCGTTGCCCACCCTACAAACTATTATTTGATCCGTCTTCACTATTCTGTTATATAATAGTATTAGATTAATGAAATTAGGAGATTTAAGTATTATGTCTAATTTAGACGAAACGGCTAGTCAAACAACGACAAAAGCAGGTTCTTTACCTGCTTCAACTATTAATACTAAATTACAAATAGGCTCTGATTTATCTGGATCTATTAAGCGGGGTTTTTTCCCATCTGTTTCTAGTGATTATATTAACGAAATTAAAAAAGAAAAGCAAAAAGCGAAAGAAGAAGAAATAAATCCTGAGTCTTTATCAGATGATTCTCCAAAAGAGGAAAATCAAACTCAAGCAAAAAAAGGTTTTAAATCTTGGTAAAACAGCAAATAACTTAATGTATTAATTCCATAAAAGCAAACTTGTTTATAATAAAATTGAGATAAGTTTGTTTTTATTTATTTATTTTAGTTTCAAGACAACATAAAAATATGGCAACAAACAGAAATTATAATAATCCAGCGAGAATTATTCATGAATTTGGAAATCTTCAAGATCATCTTTATAATCATGTAATTCGTCACGAATTAACTCACGCTGTTAAAAATATTAAAGATCCTAAAATTATTTCTATTTGTCAAGAAATTGCAGATTATTTTGGTATAGAAATCAAAGAATATTGTAAAAAAGAAAATTTATCTTTTTATAGAGGTGCTGTTAAAAATTTAACGAATCATCTCAAAAAAGCTAATGAAAAATATGCAGAAATTTTACATTTTTTACCAGAATATGATGTAGAATGGACTGAAGGATTATTTAAAGCTACAGAAAAACAATTAATCTATTTATCTCAATTATTTATTAAATTAGATTGTGAACCAAGCGTTTATGATCAAGAAGGAAATGAGATACTTCCGGGTAGTTTAGTTGCTTATCCTTGTTTGGAATAAATTTAGTTATAATTGTGAACATTGGGCAAGACACATGGTAGAGGGAAAACCAAGATGTACTCAAATAAGAAACCGCAATAAAAATGATAAAGAGACAAAAAATGCTTAACAACTTAACAACATTTATATCCTACAGACTCATACCATTTACATTTAGTAGCTACATTGTTAAATACCAGAAATCTTTGTAAATAAACTATTCCATTAAACTACCTCTGAAGTTACTTTCTGTAAATGGTATCATTACATTTCTTAACATTAACCTTATTTTTGTCAAAAATTAGTTAGAGTTGATTTTTATTAGATACAAATTTTAAAAACTCTCTAATACTCATGATCCCCCACAAAGCTATTTGGTCATTTGATGCTGAAGGCGTTTACGAGCGTCTGGAAACCTCAGCACAAGGTTTATCCGAAGATGAAGCCGATCGCCGCTTAAAAAAATTCGGTTTTAATGAATTACCTGAGCCTGTCCATCGCCCTCTATGGTTACGTTTTACCGATCAATTAACCCATTTTATGGCTTTATTGCTCTGGAGCGCCGGAGTTTTAGCTTTTATCTCTAATACACCAGAACTAGGTTGGGCGATCTGGTCAGTAATTTTAATTAATGCCGTCTTTAGTTTTGGGCAGGAGTTTCGCGCGGAAAAAGCCCTTTCAGCCCTCAAAAAAGTCTTACCCTCTCAAGTGAAAGTGTATCGAGATGGGGAGTTAAAACAAATTTTGGCAAGGGAGTTGGTTTGGGGAGATGTGATCCAACTTGAGGAAGGCGATCGCATTTCGGCCGATGCCCGTCTGGTGTCGGCGGATAACCTCTATTTAGATGTGTCGGTGATGACGGGGGAGTCTTTACCAGTGGCACGTTTCGCCGAACCGGCCGAAGTGAGAAAAATTGTACCTTTAAGAGATGATACGGCCATCCTCCATCCCGCCGAAACCCCCCTCCAAGAAACGGTTAAACCTGCGGAAATACGCAATTTAGTATTGGCTGGATCCACTGTTTCGGCGGGGCGTGGGGTGGCGGTGGTGTATGCAACGGGCGCACAGACGGAATTTGGTCATATTGCCCAACTTACCACCAAAGTCACCCGTGAGCCTAGCACCTTAGAAGTACAAATCGGTTATATTGTGAGGATTATAACTTTTATTGCCCTCACAATGGGAACAATTGTCTTTTTCGCAACTTCCTTGTTAGTGGGCATGGAGTTAAAAGAGAGTTTTATCTTTGCGATCGGCATTATTGTGGCTTTAGTGCCGGAGGGCTTATTACCCACTGTGACTTTATCTCTGGCCATGGGTGTGCAACGCATGGCCAAACGTAACGCTTTAGTGCGCCGTTTGTCGGCCGTGGAGGCTTTAAGTGCCACAACGGTTATCTGTACCGATAAAACGGGAACTTTGACTAAAAATGAAATGACAGTGAGATCGCTGTGGCTTCCCAATGGTGAGGAAGGGCAAACCATTGAAGTGACGGGAGAAGGCTATGATCCCAAAGGGAAAATTATGATGCCCTCTGAAAACTCCATAAAGTCACAATTAGAATTATTATTAGTGGGTTCTGCCCTTTGCTCCAATGCCCATTTAGTCCATCCGGCGGGATCGAGCCGTTGGCAAGAGTTAGGGGATCCCACCGAGGCCGCCTTGTTAGTGGTAGCTCTGAAAGCTCACTTAAATTTAGAGGATTTACAAAAACAATATCCCAGACTGCGGGAAGTGCCTTTTGACTCCCGTAGACGCATGATGACAGTGGTTTTAGACTGGCAAAATAGCCAACTTTTCCCCAATAGTCACCCCTATTTAAGCTTTACCAAGGGCGCACCCATTGAGATTTTACGCCGTTGTCATTTTATGTTAATTCATGGGGAAATTAAGGAATTAACCAAGGAAGATCGTCAACATATTATTACCGCTAACGATCGCCTCGCTCAACAGGGTTTTAGAGTATTAGGAGTCAGTATCAGGAAAGGTGATCAAAAATTATTAGAGTATAAACCCCAAAGTTTAGAGCGTCATCTGATTTTTATAGGTTTAGTGGCCATGTTTGATCCGCCTCGCCCAGAAGTTCCCGATGCGATCGCTAAATGTCATCAAGCAGGGATCAATATTACCATGATCACAGGTGACTATGGCTTAACCGCCGTTGCGATCGCGCGTAATATTGGCTTAGTGGGGGAAAAAGTGAGGGTTGTGACGGGAGAGGGCTTAGGCCATCTTTCCGATGCACAGTTAAGACAAATTATCAAATACCGCTCTAACTTAGTCTTTGCAAGGATGGCGCCAGAGCAAAAATTAAGATTAGTACAAGCGTACAAAGATTTAGGTCATATTGTGGCGGTGACAGGGGATGGAGTGAATGATGCACCCGCCTTACGAGCGGCTAATATTGGGGTAGCAATGGGCTTAAACGGCACAGACGTGGCAAGGGAAGCGGCCGATCTAGTTTTAACCGATGATAATTTTGCCACGATTGTGAGTGCAGTAGAGGAAGGAAGGACAGTTTATCAAAATATTCGGAAATTTATGACCTATATTTTAGCTTCAAATGTGGCTGAAGTTGTGCCATTTTTATTAATGGTAGCCTTAAAAATTCCCCCTGCCCTCTTAATTATGCAAATTTTAGCGGTTGATCTGGGTACGGATATGATCCCGGCCTTAGCATTAGGGATCGAACAGGCGGAAACAGGCACAATGAGCCTACCTCCCCGCTCAAAACAGAAGCCCCTATTAGATCGATCGTTATTACTTCGAGCCTATTGCTTTTTAGGCTTAATCGAGGGAATTGTGGGAATGGGTGGCTTTTTCCTCATTTGGGGGATCAATGGCTATAATTTAGGGGAAATTCAGGCAATTACACCGCAAATTTTAGCACATACCGCAGATCCCGTTGTCATGGGAATTTATGCCCATGCCACCACCATGACCTTAGCGGCGATCGTGGCTTGTCAAGATGGGAATGTGTTTGCTTGTCGCTCAGAAAATACCTCAGTATTTCGCTTAAATTGGTTTAATAATCCGTTAATTTGGGTTGGTATTGCCACAGAATGGATGTTAATATTTTCATTAATTTATTTTGCACCCTTTGAGAAAATATTTTCTACAGCACCCTTAGAAATATGGCAAATTGGTTTATTATTAATTTGTCCTCCTTTGTTGTTAGGATTAGAAGAAATCAGAAAATTAATCATAAAAAATAGTTAAAAAACTTCAAAATAATTTAACATTATTTATCTGAATTTCTCCCTTTGACAAAAATAAAAACCTGTAGCATGATCCAACAATTAAAATTATATTAATTAAAACTATTGACTAACAATTTATTGATGTTTTTAAGCGGGTAGCGAGAATCGAACTCGCATCAATAGCTTGGAAGGCTATGGTTTTACCACTAAACTATACCCGCATTTTTTTTGAGCGCTTTATTTATTTGCGTATAAACCATATTAGCATATTTTTTTGATTTGGCAAGTGTTTTTTAAAAATTTTTTTGGTTGATCAATGTTTCTTGAGCAAAATTCACTAAAAAATGCTTTTAAATTAGGTTTTCCTCCTACTCTACTGACAATTTCAATAATGGTTGTGATTCTTATCACAAGTATAATTACAATTAGTCACTTATTGAATAGATTGAATTTGTTATATTTATAAATAAATACAATGATTAATTTATTTTACTTAATTATATTATAATTTATTATTATGCTAATGCTGATTAAACAAATATTAAACTTAGATTTCCTCAAAAATAATCAAGACGAAACGCTCAAATTATCTCCTAATCAGAGTCATCAAACTAAAACTAATTACGATCAATCGAAAATTAAATTAGCTCCAATGAATAGTTTTTTGTCTCAAAATGGGAAGGCTAGAATTTTAGAAAATCAATCTTTAAAAAATTCAGTTTTATCTACTTATGAAGTTTATCATGAGGATGGACGTGGTTTAGTAATGGCAGTTGTCAAGAATATTAGTCAAACCAAAAAAGAATTAGAATTAAAAATTGTTGAGGAATTTGAAAAAGGAAATTTTGCTCAAGCAGAATCATATATTCGTCAAGTTAATAATCTTAATGAAAAAAATTATAGTCATCGTTTAGAAGTTTATCGCATTTTGGCTCATCAGAAAAAAATTCTATCATGAATATAGTTGTTTATTTCAATTTCAAGATCAATCTTCTATCGTAAAATTATTATTTAGATTTCAGATCAAAGCGAATGATCTTATCGCTATTAATTTACTTAAAACTTGTGCTAAGGCGATGATAAATATAGATAATTCTCAACAGCGTTATTTAATAAATTCTCAATATTCTCAATTATGGTCTGATTTGACTCAATATAAACTTAAACAATTTAATTCTAATTTTGAACTATGGTATTAAGAGAAAACTTCCAAAATTTTCAAAATTTCGGAAGTTTATTAATTGATTTGTTGATTTAATTATTGTTCAGAATTTTGTGGTTGTAAATTTCCTAAAGTAATAGATAAAGTTTGAGTTTGATTACCACGTTTAATTTTAATATTAACTGCTTGATTAACGGAACTTTTTTCAACTAAATTTTGTAATTGTTCGGCTTGGGTAATTGTTTGACCGTTAAACTCAATAATAACATCCCCACGTCTGATCCCGCCTTTGGCCGCTGGAGTATTGGGTAATACTTGCACTACTAACACGCCATTAATTTCCGGTAATTGCATGGGAGAATTAATATCATCGTTATTTTCTTTGGCTAACTCTGGTGTTAGTGCAATCATTTGTACTCCTAAATAGGGATGACTGACGTTTTCACCTCTGGCTAGTTGGGGATAGATCCGTTTAGCGATATTAATGGGAATGGCAAAGCCGATCCCTTCTGCACCGTTACGGATAGCGGTATTAATGCCGATCACTTCCCCTCTTTCGTTTAATAGGGGGCCGCCTGAGTTACCGGGGTTGATGGCGGCATCGGTTTGAATAAAGTCTAATCTTTTATCGGGAATACCTGCTTGGGCGCTTGATCTGTCTAAGGTGCTGACAATACCTAATGTAACGGTATTATTTAAGCCAAGGGGGTTTCCCATGGCGATCGCCCAGTCGCCCACTTCTAAGGCGGAGGAGTCACCAAGATTAATGGTAGGGAGATTATTGTCATCTACTTTCACAACGGCTAAGTCGGTGACGGTATCAACTCCTTTAACTTCTCCGTTTAAGGTGCGCCCGTCTTTTAGGCTAACTGTAACTCGATCTGCGCCTTCCACAACGTGGGCATTGGTTAAAATAATCCCACTGCGATCGATAATAAAACCAGAGCCTAAGCCTTTAACAACTTCTTGTTGTTGGGGCATTTGATCTAACTGATCCCCAAAAAATTGACGAAACATCGGATCGTTAAAAATAGGGTTGATCTGACGGGTAACGGTTTTTTCAATATCAATACGCACGATCGCCGGGCCGACTTCTTTAACCACATTACTAACAAAGTTACTAACATGAGTCGGGCTTGGAGCTTGTGCCACTACAGTGGCTTGATTTTGGGTTGAGATGGGATCGGCGTGGGAAGGAGCTACTCGATAAGCTCCCACTGTCATTAAGACACCAAATAAAATGGCAACAAGGTATTTGATTAAGGGAAGGTTAAAAATAGAAAATTTACGTTTCATATCTAATTAATAAACTTTAGGTATAAAGTAGATGTGTGTAATTAATTACTCAATGGTGGCACAGGCTAGAAGCCTGTGACGGGCAGGATGCCCATTCCACATTATGTAATTAATTTTGCTTAGGTACTTAGTTTTTTTGTGTTTGTTACTACAAGTGAGAATTTTCTGTTTACGAAAATTTTTTGATTTTTTTGACAGTTAAAACTGATCCGAGTCTTAACTATTGCTCTTTAGACGTAATTATCTTAAATTTGGTTCATTTTTGAGATTTCGGTTTTCCCTACCACTACAAAAATTTAACCATCTTTGCACAAAATTAAGATTTTCTCCCCAATGGGTATGTAAATAAGAAGCATGAATATTTTGATCATACCAACCTTCATTAATTAAGTCATGATCATAAAGATTTTGTAATTTAAAAAGGGGTTTTTGATTATTAGTAATAATAGTTGATCTATGAAATTCATGTCCCCAAATTTGTTGATTTTTTGCCATAAAAATACTATCTTCTAAACAAGTCGCTTGACGATAACCTAAAGTTAATTTTTTACCCATTTGACTGGTAAAAGGTAATACCCCTAACATCTCATAATTTTTACCATCAAAGTCAATTAAATTTTCCCCTAAATACATTAATCCTCCACATTCGGCGTAGGTGGGTAAGCCCTGATTAATTAAACTTTTAAGTTGTTGTTTTAAAGTGATATTTTCCGTTAATTGTTGAGCAAATATTTCAGGAAAACCTCCTCCTAAATATAAGCCTTTAAGATCGTTTGGTAATGTTTGATCTACTAAGGGGCTAAATTCAATTAACTCTGCTCCCATTGCTTGTAATAAATCTAAATTATCTTGATAATAAAAGTTAAAAGCTTTATCTTTTGCTACTGCAATTTTAATCGGTTTTAATGATGGGAAATACCAAGATTTTTCCTGTTTATTTTTTAGGTAATATAGGCATCTTTCCTGTGTATTTTCTGACTGAAACTGACAAGATAAATTGGCCACAGAATTAGTTTTTAAGAGGGGTAATAAAATGTCCCAATTTAAACAATTTTGAGCTAAAATTGCCAATTGATCTACTATATTTTGAAAATTAGATATTTCTTCCGTTGGAATTAATCCTAAATGGCGATCGCCGATAGTTATATTATCTTGTCTTTTAAAGACACCAATAATTTTAATATTAAGAGATTTTAAGGCATTTTCTAAAAGTTTTAAATGGCGATCGCTGCTTACTTTATTTAAAATTACACCAATAATTTTAACTTGAGGATCAAAAGTTTTAAAACCATGTACAATAGCGGCCACAGAATTAGATAATTTACTACAATCAACTACTAAAATAACAGGTAAATTTAACAATCTAGCCAGATGAGCAGTGCTACCATAATCATTAATAGATTGATCTTTATTAGTATTAATAAAATCAGGTAAAAATACGCCATCAAATAAACCCATTACGCCCTCAATAATAGCATAATCTACCTGATTTAGATGATAATTATAACAACATTTAACATAATTTTCAGAGGTTAAAATAGGGTCTAAATTTCGGCACGATCGCCGAGTAATTTTACTATGAAACATGGGATCAATATAATCAGGCCCAACCTTAAAAGATTGAGTTTTAAGATTATTTTTAGCGAGAAAACTAAGGATACTTAAAGTTATAGTAGTTTTACCCACACCACTTCTTTCCCCTGCAATAATTACAGTCATAATAACTAATACCATTTACATTTAGTAGCTACACAGATAAAGCATTAACAATATAATCCCAACCTGCTAAAGACAGGATAAAATCTTGTTGTAAATTATTTAAGATATTAGCTACTTTATTTTTGACATCATCTAAGTTTTTAAACCAGATATTTTTTAACTGTTGTTTGATATATAACCACAGTCTTTCTATGGGATTTACTTCTGGGCAATAAGGTGGTTGAAATAATAAAATTATATTCTCAGGTACTTTTAATTTTGCCCCTAATTCGTATCTCACTAATTGATGTATTGTGGTGTAACTTATCTCAATATTCAAAGCTGTTTTTTGTTGTTTCATGAGATTTTTTCGTGTATCTGCTGATTCAATAATTTCAATATGAGGTATTCCTGTCATGATTTTTTCTTGATTTTTTATTTTTATATTAAGTTTTTAGTTACTTTTTGTAAATAGTATAATAATAAGAAAATAAATCACATTAATAAAAATACGATTAACTCCAAATTTTTCCAAGTTTACCAATAAAACCGTGAAAAGTTCCTAGTAAACAAGCATAAATTTTAATTAAAGTTTGCTCTTGATCATAAACAACAATTTTAATTATAGTATAAATCATATATTTAAGACGTTTTAAACTGCTAGTTAACTTATAAAAATTTTGAGCAAATCTTGTTTCTAAATAGGTATGATTACGACAGATATAATAATGTCTTAAAGCAGAATATTGTTGAAAAATTAATTCTTGATTAAAAAATTTAACCGTTTTGGGATTGCCAAAATTATGATACATAATCGCCGTAGGAACTATAATATTGTGAAAACCCTTTTGTTTTAAACGATAACCATAATCTAAATCTACTCCATCAATAAATAAATCACTACGGGGGGGATCGATCATTTTAGCGGCTTTTAAAGAGATTAATGAGCCTGATGTAATAGGAGCATCACATTCATAATGAAAATTCGGATTTTCTGGAGTATAACCCATAAAAATATCGTTATTAAAAGATGCTCCTTCAACAATTTTATTATTACTTTGATCTATCGCAGTGGGGGCAATAATACCAATTTGAAAATCCTCTTTATTTAATTTTTCATAAGTATTTAACAGAATTTCTAAACAATTAGGAGTAGGAATACTATCTTGATCAAATGTCCATAAAAAATCATAATTTTTAGCAATTGCAAACTCTAAAGCTTCTTTAATTCCTGCCCCAATTCCGATATTTTCAGGATGATGTTTGATCATTAAATTAGGAGTCTTAGAGTTAATAATTAATTTCTCTGAATTATCTATTATAAATGTTTTACTAATGGAATAAGTTTGATTATTAATTCCTGTTAAACATTGATTAAGTGCTAAAGTATCTTTATATGCTGTAATATAAGTTGCTATTTTATAATTCATTATAAAAATTTTTGATAATTTTAAAATATATTTTAGCATTATTTTATCAAGATTTATCAAATTTTATTTGATAAAATAAGTAAAAAGTCAATTAATTTTTTAATGATTATAATAATAGTTGATCCAGTCCCAAGTTTTTAAAATTCCATCTTTTAAAGTAACTTTTGGATACCAGTTTAAAAGAATTTGAGCTTTTTCATTAGACAAACAATTAATAGGAATATCACAAGGTCTTGATTTTGTATAACTAACTGTAAAATCAGCATCAATAATTTGCTTTATTTTATCAATTAACTGATTCAAAGACAAACCATAACCGCTACTAATATTAAATATTTTCTCTGGACTATCATTAAACAGAGCCAAATAAAAAGAATGGACCACATCATCAATATAAATATAATCTCTAACCACTTCTCCATCTCCCCATATGGAAATAGGTATTTGCCGAAAAATTTTATCTAAAAAAACCGTAATTGCTCCTAAATTGCCTTGGGGATTTTGTCCCACTCCATAGGGATTAGAAATTCTTAAAATACCATAATCTAATCCATAAAGATGATTAAATAAACTTAAATACTTTTCAATAGCTAATTTATTAATTCCATAAGAACAAATTGGATTCGTAGGATGATTTTCTGGGATTGGAATTGTTTGAGGAATACCGTATATTGTTCCTCCTGAAGAAGCAAAAATTATCTTTTTCACCGATTGTTCAACACAACTTTGTAATAATTTGATCGTTGTTATTAAATTATTTTCTACATCTTTCACAGGATTCAAATTAGAAGTATTAGGAATAGTGTTACTAACTAAGTGATAAACAGTATCTATTCCCTTTAATGCTTGATTAACAACCTGATAATTGGCAAGATCACCATAAATATATTCAACTTGTGGCAATAGCTCAATATAAGATTTTTTACTACGATCGAGTACCTTTACTTGTTGACCATTTTGAACTAAAAATTTGACTAAATTTGAGCCAATAAATCCATTTCCACCAAGAACTAATATAGACATAAAATTATTAAGTAAAATATCATTAAGAGAGTTTAGCTGATTTTATCACAAACTATTTCATTGAAAAAGTCAGAAACTTTTTGAGCTTCTGTTTCCCAGTTGGTTTTGTTGACAAACTCTAATCCTGCTTGGATAAATTTTTGACGCTTTTCCTCATCTTCTAATAACTTAACTAAAGCATCACTAAGAGCATCTACAGTTGGTTCAACTAAAACTGCATTTTCTTGATTCAATAACCATTCCACATTGTCACCCTTATTGCTTACAACTGGACAGCCACAAGCCATCAATTCCAAAGGTAATAAAGAAAGATTGGTAAATGATAAAACCAAAGCTACATCACATTGATTATATAGCTCTGCCAGTTGATCAAGAGGAACAATTCCAGCGTTTATATAAGAAAATGGAATATCATAATTACTGATGTCCCAACCTGCTAAAACAAATTTTACATCGGGCAGTTTTTTGGCTACTTCTCTTAACGTTAATAATCCTAACTCAAACCCACGACGAGGAGTTACTGATCTTGCATAAAAGAAAATTTGTCTTTGTTGAGATTTATTCTGATTTTGTGAGTTTAGGTTATACAACTGTCGATCAAAAGAAAAACTAATCGCTTTAGTTATCATCCCATATTCTCTTTTTAATTTTTCTGCTAACCAATCACCCGCAGTAATTCCATAAAAACCAAATTTATAAGTTTGTTCAGCCCATATATATTCACTACTGTGGGAGTAAAAAAAAGGCTCAAAATCTTGAACAAAATAACATTTAATTTTAGTTAAAGAAAATCTTTCTACGGTATAAGCTGTAATCCAGCTAGTAGCAACAGTGATCCAAGCAGGTGGAATAGACTCTTCACCAATAGAAACAGTAGCTTTTAACATATTAAAATGTTGACAGATGTATTGATAAGCACTGTCTCCAGAATCGAACTTAGAACCACCAACAATAACAATTCTGCATTGATACCCATTTTTTTCTAAATTAGCAATTAATCGAAAAATATTGATATGACCGCCAGAACCTTTATGAAAATCAGGAATAATCCAGTTAACTGTTTTTTCCGAGATTTTAGTATCTTGATTTGTAAAAGATTGAGTTCTAGGAGGTATCAGAATAAAATCATAAAAACTGAATACGTCTATTTTATTAACCTTATCTACTGTTTTGTTAGACAATTTTTTCAAAGGATAAAAACATAAGAACAACAAAAAATTAGTTAATCCTAATTGTTTAAATTTATTATATATTTTCAGTTTTATTTTTTTTAAATTCATGATAATAAATATTGTGAGAATAAATTATGATTTTTTTAATTGATGATCAAGAGATAAAACATTAGATAAATTAATAGCTAATTTATCATTATTTTGTCCTAAATAATATCCTAATTGACGCATAAAATTATTTGGGACAATCTGATAAAACCAAGAATTATTCATAAGCCGATTTTTGTAAGCAAACATTAAATCTGATTTGCTCATCATTAGAAAATGATAGATTAAATATTTTATACTGGGACATAAATCATAACCAAAAAAGTTTTTAAATGCTTTAGCTTCATCAAAACTTCTTTGTAAATATTCCCAAGGAGAATAATTATGTGAATGAAATACACAAGCATCATTAGCATAAGCTTTAGCGTATCCAGCTTCGATAACTGTTTTTGCCCAAATCTGATCTTCCGCAAAATTTACATCAGGATAAGGAATTTTTTGCCAAACACTACGACGAATACAAGCATTATTATCAGAAAAAAAGTGTAAAAACTGTTTATAGCCTAAATCATGTTGATAACGCTCTGGATCATCTAATTTAACAATAGGATCATGTTGACAGAAACCATCAAAATGTAATTTTAAATCTCTAGCAACAAAAGGATTACAATTTGGAGAGGGTAAATGTCTACCAAAAGCTCCGGCAATGTCTTCTCTTTGCTCTACTGCTTTAACTAAATTGTTTAACCAATGCTCATTAGAAGGTATAGCATCATGGGTAATTAAAGCAACAAATTCTCCTTTTGCCATAGATATTCCTAGATTCCTTGTTTTGCCATGTCCAAATTCTTCTGATGGTATTTGTTTCAGTCTAACAGCATCTTGGTATTTTTGACATAGTTCTATTGTGCCATCATTAGAACCAGAATCAATTATTAAAACTTCAAAATCCCAACTGGTTTTCTGATTAATTATATTTTCAATAACTTTCCTGAAAATATTACCTGGATTTTTAGTAGGAATAACTACAGTCGTCTTTAACATATCAAATTTAATTTTGATTTATAAATACAGATTTTACTTTACACCATAAATTACGCAATTTCCAAAATTTACTACTTTCCATCCCAGATATGGTTTCTTTTGCCATGAAAAGTTGAGATTGAGTTTGCTGTAATTGGGATTCATATTTCTCAACAAATAAATCAGTAATCAAAAATTGTGTTTTTTGTTCTAATAGATTAAGATACTCTGTAAAATTAGGGGAAGATAAATAACTAACCGTTGTTTGTAATTTAAACTCCATTTCTAAATATTGGTCAATTTTTGCTGAAGTAACATCAATATCTAATAAATCTGTACAAAATATAACAAAGTTTTTAAGTGTTAATATAATATCTTTATTTTTTAAGACTTCTCCAATCCAAGGGTTAAACATTTGGTACAAGAAAAATAGTCCTCTAAATAAAACATAATTGAGTTCAATTTTCTCTAGGTATTCCCATTCTTGATCTATATAAACTAAATTACCGTTTTTTTCGATCATTAAATTCCAAGGTACACAATCTATATATTTACCCGATAAATATATATTTTCTCCTTCAGTTTGTGAAAATTTTAACAAAAATTGATACCATAAATTTAAAGGTTCTAATAAAGATTCTTCTACATTTTTAGTTTTATCTCTGAATGCTTCGATGAATAAATCTATCAATAAAATACCATCAAGAAATGGAGTTTTTTCGTGAATTTCATGTTTTAAAAATCCTTGACTTTCTTTAGTTTCTTCGTATGCTTTAGCTAAATCAGGATATAAAAAGTCTTTCTCTATTACTAAATTATTTTCATCTAATTTTTTTAAATAAGTTCCTGTCATAAAGTGCTTATATCTTGTGGCATTAAACTTAGATGCAAAAGTATTTTCATCTATATATTTCTTAATAAGATGATCAGAATTGGGACTACTTACCACTAAAAAAGAATTACCAAATTGAGATAATAGTCCATTTTTTTCTAGTTGTTTCCCTAATAAAAATTCATGGATATATTCATTTTTAGCACGTCCATAATCTCTTGAATTACTATAACCTAGCCAGTTATAAATAAAAGGCTGATCATAATTATATTTCTCAATTTCATCTAAATTTAAAATTACATCTGGTACTTTATAATCAGGAAAAGGATAGAGAAATTGATGACAATTAAATCCTGAAATTTTTAATAAATCTTGTAATTCTTTTTTTCCAAAAGTTCTCACAGGATATTTACTAGGATAACCTTCTATGCCATCAAATAATAAGCCTGTATGATCTTCACTACATCCTGCAAAATATTTCATCCCAAACTTATTTTCGATCGCAATAACTAAAATACCATCTTCTTTTAAAAATTTTTTAGCATTTTCTAAAGCTAGTTGATAGGGATTTTCGGCTTCTATATATTTACCACTATATTCTAATACTCCAATTAAGGTAACAATGTCAAATTTTTCCGTTAATTCTAAATCTTGAAAATTAGAACAAATAACATTTACATTATCTAAATTTCTACATCTTAAAGCATTAATTTTTGCCCTTTTTTGACTACCTTCTACCGCAATAACTTGACCAGTATTTTCACCTAAATATCTTGTAATTGAACCACATCCTGCCCCTAACTCAAGGACGGTATCAGTTTTTTTTAAGTTTAAACAACGTAGTAAATTATTTCTTTTCGGGCTTAAATGATATTCGGAAGGCCAATCTCGAATATATTTAGCCAATTCTACTGAATCAAAACTTAAATCGGTAGCATTTTTGATACATTCTTCTAAATAATTTTCTGCTTCTGTACCATCGGAATAATCAAAAGACAAACTATCATTTGCTGATAGCCATAAGTTGATTTCTGATTGTCTGTTAAATTCTTCAGGATATTTCATTTTAAATTTTGTCTATAATGGGTTTTATACTTTAATAAATAAATTTTACGTTAAAATAAGTTTAAGAATTTGAAATCAAATGATTAGATTCTAACTTATTTTTATAATCATTGATTTTGTTCCATAATTGATCTTTAGCTAAATTATCTTGAACCGCTAAATTAAGTTTATTAATAACATTATGCCAAGCTTGACTTGATGGAACAATATTAGATGCTACCATAAGTTGAGGATGGTGTGTTCTTTCTAATTTTTCATTGGCATTAACTAAAGATTCATGTAGTTTTTCACCCGGACGTAAGCCTGTAATTTTAATAGGAATATCCACATCGGGGGTAAATCCTGCTAATTCGATCATTTGTCTAGCTAAATCATAAATCTTAATTGGCTCTCCCATATCTAAAATTAAAATTTGTCCCGATTTTCCCACCGCTAAACTTTGAATAACTAATTGAGAGGCTTCAGGTGTGGTCATAAAATAACGGGTCATTTCTGGATCCGTGACTGTGACAGGCCCCCCTCGATTAATTTGAGCTTTGAAAATGGGAACGACACTGCCTCGACTACCTAAAACATTACCAAATCTGACCACTAAAAAGCGGGTTTTATTTTCTTGTGCCAAACTTGTGACCATTAATTCGGCCAATCTTTTGCTTAAACCCATAAAATTAGTAGAATCTACTGCTTTATCGGTGGAAATCATGACAAATGTTTTAACGTCATATTTAACAGCCATTTGAGCTAAAAAAGCTGAGGCAAGGGTATTATTTTCGATCGCCTCGGTGGGATTATCTTCCATTAAAGGAACATGTTTATGGGCGGCGGCATGGAAAACAATATCTGGTTGATAGGTTTGGAAAATAGTTTCCATTCTTGATTGATGACGAATATCAGCAATAATAGCCTCAATTTCAATACTAGGAAAATTGCGATTAAATTCTTGTTGAATTTTAAAAATACTATATTCTCCTCTCCCTAAAAGAATTAATAATTGAGGTTTTAACTTAGCAATTTGACGGCAAATTTCCGAGCCAATCGTACCCCCAGCACCTGTTACTAAAATTTTCTTTTGATAAATTTGCTCTTTAGCACAGGGAAATTGGTCATTAAATTGCTCCGAAAAATTCAATTTAATTTCTTGCCTCCCTAAAATATCTTGAATGGAAATTTCCCTAGCTTGAGCAGTTAAATTTTGATTAAGTAAAATTTCTTCTTGAGCAGGTAAAATTTTCAGTTCAAAAGTTGAACCCTGAGTCAAATCAACAATTTTTTTGATCTGCTCAGCAGAGGCAGAAGGCATTGAAATTAGAATTTCATCCACTTCATAATATTCGGCAATCTCATAAATTTTAGAAGTTTTTCCTAAAATTTTAACCCCCTCTACTTTACGACCTAACTTCGTAGGATCATCATCCAAAAAACCGACTAACTTGAGATTAAATTGAGGATTTTCCCTCACTTCTCTGACTACCATCGCTCCAGTTTGACCGGCTCCCACCAATAAAACTCGTTTTTCTGACTGATTAAATAATTTTTGTTTAGCCATTCGTTTTTGAGTAAAACGACGACGGGCATAACGGATTAACATCATGCCCATAACACAAAAACACCAATCAATCACCGCCACCCCCAGAGGTATTCCGCTAAAACTAGGAGTAAAACGAGGAATAATTAATCGAGTAGTAGTAAGCAAAGCCAAACTGTAAAAAGTAACAGAACTGAGGAGGATAATACTATCCCTAAAACCAAATAAACGCCAAACTTGTTGATATAAACCAAAAATATAATGGCAAAGTAAACGCCCTGGAATAGATATAAAAGGGAGAATTAAAGCTAAACCTTGATGAGTTTGCGGTATATTGCCTTCAAAACGAATGAGAAAGGCTAAAGTACAGGCAAACCAAGCCATCAAGCCGTCAAGCCCTAATTGTCCTAGACGGTATATTAAAGAAAAAGAGTGTTTTTTTGCCATAAAAATAAACAAAAGAGCCAAAAGAGAGCAATTTATTTAAGGATATTAGATTTGTGACTCTTTGGGAAGTTCGTCTACTTGATTTTGAGTTAATTCTTGTTTTAAAGATTTAATTTGCTCCAATATTACTGCACTAAATACGGCCACCATAAAACTAGCGATCGCCGCCAAAATATAAACCTTTAGTAAAGAACTAGACTGTTGTTCAATGGGTGATTTTTTTATAATCTTAACAGGTAATACTTTCTCGGTAAACTCAGCAATATTAACTTTAGAATTGTCTAAAAATTGCCGATCAACTTTTAAACTGCTTAGATTAATTATATAAGCTGTTCTTTGAAGTTCAAGGGCTTCCAATCTTGGCACATTATTAGAAGATTGACTGATTTGGCTTTCTAGGTCTTTTAAGATCAGTTCATTTTTCTGAATATTTCTATTTAGTGATTGTAGAGAGTTGTCTAAATCTGATTTTATTTTTTCTTTAAAACTATCTTGAAGTTGAGTGATGATGTGATCAGATTTATCAGTTAAATCAGTGGTTTGAGAAGATGTTAATGTTATGTCTATATTTTGATTTTCGGCATTATAGGTAGCTTGTAAATCAACCTTATCATTTTCTAAATTAGTTAAAAATTCTACCCCTAAATTATTTACTTTAGGAAGATCAATGTTCCTTGGTATCTGACCAATGTCAATGTTCTGCAGTTGAATATTAGTTAAATTAAGCTCGATCGCAATTGTTAATTTTTGAGTAAAATTTTTCGGTTTTGACAATGCCATCCCTGTAATACCTAAAGATAACAACAAGGTAACGATCCCCAAAAAACGCCAGTGCTTTTGGAAAAAAATGATTATATCTATTAAAGAAATTTCATCAGTATTAGTATTTTCAGATATATGATTCAAAGTCACGTTTTATTCTCCTTATAACTTTATTGAATAAATGATCTCGTTTCGTTATTTTGGCTCTTTAGTCTTGGTTATGACAATTTAATATTAAATAACCGATATAAGCCTTTCTATACAAGCTTTAGTAAATATTAAAATTAAAATTTTTATAAAAATTAAATTTGATTGAACTACAATACTTTGTATACAATGCTTTGATCTATTTTAATCTATTAATTTTATATAACCAAACTCACAGAGCCGTTATTTTTAAATATTATTACCTACATTCGGCAATATTTTTGATTATCAGTAGATAGATTTATATAGGGATCAATTATCAATATATTTTTTTTTATAAACAGAGCTTATCGTTACTTTAGTAAATGATTATGATAAATGTGATAAAAAATAATTAAAACAAAAAATCATTATCTGTTAAACTGATTATTGTACTTTTTGAAAATCCACTTTCAACGTCTGCTATCAATCAGGCGAGAAACCAAATCTGGAATATATAAAAATCTCAATTTTTTGATCACAAATATGAATGATTTAGAAATCTCTTTATCTAACTTTCTGAAAGACAAAATTATTAACCATAATGCAAAAGTAGGCGTTGTTGGTTTAGGTTATGTTGGGTTGCCATTTGCCGTGGAAAAAGCAAAAGTGGGCTTTAATGTGGTAGGAATAGAACAAAATCCTATGCGTGTTAATCAAGTTAATCAAGGGGAAAATTACATTCAAGATGTTAATGATGACGAGTTAAAAACAATTGTCAAAAATAAAAAATTACAAGCAGTAACTGATTTTAATCTTGTTTCTAATTTAGATGTTATTGTTGTTTGTGTTCCCACCCCTTTAACTAAAAATCTAACACCCAATTTAAGTTATGTTGAATCTGTTACCAAAGAAGTTGCTAAATATCTCAAACAAGGACAATTAATTACCTTAGAGTCTACTACCTATCCGGGAACAACTGATGAAATAATGAAGCCAATTTTAGAAAAAACCAGTGGTTTAAAACAAGGTCAAGATTTTTTCTTAGCACATTCCCCCGAAAGAGTAGATCCCGGCAATCAGCGTTATACTACGAAAAATACGAATAAAGTAGTTGGAGCTTCAGATCCATTATCTTTAGAAATTGCTACTTTGTTTTATCAACAAACTATTGAAAAAGTTGTGCCTGTAAGTAGTGCTAAAGCCGCCGAATTAGTCAAAGTTTTTGAAAATACTTTCCGAGCAGTTAATATTGCTTTAGTGAATGAATTGGCTTTATTATGCGATCGCATGGATTTGAATGTGTGGGAAGTGTTAGATGCGGCTAATACTAAACCCTTTGGTATTATGCCATTTTATCCGGGGCCGGGAGTGGGAGGCCATTGTATTCCGTTAGATCCTCATTATTTAGAATGGAAAGCCAAAGAATTTAATTTTGAAACCCGCTTTATCGCTTTAGCAGGGGAAATTAACCGAAAAATGCCAGAATTTGTTAAAGATAAAATCTGGCGAATTTTAAATACATTAGGTTTAGCCCCTTCAAAAGCCCATATTTTAGTCATTGGTGTGGCTTATAAAAAAAATATAGACGATTATCGAGAGTCTCCGTCCATAATTGTTATGGAAAAACTCCTCAATGATCAAGTTCAACTTGACTATCATGATCCATTTATCCCTCAAATCAAAATTGGGGAAAATCATCTACAATCTGTAGATTTAAGTCAAGAAAATATTGAGAAAGCTGATCTAATTGTAATTTTGACTGATCATGATCAAATTGACTACATCAAACTTGTCAATGGGGCTAAATTAGTGTTAGATACTAGGGGTATTACTCGCAAATTTAATTGTGATCAAAAAAAGGTAATTTTATTGTGAAAAAAGTAATCGTTGTTGGTGCTGGAAACTGGGGGAAAAATCTAATTCGTAACTTTTATGAATTAGATGCTTTAGCAGGAGTAGCCGAAGTAAATGATCAGTTAAGAGCCAAAATTGAAATCGAATATCCTAATCTTAAAACTTATCAAAATTATGAACAAGTTTTAGAATCAAATATTTCTGCCATTGTGTTAGCAACTCCTGCACCTTTTCATTATGAAATGGCAAAAAAAGCTGTAGAAATGGGCAAAGATGTTTTTGTTGAAAAACCAATGACTTTACACACAAATGAGGCAAAGGAATTGGCTCAACTTGCGGATCAAAATCAACAAATTTTAATGGTAGGACATTTATTATTGTATCAACCTGCTATCACTTGGATGCGAGAATATTTAGCTAGTGGAAAAGCAGGAAAAGTCCTTCATGTTGAAGCCAAAAGATTAAAATTAGGCAAGGTTCGTACCCAAGAAAATGTATGGTGGTCATTTGCTCCCCATGATGTATCAGTAGTTTTAGATCTTTTAGGTAATCCTCAATTAGAAAAAGTTAAATCTAGTGGACAAGCTTGGTTACAACCAGCAATTGAAGATAATATTTATGTAGATTTAACTTTTGCTGAAGGTAAAACTGCTCATATTCATTGTTCTTGGTATTATCCAATGTTAGAAAGAAAAACCACCGTAATTACCGAAAAACAAATGTTAGTTTATGACGAAGTTTCTCAAAAAATTACTGTTTATGAAAAAGGAGTAGATCAAAATCTTAATAATAGAGATGAAGGTAGTTGGAGTCCAGAAGTGACCGACTCTACCCCCTTAAAAATAGAATGTCAACATTTTTTAGACTGTCTTGAAACTCGTCAAAAACCACGCTCTGACGGATGGAATGGAGTGGCAGTTGTGGAAATTTTAGAACAAGCAAAAATTAGTTGATAATTGATAAGTGATAGTTGATAATTTATAATTTATAATTTATATTTTTCTTAAACATAAAATTAAATGAGGAGACCTAATGGTTAATTATTTTGCTCACGAATCGGCTTATATTGATCAAGGAGCTATGATTGGCGAAAATACTAAAATTTGGCATTTTAGCCATGTTATGGGTAAAGCTAAAATTGGTAATAATTGTAATTTAGGACAGAATGTTTTAGTTGCTAATAATGTTATTATTGGCAACAATTGTAAGGTTCAAAATAATGTTTCTTTATATGAAGGAGTTATTTTAGAAGATTACGTTTTCTGTGGGCCAAGTATGGTTTTTACAAATGTGAAAACTCCTCGCTGTGAATATCCTCGCAATACTAGCGATGATTATTTAAAAACCATTATTAAAAGAGGAGCAAGTATTGGAGCAAATGCTACTATTGTTTGTGGTATAACTTTACATGAATGTGCTTTTGTAGCGGCTGGAGCCGTTGTTACTAAAGATGTTCCAGCTTATGCTATGGTAGCAGGAGTACCCGCTAAAATGATCGGTTGGATGAGTGCTTATGGTGATATTTTAGAGTTTAATTCTGAAGGTATTGCTATGGATTCTATCGGTCATAAATATCAAAAAATATCAGATAATAAAGTAATCAAAATAAATTAATTTTTTATGCCTAAAAAAATAGCTATATTACAATCTAATTATATTCCCTGGAAAGGATACTTTGATCTCATTAACTCTGTTGACGAGTTTATTTTATATGATAATATGCAATATACCAAAAATGATTGGAGAAACAGAAATAAAATTAAAACACCTTTAGGTATTAAATGGCTTACTATTCCAGTTATTTATAATTTTGGTCAGAATATCAAGGATACTAAAATAGCAAATCCTCATTGGAAGAAAAAACATTGGTCATCTCTAAAACATAATTATAATAAAGCCAAGTATTTTAGTGAATATAAAGATTTATTTGCAGAATTATATTTAAGCAATGAAGATATATTTTTAAGTAATGTTAACTACAAATTTGTGAAAGCAATTTGTGATATATTAAAGATCACAACAAAGTTATCTTGGTCAATGGAATATAATTTAATTGAAGGGAAAACCGAGAGGTTATTAGACCTATGTAAACAAGCTCAAGCTACTGAATATATTTCAGGACCAGCAGCGAAAGACTATCTTGAAAAAGATCTTTTTAGTCAAGAAGGAATTAAGTTGACTTATATGGATTATTCCGGTTATCCTGAATATAATCAATTATTTCCCCCTTTTGAACATAAAGTAAGTATTCTTGATTTAATTTTTAATGAAGGACAGAATGCTAGTAAATTTATGAAAAGTTTTTAAAATTCTAAGCAAATATGAAGTTATCAATTGTTACTACAATGTATTATTCATCCCCATATTTACAGGAGTTTTATCAGCGTGTTAGTAATGAAACTAAAAAAATTACTGATAATTATGAAATAATTTTTGTTGATGATGGTTCCCCTGATAACTCTTTAGAAGTAGCAGTTTCTTTATATGAAAATGACAAAAAAGTAAAAGTCATAGAACTTTCAAGAAATTTTGGTCATCATAAAGCAATGATGACAGGATTAGCTCATTCCCAGGGAGATTTGATTTTTTTAATTGATTGTGATTTAGAAGAAGAACCAGAATTATTAAGTGTATTTTATCAAAAATATCAATCTGCTGATCTTGATGTTGTTTATGGAGTACAAGAAAAAAGAAAAGGTGATTTTTTTGAACAATTAACAGGTAATATTTTTTATTGGCTCTTTAATTTGTTGGCCAACTATAAAGTTCCTTCCAATGTTGTTACTGCTAGATTAATGAACAAAAGATATGTTAAAGCTTTAGTTCAACATCAAGAAAGAGAAATTTTCTTGTTAGGTCTTTGGGAAATTACAGGCTTTAAACAAATAGCTGTTAAAGTCAACAAATTGTCAAAAGGTAGTTCAACTTATGACTTAAGAAAGAAAATATCTCTTTTAGTAAATGCGATTACCTCATTTAGCAATCAGCCATTAAAAAGTATTTTTTATTTGGGTTTTTTTACTTCTATGACTGCTATAATAGCAGCTATATCTTTAATAATTTTACGACTGTTTTTCACTTTTTATCTGGGTGGCTGGGTATCCGTAATTGTTTCAATCTGGTTTTTTGGAGGTCTTAACATTTTTTGTATGGGTATAATTGGTATTTATGTTTCTAAAATATTTACCGAAACTAAACAACGTCCATATACAATTATTAGGGAAATTTATGAAAAAAAATAAACGAATTATTTTTCTTTGTTCCGGTGGTGGTGGTAATTTAAGATTTATTAAAACAACTATTGATTATGGTTGGCTAGGAAATGTATCATTAGTTGCAGTTTTAACGGATCGTTACTGTCAAGCTAATGAATACTCTCAACGTTATAATATACCTAACAAATCTATTGATTTTTCCAATAAAAATCAACTAGAATTAATTAATTCATTATTTTTTTATCAACCAGATCTTATTGTAACTACAGTACATAAAATTTTGGGTTCAGAAATTATTGATAAATTTGATAAAAAGTTAATTAATCTACATTATTCTTTATTACCCGCATTTGCTGGTTTTATCGGAACAAAAACCGTAAAACAAGCCATATCTTATGGTGCAAAATTTACAGGTGCAACAGTTCATTTTGTTAATAATAATCTTGATCAAGGACAACCAATATTTCAAACCGCTATCCCATTAAAAAATTCTGATAATTTTGACATTATTATGGATATTATATTTAGATGCGGGTGTCTTTCTCTTTTTTCTTCACTAAATTATTTACTTTGGGGAGATGAAGATAACTCTTTCTCAAGAGAAGAAGCAATTATGATCAAAAATCATTTATGTTTATTTAGCTCCAAAGTCAATATACCTTTTGATGTTAATGATGAAGAATTTTGGCAAAATATTAAGTTTTTGTAAAATTCAAATAATTTTATTCTTTAAATATTTCTTTTCCTCAGTCAAGACTTTTGCATTTAATGGATGCGAGAGGTTTAGAAAAATTTGATTTATTCAATTTTATGATTTATTTAAAACAACTTTCACTTAGATTTTAAATTGAAATAATAATGTTAACAAAACTTATAGATCATCTGTATATCTTAATAGCGATCACTTTAACAGTTTATGGTCAAATTGTGATAAAATGGCAAGTAAATTCTTCAGGTTCATTTCCTCTTGATTTAACAAGTAAATTATATTTTATTTTAAATTTATTATTAAACCCTTGGGTGATAAGTTGTTATGTAGCTACTTTTTTAGTAGCAGTATCTTGGATGGTAGCAATGACAAAATTCCCCTTAAGTTATGCTTATCCATTTATGAGTTTTGGTTTTGTTTTGGTATTAATTTTAAGTAATATCTTTTTTAAAGAACCTATTACTATAGCTAAAAGTGTTGGGATGGGTTTTATTGTTTTAGGTATAATTTTTGGCAGTAGGGGGTAAAATATTTATAATTTAAAGTTATCAAAATTTTAGATCAAAGGTAAACATTATGACTTTAACCACCTATAAATGGACAACTGAACGCTATCATCAGATAATTGAAAGTGGTGCTTTCAATGATGAAACAATAGAATTATTGCGAGGAGAAATTATTGTCATGTCCCCAGAAAGAGAACCCCATGCTTACTATAGCACAGAAGTAGCTGATTATTTGAGAAATCTGTTAGGAAATAAAGCAAAAATTAGGGAAGCTAAACCAATCACATTACCTAATAATTCCGAGCCTGAACCTGATATTGCTATTGTTAAACCTTTAGGAAAAGAATATCTCAAACATCATCCTTATCCTGAAAATATTTTCTGGATTATTGAATTTTCTCAGGCTACTCTAAGTAAAGATTTAGGTGAGAAAAAAGATATTTATGCAGAAGCAGGTATTAAAGAATATTGGGTTGTCGATTTAAAAACTTCACAGTTGAGGGTATTTAGAGATTTATTTAATAATCAATACACTTCTGAATTAACTTTCACAACAGGTGAAATTTCTCCGCTTTCATTTCCACAAGTCAAGATAAAAATTGATGTATTACTTAACTAAAATCATGAAAAAATGTATCTACTGCCATCATAATTTTAATCTAACAGATTGGCAATGTCCAAACTGTAATAGGCAACCCCAAATTATTAATAATTTTTTAGCTTTTGCTCCAGAATTAGCAGAAAAAAATGAAGGTTTTGAAGCTCATTTTTTTGATGCTTTAGCTAAATTAGAAGCCAAAAATTTTTGGTTTAAAAATAGAAATCGTCTCATTATATGGGCTTTTAACAAGTATTTTAAGCGAGTTAATAGTTTTTTAGAAATCGGTTGCGGTACCGGGTTTGTTTTATCAGCAATTGAACATAATTTCCCTGATCTTAATATTTCTGGTAGCGAAATTTTTACTAATGGTTTAAATTTTGCTCAACAAAGATTAAAAAAAGCAGAACTTTGGCAAATGGATGCTAGAAACATTCCTTTTGAAAATGAATTTGATGTGATTGGTGCTTTTGATGTAATCGAACATATCAAAGAAGATGAAGAAGTATTAACTCAAATGTTTAGAGCGACAAAACCAAATGGTGGTATTATGATTACAGTCCCCCAACATCGCTGGTTATGGAGTCAAGCTGATGAATATGCTCATCATGTACGAAGATATACAGCCAAAGAATTAAAGAATAAAGTTGAGTATGCTGGTTTTAAAGTAATCAAAATGACATCTTTTGTTTCTTTACTATTACCTTTAATGATGATTTCTCGTTTAAAACCTAAAAACCTTCGGGTAAAATATGATCCTCTGGCTGAATTTAAAATTAGTAATTTTCTCAATAATACCTTAGAATATGTTTTAAATTTAGAATTAGTTTTAATCAAAATAGGTATATCTTTTCCTTTGGGAGGTTCTTTATTGCTAATAGCAAAAAAAGATTAAGATAGACCAATTATCTTTACTATTCTCAGAATCATCATGCCTCAAATTACATCGGGAATTCGTTCAATTTTATCATTGCCCTCTATGTATAGTCTGTTTGGATGGTTACTTGGAGGTAATCGTTCACGTCCGATCTTTGTTGAAAATTATATACGCCCCCAAAAAGGCGATCGCATTTTAGATATTGGTTGTGGTCCAGGTGATTTAATACCTTATTTACCAGAAGTAGAATATCTAGGATTTGATCTGAGTGAACAATATATAGAAATGGCTCAAAAACGATTTGGGAATTATGCTACTTTTAGGTGTGAACGAGTTAGTACAAGCAATTTAACACAGCAATCTTATTTTGATCTGGTTCTGGCTGTGGGTATTCTACATCACCTTGATGATGATGAAACATTGAAACTTTTCCAAATTGCTCAAACTGTCCTCAAACCAGGGGGAAGATTGATTACTTTTGATGGTGTATTTGTGGACAATCAATCTCCCTGTGCTAAATGGATTATATCTAAAGATCGAGGACAAAATGTTCGCACCAAAGATGGATATATAGCCTTAGCTTCAAAAATATTCCCAGATATTTCTTGTAATATTCGTCATGATTTACTCAGGATCCCTTATACTCATATCATCTTAGAATGTACTAAATGAATTACAAAATTCCTTTTAATAAACCTTACGTTACAGGTCTCGAATTTAAACATATCAGTCAAGCGATAGATAATATTCATCTATCGGGTAATGGACAGTTTACTAAGCTATGTAATCACTGGTTAGAAAGGCATATTGGCTGTCATAAAGCACTGCTAACCCATTCCTGTACCGCCGCCCTTGAAATGTCAGCCATTTTAGCCGATATTAAGCCTGGAGATGAGGTAATTATGCCTTCTTATACCTTTGTTTCCACTGCTAACGCTTTTGTCCTTCGAGGAGCAATTCCTATATTTGTTGATATTCGCCCCGATACTCTCAATATTGATGAAACGAAGATCGAAGAAGCAATTACACCTAAAACTAAAGCTATTGTACCTGTTCATTATGCTGGTGTAGGTTGCGAGATGGATACTATTTTGGATATTGCCCAACGTCATCAACTTTGGGTAATTGAAGATGCCGCTCAAGGTATAATGTCAACCTATAAAGGCAAGCCATTAGGTAGCTTTGGCCATCTAGCCGCCCTTAGTTTCCATGAAACAAAAAATATTATTTCTGGGGAAGGAGGTGCTTTATTAGTTAATCATCAAGACTGGTGCGATCGCTCTGAAATTATTTGGGAAAAAGGAACAAACCGGAGTCAATTTTTCAGGGGGGAAGTTGACAAATATACTTGGGTAGACCTAGGATCATCCTATCTTCCTAGTGATATTATTGCCGCTTTTCTGTGGGGGCAAATTAACCAAGTAAAAGAAATTACCAACAAAAGACTCGTTATTTGGCAAAAATATCATGACGGGTTAGCCAATTTAGAAGCTCAAGGAAAAATTCGTCTCCCAATAATCCCTCCAGAATGTCAACATAATGCTCATCTGTATTATATAATCTTACCAAGTCTAAAAATTCGTAATAATTTGATCAGCAAATTTAAGGACAATAATATTAATGCTGTATTTCATTATGTTCCCCTGCATTCATCCCCCGCAGGTCAACAATATGGTAAAACCAATGGAATGCTAGTAAATACGGACAAAATTAGTGAGTGTTTATTACGTCTTCCTTTATGGATCGGTTTAAATGAAACCATGATTGAAAGAATTATTGACATAATTGTTAAAAATATTTAATAATAAAATTTGCTCAAAATACATTATTTAAATGAATAAAACAAGTATTTTTAATCTTCAAAGTCTCTTTAATATATCTACTCTAACATCAATTATAGTAGTAATTATTGCAGTTACAGCATCATATATACGACTTTATTTCGGAGTTGACTTCACAGATGAAGCCTATTATACAGCCCTTGCTTACAGATATGTTTTAGGTGATGTTCCCTTTGTCAATGAGTTATCAGTAATTCCTTTTGGTATTATGATAGCTCCATTTGTTAAATTATATGTTTGGATTGTGGGAAATACAGATGGAATTATTCTCTTTGCTAGACATTTATATTTTATTTTAACATTATTTTTAGCATCAACAATATTTTTAGTTGTTAGGAAATATTTTAGTTGGTATTTAAGTTTACTAATCGCATCCATAGCTATTGCTTTTGAGCCTTATATGATTCCTAGCCTTAGCTATAATAGTATGGGGGTTATATTTTTCACGGCCGGTTGTTTTTTAGGTATTTGTATATTCTTATATCCTCAAAAAAAAACTTATTTATTTTTAGCTGGTATTTGTCATGGATTGTCTGTTTTTGCCTATCCTAATTTATTGATACCCGTCTTAGTTTATTTTTTAGGTTTATCTTTCATCAATTATAAGAATATTAAAAAAATTTTTTATTACATATTAGGAGGATTAATACCCGCTTCTTTATTATTATCTTTAATAATTCATGCAGGGATTGATAATTTTTTATTTGCTCTTAATTATGCAAAAAAAATTATCTCTTATATTTATAATGATCGAACTTTGATTGGAAATGCGAGAACAATTTTTAAAAGTTTATTGTGGCAAGACTATCCACATTATCTATTAATGTATTTGATAATATCTTCACTGTTAATAACATCATTAATTTTTAGAAAAAATAAGCAATTATTAAAAATTTTAAGCTTCACAATTTTCCTAATTCCAGCATTTGGTTTAAAAGCTAATTTTATTGAAGCATATAGTGGATTATCCTCAAGATTTTATATGTTTTATTTTAGTTATGGGTTTATTTATTTAATTTTCTTACATTTTATATCTAAAAGTAAATTTTTAAACAATCAACAGAATGAAAATAATGATACATTGATTTTTTATCTGATTTGGTTTTCTTGTTTTTTTGCTGGAATCACGATGGCATTTGCTTCTGGGAATAGCTATCGTAATTTAGGAGTAGGAATGTTAGGATGTGGAATAATAACATTAATATATGGAGTAAGTTTTTTGGATAGTAATAATGATCACAATCAAACAATAAAAAATAATAATATTCATCAAACTTTATTTATATCTTTGGCTGTTTTGTTATGTTTATTTTTTCAATATTCAGGCTTTAGTAAAAATCAACTTGTTTATAGAGATGCTAATATTCCACAATTAACTAAAAAAACTGATTTTGGTCCTTTTAAGGGAATTTACACAACTCCCGAAAAAAATCAATATTTTGAGCAAATTTATCAAGATATTAAATCATTGGAATTTAATGATTGGAAAATTTTAGTATATCAAAATAATTTACCCGCTATCTATTTATTAACATCTCTAAAACCTGCAACTAGAGTAACATTTTCAGTCCCAAACTATGCAGAAATTAGTAAAGAGAAAGAATATATTTGCAAAAATAAAGCTCAAAGAATTATAGCAGTTAAAGTTAATCAAGTTTTGAACTGGGTCTTAGAAGGAGTTACGGACGATTTAGTTAATGATCCCATCAATAAATTAATTCAACAATCAGAAATTACAAAAATTATTGATAGAGACAATTATAGTATATATGTCGTAGAGAAGTTACAATGCTAAATCTGATAGTTTGATTAATTGAACTCATTTAGTGTAGACTTGGTAAAAGTTGTTTTTCCTAATGATGTCAATATAAATAAATCTTTATGAGTCATACCAAAATACCCGTTTTAGACCTTAAACCTCAATATCAAGCCATTAAAGAGGAAATAAAAACTGCCATTGATGCTGTTCTGGAATCGGGACAGTTTATCATGGGGCCAGAAGTTAAATTATTTGAGCAAGAAGTTGCCCAATATTTAGGTGTTAAACACGCTATTGGTGTTAACTCTGGTACGGATGCTTTAGTTATTGGCTTAAGAGCGATGGGGATTGGGGCAGGAGACGAGGTAATCACTACTCCTTTTTCTTTTTTCGCTACGGCTGAATCTATCAGTAATGTCGGAGCAAAGCCGATTTTTGTGGACATTGATCCTAATACCTTTAATCTTGATCCCAAATTAATCGAAGCTAAAATAACTCCCCAAACCAAAGCCATTATGCCCGTCCATTTATATGGAAATCCGGCAGCAATGGCGCAAATTTTGACTATTGCTCAAAAATATAACCTTAAAGTCATTGAAGACTGCGCCCAATCCTTTGGAGCAAAATATTATGGTAGTTGCTCAGGTTGTAAAAATGATTGTGATAAAACCATCAAAAACTCAATCACAGGTAAATTTACTGGTACTATTGGTAATGTCGGAGCTTATTCTTTCTTTCCTTCTAAGAATTTGGGGGCTTATGGGGATGGCGGCTTAATCGCTACGAATGATGATAACATAGCGGAAATCGCCCGAATGTTAAGAGTTCATGGAGCTAGGAAAAAATATCACAATGAAATTTTAGGCTATAATTCCCGTTTAGACACTATTCAAGCGGCAATTTTAAGAGTTAAACTCCCTCACATTGATTCATGGAATGAAGGTAGAAGAAAAGTTGCTAAAATTTATAATGAATTGTTAGCAGGACTTAGTGCAATAATCACCCCAGAATTAAGTGATGGTCACGTTTTCCATCAATATACCATTCGTATTACTAATGGTAAAAGGGATCAACTACAACAATATTTAAACTCTCAAGGGATTGGTAGTATGATTTATTACCCGATCCCCCAAGATCAATTACCCATCTATCAAGGTCAATATGAGCCTAATCCCATTAGTGATTTATTGGCAACTCAAGTTTTAAGTCTTCCGATTTGGCCGGAATTAGATTTAGAAACTCAGCAATATATCGCTACCAATCTTTCTAATTACCTAGTATGAGAAATTTGATTAGTCAACTAAAAAGTTTTTGGAAGGGTAGTCAATTTATTCAGAGTGTTGCTGTTTTAGCAGGTGGAACTGCACTGGGGCAAGGAGTTGTGGTATTAAGCTTACCCTTAATAACTCGTTTATATACACCAGAAGCACTGGGAAAATTAGGCATTTTTACGGCTTTTGTTTCGGTCGTCTCAGTGGCATCTTCTTTTCTTTATGAAGCCGCAATTGTATCAGCAAAAAATGAGCAAGAAGCGGCTAATCTTTCAATTTTATCAATGATTATTGCGATTTTTACAACTCCAGTAGCTCTTATTATCTATTTTTTATTAATTAAATTTAATTGGCTCGGCTTTTCTATCTTACCAGTTTCAAGTCTATTGTTAACATCATTAGGCATTTTATTAACTGCAATCTTTAAAGTTTTAAGATACTGGTTAATTAGAAGAAGTAATTTTACTTTAATTAGTCAAATTACAATTTTCCAAAATATAGCCAAAGCCTTAAGTCAAGTTACATTCGGTTTTTTCAACTTAGATTGGTTAGGTTTACTGATTGGAGAATTAATCGGACGAGGTTTAGGATTAGGTCAAATGTTGCGTCAAAGTTGGCAAGAATTAATTTACTTGGTGACACCGTTTAAATTTAAAAACTTAACTGACGTTGCAACTCAGCATTTACACTTTCCCTTATATGCTCTACCTTCTTCTTTAATTGATATTTTGGCAATGAGTTTATCAGTTCCTTTAGTAACACAATTTTATGGTTCTCAGTCTGCTGGATATTTTTTTTTGGCACAGAGAGTAATTTCACTTCCCCTCGCTTTAATTGGAAGTAGTGTCGCTGATAGTTTTCATAGCCAAGTGTCAGCTTATAATATTTCCGAACCTTTAAAAGTAAAAAAGTTTTTCCTAAAAACGGCAAAAACACTAGCTTTAATTGGGTTATTGCCCACTCTTATTTTAATGATTTTCGGTTCACAACTTTTTACCTTAGTTTTTGGAGAAACATGGACATCGGCAGGTTTACTAGCTTCTATTATGTCTTTTTGGGCTTGGGCGGGGTTAGTGGTAAGTCCCATCAGTCGGATTGTGTTTGTCTTAGGAGGACAAAAATCCAAGCTATTGTATGATATTTTTGCTTTATTAGTTTTAATATTGTCTTTGTATGGTGGTTTTAAGTTAAATCTCTCTTTAACTACTTCAATTGCCTTATTAAGTGGCTTTAATGTCCTCGCTTATGGATTATATTTTCTCATTCTTTTACAAATAGTTAATAAATCTACTTAAAGGAGTTTTTGATCAATGTGTGGAATTGCTGGATTAATATCCAATTCAACAACAACTATTGCAAAAGAAACAATTAATTGTTTTCTGAATAAATTAGAACATCGTGGACCTGATGATCAGGGAATGTTAATTTTCAACCAAAACAATATTAAACGAGGGAAATTAGCACTAGAAGATACAGAAGCAGAAGTAATTTTACTTCATAGACGACTTTCAATTTTAGACCTTTCTGATGCTGGATCACAGCCTATGTCTAGCTTAGATGGTTGTTATCATATTGTTTTTAATGGAGAAATATATAACTATATTGAACTGAGATCAGAATTACAAAATGAAGGATATACTTTTCATTCTCATTCAGATACAGAAGTTTTACTTTGTGCCTACCGTCATTGGGGAGTTGATTGTCTCAATCGTTTAGTAGGGATGTTTGCTTTCGCTATTTTAGATACTCAAAAACGTCAAGTATTTTTAGCCCGTGACTTTTTTGGCATTAAACCGCTATATTATACTTTTTGGCAAGGCGGTTTTGCCTTTTCGTCAGAAATTCCTCCTTTATTAGAGTTATCAGGTGTAAGCCGTAGTGTTAATCCTCAAACACTTCATAACTATCTTCGTTTTGGAATTACAGATCGTGGTCAAGATACGCTGTTTGCTGATATTAAACAATTAGCATCAGCTTTTTATGTAGAAATACAATTAGATTATCCTAAAGTTTTTGAACCTGTCTGTTATTGGCAAGTTGACCTCAATCAGCCAATTGAAATTTCTTTTGAAGATGCTTCTCATCAACTGAGAGAACTTTTTTTAAATAATGTTAAACTTCATTTACGAAGTGATGTTCCAGTGGGAACAGCCCTTTCGGGTGGAATTGATTCTTCGGCGATCGTTATGGCAATGCGATATTTAGAACCAAATCTCGATCTTCATACATTTAGTTATATTGCTGATGATCCCTTATTAAGTGAGGAATGCTATATTGATATTATTGGGAAATCAGCAAATGCTATCATGCACAAAATACAACCTTCCTCAGAGGAACTGTTAGCTGACTTGAAACATTTAATTGAAGTACAAGGAGAACCATTTGGAAATACAAGCATTTATGCTCAACACTGTGTCTTTCGTCTTGCATCCGAAGCTGGAATAAAAGTGATGTTAGATGGTCAAGGAGCAGACGAAATTTTGGGAGGCTACTTTTCCTATAAGGGGGCTCGTTTAGCTTCTCTGCTGCGCCAGCAACAATGGAAAAAAGCTTATCAATTTAGTCGCACAGCTTCAGCAATACCTGGAATGGGAAGTTTGCTCTTGACTCAATGGACAATTAGTTATATTCTATCTCCTAGAATCCAAATAGTAGGGAGGAGACTAGCGGGGAAAGACCTGACTCCATCTTGGTTAAACCGTTCTTGGTTTCAGAAGCATCAAACTATCCCGATGCTATTTGACTATACTCAAAGTTATGCTATCCTGAGAGAATCCCTTTTAGATAGTGTTACCAACACCTTACCCTGTTTATTGCGTTTTGAAGACCGAAATTCTATGGCTTTCTCGATTGAGAGTCGTGTTCCTTTTTTAACTCCTGCATTAGTCTCTTTTATGTTAAATTTGCCTGATGACTACATTATTGCACCTGATGGAATGTCTAAATCTGTATTTCGTTCAGCAATGAAAGGAATTGTTCCAGATTCAGTTTTACAGCGAAAGGATAAAATCGGCTTTGCTACAACCGAAAGTCAGTGGTTAATGGCATTAAAAGAATGGGTTGACACTGTACTTGATTCGGAAGTGGCAAAAGAAACTCCAGTTCTCAATTTAGAACAACTAAAACATGATTGGAACTTATGTTTACAAGGTAGAAAGTCTTACCAAACTAATATTTGGAAGGCAATTAATTTAATTGAGTGGACAAGGCAATTTGCTATTAAATATTTTTAGGAATTATAGAGATTAATAGTTTAATATCTAAGCCTTTTAACTCTCGCAGTTACCACAACTTACATATAATTGCTACATTGGTATAATAACACCATGTTTACTACAAACTTTAACTTAAAAATAATATATGCTATTTGATGATAAGGCAAAATCTGTTATGGTTCTTGCTCCTCATACAGATGATGGGGAGCTAGGATGTGGAGGAACAATAGCTAAATTAGTAGAACATAAATATCAAGTTGTTTATGTTGCTTTTTCTGCCGCTGAACAATCTCTATTACCAAATTTACCAAGAGATATTCTTAGACAAGAAGTTAGGTTCGCAACCCACACTTTGGGGATACAGGAAAAAGATTGTATTGTATTTGATTTTGAGGTTAGAGCATTCTCTGATAAAAGACAAGATATATTAGATGTGATGATTAATTTAAACAAAAAATACGCTCCTAATATAGTTTTTTTGCCTAGCTCTTATGATACGCATCAAGATCATACTGTTATTACTAATGAAGGATTCCGAGCCTTCAAAAAAACAACAATGTTAGGTTATGAGGTTATGTGGAATAATTTAGATTTTAGAACGACTTGCTTTGTTCCCTTGACAAATGAACACAAAAACAAGAAAATTGAATCTCTTAGATGCTATAAATCTCAATTGTCACGTCCCTATTTTTCTGAAGCTTTTATCCAAAGCCAGTTAATCACTAGGGGTGTACAAATTGGACAAGATTATGCAGAGGCATTTGAGGTTATTCGTTTAATTTTAAATTGAGGTTTTTAGGATCATGAATTACATCAAAGTTAGTGTTAAATCAGCTATAAAAATACTTGGAGAACAAGTTGTTGAAATTGTCGGTGATCTCAATAGAGATTTTAGCAATCCCGTTTCTATCTATGAAGCAAAAAGCAATTTAGATATATGTTTTTCTACACATGAAAAACATGAAATTTTAGATATTATTAATAATACAAAAGCTGGAGTTATTCTTTGTAAAAAATATGAAGATTTCTTAACTCAATTAAAAATAATCGATAAAACACTTATTTTGGTTAAAGATCCTCGTTTATGCTTTTTACGTTTAGTTGAGGCTTTTTTTGTTCCAAAAATTGAATACAAAATACATCCTACAGCAATTATACATCCGGAGGCAAAAATTCATTCAAATGTACATATTGGTCCATTCACTCAAATTGGAAAATGTGAAATTGGTGAAAATACGATAATTTATGGAAATACACATATTTATTCTAACAGTAAAATCGGTTCTAATGTTGTGATTCATAGTGGAGTAATTATTGGTTCAGACGGTTTTGGATACCAAAGAAATGAAGATGGTTTACTAGAAAAATTTCCACATATCGGGGGAGTCATAGTAGAAGATAATGTTGAAATTGGTGCTAATACCTGTATAGATAAAGGAACATTAGGCCATACAAGAATAGGGCAAGGAACGAAAATAGATAATTTAGTTCATATTGCCCATAATGTAAAAATTGGAAATCATGTCATCATTACCGCTCATGTTATGATTGCAGGAAGTACAGTAATTGGCGATTATACTTGGATTGCCCCTTGTGCTTGTATCAGAGAAAAAATATCGATTGGCAGAAACGTTACAGTCGGTTTAGCTGCATTAGTCGGCAAAAATTTAGAAGATGAATCAGTAGTAGTAGGTTTACCAGCTAAAAAAATAAACAAACAATGAAAATTTATTTAGCTACTATTTGTATATTAGAATATCTGGAACATAATGTCGATAAATATTGCTAATTAATAAAACGTTTTATACTCACTCAAAAAGGTATCTAAATTAGTAAAATATGATTTTTTTATTGTCAATAATTATTTCAATAATCAGTTCTATCATAACATTAGGCTTATTAGTAAAAAATAAAAATTATTATACAGCAATTCATTTAGGATACTTTTTACTATCTTGGAATTTTGGAATTTCTATATTAGTAAATAATCATTTTTTTATTCAATGTTCTGCTGTAACAGATGAAACTTTGTTAATAGCGATATCGTTAATTATTGTTATTACTAATACTACAATTTTTGTCTTATATTTCAAACCTATATATCAAGTATTTTCTCGTTTATATTTATTTATATATCAATCATTTATTATCTATAAAATCTTAAATTTTAATTTAATTAAATATTTTGCATTTTTGATAAGTTCGATAATTCTTATTGTTTATCCTTTTGCTAATATAGATAATTTATATAATTTAATTATTGGGATCGTACATAACAAATATGATGTTGTTTATGAAAGTAGAGCAGTCTATTTTCAATCAATAACTACTGGATTTAACAAATACTTAAACTATTTTTATTTATTTTGGTTCTTTAATATTATTCCTAATTTAGCAACAGTTGAATTATTTATTTCTAATCAAAAAAATAAACGCCTATTCAATCATCTTAAAAGTTTATTGCCTTATGTGACTTTAATTTTTCTTGCCTCTGTATTAATTCCTTTTAGAGGTTATATATTTAAAGTGGGATTATTTTTTGTTTTTTTATTCTTATGTATATCAAAAAAAATTTATTCTCATCAAAAGTTAAGATTAAATATGGCTAAATTATTTGGCTGGATTTTAGCAATATCTATTTTTGCCAAAGTTATTAATATAATATTTAAATCAAATTTTTTTCTATCTGATCTTTTATTAACTATAGTAGATAGGATGTTTGTTATTCCTATATTTACATCCCAATATTATATAAATTATTTTGGTGGGGTTAAAAGACCATTTTCAATTTTAAATTTATTGTTACCTGGTAAAGGTGATAATTTAACAGGTGATGGTCCATATCAAGTTACTCAATATTTTTGTGGAGGTAGCTTCCATGCAACAACCGATGCTTACACTTATGCTTTTAGTACACAAGGTATTTTGGGTGTTATAATAGTAGCAATCTTAATTGCTACGTTACTTTTATCTGTAGATTATTTTTATAAAATGTTAATTAATAATCACCGTATTTACGTTTATTTACTTATGTTCTCTAACATAATTTTTACAGTTACTTCATTTGATTCTACTAATTTACCTGAGCAAATTATAATATACGGATTAATATTTAGTCCTATATTCTCAGCTTTGGTTAGTAAGCAGTATATTGACAAAATTAAGTATTAAAACATAACAACTTATGGATATAAAATCTACAGTTTTTATTATTGCACCTTATTTCCCTCCTAATCGTTCAGCCGCCGCCAATAGATTATATTATTTGGCTAAAATTTTTTACGAAAATAATTTTAACGTATATATATTAACCACAAATGCTTTAATCGAGATTAATGATAACCAAATTTCTGATTTAGATAAATCAAGAATATTTAATCAGAATCAAGAAGGTTCTGAACTATCAAGATTTATTGGAACAACTTTTGTCAAAGGGATTATTGGCAACATACTAAGATTTATCAAAGAAAATATTTTTTTTGATATAATTGATCCTATCAGTCTAATTTTATTAACTAAATTAATAAACAGAAAAACTATTAAATTAATTTCAAATATGAAGAATACTGATATTATTATTTCTTCATCTCCCCCTTTTCTTATTCATATAATTGCATTAATTTTATCTAAATTTAATCAAGTTAATCATTTAGTAGATTTTAGAGATCAATGGGCGTTACATCCTGCTAAAAAATCAAATCGATTCGTCAATTATATTAAAATAAAATTAGAAAACTTCGTTATTAAAAACTCAACTGCTTGTTTTACAGTGTCTAAGGGAATTGCTCAAGAATTTTGTGAGGAGTATAGTCATAAATTTAACATAGCCTTTAATAGTGTTGATCTAGAAGAAGTAAAAAATGCTTTTAACTTGGCAAAAAGCTTAAATAACTTTTGTGATAATACTGAAATTAATAATTTATTTTCTACAAATAAAAACAAAATGATTATAACTTATCCTGGTTCTTTACCACCTAAATTTTATGATTTGGATAAATTTTTATTGAATATAAATAATTTGGGCGATTTTATAGAAAATTTTATATTTTTATTTGTAGGAGATAATGAATTGCTTAAATTAAAAGTTAGAAATGATTTTCCTCATCTTAAAAAGCATTTCTTATTTTATCCGAGAATACCCCACACTTCTGCTCTTATCACTTGCATAAAAAGTGATTTTTGTTTATGCTTTAGTATGGAAGGATCCGTTGATGCTAAAGGTCTATTGACAAGTAAAATATGGGAATATATAGTAATAGATGCTAAAATAATAACATTTAATTTACCAGAAGTTTGTGAAGTAAAAGATTTATTAGCTCAACATGAGATTATGAATATCTCATTGGAAAACACAGAAAAAATATTACAATTATCGAAAAACAGAAATATTGATTATAATTTCAAAAAGATAGAACTACTGTTACAAAAGTTGTCTTATAAAAATAATCTTTTAATGTTTATTGAAATTGCGAATCAAGTACAACAATAAGGATAAAAATATATTTATATTGTCAAAGGAAAACCTTGATGCTAGATTGCCAAAAGCATTTTTTTGATTTTTGAGCAGTAGATTTTTATAGCTACTTTATGAACAGTTGACAAAAAAGCATACTCAGTGGTAAGATTATACACTGATTAATTAAGTAGGTATAAATAATCGCAACTTGAAGAAGTGGATGAAGTTTTCTTCTCATTTTTCACTCAAAGTCAACACCCTAGGTAAGGGATTGATGGTATATGTCTATCACATCTTTAGCAAAATGGTATAACGTTGTGTATTTTTTTTAAAATCCTAAATACTAATATATTATGAAAACTGGAATTTGTAACTTATGTAACTCTTTAGTGATCCAAATTAACAAAAGTTATTTTGGTACTCGTTGTATTAACTGTAGATCTACTCAAATTCATAGAGCAGTCGGCTTTGTTCTTGAATCCCTAAGTATTCCTAATACCTTTACTTATGAGTTGTCATCTCGAGGAGCTTTACATAAATATTTAAAAAGAAAAGTTGAAAATTTTTATTACTCTGAATACTTTGATGATATACCTCTAGGTCTAATGAAAAATTCTGTTGTTTGTCAAGACGTTCAAAATCTTCTTCTCAGCAACGAATCTTTTGATTTGGTCACTTCTACTGAAGTTTTTGAGCATGTTCCTTATGATATCAAAGGATTTTCTGAAGTTTATAGAGTCTTAAAAAACAAGGGTTATTTTATTTTTACTGTACCCTTATCAGATTCCCCACAAACTATTGAAAGGTGCTACTTAGAGGAAGATGGAACTATAACACACAAATTTGAACCAGAGTATCATGGTGATCGGATTAGAGGACAAGGAAAGGTTTTAGCTTTCAGAAATTATGGATTAGATATCATTGAAAGGTTATCTAATTGTGGATTCAAAGCCGAAATACATACTGTTAATTCAAAACCTAATGTAATCAAGGAGCAAAAAGTTATAGTAGCTCAAAAATATAGTTATCATTAAATCTTTTAGGCTATAATTTAGACTTAATCAATATCTAGTATAATTCAGTTTGAGTTGAGCCTAAATTATAGTTAAGAGTTAATTATAATCTTTTATTTTTATCAAAAATGAAACTTACAACTTCCTTAGTTACTTACAAAAATAATCCTGAAATACTACATCAAACAATATCATCTTTATTTAATACTAATCTAGCAATTGAATTATTAGTGATTGATAATTCCCCTACTGATGAACTTAGGTCATTATTTGAAAATGAGAATTTTCAAGAATTTAAGATTAACTATTATTTTAATAATGGAAATAATGTGGGTTTTGCGAAAGCCCATAATCTAGCCATTGAAAAATCAGAAAAAGCAGATTATCATTTAGTCTTAAATCCTGATGTTTATTTTGAGCCTAATGTTATCCCTGAATTAATTAGCTATTTGGAAGCAAATCAAGATATCGGCTTGATTAGTCCCAAAATTCTTTTTCCTAATGGTGAGATTCAATATCTTTGTAAACGTTATCCCAGTTTTTTCCATTTATTTGCTAGAAGATTTGTCCCTTCTTTTGTAAAACCATTAATCAAAGATTATTTAGATTGGTACGAAATGAAAGATATTGGATATGATAAAATTTTTGATGTTCCTTATTTGTCGGGATGTTTTATGCTTTTTAGACGTAAAGCATTGGATGAAATTGGTTACTTTGATGAAAATATATTTATGTATTTGGAGGATGCCGACATAACTTTGAGAATGTCTCAAAAATATAGAGCAATATTTTATCCCTCTGTAAATATTTATCATCACTGGGCTAGAGGCTCTCATAAATCATTAAGATTAACTTTTGTAACAATTCAGTCAGCAATTTATTTATTTAACAAATATGGTTGGAAATTCTTGTAGAACAAAGCTTTTAATCACAGGAGCAACAGGATTTATTGGCTCTCATCTTTTGCCTGTACTCAAAAAAGGTTATTATCATCTTTTAGTAGCTACTCGTCATCAAAATCTTGAGGTTAATAGTATTGTTATTAATGAGATTAATCAAGATACCAATTGGGATGAAGCTTTACAAAATATAGATATCGTAATCCATCTTGCGGCCCGGGCTCATATTTTAAAAGAATCGGTATCTGATCCCGAAGCAGAATTTGATAGGGTTAATGCTCAAGGTACAATTAACTTAGTACGTCAATCTATCAAAGCAGGAGTAAAACATTTTATTTTCTTAAGTTCGATTGGCGCAATGACAACTTTAAGCGATACTATTATTAACGAATTATCACCCTCTAATCCTGATACTCCTTACGGCAAAAGTAAATTAAAAGCGGAACAAGCTATTCAAGAAATTTGTCAAAATAGTTTCATGACTTACACGATTTTACGCCCTACTTTAGTATATGGTGCGAATAATCCGGGTAATATGGAGCGATTATTGGCTTTAACTGCTAAAAATTTACCTCTACCTTTAGCTTCCATTAATAATTCTCGTAGTCTCGTTTATGTCGGTAATTTAGTAGATGCAATTATTACTTGTATTGACCATCCTAACGCTAAAAATCAGACTTTTATTGTTAGTGATGGGGAAGATTTATCCACTCCTGAATTAATTAAAAGACTTGGTAAAGCAATGGGTAAATCGCCCTTAATGTTACCTTTTCCTTCTAGCTTATTAAAATTCGGTACTAAACTATTAGGAAAAGGAGAATTGGGCGATCGCTTGTTAGGATCGTTACAGGTTGATAGTAGTAAAATTAGAACTATGCTAGACTGGAAACCCCCTTATACCGTAGATCAAGGCTTACAAGCTACGGCAAATTGGTTTACCAATATTGTAGAATAGAACACTTATGCTAATTCAAGACTTATCGGCTACTAAAAGGAAGTTTTTTTTAACACTGGTACAAAAAAGAGTAAAATCAGGTACTGGTAGCAGTATCAATTTTTTATCTCAACGTACTTGGACTTATCCTGTGACTAATTTAAACTCAATCTTAAAACAAGCTCCCTTTGTCATAATTGGTGGTGTTGCTACAAGAATGTATATGCCAGAAAGAATGACATTAGACCTTGATATTTTAATTAAAGCAGAAGATTGTGAGTTAATTTATCAAGATTTAGAGAATGCTAATAGTAAAAAAATTGGTAATTTAAGTATTGCAGGTAGTCAATGGAAGTTAGCAGATCAAACCTCTTTAGATGTGCTAGAAGGAGAAGACTCTTGGGTTGAAAAAGCGATCGCTAATCCTAATTATGCTCCTGATGGTTTACCAATTATTGCTTTACCATACTTAATATTAATGAAATTATCAGCCAGTCGTACTCAAGATTTAGCAGATATTAGTAGAATGTTAGGTTTAGCTCAAGATCAAGAATTAGAACAAATTAGAGTTGTAATTAAAACCTATCTTCCCACTGCACAAGAAGATTTAGAAAGTTTAATTGTTTTAGGTAAATTAGAAATAGGAAACTAAAGTTACAAAATATGAAAGTGAATTTAACTTTAATTCTCTTATTAATTACCAGTTTTTTAATTAGTATCTTTACTACTGGTTTCATTAAAGAGAAATTCAGTCAAAAACTATTAGATATTCCAAATGAGAGAAGTTCTCATCAACAACCAACTCCTCGTGGTGGTGGTTTAGGTTTTATTATTGCCTTTTTATTTGTGGGTATAATCTATCAAATTTTAACTATTTATTTTCCCCATTTATTAATAAATAATAACTTAACAGAAAAACCTTTTTTTATAGGATTAATCTTAACACCTTTAGGGATTACTGGATTGATTGATGATCAAAAAAATATTTCTGCTTTAACTAGATATACTGTTCAATTATTAACAGCAATCTTAATTATTATTAATTTCGATTATTTACATTTTTCTCTATTAGATAATTTGTCATTAATAGGAAACATCATAGAAATTTTAATTACGATTATTGGTATTACTGCTTTAATTAATTTTTATAATTTTATGGATGGATTAGATGGCATTGTTGCAGGATTTAATGCTGTTCAATTAACTTTTATCGCCTTATATTTCCATCAATATTCATGGTTAATTTTAGTAACAGGATTAATCGGTTTTTTATATTGGAATTGGTCTCCTGCTAAAATTTTTATGGGAGATGTGGGTAGCACTTTTTTAGGTGGAATTATTGCGATCGTCATAGTAAATCATCATAATATGATAGATACTTTTTCCACAATTGTTATTACATTACCTTTAACAGCAGATGCCATTTATACTATAATTTGTAGGTTAAATCGTCGAGAAAATATCTTTCAAGCCCATCGTACTCATATCTATCAAAGATTACAACAATCAGGTTGGAGTCATCACAAAGTTACTTTAAGTTATGTATTAGTAACAGTATTTATTGCCCTATTGATTACTTTTTTAGGTAATCTGGGAAATATATTAAGCTTAATCTTGATTTTAGGTTTAATTGCGATCAGTGAATTATATATAACTAAATCTTTATAGCGGTTTGCACTTCAGTGAATACACTTAATATCCTTGTGTAGAGAACTTTACGACTATTGCTAATGTTCTCATCCAAGTGCATACCGCTATAGTTAATAATGATTAATTTTTCTATCCAAAAATAATCTAATTAATAAAAATAATGGAATTTATTAAACTTAAGACAAAATTATCATCTAGTCTAAATTTTTTCTGTCAAATTTTATTGGTTAACGGTTGGGGTTTTATATTCCCTTATTTAATATTTTATCTTTGTTTTTGGTATTTGAATTTACCAATTAATCAATTATTTAATGTTTTTATTATTTTACATAGTTTCAATAGTTTATTATTAGTTTATTTTATTTATCAAAATAAACATAATTTTAAAATCAAAAAAATAATATTTTGGTTGATTATCGCATTAATTTTGATAATTCCGAGAGCTTATTTAGAATATCCCAGTGATCCTTGGGAGCATTTTCTAAGAATATTCTCTTTTCAGAATACAAATTCTATAGAAGAAAGTTATATTAAAAATAAATTCAGCTATTTTTGGGCTTGGACATTAATGTCTAATATTGAACCAATTAATCGTAGATTTGCTTTAGATATATATAGTGCATTTTGCCAACTTCTTTTTTATTATCAATTTTATCTTCTAGCTTTAAAATTAGGTATTGATCATTATTTGTCAAAAATTCAAGTTATTGGTATTTTATTTCTTTTTGGTACATACAATTTTACATTTAGATATTATGCAATTTCTTCTACTATTGTCGCTCAAATTACTTATGTTGCTTCAATTATTGTCTTATTAAATATTAAAGAGAAAAAATACAAACATTTATTATTATTAATACCTTTAATTTTAATCATGTATTATAATCACTTTCAAGAAGTTATGTTATTAGGAATTTCAGCTTTAGCTATTATTATAGATGTTTGTTTTAATAAAAATAAAAAATATACAATTATTACTTTAATTATATTATTTACTATTGCCTATCTAGGAGGTTACTACTGTCTTAATTATACCGAATTAGGTCAAAATATTTTATGGAATAATAAGGATGAATTTATCTCAAGGTTTGGGAATTATCAAATCTGGAAACCTAACTTATCTTACTTTCAAACGGCTGGTATTCATGGAGTAATTGCTTTAATTTTTGCTTTGATTTTTTTTCAAAAATATCAAACTATTACTCTGTTAACTTTAACACCCTATCTATTATTATTATTTCCGCCTTTTGCTTTTATCTTTTCAACTCGTGGTCATATTGAAAGTATGGCTAGTAATTGGGTAACTTATCGTGCTTTATATGCTTTTTCTACTAGCTTTATGTTTGTTTTAGGATTAAAAGAAATTTTGCCTTTCGTAACTCAAAAAATTAAACAAATTAATTTAGCTAAAAATAATCAACTGTTATCAATTATTATTGTTTTAATTATTATTTTAATTCCCCCTAATTATCCATTTAGAGGAAGATTTTATTTTCAAATATATAAAGTACCTGCACAATTATCTTTACAAAATATTGATATTACTGCTCAATGGTTTTATGAAAATAGAAAATTAAATAACAGTTGTTTATTAGCTAGTGATAGAGTAACACAATTTGCAATTATTACTCATTTTGGTTTACAGGATCAACCACCCCATAGAACTGTTCCTTATAATATTAGCAATGAAATTAAAACTAAACAAGATTTAGATACCTATATTCAAAGTAAAAATGTTTGTAAATTTTTAATTGCACAACCTGATAAACTACCGAATATTCCAAGTTCAAAAGTAGCTCAAATATCGGGGCATTGGGATGCTAATTTAGTTAAATATAATATGACTTTAACTTCAGAATATACACAATTAGTTGATACTTTAACTGAAACTGGTTGGCAAAAAACTTTTGTACCGCCTTTTTATTATTTATATGAAAAACCTCAGTAAATTACGTCAATCAATAATTACCTTTGTTTCTATTTTTTTTACTATTATTAGCTTAATTTTATTAGTTAATTTTTGGCAAAAATCTTCTCCTGAATTTGTTTGGATGATGGTTAATGTTAATCAAACTGAACAACAGGGAGATGCCCATTTAATTGAATTTAAAAATGGTAAAAAAATTTTAATTGATGCGGGTTATTTAGAACCCGCAAAACAAAAATTAATTCCTTTTCTTCAAGAGAAAAATATTCAAAATATTGACATTGTTTTTATTAGTCATCCTCATCAAGATCATTATGGAGGGATTCTTCCTATCTTAGAAGCAGGAATTAAAATTAAGGAAATTTATTTTAATATTCCTGACAAAAATCTTTGTGATCAAGAGATTCCTTGGGGATGTAATTATGCTCAAATATTAGAATATCATAAAATCTTAAAAGACCATAAAACTGAGATAAAATTAGCACAAGCAGGTCAATCTTTTCAAATTACTCCCAGTATTTTAATTAAAATACTTTATGCTTTTGATGGTGTTAATACACCTGTGGGTAAAACTGATATTAATGATCTTTCTTTAATTATGATGCTTGAAAATAAACTATCTCAACATAAATATTTATTTACTGGTGACTTAAATCATGCGATCGGTGATTATTTAGCCAAAAATGCTCAGGATATTAAGGCAAATGTTTTAAAAGTACCTCATCATGGTACGGAAGGATTAGCACCTAATGAGTTTTTTGCCAAAGTTCAGCCTCAATATGCCTTAGTTCCCTCTCCAGCAACTTTATGGTGTAGCGATCGCAGTGCAAGAACTCGTAAATGGTTTTTAGAACAGAATGTACCTATTTTTGTTAACGGTTTTTCGGGTCATATAAAAGTTTTAGAAACAAAGGATAAAATATTAATTTCAGAGGAAAATATTAAGTCAAAAACTTGCTAAATCAATGAATCATCATCAATAAAAAACTATTTTAATTAACACTTTCAAAATATGATTTAACCACATCTTGAGCATTTACAACTAATACCATTTACATTTAGTCGCTACATTGTTAAACACCTGAAATCTTTGTAAATAAACTATTCCATTAAACTACGTCTGAAGTTATACCATTTACATTTAGTAGCTACATTGTTAAATACCAGAAATCTTTGTAAATAAACTATTCCATTAAACTACGTCTGAAGTTACTTTCTGTAAATGGTATTACTTTCTGTAAATGGTATTATTTTCAATCCTCTCACTTTAGGGAGAGGTAATTGTCAATTGTTGAAGATAAATTATCCCTTTTGTTTAAGTTTTGATTTTTAAATATTCAAAACAAGCTAAAAAATTGACTATCAAAAGATTACATCTTAAAAATCATTTTTCAACTACTAAAACCCCCATCATACCACCTGTAATTGGATAATAAATTGCCTTAGTAAATCCCACTTCTTGAGCTAATTTTATCTGTTCATTTCCCGTAGGAAAACGCTCAATACTAGGGAAAAGATAAGCATATTCTTCCGTTAAATTAAATTGTTTAGCTAACGGCACAACGAAGGTATCAAAATACCATTTTTGAAAAAATTGTAAATAATTTTCTGAAGGGCGGTGAAAGTCTAAAATCGAGGCTTTTGCCCCTTTTTTTAAAACTCGATAGATTTCCGTTAAACTTTGGCCAATATCCGTTACATTTCTTAAACCGTAACCCATCGTTATACAATCAAAATAATTATCACTAAAAGGCAGATTTAATACATCTCCTTCTACCCATTTAATATGAAGTTGAGGATAATTATTTTGTCTTTTTTCCTCAGCCCTAGCCAGTTGTTGAGGTGCAAAATCAATCCCGATTACCTCCCCCGTTGATCCTACCTCTTTCGCCAATAAGGCAGTTAGATCACCACTACCACAACAAAGATCCAAACAGCGATCGCCCCTCGAAGGAGCACACCATTTAACCGTCATTTTTTTCCAGATGCGATGTTGCCCCAAACTGATCCACTGATTGAGTTGATCATACATGGGGGCAATATTATTAAAAATAGCTTGAATTTCGGAGGAAGTGGGGGTTTTAGTCATAAATTAAAATTAATCAAAAATTAATGATCACTCGGCGATCGATACTTTTTAATGGTGAATTGTCAATGGTTTTGTTAACATTTTACCTGAAAGTAATAACATTTTTATTATTTTATTTCGATTTATAGATTATTGTAAAAAAATATTAACAAGACTTGATTTATTTTTAAATTTCTGTTATAGACAATTAATTTTTCCCTGAAAAAGAGAATAATTACAGACGAGCAATAAGTATTTATTTTATTTTATTTATCATTTACAATAACCAGTAAAGTCATACAATTTTTAATCAATCAATTGTCAATTGTCCAAGATCAATTGTCAACTGATAACAATTTAACAAAAAAGTTTAATTTAATTAATTAATATTTAATCATAAATTTAGAGCAAAAATGATACAATCCCTATTAACAATGCCAGTTTCTCAAACATCGGTCAATCCATTAAATCATGACAAAGAACTTTATTCTTATTTAGTTGCTTGTCAGAATAAATTAAATCATCAGAAAAAAGAAATTTATGTCAGTCTGGCCAAAAAGATAGATCCCATTGATCCTCTGGCCGTTTTAAAAGTTATTTCAAGCACTCAGCCCCTTTATTTTTATTGGGAAAATGCACGAAAAGAAGAAGCTATCACAGCATACGGAGCGGCCAATCATTTAATAGTTAATGGCAAAGATCGCTTTCAACAAGTGCAAAAATTTATTCAACAAAATACCGATAAAATTATGAAAGTAGGAGATCATAATTTAGGACATTCAACTCCTCATTTTTATTGTAGTTTTAGTTTTTTAGATAATCCCAATCCCCAATCTCCTTTTCCGGGAGCAACGGTTTTTTTACCCCAATTTCAAGTAATTCGCAAAAAAAATACCCATACTTTAATTATTAATTTAGCCCTTACTAAAGATACAAATTTAGAATTAATTTGTGAACAAATCCGTTATCAAATTAACTTAATCGCCCAAGCTCCAAATAAGATTAATTATTATAAATCAAATTTAATTCCTCAAGCTAAAATTCAAGAAAAAAATGATCTAACTTTTCAAAAATCAGTCGCTTGTGCCTTAAATTCTATTGCCGAGAAAAAATTTAGTAAAATAGTTTTAGCCCATTCAATTAATGTTATTTTAAATGAACCTTTTGACTATATTAACGCCCTCGCTTATTTAAGAAAAAATCATCCCGATTGTTACATTTTTTCTAGTAGTAATGGCAAGGGAAAACAATTTATAGGAGCATCACCTGAACGATTAATTAGTATTCAAAAACAACAATTTGTTACAGATTCTTTAGCAGGTTCAGCCCCTCGTGGTAAAAACTTATCAGAAGATAATTATTTTGCGAAAAAACTGCTCAGAAGTGAAAAAGAAAAAAGAGAACATCAAGCAGTAACAGATTTTATTTTACAAAGATTATGGCAATTAGGATTACAACCTCAACAAGCCCCTTTACAACTATTAAAATTATCCAATATTCAACATCTTTGGACACCAATTTATTCCCCTTTAAATGCTAATATTCATCCTTTAGAAATTTTAGCCCAATTACATCCCACTCCGGCTGTGGCAGGAGTACCCACTGAAATTGTTTGTGAAGAAATATGCCGTTATGAGTCATTCGATCGCTCTTTATATGGTGCGCCCATTGGTTGGGTAGACTATCAGGGAAATAGTGAATTTATTGTGGGGATCCGATCGGCTTTAATCGATCATAACATGGCTACTATCTATGGTGGGGCAGGGATTGTGGCCGGCTCTGATCCCCAAAAAGAATTTGACGAAGTTCAATTAAAATTACAATCTTTATTAAAGGCCTTATTATAATTTTTTGATTGGCGATTGGTGATTGGTTACTGGTTACTGTTCACTGATTAAATACGCTACAATCTACAAAATAAAGAAATTTCATGATTAGATTAAACAACATCGAAATGGAAATTAAAGCTGTTCAATCATCTTCCTATTATGGAGATGCCGCTTTTCGGACTCCACCACCGGATCTGGAATCATTATTACTCAAAGAAAGGATCGTTTATCTGGGAATGCCCCTATTTTCCTCCGATGACGTAAAAAGACAAGTGGGTATTGATGTAACTGAGTTAATTATCGCCCAACTGTTATATTTACAGTTCGATGATCCCGAAAAACCGATCTTTTTCTATATTAATTCCACTGGAACTTCATGGTATACAGGGGATGCGGTGGGCTTTGAAACGGAAGCTTTTGCTATCTGTGATACTTTAAATTATATTAAGCCTCCGGTACATACGATCTGTATTGGTCAGGCCATGGGTACGGCCGCTATGATTTTATCCGCCGGAACAAAAGGTTTTCGGGCTAGTTTACCCCATGCTACCATCGTGTTAAATCAAACTCGTAGCGGTGCGCAAGGTCAAGCCTCGGATATTCAGATCCGCGCCAAAGAGGTAATTTCTAATAAGAAAACCTTTTTAGAAATTCTCTCGAAAAATACGGGTCAATCAATGGAAAAAATCGAAAAAGATACCGATCGCACCTTTTATCTGACCCCAGAGGCCGCTAAAGAATACGGTTTAATTGATCGAGTTTTAACCAGTACGAAACAATTACCTAAACCCTTAGCAGTAATTTAATTTAACCCTTAACCTATTATTGTTTAGCAAATAACCAAAATTAGTAAAAATTATGCCTATTGGTGTTCCTAGTGTTCCCTATCGTTTACCGGGTAGTCAATATGAAAGATGGATTGATATTTATACCCGTTTAAGTCAAGAAAGAATTATCTTTTTAGGTCAAGAAGTAACCGATAGTTTAGCTAACCGAATTGTAGCTTTTTTGTTATATCTTGACTCAGAAGATCAAAATAAACCCATTTATTTATATATTAATTCTCCGGGGGGTTCTGTAACGGCAGGGATGGCCATTTATGACACCATGCAATATATAAAATCAGAAGTGATTACCATTTGTGTGGGTTTAGCGGCCTCAATGGGTGCATTTTTACTAGCTTCAGGTAGTCCGGGGAAAAGATTAGCCCTCCCCCATGCTAGAATTATGATCCATCAACCGATGGGAGGCACAGGCCGCCGTCAAGCAACGGATATTGAGATCGAAGCCAAAGAAATTATCCGTATTAAACACCAATTAAATCAGTTAATGGCTAATCATACCGGCCAAACTATTGACAAAATTGAAAAAGATACTGATCGAGATTATTTCATGTCAGCCGAAGAAGCTAAAATTTACGGTTTAATTGATAAAGTGATTGAAGATACCCATTCAACTTAATTTGTTTAATCTCACCCCGAACCCCTCTCCTGACTAAGGGAGAGGGTTTTTTTTATATTGAAATATGATCAGAAGAAAAAATAAGAGAAATATATGAACAAGAAATAAGCAGTGATGAAGCATTTTTAAAATTTGATATAATAAAATCTCAACTTAGTTAAGTCTTAAAAGCTTATGAATATTTATCAAATTTTAAAGCAAACCGCCAAATTAAGAGTTAGTGATGGCGAAATTGTCCCCATTTTTAATGGTTGTGAAAACAGTGAATTTCTGTTAGTCTTAATCTGGTCACAACTTGGTGATTTTGATAACTTAGAATATGCTTGGTGGCTTAAACGGGCTGAAAAAGAATTAGCAAATAAAAATATAGCTATTCGCGCGATCGGCATTGGAAACCGCAATTCTGGCTTAAAATTCTGTCAATATACGGGCTTTCCTGAGTCGTGCTTATTTGTGGATCCTGATGCCAACATTCATCAAGAATTAGAGTTATATCAAGGGTTAAATTTTAATTTACCATTTTTTAATCCCTCACAAAACGCATGGTTAAATTTCCTGTTAATGTGTGCAGGAATAGGAAGTAAAGGTACATTAAAAGAAGTTTTCAGAGGGTATTTAGGGGATCGACAAGCCCCCCAACTAATCGCTGATGATGAGGTAATTCACGCTAAACCCTTACCCGCCTTAAAAGGCTCATTTTTCAACATGGCAGGAGGAAAAGGGTTTCAACGCCCCTTTGAATTAGCTACTATTAGGTTAAAAAATATGATAGAAGTATTGAGTAATTGGTCAATTTATGTGCCTAATTCAGCCTATTTAACCCAAAGGGGAGCAACATTTTTATTTGATACTCAGGGTAATTTATTATATGAACATCGGGAGCAGGGAATCTTAGATTTTGCCGAAAATAAAAGTAATCCATTAAGTTTTATTTATGAAGAAAAATGAGTCAATCAACAACTAATTAATCAAGAATTAAAAAGTTTGATCGAAGATTGGTATATTAATGAAGAAACAACGTTTAATTATTGTGACAAGGTATCCAGAAATAGGCAAAACAAAAACCAGAATGATCCCCCTTTTAGGGGCAAAAGGTGCGATGGAATTACATCGTCAAATGACTGAATATTTAGTCAATAAATGTCAATCATTAGGGCAAAATAATCGAGAAATTATTATTTATTTTACAGGAGGAAATGAACATTTAATGCAACAATGGTTAGGCTCAAATTTTATTTATAAACCTCAAGTAGAAGGGGATTTAGGTTTAAAAATGAAATCAGCTTTTATTGATGCTTTTAATCAAGGAATAACCGAGGCAGTTTTAATCGGCACTGATTGTCCAGAAATAACAATTGAGCTTCTACAACAAAGCTTTAAACTATTAATAAATAATCAAGATTTAGTATTAGGAAAAGCTCAAGATGGGGGCTATTATTTAATCGGTTTAAATCGCCTAATTGAGCCTCTTTTTCATCATATTAAATGGGGAAGTTCTCAAGTCTTAAATCAAACTTTGACTATTGCTAAAAATCTTAACTTAAATTATCATTTATTACCAGAATTATCTGATATTGATCGCCCTGAAGATCTATCTATTTGGGAAAAAATAAACAGATTAACATAATTAAACATTAAATAACGATGACACAAGCAAAAATCTCAATTATTATTCCTGTTTTTAATGAAGAAAAAAAGATTAAAGATACATTGACAGCTATTTTAAATCATCAAAATCATGAGCAAGTTGAAATTATAGTAGTAGATGGTGGTAGTACGGATCAAACTGTCAAAATTGTTCAATCAATGGGGATAAAAATTTATCATTTTCCCCAAAAAGGTAGGGCTAATCAAATGAATTTTGGGGCAGAAAAAGCTACGGGAGATATTTTTTTATTTTTTCATGGTGATACGATTATTTCTGCTAATTTTCCTAAGATTATAAGAGAAATTTTAGCTCAATCTGAAGTGGTAGCAGGGGCATTTTTATTAAACATAAATAGTAACAAAAAAACAATGAAATTTATTGAAATGATGGCTAACTGGCGATCGATCTTATTTTCTTTACCCTATGGAGATCAAGGAATATTTTTAAAACGCTCAATCTTTGAAAAAATAGGAGGTTTTCAAAACTTAGAAATAATGGAAGATTTTGACTTAATTCAAAGATTAAAAAAATTAGGTAAAATTAGAATAGCCTCCACTTGTGTGATTACTTGTGATCGCCGTTGGCAAAAATTAGGAGTTTTTAAAACCACTTTAATTAATCAACTGGTAATCATTGGTTTTTATCTTGGTATTTCCCCTAAAAAATTAAAACAATTCTATCACAGAGAAAGAAAAAAATGACTGTAAATCAAACAAAATTAGTCTTAGTTGGTGGGGGGCATAGTCATGTAATTGTTTTAAAACAAATTCAACAATTCCCCTTAGTTAATACCCAAATAATTTTAATTAGTAATGTGGTTAAAACCCCTTATTCTGGAATGTTACCTGCCCACATCGCCGGTTTTTATCCTGCCGAAGAAATTTATATAGATTTAAGGGCATTAACTCAAGTTACTCAAGTTAAATTTTATCTGGATCAATGTGTTAGAATTGACCTAGAAAATAAACAAATTTTTTGTCAAAATACTGGTTTAATTTCCTTTGATTATTTATCTATTGATATTGGTAGTACACCGGATCAAAGTTTAATTAATGGGGCTAAAGAATTTGCGATCAGTGCAAAACCAGTTCCTCAATTTTTAGAAAAATGGTACAATCTTTTAACTGAAGTTAAATTAAATTCTCAAAATATTAATATTAATAAACCTTTACAATTAGGGATTGTGGGAGGTGGTGCAGGAGGGGTAGAGTTAGCTTTAAATATGAATCATCGTTTAAGTCAATTATTACCTAAAAATCATTTTCAAATTAATTTAATCCATCGTCAAAATCAACTTTTAGCTAATCATAATCAATGGGTTAGTAAGAGACTTCATCAATTATTATTAAAGCAAAAAATTAATCTTTATTTAAACGAAAATGTTACCAAAATTGAGCCAAATCTTATTATTTGTCAATCTGGTTTAAAGATTAATTGTAATTTTATTTTTTTGGTAACTCAAGCTAGTGCTTCTTCTTGGGTCAAAAACTCACAATTAACTACGGATCAAAACGGCTTTATTTTAATTAATTCTTATTTACAGTCGGTTTCCCATCCGTTTATTTTTGCCTCTGGAGATATTGCCAGTTTTGAAGATCATCCTCGCCCAAAAGCCGGAGTTTTCGCTGTACGTCAGGGAAAACCCTTATTTGAAAATTTAGCTCGAATTATTAATAATCAACCTCTTAAAAGTTATATTCCTCAGAAATATTATTTATCTTTAATTGGTACGGGAAATCAAAAAGCGATCGCTTCGTGGGGGCAATTTGGTTGTGAATCTTCTATTTTTTGGTATATTAAAGATTATATTGATCGGCAATTCATGCAACAATTTAAAGTTTAACTTCAATCTTATTATTAATTTAATCTCAAAATCTAACTAACAAAAATGCAAACAAAAACCTTAACAATTACCCCATTTAATCATAAAATTAAACACCCTTTAAGCAAAAGTAAAATTACAGTTTTACAGATTAATTTAGGTAAAAAATGTAACCTTGCTTGTGAGCATTGTCATGTGGAAGCAAGTCCAAAACGAACAGAAGAATTAACGCCAGAAATTTGTGATCAATTAATAAAATTAATTGCTAAATTTCCCCAAATTAAAACAGTAGATTTAACTGGTGGTGCTACTGAATTACATTATGGTTTTAAACAATTAGTAGAAACAGCAAAACTATATCAAAAAGAAATAATCGTTAGATCAAATTTAACAATTTATTTTGAAAAAGGTTATCAATATCTACCTCAATTTTGTGCAGATCATGAAGTCAGAATTATTGCCTCTTTACCTTGTTATTTAGAAGATAATGTGGATCAAATGCGTGGAAAAGGGGTTTATCATAGTTCGATTAAAGCAATACAATTATTAAATAATTTAGGTTATGGAATTAAGTCAAATTTAATTTTAGATTTAGTTTATAATCCGGCTTTACCTACTAATGAGCAATTTTCTTTAACCCCCAATCAAGTTAAATTAGAACAGGATTATCATAAGTTTTTAGAACAACATTTTAATATTAAATTTAATCGTTTATTAACTATTACTAATTTACCCATTGGTAGAACTAAATTATATTTAGAAAAAGAAGGATTAATTAAACCCTATTTACATTTTTTAGAATCTAATTTTAATGCCCAAACTCTTGATAATTTAATGTGTAAAAATCAATTATCAATTGATTACTTAGGGAATATTTATGATTGTGACTTTAATCAGATGGAAAATTTACCTTCAAAATTAGAAAATGGGGAACTATTAACCGTTGCTAAATTATTAGAAATAAATAATTTAGATGTAATTGAAAATATCCAAACAGCCCCCTATTGTTATGGTTGCACGGCTGGATCTGGCTCAAGTTGTGGAGGTGCTTTAACTTACAAATAATTGCCACCCTTACAAATATTATGCTATAATTGAGGTAATTATAAATATCAAATTTATCTAAGTTATGTTTTTAATTTATGACTTTAATAGAGCTAAAAAATCAAGCATTAAAACTACCTCTTTCGGAAAAATGGTATTTAGTTCAATCATTACTTAAATCCATAGAAAAAGAAACAGAATTAGTTTTGTCTGATCAAACAAAGAATATACCAAAACCAATTAAAACATTAGAACCTTGGACTCAAAATTTAATTGGAGTCATTCAAGTAGAAGATAAACCCTCTCAAGAATTATATATTAATTATTTAGAGGAAAAATATACTTGAAAAAAGTTTTATTTGATAGTGATGTAATTATTGACGTAATGACTAATCGTCAGCCTTTTATTGTTACTTCAGCTCAAGCACTGAATACGGTTGCAACTTCTCAAGTAGAAGGCTATATTTCTGGTCATGCAGTAACTAATATTTACTATATTCTGAGGCGACAAATTGGCATTTCTGCAACCTTAGATATACTAACAAAGTTATTAGAAAAATTAAAAGTTGCTAGTGTTAATGATGCGGTTATTCGTGCGGCATTACTAACACAAATGACTGATTTTGAAGATGCCGTAACTAGCGAGGTGGCTTTTTCTATTAACTTAGATTTCATTGTTACCAGAAATATTAAAGATTATCTTAATTCCCCTATTCCTGCCATACTGCCTGAAAGATTGTTAGAATTGATTTAAAAAATGTTAGTTTTTTATCTCTTTAGGTCAACAATAATGTTAGTGCAATCTTTAAATTTTAACAGTTTTAATCTTCAAGAATGGTTAATTAATGTTTTACAATGGATTAATAGTTTGGGGGGATTAGGCTCGATCGCTTTTATTTTACTATATATTATTGCCACCGTTGTGTTTTTGCCCGGCTCAATTTTAACTTTAGGAGGTGGGTTAATTTTTGGGGTAATTTTTGGTTCAATTTATGTTTTCATAGGTGCTACTATTGGGGCAATTTTTTCATTTTTAATTGGAAGATATTTGGCGAGAAATTGGGTATTAAAACAAATTGCTGACAATCAAAAATTTAAAGCAATTGATCAAGCCGTTGGCAAAAAAGGCTTTAAAATTGTTTTGTTAACTCGTCTATCTCCCCTTTTTCCTTTTAATTTATTAAATTATGCTTATGGGGTGATGGGAGTATCTTTAAAAGATTATATATTTGCTTCTGTTGGTATGATTCCGGGTACAATTATGTATGTTTATCTTGGCTCTTTAGCGGGTAATTTAGCTACCCTTGGCACTCAAACTTCTAGCACTAATTTTATTGTTGAATGGAGCTTAAAAATTATTGGTTTTATTGCTACCTTAACCGTGACTTTCTATGTAACAAAAATAGCAAAACAAGCTTTAAATGAGGTAGTAGAAAATATTAGTTAATCATGTAATAATAAACTCATTAATTAACTATGAAAATTTAATTTTTATCTATGATGAATCAAGCAAATAATTCACCGATAAATCTTCTGCCAATGGATGAATCTAATCAAAAATTAATCTCTTTAGTTCATCCTCAAAATTGGGTTAATCCTATTCCTCAATCCTGTTATGATTTAGTAGTAATAGGAGCGGGAACGGCAGGTTTAGTAGTATCAGCAGGGGTAGCAGGTTTAAATTTAGGCTTAAAAGTTGCTTTAATTGAAAAACATTTAATGGGAGGAGATTGTTTAAATTTTGGTTGCATTCCTTCTAAAACTATGATTAGATCAGCTAAAGTGATTGGTGAAATTATTAAAGCTAAAAAATTAGGCATTAATATCACAGCAAAAGAGATAGATTTTGCTTTGATCATGGAAAGAATGCGTCAAATTAGAGCTGATATTAGTTATCATGATTCTGCTCAAAGATTTAAAAGTTTAGGGGTTGATGTTTTCTTTGGGGAAGCTCATTTTTTTAGTCAAAATACAATCGAAGTTAATCAACAAAAATTAACTTTTAAAAAAGCAGTAATAGCCACAGGTGCAAAACCAATAAAACTAACAATTAAAGGTATAGAAACAGTACCATTTTATACTAATGAAACTATTTTTTCTTTAACGGAATTACCTTCTAGTTTAGCTGTCATTGGTGGCGGTGCGATCGGTTGTGAATTAGCTCAACTTTTTCAGCGTTTAGGCTCTCAAGTCACAATTTTTCATAAATATAATCATTTATTAAATAAAGAAGATGATGAGACGGCAGAAATTATCCAAAATATTTTTAAGAAAGAGGGAATTAATTTAATATTAAATGCTCAAATATTACAAGTAGAAAAAACAGATCAAGGTCATAAAATTTATTATCAATTTAATCAAAAAGAAGCTTCAATTATCGTTCAAGAAATGTTAATTGCAGTGGGAAGATCCCCTAATATTGAAGGTTTAAATTTAGAAGTTGTAGGGGTAGAATATGATCAAAAAGGGGTTAAAGTTAATGATTATTTACAAACAACTAACCCTAAAATATATGGGGCTGGAGATATTTGTTTATCCTCGAAATTCACTCATACTGCCGATGCCGCCGCTCGAATTGTCATTAAAAATGCTTTGTTTTCTCCCTTTGGTTTGGGTAAGGCTAAATTTAGTAATTTAGTGATCCCTTGGGTGACATATACTGATCCCGAAATTGCCCATGTGGGAATGAATGAGAGAGTTTTACAACAACAGGGCATCCCATATCAAACCATTAAAATTATGATGAGTGAAGTAGACAGGGCGATCGCCGATGGTGAAACCGAGGGTTTTGTGAAAATTTATCATCACAAAGGCTCAGTTTTAGGAGCTACCATTGTGGCTAGTCATGCGGGGGAAATGCTCTCAGAAATTACCTCAGCAATGGTTAATAAAATCAGTTTAAATCAGTTATCTAATGTGATTCATTCCTACCCTACCCAAGCGGAAGCCATTAAAAAAGCCGCAGACGCTTATCGCCGTACCTTATTAACTCCAATTACCCGAAAAATCTTAGAATTTTTGACTAAATTATCCTAATTGTTATATAAATTTAACTGATAATAATATAAAGCAACGGGTTGATTTTGATATTTAAAATAATTGGGATCTTGAGGTGATAAATAAATAGAAGTAATTTGTTTTGCCTGAATATTGCCTGAAGGTAAATAATAATAATCGGTGGTAGTTTCCACTTCATTAAGATAAATTTCCGCTTTTCCTCTAAATATTTGTTGGGTAATTTCAATAGTTAAAAATTCTTGATCTCCAATAGTTTCTGTTAATCTTCCTGTGATATTTGAAATTAATTGTGTTCCATCTTTAAAGGTGGTAATTTGTTGATTAGGATTGTTAGAATCAACTTTCACTGTTAAAATATTTTCTTTGCCTAAATAAGTTTCTGCTATTTGTAAACCGTTAAAAGCTCGATCGGCAATAATCGCATTTTTATTAGTAATTAAAGATGGTAACAAATACTGTTTTTCGCTGGTAAGAATAGTGGGAATATATTGAACTTGAAAATTAATTTTCTTGTTTAAATATTGACGATTTCCCTCAAAACCAGGACTAATAAATTCAGGTGCTAAAGGTGCTACCATCTCAATTAAGGTACTTTCCACATTCCATTTTCCCGCAAACCATTGGGGGAAAATTAAATCTCCTTTAGCTATATTAACTGTGGGTTTATTCTGCCAATTTGGATAATGATTGAATCGCTCTTTGATGGTTTCTGCGATGGCAATTTGACTATGAAAATTGAAGACTAAACATACACATAGTAAGAAATTAATGAGCTTAAAAATTACTTGTATTAAAGATGATTTGTTCAGCATTTGTGATGAGAATTAAATTAAAAGTTTATAATAATTAAATTACCAAATATTGGTATCACCTTATCCCCAAAAACCGTCATATTTTTTAATAATTATATCATCTAAAACTTGAGTTTGACAGGCTAAACGCAGTTTTTGCTCAGGAGAATGGGGCGGTAAAGATAGTCTTGTTTTTTCTTTCCAATTAATTTGGGAAACTTCCCCTTCAATCATCACAGCACAAATGCCACAAGTGCCGATTCCTCGACAATTAATCCATTTTGATTTACCATTGACGAAATTTTGACGTGAAATTAACTTTACGGCGATTGATTGCTGAGTGCTGATTAAAGATGAAACTGTTACCATATAAGCTTTATCAGTTATTGGAGATGTCTGAGATGTCTAATGATACAATCAAGATGAGTTATCAGTTATTAATTGAAAAATGAATTAACATATTCCCTAAAAATAGAAGACAATTTAAACATTATTTTTTCTTCTTTAATTTTAATTACTAAATATCTTTGTTGTAATGATTGTAAACCATTATTAAAATCTAAAGATGATAAGTTTAAACTTTGTCTTAATTCTTCTCTTAAAATAGGATTTTCTGACTTACTTAATTGTAAGATTATTGTTTGTTCAATTGATGATAAATTATTAAAAATTCCTTGAAAATGGCACTGCATTTGTGGAGTGATCATAGGCACAGTAACAAGCCTATTAATATCTGTAGCACAATTTTCCGTTAAAAATTCAGTTACTTGACCATCATAATTTTTATTAATTAACATAGTGATAGTTTTTAAATAAAAGAAATTACCTTCATATAAATTAATTAACTTTAACCAATTAACTTCATCTGTTAAACCCGTATTTTTAAGTATATTTATATCATCTAAACCTAATAAATTTAAAGATTTAACCGGATATAATTCTTGATCAAAACAAGACATTTCTACACATTCTTCTTGACTAATTAAAATAAGATTACTTTGATGTTCAGTTTCAATAATTCTTATAAAAAAATCTTGATAATTTTGAAATTTAGCTTGATATTGTCCAGCTAATTGACTTTTGATAAAAATATTTTGTAAATCATCAAGAATAATTAAACATCGTTGCTCTTTAAAAAGAGTAAATAATTGATTTAATTTATCTTCTAAATTTTCTTTAATTTCAACTTTACAAATTTTTAATATATTATTAACCAGTAAATCTAAACTTTTGGGAAATTTTAAAGTTTTCCAAATAATTACCTCAAATTGATCTAAGTTTAAATCAATAAATCTTTTAACTAAATAAGTTTTACCTATTCCAGACAACCCTAAAACTGAAATTAAACGAGTAGGGGTAAAGGGCTGATCGCCTTTAAAAATCCAATTATAAAGGGTTTTTAATTCAGTTTCTCGATTATAAAATTTTAAGATTTGGGGAGCTAAAGTTAAATCATATTTATTTAATTTAATCTGATTACTTTTAAACCCATTATGATTATTAGAAAATTCATGATTGTGACAAGAATTAATATGATTAGTTCCAAAATTAACAAACTGGGAATTTATTACTCTTTCAATAGTCCAAATAAAATTATTTTTATTAACATCTTCACCTAACTTTTCCGATAAAATTTTAAATAATTTCCTACTTTCATCACCGATATAACCCTCATTATAACCATAAAGATCGGCTATTTGTTTATAGGTCTTTCCTTGAGATATTTCCTCAATAATCTTTTTTTGTAAATCATCTAAATGTTGATCCGTCTGATGAAATACCCATTGATCAACGATTTGTAACATTTCTTTAACATTCATAAAACACATATCAAATAACATTTTAAGATATTATAGCTTATTTCAACTCAATAAAATCTGTTATTTTCTGGTAATTGCTTAATATTTTGTAATAAAACAACTGGTAAAATCTGGTTTTTTCTGCTAACGGTGATTTAAGTATTAGTTTTAAAATGTTAATTAAAATTTAATTATAAATTCTAATTAACTTTATGAAAAAAGATAATTTATCTCTTTGGAATCCCTTTATTCCTAGTGAAAGAGATATAAGTCGTGCTAGTGAATTAGCTCAAAAAAATTTAGTTTTAACTGGAGTATTAACATTTATCTTTTTTCCCGCAGGATTAATTTATTTAAACAGAGCAATTAATCCCCTGAAAATTTTAGGTTATACTTTTGTTTTGATGATTTTAGCTAGTTTGGGATCACCATCTGGAAAAGATAAAGAAGATTTTATGTTATTTCTTTCTTTTATCGGTGTTAGCACAATGACAGCCGAACAAATTATTACTGTCAATTCTGCATCTAAAAAACTAGGTGAAAATAATACTTCTTTATCAAGTTATATAACGGATAATTCTCAACAAAATTATAGTAGTTATAAAACCAATGATAAAGCTGTAAAAATGCTCAAAGAATTAAAAGAAAAATATGAAGCCAATGAAATTTCTGAAGAAGAATTTAAGCTTCAAAAACAACAAATTCTTGAGTCTATCTAACTTTAATCCTTATGTAATTAATAGGAAGTAATCGTTATGACTAACTTTTTTAAAAATTTAACCCAATCTTTTAGTGAAAGTGTAGCGGAAGCTTCTGCAAAAAGCACTGTAGATTTACAAAGACAAAATGAAATTACTAAATTGGAAGCACAGATTAAAGAAATTAACATTAAGCTACAAAAACAGTATATTTTATTAGGTCAATCTGTTGCTGATAATTTTCGCAAATCTGAATCTATTAATCAAGAAAGTTTATCAAAATTGTTTAATCCGATTGAGAAATTAGATCAAGAGAAAGTGGAGATTTTGGAAAAAATAAAAGAGGTTAAAGCAAAACAGGCTGAACAACAAAAAGCAGAAGAATTATTGAAGATAAAAAAAGAAGTAGAAGCAGACTTAAGAAAGTTAGAAGAATTAAAATCTTTGGGAGTTATTGATGAAGATGAGTTTGAAGTAAATCAAGTAAAATTAAAGAAAAAAATTAATAATTTTGAAAAATTATACAGTTTAAAAGTTGCCTTTGAGCGTGGCTTAATTAATCAAGAAGAATACAATAAAAGAAAGGCCAATCTTGAGTAGTTTGTAGTTGTAATAATTTGTCGAATGGGCAACATTTGAACATAAAAATATTAATGATTAAACATTAAAAAGTTGTCTACCTGAGAGATTTAAAAGTCGGGGGTTTTTAAAATCACCGACTTTTGGGTTAATACTATAATTATTAAAAATAAATTAGAATGAGATAATAACAAGATCGGTGGTTGTTGTGCTTAAAACTATTGTTCATTAATTAATTACTTGATTAATTTGAGTTACTAAATTAGATAAATTATCTCTATTTAAACGATAACTTAAAGGATGGGCAATTAAACGGGCGGTACTATCAAATAATTTTTCAATTTCAATTAAGCCATTATCTTTTAAGGTTCTTCCTGATGAGACCAGATCAACGATCGCCTCGGACATTTCCGTAATCGGGCCTAATTCCACTGAACCATAAAGGGGAACTATTTCTACTGGTAAATCTATATTATGAAAATGCTCTTTAGCACAATTCACAAATTTTGAGGCTACTCGCCCATGATGAGGCAGATCCTGCGATCGCCGATAATTACTATTAGCTTTAACCGCTACAGATAGACGACAATAACCAAATTTTAGATCCGTTAAATGGGCGACAACGGGCTTTTTTTCCCTCAAGACATCATAACCAGCAATGCCCAATTGAGCCTGACCATATTCCACATAGACAGGCACATCATGGGTTCTAACTAATAAAGCTTTGGCTGTGCCTGTGGGATCCTCAATTTGTAATTGACGATTATCAGGATCTAAAAAAGCAGAAAAATCTAAACCAACTTTTTTAAAAATTTCAATACAATCTTTTAATAATCCGCCTTTTGGTAATGCTACAGTTATCATAATTAAGTAATAAGTAGGGAATAGAGAAATAATATATTTACTGGTTAGTGATCACCGTCCACTGATATTACCATGTAGGATCGCCATAAAGATGGATTGTTAAATGATCTTTACCTCTGGGAACGGCCGTAATACAAGCACAAATATTTGTCCCATCGTCTAATTCTACCTCACAAGCGTGACAAGTTCCCATTAAACAGCCTGTAGGAATAAAAATTCCGGCTTTTTCGGCCACATCTAATAAAGATTCACCGGCCTGAGCCTCAATCATAATATCATCGGGTAAAAATTGAATTTGAACACTCATGGAATTTTGAAAAAAGAAAATGATTAAATTTTATTATTAATTAATAATTAATTTTATCATTAAGATCAGACTAATTACCAATCACAAAAAAATATGTCAAGATAGGAATAAGTTAATCTAGTTTAAAGGATTTTATTTAAAATGGTTCAAACGGCAGAAACCTTAATCAACAATAGTAAAATTAATCCCACTGAAATGCGTCCTTGGGGATCATTTACCACTTTAGAAGAAGGAAATGGCTATAAAATCAAACGCATAGAAGTTAATCCCGGCCACCGTTTAAGTCTGCAAATGCACTATCACCGCAGTGAACATTGGATCGTTGTCTCAGGTACGGCTAAAGTTATCTGTGGCGATCGAGAAATGATTTTAGGAAGTAATCAGTCTACTTATGTTCCCCAATGTCATCTTCATCGTTTAGAAAATCCAGGAGTGATTCCTTTAGTTATTATTGAAGTGCAAAATGGCGAATATTTGGGTGAAGATGATATTATTCGTTTTCAAGATGATTACGCTAGAAATAGTCAAAAGTAAACAGTCAAAAGTGAACAGTAAACGGTGAACATTTAATAATAATCAATCACAAATCACAAATCAAAAACACCCAATTACAATGGAAATAACTCTTTCATCTTTAGCAAAAGATACAATTATTAATAATAATTATAAAATCATTAAATTAATAGGACAAGGAGGTTTTGGTGATGCCTATTTAGCTGAATTAATTACTACGGGAGAAAAACGTCTATTAAAAGAATTTGCTCCTAAAGTTTCTACGGCTTCTGCTATTACTAAAGCCCAAGAATTATTTAATCGAGAAGTTGGTATTTTACAACAACTAAATCATCCCCAAATCCCTAAATTTTATGAACTATTATCTATAATTATTAATGGTCAAAATCGTCTATTTTTTGTTCAAGAATATATCGAAGGAAATAGTTATAATGGTTTAAAATTATCCCAAACTGAAATCATTAAATTTTTAGAAGATCTGTTACCCGTTTTAAGCTATCTTCATCAACAAAATGTAATTCATCGTGATATTTCACCAGACAATATTTTAAAAAGAAATCAAGATCAAAAACCCATTTTAATTGATTTTGGAGCAGTTAAAATTGCCTCTAATCAAGCATCCCAATTATTAGGAGGTTTTAATTTAACAAAAATTGGTAAAATAGGCTATGTTCCCAATGAACAAATATTAAGAGGTCAAGCTTTTCCCTGTAGTGATCTTTACGCTTTAGGAGTAACTTGTATTGTTCTTTTAACGGGAGAAACTCCTAATCATTTACAAACTCTTAGCACTGATAATACAACGGTTTGGCATTGGGAAAATAAAGTTAATATTGATCCTAATTTAACTAAAATTTTAAATAAAATGATCGAAGAAAATCATTTTCATCGTTATCAATCGGCCGATGAAATTTTAGCTGAATTAAACCGTTATCAATTAAGTCAAAATTTAGCCCAGTCTAACGCTAAAACGCCTACTACTTTAACAGTTTTAGTTCCTGATCCAACCCCAAAATTTCAGATTAATTATTTAGAAAATTTAAGTAATATTATTAATTCATTTTGGCTTAATTTTGGTCAATTATTATCTGCTAATCACCAAAATATTAATCCGTCTGTAGTTAATCAATCTCATCAAAAATCTTCTTTACCAAAGTTAAAAAAGACAGCAATTATTATAACCTTTATTTTATTACCCGGAATAATTACTTTTGCATGGGGCAGAAGTTTATTAAATCAAAATCATCAACAACCATCGGAAAGTTGTCTTAATTATGATGAAATAAAAATGAGTAATTGTATAGATCAAAAAGTATCTAAATTATATAATAATAAAAGTTTATTTTATCAAGAAGTAGATTTAATTTTTAATCAAAAACATCCCGAATTAAAGGGTAGAAAATTAACTAATAGTAATAATCCTCAAGAGGTAAAATTAAGAAAAGAATGGTATCAAATAGCTGAAAATTTATTAAAAGAAAAATCTAAACCCAAAATTTTTAAAAACTGGATCATTAGACCTCTCTATAATATAATAGAAATAAAAAAATTAAGCTATCATCAACAAAAATTTTAAGGAGAAATAACAAAAATGAGTAATTATACTTGGCAATATATTCAAGATCACAAACAAGCAACTAAAAGATTATTAGGAATTAATTATGAACAATTACAACAGCTAATCGCACATCTTTTGATCTTGGAGAAACAAGCAAAAGAAGAATCCGAAAAACAAAAAACTAGAATTATCAATTCCGGTGGTGGTAGAGAGAGTAAACTTTCAAAAGAAAACCAGATTATTTTGACTTTAATTTATTTAAGACATCACCTGAGTTTTCAACTATTAGGTATCATCTTTCAAGTAAGTGAATCAACGGCGAATAATTTGTTTGATTATTGGCAAAAAATTATGAGAGAAGCTTTGCCATGTTCTTTACTAGAACAAGTAAAAAAGTCCCCAGAAAAAATAGAAGAAATGTTGGAAAAATTGAAGGAAAATGAATTATTAGTAGATAGTGAAGAACAGCCAAGAGAAAGACCTTTAGACTATGAAGAACAGAAAAAATGTTATAGTGGAAAAAAATGTGAACATACTTTTAAAAATCAATTAATTAGTCTTCCAAAAGGCCGAGATATTGTGGATGTGGTTGCGGGAAAACCAGGGCCTTCAAGTGATATTAACATTTGTCGTCAAAATCTCAAGAAGTTTGGGATAGATCAAAGGTTTAAAGGGGATAAAGCTTATGTGGGAGAGCCACACCACTAATGTGATTAATTATTTATAGCAATCCTAAATAGGTCATAACAGATATAATATTAATTATAATCTAAATTCAAGGAAAAAAAAATGAACATTATTTCTGAGTTAAATGATTTTATCAATCAAACAAAAGAGGCTAAAGAAATAAAAAGGGCTTTAGCTGTCAAAATGATTTTAGAAGGAAAATCATACCATGAAGTAAAAGAATTATTACAAGTTTCTCATAGCTTTATTAGTATGTGGAAAAATCAAGCTCTTTTTTGTGGAGTAGAAAGCTTGAAATTACAGTTTAAAGGAACTAAAAGTGAATTAAAACCAGAAGAAAAAGACCAAGTTATTAATTGGTTAAGAGAGCAAGAATATTTAAGATTATCAGATTTAAAAATTTATTTAGAGCGAGAATATAATATTATTTATAAATCCAATCAAAGTTATTATAGTTTGCTCAAAGAAGCGAAAATAAGTTGGAAAAAACTCAAAAAAGAATCCGGCTAAAAATGACGAATTAGTCGAAGCTAAAAAAAAAGAAATCAGTGAAAAATTAGAGATTTGGAAAGAAGAAATAGAGAGTGGAGAGCTTGTAGTGTTTATGATTGATGAATGTCATTTACTTTGGGGAGACATTTTAGGTTATGTTTGGGGAAGAACAGATCAAAGAATAGAAATTCCCATTAAAAATGAAAAAAGCCGACAAACTTATTATGGGGCATTAGACTATCAAACTAAAGAATTTATTGTCAAAGAATATGAAAGTGGAAATACAGAAAATACGATCAAATTTATCAAGTATTTACTATCAAAAAGAAAAGGAAAAAGATTAGCAATATTTTGGGATGGAGCAACCTATCATGACTCAAAAGAATTTAGGGAGTATTTAACTATAATAAATCAAGATTTATTGGAAGAAGAATGGTTAATTACTTGTCATAAATTTGCCCCTAATGCTCCAGAACAAAATCCGGTAGAAGATATTTGGCTACAAGTGAAAAATTTTATTAGACAATTCTATCATTTATGTAAATCATTTAAAATAGTAAAGTGGCTATTTAAGTTTTTTGCGCATGGTCAAATATTTGATTTCCCCAAACTTTATCAATATGGAATTTTGCCACAACCTATTTAGGATTGCTATATTTAACTGAAGGTTGAATCAAAGTTTTTGAGTAAGATAAGTTTTACTTATTGTATTTCTCTTGATTTTTGTATTCAATGTTACCAAATTTAATTACAGAAGATTGAACAATTAACTAATTTCTCTTTTAATTCTTCATTGACTTTGTAATTAATTAATATTGAATTTTATCTTTAAGATTGCCATAAATCGCATTTTTTTCCACAAATTCAATAATTTTACTAGCCACATCTATGTGCGTTGCTTTTTCAATGCCCTCTAACCCTGGAGAAGAATTAACCTCCATCACCACCGGGCCATGATTTGATCTTAGCAGATCAACCCCCGCAATACTTAAACCCATCGCTTTAGCCGATCGCAGGGCAATATTTCTTTCCTCTGGAGTAAGTCTAACTTTTTGAGCCTTACCCCCCCGATGTAAATTAGATCTAAACTCACCCTCCGCCCCTTGACGTTTCATGGAAGCAATAACTTTATTTCCCACCACAAAACAACGCAGATCAGCCCCTTGAGCCTCTTTAATATATTCCTGTACTAAAATATTGGCCTCTAAACCCCGAAAAGCCTCGATCACCGACTTGGCCGCTTGATGGGTTTCCGCTAAAACCACGCCGATGCCTTGAGTACCTTCTAATAATTTAATCACTAAAGGCGCACCTCCCACCGTCTCAATTAAACCATCAATATCTTGAGTGGCATGGGCAAAACCCGTTACAGGTAAACCAACTCCCTCCCGTGCTAAAATTTGTAAACAACGTAATTTATCCCTCGATCGAGAGATAGCTTGAGACTCATTAGCACTAAAAACCCCCATTACTTCAAATTGTCTAACTACGGCCGTACCGTAAAAAGTACGAGAAGCACCAATGCGAGGGATGATCGCATCAAAATTTTCTAAAGGTTTACCGTTATACATCACCGAAGGCTTCTGGGAAGTAATATTCATATAACAGCGTAAATAATTGATTATTCTCATTTCATGGCCTCTTTTTTCTCCTGCTTCTTTTAATCTTTTAGTGGAATAAAGGGAATTATCTTGGGATAAAATGGCAATTTTCATATAAGTTGTATTTTGATTAAAAACTTAGCCTTAAAAAATTTTCTCACAATCGGGAATCATTAGTTAAATAGAAATAAATTTGATACAATTGTAGGTTATCTGTTGACAGTTAACGGTGGACAAGTGACAAATTAAAAAAGTAATTGTTAACTTTCCATGCTCAATTGTCAATTGTAAAAAAGCTATAATCTTAAATTTTTATGACCAATTTGACATCACAACAATGGATTATTTATAAAGAATTTAGTTTTGAGGCCGCCCATCGTTTGCCCTTTCATGATGGGAAATGTAGCCGTTTACATGGCCATAGTTGGACGGGTAAAATTTATATTAAAGGTAATAGTTTAATTACTGAAGGGGCAAAAAAAGGTATGATTATGGATTATGGAGATATTAAAAAATATATTAAACCCTTATTAGATCAATATTTAGATCATTATTATTTAAACGAATCCACAGGCCTAGAAAATCCTACTTCTGAGGCTTTAGCTAAATGGATTTATGAGAAATTAGAAGCAATGAATTTACCCGGCCTTTATGCGGTAGAAATTAAAGAAACTTGTACTTCTGGCTGTCAATATCATAAGTTAACGCCCTCACCCCTTTGATCCTAGGCCGTTTTCAAAGTCAATTTTTATGATCTTTGTAATCTTTTTATGTTAGCCTTTTTCACTTATTTTTAAGATTAATAAATCAAAAATTATTAAAAAAGTGATAATTTCTAATATAAATTAAGTTCAATTCATTGAACGATTTATATTAGCCTTGAAATTCATTTCAAGGCGGTATCAATACTTTAAGAGATCACGGTGAGTAATTCACTCGCAATGAAATCAATTTCATTGCTAACAGTGATCGTTCAATAAATTGAACTCACAATTGCATTTTTACCTTGACTTTGAAAATACCCTGCTCCCACTGCAGGGCGTTTTCAAAGTCAATTTTTATGATCTTTGTAATCTTTTTATGTTAGGCTTTTTCACTTATTTTTAAGATTAATAAATCAAAAATTATTAAAAAAGTGATAATTTCTAATATAAATTAAGTTCAATTCATTGAACGATTTATATTAGCCTTGAAATTCATTTCAAGGCGGTATCAATACTTTAAGAGATCACGGCGAGTAATTCACTCGCAATGAAATCAATTTCATTGCTAACAGTGATCGTTCAATAAATTGAACTCACAATTGCATTTTTACCTTGACTTTGAAAATACCCTGCTCCCACTGCAGGGCGTTTTCAAAGTCAATTTTTATGATCTTTGTAATCTTTTTATGTTAGGCTTTTTCACTTATTTTTAAGATTAATAAATCAAAAATTATTAAAAAAGTGATAATTTCTAATATAAATTAAGTTCAATTCATTGAACGATTGATATTAGTCTTGAAATTCATTTCAAGGCGGTATCAATACTTTAAGAGATCACGGCGAGTAATTCACTCGCAATGAAATCAATTTCATTGCTAACAGTGATCGTTCAATAAATTGAACTCAGAATTGTATTTTTACCTTGACTTTGAAAATACCCTGCTCCCACTGCAGGGCGTTTTCAAAGTCAATTTTTATGATCTTTGTAATCTTTTTATGTTAGGCTTTTTCACTTATTTTTAAGATTAATAAATCAAAAATTATTAAAAAAGTGATAATTTCTAATATAAATTAAGTTCAATTCATTGAACTTAATTTATATTAGTCTTGAAATTCATTTCAAGGCGGTATCAATACTTTAAGAGATCACGGTGAGTAATTCACTCGCAATGAAATTAATTTCATTGCTAACAGTGATCGTTCAATAAATTGAACTCAGAATTGTATTTTTACCTTGACTTTGAAAATACCCTGCTGGGGTAGGGGTGAGGTTAATTTTTTAATAATTTTTCGATCATATCTACTAAATTTTTTAATTTAACAGGTTTACTTAAATATTCCGTAGCCCCCACTGCTAAACATTTTTCTCGATCGCCCTCCATGGCCAAGGCCGTTAAAGCAATAATCGGTATTTCAGTTAATTTAAACTGATTACGGATATATTTAATCGCTTCTAAACCGTCCATTTTGGGCATCTGAATATCCATAATAATTAAATCAGGCTTTTGCGATTGGGTCATAATAATGGCTTCATGTCCATTTCTGGCCACAATCAGATTATAACCTTTCGCCGTCAAATAACTTGAAACCGTCATCACATTAGCCGCATTATCCTCTGCTAAAAGAATTAAAGGTGAAATTTCAATTTGAGTTTCCTCATCTAAAATGTAGTCACCAGCAGAAGGATTAATCTTTGGATCTGAAGGGGAAATTCCCTCAGAAGTAAGATAGGGTAAATCAATCATAAAAGCACTACCTTGACCTTCCGTACTGCTCACACTAACCTTACCACCGTGTAATTCTACAATATTTTTAACTAAAGCCAAACCTAAGCCCGTACCCTCATATTGACGACTGAGGGAACTATCAATTTGTATAAATGGTTTAAATAATTTTTTAATATTATCAGAGGAAATACCGATTCCAGTATCTATAATAGCTAAACGAAGATAATTAGAATCGTCTAAATTATTAATAACACTCACTTTTAAGGTGATTTGACCACCTTGAGGGGTAAATTTAACCGCATTATTGAGTAAATTAATTAAAACTTGGCGCAGTCGCCGTTCATCCCCATCTAAGGCAGGTAAATGAAAGGGGATTTTAACCTGAACTTGAATCCGTTTTTTGAGGGCAGATTGTTTAATAAAAGTTAAACTTGATTGACATAAGGCGGAAATATTGACAGGGTGGCGTTCTAACTCAATTTGACCCGATTCAATTTTGGCCACATCTAAAATATCATTAATTAATGAAAGTAAATGATTAGCACTACTATCAATCGTTTCTAAAAATTGCTTTTGTTTTTGATTAATTTGACCAAAAATTTCTTCTAATAGGGCTTCTGTCATGCCTAAAATCGCATTTAAAGGGGTGCGCAGTTCATGACTCATATTTGCCAGAAATTCATCTTTAAGACGGGTAGCACTCATTAATTCTTGATTGGTACGTTGTAACAGAGCTTCGGCTTCTTTGCGATCGCTAATATCAATATTAACTCCGATCATCCGTTGGGGATTACCTTGCGCATCCCTTACCACCTCACCATAAGCCTTAATATGGTGAATCGTGCCATCAGGCCGAATAATCCTAAATTCAGGATTATATTTCTCTTTTCCTGACAAAGCCAGATTTACACTGTTTTCTGCACACTCAAGATCTTCAGGATGAACAGCTTTAGCCCAAACTTGATATTTTATTTCAGTCATAAAATGATTATGATTAGATGGGAGGCCATAAAGTTGAAACATCCTTTGATCCCAAGTAATCACATTCTTAATCATATCCCAATCCCAAGAACCGATCAAACCCGATGCTAAAGCCAGATTAAGCCTTTGGGTTAATTTTTCCCGTTCTAATTCTGCCATTTTGCGATCGCTAATATCTGTAATAATTCCAATTACTCGCAAAGGTTGTCCATCTTCAGCCCATTCAATAATTTTGCCACGGGATAAAATCCATTTATAATCACCATTTTTACAACGCATCCGGTATTCATTTTGATAAATGGGAATTTCGCCCCTTAAATGTTGTTGAAAAAGGCTATCACAAGAGGCTAAATCTTCAGGATGAACTAAATTTCTCCAATCAGAGTTATCCGTACCGATTTCATTTTCACCATAACCTAATACTTGTTTCCACTGGGTGGAATAAAATTTTTCTAAAGTTTGTAAATTAAAATCCCAAACTCCATCCCCCGTACCTTCTAACGCAAATTGCCATCTAGCTTGACTTTCTTGGAGGGCTTTAGTGGCGGCTTTGCGTTCCGTAATATCCGTATGAGTGCCAATTAAACGCAAGGGTTGTCCATCTTCTGTTCTTTCGATCAGTTTACCACGGGACAAAATCCATTTATAACTGCCATCTTGACAGCGTAAACGGTGTTCTAGCTCATAAACATTAATGTCACCCCTAACATAACTTTGAGCATAATTTAAACAGTATTCGCGCTCATCTGGATGAATTAAATTAATCCATTCTCTGGCATGATTAATAATTTCATGATCCTGATAACCTAACATTGCTTTCCAATTAGAGGAGTAGAAAACCTCTTGAGTTTGGAGATTCCAGTCCCAAATGCCGTCTCCTGTGCCTTCTAAGGCAAATTGCCATCGGGCTTGACTATCTTGGAGGGCTTTGGCGGCGGCTTTGCGTTCGCTCAGATCTTGGCCAACGCCCAAAAAACCAATAATTTCCCCTAATTCATTGGTAATAGTAGTAATAGAGAGAAAAACGGGAAAACGTAAACCATTTTTACTAATATGAGTCCATTCTTCTTGATTAAGAATATTGTGGCGAGATTTAGCCACAAATACTTCAAAATTAGGCTCAATTGTCTGATTTAATTCAACGGATAAAAGTTGAGCTTTTTCGATGATTTCTTTAGGATCATGGAAAATTTCAGGGGTACATTTACCGATGACTTCTTCGGCCAGATAACCTAACATTCTTTGCGCTCCCTGATTAAAACTTTGAATAATTCCATTAACATCAGTGGAAACAATTGAATAGATGGTGCTGTTAAGAATTGCCTCTTGTAAACTATTAATTTTTAATAATTCTTGAGTGCGTTGTTGTACTTTTATTTCTAATTCTTGATTAATTTGTTCTAATTTTTGTTGAGCTTGTTTTTGCTCATTAATATCCGTTAAAGTGCCAATATAACCAATAAAATTACCTTGATAATCATATTCGGGAAATAATTGGGCATAAACCCAAATAATAGTACTATCTGAGTTTAAATAGCGATATTGTTCTTTAAAGGGGACATGTTCTTGCTGACATTGTGCAAATTTGGTGATTACAAACTGAGCATCTTCGGGGTGTAAGATTTGATGGCAATTGGGGCGAGTGCCAATTTCGGGAATTTCTCCTGTAATGGCACTAATTTTTTCATTGGCATAAATATATTTACCCTGTGCATCAAGGCGAAAAATCCCCACTGGAGAAGTTGAAACTAGGTTTAAATAGCTTTGTTTACTATTTTCTAGTTCGATGGTACGCTCTGCTACTTTTTGTTCGAGGGAGTGGTAAAGATTGGCTTGTTGTACAGCGATCGCCAATTGAACCGATAGACGTTGTAATAATTTAATTTCAAGAGTTTCCCATTGTCTGGGGGTGCAACATTGATGGACGATCAATAAGCCCCAAAGACTGATTTGATTTGGTTCTGTCAGGATAATGGGTACAACTAAATTGGCTTTAACTTCAAACCGTTCTAATAATTCTAAATGACAGGGACTCAGATTGGCTTGGTAAATATCATTGATCACTAAAACCTCATCACCATAAAGGGTTTTATCCTTATTTTGATAAAAACAAGTATCAGCGATCTTCTGATGTAAAGATTCTTTCCAAGGGGGGTTGACGGCCTCAGCTACGATCACTCCATTAAAATCTAAATCAAATTGATAAATAATCACTCGATCGGCTTCTAAAAAGTTTTTAACTTCCGTAACGATCTGGTTTAAAACCGTATCTAAATCAAGATATTGTCTAATTCTTAAGGCAATATCATTAATAATTTTTTCTTTTTGTTGTGATCGTAAAATTTGACGATTTAAAATAATTTTTTCACAAACTTGAGTCACGGCCAAGCAAAGGGAAAATTGATTAATTTCAAGTTTAGATAAATAATCAGAAGCCCCTAATTTCATCGCCTCGATCGCAATTTTTTGATTACCTTGAGCAGTTAACATAATAATAGGTAATTTAACCAAATTATCATTAGATAAACTTTTAAGAAAATCTAAACCATTACCATCGGGAAGCATATAATCAAGTAATACTAAATCTGGGCTTTGATTTTCCCATAATTTTAAGGCTAATTTTAAATTTTCGGCTTCAATAATATCATATTGATAATTATGATCATTTTCAAGATAACAGCGATAAAGCATTCGATGATCGCTATCATCATCAACAATTAAAATTTTGATTTTTGAGAGATTATTCATAAACTTTTTTGTCAAATGGTTAAAATAAATCAAACTCAATCCATTAAAAATTCTAGGTTTACTTGAGCTAAAAACATAAGAAAATAGACCGAACCACAAATTATTACAAATTATTTATTACTTATTATGTATTATTTATTACTTATCCCCTAACTTGTGCAAAAAGTCTAATTTATGTTAATTCTTCAACTCAATAACAACCTATTTGTCATAATTCCTTGAATTTTCAATTGTTGTAATTGTGCCATTTCCTCAAGATGATCCACCGTCCAAGCTATTACTTTTAATTGATTTTCATGAGCTTTATTAATTAAATCATGATTATTTAATAATAAGTGATATTCGCTAGAAATACAATGACCTTGATCTTTTTTTGCTAAGTTTAAAGCATCGAAAAAACTTGCTCTTGTCTTAACATTATAACCTAGTTTAATCTTTAAATCAAATTGACGGATTCTTTTTAAAAATTCATGTTCAAAAGAAATAAGATAAATTTCATTGTGACTTTGTTCCTGATTAATTAAATTAATTAACTTAATTATATCTTGCTCCTGCCATTTTTTAGCATCTTTTACTTCAAGATATAACTTTAAAATGTGAGGTTGACATAACTTAAAAACTTCTCTTAAAGTGGGGATTTTTTCCTCTTTAAATTGAGGATCAAACCATGAACCCAGATCTAATTGTTTTAATTCTTCTAAGGTTAAATCTTTTACTTTCCCTTGACTATTGCTAGTACGATCTAAAGTTAAATCATGAATAATAACAAACTGATGATCCGCCGATAATTGTAAATCAAATTCTAGTCCATCAGCTTTATTTTTGATCGCTTTTTCAAAAGCAATTAAAGTATTTTCAGGAGCGATCTCCGACAAACCACGATGAGCAATTATTTCCCATGTCATAAAAAAATACAGCAGTTATAATCTTAAATCAATAATTATTAAATAAACCCCCCCTTCCCTTTATCATAAAGGTTAGGGGGTAAGAGCAATAAATTAAGAACTTAATTTTTTAAAATTATCAGTAAATATTTTAATCTCCATCTTTTCATCTTGACGATTAGCTAAAGATCGTTTAACTTCACCTAAATAAAGAGGTTGAGAAATGCCATTTTTCACATGAAAAATAGAGCGCATTCTAATAATTAATTGATCTCCACCTAAACCTAATCTTCCGGGGGAAAATAAATCTTCGGCCGCCTGACGTAAAGTTGCATCTATTTCCTGTTGATTAATAGAGGCTGGAACAGTTATCACCGCTTGATTAGCCCCATTATCATACACTAAATGATAACGGATCGCTCCCTCAATCCTGATAGGGGTAAATAAACCCAAACTTAAAGCAAAAATACTAGCCGTCACTACCCCCATAAAGCTAGTCACACCCACGAAACGGAAGCGAAAACCCCATTTAAAAATAAAAGCAATAATTGTTAAAACTAAAAAAATAATGGTTGCATAACCACAATATTTAGCATACAAAGCAAGATCAAAAGTATTGTCCATTTTTTTAAGATTGATTTGATTAAAAGTCAATCTTTAGTGTATCGTAAAATTCCCTTTAATCCTATTAATTAGACACAAAACAACAGCACCCAAGTCTTACTCTCTAGTTGATTTCCAAATCTAGTTGATTATACCCAGAGTAGCCGTATTTATTAAAAATACTCGCTTAAACTCCCTTTCTAACTAATTAACGGAAATATCTATTTTCAGAACGGGTGCTATTGTTTTGGAACGAGACAGATTGTAAATGAAACAGCTTTTTTTACCTCTTTTTTTAAGCTAATTGGTTTTTTCAAGCTAATTGTACTTAATCGGACGATAAACTAACTCTAACTTTCAAAAATTTAATTTGATTAAATAATTTTAATTTTATTAATTTTATTTAACAAAATTAACTTAACAAAAGTTAATTAGTTCACTTAACATTGGCTGTTATCTCTGCCAGGGAAGCTTTCTATTAGCTTCAATTATTAATTTATCATCTTTCCTAAAAAGATCAAGCTTTTTTCATTAAACTTTATTTTAAAATGAGTTCTACTATTATATTTTGTTAAGTTATGTTAATTTGTAACGATTTTTCTCATCTTTTGACCCACTACAATTGTAACATAATTTTATATTACATAATCAAAAAAATTTTTAAACAAAGATCTAACCATAAAATCTTAACAATTTGCAATAGATTAATCAGAATATCTAAAATTAATAATTCTGATTTTGTGAGTTGTGTTTGGGGATAAATTTGATACAATGGTAATATATTTATTATTTTTTCAATCAGCTAGATTAATTGAGAATTAGTTAGGATCTTTTTAATATGTTTTCCTTCAAAAATCTAATCAAAAAAATTTTTCGTCAAGGCATTAAGCCAGTTTGTAATAGGGTTTGTGACGTGATGAAATTCGTTCCCCCCGGACATTTTTATTCTCCCATTCCCTCTGATCAAGATTTTCAAAATGTTTATCAAACCGATAATTTAGAAATCAGTAGTAATAGTGAATTTGGGATCAATTTTAATATTGAAAAACAACTTCAATTATTAGAAACAATTGCAATTTATCATGATCAAATTTTACCATTTCCCATTAATAAAAAAGAGGATTATCGCTTTTATTATAATAATTACTATTATTCTTATCCCGATGCCACCGTCTTTTTCTGTTTATTAAATCATCTTAAACCACAAAAAATAATTGATGTGGGAGGAGGAAATAGCACTACCTTAATGTTAGATCTAAATGATCATTGTTTTAGGGATCAACCAATGGATATTACTATCATTGAACCATATCCTCAGCGCATTGAAAATCTATTTCAAAATGAAAGGAAATTAACTAAAATTTATCAAAAAGTTCAAGATGTTGACTTAAAAATATTTGAAAATTTAAAAGCAGGAGATCTTCTGTTTTTAGATACATCTCATGTGAGTAAATTAGGCAGTGAAGTTAATTATTTAGCTTTTAATATTTTGCCCCGTCTTCAATCGGGTGTTATTATTCATATTCATGAAATGTTTTATCCTTTTGAATATCCGCCTGAGTTTTATGAAGTGGGAAAAGTTTGGAATGAAATTTATCTTTGGAGAGCTTTTTTAACTCATAATAATGATTATGAAATTATGTTTCATAATTCTTTTTTAGCTAAAAAATTTCCCCAAGAATTGAAAAAAGCTTTGCCTAATTATTTCAATCGAGGACGCAAAGATGTTAATGTACAATGTGAGGGTTCTAGTCTTTGGTTAAGAAAAATCTAATACCATTTACAAAAAGTAGCTACACAGATAAAGCATTAACAATATAATCCCAACCTGCTAAAGACAGGATAAAATCTTCTTGTAAATTATTTAAGATATTAGCTACTTTATTTTTGACATCATCTAAGTTCTTAAACCAGATATTTTTTAACTGTTGTTTGATATATAACCACAGTCTTTCAATCGGATTTACTTCTGGACAATAAGGTGGTTGAAATAACAAAATTATATTCTCAGGTACTTCTAACTTTTTTGCTCTATGACAAGGTGCATTATCTAACTGTATTATATGAATCTCATCGGGATATTCTTTACTAAATTCTTTTAAATATTTACCAAAGCATTCACTATTAAAATGAGATAGTTCATAGAAAAAACTTTTGCCATTTTGGACTTCGATTAATCCATAAAGATAATAATAGTCATAATGCCATTGTAATTCTTGTTCTGGTTTGACTCCTTTTAAAGTTATTTTCCTTCCTAATTCTGTCCTAAAACCCAATCTAGTTTCATCTTGACACCAGTAACAAATATTTTTAGTATCCCCCCATTTCTCTTTTATTTGAGCTATTATGCCTTTTAATCTTATGGGTAAATACTCTTTAAATACGGATATTACCCCTTCATTTTGATACTCATGATAAGGACGTGGTACTTTTAATTTTGCCCCTAATTCGTATCTCACTAATTGATGTATTGTGGTATAACTTATCTCAATATCTTGACAAGTAAATAACCATATTTTTATTTCTTGGTAACTGTTAAATCCTTGAGGCTCACTTAATTCTTTTTTGACTAGAGCAACTGTTTCTAGCTCTAGTTTTTTTGGTCTTCCTGTTTTATTATGTTCTTGTAATAATGCGTCTAATCCTTCCGTCTTATATAAGTGAAACCATTCGTAAATTGTTCTCTCACTACGCCCCATCATTACCGCTAAGTATCTGATCGTTTCAGCCACTTGAATTTTCCAAAGATATAAAGCTTGAACTTTGGCAAAATTCAAAGCTGTTTTTTGTTGTTTCATGAGATTTTTTAGTGTATCTGCTGATTCAATTACTTCTATTTTTGATATTCCTGACATACTATTGCTCCTGTTAATCTATTCCTATACTAACCCTGAACTTACTTTTTGTAAATGGTATGATATTTATCTTTTCTTAATCTAAATCTTTCTCTTGCTACTCGCCATATTTTTATGATTCTAATTAAATGTTCTATAAATATTCTGACCGATGAAATCTTTTTATTTTCTTCTTTTTCTTCCTGAGTTAATACTCCTTTTTTCGGTTTTTTCTTTGGGGTGATAATTTGTGGCTCTCCCACATAAGCTTTATCCCCTTTAAACCTTTGATCCATCCCAAACTTCTTGAGATTTTGACGACAAATGTTAATATCACTTGAAGGCCCTGGTTTTCCCGCCACCACATCCACAATATCTCGGCCTTTTGGAAGACTAATTAATTGATTTTTAAAAGTATGTTCACATTTTTTTCCACTATAATATTTTTTCTGTTCTTCATAGTCTAAAGGTCTCTGTCTTGGCTGTTCTTCACTATCTACTAACAATTCATTTTCCTTCAACTTTTCCAACATTTCTTCTATTTTTTCTGGGGACTTTTTTACTTGTTCTAGTAAAGAGCATGGCAAAGCTTCTCTCATAATTTTTTGCCAATAATCAAACAAATTATTCGCCGTTGATTCACTTACTTGAAAGACGATACCTAATAGTTGAAAACTCAGGTGATGTCTTAAATAAATTAAAGTCAAAATAATCTGGTTTTCTTTTGAAAGTTTACTCTCTCTACCACCACCGGAATTGATAATTCTAGTTTTTTGTTTTTCGGATTCTTCTTTTGCTTGTTTCTCCAAGATCAAAAGATGTGCGATTAGCAGTTCTAATTGTTCATAATTAATTCCTAATAATCTTTTAGTTGCTTGTTTGTGATCTTGAATATATTGCCAAGTATAATTACTCATTTTTGTTATTTCTCCTTAAAATTTTTGTTGATGATAGCTTAATTTTTTTATTTCTATTATATTATAGAGAGGTCTATTATCTTTAACCTTTTCAATGAAAGGTTGAGCAATTTCTTGATAAAAATAATCAGTTTTTTTCCCAGTTAAACGATTTTCAGAAAAATCAATAAACTGTTTAACAAAAGATTTATCATTAACAAAATATTTTTCAAAAACTTGACTATCAAATATAAACCATTGTAAATTATTAGTAATAATTAAATGTTTAACATCTAAATTTTTATTGATAATTCTTTCCTGTAGATAATACAAAAGTAACTGCTGTAAAGCCTTACAATTGAGATTAGTTAAACTAGGAAAATCTTTTTTTTCATTAACTTTTTTCGTCTCAAAAATTACATTAACTGGATCCGTGTGATTTTTACCATGATAAATAACTAGATCTTGCTTATTTTTAGTATTAATTAAAAATTGATCATGATAATAGGTATCACGCAAAAAATTAATTAATAAATTTTTATTAAATTCTTCCGATTCCTGACTATTAGTTTTTAAAATTAATTGACTTAAATTAATTTTAAAAAGCTCAAACTGCTCACGAGTTAATTTTACCTTGAGAAAAGCTTTATTGAGAGATTGTTGGGGAGATCTATAATTCATCATTATGCTTTTAATTCTTAATTTAATTATTAATTATAGTATCATATTTAATGATAAAATAGATTATAACACATCAACTAATTAATAATTAATCATGATTGAAATAGCAGGAGAAAAAATTGCAAAAGGGGAATGTCGTCATTTAGAAATTCCAGTGGCTCATCTTCCTACTCAAACAATGATTTCTTTACCTGTCACGGTAATTAATGGGGTGGAAGATGGGGCGAAATTGTGGTTAAGTGCGGCCATTCATGGGGATGAAATTAACGGGATCGAGATTATTCGTCAAGTTACCCAACAAATTAAACCCAAAAAGTTACGGGGGACTTTAATTGCCGTTTCGATCGTTAATATTTTCGGTTTTATTGAACAGTCTCGCTATTTGCCCGATCGCCGTGATCTTAACCGTAGTTTTCCGGGGTCTGCTAACGGCTCTCTGGCCTCCCGTTTAGCCAATTTATTTATGAAAGAAATAGTCAACCGTTGCACCCATGGGATTGATTTACATACCGCCGCTATTCACCGGATTAATCTACCTCAAATCAGAGCCAATTTAGAGGATTCAGAGACGTATAAAATCGCCAAAGCTTTTGGAGCACCTTTAATGCTCCATTCTACCACCAGAGACGGTTCTTTAAGACAGGCCGCCAGTAAAAAGGGGATTCCGGTTTTATTATATGAGGGAGGAGAGGCTTTAAGATTAGATCGTCAAGGAATTAAAGTAGGTGTTAAAGGGATTTTAAGAGTAATGAAAGCCTTAGAAATGTATAATTTTTCAGAGGATGTTGTTAAAGAAAAATTAAGTTTAGAATCACGTCAATCTAGTTGGATTCGTGCCAATCGCAGTGGTATTTTACATTTAAAGGTAAAATTGGGGGAAAAAGTCAAGCAAAAACAAACGATCGCCCTTATTTTTGATGCCGTTGGCGAAAGTCAATCTAAAGTTAAAGCTACCGCTTCTGGTATCATTATTGGTCATACTCAAAACCCTTTAGTTAACCAAGGTGATGCGATCGTTAATCTGGCTTTTTTTGATAATTTTTAAGCTGAAAAAATCAAAGAAAATTTTGTAAATTAGGATTATTTTCCAGTTCTTTTAGAACTTGTTTAATTTCCTGAGTGCGATCTTTTTTCACAATTAAAGTAACATTTTGATCCCGCACAATTACCAGATCATCTAAACCAATTGTGACAATTAATTCCTCAGAATTACTATTAAAAATTAAACATTCTTTTGTATCTTTTTCTAAATGTTGACCGATGGCAACATTAGGATTATTTTCTGTTTTAAATAATCTAAATAAAGCATTCCAATCCCCTAAATCATCCCAAGGAAAATCCACAGGTAAAACTAAAGCTAATTGGGTATTTTCCATCACCGCATAATCAATACTAATTTTAGTTAATTCGTGATAACCTTCCTTACCTTTTTCTTTTAAAATAGTTAATAAATCAGGGGTATATTTAGCTAATTCTTCCAACATGACACCTGCTTTAAAGATAAACATTCCACTATTCCAGCTAAATTTTCCTGTGTTTAAAAATTCTTGGGCGGTGGCTTGATTTGGCTTTTCAGTGAAGCGCTTTACTTGATAATAAAAATGTTGATTAATTTCACCTTGAATGTTACCTTGTTCAATATAACCATAACCCGTAGAAGGATAATTTGGTTTAATTCCTAAAGTTACAATACAATTTTGATTGAAAGCAATTTCTTGCGCCGTTTTTAAATATGCTTGAAAAGATTGATCATTCGGGATCCAATGATCCGCCGGAAAAAAACCAATAATTGTATTTTCTCCATATTTTTTTGCTATTTCTAAAGTAGCCCATGCCACGGCCGGGGCAGTATCTTTTCCGATTGGCTCAACTAAGATATTTTCTAATAATAATTCAGGCAATTGTTGTTTAATTTTACTGGCTAAATTTCCCGATGTTATTACCCATAAATCTTGCCAATTTTCTGTTAGTTTAAACAGGCGATCACCCGTAGCTTGAAGTAAAGTTTTGTCGCTACCATCAAGGGCTAAAAATTGTTTAGGATTATTTTGACGACTGAGGGGAAAAAATCTTTCGCCTTTCCCCCCCGCTAAAATTACTGGAATCATAGTTAAATATTGCTCAAAAATAGATTATTTTTAATCATAACAGTTTTATGATAATAAATATCACTTGAGAGTGGACAATTGACAATTGATAATTGTTGAAATTTTTTTCAAATAAGTTTACAATTATTGATAATATATTAGAAATATAATCTAAAATATTTATGAATAAATATCAAGAAAATAAAACACTATTTGATCCAAAAGTGTTAAGAATTGCCCATAAAATTTATCAATGTTATTTTGAAGTTCATCATAATCCTGAAAAATTACCCACTGGTGTAGCGGTTAATCTTAATAGTTATCGAGGGTGTTTGTTATTTAAAGATTATCCTATTTTATTACCGGATGAATGTTTTATCCCTAAAGATCAATTATGATTAAAATTGATTAAATTTCTGAATAAATTAAACAATAATTAATAATTAATCCCAATGACTGATTTTAATTGGAATGGAGAAGAATTAGAAAAAACTTTATTAAGTTTTGGAGAAATTCAGGGTGAATTAAATTATCAAAAAGCCAAAGAATCTCTCCGCAATTTGGTTATTAATTTAGATTTAACCGAACAGGAACAACAGGGCTTAACGGCTGATCTTGATCAGTTAACTTTGATGTTAGATAAATTAGAAAATTCAGTGATCCAAATTGCTGTTTTTGGCATGGTAGGTAGGGGAAAATCATCAATTTTAAATGCACTTTTAGGAGAAAATTTATTTGAAACTGGGGCTTTACATGGCGTTACGCAATCTATTGGATCGGCTAAATGGCGACTAACTCAAAAGCAAATTGGTCAAGAAAAACAAACGGTTAATAAAGTTTCTTTATTGGGGCTAGGAAACAGTCAAATTCAATTAATAGATACTCCCGGAATTGATGAAGTTGGGGGAGAAACAAGGGAACTTTTAGCTAAGGAAATTGCTCAACAATCGGATTTAATTTTATTTATTATTGCGGGGGATATGACTCAAGTTGAATATAAGGCTTTATCCCAATTAAGGGAAGTAGGAAAACCCATGTTATTAATATTTAATAAAATTGATCAATATCCTGAAGTTGATCGCCTTGAAATTTATCATAAAATTAGGGATGAAAGGGTAAAAGAATTGCTCTCACCTGATGAAATTGTGATGGTGGCCGCCTCGCCTTTATATACAGAAGCGATCAAAGATCAAGAGGGTAAAATTAAAATTAAAAAATATCGAGGTCAACCTGAAATTGAAACTTTAAAATTAAAAATTTTGGAAATTTTACACCGTGAAGGTAAGTCTTTAATTGCTTTAAATACTATGTTATATGCTAATGAAATTAATCAACAAATTATTGACACAAAAATGTCAATTAGGGAAGAATTAGCTAATCAAATTATTAATCAAACTGTGGTGATCAAATCTTTAGCGATCGCCTTAAATCCCGTCACAGTTTTAGACTTATTTAGTGGTGCGATTATTGATGTTATTATGATTTTAAAATTATCAAGATTATATAATATTAATTTAAGCCAAAAAGGGGCAATTCAACTATTAAAAAAAATCGCCTTAAGTATGGGAGGAATTAGTGGCAGTGAATTATTAGCAAATCTCGGCTTAAGTGGCTTAAAAGGGATGTTAGGGCTATCTGCTCCCCTCACGGGAGGCTTAACTTTTGCCCCTTATTTATCCGTTGCAATCACCCAAGGAAGCGTTGCCGGATATTCTTCTTATGTGATCGCACAGGTAACAAAAATTTATTTAGCCAACGGTGCGCAATGGAAATCAGAAAGCCCTAAAATGGTAGTAAAACGCATTTTAGAATCCCTTGATGAAAGTTCAATTATTAACAGAATTAAACAAGAATTAGAAGCAAAAATAATTAAAAATTAGTTATTGGTTATTTTATTTTAATAAATTAAAAATTATTAAAAAAGAGATAATTTCTAACAAAAATTAGTTCAATTTATTGAACGATTTTTATTAGCCGTGAAACTTATTTCACGGCGGTATCAATACTTTAAGAGATCACGGTGAGTAATTAACCCGCTTTGAAATAAATTTCAAAGCTAACAGAGATCGTTCAATAAATTGAACTAAGAATTGTATTTTTACTCCCGACTTTGAAAACGCACTGATCCTTATGATATAATTAACTATAATCAATTAGGAGTAAAAACATGGTTGCTGTTAGTCAAATTCAAAAAAAATTAACCTTAGAGGAGTTCTTAGAACTTCCCGAAACTAAACCCTATTGTGAATATATTAATGGAGAAATCGAACAAAAACCTATGCCCCAAGGACAACATAGTATCATTCAAACTTATTTATCAGAAGCAATTAATCAAAGAGGAAAAACCCTAAAAATTGCCTTAGCTTTAACAGAATTACGCTGTACTTTTGGCGGAAGATCTATTGTGCCTGATATTAGTGTTTTTGCTTACGATCGTATTCCTAAAAATGAAAAAGGATATATTGCAAATAAATTTGAAATTTACCCTGATTGGGTAATAGAAATTCTCTCTCCCGAACAGTCTGCAAATAAAGTAATAAAAAAAATTATTTTTTGTATTAAACAAGGTACAAAATTAGGTTGGATGATTGATCCTGATGATGAATCTGTCATGATTTTTCAACCAGATCAATTCCCTGAAATCAAGTCAGAAGAAGAAATTTTACCAGTTTTAGACAGTTTAAAAGATTGGCAATTATCAGTTAAAGAAATGTTTAGTTGGCTGACTATTTAATTCAAGATCATATATAATTTTATCATAAAAACTTTTAACAATTAATTATGAATCAACAACAAGCCTTAACCATTCTCAAACAATATAGTGGTATTAAAATTAAAAATATTAACAGTGATCAAGAAAAGCAAGAATTAATAACCGCTTTACTATCAATTGTTAATTTATCCGATGATCAAAATTTAGGAATTTGTGCTAATAATGAACAAGAAACCTTAAATACTTTAACCAATTATTTAACAGCTTTAAATTGTCAATTTACAATACAAAAATCATCAAATATTAATGAAAATGAACCAATCTATTTAAAATTTAGTACGGAAAGAAAAAGTTATACTATTGAAAATTATACAGGGGAATATCGAGGAGTTTTAATCACTATTTTTGCAGATCAAAATCAAAATATTGAAGGGACTTACGGTTATTTTCCTTTAAATTTATTTAACTAAAATTAAGTTTTATTTTGATATAATTGATATTTGTCAATATATTGAACCACAGAAACAGGTAAAATATTATTATTTTTTTCCTGACGATAAGCACTAGAAGAAACGTCAGGAACAAAAATTTCTACTACTTGATAATTCGCTTCTATTTCATTTAAAATCTTTAAAGATTTTGCTTCAATTTGATAGCCCGGACGAGTTATTATTAATAATAAAACTTTTTTAATTAATTCTTTAACTCGATACCATGATTTAATTTGTTCAATCAGATCTGAGCCTATTACTAAAGTAAATTTTACCTTATCTCCCCATAATTGAGTCGCTTTTTGTACCGTTATAAAACTTCTTAAATGACTTAATTCTTTATGAAAACTAATGTTAGGATATTGTTGATTTAAGTCTCTGACTAATAATCTTAACATTTCATTGCGATAGGCTAAAACAGTCTGATGATTTTTAAAAGGATTATCAGAAGCCCAAACCCCCACATGATCATAATGTTGTGATAACCATGCCAAAATTGCTTGATGTGCGATCGTTGGAGGATCCGCACTTGTGCCAAATAAAGCGATTTGATGATCTTTGATCATAATTGATAATTGACAATTTCCCATTCAAAAAAATCTAATTTATCTATTTAGTTAATAGATTTTATGCTTGTTAGTTTTAACCCATTATTCCAATATAATAACAGATATTTACTCATTTTTTATTTTTCTGACTAATTTTATGATGAAACTATCATTTATTCTTAAAGATTTTAATAATAAATGATCTCAATTTACCGATTTTAAAATATATTCAATCTAGTAATAATTACCCGTCAAAAATATGTAGTAATTTTCTGATTTTCTACTTTTTTAGAAAATGTTTTTTTGCCTAGAGCAAAAAAAAATCTGGGCATTAATACACTCAGATTTTTAAATTTGGGTTATTACATTTCAGCTAATGAATGATAATTGATTCGTAATTAATTGTTTAGCCCAAACTGAAAATTTAAAGCAATTTGTGGAGATGGGTTGATCTGTTGATTGCTTTTCCTGTTCATTGTTAAAGACTAACATTTGATCTTGGGAACGAATAATCATGTCCCCTATTTGGAGGGCGTGTTGCCATCTTTGTCCTGTTTTCCATGCTTGAAATTTAGTAACATTCCAGCGTGGGTTCGGAGGATATCCTGCAAAACCTGCCCTGAGTGCGGCATGATGCGTTATAGGTATAGTAGTTTTAGCTTTGATTTGATCGCCTAAATCTACTAATAAGTGGTCTTGTTGATGGTTTAAGTTACCCAACATTTCTCACCCCCCTCTATTCAATTAAGTTTAGTTAATTATAATTTATATGAAGCAATTTTTATCAGTTGACAACAAATTATGGATAATTGTCAATTAATTATAAGGTTTAACACCTGCCCTTTGATCACGAATAATTAAGGATTGCTTTTCCCCATTTATTTTAACTTATCTATGTTCATAAAACAAGAAACCAAGTCAATAAAAAAACTTGGTTTCTGTGATTATTTTTTCTTATTTAATTTTATTCAATTTCAATGGAAGTAGGAGAGGATTTTGGAGGTGGATTAGTACCTGATTGACGAAAATCTTGATATAAGCGATCGCGCCATTGAAAGAAAGGCTCATAATCACTATTATCCGCTAATCCGGGGATCCCTTTCCCTTTTAAATCTTCAGGAATATCCAAATAGGAATCACTAGGAAATTTGATTAACATACTTAGGCCGGCTACGGTTAAATCCGCTAAAGTCGGTTGATCACAGATTAAATAGGGGCGCTCTTTTAAGATTAAACTTAAGGCTTCTAAATCTTGTTTTAAGGCTTTATTGGCCTCTTTGACTGTATCAGTGCTACAGCCTACCCCTGTGCCTAAAATATTTAATAATTCTGATGGCACAGCCCCGACTAAATTTTTGATCAGCCCCGGAACATTACTGGGTAAAACGGAAGTGCGAAAATTAGGGTATTGATTTAAAGCCCCAAAAAAGGCGGTTCTTCCTTTGATGCCGATGGACTCATCCGCCCATTCTTCCATTAATAAACATTGGCCTTTTTTGACGGGATCCGTTGGTATTAAGGGGCGATCGGGATATTGACGATCTAAATAAAAGGCAATTTCCGTAGAATCTTTAATCACAGTATCCCCATCTTTTAAAATAGGCACTTGGCGATAGCCGTATTTTTGGAAAAGTTCAATTTGTCCAACTCCGGGAGTCACCTCAATTTTACGGTATTCTAAACCTTTATAATCAAGGATTAAGCGGACTTTTTCGCAATATTGGGAAAATTCAAATTGATAAAGTTCAATCACAGATTTTATAATTCCTAAACATAAGTTGATATTTCTTAATGTTATAGCACTACCGACTAGATTTGAGGTAGTAAGTTATTAATCTGGGTTTATGGTAGGGGGTTTTCAATATCAGGGTTAAAATACAATTCTTAGTTCAATTTATTGAACGATCACTGTTAGCAATGAAATTAATTTCATTGTGGGTGAATTTCTCGCCATGATCTCTTAAAGTATTGATACAGGGTTGAACTCAAGTTCAAGGCTAACACAAATTGTTCAATAAATTGAACTACTTTTTATGATAAATTATCCCTTTTTTTATAATTTTTGATCTTTTATGATCAAAAACAAGCTTAAATTTTGATTATAAAAAGATCACAGCGATCATAAAATTTGACTTTGAAAACGCCCTGTTTTCTGGTAGGGGTTAACGGCCGTTAACCCCTGTAATGATCATTTAATTATTCTTCCTCATCATCTTCATCTTCATCATATTCTTCATCTTCATCTTCATCATATTCTTCATCTTCATCCTCATCATATTCTTCATCTTCATCCTCATCATATTCTTCATCATATTCTTCATCTTCATACTCATAATCTTCATCTTCATATTCACTTTCATCATAATCATAAGAATCATCATCCTCATCATCATCTTCCCAAACATCCTCAAAATCAAGATCCGTGACATTTCGGATCGCCCAACAATCCCAACATAACTCAGGATTCGTCATATAATCATAAGGGATATAACAATAACCTTGATCGCCCCAGTCTTCACCCCAAGAGTTGCGCACAATAAATAATTTATGGGCATCTAAATAACCTACACATAACATCGCATGATTACCGTGACTTTCTCGCCCTTCCTCTGTGCTAAAATTAGGCATGGGAACAATACCTTTTTTGCGTGCATGATCAAAAGTTTTAAATAATCTTAAGCCAAAAGTAAAAGGATAACCTTCCGCTAAACAATGTTTCATTGAATAAAGCTCTACGGGTATTTCATCTGCTTCTTCGATTAAAAAATTACTCGCTTCCTCGATGGCTTCCTCATGGGGTTCTTCATTCACTAAGTCAGGATGATAACCCCAAGTTTCCTCACTACAAGAGCCATATTCTTCTAATACTTTAATTGCATTTGTAATAGTACAACCTTGATCTTTTTTTGCCCAACCATCAAAAACCCTTGCATAATAATAGACAAATAAACGACTCACATCTCCCGCCTCTCCTAAATGTCGTTTAGCCAAATATTCATAAGCTCCGACTAAAGAGTTAGCCACACAACTATTAACGGCCGACTGATCTTCAACTGTTGTCATATAGGGGCGCAGATCCACCTTAGTGGGGAGTTGCTCTTGGGCAAAACGACTGGCAGAATAGGCTTTGGCTTTAGGGGGTTTAGTGGTAGATTTTTGAAAACCACCGAGTTTAATTTTTTTACCTGTAGTTTTTTCGACTAATACGGAAAATTTCCCGGCCATAATGATTAATGCTCCTTTGATTGAAGTTAAACTTATCAAAATATCTAAATTTTTGATAGTTTGTTAATGTTTTAATTTTACTCTACTATCAGTTAGTTTCGGGATTAAAAAATTAAAATTACAAACTTCAGCATGGATAAAAAAATATTAACTATTTTTGTCCTATTAAGGCGGTAAATTTTTCATATAATTTTTGATTTCTTATCTTAATTAATTATCAATCAATTTTTTCTATACAGGATAACATATTTAAAGCAAAATCTGTTTCCTCTATTGTATCAAAATTTAATCGTAATTCTAATAATTTAATTAAACTATAAATTGACACTTGTTTAACCTTAATATCTCCATAATCAGCAATTTCTTTTGTTTTTCCTTTTGTAATAATCCATACTTGTTTTGTCTTCCCATCAATTTTTAGCGTTTTACTTCTACTACCACCATCAGATAATCTTATATCAAAAATTAATTGAGATTGTTCTAGTCTATTAACATAATTTTCAATTTGATCTTTTTTTATTAATTCAAATGACTCCCGTAATGTACAATCGTACATTACGGCCAAACTACTAATTATAAAAAAACCATCTGCTCTACCTGCTTGATGTTTTTTATCGTATTGATATAAAGAATGAATGCCTAATAATCTTAATAATAAAAATACTGAATCTTCAAATTCATCAAATTTTTGCGATTGAAAAAGATTATTAAATAAATTTATAAGATTTTGTTTTAAATTCCCTATATTAATTATTTGATCTTGATATTTTAAAACATTATTGTTTGAAAAATCATAATTAGAAAAAATTGAATTTGTACTAATATCATTATCATTAACCTTTTTTTCAATTCTAATTCTATTAGCAAATTTTTTACCTTTTTTACTAATCCCAATAGTAAAACTTACAAAATCACCCTGTTTTAGTGATGAAAACTTGTCATTTTCAACTTCGTTTGCTAAAAAATATAAATCCTTATCTTGTTCTCTATATTTAATCCAACCACAATTTTCTAAAATATTAACAATATATCCTTGAAATCTACAATTAATTTTATAAGCAATTAAATTTCCTTCTTGGTTTTTATATAGAGAAAATATGACGAGCATTCTATATTGTAAAGTTTGATAATCTTGATCTTCAATAGATTGAGAATTAAAAAAATAACTATGATTTAATATTTCCGATGTAATTAATCCTGTATTTTTTTCTTTAAAAAGATTGGAAATATAACCAATAAACTTGAATCTAATATTATTTGCAAATTTTCTTTCCCCATCTTTAGTTATTCCGATATTAAATTTTACAAACATTCCTATTTCAAGATTTTCATATTCATTATCCTGTACTTGTCTTGCTATAAAATATAGATCTTCTACCCCTTCTTCTGGGGTAATAAATCCAGCTTTTTTTTCTCTAATCAAATTTACAATATAACCTGAATGAGTGATAGATTCATTATTGCTAATATCATAATTATTATCAGTAGATGTTGTATTGCTGATTAATTTAATATTATTTGCAAATCTGAAATTATATCCTTCTTTAGAACTTTGTCTGATTACAAATGTTACTAAATCTCCTTTTTTCAAAACATCAAATTGATTATTTTCTACTTCTTTTGCCAAAAAATATAAATTTTTACCATTATCATCGGGAGAGATCCAGCCACTACGTTTTTCAAACGAAATAGAATGAATATAACCTTTAGATCGAGGCGGTTGCAAATTGTCGTTCATTTCTTTACTCTAAATTTTTATATTTGAAATACATATCATTTTTCATTAAACCATATAACAATATATTTTTCTCACACAAAACAAATAATACATAAAACATCTTACAATAGAAGATTGACTTTAAAATTTAAGGAGAAACTATTTAATGAATATTCCAGAAAACCGTTATAATGCCAACGAAATTGAACCGAAATGGCAACAAAAATGGTTAGAATTAGGTTTGGACAATACCCCCGAAGATAGCAATAAACCTAAATTTTACGCCCTGTCTATGTTTCCTTACCCTTCCGGTAACTTACACATGGGTCATGTTAGAAATTACGTTATTACCGATGTGATCGCCCGTTTAAAGCGGATGCAGGGCTATCAAGTCTTACATCCTATGGGCTGGGATGCTTTCGGTTTACCTGCGGAAAATGCGGCCATCGATCGAGGTATTCCACCGGCCGAATGGACTTTAAAAAATATCGCTCAAATGCGAGAACAATTAAAAAAATTAGGATTATCTATTGATTGGGATCGGGAAGTGACTACCTGTTTACCTGATTATTATAAGTGGACTCAATGGTTATTTTTACAATTTTATGCGGCGGGTTTAGCTTATCAAAAAGAGGCTACTGTGAATTGGGATCCAATTGATCAGACAGTTTTAGCTAATGAACAGGTAGATAGTGAGGGTTATTCATGGCGATCGGGCGCAAAAGTTGAGAAAAAATTACTCCGTCAATGGTTCTTAAAAATTACTGAGTATGCAGAGGAATTATTACAAGATTTAAACAAGTTAGAGGGCTGGCCTGATCGAGTTAAATTAATGCAGGAAAACTGGATCGGTAAGTCGGTGGGGGCTTATTTAGAATTTCCCATTATTGGCAAAGATGAAAAAATCGGAGTATTTACTACCCGTCCTGATACAGTTTTCGGAGTTACTTATGTAGTATTAGCCCCTGAACATCCCTTAACTTTACAAATTACAACCTCTGAAAATATGGAGGCAGTTAAGGCCTTTATTGAAGAAGTGAAAAATGAGAGTGAAATTGAGCGCACAGCCGAAGATAAACCAAAAAGGGGTATTTTAACCGGAGGGAAAGCGATCAATCCCTTTACTGATGAGGAAATCCCCATTTTAATCGCTGATTATGTGCTTTATGAGTATGGAACGGGCGCAGTAATGGGAGTCCCTGCCCATGACGTAAGAGATTATAAATTTGCAAAAGATAATAATTTGCCAATAAAAATAGTTATTTTACCTGATGACTCTGATAATACGGATATTGAATTTAAAGAAGCATATACTGAAGCAGGTACAATGGTTAACTCAGGACGTTTTGACGGAATGCTCTCCACAAAAGGCAAAGAGGCGATTATTAAATATGCAGAAAATAACGATCTTGGCAAAGCCCGTATTCAATACCGTTTGAGGGATTGGCTGATTTCCCGTCAGCGTTATTGGGGCTGTCCCATTCCTGTGATTCATTGTGAGGATTGTGGCATTGTACCAGTACCGGATTCTGAGTTACCCGTTAAACTACCGGAAAATGTGGAATTTACCGGTCGTGGGGCTTCCCCCTTGGCACAGTTAGAAGACTGGATCAATGTTAAATGCCCTTGTTGCGGGAAAAATGCGAAAAGGGAGACTGATACAATGGACACTTTTATGGATTCTTCATGGTACTTTTTAAGATATACTGATGCTAAGAATAATCAAGAAGTTTTTAACAGAAATAAAGTCAATAATTGGATGTCAGTTGATCAATATGTGGGTGGAATTGAACACGCAATTTTACATTTATTATACTCACGTTTCTTTACTAAAGTGTTAAGAGATCGGGGATTAGTTGATGTAGATGAACCATTTTCTAAGTTATTAACTCAAGGAATGGTTCAAGCAATGGCTTATAAAAATTCTGTTACTGGTAAATATATTGTGCCTGAAAATGTGGAGATTAAAGAAGAAAATGGCGAAAAAGTTTATTATGAAAAAGGAACTGATCATAAACTTTCTGTTTTCTTTGAAAAGATGTCTAAATCTAAATATAATGGGGTTGATCCTCAACAAGTTTTAGGAAAATATGGGGCAGATACGGCGAGAATGTTTATCCTATTTAAAGCTCCTCCTGAAAAAGATTTAGAATGGGATGATGCGGATGTTGAAGGTCAATTTCGCTTCTTAAATCGGGTATGGTTATTAATAGATAATTATGCTGGATCTGCTTTAGAAAAGGGGGGATATCTTACTAAAGAAGAAAAGGATTTAAAAAGGGCAATTCATACGGCAATTAAAGAGATTAAAGAAGACTTAGAGGGTGATTATCAATTTAATACGGCTGTGTCTGAATTGATGAAATTAAGTAATGCTTTAAAGGATGCAAAATGCAAAAATTCTGCAATTTATCAAGAAGGAATTGAAACATTATTGTTACTTTTAGCACCTTTTGCTCCCCATTTAACCGATGAATTATGGGCTAAGATTGGTAATAATAATTCAATTCATTTACAAGGATTTCCAGTATTAGATGAAAGTGCTTTAATTGTAGATGAAATTACCTTAGTTATTCAAGTTATGGGTAAAACCAGAGGCACAATTCAAGTAAGTGCAAATGCAACTAAAGAGGAGTTAGAAGAATTAGCGAAAAATTCCGAAGTTGGTAAACGCAATCTTGAAGGAAAAGAGATTAAAAAAGTGATTGTTGTACCGAAAAAATTGGTTAATTTTGTGGTAGCTTAATTAACTAGATAGGGTGGGTTGTAATTCCCACCTTAAAATTATTAATAATTAAATAATAATTAAATCATAATTAAAATGTCTGCCATCTTTCACGACTCAGAAAAAAGCCATTACCACTGGCATTAGTACAGGTAAGCCCATTTCTGTTAGATCTACAATTAAAACCGTCATAATGCCAAGTATTGCCGTAAGAGAGGGTATAATCATCACTGGCAATAGTGTCGCTAATACATAAAACTCTGGCTTTTCCAGATTCAGGCAATAACAGGCCGGCACCCCAATCAAATTCACAAAAACCCCCATCAGATTGAGGTGGTAAGGGATTGAGTGAACTTCTGATTTCACAGCGCAAAAATTTTTGTGAATTTACTTCAATTAAACCGCAATAAATGTTACGACTAGGCATGACAAAAGTATCTAATAAACCATCTGCTAAACTAGAACTAGGATTGAGAATTGTTAATAAGCCAGTAGTTGCTATGGTCAAACTTAATTTTTTGTACATCTGTGTTTTCCCTTATCATAATTATCTATCTTTCAATTATAATATTTTTATTTAGAATATAAGAATTAACTTTTATCTGATCTGATCAAAAGATGTAAAATCTTTATGTTTAAAGTTAAAATTTTTCTATTATGTAGATAATATAATCAAAATTATGAGTGAATCTGAATCTGCCATCGCTATGTCAGCGAAGTTACAACAACTAGAACAGGAATTAGCTAAAGTCTCTAAGTATACCGTCTGGATCAAACTTCAGCTAGATCAAATTAATCAATCTCAATCCTCTCAAACTTTACCACAATTAGAACAACAAATAATTGCCCTTAATTCCCGTGTTGATCAGCTTTTACCTCAAATTAATCAAAATGATAGTCAAAATGGGCTAAAACAGGATTTTATCGCCTTTAGAGACAAGATACAAGAGGAGTTGCTATCCTACCAACAGCTTTTAAATACTGCTGTTTCTGCTTCACAGTTACAAGTATTAACAGAAAAAATTGAATCTTTAGAGGATGATTTTCAAAATATTCAGCAAATTAAAGAGAAAAATTTACAAGGTAATATCCCTAAATCAGAGGCGGGAGTAAGACAAGATGATTTTCAATTATTCCAAAGTCAAGTTAAACAACACATCAAAAAAATTAAGGAAAGATTACAAGAAACTGTTGTAAATAATGATGATTTAGCTAATCTTAAAAAAGATTATGAAATGCGTTTAGAAAAGTTTAATCAAGATTTAACTTATAAACTTGATAATATTGATTATTTAGAAGCAAAAATTAATGAAAAATTAGATCGTTTAAGTGAAAAAATTGAGCAAAGAGTTGATTTAGATCGCTTTCAAAAATATCAAGAAAGTGTTAATTATCAATTGGAATTTTTGCGGGAAAAACTAGAAAAAACTGCTGAATTTCAAGAATTAAAACGCTTTCAGGAAAATGTAGAAAGACAAATTAATCAGTTAGCAAAACAATTAGAAAAAGACACAGAAAGTAAAGTTAATCCTTCCGAAATTGAAACTATTAAAGATACCATAGAAGCCCTGAAAAGTGATCTACAAAAAATTGGCAAAGAAAATTTATTACCCCTACTCAATTCCGTTAAAGAAATGGGGGAACAAACTGTTAATATTATTGAAGATCATACTGATATGTTAGGGGTAGAAAGTTTTATTGAGAAAAAAAATAAAGGAGAACATTATTTTGCTGGAATTAATTTACAACGTGCCGAATTAATGGAAGAAACTTTGCGCAATTTAAACTTAAGTAATAGTAATTTAAGTAATGCTAATTTAAGCGGTGCTAAAGTTGAAAATTTAAACTTAAGGGGTGCTAATTTAAGTAATATTAATTTAAGTCATTTAACTATTATTAAAGGCAAAGATCGCCGTCAATCTTTGTTAGATTTAAGGGAAGCTAATTTAATTAATGCTAATCTTCATCAGGCCGATTTAGAAGTATCATTATTAACAAAAGCCAATTTAACTAATGCCAATTTAACTAATAGTTTATTATGGAAAGCTGACTTAAGGGAAGCTAATTTAACTAATGCTAATTTAAGCGATGTGGATTTAGAAAGAGCCGATTTAAGTTATGCTAATTTAGAGGGGGCAAATTTAACCGGAGCTAACTTAAGAAAAGCGAAATTAATGGGGGCAAATTTAACCGGAGCAATTCTAACTGAAGCTTTACTTTTTGATGCCACTTTTGAAGATTCAATTATTGAAAAAACCAATTTTGATTATGCTTTTTATAATCATTCTACATGGTTTCCTCGCAATTTTGATCCCAGTGAAACTAAGGCTTATTTATTAGCTTCCGGTAGCAATTTAACTAATGTTGATTTGCATGGAGTTTATTTAGCTGATTGTAATTTAAGTCGGGCTGATTTAACAGATGCAAACTTAAGTAATGTTAACTTAAATCGGGCTAATTTAGCACAAGCAAATTTAACTAATGTTAACTTTTATAATGCTAATTTAGAGAATGTCAATTTTCATCAAGCTAACCTAACAAATGTTAATTTAACTAATGCTTATTTAGAAAAAGCTAACCTTGCTGGTGCTAATTTAACAGGGGTATCTTTTCAAGATGTAAACTTAACAAAAGTCAATCTTAATGCAGTTAATTTAACGGGTTTTAATTTAAACAATGTTAATTTATTTGGCGCTCAATTAAAAGGGGCAATTTTAGATCAAACCGACTGTCGCAATATTCAGTTACAAGAAAGTAATTTACAGGGCGCTAGTTTGAAAGGGGCTGATCTGCGTGCGGCTAACCTTGAAAGTGCGGATCTGACTGGGGCAGATCTAACTGATGCGGATCTGCGTGGTGCTAATTTAGATCAAACTATTTTAACTGGTGCTAATCTTAATCATACTAAGTTTGATCATACAAGTTAATAAATAATACTTTCTTAAACCCCATCCCCTCAAGGATAGGGTAGTTTTTGAAATTAAATTTTGCGCTCAATATCAATGTTTAAAATTATACCATTTACAAAAAGTAAGTTCAGGGTTAGTATAAGAATAGATTAACAGGAGCAATAGTATGTCAGGAATATCAAAAATAGAAGTAATTGAATCAGCAGATACCCTCAAAAATCTCATGAAACAACAAAAAACAGCTTTGAATTTTGCCAAAGTTCAAGCTTTATATCTTTGGAAAATTCAAGTGGCTGAAACGATCAGATACTTAGCGGTAATGATGGGGCGTAGTGAGAGAACAATTTACGAATGGTTTCACTTATATAAGACGGAAGGATTAGACGCATTATTACAAGAACATAATAAAACAGGAAGACCAAAAAAACTAGAGCTAGAAACAGTTGCTCTGGTCAAAAAAGAATTAAGTGAGCCTCAAGGATTTAACAGTTACCAAGAAATAAAAATATGGTTATTTACTTGTCAAGATATAGCAATCCTAAATAGGTCATAACAGATATAATATTAATTATAATCTAAATTCAAGGAAAAAAAAATGAACATTATTTCTGAGTTAAATGATTTTATCAATCAAACAAAAGAGGCTAAAGAAATAAAAAGGGCTTTAGCTGTCAAAATGATTTTAGAAGGAAAATCATACCATGAAGTAAAAGAATTATTACAAGTTTCTCATAGCTTTATTAGTATGTGGAAAAATCAAGCTCTTTTTTGTGGAGTAGAAAGCTTGAAATTACAGTTTAAAGGAACTAAAAGTGAATTAAAACCAGAAGAAAAAGACCAAGTTATTAATTGGTTAAGAGAGCAAGAATATTTAAGATTATCAGATTTAAAAATTTATTTAGAGCGAGAATATAATATTATTTATAAATCCAATCAAAGTTATTATAGTTTGCTCAAAGAAGCGAAAATAAGTTGGAAAAAAACTCAAAAAAAGAATCCGGCTAAAAATGACGAATTAGTCGAAGCTAAAAAAAAAGAAATCAGTGAAAAATTAGAGATTTGGAAAAAGAAATAGAGAGTGGAGAGCTTGTAGTGTTTATGATTGATGAATGTCATTTACTTTGGGGAGACATTTTAGGTTATGTTTGGGGAAGAACAGATCAAAGAATAGAAATTCCCATTAAAAATGAAAAAAGCCGACAAACTTATTATGGGGCATTAGACTATCAAACTAAAGAATTTATTGTCAAAGAATATGAAAGTGGAAATACAGAAAATACGATCAAATTTATCAAGTATTTACTATCAAAAAGAAAAGGAAAAAGATTAGCAATATTTTGGGATGGAGCAACCTATCATGACTCAAAAGAATTTAGGGAGTATTTAACTATAATAAATCAAGATTTATTGGAAGAAGAATGGTTAATTACTTGTCATAAATTTGCCCCTAATGCTCCAGAACAAAATCCGGTAGAAGATATTTGGCTACAAGTGAAAAATTTTATTAGACAATTCTATCATTTATGTAAATCATTTAAAATAGTAAAGTGGCTATTTAAGTTTTTTGCGCATGGTCAAATATTTGATTTCCCCAAACTTTATCAATATGGAATTTTGCCACAACCTATTTAGGATTGCTATATTGAGATAAGTTATACCACAATAGACATCTCTATAATATAATAGAAATAAAAAAATTAAGCTATCATCAACAAAAATTTTAAGGAGAAATAGCCAAAATGAGTAATTATACTTGGCAATATATTCAAGATCACAAACAAGCAACTAAAAGATTATTAGGAATTAATTATGAACAATTAGAACTGCTAATCGCACATCTTTTAATCTTGGAGAAACAAGCAAAAGAAGAATCTGAAAAACAAAAAACTAGAATTATCAATTCCGGTGGTGGTAGAGAGAGTAAACTTTCAAAAGAAAACCAGATTATTTTGACTTTAATTTATTTAAGACATCATCTGAGTTTTCAACTATTAGGTATCGTCTTTCAAGTAAGTGAATCAACTGCGAATAATTTGTTTGATTATTGGCAAAAAATTATGAGAGAAGCTTTGCCATGCTCTTTACTAGAACAAGTAAAAAAGTCCCCAGAAAAAATAGAAGAAATGTTGGAAAAATTGAAGGAAAATGAATTATTAGTAGATAGTGAAGAACAGCCAAGAGAAAGACCTTTAGACTATGAAGAACAGAAAAAATATTATAGTGGAAAAAAATGTGAACATACTTTTAAAAATCAATTAATTAGTCTTCCAAAAGGCAGAGATATTGTGGATGTAGTGGCGGGAAAACCAGGTCCTTCAAGTGATATTAACATTTGTCGTCAAAATCTCAAGAAGTTTGGGATGAATCAAATGTTTAAAGGGGATAAAGCTTATGTGGGAGAGCCACAAATTATTACCCCAAAGAAAAAACCGAAAAAAGGAGTATTAACTCAGGAAGAAAAAGAAGAAAATAAAAAGATTTCATCGGTCAGAATATTTATAGAACATTTAATTAGAATCATAAAAATATGGCGAGTAGCAAGAGAAAGATTTAGATTAAGAAAAGATAAATATCAGTCAGTATTTTTAACAGTTTGTGGGTTAGTGAGATTAAGAATTGAGAGTTTAGTTTTAGAAATAGTAAAATCATCGTCATCAAGTGAAGTAATTGATGTTTTAATCAGTCATACTTTTGGGAGGAAATTAGATTTAGAGGAAATTTTGACGTGAAATTAACTTTACGGCGATTGATTGCTGAGTGCTGATTAAAGATGAAACTGTTACCATATAAGCTTTATCAGTTATTGGAGATGTCTAATTATTAAGGATATGTTCAATTAATTGATTAACACTTTCTTGTTTAACGTATCTTTCGTTAATAGCTTTTTTAAGCTTAGTTAAAATGTGATTATTCAAATCAAGAGTTACTTTCATAATTAAAAATCCCTCCAACCGTTTAACATATCAAAAACCTGATGATGATCAGTTATCAAAAATACTTTGTTTAAGTTTGAATATGATCGAGTAATTAGCAAGAGCCATAATTCAAAAGAACGCCGGAAATAATAAAATCCCCTTAAGAAGTTTTGCATAGGTTTAAAATTTAAAAACTGGTTTTACAATCTTTACATAAATAGCGCTGTCTTCCCTGTATTAGACCTCTTGCGAAAGTATCAGACGATCGCCAATTTTGTCTTCAAAGAAAGCTCATAATTGTAAATACCTGCAATTAAATTAAATCTTAATCTAAAACGTTTTCTTCTATTTCTATATCGTGATGAAAGTATTTTAAATATTTTCAAATGACGATGAATATGTTCAACAATTATCCTTTCTTTTGCTAGTTGACGATTAAATTGTTTTTCTTCTGAACTGAGTTTTTTGTTTCTTCTTTTTTTGATAGGGATGGTACTATTTTTATGAATTTTATTAATTCCTTGATACCCTTTATCTGCTAAACATTTGGTATCTTCATTTAGATTTATTTTACTTTTTTTAAACAGGTTAAAATCATGAATTTGTCCTTTTGCAAAAGCTGTACAAATTATTTCTGCACTTTTTTTATTGATCAATAGTTGGGATTTTATTGTATGATAGCCTTGCTTCCCACTATAATAACTTTTCTGTTTTTTTTGAGGACGTTCTATCTCATGTTCTGAGACATCAACTGCTACTATTTCGATCTCATTCTCACTTTGAATTAGCGTTCTTTTCCCCTGTAAAGTAAACAAACCTGAACTAATTAAAATTTTCTCAATTTTATTCACAATTCGACAAACATTTGATTCATGAATTCCCCAATCAATTGCTAAATGAAAAAAAGAACGATATTCTCTTAAATAGGCAAGAGTCATTAATATTTGATCTTCTATAGATAATTTGCTTTTCCTTCCCGGTTTTTTTTGGAGTATTTTTTCAGCTTTGACAATTTTTACCATATCATTAAATGTTTCGAGCTGAACTCCACAATAGCGTTTAAACTCAGTTGAGTTTAATTTTTTGACTTCTTCATAATTCATATTCTGTTCTCCAATTTTTTCTTTATTGTACTTTCATGATCCCACTTTCGCAAGAGGTCTATTGTACCATTCTTTTTAATATTTAAAGAACCGCAACCAATACAAGAAATTGTTGCTGTTGCTGTTGCTGTTGCTGGTGGCAACAGTCCGATAGCCTGATTTAAGATTAATAAAGGTAGTTGATTAATGGGAAGTAAATTTAAAGGAGGATTGCCATGTTTCTTAAATTTACTATAACTATGATGGGTTGGATGTAAGGCTATTTGAACGGGAACACTACCAGAAACAACACAGGGATAAGCTATAGATTTAATGTATTCTTTTTCTGGGGTATTCTGTTTGAAATTCTCATCAATAATAGCCCGTGCCGATGCACATAAAGCTATCATAAAATAGTTATTCAAATACTTCTTAGAAATACCTAAATCTGTAGCATTATGGGATTGATTAAGCATAATGAAAGTAATACCAAATTTACGCCCTTCAGAGCCTAATCTTTTCATCGCTGAAGTAATATTTTTCTCATTGCTAAAGCGTTCTAAACAGGCGTTAACTTCATCACAAAATACGATTAAATCATCTCCTAAAGGTAACTTTTTCTCCTTTAATTCGCATCGGTGATCAAGTTCATTAAGAAGCCATTTAAGCACCTTTTCAATTTGTTCAATTTTACCAATTGACTTAATCCCTATTTCCCCCCAATTATCGTTCCAGTGAGGGTCTAAGGCTAACACTTGAGCGGGTTTTTCTTGAGTCAATAACCCTGCTAACCAACAAGCCACGCTCGTTTTCCCACTGCCGGAGTTGCCGGAAATAATAAAACCAACTGCTTCATCAATGCAGTCATGCCAATCATAAACATCAAAAAGCGGTTTTGGTTCGGACGGTTGATCGTGATATTCCTCAAAATCATCCTGAATCACAGTTTTTTGAGCCATAACAGGAGGCTGTAATAAATTTTGATGCTGTTGGTCATCCAAAGCCTTAAGCACCGTCAATTTATTAAAAAAGCTATTTTCCTCAAGATGTTGATTACCATTAAGGAAAGTTTCCATTTTATTTAATTCCTTTAATAAATAAAATGAAATTTTACAGGCAACAATCCCCGTTCCTAATCCCCATAATCTTAAGGTTTTATTGGTGGTATTAAGGGGGAGAAACAATACAATAAAGACTAATCCGGCGGTGATAAGATCAACAGTAATAGAAGTAATTAAGGTTAATCTTTTAATGGGCGTTAAATTATCTAACATAGCTCCATCTCCAGATAATTACAAATAGATTAAAACTTGCCCACATGACGATTACAGCAAGGTTGAAACTTTCTGCATCTTTGATTAATAAATAATCCCATAATTTCTTACAAGCCTTGATAAATAGCTCATCATACTGATAAGCTAGAAAAAATATTAAATTACTGGCCAAAAACAACAGATAAAATGTTAAACTATAACGCCAGTCAATAAAACTAATTTCACTGATAATCGCTGACATAATAGCGGTTGTCAGTCCTAATAAGACAAATTTTCTCATAAAGATTAAAAGCCCTAATTAAAGGGCTTCCTCCAGTGGTAAAAGTTAAACAAAATTAAAAGATTGATTCTTTAATTGACTCTTTGGATGCAGAAAAGATAGCTGAAACTTTACTATTCGCATCATCAATCGCAGTCTGACCATTAGCTTTGATTTTGGCCATTTGTACCCTCGTCCCTTGTAAATGTTGATTAATAACTCCTTTTAGCTTTTGGTTAGAAACTTCAACATTAGCAAGGGCTTTTATATGATCAGCTAACGCTTCGTTATTCTTAACAGTTTCTTGAGCCACTTCTGTACGGGTTTGAAGAATTTTGCGGCCATTTGCTGACTGTTTTTTAAAGGTGGCTTTGGCTTGATTTTCCTGTTCAACTACTTCATCAGTGGCGAGTTCAAAACCCTCTTTTCTGATCCCTTTTACATTCTGAAATTGAATGTTTCCGGCATCGGTAGCACTGAAGCCTCCGGTGGGAGAATGCCACGCATCTAAGTTAATATTATTACCGCCATTAATGGCTGATTTTTTGAATCTTTCTAATGCCATAATTTCTCCTAATTATTGTTAATTATTACTGGTGTTTGATTATTATTATTAGATTGATTACCAATGGTCACGGCACAAAATAAACTAATAATAATTATGGTAAAGATGATAACCGGATTAAACCCGTGAATCTCATCGTTAGAGCTACTTTTGTGCCTTTTGTAAATGATTTCAACATCATCATCATTCACAACTAGAAATTTATCGTCTTTGTTATTCATGGTGTAAAATTAGTTTGAATTGTTATTTAAGGAAACCAATCTAACCTTGAGGAAATAAACCCCCCTTCGGGTAAAGGTTTCCAGTTTTTAGGTTTAGAGAATTTAGAAAGATAAAATCTCATCATTAATTCAGTTCCTCCTCGGAGGCATAGGGCAAGGATAAAGGGTCATTTTCTAACACCTCAATTGAAGTTTCCAAAGCCAACAAATTATTATCTAATTGTTGATTGAACCCTAAGAATCTTTCCATTAATCTTGTTTCTAATTTTTGTTGAAATGTGCCATCTACAAACTGTTTAGAAACTTTAACTTCAACTTGTGCCGCTAAATTATCCGTTAATTTATCGGCTAAAGAATCTGTCATTTCTTCAAAATTATTAACAGTTTGATTTGCTACATTTTGACCAACAGCTTGACGTGCCTGTGTACGAGTTTTGTGACCATTACGGGCTTTAGGGGTTTTATTAACAGTATTACTGTTAAGAATGTCGTCAAGTTTTGATTTTTCTTGATTGATAGTCATTAATTAATTCTCTCCATTTTTGTTCAGGATTTAGGTTAAATTGTTCGCACAAATAGCCAACTAAATTGTTAGTCACTATTTCCTTAAATTGATTAATTGTGTGTCCCTTTCTCCCCCTTTTAAGCTCTAGGAAAAGCTTAAGCGTGGTCAATAGGATCCCGTCAGCTTCTGTATATTTAGCGTCTCGATTATCAGGGTCAAAACCACACGATAATAAGTATTTACGCCAATATTCCCTAGCAGAAATACCCAATACACACTGTAAACCTTTACGGGAAAACGTAGAAACACCATCAACCTCGTAGCTGTCAATGTTTAAAGTTTTCATTGTAAACCTTTACACTATTTTTTTTGTAACTAGCGTAAACCTTTACGCTATAATTTAAGAATACTGATAAGATTAATTTTTGTCAGTTGAAAAAATACACCAAACAAAAAAGATACCCCTCTGGCTAATAGGAATAACCAAAGGGGCGACATCATTAAAAGTAATGGAGCTACTTAAAATGACTAATAATATATTAACAGGAAAAGCTTTTGTTTTACTCTGTTTACAGCACGGATTTAAAAATTATCAAGAAATCGCTGATCGCTTCAATGATGGAAAAATTGATCTGATCAAGCGTTGGGGGAGTGGGAGAAACGATCCAGCCCTTATTACTCAGATCGGGCTTTATGCGATCGCCAAAAATAACGGGTGGTTGTGAAACGATTTTCCAAAAATTGAATAAAAAAGGTTGATCAAAGGTTGATCAGGTTGATCAAAACCTCGTAACTTAGATGTTATGGGGTTTTTGCCGTTTTTGTGGCTATTTTTCAGAATGAGGTTGATCAGAGGTTGATCAGGAGGTTGATCACTTCTGAAAATGATTGATATGACGGCTTTACAGATACTTTTTTTCTTTTTTTATAAAAAAGGTTGATCAGAGGTTGATCAGTAGCCACACGCCCCTTAAATTAAGCGTTTTGACCATCGCTGATCAACCTTTTGCCCAAAAAAGCTAAAAAAACTTTTCCTGCAAATCGCTGAAACGCCCATTTTTCGTAAAATGACCATTCGAGTCTGTAACATAACCGCTCCCGTACTACAAACATTTTTGAGGGGCTAGAAAGTATTAAAAACTAAATGTATATAGTGATTCGCCCCTTTTAATACAGCTTCTCGATAAAACCCTAAACCATACTACAAATACTTTGATCAACGTCTTCGACTTAACGGACGGATTGGACTGAACGGACGAATGCGTCTTTGATAAGCTTCACTAGATTTTTTTGTTTTAAGGTGATCAGGTTGATCCGTTTCTTCATCCCTTTTAGCATCGGTATTTTCCCTCTGATCAACCTCTTGATCAACCTCTAAAGGATGATCAATTTTCTCCGGCGGAGGATTTTGTACAGAATCATCAACAGCCGGAAGTTGATCAATTGGTTTTATTGGTTCAGAAACTTCAGAATCACCCTTAACCTGATCGTCCAAAATCGGTTTATGCGTATAACCAGAATTTTGACTTTCTAATTGGTTAACCCTTTGCTCTAATTGGTTAATTTTTTTGGTTAGGCTAGATTCTATTTTTTTCAATCTTTTCTCAACTTGATCATCTTCATTAGAAGGATCCCTTTGGTTGTCACCTTGACCAAGGGCATTTAATAAAATCCGTTTGGCACATAAACCGATTGACTCCCCATCTTGACGTAAAGCTTCAAGTTGATCGAGTACCTCTTGGGGAGCAGAAAATTGAATGAGATTTTTTTTAGTAGCCATGATTTTTAATCCTTTATTTAATAATGTATCTATACTTATTATTATCTATACTTACCGAAATTAGAGTATAGATAACATAACCTCTAAAATACGTTGTCTTTGTTGGGGGGATAACTGTCTAGCGGTAGTAATACCACCTAAGCAATATTTACGGGTAGCAGATTGATTAAACATACAACACCGCCATAAAGCAATATTTAAGGCAATAATCAACAATGTTTGTTTCTCTGTGTTTACTTTTTCTAAGTCCATACCGATCGGTTATCTAGTGTTTATCTATATTGTATCTATAGTATTTTGGTTTGTCAATAACAAAGTATAGATACATATATCTAGTAATTTCTTGACAGTATATATAGTTAGTATCTATAATGTAATTAGAAAAATTACTTTGAGATTGACTTATGGAAAGAATAAAAAACGCAAGAGGCAATTCCCCCTCATGGCTCACTCCTGACGAATTAGAACAGGCTCAAGCATTGATTGATTTAGGTTTTGGCTATTTAGGACTGAGCAAAGATTACTCAACTTTTGAAGAATGGGAAGTTAAACCACTAGCCACTGTTAAGGGATGGAAAATAGGGGTTTCTTCTGGGGAATGTGTGGATGTCATTTTTAAAGATGCCCTCTTTTTCTATTGGTTAGAAGAAAAAGACCAAGCTTTAAAGATGGTTAAACAGGCTAAAAAAGCCATTCAACAGGTCATTAAAGAGCAAAATTCAAGAGTCATTCAATTATCGTTATTAACTTTACTGGAGGCTTAAATTATGGTTAATCCAAAATGCTTATCAAACTTAGTTCCCAATAACCGCTTTTTGGGGAAGCAACGAATCAACTTAACCCTGAAACCGGAAACCATTGAATTTTTAAAACAAAATTATCATTCTGTTTCTGAAGGGATTGATCAATTAGTTTCTGGTTATGCTCCAGAGTCAACAGTCCATTGGTACAAATCCCGTCTTGAAAATACCACTAAAGATCGTGACCAATTGTTGATCAGAATAGCTAACCTTCAAAATGACGTTTTAGAAGCAAGGGAAAATAATGTCAATACTCAACTTGATAAGCGTTGCTGGGAATTAGAAAAAACTAATACCTATCTTGAGGAACGCATTAGACAGAAAACATTTGAGGTTGACAATCTCAAATTGGAAAATCAACAATTAAAAGAACAGCTAAAAACTCTCAAATTTAAACTTGAGAATAGAAAACAACATGATCAAGAAAGGTTAACCGCAATGGTTCGACATGGGGAGTTTATTCTTAAATTTAATCGTGAACATGGTTATTTTTTAATCGTTCCCAAACATCTTAAAAATCCTTTAATTGACTACATTGAAGCTCACGATCTTGATTATCATTACTACGGTTTTGACTACCCATTGACTAACCATCAAAATATTCGTATTGATGCAATTAACACGATTGAAGGGCTAATAGAGTTAATTGATAAATTTGAAAAAAAATCTGATTATGCGTATAACCAGATTTCAGAAAAAAATAATGAAATTAAAGAATCAGATTTAAGTTTAGATTCCCATGATGAAAAGTATATCAGTGTTCGCCATGATTATTGTGATTTTATCGAATATGAAAGGGTAAGCGAATTGGTCAATGGTGAAGCTAAATTATCAGAATCAGATTTAATCATAGCAACGATTTATTCCCCCATCAAAAAAACCTTAATTGAGGTTAGAAAAAAATTAGATTTAGTGCTTACTCGGTATGAGGGAATAATCGGAAAAGTTGAGGAAAATTTGGACGGAGATAAACAGAAAAAATGGCTTTTACAATTCAAGTGTTATGATGTTAAAATGAGTTTTTTCTGTTTAGATAAAATTAAACAAGAGTTATCATCATAACGGTAAAGTTAAGGCAAATAACCACCTAAGTTTAATCAAATTTAGGTGGTTTTCTAGTGTAAAATTTACACTGCAATATTGAGATAATTAATATATACTTAATTTATTGTTTACAAGCAATAAAAATATGACCGAAAAATTTATATTTCAACCTCATAACTATCAACAAATGAAAACAGCTATAGCTTATTTGTGTGATATTCACCAAATATCAGAGGATACTTTGTTAAAGATATTTAAAGATAGTTTCTATCGTTTTGATATGATGGTTATTTGCTCTTTAGGTAGTCATTTAATAACCATTGAATCCTGTGATGATTATATTGATCCTCAAGATTTTATTAAGGATTTTTGTCAACCTTGGTATGAACACTTAGAAAAGATTGTATTCACTAGAAAAAGCAAAGCAACTAGAGAGGGCAAATCATGGACTTAATTAAAGCATTTAATCTCAATTATGAACATGGGGGTAACACCCATTTTAAAGAAAAAATAGTTACTGGTTCATTTCGTCAAATGTTCAATACTTGGCTTTATTACCTTAACTCTGACTTCAAAGAAGGGAATAACATCAAATTCTTTGAATACTTAAATAATCGTTTCCCTCTCCCTAAATATTACAGATTTGATGGTTTAGGAAAAGGCGATTATCGTTTCGATTTGAGAAAATTTTATTATATTTCTCCTTTTCGTGAATGGAAACAAATGTTTTTCGAGCCTTATGAGGGATATTTTGAAAACCCCCATTTTAATAGAGTATGGTGTTTTTATGATGCTTTAAATCGTGCCGTTTTCCCTTCAATCTTTGATTATTTATTTAATATTTGGATTGAAGAAATAGACAATATTTCATATAGATATTACAACTATTACGTTTATCTTGAAAAGTACAAAAAAGTTAATTTTCTTCAATATTTAATTATGAAATTGAGAGGTCAAATCGTATGAGATCTATTAAATTAATTACAGTCATTGGTAACGATCTATTTTGGAATGATAGAGATTACGAAAAAGGGGAATATTTTTTAAACGTAATAAGAAATAAGCATAATGAATTAGCTAATGAATTATTACACGATAAAAATATTGTTGACACATCAATGATGAACAAAGAAAGACATTTTGGATGGACTTACGAATCGGAAATTTTTTATGAAGAAAAATAACACTAAGAACAAAGGAGAATTATGGAAACTAGAACTATTGGGATTTATAACTTTACGGCAATCCCCGATCCTGAAATTATTAAGGATGCTTTTACTAATATTTTTGGAGAAATTCAAAAAATGCAAGAAACCCATAAGGACATAGAAATTGAATTAGATGATTTATGTGACCTTGTTTGTGATGTTAGAGACGAAATTGTTGACTATTTACAATTTCATGACATTTTTCCAGAAAAGGAAGATCAAGATTAATTATTCAAAACTTTTTATAAATCAGGTTATGCGTATAACCTGATTTTTGTTTTATAAACATGGTGGTTGTGGACGATTAGGACTGCTCAAGATTAAATTCATAGCCCGTTGGTGAACATCTTTTGTAATCCAGTGGTGATAAATTTTTGAATGTACCGCTACGGAATGACCCATTTGAGCGGCGGCTAAACTAATATCAAGCCCAAATTCTAAACTCCTAACCGCCCAAGCATGACGTAAATTGTAAGGACTGAAAGAAATTTGAGCTTTAGCAAAAGCCTTTGTTACCCTATTCCCTAAATCGCTGTTAGTTCTCCCCGTAACCTCTGGGAGAATTATTTTTTGTAAATTCCACTTTTCAGACCATTCAGGGAAAAGTGGCCAAACGTAACGCTCCCCAGTTTTCCCACGATTAATAAAGGCAATGGGAAAATCAAGTAGATCCAAATTAAAAACCTCATGGTTACGCACCCCATAACAAGCCATAATTCCGTAAACCCAACGCCACGACTGACTTTCAAACTTTTCGATAAAATTGGCGATCGTCACATCGTCTGGAAGGGAACGGGGAGATAAACTCTTAATCCCATAATTGCCTACCAAAGAGCGTAAATCATGCTCTAAACCGATTACATCAGCTAATTTTGCACAGGCTAAAGCATAACGCCTACGACTACGGGTATCAGGTTCGGTGGTCAAAATATGGTTTTTGAGAATTTCGACAGTGATCTGCTTATTAGGTAAACCGCTTAGGGGCTTTAAATATTCATGTTCCCATGTGTTGATTGTGGAGGGAGTTTTCGCCCTTGTGGAAAAATAATCTTTTTTGAGCTTCTCAAGGTAATCAGTCAAAGTGAAATTTTCTGATTTTTGAGAAATAAACTTTGACCAATCAAATTGTTTTAGATCTAACAGGGCGCTGATTTCCTTAGCTTTGGCCTCAGCATATTTTAAACCCTCTGGAGTAGCTCCCACTTTCAAACTTAATCTTTGTTGATGCCAAGAGCGATCACCATGCTTAGGGGGAAAAATACCCCGAAGATATAAAGAATTTCCCTGTTTTTGAATTGTTAATTTAATGTTAGCTAACTTTAACCGTTGGTTAATCTGTTCTAATTTCTGTTCAAAAATCATTAGCCTAAATTTAGCCTAAAAATCGTGTACTAATTTGGCATAGTTTGTCTTAATTTGTCATAATTTACAAATTGTAACAAAGCTAAAACCCGTAAGATTTAAGAAATTTAGACATTAGAAGAATGGCTCGAGGCAGATTTGAACTGCCGACCTTGGGCTTATGAGTCCCCTGCTCTAACCAACTGAGCTACCGAGCCTTTTATTTAATCACCTTAATAACTTTAGCATAACTACATTCTATTTGGCAAGTATTTTTCTTGACTTTTTCAAAAAAAAAGGAAGCAAATTGCTCCCTTTTTTAGTTAAGTAGGTTGAAATTAACGTCTGGGTAAATAGGAAATAGGATTAACCGCTTGATTCCCCGAAGGACGAACTTCAAAATGAAGGTGAGGCCCCGTACTGCGTCCTGTGCTTCCCATTTCTGAGATTTGTTGTCCCTGAGTGACATATTGGCCAGTACGCACTAGAAGCTTGTTATTATGAGCGTAAAAGGTGACACTACCATCTTCATGTCTGATTTTGACTAGGTTGCCGTAGCCTCCAGAGTTCCATCCTGAAAAAATGACTTCTCCGTTGGCGGCGGCTACGACTGGTGTACCAATGGGAGCCGCAATATCAATACCTTTGTGCATTCTGCCCCAACGCCATCCATAACCGGAAGATATGACTCCTTTGGTTGGCCAAATATAACCTTCAAAATTAGGTCTGGCACTGGGTAAATATTGATCGGCACTTGCCAAATCTGGCAGTTGGGGTGCAACCGTTTCTCCCACTGGCACTTCCAACATTGGATTATAATTTCCAGAAGAAATGGGAGCGGCCGCAATTAATTCTTCTGGTTGCTGTTGAATAGTGGGATTAACTCTAGCAGTATTTGTTCTTTGAACTGGCTGAGTTGGCTGAATATTAGTTTGAGGGGCAGGGGTAACATTATTTTCCGGTTGCCACTCTGGATTAACTGAACGATAAGGATCTACGGGTATTTCAATCGGTTGATTAAAAGAAGTAGAAGTATTTAAAGCAATGGTATTATTTTGCTCATCATTATTAACCGCAGAAGCTTCTTCTTTAAAACGGTTAACTTGTTGAGTCATGCGATTTACCCCCTCATCTGTAGCATTGGCCGTATCTACAAAATTAGTAGCACTGGGAGTGGGTAAAGATTGATTAGACTCCTGAACTAAAGCAACGGTTCGTTGATTGGTGGCATTATTATTTATAGCCGATTGTTCAGGTAATTTTAACTGTTGATTGACTTTAATTAAATGAGGATTAGTTAGATTATTTTCCTCCATCAGTTCGGAAACTGATAAACCGTGATTTCTGGCAATAATATCCAGTGTATCGCCTTGACGTACAGTATAAAGTTCTGACGATGTAGATGCAAAGGCAATAGGTTGTTCAACGGGAATAGGAATTTCCTGTGGTTGAGCAGTTAGATTAACGGTTCGATTTGAATTATTAGAAAGATTGTTATTTTGAGTGCTTGGCTGAATCTGCTCCTGTACACCTGGTAAGGGAACGGGAATATTAATTGGTTCTGAAAAATTGTGAAAATCAACTGATGTTGGTTTCGCACTAGGTAATAACGCCGTTTCAGGAATAATAGTAGAAGGACTTACTTGGGGCTGACTAGCCGGAACATTTAAAGCCGTTTGATTATTTTGATTTTGTGGTAAAACAGGCGCAACTTCAGAGGATTGTTCAATCTTTTGGGGGGGAATAACGGCTATTTCCTGCCCTGAAAATTCAGATTGATCCGATTTACGGCCAGCAGTAGAAAGACTAAGTTGTTTTTCTAACCCTTGTTTTTGCTTTAAGACTGAATCAAGATCAACATTTGCATTTTCTACTGGGATTTTAATAGTTTCTCCCGCAATAATTTTGTCATCAGGACTAATTTGATTAGAATTAGCGATCTGTTCGGTGGTGACTTGATATTCTTGAGATAATTCCCATAAAGTATCCCCCTTTTTCAGTTCATGTTGAAAAGTAGGGGTAGGCATGGCCTTAACTTCGGTAAGAGTAGAATCTTGATTAGCAACTTTTGGTTCTAAAGACTCGTCATGATTAGAAGTTGAAGATTCAGATACAACCGAATTAGTTTCAAGAACTTGATTCGCCTTAGCTTCTGGTTCGTTGATGGGTGCAACTGTGGTTAATGATAATTCATCAGTAGTCGGTTCATTAGCTAAAACAGCTTGATCGCCTTTGGGAACTAAGATTCCAGTTGCCCCTACGGATAGAGCCAGTCCAATCATTGCGGCAGAATGACGAACTTTACGGTATCCCTCAGTGGTAGCAACAACCTCAGTTGAAGCTTTTTGTTTTGCTTTTAAATTGACATCGCAGAAGTCAAAGCAAAGAGAAGGATTAACTTGAGCCTTTTTAAGTTGTGTGTCTTTCAAAAACAACCTCCTGTGTGTGTGATGAGCGTTTAACTGTTTTATGATCATTCCCTTTGTTCTTGCCTAATGAAAGATTGAGGGAAAAACCTATCAATTTAGGATTGTTTTTTGGCAACTAATGACTACCGCCATTAAAACAGTTAAACTTTTTTACTTCTTTGTAGGACAGATTACCTTGGATTTTGATTTTTGACAAGTTTAAGCAAATATCAATGGATTAAGTCCTGATTTGACAAGGGTTTTCCCCCCATTAAGATCGGATTTTTTTTTAGTGATTGTCTGCGATAAAAACGTCTACATTAATGACTTTTCTTGATCAGGAATGAATGGTCTAATTCCTTTTGACTTAAGGCTTAATCCGATTTTTAAAATGACAAATTATTGCTTAAATTTTGTTTTTTTTGATAATCAAAAGGAGTTGATACTATCAGAAATATCTATCATTGAATTGTCAATTTTGACTATTTGTTTGATATGAATTTCTTATCATTCATCAGATTTTTGTGCTTAATTTTACTAAATCAGTAAACAGTGAGTTTTAATCATTGAGATTATTAATTTAGTTTAAATATCCTAGTTGACGATGGGCTTCAAACAGTCCGATGGCCGCACTTACGGATAAATTTAAACTGCGCACAACCTTACTTTTCATGGGTAAATAAAGGGTTTGATCACAGTATTCTAAAAAGGGCTTAGGTAGGCCAGATGTTTCACTGCCAAAAATTAACCAGTCATCTTCTCGATATTGATAGTCAACATAGTTACATTTCCCATGAATAGAATAACCTAAAAGACGGCCGCCCTTTTGTTGGTGAAAGTTTTTAAAGTTTTCTAAGTCCGTATGATAATGTAAATCAACGTGAGGCCAATAATCAAGACCTGCTCGTTTTAAATAGCGATCGCTCAACTCAAACCCTAGAGGGGCGACAAGATGTAATTGTGTACCAGTGGCGGCACAAGTTCGGGCAATATTTCCCGTATTGGGTGGAATTTGGGGTTCTACTAGGACTAATCTAGGCATAATGACGTAAAAGCTAATATTTAATCGTTTTTTCTGGTTTTTTTGGTCAAGGTGAGGTTAAATTTTTTTGGGAAAATTTACCTATTGACCTATAAGAAATTTTAAATTAATGGATCCCCTTTCCCATTGATTAAAATTTGTAAACTATTGTGGTTAATTTTGGTTTTGCCTTGCCGGAGATGGGGATCAAGTGAAAATGGCGAAGGATCAACTAAAAATTAGTTGTTTTAGGGAAAATGCACTCTAAAGAATTACAAAAACTTATTAAAATCTTTTAAAATACTGATTAAACTGTTTTAAAATATAACAATCTTAAATCGGTTGTTGCAAATTAATTAGTTTTTAAAAGAGACGCAAAGCCTTGTTATAAATAAAGACTAAAGAATAACAAATGCGTTAATCTTATTTTTGATCACTCTAATTTATAAATTTAAAAGTTCACATAATTTATCTTCTAAATCTTTTTCTTGTTGTTCAGCTAGGTTAATTTCATTAATTAAAAGATTACGAATATCTACGCCATTATTAATTTGATTTAACCAATTTTGGGCGGTATTTCCTTGTTTAATAATTTTAGTTAAGGGAGATAGAAAACAAGCAAATCCTGTTTTTTTAGCAATGGGATAAACTTCTTCATATACCTGCATAATCAAATCTTTAGCGATAATTTCTTTCCCTGTTTGCCAATGAATTAATTTAGCATCTAAACTATTTTTACTAACTGCTTCTTCGTTATGATCTGTAATTTCAATTAGGGCTTGAGCTAAATTTTGATCTTTAATTTGACTACCAATTAAAGGGTCTAAATTACTATCATTAAATAACTGTAATAAACGGGCTTCTAATAAAGCAATAACTGATAATAAACTAATAGGTTCTAACATTAAATCACAAATTCTTAACTCAAGGCGGTTAAGATGATAGGGGCGGCGATCGCCGTTGGGGCGCACAGATGACCATAGATGACGTACATTTTGCATTGTACCTAATTCTAACTGTTCTTCTGTCCATTGGATAAAATGACGATGGCTTTCAAATAATGGCACATGGGTGGGTGTTTTGGGAAAAGTAGCCCAACGGGTAGAGTGATGGCCTGTCATTTTCCCGTCTAAAAAGGGTGAAGATGCACTCAAGGCAAGGTATAAGGGGGCTTCAACCCTAACTAAACGACAGGCTTTAATTAATAATTCTGGATCGTCAATTCCGATATTAATGTGAATACTAGCGGTTACAATTTTGGTATGATAGGTGTTCTCTATATAATCATGATAGGGATTATGGGGATCGGAACGATAAAAAATCTCACTGTTACCTAATGAAAGGGTACTGCCAGGAATTAAAGTATAATCACCTAATTGACTTAAATAGGATCTTAATTGTTGACGAGGCCGTACGATCGCACATAAGAGGCGATCATAGTTAGTAAAGGGGGCGGTGGTATATTCCACATTGCGATTATCCGGCTCTCTGACAAAGCCGTCTAAATCGTGTACAATGCGATCTGATAGACCAATAATATCTCCTTGAGGAGTTCCGGTATAAACCTCGATTTCTAAACCTTTGGATAGCAACACAATCTTAAATTTCTCAAAAATAATAAAAAAGACTTTAACTATTGTGACAAAGATTGACCATAATAGACAAATCAAAAATCAGAATCAAATAAAATTATTCAACAATGGACAGTGGACAGTGGACAATTGATCATTATTAGACAATTATTAATTATCAATTGAAAATTGATAATTGTAAGGGCATAATATCTTAAATTTTAATTTTAATCAATACCTTTAAAATCTTATGCCCCGATGAATAAGGGCTTTTTCTTGATTTAAAAATTAAGGCCAACTGATTGTAGTCTATTACGATAAACTTGTTGATCTAAACCGTTATTTTGTCCCGCACAATGGTCAGAAACATAAGAAGTTATTTCAGGAGTTTGATTATTTGTATTAATTCTTTGTTGCAGTAAAGAAACTCTATTTTGTGGTGAGGGATGGGTACTGATAAAAGTGGGAACATTAGATCCCCCACTAGCTTGTTCTAAAGTTCTCATAAAATTAACCATTCCTGAAGGATTATAACAAGCTCTGGTGATGTTATCTAAACCTAGTTGATCGGCTTCTAATTCATCTGCTCGGCTATGGGGAAGACTTAGGGCTAATTGTACACCGATTTGAACGGCCGCACTTTGATCTAAACCTGCGGCGGTTAATAAACCTTGGGTTAGGGCTTGTTGGCGCATTTGTTTAACGGAATGTTTTGCTACAATATGACCTATTTCATGGGCGATCACACTGGCTAACTCCGCTTCATTTTTGGCCGCTTTGAGTAAACCTGTTTGAATATAAACATAACCGCCCATGGTAGCAAAGGCGTTAATTTCATCATTTTCTACTACTTGAAAAACGTAGGGAATATTTGATCTATTGCTATTTTGAGCTAATTTTTGGCCAATTTCATTGACATAATTAGTTAATTGACGATTGCGTGAAATGGTCACTTCTTGGCTGATTTCTTGATTAATTTGTTTTCCTAAGTCTATTTCTTGAGCATCGGATAAATTAGATAATTGAAAGACTTGGATCGCCGGAATTAATAAATCAAATAAACTCCAACTATAGGCTACTTGGGGAACTCCTACCGATAGAGCGATCGCCATCAAAAAACCAGTTAAGCCATAGCTTAAAGGTTTTTTTCCTTTGGAGAAATGAGATAAATTTAGTTTAAATTTTTTAATATTCATAATTTGGATCGTGGGGAATTTTCAATAATTTTGATAGATTTATTTTCTTTTACAACAGACGTAAGTATTAATCCAGATGTTGCCTAAAATTTTTTGATTTTTCTAAGGTTTTTACTTATTACTTAATACTTATTACTTAATACTTAATTCAGGGGTAAAATTTTGCCAATGGTACGATTTTGCGTGGTAAAAGTTGCTTTGGCTACTCTTTGGATGTCTTGCGGTGTCACCCGTGCTAATTGATCTAACTGAGTAAATAAATTACGCCAACTCCCAGTTTTTGCCTCATATTCGGCCAATAAACTGGCTAAACTCGATTGAGAGTTTAAACTCCGTAATAATCCTGCCCTAGCTTGGGTTTTAATACGCTCTAATTCCTCTGTTGTTACTAACTCAGTTGTTAATTTTTCAATCTCCTTTCTCAAGGCGATCGCCACGTCATCCACCGTAGAGGAAGGAGCGGTTAAAGCATAAAAAAGCGTTAAATTAGGGTATTTATCCCCCGGAAAACCGTGAAAACCTTGAGCTTGTAAGGCTACCTTTTTTTCTTCCACTAAAGAGCGATAAAGGCGGGAAGTACGGCCATTACTCATTAAACCGGAAATAATCTCAGAGACAGCATGATCGGGATCATTTAAACCCGGACTATGATAACCTTCCAAATACCAAGGTTGGGAAACTAAATTAAGGGTAATTTCTTTTTCTTGAGTTTGGGGAGGCTCAACAATATTTAACTGAGGGGGTTTGGGCTTTTTGGGAAAACGTCCAAAATAAATTTGAGCTAATTTTTGCACCTCACTAGGCTGAACATCCCCCACAATGGTCATAATTAGGTTATTGGGGGTGTAATATTGTTCAAAAAAATCAATCACATCTTGACGGGTTAAATTACGCAAATCCTCAGTATAGCCAATGACTGGACGTTGATAGGGATGGGTGCTAAAAGACTGATTTAAGAAGGCTTCGATCATTTGACCAATGGGAGAATTTTCTGTTCTCATGCGTCTTTCTTCTAAAATTACCTCTTTTTCTTTATAAAATTCACGAAAAACAGGCTCTAAAAAACGCTCTGATTCTAAGGACATCCATAACTCTAATTTATTAGAAGGAAAACTATAAAAATACATCGTATAATCAGAAGATGTTACAGCATTTAAGCCTACTCCTCCGGCCGTTTCCACAATTTGACCGTATTCATTTTGTTTAACATACTGATTAGCTTCTTCTTCTAATTGAGAAAATTGAGCTTGAAGTTGAGTTATTTTCTCCTGATTATCCTCAGTTTGCGCTTGTTGTATTTGAGTAAAAATCTGATCAAGTTGAGCTAATAAAACCTTTTCAGCCTCATAATTGGTTGTGCCGATTTCTCTTGTGCCTTTAAAAGCTAAATGTTCGAGAAAATGAGCCACTCCAGTTTTACCCTCTGGCTCGTTTACCCCCCCTACGTCAGCGTAAGTAGTAAAAGAAATAATCGGAGCTTGATGATCCTCTAAAACAATAAATTTTAACCCATTATCCAGAGTAAATTCTGTAACTCTTTCAATAACCCGATCTAAATAAGGTTGAATTGAACTAGGAGTTTGAGTTAAAGCTAAAACGGGGGGACAAACTAAACCCCACAGAATCAATAATAAACTTAAACACAAGGATAAACCTTTAAAAGTCCATTGAAGATAATTTCTCATGTATTTTTCAATAAGATCAATCTTAAAATTTTAAATTATGTCTCAAATCAAGCCTTAAGTCTTTAACTTACTTGTGATCTGAGGTTATTTTTTATTATAAACTTCTTACGAAATTAAACAGATCCGCTAAAATTAAAAAGTTCTTTTCATCTTAACAAAATCTTGTGATCATTATGAAACATACACTTTCTGTTTTAGTAGAAGACGAGGCCGGAGTGTTAACACGCATTGCTGGACTTTTCGCCCGTCGTGGGTTTAATATTGAAAGTCTAGCCGTAGGGCCGGCTGAACAAGTTGGCATTTCTCGCATTACCATGGTTGTGCCGGGAGATAAAGATACCATTGAACAATTAACTAAGCAACTTTACAAATTAATTAATGTTTTAAAAGTGCAGGATATTACTTTAATTCCTTGTGTAGAGAGGGAATTAATGTTAGTGAAAGTTAATTCTACTCCTGCCACCCGTAGCGAGATCATTCAAGTGGCTCAAATTTTCCGAGCGCGCATTGTAGATATGTCTGAAGAAACTTTAACCATTGAAGTGGTAGGTGATCCGGGTAAAATGGTAGCCTTTATCCAAATGCTCAATAAATTTGGGATTAGAGAAATTTCTCGTACCGGAAAAGTTTCCTTAATTCGAGAATCGAGAGTTAATACAGAATATCTTAAATCTTTATTAGATTAATTTTAATGATTAGGGGGGCAATGTTTTTTGATTTAATTATCACTAATCAATAAAAGACATTACCGCCCTTTTAAGCTTACTTCAACATTTGAAGTTTTATGCTCAATTATCTTGATCACAAGCCAATCTTGATCCACCTGTGCGATCGCGCCGCCTTGTAACGTAGAAGTACAACTGCCCTGAGGAGCATTAATTAATTTAATTAAACTCTCAATTTGCTCAAAATTAGGATTTCTTTTCAAATTAATTTGAAGAAATTTTCTAATAATTCTTCTTTGAATTGCTAAATGTAGTTTTTTTAATTGGCTACGGTTTAATTTTTCTTGATTTTCAGCAATTATTTCTAAGAGGTAGTTGTGAGTAATTTCTTCTAAATAATCCACTTCTGCTTTTAAAATTTCGGCAGTTTGAGCTAAATGGGCTTCAACTTGGGGATTAAATTCCTTTTGTAAATAGGGGATCAACTGGGAACGAATCCGATTACGAGTATAACGAGGATTATGATTAGCCGTATCATCCCAAATCGGTAGATTAAACTGTTGACAGAATTGGTAGGTTTGAGAGCGTGAAACCCCCAAAAGAGGACGCACAAGATTAAGATCCTCCCTTAAAAGACGTTTCCACGTCAAAGCTTGTAAACCATCCGCACCCGAACCTCTCATTAAATTATGTAAAAAAGTTTCAGAGCGATCACTGAGGGTATGTCCTGTGATAATGTTTTGATAGTGATAAGTTTGCGCAATTTCCATTAACGATTGATAACGCCATTCTCTGGCGCAGGCTTCCGTTTCCTTTAGATCGATCGCCGTTTTGACAAAAAAAGGTAGTTGAAAAGTTTGAGCGATCGCCGCCACATGATCGGCAATACCCTGATCATATGACCATTGATGATCACAATGGGCGATCGCTAGTTGCCATTGCCATTTTGATTGAAGATCAAACAATAATTTTAATAAACATAAAGAGTCTTGCCCCCCCGAAACAGCGATTAATAATTTTGCTTGTGGAGATAACAGGGCTTGTTGTTTAATCGTTTGATGTACCCGACTATGGAGATCTGTCCAAATTTTGCTCACTGTTGACTATTGACTGTTGACTATTGACTGATCACTGGTGACTGGTTACTGTTTAAAGGTCTTCCATTTCACCCCAAACATCGTCCATACTATCATCACCAAGGTTAAGATCTAGGGACTCATCATTGAAAACATCACCAATACCTAAACCTTCACCATCTGTATTTTTACTTGAATCAAAATCATTATCTCCTAAATCAAAATCATCATCGCCAAAACCATTATCATCGGTGAGGCTTTCTCCAAGTTCCTCCCCTCCAATATCCTCCGAGAAATCAAAACCATTGTCATCATCTTCTAAACTGAGATTAAAATCACCTTCATCAGCAGAATCCTCAGTTACAGATTCTTCAAAACCTAAGCCTTCATCCTCAAAATCATCACCTAAATTATCTGAAAGCAGTGGTATTTCCTCATTAAAAGAATCCTCAAAACCTAAATCTGATTCTTCTTCAGTTTCAAAATCTTGATCAAAGCTTAAGTCTTGTTCCTGTGCTATTTCTAACTCAGCGGCCGCCGTAGCCGTAGCGGTGGTTTCAACAATCATTTCTTCTTCTTCTTCTTCAGCTTCAGCCGTAATCAGTTCAAGGGGGGCGGGTTTTTCCTCGACTGGAGTTACCGGAGTTACGGCGACTTTAGGAGTAGGAGTAGGGGGTTCAACAGATTGATCGGGAGCAAATTCTAAATATAACCTAACTTTTCCCTTTTGCCACCCATTACTGCCAAACTGGAGAACTTCACATTCGATCCCATCTTCACTCAACCATTGGGCTTTATCACTACTCACACTGCCAAAACCATGCTGGATCATTTGTTCTTTGAGAGTATTCATAAATTCTTGTACTCTAAAAGTACCATGTCCAATCATAAATTGATTGGATTTACTTACTGATAGAACTTCACCACTATTTAAGGGTTTAAATTGTTTATCCACGTCTATTTTTCTCCTAAATTTAGATAGGTTAACGTAATCATAAAAATTAACTTTTTTTGTATTTTATGCTTGTTTTGTCAGAGTCGTTAGAAAATTTAATCAGTTTTTCCACACTTAGAAAAACCAGCCGTAGGAATGTAAACCTTTGCCTAAAAGATTAACTCCTAAATAACAAATCCAAACTACAATAAAACCAGTAGATGCGAGAAGGGCGGGTTTTTTTCCTTGCCAACCTTTGGTTATTCTGGCATGAAGATAGGCCGCAAAAACTAACCATGTAATAAAAGCCCATGTTTCTTTGGGATCCCAACTCCAGTATGATCCCCACGCTTCATTAGCCCAGACTCCTCCGGCAATGATCCCAATAGTTAAGAGGGGAAAACCTAGGCCGATCATGCGATAACTAATATTATCTAAGGTATCAGCGAGGGTTAATTTTTGGGGGGAAAGCATGACCGTTGTGGCAATCTCTGTTTGACGATTGAGAACTGAAACGGTGCTATGATTAGAACTAGAATCAAGGCTTAAACTATTTGTTAAGGGTTGTAATTCTGATTTTTCAAAGTTTTTGACATTGCGATAACCACCAGTGCCAACGGAACTGCCCCTTAACTCGATATTTTGGCCACGGGTGATCACTAAAAAGGCGATCGCCAGTAAAGAACCTACCATTAAAGTGGCATAACTCAACATCATCACACTAACGTGCATCATTAACCAATTAGATTTTAAGGCGGGTACTAAAGGCTCGGCTTTTTGCATTTCAGAGGGTAAGGATAAAGCGGCAAAAGCGGTAATACCCATGGCTACGGGGGAGGTAAAAACCCCAACTAAAGGGCTATTTAACCATCTTTGGGCGATTAAATGAATGAGGGTAACACCCCAAGTTAAGAAAAAGAGAGACTCATAAAGATTACTTAAGGGGAAATAACCGCTATCCAACCATCTTGCCCCTAAGAGGGTAAAAATACACAAATTGGCGATCGTCATGCCTACTGTGCCAAAAGTAGTTAAATAGGGAATATTGGGGAAGGCCGCACCACTCCAATAGATTAACATGGTCAGAAAGAGTACGGCAAAAGAAGTGTTGTCTAAGATATGTTGTAGTGAAACTAAATTAATCATTAATTTTCATCTTATTTAGTCAATCGTTAATATTTCATATTTTAGGCGATCTGGGTCAGATTGAGGCAATTTTCCTGATTAGTTAGTTTTATCTAAATTTTTATCAATAAGTTTCATCGGGTAATTGATCAAGATGATGGGGGCATTCTTCAGGAAAATTAATTTAAAATTTTGTTTTTTTTATGATAAGGTATATCTGATCATAAAATTTAACATCAGCTTGTTTTTCTATCGTTTTTAATGTGCTAATATAAATAATTTTACTACTAAAAATATAAATTTTAATTAGCTGATAAGCTTTATATAGTAATATGTTTATTAATTAATTTTTAATATTTTTAGTTAGTTATTTGTGATCGTGAATATATTGCCAAGTATCATTATTGATTTTCCCTATTTTTCCTTCAATCTTTGTTTATGATAGCTTAATTTTTTGATTTCTATTATATTATAGAGATGTTTATTAATAATTGATAGTTGATAGTTAATAAACAACCAATAACAAATAACCAATAACTAATGACAATTTTCAATCTCAAAGCACCCTTTCAGCCTACGGGAGATCAACCAACTGCGATCGCCCAACTAACTCAATCTATCAAAAATAAACATCGTTTTCAGACTTTATTAGGAGCTACAGGGACAGGAAAAACTTTTTCCGTAGCAAAAGTTATTGAAAATATAGGTAAACCAACTCTAGTTTTAGCTCATAATAAAACCTTAGCTGCTCAATTATGTAATGAATTAAGACAATTTTTTCCGAAAAATGCAGTAGAATATTTTGTGAGTTATTATGACTATTATCAGCCAGAAGCTTATATTGCCGTTACTGATACTTATATCGAAAAAAGTTCATCTATTAATGATGAAATTGATATGTTAAGACATAGGGCGACTCGATCATTATTTGAAAGAAAAGATGTCATTGTTGTGGCTTCAATTAGTTGTATTTATGGCTTAGGAATGCCCGTAGAATATTTAAAGGCCGCTATTAGTTTAAAAGTGGGAATGGAAAAAGATCAAAGACAATTATTAAGGGAATTAGTGACCGTTCAATATAATAGAAATGATCTGGAATTAAAAAGGGGCAATTTTCGCTTAAAAGGGGATATATTAGAGATAGTTCCTGCTTATGAAGATCGCATAATTAGAATTGATTTTTTCGGTGATGAAATAGAGTCTATTTCCTATCATGATCCCCTCACAGGTGAAGTATTAGAAAAATTAGAGAAAATTAATATTTATCCCGCCCGTCATTTTGTCACCCCTGACGATCAAAGGGAAAGGGCTTGTCAGGCTATTAAAGAAGAATTAAAATTGAGATTAGATGAATTACAAAAACAAGGTAAATTAGTTGAAGCACAAAGATTAGAGAATAGAACTAATTATGATTTAGACCTATTAATGGAGGTAGGATATTGTAACGGGGTTGAGAATTATTCCAGACATTTAACAGGCAGACAAGGGGGAAGCCCCCCCGATTGTTTAATAGATTATTTCCCTAAAGATTGGTTATTAATTGTGGATGAATCCCATGTTACAGTTCCACAAATTAGGGGTATGTATAACGGTGATCAAGCCCGAAAACAAGTATTAATTGATCATGGTTTTCGTCTCCCTAGCGCCAGAGATAATCGCCCCCTAAAAGCTGAAGAATTTTGGCAAAAAGTAGATCAATGTATCTTTGTTTCAGCTACCCCTGCGCAGTGGGAATTAGAATTATCAGAAAATCGTATTATTGAACAAATAATCAGGCCAACAGGTGTACTTGATCCGGAAATTTTGATTAGACCAACCCAAGGCCAAGTTGATGATTTATATGGAGAAATTCTTGATAGAATTAAACGCAAAGAAAGGGTTTTAGTTACTACTTTAACTAAAAAAATGGCCGAAGATTTAACTTCCTATTTTCAAGAAAGGGATCTCAAAGTTCAATATTTACATTCAGAAGTTCAAGCCATCGAAAGAATTGAAATTTTACAAGCTTTAAGAAATGGAGAATTTGATATAGTAATAGGGGTAAATTTATTAAGAGAAGGATTAGATTTACCCGAAGTGTCTTTAGTGGTTATTATGGATGCAGATAAAGAAGGTTTTTTACGTTCAGAAAAATCATTAATTCAAACCATCGGAAGGGCGGCACGTCATATTAATGGCCAAGCAATTTTATATGCTGATAACCTAACAGATAGCATGAAAAAAGCATTACAAGAAACCCAAAGACGTAGGAAAATTCAAGAAGAATATAATCAAATTAATAATATTATCCCTAAACCAATTATAAAAAAATCCGTTAATTCTATCTTAGAATTTTTAGATTTTTCTCGCAAATTAAATCAAGACCAATTAACAAAAGTTACTCAAGAAATAGATGATTTAAGTTTAGATCAAATTCCCAATTTAATTGGCCAATTAGAACAAAAAATGAAAGAAGCCGCTCAAACTTTAGAGTTTGAAGAAGCGGCTAAATATCGGGATCAAATTCAACATTTACGTCAAAAATTATTAAGAAATTAATTAACGTAACCGCAATTATCAGTAACAATTTAATAGTCAAATCCCAAAATTAAAAGCTAGATTTCCGTAATGAAACCTAGCTTTTGTGTGATCAGCAGACTTTTAAATTAAACTGCATTTTTACCTTTTTCTTGAGTTCGGATGCGGATAATTTGATCAACAGGCGAAATGAAAATTTTACCATCTCCAATTTCTCCAGTCTGAGCGGCCGTGATTACTTTATCAACAACCATATCAACTTGATCATCTTCAACCACAATTTCGATTTTTAGTTTTTGGAGAAATTCGACTGTATATTCAGACCCACGATAGCGCTCAGTTTGACCTTTTTGACGACCAAAACCACGCACTTCAGAAACAGTCATACCAACGATCCCTGCATTAACAAGGGCAATTTTAACCTCGTCAAGTTTAAATGGACGGATAATCGCTTCTACTTTTTTCAAAAGTTTAACTCCTTTCTTAAAATAATAAGTATTTTTCTTTAATCTTAAAACTCAAACGACTATTTTAGTAAGGGGTAAAGCAAAAATAAATGATGAAACCCTGAAATTTGATCAAATTTCAGGGTTTGTCATCTCAAGTTTAACTTGATAATTAAATCTAATAATTAAATTTAATAATTTAGCTTAATGGCGGGAGGCGGATTTGAACCACCGACCTTCGGGTTATGAGCCCGACGAGCTACCAGACTGCTCTATCCCGCGCTGTCTTTTTTATTATAACCATAAAGTATCAAAAATAACAAGGGGTTTTGAAAAAATTTTTTTGATTTTTCTGATTTTTCTTGAACTTTTTTAGCTTAAAGCTTTGCTGTGATTGATGTTTAGAATTTTAAAAATTTATGTTTGAGCTTAAAAATTCCCCTCATTTAATTAATTTGATGATTTTTTGTCCTAACATTGATTGCTAAGGCGATCTGAGTAAATTTTTCTAACAAAATATTAAATAATATTATTATTGTTAATCTAAATACAACTGTTGTTTGAAAATATTTGAACATAGAATGGAAAAGTTACTAATTCTTGTCAAAACTCATCAACACGGTTTTTAGCGTACTATGACAGCCATATCTGAAAAATCTTACTCCATTGGACTTGTAGAAGTTCCGGCACTGGGATTATATGACCCAGATGGAAATAATTGGACTGCTTTATATCGAAAAAATACCCTGTTAAGTAAACAGGTTTTAATGGCCGATCTACAAGCAGGGGGTTTTGATGCTCAATTAGTTAATCTTAAAGATGGTGATTTGCGAGAACCATTTGGAGAGTTAACTTGGAAAGGGATGAACTTGACTAAAGCCTATGTGGGGCAACGGATTTTTGATGTTGATCCATCGGCCTACGATGCTTGGGGTGTTACCGTTAATTATACTCAAGAACGTCAAGTTACTTGTATGACCATCGCCCATCTTGCCAGTCAAGGTAAACCTGTGGTTGTGGGGGGTAGCGATGCGATCGCAGAACCTCATCATTATCTCAAGGCGGGTGCAAAGGCCATCGTGATTGATAAATCTGGGGCGGCTAACTGGCCAATTTTTGATTATGTATTAGGCAAAACCCCAAGGGAAAAACTCACGGGCGTGATCTTAGCTGATGGTACTTACCATCCCCCCCGCATTAAAGCCATGAGTCCAGACGAATGGGCTTTACCCTCGGTGGAGGTGGCTAGACAATGTTTAGGTCAAGAATATTCGGAAGAACCTTTTGTGGAAGGATTAGTTCCCATTGGTTCAGTTTATCCCGATATTGGCTGCGATCGCAAATGTGATTTTTGCCAGACTCCCACCTATACATCGGGCTACCGTAGGATGTCACCTCAAACAACCCTCAATTGGCTCAAGCGTCAAAAAGAGGCTGGGGCTAAATGTACGGTGATGGGATCGGATCAATTTCTTGGCCGAGTCCTCTTTCCGGGGGGGCGAGAGGAAATTTTAGAAATTACCAAAGGTGCAAGGGAAATGGGAATGCCCCTTTTATGGCCTAATGGTTTGGAATTGAGAAAGGCAACTTTAGGCAGAGGCCGTAATTATGATCACACGGATCTAACACCTGATGAAGAACTGATCGAAGCACTTTGGGGATGGGATGGTAAAGTAGGTGGTTTTCTGGGCTATATTCCGGCGGAACGTCCTGTTTTTGGGAGAGAATCCTATAGTAAGCTTCTCCCTTGGCAACAACATTGTGAGATCATGCGCACGATTGTGAGTGTTGGGCTTCCGGTGATTGTCTATGGTTTAATTATTGGTTTTCCTGATGATAACCATGATAGTTTACAGCGTCTTGAAGAAGCGGTTTTAGAACTTCATCAACAACTGAGAGACATTAATCCCAATTTGGAATTTCAAGTGGCTTCTTATGCCATTTCACCCATCCCCGGAACACCTCAAGGGGACAATATCCGCAAATCAGGATTATTACGCTTTGATGATCCCTCAATTGTTGGTGGTTTTTGGACACCTAGTTGTGACACCCATCATCTCAGTTATGAGGATATTTCTGAGTGGCAAATTCGTTTAGCCGAGATTGGTAAAGCGGAATCTAAATTGATCAATTATCATGGTGGTTTAACTAAAATGTCCTCTAACTCTAAAAATAATTAGTAATTCTCTTAAATTAATCTCTTTAATTATGATGCGACCAAATCCTATTCCCCCCCAAGCGGGTCAAGAATCTGTTTGGGATTATCCCCGCCCTGCTATTTTAGAAGATACGAATAAACATCTCAAGGTGATTTGTAACGGTATTATTTTAGCAGAAACTAACCGAGGAAAAAGAGTTTTAGAAACTAGCCACCCTCCTACCTATTATTTTCCTCCTGAAGACATTAAACTGGAGTATTTAATTGAGACTCCAAAAATAGGTTTATGTGAATGGAAGGGTAGATATAAGTATTATGATGTGAAAATTGGCGATCGCTATCTCAATTATGCGGTTTGGCGATATGATGATCCAACACCGGATTTTGTAGGGATTGCTGAATATTATGGTTTTATAGCGGCTTTAATGGATGCCTGTTACGTCAATGATGAGTTAGTAACACCCCAAGCAGGTGATTTTTATGGCGGTTGGATCACAGCCGATATTGTCGGGCCTTTTAAAGGAGGGCAGGGAACTTGGGGATGGTAAGGAAAATTGAAGTCATCAAAATAGATGATGTCATCATTCATGAGCATCATCTTGACATTTTTTATAGTGCAGATCAATTAAAATTTTGCACTAAAGTTTTTTATCATGATCTTTCATTTTCATTATTAAAACATAAATATTCTGCTGAATTGATCCAGCGTATTGCTTCCCATATTGCCTTATTTGAAGGGATGAAATTTTGTTCACTTTTCCCTAAGTTTTATGATATTTCTTCCATTGCTAAATATTTAGGAAAGTCGGTTATTGACTTATTTATTAAAGTATATCAAGGGGTTTTTGCTCAACATTGGTATGAAAATAATATTACAGATTATCAACATCCTGAAATTATTAGTCATGAAAATTGGGGAATAAGTGATCCGGTTTTTATTGTAGGAGATAATCAAACTATTTTGACTGGTTGTGGTGGGGGTAAAGATAGTATTTTAGCGAAGAAAATGTTGCAAAAAATTGACATTCCTTTTGCTTCAATGCAATATTCCCATATTATTTATGGAAAAGCTGATTTTCAACATAACTTAATTAGTGAAGTTTTAGATCAAGTTAATCCTATTAAAAAACATCAAATTTCAATTTATGATGATTTTGTTGACTTTCCTTTTTTTAAATTATACTTTCCTAAAATTTCAGGGATCATAGCCCCAGAAACTCCTGTTTCCGTATTTGAATCATTATTTTTAATGTTAGCACAAGACTATCATTATTTATGTTTGGCCCATGAAAAAAGTGCAAATACTGGTAATTTATTTTGGGAAAAACTAGGTAAAAAAGTTAATCATCAATGGGGTAAAAGTTGGGAAGCAGAACAACTTTTAGATAATTATATTCGGGAAAATCTGTTATCTAATTTTAAATATTTTAGTATTTTACAACCTATTTATGACTTTCGTATTTTTGAAAAATTTAGTCAATATCCCGAACTTTTACCGAAAATTCATTCTTGTAATATCAAAAAACCTTGGTGTAAAAAATGCCCAAAATGTGCCTATGTTTGGCTAGGTTTAATGGCTTTTTTCCCCAAAAATTTAGTAGATGTTGTTTTCCAAACTAATTTATTTGATGATGAAGATTTACAGCCAATTTTTCGAGAAATGATCGGTTTATCTCATCATAAACCTTTTGAATGTATTGGCGAAATTGATGAAAGTCGTTTAATGTTTAAAAGATGTTTAGAAAAGGGTTTATCGGGAAAAGCCTTGACGATGTTTAGTCAAGAAATTTTAACAGATACTTCTATTTATTGGCAAAAATTAGAACAAAAATATAATTCTATTGATGATCAAAATCATAGTATTCCTGATTTTTTATGGCAAAAACTAACGGATACAAACAGATCACCAGTTTTATAATCTAAGTTAAAATTTTATCTGATAAAAGTTGTTTTAGAATAGGATTTGGTATTATATTAACTCCAATCTTCAACATCTTGATCTTGTCTTTGATAAGCCTTTCTTTGGGCGTGAATTTTGCGAGTTTGTTCAAATAATTCTTCTTCTGTTAATCCCCATTGTTGTAAGACTAAATTTAAGTCTCTTTGTAAATCCCTAGCCCCCGGAAAATTACGGTAACGAATCCTTAAACGTGCTAAATCAGCAAGGTTTTCATCATTCATTTTACCTTGTAAAAGCTTATTAATAATCTGACGATCATTCTTTTCTTGAGGGTGTTTTTGATCTGCTAAATTCATTTTTGTGTTATCGTTTATTGGTTATTTATCAATTATTAATTATCCATTATTACTATTCTCAATTGGTTGACGATAGATCACTTGAGATAATTGAGTTTTTAATAAAGCAATTTCTTGATCATCTCCTAATAAAGTTGCTAGATCAATGGCTTTTTGATAAAAAATAATCGCATTTTCTCGATCTTTTAACTCGGCATAAAAATAAGCAGATAAACGAGTTACATTTAACTGTTGAATTAAATCTTCTTGTGCGATCGCCATGTTGCCCCATTCATTTAAAAACCGAAAAGCCGTTTTATGATAACCTAAAGCTCCGTAAGACTCAGTTAAGCCTTCTAAAGCTCTGTATTGATTGTCTAAATTACCGATGCCTTGAGCAACCACTTGAGCAAACCGATAATTATTGATAGATTGCCAATATTGACGAGTTTCTTGATAAGCGTCACCTAAATTATTGAGGCTGTTAGCCTGTCCTAAAAAATCGTGACCTTGACGGCGTAATCTAACCGCAGACTCATAAAGCTCAATTGCTAAAATATAATCACCCTCAACATAAGCTAAACGCCCAAGATTACTAAGGGATAAACCTTGTCCAGTCACATCTTCCACTTGTTGAGAAATGGTTAAAGCTTCATTAAATAAAAATTCTACTTCATCTAAATTTCTATCCATTTCTAATAATAAAGTCCCTAAATTATTAAGAGATCTGATTAAAGTTTGTTGATCTTGTCTATCTCTTAATACTGCTAAATTACGGCGCATCATATTTTCAGCGGCCGCAAAATCTCGTAATTCTAAATAAACAGGTGCTAAATAGGCACAAACTCTACCAATTCCCACTTGATCTGGGATAGATTCATATAAAGCTAAGGCTTCTAACCAATGATTAATGGCTGAATTTCTATCACCTTGATTTAAAGCTTCTCGTCCTAAATTAACCTGTTGATCAGCATTAGATCTTACTTCTAAGTTTAAATTAATTTGGGGATTAATATTTAATTGATCTTCTAAAGATTGAGCTTGAATTATTTTAATTGTTGTCAAATTTAAGCCTAAACATAAACTTGAAATAATAGATAATTTTAAAGTTTTTTGTGTTAATAATTTCATAGTTAAATTAATTGATAATTATGACTAATTAATGACTATTTTCATCTGATTTAATTCGATCAATTTCTGCTTTTAACTGTTCAATTTGACGGCGTAAAGTTTCCGCTTCATCCTCTGAGGAATTTACATCAACTGAACCCTCTGTAGTTCGCTTATAATTACCTCGTTTAATCTCTAAATATTCTGAGGAATTGTACCATTCTCGAATATGTTTTATTCTTTCCACAGGGAAAGGATGGGTTAAAAAAGCACCATTCCCACCGTTATAAAGTAAAAATTTATAAATTTGATTCAAATTATCTTGATTTAAATTTTGATATTGATCGGCTTGAAGTTCAAATTCCTTAATATTACACTCATGTCCATATTTGACACTGCCCCCAGCCATTTTCATCATACAAGTCAGAATGGGGTTGAGATCATCCATCACCAACAAAGCCGCGCGATCGGCCGATAATTCAGCTTTACGTCGCCATTCATAAAAAGCCAAAATCAAACCAGTAGTAATAATATTACCGATCCCTAAAGTTAAATCACCCAACCAAGAGGCCGCATTCATCACCCAGATCGCCATTTGGATTAAGATAGTATGACCACATTTGATATGCCCTAACTCATGCGCTATCACACAGCGCAACTCAGCCTCAGTCAATAAGTCCATCAAAGCGGTATTCACCACAATATAAGGCATTTCATCGCCTAAAGCATAACTATTAACCGAAGGATTTTGATTAACATATAAAATCGGTTCGCAGTTAAGATCTAAATCTTTCAAACATTCTCGAAAAATGCCGTAAAGAGTAGAATATTGTCTAACTCCGGCCTTTATATTGTTACCCATTAAAAACACCTTTTGAGGGCGTTCATAGAGATATTCAATAAAAGTGCGCGCAACGAGATCAAAACCGGGGACACTACGCAAAGCTTGTTCAGCCTGTTTATCTAAGGGATGTCTAAAAGCTTCACTCGATATTGCTGTATAAGTTGGCATGACTTTTTCCTGTGATCAAAGTTGATTTTTTTTGATTATAACAAGATGAGCCAAAAAAATTTTTAAAGTCCCTTGCGATCGTCACAATTTCTGATATGATAATAAAAGTCTAGTTTTAAAATTAGAGTAAATCAAAATTGCCGATGTAGCTCAGTGGTAGAGTAGCTGATTCGTAATCAGTTGGTCGTGAGTTCAAATCTCATCATCGGCTTATTTTCCATATCTGAAAACCTTTATTTGATAAGCTTTTAGCTTGTCTTTCGTATTCTCATGTAGTTAATAATGGTAACAATTAGTTATTAGGTTGTTATGCTAATGCGGCCGGGTTACAATATGCAGAAAAAGAGGCTAGAAAGTTAGGCGATAGTTTAGCTTTTGGTAATTTCTCATGGTCAGATTACATTGAAGAAGGTGGGGATTTGTTGGTTAAAGATCTAATCAAGAAATTTGAATATGATTATTTTACCCGCCGTCCGTGTACAGAAGAAATTGAAGCCACTTTTAAAGTTGATTATTTAAGTTATTTTCATCAATTGGATCAGGATTCTCCATTAACAGAAAAGGCTATTTTAGATGTAATTTTGAAGTATAAACCGGATACCCGTAGCCGTCAAAAATCGGTTATTATTCTTAGTTCTTTGGCTAAATTTGCGGGTTTAGATATTGATTTGAAAAAGTATAAGGGCGAGTACAATAAACACAAATTAAAGCCCCGTAATTTACCCTCTGATGAATTAATTGTAGAAACTTTTAAATCTATTAAAAACCCTCAATGGCAATGGCTTTTTGGGATGTTAGCTGTTTATGGTTTAAGACCTCATGAAGTGTTCAATATTGATCTTAATTCTAAATTTCCCATTCTTGAAATTTTGGATGGTAAAACAGGAGATCGGCGGGTGTGGCCTCTCCCACCACAATGGCTTAAGGATTTTGATTTGGAAAATATTAAAATGCCTAATTGTAGCGGTTCTAATCGTGATTTAGGGCATAGAGTAGCGGTATTTTTTAGAAGAAATAAAATCCCATTTAAGCCGTATGATTTAAGGCATAAATGGGCGATTCGTGCTATTGAATTAGGTTTAGATGTTAGTTTAGCCGCTAAACAAATGGGTCATTCTGTGCGAGTTCATTGTGACGTTTATCAAAGATGGTTAGATGATAGCGTTCATCAAAAAGCTTATGATCAGTTATTTAATTTGTAATTAACCTAACTCCTTTTTTCTGACGAGAAAAAATATCTCCAATTAAATCTTTAAAATATATTGTCAATTTACTGTTTAACCCTCTTTCATATTTTTGTATAATTGTTTTTCCATAATATGAAGTTGTTTTAATATATTTAAGATTTAATCTTTCAATAAATTCACTTAAAGGTATATCAATTTTGAAATTAAAGTTAAAATTAAAGTTAAAATTTTGATAAGACAATTTCATGATATTTATTTCATTTTCAGATAACAGTTCATTTTTTAAATGGTAAAAATAAAATAAATTAGTAACATCTGCATCAGAATATGTGGCGTTATCATTTAATTCAAAAATGTTGTTTTTTTCTGCCCATATTATGATTTGTTTTGGGTTTGATATTTTTAACATGATAGCGTCTAGCTCTATTAATCGTGATTCAATCTCATTAATTGTTTTTACAATTCTTACCGCTTGTAATCTTTTTTCCATTATTGACATAATTACACCTCTAATAATTTAAGTTGACGTGGGTTAATATCTTCTTGATATTCCTCATTTAAGAGGTTTTCAAATTCTCTAAATTTGTTTTTAAATTGATATAACCCTTTAAGAATTTCAGGATTAGGTTTAACTTTTAATCTTTCCTGTTCATCACAGAATAAATTAAAAGTTTTCTTAGATTCTGTGACATGGTTTAGAATCTGTTTAAGCAGATTATCTAAAGTTTTCTTAACCCGTTTTTGAGTCTGAACATTAGCATTTCTCCAATAAATAGAATCTCTAGTTTTTAGGTAAGCTTCAGCTAAATTAACCGCAGTTGTTAACTCTAAATAAACTGAAGAAAGTAACGAATTATTTAAAATATTGTTAATTTCTTCTATTTGTTCAACTGCTAAAGTTAAATAACTTCGTTCAATCAACATCTTTTTCTAGCCTCCTTATTCAAAAAGTTATTAATGCGTTCAATATCCCACTGGTAACTATTTTTTTTAGCCCCTTTTCTTGAGATATTCCTGAAGTGGAATCCCTCCTTAAAATAGTCTTTTTTTAAGTTGTAAAGATGTTGACGGGAGAAGCCTAAAACTTTAATCGCTTCATTAGTTGATACCCACATTTAAACCTCCTCACAAACAACTAAATCTTTAATATCACAGCCTATTTTGGCTATGCCTAAACCATCACTAATTACGAACGCTACAAAGTTAGATTTAGGGTAAATATTGACTACCTCACCAATGGCACAATTAACCATTCTTTTAGTAGCAAAGCGGTATTTTTTACCTATTTGCAAATTAATCATTTTCCTTTCCTCAGATAAAGTTTTTAATAACTATTAACTATCAACTTAATTAACTTAATTATTCATTAGAAGATTGATAGGGTAAAAGCTGATCAGGATAATAAAAATCGGTTTTGCCGTCTGCCCATTCAACTTTGATTATCCATAATTTGCCTTCTAATTTGTTATCAACAATTAAGCCAACTTGATCGGGATAATCAATTTTTGACATAACACAATTACCAACGACAAATTGTTGATCTAATTCCGGTTTTTCTGTTTCTTCATCATCAATCAAGTACACTTTTTTCTGATTTTGTACAGAATCACTAACAGCCGGAACAGATTGCACAACCTCAACGGGAGTCACAGGTTTTGAGTTGTTAGATTTTGGGGTAAAAGGTTTTTCAATGGGTTTTATTTCTCCCGTGTAAGGAAAATATTTAAACTCAATAACTGTTACAGTTTGTGATGAATCCCCATCAAAATAACGGTTTATAAAATGTTCTTTGGTGTGGCACATTCCGCCCTCTTTGGCTAAATGTTCCTCTGGCATTTCTGATAATATTTCCTGATAGATTTTCTCAATCAAAATCCATCCGATTTGATAGCCACCTTCGCCTTTGTGGTTGTAAACCGCTATTTTTTGATTTCTCATTTGAGCTTTTTGGAAATGTTTAATATAAGATTCTTTCCATTTACGGCGGGTAACCGTTTTTTGCCCTTCTTTTAATAGTTGAGGGGCATTAGGAACAGTACCGAAACTAATATCTAAAACTTTTCCATAACCGTCTTTAGCTACGGGAATTTCATCAATGGGGATTAAATTTGGTGGGGTGGGAATAGCTCTTAATTTTGCTAATAATTCCGGCAATTGTTCATCTTTTAATAATTGACGTTTTTTCACTCCAAAATTCTCAAATAAATGATTAACTTTTTCTTCTAATTCCCATCCTAATCTGTTATATTCCTCATCAATTTGACTCATGATTTCTTGATAATCAATTACCTCTGATTTATCAGATTTATTATTACCACCTAAACCTAAGAACTCATCTAAATCAAAAGTGGACATATTTGGAATGACATAAACATTTCCTGCTTGTTTTCTCAGTTTTTCAAAACTATAATAACCTGACAATTTTGAGCCAAATGAAGTTAAACTCATCACTTTAAAACCGGATGATCTCGCCCATTCTGCATAGAGAGAATAAAGCTCTGATGAGAGAATCTCAGTGCCGTATGGGAATTGTTCTTTAAGAAATTCAAATTCAGGATTGTCATGATAAAACCGCTCTTTAGCCTGTTCAGCAATAGCCTCTGATTTACCCGCAAAGATGATTCTTTGCTTAACTTGAATAAAACTTAGTTGCCATGCCCATTGAAAAATTCCGGCTAATTCCTCTTGAAGTTTATGGGCCAAATCTGGATCAACTTCCTTCGGCCGTTTCATAAACGGCACGGGAATAATACGTCTTAATAAACCTTCCGAACCACTGCTAGGAACTTTGATAAATTCATTCATGGCCATAGTGAGAACACAACCCAGTCTTTTTTGGGAAGATCCAACGTAAAGTTTACGAATTTCTACTAATTCATTAGAGACAACTTTATTCAGATCACCCACATCTTCTAAATATTGAGTAGCATCGGGATCAACCCCTAATTTTTTATCAAGTAACCGTCCTAATGCTTCGGGATTCCCGAAAGTTTTAGGAGTTGCTGAAGCGGTGTTTTCCTCTCCCACAAGTTTCATCAAAATATTTAAAGCCGTTCCTTTACCCGTACCTTTGCGGCCGATTAAATAAACGATATTTTGGATAGGGAAAACATCATTTTTATTTTTGGGCATGAGAACCCACTTAAACCATGCTTGTAAGAATTTGATTAACTCTTGATTTCCGTTAAGTTGGACTTTGGACAAAAAATTAGATTTAATGAAGCTCACATCAGACCGAAAAAATTAAAATAAGATATTTATATTATTGGACTTTGGACAAAAAGAAATTGGTAGAGGTTAAAATAGAAGATAAAAAAATAGACAAAGTAAAACTAACCTAAAATAATTTTAGGGGAAAAAAGATTAATTAACAGTCGTTTCTAACAGCAATTTAGCTATTTTGTTGACATTTTTGATTCTTTTTTATAACCTGATAACGTGGTCTTTTCACTTGTATTTCACCTTTTTTCCGTCCAGAAGAATAACCACGGGGTTTGGGAAAATTAGAATTGATCTCAATGGTGCTAATAATTCTATAAAAGTCTCTCTGAACAGCACTGGGGTAATCTTACTCTCACGAAAATTAGGCAAATATTTCTCCCAAGGGCAGGGTAAGCAAACAGCTAAATTCCTTGCATTCCACAATTGAATATAAGCAATTAAAATTAGGTTCATCCAGTTTTCTTCATAACTTGTATGAGAGGTTAAATAGTCGTTCATTAATAATCTTTGTTTGCCAAATCGAAAAAAGTGTTCCAAGTCAAAACGTTGACGATAAGATTGATAAATTTCAAGCAAAGTTAATTCGTTACGGCGTTTACCAATGGCAATTAACCACATTGGTTTCCAAATAGAATTACCTTCTTGATCAGTAACAGTAATTTCCAATAATGTAAAGGGATAATCATGCAATTTATGTTCCTTTGTTCCCTTCATTAACATATTATTCCAACCCTTAATTTTGACATTTAATAATTTACCACGTTTCGTAGTAAAATTAGTTTGAATTAAATCATCAGGGGGATGCCAAGAAGTTGAATCTTTTAAATCAAATTTATCACCATACCAACGTGGATGTCCACTTTTTAACTCAGAAGAATCTTTGACAAAAGGACGAAAAAAAACACGATTACTTTTAACTCTGGTGACAACAAGTCGATCTTGATTAAGAACTTGTTTGCCAATAAAATCTTTTTGACTATAAAGACAATCTACGACAATAACTGATAGAATTATCTTAAATAATAATGAATCTGTCAAAACTTTATTAATCTGTTTATGAGCAACAGAAACATCTTTTTCATCGCTTTTTACTCGTTGAACTGATAAAGGAATTGTCCAAGAAGCATCACAATTAGATATTTTTTCAGGTAAGTAAAAAAGCCAAGAATAAGCATGACCAATATTGATGGGTTTATTGCCTTTAATACTGTTAGGTTGATGAATAAACGTTTTATCAGATACAGTAGGAGAAAACTGGCGTGAATTAGGGGTTACATCAATGCCAAATAGATGAAACTTTCGCTGATTATTTTGAGGAATACTCTCTAAAATAATCTTAGATATTTCGGCTTTATTTGTGATTTGTGATTTCTTTTTTCCCGCTTTATTAAAATCAGCAATTGCTCGATAAATACTTTGGTATTTATGTTTAAATAGAGGATTTAAACTTAATTCCACGACTGTTTTAGCATCTTGATTACTACTAAGAGCATCGAGTAAATTCATCAAGGCATCTTTTCTTAAACCAAGACTTTGATATAATCGTTGACGACCTTGAATAAATTGTTCAACTTCTTGGTAATTTTTATTTTTGATTTTCATATTATTTTGAATAATAAACTATCTATTTATTCTAATCTATAGAACAAACTTGTTGAGAAAGAAAGTTTATTATTTGACATTATGCTATTAGACAATATTCAATTTCTCTTAATATAAATATCTTATTTTAATTTTTTCGGTCTGATGTGAGCTTCATTAAATCTAATTTTTTGTCCAAAGTCCAATAATTTAGATCAAGCCATTAAAAAAACGAAAGGAAGGGCGCAAATTCCGACAGATAATTCTTCACTTTTGATTGAAGATAGTGTAGCTTCGTGTGAAGCATTAAAACAAGCTCTTGATTTATCCCCTGAAACTTTAAAATTAACTTTAGAAGAAGCGTTAGGTTTAGGTATTAGTAAACAATCTTTACAAATGGATGAGCAAGGGCGTTTTCATTTACCTTTACCAATTCCGAGTAAATGGCAAAAAATTATTGATGATTATTTGCGAATTAATTTAGGATCAGAAATACAAGGAAGTTTACCTGCAATTGTCTTTGATCCTCAACATTTTATTGATTATAAAAATCAACGTCCCGTTTTTAGAACTTCTAAAGATACCACTTTACTCCATTTAGGACATCCCCTATTTCATCAAGCTTTAGCTATGTTTGCCCGTGCTAGGTTTCCCGGAGAAGAGCAAAAAGCGAGTCGTTGGCTTATGCGTTATGGTGATATTCCAGCAGGGTTAGATGGTATTTTATTGTTAACAGTAGAAGAAATGGCTGTTAATTCCCTAAGAGAGTCTTTTCATCACTGGGTAAAAACTTATCGTTTTGCTATTGAAGATGGAGAATTAGGCGAACAATTACCCTTTCTTAATCCTACAGAAGATCGTCCTTTAGCCGTAGTAGAAGAGCCTGATGTTATTACACAAGTACAAGAACTTTGGGGCGATCTTGAAAAAGATGTGAAAAAACAAATTACTCGCTTAACTGAGCAATTAACTCAAAATATATCAACAGAATTAAAACAACGCTATCAACAGGCAAAAAATGAAGAAAATGAACGGTTTAAGTTACGCCTACAGGAAGTAAAAAAAGCCATGTCTGATAATACAATTCAGAAGTTAGAAAAGGAAAGAGATAATTTACTCTTAGAAATGCAACAATTAACTTTATTTCTTGAAGATGAGAAAGAGCAAGAAGAAAAACTCAGAAATTTAGAGGATGAGTTAAAACGCCGTCAAGGACATTACGAAAATCTCTTAAAATTTCTTGAAAATGAACAAAATCGTGTTATTAACAAAGTTTTAGTTAATCGCTATCAATTACGAGGTAAAGCTCAAATTTTCCCCGTAACTGTTGAAATTCGTTTACCATTTTAGAATAATTTATTTAGCTTCTTACGACAAGTATCTTTCTTAAAATCATTAAACTCAGGAGATAAAAATGAAAACAATTACCAGAGAAATAAATTTAGAAGAAATAGAATTGACTTTTCAAGAATTAGTCAATCAATGGCAACAAGAAACTAGAGGTAAGCTGTTCGTCTTTTAAATAGGGTAAGTGCTTATGCAAAAAAAATTACTCATTTACAGAAAAAGCGCTAAACTAAAAGTGGAACAAGTAAAAAAGAAACAATCATGAGATTTATTCGAGGATTAAGTGGAGACACACAAAAGATGCTTGAGCGGATTCAAAACTCAAGTAAATCTGCTCAGGTAAGAAAAAGAGCTAGTTGCATCTTGTTAAGTTATCATGGTTTAAAAATTGAGCAATTAGTCTTGATTTTTAAGGTGACAAGAAAAACAATTTTTAATTGGTTCACAGCATGGGATAATTACCAATTAGTTGGCTTATATAATCAAAAAGGAAGAGGAAGAAAACCAAAATTAAAAGAAGAACAAGAGGTTCAAGTAAAGGCATGGGTAAAAGAAGAGCCAAAAAAGTTAGATAAAGTTAAAGAAAAAATTGAAAAAGAATGGGGAATAAAAGTTAGTAAAGACACCATCAAAAGAATAGTAAAAAAAAAAGGAATGAGATGGAAAAGGGTGAGAAAAACGGTAAGAGGTAAAGCTCAAGATTGGGAGCTAGAAGTAAAATTACCGAAATTACAAGAATTAATTGAACTAGACAAAAAAGGGGAAATAGACTTAAGATATTTAGATGAAAGTGGGGTCAGTTTAATTCCAACTGTGCCTTATGCGTGGCAAGAAAAAGGGCAAGAAAAATTACTGTTAAGTAGCCAAAGTAAAAGAAAAAATATTTTGGGAATTATGAATCGAAGAAATGAAATATATTATGAGATCTATGAAGGAACAATCAACAGTGATCTGTTGAATAAAGCAATAGATAAATTCAGCGAAAATTTAAGTAAAAAACGGTAATATTAATGGATCAAGCCTCAATTCATACCAGTGAAAAAATCTTGAACAAGCTTGAAGAATGGGAAAAGAAAAATTTACAAATCTTCTGGTTGCCCCCTTATTCACCCCATCTTAATTTAATTGAAATCTTATGGAGATTTATTAAATATGAATGGATTGAATTATCAGCATATGATAGTTGGGAAAATCTTACTAACTATCTAAAAAAAGTCCTTGATTTATTAGGAACGGAATATGTAATTAATTTTGCTTAGGTACTTATAATAAAAGCAAAAAGAAAAGGAGTGAAAAAAAATGCCAGTTAAGAATTATCTAAAACAAGAACAAAAAGAAATGTTACAAAAAGCTCTAAAAGAGGAGGAACATCCAGATATTAGAGAAAGAATTTTAATCTTATTATTGTTAAATGATGGAAAAACTCAAGCAGAAATTGCAGATTTTATCGGTTGTGGTGTCAACAAAGTAAACTACTGGTGTATTCACGCTGATCCAGAAAATATGGAGACATTGAAAGATAAAAGAATGGAAGGAAATCATAGAAAAGCGACGGATAAATATATAGAAATATTATTAGAAACAGTAGAAAAAGACCCAGAAGAATTAGGTTATGAATTTGGCAGATGGACAGGAAAAAGATTAGCAATATACTTAGAAGAAATCACAGGAATAAAATTAAGTAGTTCACAAGTAACAAGAATATTAGAGAGAAAAAAGTACGTTTATATCTGGGCAAAACATAGCTTAGAAGATAAGTGGGATGAGAAGAAAAGAAAAGTGTTTAAAAAGGAATTAAAAGAATATTTAAAAATAACAATAAAAAATCCAGAAAGGCTACAGGTATGGTTTTGGGATGAAAGTGGATTCAGTTTGAGAGTAATAAGAAGAAAAAATTGGTGTAAAAAAGGAAAGAGAAAAAAGTAAGAGGGGATAGAAGAAAAGGAAGAATAAATGTCATGGGGGCGATCAGATATTCAGATAAAAAAGATGGGTAGAATTTATAGAAAAGGAGATAAACAAAATTTTTATGAAGTAATGAAAGAATTTTATCAAGAGTTAATTGATGAGTGGGTAGCACAAGGAAATGAGGCGAAAGATTTTGCTGAAAAAGGTGCAAAAATAGTGATTATATTGGATAATGCTAGTTTTCATAAAAATGAAGAAATAAATCAGAAAATAGAAGCAGAAATGCCAAATTTAAGATTAGAATTTTTGCCGACATATAGCCCTGATTATAACTTAATAGAATTAGTATGGCATAGTGCAAAAGAATATGTAGCTAATCGTCTTTTTAGATCAATTGAAGATTTAGAATTATTATTACATAAACTCCTGAATGAAGGGGAACTAATTATTCAATGGCATCGTAAGTTAAAACACAAAGGTAATTCTGTTAAAGTGGTTTAAATGCTGAACAGCTTATTTCTTCCTCTACAGAATTAATTTTACACCCTGCTTATCAACAAATTATTGGGATGGGTAAAGAAGTAATCCCTTTATTACTAAGAGAATTAGAACAAAAAACTGGACGTTGGTTTTGGGCTTTACAATCAATTACTAGACAAAATCCTGTCCCCTTAGAACTAAGAGGAAAAACTCAAGAAATGATTAAAATTTGGTTAGAATGGGGGAGCAATAACGGTTATCAATTCAGTGACCAGTAACTTGAAAAAATATTCATCTTAAATTACTGTTTTGTGATATAATTAGAAATAATTAATTCTGTAGATTTTATTGATGCAGGAGATAAATTTTAATATGACTCAAAAAATAACTCTTGAATTATCAGATTCATTAACTCAAAAAATTAAAGGAATTGCCATTAAACAAGAGCAATCTTTAGAAGAATTGGTGATTAACTTGATTGAGCAGGGAGCTTCTAAATTTCCCTTAGAGTTACTATCGGATGCAGAAATTTTATCCTTATACGACCAAAAAATGTCAGAACAAGATCAAGTTCAATTAAGTGAATTATTGGCAAAACAAAGAGAAGAAAATCTTAGTAGTAATGAACAGCAACAACTTACTAATTTAATGCAAATTTATCGTCAAGGCTTGATTCAAAAAGCAAAAGCAACTCAAATTGCTGTTAAAAGAAATTTATGTTCACTATAGCGATCGCATTTGAACTAGACTATAATAGTCTTAAAAAATATCCTCTGTTAAAATTAAGAGCAGAAAAATGATGATGACACAAGTTATGGTTCAACCCTCATCTTGGGTAGAGTCGGGAATTAAAATTACTAAAGTTAGAAATCTAAATTTGTTTAAATTTACGGATGAACTTCAATCTCGTTTAGATGAACTTTCTCAAAAAAGAAAAGCCAATCAACTTACTTCAGAAGATGAAGCGGAATTGACAGGTATTTTAGAATTAGATCGAATTTTTACCTTACTTAATGCCCGTATTATTGCTGAAAATGACTATTAATAGCAAAATTCGCCAATTAGTTAGAAAAAGAGCCGAATATCTTTGTGAATATTGCCATTCATCAGAAGAAGCTAGTGCCGCACAGTTTGAAATAGATCATATTTTACCGCAATCTCTTGGCGGTTCAGATAATCTTGATAATTTAGCCCTTGCCTGTCAACGTTGTAATAGTTACCGCTACAATTTTACAACAGGGTTTGATCCACAAACTCGAACAAATGTACCACTGTTTAATCCTCGTCAACAACAATGGTCAACACATTTTATTTGGTCTGTTGATGGTTTAATTATTATTGGTATAACTTCTACGGGTAGAGCAACTTGTGAACGTCTTGATTTTAATGATGAGCGTCATAATCAAGGTTGGATTAAAAAAGCCCGTCGTTTCTGGATACAAGGAGGTTGGCATCCTCCTAAAAGTGATCCACGTTTAACTATTGAAAATTAAATTAATCAACAGCTAAACATTGTAATCTTAAATCAAGTTGTAAAAAAACTCAAACACTATGCAAAAAACCTTAGAAACCGTTGATAAATACCCTTGGTGGTCTATTCTTAATCATGGTGGTTTACTCATTGCACCCGCAAGGTTAGGTGAGTTTTTTGTGGAAAATGTCGGCGATCTCCCCCGCTACGTTAGCGATCGCCTTCGTAAAGATTTAGATTTATTTAATCCTCAAAATTCAGAAACTTTTAGTAATTTATTAGATACAGTTTTAGAGCGTGTTTTAGGTTTAACTGCTGTCTATTGGCGTAAAGGTAATAATGTAGATACCAGATGGTCACAACCATTAATAACTGGTGAAACCCTTAAACCACAACGAATTTGGCAAGAGCCTAAAGGGGGTTTATTACCTGTTTTTACAGTTAGTAATATTACTCGTTTGGGCATAGGAAAGGGAAGACGAGCCGTTTCCCGTGTTATTGAATGGTTACGTCATGCTAAAGCGAAAATAGCCTTGTTAACCAATGGTTATCAATGGCGGTTAATTCATGCCGGAAGTGACTATGATGCTTGGTGTGAAGCTGATACCAGTCTTTGGTTTGAAGAAGGAAAACCAAGTTTACAAGTAGTTGCTTTGCGATCGCTCCTATCTCCTACTACCCTTACTCCAGAAAAAAAACAGAGCTTAAGTCCTTTATTATCAGCAATTGAAGCATCTCGTCAAGGTCAAGCCGAATTATCAGAAAATTTAGGGGAAAGAGTCAGACAAGCAATAGAGTTATTAATTAGAGAAACTATTAGACATCTCTATAATATAATATAAATAAAAAAATTAAGCTATCATCAACAAAAATTTTAAGGAGAAATAGCCAAAATGAGTAATTATACTTGGCAATATATTCAAGATCACAAACAAGCAACTAAAAGATTATTAGGAATTAATTATGAACAATTAGAACTGCTAATCGCACATCTTTTGATCTTGGAGAAACAAGCAAAAGAAGAATCCGAAAAACAAAAAACTAGAATTATCAATTCCGGTGGTGGTAGAGAGAGTAAGCTTTCAAAAGAAAACCAGATTATTTTGACTTTAATTTATTTAAGACATCACCTGAGTTTTCAACTATTAGGTATCATCTTTCAAGTAAGTGAATCAACGGCGAATAATTTGTTTGATTATTGGCAAAAAATTATGAGAGAAGCTTTGCCATGCTCTTTACTAGAACAAGTAAAAAAGTCCCCAGAAAAAATAGAAGAAATGTTGGAAAAATTGAAGGAAAATGAATTATTAGTAGATAGTGAAGAACAGCCAAGAGAAAGACCTTTAGACTATCAAGAACAGAAAAAATATTATAGTGGAAAAAAATGTGAACATACTTTTAAAAATCAATTAATTAGTCTTCCAAAAGGCCGAGATATTGTGGATGTAGTGGCGGGAAAACCAGGGCGCTTCAAGTGATATTAACATTTGTCGTCAAAATCTCAAGAAGTTTGGGATAGATCAAAGGTTTAAAGGGGATAAAGCTTATGTGGGAGAGCCACAAATTATTACCCCGAAGAAAAAACCGAAAAAAGGAGTATTAACTCAGGAAGAAAAAGAAGAAAATAAAAAGATTTCATCGGTCAGAATATTTATAGAACATTTAATTAGAATCATAAAAATATGGCGAGTAGCAAGAGAAAGATTTAGATTAAGAAAAGATAAATATCAGTCAGTATTTTTAACAGTTTGTGGGTTAGTGAGATTAAGAATTGAGAGTTTAGTTTTAGAAATAGTGAAATCATCGTCATCAAGTGAAGTAATTGATGTTTTAATCAGTCATACTTTTGGGACGAAATTAGATTTAGAGGAAATTTTGACGTGAAATTAACTTTACGGCGATTGATTGCTGAGTGCTGATTAAAGATGAAACTGTTACCATATAAGCTTTATCAGTTATTGGAGATGTCTATTAGTAAACAGGGAAATTTAGAAATTGATCATAAATCTCTCTATATTTCAGCCACTCGCTTCATTATGCGTTGTGTTTTTATCCTCTTTGCTGAATCCAGAAATTTATTAGATCTCTCTGACCGTATTTATTATAAATCCTATAGTTTACAGGGTTTAAGGGAACAATTAGATCGCTTTAGCGGAGGTAAAGCCTCAGAAACCCTACGACACCGTTTTAGTGCCTATCCACGTTTATTAGCTTTATTTAGCTTAATTTATCATGGTTGTAACCACGATAAATTAAAAATTCCCCAATATGGCGGTGGTTTATTTAAACACGGGGATTCTCAATCCTCTGATCCTATCCTACGAGCTTTGGCACTATTTGAACAACCAGAAGATGAACAAATCCCTTCTGATGAGGTAATTTATCGCATTTTAGAGCTTTTAACTCGCTCTCAAGTAAAAATACGTCAAGGAAAACGCTCTATTTGGGTGAGCGCACCTGTTGATTTTTCTGATTTATCATCAGAATATATTGGTATTCTTTATGAGGGTTTATTAGACTTTGAATTAAGACAAGCAGAAGCCGATAATCCCATGATTTTCTTAAATTTGGGTAAACAGCCTGTTTTACCCCTATCACGCTTAGAGGAAATGGATGATAAAACCCTAGAGTCTTTAGTCGAAAATCTCAAAAAAGAGGCAAAATCTGCTCCCCATGGGGAAGGAGATAGTGAAGATGAGGATTCAGAAGAAGTAATAACAGAAGATAATGAGGAAGAATTAGCAGAAGAAACCGAAATTACTGAAGAAAATGAAGAAGATTTATTTCAAGATGATGTAATAGCCCAATTAAGAAACCGTGCCTATCAATGGGCAATTAAAGCAGTTAAAGTAGGTAAATTAGTCAACAAACCTCGCAGTAAAAAGACTGATGCTCTAGCACAATATGAGTCAGATGTCAATAGTTTAGCCAAAAAATTAATTGCTCGAATTATTCTGCCTGGTGAATGGTTTTTAGTGCGATGGGGTGGCACTCGTAAGGGTTCTGGGACTTTCTACACACGCCCTCAATTAGCTGTACCCACTGTCAGAAGGACTTTAGAGCCGTTGGTCTATGGTAGCCCCCAACCCCTAACCCCTTCCCCCAAGCAGGGGGAAGGGGAACAAGAGAGTATCTCAGATACTCCTCCGACTCCCCTCTCCCTCGATGGGAGAGGGGTTGGGGGTGAGGGCATTAAAACCCCAGAGGAAATTCTCAACTTAAAAATCTGTGATCCCGCTTGTGGCTCTGCTTCTTTCCTAGTAGCAGGGTTACGTTATTTAACCGAAGCCTTATGGCAGAGTTTATTTGCCCATGGTTGGTTAATAGAAGATCCCGAAAAACAGTTAATTCGAGTCGGTATTCCCAAAAATGCCCAACCAGCATGGTTTGTGCAAGTAGTTGAGGATTTTCCCCTCACTGCGGAAAAAGCTGAAGAAATTAGTAAAGCTCAATTAAAGCGATATATAGTCGAAAATTGTATTTATGGTGTGGATTTGAACCCTTTAGCTGTGGAATTGGGACGACTCGCTTTATGGGTAGAAACTATGGATAAAACCTTAGCTTTTAGTTTTTTAGACCATAAAATTAAATGCGGTAACGCCTTAGTAGGCTGTTGGTTTGACCGTTTTCAAGATTATCCCGTAATGGCTTGGGAAAGGGAAGGTGGCGACAAAAATCATACTAAATTTGTCCATCATTTTCGAGAAACAGAGACAAAACAAGGAAAAGTTAACCAAAAGGGTGATTTATGGACTCAAGCCATTAAGGATCTGCGTAATGGTTTAGTTAAAGGGGAATTAAAGGCTTTATTAGAATGTCTTGACCCCACCAAGACCAGATTAAGTTTTCCTAATTTTGATTTACCTCAATTACCAGAAGCTATACATGATGAGGCTTTAACAGTATTTGAGAGAATACATAGTCAAGTTACTAACCCCTGGGAGCAAGAAGCAGTTTATCAAGAAAATATAGCTGATTCTGAAGCTATTAAGCGTCTTAAGTTTGCTTTTGATACATGGTGCGCTGTCTGGTTTTGGGAAGGGGATGATCTCGATTTTGCACCCACTCCTAATAAATTTTATGATCCTCCTGAAGAAACAAGGGCAATTATTGAAAATTTAGCTCAAAAATATCAATTTTTTCATTGGGAATTAGAATTTCCTGATGTTTTTACTACAGAAATACAGGGCTTTAATGCCATTATTGGTAATCCCCCTTGGGAAATTCAAAAACCAAATTCAATGGAATTTTTCAGTAATATTGATCCACTTTATCGCACTTATGGCAAACAGGAAGCTATTAATAAACAAGGCGAATATTTTACTAATAACCCTCAAATAGAAAAAGATTGGTTAGCTTATAATGCCAAACTAAAAGCTTTATCAAATTGGACTAAAAATGTCGGTTTTCCTTGGGGTTATGAAGTAGAAAAACGAGGCAATTTAGGGCAACAAATCAATAAATTTAGTTTATCTAAATCTGCTAAAGAAACAGAATATTTACATGATTTATGGCACAATCGCAGAGTAAAAAATAAAGGTTATGCTGACCCGAATCATCCCTTTATTTTGCAAGGTTCAGCAGATATTAATACTTATAAAATGTTTTTAGAGTTATCCTTATCTCTACTTTCTAATGAAGGTATTTTAGGCTTAATTGTACCTTCAGGAATTTACACTGATAAAGGTTCAACTACTTTAAGAACCGAATTTTTAGAGTTTAATCAATGGCTTTGGTTATTTGGTTTTGAAAATAGAGATAAGATTTTTTCTATTGATAGTCGTTTTAAATTCTGTCCGGTAATTGTGCAGAAAGGCGGTAAAACTAAATCAATCAAAGCTACTTTTATGCAACGTAGTTTAAGCACTTGGGAAAATGCGGAAAATTATGTTTTAGATTATCCTCAAGCAAGAGTAGAAAAATTTAGTCCTAAGTCTAAAGCTATCTTAGAAATTCGCTCAAATCGAGATTTAGAAGTATTAACCAAAATCTATAATAATAGTGTTTTATTAGGTGATGAAACGCCTCAAGGTTGGGGTATTCAATATGCAAGAGAATTTGATATGACTAATGATTCTAAACTATTTCCACCCCGTCCAAAATGGGAAAATAATGGTTATATTGCCGATGAATATGGACATTGGTTAAAGGGTAAATGGCAAGATTTGCGGGAGTCGGGAGTTGGGAGTCGGGAGTCGGATTTTGAGGATATTTTAAAACGTCCTGAAGGGGTTATTTTATCAAGAGATAAAACTCAATTTATTTATATTGATGATGTTGAAGATATTGCTTTACCTTTGTATCAAGGTGTAATGATTTGGCAATTTGATTTTAGTGCTTCTGGTTATATTTCGGGGGCGGGAAATAGAGCAAAATGGGATAATATAGAATGGAATAATAAATATTATTCCCCTCAATTTTTAATGTCAATAGATAATTTAAAAAACAAAGAAAGATTAATCAAAGATTTTAAAGTATGTGTTAGAAGAATATCTAACGCAACTAATCAAAGAACTTTGGTTTGTTCATTAATTCCCTCAATGCCTTGTGGAGATAAAGCTTCAATTGTATCACCATTAAATCAAATAGATAAACTAGCCGTTACAGGTTATATTAATTCTTTTACTTTAGATTTTATAGCAAGAATTAAAGTTCCTTCTACTCAAGTAGATTGGCACGTTTTAGCTGAATTGGTTTTAGTTGAAAAGAATAAATATAAGTCAATAATAGCTAATTTTGTTTGTAAAATTAATTGTATTTCTGTTATTTATGCTCCAATTTGGCAAATCTTAAAAAATAGTGAGCAAAATGCTCAAACTTCCGACTCCCGACTCCCGACTCCCGACTCCCGAAAAACTCCCGAAAACTGGTATCAACTTTGGGCAATAACACCCTATGAAAGATTAAGATTAAGAAGTATCTTAGATGCAGTAATAGCAGAATTATACGGCTTAGAAATAGAAGATTTTGCATGGATACTCAAAGAAAGCGACTATCCCAGCGCCCAAGTCAACGAAAAAACCTTCGCCAGAACCCTTGACACTAAAGGTTTTTGGCGAGTTGACAAAGAAAAAGATCCCGAAATGCGTCACACCGTCTTATCCCTTGTCGCCTTCCACAAACTAAAAGAAATAGGTTTAGACAACTTCCTCAACCTCAACAATGGAGAAGGCTGGATGTTACCCGATACCTTAACCCTAGCCGACTATAACTTAGGCCATGACGACAGAGCAAAACAACCCCAACCCGTCACCAGTCGCTTTACCATAGAAGAATGGGACAACCTAGAAACTCCCCCTAATGCGCCTCTTAACTACCGCCAACGCTTTTATCCCTGGCAACTTGCCAAAACACCCGAAGCAAGTTGGTTAGAATGTGAAAGACACGCCGATAATTTAAGTAAATTATTAGGAGAAACCATGACAGAAAACCAAACCCAAAAAGATAACTCAGCACCTCCAGCTAAATCAGCAAAATTACCTAGCGATCCTAATTTTGAAGCACCCAAAGACTTATTTGGTAATCCTTTACCAGTGGATTTATTTGGTAATATTATTGATTCTAACAGTCAGAAAAAAAAGAGATAAAATTGAATTTGCACAAGTCGCTTTAGCAGACTTAAGCTATTAGTAATGAAATTTATTTCATTGCGAGATAAAGGTTTTGAGCAATTAAACCGCCTTGCAATAAATTGACAAGGCTAATAGCAAAAATCGGCTAAAGCGATTAAAATAAAAAAATTACCTTAAGTTTTCAAAGCTATGACAACAAAAGAACAAATTATCCAAGAAATTGAGCAACTTTCTGAAAGTGAACTAGAGCAAATATTGATTAATATTCGTCAAATGAAAGCTCAAAGTTTACCAACAGAAACCGAAAATTCAGAAATTTGGGAAGCTTATTTACAAACAAAACCCCAATGGCAGGAGGTATGTAGTCGCCTTGCAAAATCCTAAATTTATCCCCATTGAAATTGTTATTTTAATCCATGATGACCAAATTAAAGAACATGGAGGTAGTTATGGTATTAGAGATCAAGGTTTGCTAGAATCAGCTTTAGCACAACCTGAAGTCACTTTTGGCGGACAATTATTAAATCCAACCTTATCAGCACAAGCCGCCGCTTATCTTTTTTCTTTGGTGAAAAATCATGCTTTTATTGATGGCAATAAACGGACTGCTTTTGAGGTGATGATTACATTTTTAGCCGTTAATGGTTATGATCTTATATTATCTGAAGATCAAGCTTATCAATTAGTAATTGATATTGCTGAAAACAAATTAAATAAAGAACAAATAATATTGATTCTTGAAAAAGCAATTAAACCTCGTATAGTTGAATAATATCAATAAATTTATCAACCTATTAAAAAGGAAAACAAAATGATAAAAACAATTAATAATCTTTCTTTTATTCAACAAAAACTTCTTGAAACTCGCTTAGGAATTTCCTTAAAAACCTTAAGGGAATTTTGTCGAGAGAAACAAATTATCGAACTTGCTTTATTTGGTTCAATTTTGCGAGATGATTTTAACTCAGATAGTGATATTGATCTATTAGTAAAATTTGCTCCAGAAGCTCATATTAGCTTATTAGGAATGATTAAGATAGAAAATGAACTTAAAATATTACTTAATCGAGACATTGATTTAGTTTCTAAAAAAGCAATTGAAAACAGTAAAAACTGGATTCGCCGTTGTAATATTCTTGAAAGTGCAGAGGTAATTTATGCAGAAAGATAAAGAAACAATTTTAGACCTTTATCATGCTTTACAGAAAATTCTTAAATTTACTCAAGGTATGACTTCAGAACAATTTAGTAATGATGAAAAGACTCAATCTTCTGTACTTTATCAACTGGTAATTATTGGCGAAGCTATTAACCGTTTATCTGAAGAATTTAAACAAATATATCCTCAAATTCCTTTTAACGAAATTAGAGGAATGCGAAACCGATTAGTTCACGAATATAATGAAGTTGACTGTGATATTATTTTTGGACTTTGGACAAAAAATTAGATTTAATGAAGCTCACATCAGACCGAAAAAATTAAAATAAGATATTTATATTAAGAGAAATTGAATATTGTCTAATAGCATAATGTCAAATAATAAACTTTCTTTCTCAACAAGTTTGTTCTATAGATTAGAATAAATAGATAGTTTATTATTCAAAATAATATGAAAATCAAAAATAAAAATTACCAAGAAGTTGAACAATTTATTCAAGGTCGTCAACGATTATATCAAAGTCTTGGTTTAAGAAAAGATGCCTTGATGAATTTACTCGATGCTCTTAGTAGTAATCAAGATGCTAAAACAGTCGTGGAATTAAGTTTAAATCCTCTATTTAAACATAAATACCAAAGTATTTATCGAGCAATTGCTGATTTTAATAAAGCGGGAAAAAAGAAATCACAAATCACAAATAAAGCCGAAATATCTAAGATTATTTTAGAGAGTATTCCTCAAAATAATCAGCGAAAGTTTCATCTATTTGGCATTGATGTAACCCCTAATTCACGCCAGTTTTCTCCTACTGTATCTGATAAAACGTTTATTCATCAACCTAACAGTATTAAAGGCAATAAACCCATCAATATTGGTCATGCTTATTCTTGGCTTTTTTACTTACCTGAAAAAATATCTAATTGTGATGCTTCTTGGACAATTCCTTTATCAGTTCAACGAGTAAAAAGCGATGAAAAAGATGTTTCTGTTGCTCATAAACAGATTAATAAAGTTTTGACAGATTCATTATTATTTAAGATAATTCTATCAGTTATTGTCGTAGATTGTCTTTATAGTCAAAAAGATTTTATTGGCAAACAAGTTCTTAATCAAGATCGACTTGTTGTCACCAGAGTTAAAAGTAATCGTGTTTTTTTTCGTCCTTTTGTCAAAGATTCTTCTGAGTTAAAAAGTGGACATCCACGTTGGTATGGTGATAAATTTGATTTAAAAGATTCAACTTCTTGGCATCCCCCTGATGATTTAATTCAAACTAATTTTACTACGAAACGTGGTAAATTATTAAATGTCAAAATTAAGGGTTGGAATAATATGTTAATGAAGGGAACAAAGGAACATAAATTGCATGATTATCCCTTTACATTATTGGAAATTACTGTTACTGATCAAGAAGGTAATTCTATTTGGAAACCAATGTGGTTAATTGCCATTGGTAAACGCCGTAACGAATTAACTTTGCTTGAAATTTATCAATCTTATCGTCAACGTTTTGACTTGGAACACTTTTTCGATTTGGCAAACAAAGATTATTAATGAACGACTATTTAACCTCTCATACAAGTTATGAAGAAAACTGGATGAACCTAATTTTAATTGCTTATATTCAATTGTGGAATGCAAGGAATTTAGCTGTTTGCTTACCCCGCCCTTGGGAGAAATATTTGCCTAATTTTCGTGAGAGTAAGATTACCCCAGTGCTGTTCAGAGAGACTTTTATAGAATTATTAGCACCATTGAGATCAATTCTAATTTTCCCAAACCCCGTGGTTATTCTTCTGGACGGAAAAAAGGTGAAATACAAGTGAAAAGACCACGTTATCAGGTTATAAAAAAGAATCAAAAATGTCAACAAAATAGCTAAATTGCTGTTAGAAACGACTGTTAATTAATCTTTTTTCCCCTAAAATTATTTTAGGTTAGTTTTACTTTGTCTATTTTTTTATCTTCTATTTTAACCTCTACCAATTTCTTTTTGTCCAAAGTCCAACTGTGAGACACAAACATCATTATTTAGCAGAATGGGTTGATACAAAGGAGCAATTAATGTTAGCTTATCAAGATAGACTTTTAGGTGATCCTTCTGAAAATATTGAAATAGCTATTAAACATTGTCAGGATATTTTAGAACTTATTGATCAAGATGAAATGCCAGAAATGTATGCTAATTTTAAACATAGTTTAGCTTCTCTTTATCTTGATAGAATCGAGGGTGAAAAAGAGGAAAATATTGACAATGCAATCGCAAATTATAATCAGCTTTTAGCATTCTAAGTGCTTATGCAAAAAAAATTACTCATTTACAGAAAAAGCGCTAAACTAAAAGTGGAACAAGTAAAAAAGAAACAATCATGAGATTTATTCGAGGATTAAGTGGAGACACACAAAAGATGCTTGAGCGGATTCAAAACTCAAGTAAATCTGCTCAGGTAAGAAAAAGAGCTAGTTGCATCTTGTTAAGTTATCATGGTTTAAAAATTGAGCAATTAGTCTTGATTTTTAAGGTGACAAGAAAAACAATTTTTAATTGGTTCACAGCATGGGATAATTACCAATTAGTTGGCTTATATAATCAAAAAGGAAGAGGAAGAAAACCAAAATTAAAAGAAGAACAAGAGGTTCAAGTAAAGGCATGGGTAAAAGAAGAGCCAAAAAAGTTAGATAAAGTTAAAGAAAAAATTGAAAAAGAATGGGGAATAAAAGTTAGTAAAGACACCATCAAAAGAATAGTAAAAAAAAAAGGAATGAGATGGAAAAGGGTGAGAAAAACGGTAAGAGGTAAAGCTCAAGATTGGGAGCTAGAAGTAAAATTACCGAAATTACAAGAATTAATTGAACTAGACAAAAAAGGGGAAATAGACTTAAGATATTTAGATGAAAGTGGGGTCAGTTTAATTCCAACTGTGCCTTATGCGTGGCAAGAAAAAGGGCAAGAAAAATTACTGTTAAGTAGCCAAAGTAAAAGAAAAAATATTTTGGGAATTATGAATCGAAGAAATGAAATATATTATGAGATCTATGAAGGAACAATCAACAGTGATCTGTTGAATAAAGCAATAGATAAATTCAGCGAAAATTTAAGTAAAAAAACGGTAATATTAATGGATCAAGCCTCAATTCATACCAGTGAAAAAATCTTGAACAAGCTTGAAGAATGGGAAAAGAAAAATTTACAAATCTTCTGGTTGCCCCCTTATTCACCCCATCTTAATTTAATTGAAATCTTATGGAGATTTATTAAATATGAATGGATTGAATTATCAGCATATGATAGTTGGGAAAATCTTACTAACTATCTAAAAAAAGTCCTTGATTTATTAGGAACGGAATATGTAATTAATTTTGCTTAGGTACTTATCAGGAAATAAATGATTTAGAAGAAATCGCCTCTATTCATAATCAATTAGGGATCGCTTATCGTAATCGAATTAAAGGAGATAAACCAGAAAATTTAGAAACAGCAATTAATTATTATCAATTAGCGTTAGGATTTTATAAATCTTATGAGTTTCTTAATGATTGGGCAATGGTTTCAATTAATTTGGGTAATATTTATGCTGATTTGAAAGTTAATAAAGTAGAAAATTTAAAAAAATCTATTAGTTATTATCAAGACGCATTAACAGTTTATACTTATGATCAATATCCTGAAGATTGGGCATTAGTACAAAGTAATTTAGCTTTAAGTTATAGTGAATTAAAACAGATTAATCAAGCAATAGATTGTTGTCAATTAGCATTAGAAATTTATACAATTAACACCTATCCTGATGAATGTCGCCGTGTTGGTATTAATTTAGGAGATATGGCTTTAGAAAATCAATTATATGATCAAGCAATCAAAGGTTATTCTTTAGCTATTGAAGCATCAGAAAAAGTTTATAATTGGACAAAAAAAGAATCTAATCGTCACAAATTTTTCCAAGAAGATCAGGAAATTTATCACAATATGATTAAAGCTTGTATCTCTGCTAATAAAATTGACTTAGCTTTACAATATTTAGAAAAAACTCGTTCCAGAAGATTAATTGAAATATTCTCTAGTAATGATGTTACTACGATCAATAATGATAATATCTCAACAGAGATGTTAATGTATATTGAACAATTTGAAGCTTTACAAAAAGATATAGATCAAGAGCGTTTAAAAACTAATCAATCTAAGTTAAATCAAAATAATCAAGAATTAGTTGCTAATAGTCGTGCTGTTTTAGAAAGTCTTAATGAAAATATTGAATTTTTAGAAACTCAAAAGCAAAAATTATGGCAACAAATTAGAGAATTAGATCCTGTTTTAGCGGGAAAAATTAAACCAGCAGATATAAATTTACTAACTATTCAAAGTTTAATTGATGATCAAATAACTGCGATTTTAAGCTTTTATATTACAGAAACAAATAGTTATATTTTTGTGATTAAAAAAGATGAAATAAATTTACATTCTCTTAAGACTAATAATTTACAACAATTAATTAATGATAATTGGTTAACACCCTATTTAGAATCTTGTGATCTAACTAAAACTAAGGAAGAAAGAGAAAAATTAAAATTACAATGGCGTAATAATATTGAACCTTTTTTAAGAGATTTGTCTCAGTTTTTAGAAATAGATAATCTCATTAATCATCATCTTTTAGGCATAGAAGAATTAATAATTATTCCCCATCTTTATTTACATCAAATACCCTTTTCTGCTTTACCTATTTCTCCTCTTGTCTGTGGGGGCGGGGGTGAGGGCTATTTGGGAGATAAATTTTTAATTCGTTATATTCCCTCTTGTCAAATTTTAGAATTTTGTCACAACCGCCCACTATTAGAAAATAATTTGGTTTATGGTATCGTAGAAGATGCCACAGAAGATTTATATTTTACTAAATTTGAATGTGAGCAAATTGCTAATTTATATCAAATTAATCAAGATTTAAGACTGAAAGGAAAACAAGAAGCAACTGTTAATAATTACCGTCAATTATTACAGGAAAAAAAGGTAAATGTTTTGCTATCTTCCCATCATGCTTCAAGTCGTTTAGATAAACCTTTAGAATCAAAATTAATCTTAGCAGATGGTGAAATAACTTTAGGGCAATTAATGACTCCTGCATGGCGATCACCTGAGCTTTGTGATGTGTTTTTATCCTGTTGTGAAACAGGTTTAACCGTAACAGAAATTACCGATGATCCTTTAACCTTATCCACTGGTTTTTTATGTGCCGGAGCGAGAAATGTGGTTAGCACATTATGGGCAGTAAATGACTTAGCAACCTCCTTATTTTCCATTTTTTATCATCGTTATCGTCAAGAAGGAGCTACCCGTGTATCAGCATTACAACAAGCACAAGATGAATTAAGAAATTTAACAGCCGAAACTTTAACTAAAGTTTATCAACCGCAATTAATAGACTTTTTTCAAAGTCAATTTACTAATACTAATCAATGTTATAAACAAGCAAAAGAAGAATTAAAACAATATGAAAAAAATACAATTGAATATAAACAATGTTATCAAAAAATGAAACAATTTGGAACAATTGCTGATAAAATGAGAAAAGTAAAATCTGAGATTGTTAATAATATTTCTCTGTTTTGTCAAGAAAATCAACCATTTTCTCATCCTTATTATTGGGCAGGTTTTATTTGTTCAGGATTAAGGTAAATTGATTTATTTAATTAGCAATTTTTTTACTTGTTTCTAACTCGAATTCCCATTCTTCTTGATCATAGTCAATAATAGCAAAACCGTATTCACCAAAGAATAGTATAGGCAGTTTGCAGATCACATTTTAAAATTTTCGCTACTAACCCGCCCGATCTTATCCTTTATTGGTACAGATGTCCTAAAGTATAAATCATTAGCTTTACGAGAGAGTGTCAAGAGATTAAAACTATTATCGTCATCTCCCTTGAAAAAAATCTAAAAAAATTTTTCTCAAAATTTGCATAAAAACAGAAAAACCCACTGGTTAATAGGTGAAACTTAATTTTATTGGAGAAACCAGTGATGAAATCAGCATTTTTATCTTTATTCTTACTTTTAACTGTAACTCAGGTTAGTTATGGGGCAATCAATCAACCAATTTTAACTACTGATTTAAGCTTAATACCCCAGTTAAAAGAAGATTTTAAGACCATTAACAATCATTCTAATCAAAATCAAGATGATGAAGATGGAGAGCCTATTGTACCAACTTATTAAGTCCTTTTCAATCCCATTAAAATCGGAGATTTTCCCTTTTGACTAAAATTCCCGACTTTTTTGAGAATAGTTGACATTCTCTTTAAAGTGAGATAACTTAGATACAGATAAAAAAGTAGATTTTGCCAAAACAAAACCTCTTATTGCTCTTATTGCTCTTATTTTACTTAGATTACAGTTTGTAAGAGAGTAAAATTAGGTGTTTGAGTAGCAACTGTGCCAAAAGTTCCCTTAAGCCGATGATACTCAAACGCCAATTAATACAGATTAATTTAAACTTTCTATGAATAACTTTATTAATTTAGAAATTGTGTTAAAGATTCATACTAAACAAATTGAAAAATTAAGAATTAATGATTATAATTTAACTTTAAGTAATCAGTTATTAAATATACTCTTATAATTTATAATATGTAATACCTCAACACTGGAGTTAAAAATGACACAGACTTTTACAGCAAGAGTTTTTCCTGAAGGAAAATGGTTTGTAGTGCAATGTTTAGAAATAGATATTGCTAGTCAAGGGGAAACGGAAATTTCTGCTTTAAATAATCTTCAAGAGGCTTTAGAGTTACATTTTAAGCCTCCTTGTGCCACAATTTTACCTAAATTAGAAAAATTAGCAATTGAAAGGGGATGAAATATGACTACTTATTCAATTAAAACTAAACTAACAGAAACCGGAAAATTAATCCTTGATCATTTACCTTTTCAAAAAGGAGATGAAATTGAAATAACTATTAATAAAAGTAATTCATCTTCATTAAAATGTAATGATGAAATTTGGTTAGCTTATTTACAATCAGAACAAGAAAGAGAGGAGGTTTATCAACGTCTTGCCGACTCCTAATTTTCTGAATTTAGAAATTGTGTTAAAGATTCATACTAGACAAATTGAAAGATTTGGAGGTACTAATGGACTTCGAGATCAAGGGTTATTAGAATCAGCTTTAGCACAACCTCAAGTAACTTTTGATGGACAACTCCTTCATCCTGAAATACATCAACAAGCAGGAGCTTATTTGTATCATTTAACAATGAATCATCCTTTTATTGATGGTAATAAAAGAACGGCTTTTGCGGTTATGGATACTTTTTTAAGAATCAATGGTTACAATTTAACTTTAAGTAATCAGTCAGCTTATAATTTAGTTATAAGAGTTGCTAAGCATCAAATTAGTAAAGAAGATTTAATTTATTTTTTACAAGAAAATATTACTATAAATTTATGAACATCCACACAAAATTAGAAAACACCCGTCAACTCCTCAATCAGTTAGGAAACGCCGTTTCTAACTTGGTTAATTCTTCTCCTGATGTCTTTGAAGATGAGACAATTAAAAGGAGTTTAGATGATTTCCGTAAAGCCCACGATGAAGCAACTCAACGCCTTGATACTTTATCTATAGCGACTATTGGCACAGTTTCATCGGGTAAATCCACTATTGTTAATGCTTTGATGGGGCGGAGAATCGCGCCTATTGAAGCAGGAGAAATGAGTGGCGGTGTTTTAACTTTAAAGCATTCTCATGAGCGTAAATTAATTATAGAAGCTACTCCTGAAGCGGTTTGGGAAACGGGCAAATGGACTGGTTTAAGTGATGATGAGCTTTACAATAAAATTCAGGTGGTAATGCACAGTTACCATGAAACAAGGAAGAAAAAAGAGTTAATTGCTCCTCAAATTAAGGCTTTTGCTCCTCTTTTTCCGGCTAATGATTTAAGTTTATCAGGGCTTCCTGAAGGTGTAGGAGTTGAATTTTTAGATTTACCCGGACTAAAATCAGTACAAGATCGGGATAATTTAGCAGTAATTCAGCCTTTAGTTGGTAAAGCTTTTAGTTTAGTTGCTCTTGATTATATGCAGGTAGATGAGCAACACAGACAAAAACTATTAGGAGAATTAAAGCGAGTTGTAGAATATTTACAAGGGCGTACAGATTCCATGATTTTTATTTTAAATCGGGTGGATAATCGAGGCTCTGATGATTTACCGATGGAGGTACGTTTAGAGAAATTAAAACAGGAAATTAAAGAGGTTTTATCTTTACCAGAATTACCTGATGTTATTCCTTTTAATGCTCGTCTTTTATATTATGCTCAATGTGCTTGGGGTACAACTGCTTTAAATACAGAATCTAATATTAATCCAGAAGTGAGATCAAAATTATTAAAATCAATGTTTCTTGATTGTGCTACGGTAATTAAAGATAATACTTCAGGCGATCGCAATTTAAGAAATTGGTTTAGAGATATTGAGGATAATCTTGAAGATGGTATTTTTATTAATGATGAAACAATGCAAGAACTTTTAAACTATGCTCTAAAATGGAGTGGTGGTGAAGCTTTGTGGAGTTGTATTAGAAACAGGATTCAGGAATCTTTCTCAGAATTAGTATTAATTCCTGCTTTATTTTCTGTATTTGAAAGTTATGATGCTTTTTCAGCATCACTTAATACTTTAATTGCAACTCGTAAAATTTACAATCAAGAAAAAGTTGAAAGCGAAAGAGAAAAAATTGCTAACATTAGGAGAGATTTAGAAAAGAGTTGTAAACAACATCAAAACGGTTTTAATACTCAAACTGGTGAAATTATAGAAATTATCAAAACTCATCAACCCGAAAGTGACATTAAAGCTTACCAATATGCGAAAAAAAAAGGAATTAAAGAGGAAGCAATAGCAAAAATTATTGATGCTGTTAGAGATATAGAGAAAGACTTAAATAACTCTTTAATTCTTTTAGTACAAAATGCTTTTAAAAATAATTCAGGAGTTTATGAGCTTAAAGAAGAATTAGCTAAAATAATTTCTCCTAAAATAGCAGAAGATGTCTCCCGACAATATGATCATGTTAGCCGAAGATTAACTAATTTTTCTGGTGAATCAGATATTTTTGTTAAAAAAGTTGAAGCTAGTGATCAATCAGCAGTTAAAGAACTTGAACATGATGAGCGTTATGTTAAGTTACTTTATCACACTATGCGACAAGCAATTACCACAAGAGCCGAATTTTTGCTACAAGGAAAAGCAAAATTATTTCAAGATTTTTTATCATATTTAGTTGACAATTTTCTTAATGAATTGCAAGACAGTTTATCTAAATATGGCTTATCTGAGATTAATTTAGATGAAGCAGTCTTTACTGATTTAAAGAAAAAATTAACAGAAAATCCACCAACTTTACCAGAAAAGTTTTTTGATTTTCCAGTTGATATAAAACAAAAAAAGAAAATAGAAAATAAAGTTGTCGGTCAAGGAACAAAACAGGAAACTTATCAAGAAACTGAATATGAAACTTATACTTATTATAAGGATAAATCCTGTTTTCAATCACCAGAGCAAAAAACAGGTACACGACCAGTAAAGAAAACAAAAACAAGAAATGTTCAATATGATATAAGAAAAGATATTGAATATCGTGAGCTTTGCTTACCTTCACCGGATTTAATGGCTCAACAATGGGCTAGTGGAATTGAAAAAGGTAAAGATGAATTATGGAATATCTTGAAAAAATGGATTATTGAACGCTTAAAAGAGGTTAATCATCTTTTTCAAGAATCTGTTATTGATATTACTGATTTAGCAGATCGGGCTTTAGAAAAACAATTAAAAATTATTGAACAGAATTTTGAGGAGGAAAAAGAATTTTGGCGTAAGTTTGAATTTACTAAAGATGAGGTAAATTTAATTTATCAACAGTTAAAACAAAATTTTAACTGATTATTTAATCAAAATAGGTTTTCATCTAATTCCCTTATTCTCGATTTTAATTGCTTATGATATTATCCACTAATTTGTATGTTCTAATTAATCAAGTATCAACACAAGTCAATGATAAGCTTACGAAAAATAAAACTAACACATTTTATGACGCTTTTAATTATGCAATTGAGGAGTGGTGTAAAAGATTAGAAACTGTCAAAATTTTGAATTTTGCATCAAAAAATACTGATGATATTACTGTCAAAGTTAGTAATGAGGATGTAAAAAAATTAAGTAAGTACATATATAAAGAATGGGATTATAAGGAAATTATTGAAAAAGTTACATTACGCCGTCCTTTTTATTCTTTGTTTAAACCAATTTTTAAATTACTTAAAATAGGAGAGTCACAAGTGAATTTTATCGTACTTTTAGCTTTTGTAATCGTAGCAGTTTTATTTTTAGCTTATATTCTTAATAATAAGCAAAAAGAAACTACTGACCTAGAAGATTCAGAAAACCTTAATCAAGCTGATATTCGACAAGATCAAACCTCTAAAGTTGAGCCTATTGTATTTCAACCAAATCCAGTACAAAAATCTTTGATTTTAGTAATTCCTGCTGAAAAATCTTACTTAATTGAATTATTAATCAACAATCAAACAGTAAGACTTACTAAACAAGATTGTTCTAATTTATATAATGCTACTAGATATTTATGTTTAGATATTCCTGAAAATTTATCTCGTCAATTATCTAGTATCAATAATGAATTATTTGTAAAAGAAGGAGAAGAAAGCGCATCTGATATTTATTTTGTAAAAATAGACAATATCAATGCAAAAGAACAAGGTTTTCAACCAAATGCTAATAAAAATGTGAAAACTAATGCTTTTTATAGATTAGTTAATTTACAAGCTATGGTAACACCAAGATACCGCCTAGAAGCTTACCAAAATTTTAATGTTTATTAACAAAAAGGAGTCAATCAAATGTTACAAAATATCACTTTATTAATGAATGATCCGGCTATTGTTCAAGGATTATCAGATGGTACTTTAGTTCGTTATGGTAGCATGATTCGTTATGCCGCAGGTACTTCTGTCGGCGGTGAATCTGTAGGAGGTCACATTTTTAAAAACTTATCAGAAGCCTCTGGTTTAACTAGCAAATTAGCAATGATTTCAGCTAATCCAGTAGTAGGCGGAATTGCCGTTGCTGGTGACTTAATTGGACATGGTATCAATTACCATAAATTACTAGGAATTGATAAAAGATTAATAGGCATGGAAAAAACACTAGGGCAAGTAATGGGCTTAAGCCAAATTGCCGCAGGTGCAAGTGTTTTAAACTTAGGAGTAAGTATAGCCGGATTTGCTTATATGGGCTATCAACTCCATAAAGTTCAACAAAAATTAGGCGTAATTCAACAAACAATGGAAACAGGATTTCAACAAGTTGAATTAAGTTTACAACGTCTTGGTGATCAAATGACAGAAGGTTTTACAGTTGTTTTAAACGGTTTAAATCATCTTGATAACCGTTTAGATACAATGTCAGGACAACTAAATTATTTATATTTATTAGTAGAAGATAGTCGTCAAAAACAAAATAGTTTAGCAAAGGGAATTTCTAACTTACATAAAGCCATGTTAATGAAAGAAATTGCCCATTTAAAAGCAGAATTAGACGACTTAAAACGCTTCCCTAATGAATCCCCAAGACAGGCATTAAAAACCGCTTCTGCTGTGCGTTTATTTCTGGGTAGTGAAGCAATGAGATCAACCCCAGAATTAGATGCAGAATTAATGTTAAATACTGATGTTTCTATACAAGGTTGGGCTGTTGCCACCGCTACGGAAGCACAATTATTATTAGAAATCGGACAACATCAAGAAGCACGACAATTATTAGCTGAAGAAGTGCCAAAATTTCAACAGGTAGCTAATAGTTGGGGTAAGGAATTAATTAATCATAATAATTCGGCTTTAGCTACGGCTTATCGTTTTGAAGGCTCACCTTTTAAAGATTATATTACTCAGGAAAGAATACAGAGAATTAAACAAATTTCTCCGGCTGATCTTAACTTAAATGATGATCAAATTCGCCGAAAAAAAAATGAAGTTGAAGTTGAGTTTCAAATGTCCTATTCCCCTGAAAGATATAATCAAACTTGGCAACATCAGCAAATAGCGATCACCGAATATTTAGACACATTAAGCGAATTAACCGCCCGATTAGATAGTTTACAATCTTTTGCTCAATTATGTGAAGAAAAAGGCGTTAAAAGTAGCAAAGAATTATTACCCGATGCTAATGTAAAAGCGGGATTATATTTGTTACCTGTAGATTAATTTTATAGGGTGGGTATTTTTTACATAAGTTAACTTTTAATAATTTAATTTTCTAAAAATGCCCACCCTACAGTTATTGATTATGTTATAATAAAAATATTCAATACTTATTCAGGTATTTAAACTATGCAAATTATTCAAAGTAAAGCCAAGATTAAAAATGGAAAAATTATTCTTGAATCTCCGCCTCAAGAATTACTAAATAATCAAGAAATTGAAGTAGTAATTATTTTAAAAGAGCCTAATAAACAAGAGGAATTTAAAGAAGCACGTCAAGAAATGCAAACTGCATTTAAAGAAGTAGGAATCGAAACCCGTGAACAAATTTTTGAGCTTATTCGGGAGGTAAAATTAGAATTAATGAATGAACGCAATTAATGAAAAGAATCTTTTTAGATACCAATGTTTATATTATCGGACAATTACAACCTCAATCTGATGAAGAAATAATTTTAAGTTGGTTGGGATTTTATCAACCCCTTAAAAAGAGTAAGATTCAAGTTATCATATCACAAGAATTGATTAACCAAATTTTAAGAGTTTCTAAAAGGGTGCAAGGTAAAGATTGGGGTAGTAAAATAGTAGATCAAATTTGGTATAACCTCAATTGTATTTTTATTCCTGAAACTGAAGAAATTAAAAGAGAAGCTAATCAACTATTAGTTAATCAATTAATTCCTAGAGAGGATATTTATATTTATTTAACGGCTAAATATGGAGAAGCCGATTGCTTTATATCTGGTAATCGGGAATTAATTAAAACTATTGCTGATTTTGAATGTATTACGGCTGACAATTTTATTAAAAAATATCTATCAAAAAACTTTTAAGCATGATGATAATTCTCTTTATTCTATCAATCAAATATAATCTAAATTTAATTTTTATTTCAAAACTATATTAACTTTTTGATAAGCGTGTAAACGCCACATAATTAACTCTGGAGGTAGCCAATTTAAACCGTGATTTTCTTCTTCATTTCTCTCAAAAATTAACACTTTTTGCCAATATTCTAAGGCTTCTTTTTCTTTGCCTTGTGCTTCTAAAATTTGTGCCATTAAACAATTATTTACCGGTTTATGAGGATTTAGTTGTAAAGCTAACTGTATATTGGTTAAGGCTAAATCTAATTCATTTTTTAATAAATAAGCCCAAGCTAAATTTTTCAATAAATCTGCTTTGACTAAATCATCTTTGACTGTCTCTAAGATGGAATTAATATCTTTAATTCCTTGATTAATATTACCATCTAAAATATTTAATCTTGCTAAATTACAAAGGGCTGAATCTGAAGCTTTTTTATTTAAAGATACGGCCATTTGATAATGTTTTTTTGCTAAATTATTTTGTTGTAACTGTTCATAAGTTGAACCTAAATTATAATGAGCCGCCGCTAATTTTGGGTTTAAATTACAAGCTAATTTTAAGTTAAATTTAGCGGTAAATAATTCCCCTTGACAATAACTTTCATAACCCGATTGATTAAGATGTTTAGCTAATTGGTGATAAAACTTCGGGTAATCTTGTAACAAAAGATTAGTTCGATCTAATTCAAACTGTTTACATTGATGTAAAACCCACTGTTTAAAGCTAAATGCCCCCACAAATTGAGTAGATTCACCCTTAGTTATTTGTTCCACTAAAGACTGTTTTAAAAGGGAAGCTAAAGCGATCAGTAATTCCGATAAATTTTCACCGGAAACGGCCTTTTGAATTTGGTCTAAACTAAGGGGAGTTTCTGTTAAGGTCAAAGTGTATAAAATTTGAGTTTCACAAGGAGATAAACTATCAAGTTCTAAAGGTAAAAAAGGTTTAATTTCATTAGTGGGAGTATTCCCCGTTGCTAATTGACCAAAATGATCTAAATATTTTTGATATTCCTCCATTAATTGTTGTTGAAGACGAGTTAATTTTCCCGGCCCTCGCCCCGGAATTTGAAATTTTTTATAAATTTCTCCTAATCTTTTTTGGATCGCTTCTCTTGTTACTTCTAACTTGGAGGCGATCTCATCTACATTTTGACCTTTTAAGGCTTCTTCTAAAGCTTCTAACTCGGTTTGGGAAACGCCAAGACGTTTAGTGACATTCTTAAGAAAATCTTGAGGAATCATAAATTTTAATACTCATAAATTTTAATACCTTTACTCCTTGGAATTAATCATCAATCAAAATAGTGAGATCAATTCTATTGGTCAAATTATCTGACTAAATATTATAACACATTCAATGACAAAAAGGATTGAACAGTTCATATAAAATGAGATTATCCAAATATAGATAAATTGACCTGATTTCTCAATGTGCAAAAACAGCTAGTTGAAAAAATGTTAAATTAATTCTTACATCGGAGTTAAGCTTAGGCGATCATGGGTGAGGTTTAAATAAGAAAGCTGATTTTGACAAACCCAATTGAGAAAAGTACCTTGAGGCACGGGATTTTGACAGAAAGAGGATACTGCTTGAAGGTATTGGTGCTGAGTAGTTTTAGAGTTGATGAGTCGTGGTAAATGAGATTTGAGAGAGGTGAGAATTTCACTATCAATTTCAGTTCTAAAGACTGTAACATTGCCAATAGGATCAAGAACAAAGAAAAAGCAATCTTCATCTTCAATCATTTTTGTTAAAACTACTTTCATCAGTGGGTTATTAGGATTAATCAGAACATTGTAAAGGGCAAAGCCATAGAACTCAAAGGAAAAATGAATAACCTCATAATTTTGCGTTCCTAAAAGGCAATGTCCAAAACGCAAACCTTGGTCGGATATTTCAGAGGAAATCGGTTGTTCTGGTCGCAGGGCGACAAATGCACATTCTTGATTTTTCACTTCGACTAGGCCAAGTGCCAAACAAGGGGGTTGTGCCTGAACGAAGTCACTCATAAATGAGCGATTAACAATCAAATGGGGTAATGAAGGAGATGTCATTGTAATGAAGATATAAAAAATCTAATTATAGGATCAAAATGTCTGATCTGAAAAATTTAACGAGGTTAGAAATTAAGTTAAGACTTAAGTTGGTTTTACCCAACTCAAGTTTTGTTTACAAAATTAACGATTTTGTTGTAATCTTTGTTTTAATTGAAGAATGATGAAATAGGCTTTAGAATAGCCTTGATTAGAAGCAGAAACTAACTGATCAATTAGTTCAGTGGTGATTTGTTGATCTAACCAATGAATGAGATTTGCCCGTTCTAATTTCTGCTGTTGACTAATGTTACCAAAAAACTCAAACATTCCTAACTTTTGAGGATTATTTGTCATTGTTTCTTCCCATTTTTCCAAAGTTAATTGATTAACTTCACTCATACTTTCTTGATGATTTTCTAATAGTTCATTGACAGTTTCAAGACTACCAAGATAAATTTTATTTTCCTTTCTGTCTAAGACAATAGCATGGGTAGGAAAGGTATCATCCGAGCCTAAATCAATGGTATTAGCTAATAAATTAATAGCAATGGTGGGATGCTCAATCAAGGGTTCAAATACTCCGTAATAACTGAAGGTTGTGCCAAAACTACCATCAGTCCAGAAGGGTTTGGAAGTTTCGTAGGTAAGCTTAATAAAGCGTTGGGTAGAGACAATCCCAATGGTATCGCATAACATTGGTGGTAAGGGTGTTTGAAATTGAATCAGTTGATTAAGCATAATGATTTATATTTTTTTGAGTGTGTAAAAAGGAAAAAGGCTACTCTTTTTCAATCACCAAAATTCGAGTTTTAACTCCTGTGGGACGATCGCTGTTTAAGAATGTGCCATCGGGTAAACTTTCATTGAAGTAACATTTATCCGATAGCCAGTGACGAAAAAGCTTGTAAACCTTTTGGGAACTAAACTCAACCGATTCAGGTACAATCACTACCATGCGTCCACCATTGAGTAACAAATTATAGTAATGATAAATATGTTCTACTTCTAAGCACTTACCGAAGGGTGGGTTAGCAATAATGCGATGCCATTGAGGATCAGTGAGTTGAAAACAGTCATTGGTAATGACGTTAAAACCTTTGAGTTTAAGAAGTTCCCGTAAATCACAGTTAATCTCACAAACGTCAAGGTTAATATTGACAACATCCTCAATAGCTTGGGCAAGATCCCCTTTCCCAGCCGTTGGTTCTAAAACTTTCATTCCTTCCTCTAATAAGGCTAGTTGAACCATTTGCTGACAGATTAATTTGGGAGTGGGGAAATAGTAGGGTATTTTCCTCCCAATTAAATCATATTCTAACTGTTTAATTTGTGACTCAATTGGATTAACGGGTTGGGGTTGAGGTAAGGAGAGTAAAGCCTCGATCGCCTTGAGAACTGTTTGAAGATTGGTGAGTTTAGCTTTGTTCAGGCGTTTAATCTCGTCGGTATTGTAACCGTTGCGATCGTCAAAGAAAGATTGGATCTCACCGTCTAGCCACTTACCAGAATGGAAAATCTGAAGTTGTTGTAATTGGGATTTGGTGGTAATTTTAGCTAAAATATCAGGTAACGTCCCATCCTCAGAAGCGTCTGCCATCGCATAAAGCCACGATTGGATTTGCTGTAGTTTTTCCCCTTCCTGAATGATTGAACGAGTGATCCTAGCACGACGGGCGGTAGTGCGTTGATTAGCAATGGGCGGGTTAAGTTTGTCTTTGATTTTAGCCCTCATCGAATCAGCTAAATCCCTTAAGCGTTGGGCTTTATGAGGATTAGGAAATTTGAGGACAGTAGGGTTAAGATCCGGTGTTAAGTCAAACAGTGAAAGTTGCATAAGTGATTCCTCAATTGTGTCACTCATGCCTATTTTTTATCAATTAAAATAATTAATAGTCATGGTGATTATTGGTGTTGTTCACAATTGAGCGTAGCTCCTTTCAAGAAAGTTTAAAAATCAGCAAATTCTGTTTTTTTAAATAAAAATTAAAATTAATTAATTGAGCCAAATTTTAATTATTATTAAACAGAAAAAGTACGATTACAGTCCTTACATTTTTTTCTACCATTACCCCAGTTAATGATATTTATTCCTTCACAATGTGGACAAGTAAGTGTTGGTTGTGGGTAGTCCATTTCATAGAGATTATCAAGGTATTGTGCCAACTGTTGGTGGTGTTGGTAGTTACCTACATGACTTATGCCCGTAGCATTGTAGGTGCTTGTAGGTGGTGAGGTTGGTGTAGGTAAATGTGGGTGAGACTGTTGGTGATTTCCTAATACCAATTGATTAGAATTAGGGGTAGCTAACCAATTGGTTAAGTCAGGTATTTCTGCTAAATTATCATCAATCAAACAGGGGCGATTATTATTAGCTAAATATTGATTAACTGCTTCCCAATAGTGATAATTAGCTGAGTTAAATTTCGCATTATTTAGTCTAACTTTTGCTTCTTCTAAAGCATGACTATTTAATCTAATTTGATTGATACTTTTTCTAATATCACCTTCCCCTTCAAAGCCCAAAGGTTTTACATTGAATTGATGGCAAAGTATGATAATTCTAATGTTAACTTTACGGGCTTCTCTTAGTAATTCTCCCATGTAATCAGATAGCCCTTTTTTCTTTGCCCAACTGTTATATTCATCAAGAATTATTGTCATTGGTGGATTAACTTTTGGATTCTCATAATCATCTAATTGGTATCTATTTGTCATCTCATGATGAATAGATTTAATAACACCTAAACAACTGAGATTATGCTTTCCAGTGAGCAACTGATTAAACGGAATTAAAGGTTCTTGCTCAACTTCAGCACCATAATTCCTGCCTTTTCCACAAATTAGATCCGCCGTAGGGAAATCTCCCGATTTGTAATGGGGAGCAATCGCAATGGTAAAACCGCTAAAAATAGAGCCTAACCATTGAGCAAGAGTGCTTTTACCACTTCCGGGTTTACCGATGACGGCGAGATTAGGAAATTCATCTTTATTTTTAAAGTTATTCCAGTCAAACAAAGTTAGGTGATTATGGTTAGTAATAGTTAGATGATTACTATTAGGAATAAGCTCATTAGATTGAGAATGAGTTAAATTTTGTTGGTTATGATTTGGCTCAGGTTTAACTTCAACCTCATCAAACATTTTCATTATAGAATCAAGGTAAGAAGGTTGATGCGTTTCTGGTTCTTGAGAAAGAAAAGGTTGAGTATACTTCTGCTCATTGAGATATTGACTAACACCAACTCTCGTAATTCTGTCTTCTGTTTTGAGATAATCCTGACCTTGTAATTCTTTTTCTATTGTTTCTAAAGGTTTAGTTAAAGTAAGACAAATTCCTGAAGAAATCGCACCAATCACTAAACTCCATAATCTTAATGTTTTGTGAGCATTTTTCTCAACGGGAATAATCATTAAAGTGGTAATGGAAATAGTCAGTAATAAAATAGAAATGAGATTGAGACTAATTTTGCTAATAGTTAAACTGTGGTTATGTTCATCTTGGACTTTGGACAAAAAGAAATTGGTAGAGGTTAAAATAGAAGATAAAAAAATAGACAAAGTAAAACTAACCTAAAATAATTTTAGGGGAAAAAAGATTAATTAACAGTCGTTTCTAACAGCAATTTAGCTATTTTGTTGACATTTTTGATTCTTTTTTATAACCTGATAACGTGGTCTTTTCACTTGTATTTCACCTTTTTTCCGTCCAGAAGAATAACCACGGGGTTTGGGAAAATTAGAATTGATCTCAATGGTGCTAATAATTCTATAAAAGTCTCTCTGAACAGCACTGGGGGTAATCTTACTCTCACGAAAATTAGGCAAATATTTCTCCCAAGGGCGGGGTAAGCAAACAGCTAAATTCCTTGCATTCCACAATTGAATATAAGCAATTAAAATTAGGTTCATCCAGTTTTCTTCATAACTTGTATGAGAGGTTAAATAGTCGTTCATTAATAATCTTTGTTTGCCAAATCGAAAAAAGTGTTCCAAGTCAAAACGTTGACGATAAGATTGATAAATTTCAAGCAAAGTTAATTCGTTACGGCGTTTACCAATGGCAATTAACCACATTGGTTTCCAAATAGAATTACCTTCTTGATCAGTAACAGTAATTTCCAATAATGTAAAGGGATAATCATGCAATTTATGTTCCTTTGTTCCCTTCATTAACATATTATTCCAACCCTTAATTTTGACATTTAATAATTTACCACGTTTCGTAGTAAAATTAGTTTGAATTAAATCATCAGGGGGATGCCAAGAAGTTGAATCTTTTAAATCAAATTTATCACCATACCAACGTGGATGTCCACTTTTTAACTCAGAAGAATCTTTGACAAAAGGACGAAAAAAAACACGATTACTTTTAACTCTGGTGACAACAAGTCGATCTTGATTAAGAACTTGTTTGCCAATAAAATCTTTTTGACTATAAAGACAATCTACGACAATAACTGATAGAATTATCTTAAATAATAATGAATCTGTCAAAACTTTATTAATCTGTTTATGAGCAACAGAAACATCTTTTTCATCGCTTTTTACTCGTTGAACTGATAAAGGAATTGTCCAAGAAGCATCACAATTAGATATTTTTTCAGGTAAGTAAAAAGCCAAGAATAAGCATGACCAATATTGATGGGTTTATTGCCTTTAATACTGTTAGGTTGATGAATAAACGTTTTATCAGATACAGTAGGAGAAAACTGGCGTGAATTAGGGGTTACATCAATGCCAAATAGATGAAACTTTCGCTGATTATTTTGAGGAATACTCTCTAAAATAATCTTAGATATTTCGGCTTTATTTGTGATTTGTGATTTCTTTTTTCCCGCTTTATTAAAATCAGCAATTGCTCGATAAATACTTTGGTATTTATGTTTAAATAGAGGATTTAAACTTAATTCCACGACTGTTTTAGCATCTTGATTACTACTAAGAGCATCGAGTAAATTCATCAAGGCATCTTTTCTTAAACCAAGACTTTGATATAATCGTTGACGACCTTGAATAAATTGTTCAACTTCTTGGTAATTTTTATTTTTGATTTTCATATTATTTTGAATAATAAACTATCTATTTATTCTAATCTATAGAACAAACTTGTTGAGAAAGAAAGTTTATTATTTGACATTATGCTATTAGACAATATTCAATTTCTCTTAATATAAATATCTTATTTTAATTTTTTCGGTCTGATGTGAGCTTCATTAAATCTAATTTTTTGTCCAAAGTCCAATTAGTTAAAGAGCAAAGTTTTACATGGTCAGAAATGATGAAATTACCCCAATCTGAGTTTACGGCTGACTTTCACTGCGTTACCCGTTGGTCAAAGTTAGATGTGAAGTGGACGGGGATTAAAATTACTGATTTCCTCAACTTACTAGAAATTGAACCGACTACTACCCATGTGTTACAGCATTGTTACGGCGGTTATACTACTAATGTTACTTTTGCTGATTTTAAACGTGAGGAAAACTTTTTAGCGATCGCACTAAATGGGGAAGTTTTATCTCAAGAAAGAGGTTATCCGATGCGAAGTGTAATTCCCCATCTATACGCATGGAAAAGTGCGAAATGGTTAAATGGATTAGAGTTTCTGGATCATCAGGAATTGGGATTATGGGAAAAAGCAGGTTATCATCATCGAGGGGATCCATGGCAACAACAGCGTTATGGAGGCAAAAAAGACTAATATTGAACCGTTACGGGGTCAAGACTACGCCACAAATACCATGTGGCCACGGTGCGATAAGGTTTCCATTGTTGGGAAAAAACTTTGATTTCCTCAATCGTCATATCGCCATAATGGAGTTTAATTGCATTGATTAAACCTAAATCCGTTAATGGTAGAATATCAGGACGGTGTAAATGAAAAATTAAGAACATCTGAGCCGTCCATTGTCCAATTCCTTTAATACTGGTGAGTTGTTTCATTACCTCAAGATCGCTCATTTGTGGCCATTGTTGAGGAGTTAAAATATTTTGCTCAAAAGCGATCGCCACATTAGTAATATAATTAATTTTTTGACGAGATAATCCACATTCTCTTAACATTTGTTCTTCTAATCTTAAAAAATGCTCTGGAGAAATTGAATTAAGTTTTGTTTCTAATCTACTCCAAATTAGATCGGCAACTTTGATAGAAATTTGTTGACCAACGATCGCTCTGGTTAAAGTATGGAAAGGATTATGATAATTTTTTAAAATACAATCGGGATAAATTTTAATTAAATTACTTAAAATTGTATCTTGTTGATGAAGAAAATTAATCGCCTCTTGCCAATAAAAAGGAGTCATCTTATTTCAATAAAATAAATGATGTGGTTGCCACCAGCCAGAAGGAATGAGAATACCTCCCAACTGTTTGACTTGTTCCAAAGTAGTTAAATAAGCCCAAGCATCGGTTATTTTATGACCTTTTTGATCAGAAACAGGAATTAAAGATCTTTGGTAAAAATCATCCTCAAATTGATCTAAAATTTCTAAAACAGTTTGATCATCAAAAGATAATAAAAAGCCTTGAACTTTTGATTGACCTTTAATCATAGCCGGATAACCTAATGATAAATCATACAATTCTCCATTAGCAAAACTTTCTTTTACATTAATTACTTGATGTTCAATTATGTGATAATTTACTTGATTAGGTTTGAGAGTTCCATAAACAAAAATATTGATCATTCTTCTAATTGTAAAAAAAAATTACCAAATACCTAAATCTTCCATAAATTCTTTGATTCCCCTGTCTAAATCTTCAAGAGCTAAATCTAAATTAGGATAACTGCTTTCACCCTCATAAACTGTACCGCCTTCATTATATGCTCTGACAAAGGAAGATGTATTATAATCCTCGCCTATTTCGATACAGCCTTCTTCCTCCACAAAGCGAGTAAGATGAGGGTATTTACTTTCAAATTGAGATTCGGTTTTTTTAGTCATAATTAATCTATTATTATTTGTCAAAGTTTAAGCACTAAATTATAATCATTAATTTATCATAACAGAACCAACTTTTGCTAAAATTTTTGCTGTCATTGAAAGTAAAATAAATAAAAAGTCCAAATAAATTAAATCAAAAACAAGATTATGAGTGAATATCAATATTACGAATTTCAAACGCTAGAGTGCTCGTTAACAGCAGAGGAAAAAGCTCAAATTAAGAAATTATCTTCTCGTGTTCAATTGAGTGGAAAAAGAGCCATTTTTGTATATAGTTATGGGGATTTTCCAGCCGATGAAAAAGAGATATTAGAAAAATATTTTGATGCTTTATTTTATATTGCTAATTGGGGAACAATTCAGTTAATGTTTCGCTTTCCCAAAAAGTCAATTGATCTACCCCAAATTAAAGCTTATTGTTCAAAAGAAGTCAAAGAATTTTTGAATATTTCCGTGGGAAAAGAGCATCTAATTTTAACAATGACAGTTGAGCAAGAAGATAGTTTTGGATGGTTAGAAGGAGAGGGTTATCTTGATTCATTAATTGGTTTACGAGATGAGATTTTACAACAAGATTATCGCTGTTTATATTTAATGTACTTAAAAGCGATGTCTGAGTTGATGGAAGTAGATCAATCAATATTAGAACCACCAATTCCCCAAGGATTAAATCAATTATCTCCTGCATTAGAAGCATTCATTGAACTATTTAAGATAGAGGAAAAATTAATTAAAATTGCTTCCCAATCAAGTCAAAATTTAAAAGAAAGATCGGATCAAGATTTACAAAAAGCAATTCAAAAACTGACAAGGCTTGAATGTGATGAAATCTTATTTCAATTAGCCAAAGGCGAAACAGCAGTCAAAGCAATACTCTATCAAAAATTATCAAAAAATTTCTTATCTCAAGATAAAATTCAAGAGAAAAGAAGTGTAAAAAGTTTATTAAAAGAAGCAGAAAATCAAAGAATCCAAGAGCAATTAAAACAAAAACAAGAAGCAGAAGCACAACGTATTAAAGCCTTAGAAAAATTAGCTCAAAATGAACAAGAACTATGGCAAGAAGTTGACAAATTAATTGTAACAGGAACATCAAAATCTTATGATTCTGCTATTAGCTTATTAAAAGAACTTTATCAGTTAGCTGTCTATCAAAATAAAGTAACCTTTTTCAACAGTCAAATAGAACAAATACGTCAAAAATATCGCCGTCGTTCAGGTTTGCTTCATCGGTTAGAAACTGGTGGTTTTTTATCTTAATACATGAGGTATTTTTGCTCTATTTTCTAATAAAAAATAACTAGATAATTACATTTTAAAGTGATGATTCGTCAAGCAACTTTAGCCGATTTAAAACCAATTTATTCACTCTATCAAAAAGTGATCTCAGCCAATCCTAATAATTTAATGCAAGGAATAGATGAAATTTCTATTTCTTATGTTCAAGAAATGTTAAACAATGGGTTAAAACGTGGCTTAATTCTCTTATTAGAAAAAGACTCCTCTTTAATTGGTTATTTAAAAGCTTTTACTTCCCCTTATAGACGTTGCGCCCATGTGCTAACTAACACCACTATGATGATTGATCCTCAATGGCAAAATCAGGGTTATGGTAGTCAATTAATGAATGCTTATTTAACAGAAATTAAAACAAATTTGCGTCATATTTATCGTTTTGAAGTATTACCTTTTGCGAGTAATCAAAAAGCAATTAATTTCTATGTTAAACATGGTTTTGTTATGGAAAATTCTAGCCGTGATAAAATTAGAAATATTAAAGGCAATTTTGAATCTGAAATGATTATGGCTTGGTTTAATCCTAAATTTTCCCCAGAAATGTTAGAAAAATACCATCTTTTTCTTCAAAACTTTCAATAAATAGAATTGGTTTTTGATTCAATTTTAAGCAATGATTCCTTTGCTTGATTGTGTTTTGCCCGATCGATCACCCTGATCCCATATTCCAATCACATCAAAACTGTAATTACAATCATATCTATTCATTTGTCAAGTCACTGTAATATTTCTTTACAATGCGTTACATTAGTTAATAACACCGAACAAACAAAACTTAAGGATCAATCCTCAATCATAAACATTGATTCAAGAAAAACAATGAATAACATTTCCGTTGGTACAATTTTTGGGATTCCGGTAAAGATTAATCCTTCATGGTTTTTAATCTTAGCCCTCGTTACTTTAAATTATGGAGGAGATTTTGCCCGATTTCCTCAATTAAATGGAATTACACCTTGGTTATTAGGATTAATTACAGCTTTACTCTTATTTATTTCTGTATTGGCACATGAATTAGGACATAGTTTAGTTGCCATGAGCCAAGGGATTAAAGTAAGAGAAATTACCCTCTTTTTATTCGGTGGATTAGCTAATTTAGAAGAAGAATCTAAAACCCCTTTACAACAATTTTTAATTGCCATTGCCGGCCCTTTTGTTAGTTTTTTGATTTGGGGAATATTAACAATTTCCGGAGGTATTTTTGACCTATCTTTACCGTTCAATGCTATCATTTATACTACCGCATCTGTAAATTTAATTTTAGCAATCTTTAACTTAATTCCGGGCTTACCTCTCGATGGTGGCAATATCTTAAAAGCAATAGTTTGGCAAATTACAGGTAATGCTAATCGAGGAGTTATTTTTGCCAGTAGAGTGGGGCAATTATTCGGATGGGTAGGGGTAATTGCAGGTATTTTAGGTATACTTAATATTCTCCCTGTGGGTAATTTTTGGACTCTATTAATTGGCTGGTTTTTATTACAAAATGCTGGTAATTCTGCCCAATTTGCCACAGTACAAGAAACCCTTGAACAATATAAAGCTGAAGATGCTGTCATTGCTGATAGTCCGATCATTTCTGGTGATTTAACTTTACGGGAATTAGCCAATAATTATATCATTGGTCAGAATAAATGGCAACGGTTTTTAGTAACTGATGAAAATGGTAATTTATTAGGGGCAATTAATGTGAATGATTTAAAATTAATTAACACTTCTGATTGGAATATTACCTCAGTTAAAGAGTTAACTAAACCCATTCCTAGCACCAGTATTATTAATAGTAATCAATCCTTATTAGAGGCGGCTAAACAATTAGAAATGATGGGCTTAAAAGAGTTAGCGGTAGTTTCTGAAAATCAAGGTTTAATTGGTTTATTAGAAAAAACTTCGATCCTCTCTTTTTTACAACAAAAAAAAGTTACTTGGGCTAATCATACCACTATTTAATATTGTGTAGTTGATCTTAATTAAGATAGCTTTTCTTTTTCTAAAACCTTGATCTTTTTTGATCAAGGTTTTAGTATTAATATAATTAGCAATAATTCAGAAAAATAATATGTTAGATAAGCAAAATGAATAATTTAACATTAGTTGAAATTCTTGAAAAAATAGTTTCTTATACGGGTATTAACCCACAATTAAAAAGCAGTTTACAAAAGGGGATTTCTTCCGAAGAAATTGCCTCAAAACTTAATAATTTTCCTTTTATTTTACCTCAAGAAGCACAGTTACTTTATCAATGGCATAATGGAATGAAAATGGAAAGTGATTGTGAATTATTTTATTATCATTCTTTTTTATCCCTTGATCAAGCTTTAGCTATCAGAAATGAATGGTTAAAATTAAATCAAGATTGGTCAATTTATCCAATAAATATTCTGCCATTATTTAGCTTTGAAGGAGAATATTATGGTATAGAATGTAGTGAAAAAGAACAACGTAGTGGGCTAATTTGGTTTATTTATCATGCTAATTTTCCTGTTTATAATAGCTTAAAAATGATGTTATTTTCTATTTTAAAGTGTTATCAAAAAGGGGCATATTTTCCTATTTTTAAACATAATTATTTAGAAACAATTGTTAAGGAAAAAGAAGTGGCAGAAATTAAACTAAAATATAATCCTATTCGTCAACAAAACTTTGATTTACTTAACACTCAACAAAATTTTTACTATCATCCTTAAAGATAATTAAAAGTAAATCTTTTTGTTTAAAAATCGAATAATTGTGTCACAGTTTCCGACATAACGGGTAAGGTTTGCCCCGCTACGGTAAAGATTAAAGCTTCTCGATAAATTCTTTGGGCAGGATGGTTTAAACTATTACCTGCACCACTGGCAACTGTTATTCCTATTTGGCTACAACGTAGGGCTAATTTAATCGCTGAAACTCTTAATTTTAACTTCAAATTATAATCATTAGAATCAATTGCTTTTAACATTTCTTGATAACAAGATTGAACTTTTTGCTTTAATTTTGGTAATATTTCTAAGATGAATAATAACTGTTTTTCTTGTGCTATTTTCTCAATCAAATCTACTCCAGCCAAAGCACAACCTAATGCTAAAAAACCATGATTTAAAACATTATTTCGATCGCTCTGAAAAATGGCATTTTCCGGTTTAATAATCACCACTTTAGCACAAGGTAAAAACCAATTTTCAACGATAGCACTAACGGTATTTGTTGCCATCATTGACGCTAAAGGCAAAGGCTGACTTAAATTAATTTTGCCCTGTGGAGTTTGACTACTTTTGAAAGGGATAATACCATACAAAGCCTTACCATCTGGCAAAGTCGCCCCTACAATGATTTCCTCAAAAAAATTCCAACCAGTGAGCCAAGGAATGTTACCATTGAGAAGATAGCCGTCAGTGGTGGGAATAGCAGTGATACAGGGTTGATCTTTGCGTAAATGGGAAAAGGCGATACCTACTAACTTCTCACCCGTAGCCATTTTAGGTAAATATTCAGATTTTAAGGCGTTATTATTCCCCTGAAAAATCAGATTAGCGGCGCTTTGATGTTGAGTTTGTAAAAACGCTAAAATGCCCGAAGTTCTAGCCATTAACACTTGAAATTGTTGATATTCTAACTCAGAAAAACCCGCCCCACCCCAAGACTGAGGCACTTTTAAGGCTAATAGTTGATGTTTGCCTAAACCTTGTAAAGCCTGTTGTAAAGCCGTCTCATTTTGATCAATAATTTCAGGGATGATATTTTGACAATAATTTTGTGCTAAAGCGATAATAGCAGATTTTTCCATAATATTTTTTTTTGACATCAAGACATATTTTATTATATTTTGGTAAGATTAATCAAGATTATTTCTATTAGCAAAAAATTAATTTTAGATGATGACTAAAAAAATTGTTACGGCGATGATTGTGGGTTTATTTTCTTTATTAATACTGGTTATTGTAGCCAAACCAGTATTTAATATTTCTCTCTTTGCAGGACAAATTCCTACTAATTTAGGTGTACATTCTGGTTTATTACAATCTTGTCCACCTTCTCCTAATTGTGTAGTTAGTCAAGGGGCAGATCCCCTTCATAAAATTGAACCAATTAGTTATACAATGGAGATAGAAAAGGTAAAACAGTTATTATTAAAAGTATTAACAGTTGTACCTAGAACCACAATTGTTGAACAAAAAGATAACTATATTCGCACAGAATCTGGTAGTGCTTTATTAGGTTTTATTGATGATGTAGAGTTTTATTTTCCAGAGGAGCAAAAAGTAATTCATTTACGTTCAGCTTCCAGATTAGGGCAATCAGATTTAGGTGTTAATCGTCGTAGATTAGAACAAATCCGTTTAGCCATGCAAGATTTAATGAGGAATTAATTTACTGATTGACAGATTAAGTCAAGATTATGGTAAGATGATAACATTATAAAGAAATTATTAAAAATAATGACAATTCGATTACATTACCAAGGTAAAGTGATCCCAAAAGCTCGTCCAAGAGTAACCTATAATGGCACATTTCACCCTGAACATTATGTACTAAATCAGGATGAATTAGTCTTTGATTTAAAATGTCAGAAACTACAAATGAATTTATCAACTATCATTAATCCCATCGAAATTACGATTAATTTTATTGGGAAACATTCAAGAAAAGGTGATATTGATAATTTATCTGGTAGTATTTTAGATGCAATGGTTAAAGCCGAAATTATCAAAAATGATAATTTAATGATTGTGAAAAAGTTAACTACTGAATTAATTTATGACCAAAAACAAACACCCGTAACTGAAATTATTTTGTCTGCCTAAATTATCTTATTCAGCTATTAGTTTGAATAAGATACTTTTCACACAAAAGAGGGAATAGTAATTGATCTACAAGATTAAAACTATGATAAATCAAATCATTTCTTTCTTATTTTTAATCAATTTCCTATTCCCTAACTTCTACCAAAAATGAAATGTTAAGTTTTATTACAAATGAATATCTGAAAGTGTGTTCAGATGTTATGGTAAAGAAAAGCTCAAAAGAGTAGGAGACAAAGAAATGGCTACAACCACCGTAACTCAAATGAAATGTGCCTGTCCGTCTTGTGTTTGTATTGTTAATCTTAGTGATGCTATAGCAATCCTAAATAGGTCATAACAGATATAATATTAATTATAATCTAAATTCAAGGAAAAAAAAATGAACATTATTTCTGAGTTAAATGATTTTATCAATCAAACAAAAGAGGCTAAAGAAATAAAAAGGGCTTTAGCTGTCAAAATGATTTTAGAAGGAAAATCATACCATGAAGTAAAAGAATTATTACAAGTTTCTCATAGCTTTATTAGTATGTGGAAAAATCAAGCTCTTTTTTGTGGAGTAGAAAGCTTGAAATTACAGTTTAAAGGAACTAAAAGTGAATTAAAACCAGAAGAAAAAGACCAAGTTATTAATTGGTTAAGAGAGCAAGAATATTTAAGATTATCAGATTTAAAAATTTATTTAGAGCGAGAATATAATATTATTTATAAATCCAATCAAAGTTATTATAGTTTGCTCAAAGAAGCGAAAATAAGTTGGAAAAAAACTCAAAAAAAGAATCCGGCTAAAAATGACGAATTAGTCGAAGCTAAAAAAAAAGAAATCAGTGAAAAATTAGAGATTTGGAAAAAAGAAATAGAGAGTGGAGAGCTTGTAGTGTTTATGATTGATGAATGTCATTTACTTTGGGGAGACATTTTAGGTTATGTTTGGGGAAGAACAGATCAAAGAATAGAAATTCCCATTAAAAATGAAAAAAGCCGACAAACTTATTATGGGGCATTAGACTATCAAACTAAAGAATTTATTGTCAAAGAATATGAAAGTGGAAATACAGAAAATACGATCAAATTTATCAAGTATTTACTATCAAAAAGAAAAGGAAAAAGATTAGCAATATTTTGGGATGGAGCAACCTATCATGACTCAAAAGAATTTAGGGAGTATTTAACTATAATAAATCAAGATTTATTGGAAGAAGAATGGTTAATTACTTGTCATAAATTTGCCCCTAATGCTCCAGAACAAAATCCGGTAGAAGATATTTGGCTACAAGTGAAAAATTTTATTAGACAATTCTATCATTTATGTAAATCATTTAAAATAGTAAAGTGGCTATTTAAGTTTTTTGCGCATGGTCAAATATTTGATTTCCCCAAACTTTATCAATATGGAATTTTGCCACAACCTATTTAGGATTGCTATATTCTCAAAGATGGAAAATATTACTGTTCAGATGCTTGTGCCAATGGGCATCTCCAAGGTGCGGGATGTTCTCACCATGGTTGCGAATGTCACGCTTAATTAGAGGTATAATCTGATTTTTAGTCGATCTCGTCTAAATGTTCGGAAACTGATTGATACAGGTTGAACACATGATGATCTTTTAGATGATAATAAACTCGACGACCTCTTTTTTGATAACCAACTAAACGTATCGCTTTAAGAGTCCGCAGTTGATGGGAAACGGCGGATTCTGTCATTTTTAGAGTCTGTGCCAAGTCGCACACACATAGTTCCTGATGGGCTAAAACTGATACAATTCTTAACCGATTGGGATCACCAAGTAAGCTAAAAAATTCTGCCATCCGTTGGGCTTTTTCTAGATCCAAAAGATCGGGGTAAGTAGAAGAAAGAGTTATTTTCTGGGGATCGATCGGGTGGGCTTCACATTTTGGTAATGGTTTGATGTTGTGGGTGGGGGTTTTTGGCATAAAATTAATTAAATATCTGAACTTATTTTCATATATCTTATTTTACTTGATTTTTTCTCAAAAAATCTGGTAATTTAGTAAACATTTCGGTTTTGGCTGATAGAATTAGATAAACAATTAAACCAAAAATAGTCAACAAAAATAACATTAAATCTTGATTCATTTTTATACCTCTATGAATAGTGAACAATTAACTAAATTAGCTTTTAATTATATCAAAGAATATTGGCGAGAATGCGATTGGATGTGGAAATTAAGTTATGTAAATTGGGGTAACTTAGGACAAAAAAAGGCAGGTTGTTATTACCATAAAAACCAATCAATTGCTCTTAATAATTTGATTTTAAAACCCACAATGTTAGAGGAAATAGAAGAAACATTATTACATGAATTAATCCATTTATGGCAATATAATCATCCTGATGATAGCATAGTAATTCAACCTCCTCATGGTAAATCTTTTCGGACTCAAATGTATCGAATTAATGGAATTTTAGGCAGAGATGCTATTAAAATTTACCATGATTATCAAATGCCTGAAACTGAAAAAATCCTCAGAAAAGCAAGGGCTTTATTAGCAAGAACCCAAAGTAATAATGAACATGAAGCGATGATTGCCGCCGCTAAATTTACCCAATATTTACAACAATATGATTTACAATTAACTGATGAATCGTTATTATTAGCACAGGAATTACCCCAATTAGAAGAACAAGTTATCGCTATTTCAAAAGTAGCAGATAGTTGGCGTAAAATTTTGTTATCGGGGTTAGCTTATGTTAATGCTTGTCAATTATTTTGGCAAAGAAAAGTCGGTTATATTCAATGGAAAATGATTGGGAGAGAACATCGTTTAGCACAGGTAGTTTTATTATATGATTATTTAGAAGAAGCTTTAGAAAAGTTAGTAAAATTGAAGCAAAAAGAGTTAAAAAGGGAAGGAATTAAACAAAATCGAGCTTATTGGAATGCTTTTAGAGTGGGCATTGCTTATAATTTTAATGAACGATTAAGAGCAGATTTTGAAAGTAGATTAAATCAAGGTATTTCTGCTAGTAATGAAGTTAATTATATTAGTGCTTTAACGGTACAAAATTGGTTTAATTCTGAAAATTTGGCGGTGACTAATTTTCTCAATCAACAAAATTATAAGTTCAGAACAACTAAAAGTATTATAATTAGTAATCAGTCGGGTTATGAGGAGGGAAATAGTGCGGGTAATCAAATTAATATGAATCATCAAATTAGCAATTCTCAATCTAGTAAAATTAAATTATTAGGATAATCAATTATTAATAATTTTCTCTACTTAAAAAGAGTGATAAGTTAAACCATTATCAATTATCAATTGATGATGTATTTTTTGACATTCTTCTATTAATGGTAAATTAAAAGGTTCATCACTAACTTTAAGAATTTGATAAGGAAATTCGCTTTGAGTATATAAGTCTTTTCCTGATAAATATAAAGCTAAAATATATTGAATTTTTTGGTTAGGATATTGAATTTTTAATAAATGATAATTAGCGATCGAGTCAAGAATTGTGGGATTAAAATTCAGCATTATTTAATAGTTAATAATTCAGTATAAAAAAGAAAATTAATTATTAATTATCAATTAATAACTAACAGTTTAAATTTATTTAGATTGAAAAGGATTTTGTACCATTTTACCCTTAATTGTACTACTAATTGTGTCTAATTCTTCCATTTCTGCTGAAGTTAAACGCCAATTTAAAGCCCCTAAATTTTCTTGAGCTTGGGCTAAATTTTTAGCACCCGGAATAGGCATTGTTCCCTTCACTAAACACCAATTTAAAGCCACCTGAGCCATTGTTTTGCCACGTTGTTGGGCTATTTCTTCTAATAGTTTCAAAAGGGGTTCTATTTGCGGTAAAATTCGTTTAAAGGTGCTTCCTCTGACCCCTTTGGGTAAAACTCCCCCCACTCGATATTTTCCTGTCAATAAGCCCAAGGCAAGGGGGCTATAGGCAATTAATTTAATCCCAAGGCGATCGCAGGTTTCCTTCACTCCCAACTCATTAACCGGAGTAGTGGATAATAACGAGTATTGTACCTGAAGACTCACAATCGGTACACCCCATTCCCTAAACCACTGATCCACCTCTAATAACCCTTTTGTGCCAAAATTAGATAAACCTACCCCTTTAACTAACCCCTGTTGATAAAGCATGGCTAAACCCCTTAATAAGGGCTTTTCCTGCCAAGGGAAATAATTACGAGTTGACCAGTGCAATTGTACTAAATCTATCGGACGACCCAAGCGATCGCTTGACTGTTGGGCGGCGCTGATCATAACTTGAGGCGTTAAACGCCAAGGGTAAGGGGCGAGTTTGGTGGCTAAAATTAAACGATCTTTGTTTTTGCCCCCATAATTTTTGCTAAACTGCCCTAAGAGAATTTCACTACGTCCTTTTAATACACCCGTACCATAGGAGTCCCCCGTATCAAAAAAAGTCACCCCCTGATCCACCAAAAAATTAAAAACTTTTTGTAATTCTTGATCCATTTGGGGGTTATAATCCCATAAAAAGCGATTACCCCAAGCCCATGTGCCACAACCAAGCACAGGAAAAGTTAAAGAAAATGGTGAAAAATTTGTCATTGAATTTATTTTAAAATAATATGTTAACTGCTGACTATTTTATTACAAAATTAAATCTTTCACCCCATATTGAAGGGGGTTATTTTAAAGAAATTTATCGAAATTATGAAGAATGTCCTAATGATTTTCTCCAAAAAAGAGGACTTGCTTCCACAATTTATTATCTCTTAAAATCGGGAGAAGTGTCTAAATTTCATTGTTTAACTTCCGATGAAATTTGGTTTTATCATTATGGTTCATCTCTGTTAATTCATACCATTGACTTAGAGGGTAATTTCAACACTTTAAAATTAGTAATTGAAGTAGAAAATGGACAATTACCACAGGTTTTAATTAAAGCAGGGGTAATTTTTGGGGCTGAAGTGGTGGAGAATAATTCTTTTTCTTTAGTGAGTTGTTTAGTGACACCCGGATTTTTATTTGAGGATTTTTCCATGTTTAAAGCACAAGAATTAAGCCAAAGATTTCCTCAACATCAAGAGATAATTAAAAGATTAAATAGTTAAAATTAAATTCATCAGACTAAAATTTCTATTTTAGTTTATAATAGTAAAATAATCCTTAATTAACAATAGAAATTATGCCAAAAATTACTGCCGGAAATACAATAATCACCTGTGAAAAAGGGGATAATCTTCGTCAAATTTGTCTCAAAAATAAGATTCCTCTCCATAATGGTAAATCAAAATGGATTAATTGTCGAGGAATCGGCACTTGTGGCACTTGTGCCGTGATGATTGAAGGGGAAGTTTCCCAAATTAATTGGAAAGAAAAAACAAGACTATCTTTACCGCCCCATTCTCCTGAGCAAAAACTGCGTTTAGCCTGTCAAACTCAAGTTTTAGATGATGTAATTATTAAAAAATATGACGGTTTTTGGGGGCAAGGTGATACGAATATTTGGTAATTTAATTATTATAAAATTTTAATTTAATTCTCATCACAAATGCTGATCAAATCATCCTTAATTCAAGTAATTTTTAAGCTCATTAATTTCTTACTATGTGTATGTTTAGTCTTCAATTTTAATAGTCAAATTGCCATCGCAGAAACCATCAAAGAGCGAGTCAATCATTATCCAAATTGGCAGAATAAACCCACAGTAAACATAGCTAAAGGAGATTTAATTTTCCCCCAATGGTTTGCGGGAAAATGGAATGTGGAAAGTACCTTAATTGAGATGGTAGCACCTTTAGCACCTGAATTTATTAGTCCGGGTTTTGAGGGAAATCGTCAATATTTAAACCAAAAAATTAATTTTCAAGTTCAATATATTCCCACTCTTCTTACCAGTGAAAAACAGTATTTGTTACCATCTTTAATTACTAATAAAAATGCCATTATTGCCGATCGAGCTTTTAACGGTTTACAAATAGCAGAAACTTATTTAGGCAAAGAAAATATTTTAACAGTGAAAGTTGATTCTAACAATCCTAATCAACAAATTACCACCTTTAAAGATGGAACACAATTAATTTCTAATATTACAGGAAGATTAACAGAAACTATTGCTGATCAAGAATTTTTAACCATTGAAATTACCCAACAAATATTTAGAGGAAAAGCGGAAATTTATCTTAATGAAGTGGAAACTACCACCGATTATTATTATTTACCTTCAGGCAATATTCAGGCAAAACAAATTACTTCTATTTATTTATCACCCCAAGATCCCAATTATTTTAAATATCAAAATAAGCCCGTTGCTTTATACAATTATCACTTAAATTTATCGCCTCTGAACAGTTAAAATGAGAAAGTTTTAATAAAATATAAATAGGTGGGTATAATAGACATCTCCAATAACTGATAAAGCTTATATGGTAACAGTTTCATCTTTAATCAGCACTCAGCAATCAATCGCCGTAAAGTTAATTTCACGTCAAAATTTCCTCTAAATCTAATTTCGTCCCAAAAGTATGACTGATTAAAACATCAATTACTTCACTTGATGACGATGATTTCACTATTTCTAAAACTAAACTCTCAATTCTTAATCTCACTAACCCACAAACTGTTAAAAATACTGACTGATATTTATCTTTTCTTAATCTAAATCTTTCTCTTGCTACTCGCCATATTTTTATGATTCTAATTAAATGTTCTATAAATATTCTGACCGATGAAATCTTTTTATTTTCTTCTTTTTCTTCCTGAGTTAATACTCCTTTTTTCGGTTTTTTCTTCGGGGTAATAATTTGTGGCTCTCCCACATAAGCTTTATCCCCTTTAAACCTTTGATCTATCCCAAACTTCTTGAGATTTTGACGACAAATGTTAATATCACTTGAAGGCCCTGGTTTTCCCGCCACTACATCCACAATATCTCGGCCTTTTGGAAGACTAATTAATTGATTTTTAAAAGTATGTTCACATTTTTTTCCACTATAATATTTTTTCTGTTCTTGATAGTCTAAAGGTCTTTCTCTTGGCTGTTCTTCACTATCTACTAATAATTCATTTTCCTTCAATTTTTCCAACATTTCTTCTATTTTTTCTGGGGACTTTTTTACTTGTTCTAGTAAAGAGCATGGCAAAGCTTCTCTCATAATTTTTGCCAATAATCAAACAAATTATTCGCCGTTGATTCACTTACTTGAAAGATGATACCTAATAGTTGAAAACTCAGGTGATGTCTTAAATAAATTAAAGTCAAAATAATCTGGTTTTCTTTTGAAAGCTTACTCTCTCTACCACCACCGGAATTGATAATTCTAGTTTTTTGTTTTTCGGATTCTTCTTTTGCTTGTTTCTCCAAGATCAAAAGATGTGCGATTAGCAGTTCTAATTGTTCATAATTAATTCCTAATAATCTTTTAGTTGCTTGTTTGTGATCTTGAATATATTGCCAAGTATAATTACTCATTTTGGCTATTTCTCCTTAAAATTTTTGTTGATGATAGCTTAATTTTTTTATTTATATTATATTATAGAGATGTCTAATTAATTATAAAATTTAATCAAAATAACCTGATAGAGATTGCGTCGTTTCTCTCTCTGACTATATCTTGAACTAATTATGTCTAATTATAACTATCAAGTGGGGGGAAGTTTACCCATAAATGCCCCCACTTATGTTAAAAGAAAAGCCGATGAAGATTTATATTATGCCCTTAAAAATGGCGAGTTTTGTTATGTCTTAAATAGTCGTCAAATGGGTAAATCTTCTTTAAGAGTACAAACAATGAAACGCTTACAAAATGAAGGAATAAAATGTGCTTCTATTGATATTACAAGCATCGGTACAAGTAATATTAATCCAGAAGAATGGTATTTTGGTTTAATAGATACAATTATTAATAGTTTTGATTTATATGATGATTTTGATGTGGATCAATGGTGGGAAGAAAATGACAAATTATCTACGGTTCAAAGATTCGGTAAATTTTTAGAAATATTATTAGATTTAATCACAGAAAATATTGTAATTTTTATTGATGAAATTGATAGTATCATTAGTTTAAATTTTAAAGTTGATGATTTTTTTGCTTTAATTCGTGCTTGTTATAATCAACGGGTAGATCAATCTAAATTTTATCGTTTATTGGACTTTGGACAAAAAATTAGATTTAATGAAGCTCACATCAGACCGAAAAAATTAAAATAAGATATTTATATTAAGAGAAATTGAATATTGTCTAATAGCATAATGTCAAATAATAAACTTTCTTTCTCAACAAGTTTGTTCTATAGATTAGAATAAATAGATAGTTTATTATTCAAAATAATATGAAAATCAAAAATAAAAATTACCAAGAAGTTGAACAATTTATTCAAGGTCGTCAACGATTATATCAAAGTCTTGGTTTAAGAAAAGATGCCTTGATGAATTTACTCGATGCTCTTAGTAGTAATCAAGATGCTAAAACAGTCGTGGAATTAAGTTTAAATCCTCTATTTAAACATAAATACCAAAGTATTTATCGAGCAATTGCTGATTTTAATAAAGCGGGAAAAAAGAAATCACAAATCACAAATAAAGCCGAAATATCTAAGATTATTTTAGAGAGTATTCCTCAAAATAATCAGCGAAAGTTTCATCTATTTGGCATTGATGTAACCCCTAATTCACGCCAGTTTTCTCCTACTGTATCTGATAAAACGTTTATTCATCAACCTAACAGTATTAAAGGCAATAAACCCATCAATATTGGTCATGCTTATTCTTGGCTTTTTACTTACCTGAAAAAATATCTAATTGTGATGCTTCTTGGACAATTCCTTTATCAGTTCAACGAGTAAAAAGCGATGAAAAAGATGTTTCTGTTGCTCATAAACAGATTAATAAAGTTTTGACAGATTCATTATTATTTAAGATAATTCTATCAGTTATTGTCGTAGATTGTCTTTATAGTCAAAAAGATTTTATTGGCAAACAAGTTCTTAATCAAGATCGACTTGTTGTCACCAGAGTTAAAAGTAATCGTGTTTTTTTTCGTCCTTTTGTCAAAGATTCTTCTGAGTTAAAAAGTGGACATCCACGTTGGTATGGTGATAAATTTGATTTAAAAGATTCAACTTCTTGGCATCCCCCTGATGATTTAATTCAAACTAATTTTACTACGAAACGTGGTAAATTATTAAATGTCAAAATTAAGGGTTGGAATAATATGTTAATGAAGGGAACAAAGGAACATAAATTGCATGATTATCCCTTTACATTATTGGAAATTACTGTTACTGATCAAGAAGGTAATTCTATTTGGAAACCAATGTGGTTAATTGCCATTGGTAAACGCCGTAACGAATTAACTTTGCTTGAAATTTATCAATCTTATCGTCAACGTTTTGACTTGGAACACTTTTTCGATTTGGCAAACAAAGATTATTAATGAACGACTATTTAACCTCTCATACAAGTTATGAAGAAAACTGGATGAACCTAATTTTAATTGCTTATATTCAATTGTGGAATGCAAGGAATTTAGCTGTTTGCTTACCCCGCCCTTGGGAGAAATATTTGCCTAATTTTCGTGAGAGTAAGATTACCCCAGTGCTGTTCAGAGAGACTTTTATAGAATTATTAGCACCATTGAGATCAATTCTAATTTTCCCAAACCCCGTGGTTATTCTTCTGGACGGAAAAAGGTGAAATACAAGTGAAAAGACCACGTTATCAGGTTATAAAAAGAATCAAAAATGTCAACAAAATAGCTAAATTGCTGTTAGAAACGACTGTTAATTAATCTTTTTTCCCCTAAAATTATTTTAGGTTAGTTTTACTTTGTCTATTTTTTTATCTTCTATTTTAACCTCTACCAATTTCTTTTTGTCCAAAGTCCAATAAAGATTATAACCGTAATCAATACTTTTTAAATGGTAATTGGGTGGTGATTAGATTTGCGGAGGAACAAGTGGTAAAATATCCGAAAAGATGTTGTTTAGAAATTGCTCAAGTGATTGCTAAATTAACAGGAAATTATGAATTTTTAGAAGTATTAAAAGAAGTTGAACCATTACCGAAAGTGAAACAATGGACTTTTGCTGAGGCTCAACAAATGGCAAAAAGACGTTTTCGACAGCGTTTTTTAGCTGAAGAAGGTGTTTATTTTGCCACTGAGAAGAAAAAGAAAAGAAAGAGATAATATCTTTAAGATTATTTGAGTATTTCTACTTATTTTTTCGTTGTTTGTGTATTTTTTTATACTATGAATTGAAATGGGGAATCTGGGTTTTAAATAACAAAACAGCGTGATGGCGATCGCTGATTTTTAACTTTTGTAAAATAGTATGAATATGTACACGCACCGTAGCCGTAGAAATATAGAGTAAATGAGCAATTTCCTGATCGGTTTTTTCCTCAATCATTAACTGAAAAATCTCTTTTTCTCGCTTGGTTAAAGTATTAATCAGATTATCTTTAAGAGGTATAGAGTGATTAAAAACAGAATAAATCTCTTGAGTGGCACGGTGATCCCACCATGAAGCACCAGCAACCACCGAGCGAATGGCTAAAATTAACTTTTCGGCAGGAATCCCCTTTAAACAATAACCTTGAATGCCCGTTTCAATTAAACGATTAATTAAAGAGGATTCAGAGTGTGAAGTTAAAGCTAAAATCGGTAAGTGAGGATGTTGCTGTTTAATGCGTTGACAAGCCTCTAAACCGCTCATTCTAGGCAAACCCACATCTAATAAGACTAAATCTAAAGCATAACGATTAGTTAATTCTACCGCCGTTTCACCATCTTCAGCTTCAGCCACCAGTTTAAAATCATTTTCCTGTTGTAATCTTACTGATAAACCAAGACGAAATAACTCATCATCTTCCACCAACAAAATTTTTAAATCAGCCATAAAACCCCTTTGCGACTTTGCACCTTTGCGAGAAAAAGTTAACCATCATTGTGACATAAACGGGGCAAAATAAAGCCAAAAATTGCCCCCGAAGGCTGTCTATTTTCCGCTAAAATTTTACCACCATGAGCCTCAATAATTTGACGACAAAGATATAAACCTAACCCCGTGCCTTTAGCTTGGCGATCGCTATTTCCTTGATAAAAACGCTCAAATAAATAAGAAAATTCTTCCGGTTTAATACCCGCTCCCTGATCTAAAATTTTAACAGTTTGTTGATTAAATTGGGAAGAAAGAATAATCTCAATGAGATCGCCCCGTCGAGAATGATTAATAGCATTAACTAATAAATTAATCATAACCCGTTGTAATTGAAACTCATCACCATTTACCCATAAAGATTGACGAAAATTAGACTCACCAAAATTAATAGCCAGATAGACTTGATTAGAGTTAGCTAATTCAGCTAAAGTATTAGTCACATTTTCAATTAAAACTGTTAAATCTAATGGTTTTAAATCTAAATTTAAACCCTCCAAATCATTACGATAAACATCTAATAAAGATTCAACTAATTGTAAACTAGATTGATGACTGCGAATCATGGTATTTAAAACTTTCTGTTGCTCAGAAGTAACCCCCCCAAATTTTTGCTCTTGAAAAGCCTTAATCGTTTCGATCGCCCCCAATAAAGGCGTTTTTAAATCATGGGTTAAAGTGGAAGCAAAATCTTGTTTTAAGCGCACTAATTTTTCTTGAGATTGTAATAAAGACTGTTGTTGAATTAATCTTTCTTGATGATAACGATTTTGCTCTGATAAACAAGCAGTAACAATTAAAGAAAATACAGCAATTAAACGATTAGCAATCGTTGATAAATTGTTAATTTCAGCTAAGGGAAACCATAAATTAAGTAAAGTAATAAACACCGTAACTATAGTAATAACAATGGTTAATTTTCGTCCAAAATAATTATTGACTAATAAAATTGATCCTGTATATAAATAGCTAAAAACATAAGCAGGAGGTGTCATTAATTCAAGGATAAAAACAATCAAAAATAAGACAATAATTAAAGTTGCTTTAGATACTTTTTTGGTTAATATCATAAGTTAAGAATTTGAGATGATAGTTAATTTTTCTCGCCAAGGTGCAAAGGCACAAAGTTTTTTTATTGATTGTTTAAGTTTGTTTAGATCATGTTTAGCTCTAAACTAAACAAAAAATAAACAGAAATTTAAACAAATAAAATGTTAATTTACTAATTACTGTTGTAACATTGTTTAGATAATTTATGCAAATATTAATTTTATGTTTGAAGGTTTTATTCAAATTATTGTAACTCTAATGATTGTCAGTATTTTGACACCTATATTAGGGAATTATATTGCTAATGTTTTTTTAGAGAAAAAGACTGTTTTTGATTCGTTTTTTAATGATATTGAACAAAAACTTTATATTTTAATGTCAATTCGTAATCAAGAAAGTATGACGGGTTGGCAATATGCCAGAAATATATTAATTAGTAATTTAATTATGGGATTTTTGGTTTATTTAATCTTAATCATACAACCATTATTACCCTTTAATTTTAATCAAATAAATGCACCTAGTTGGGATTTAGCTTTACATACAACTATTTCTTTTTTAACTAATACAGATCAACAACATTATACAGGAGAAACTACTTTAAGTTATAGCACTCAAGTTTTAGGTTTAGGTTTTTTAATGTTTACATCCGCCGCCACTGGTTTAACAGTTGGAATAGCTTTTATTAGAGGTTTAACAGGAAAACCATTAGGTAATTTTTATGTAGACTTAATTAAATCTATTACTAGAATTTTATTACCAATTTCTGTGATTGGTGCTGTAATTTTAATCTTGACAGGTGTGCCTGAAACTTGGGCTTCTCCTATTACCATAAATACTTTAGAGGGATCATCACAAATGATACCAGTTGCCCCCCTTGCACATTTTGAAATCATCAAACAATTAGGAGAAAATGGCGGAGGTTTTTTTGGTGCTAATTCTGCCCATCCCTTTGAAAATCCTACTCCCTTTTCTAACTTAATTGAAACAGTAGCAATGCTGAGTATTCCCACCGCTTTAATTTATACTTATGGAATTTTTGCTGAAAATAAACGTCAAGCATGGTTAATCTTTAGTCTGGTATTAATTTTATTTCTGATTTTAATTACTATAACAGCAGTTGGTGAATATAACGGAAACGAATTAATTAATAATATAATCAGAGGACAACAGCCTAATTTAGAAGGAAAAGAAGTGCGTTTCGGCTGGTCACAAACGGCTTTATGGGCGATCGCCACCACCGCCACCATGTGCGGGGCAGTTAACGGAATGCTAGACTCTTTGATGCCGTCAGGCGGTTTTAGCACAATATTTAGTTTATTTTTACAAATAATTTGGGGAGGACAAGGCACAGGAACAGCCTATTTATTTATCTATTTAATTCTTACCGTCTTTTTAACAGGATTAATGGTAGGAAGAACACCAGAATTTTTAGGGAGAAAAATTGAAAAACAAGAAATTATTTTAGCTAGTGTGATCCTCTTAGTTCATCCCATTGCCATCTTAATACCTAGTGCCATTACCTTAGCATTCCCTGAAACATTAGCAGGAATAAGTAATAGCGGTTTTCATGGCTTAACCCAAGTCATTTATGAGTATACATCCGCCGCCGCTAATAATGGCTCAGGATTAGAAGGATTAGGAGATAATACCCTCTGGTGGAACTTAAGTTGTAGCGTCGTCTTATTAATGGGGCGATATATTCCCATCATATCACTCTTATTACTAGCAGATAATATCTCCCGTAAACAGCCAGTACCAAAGACCACAGGCACATTACGCACCGATACCCTTTTATTTACCACCGTCACAGGCGGAGTAATTTTAATCTTAGGAGCGTTAACCTTTTTCCCTGTCTTGATATTAGGCCCCGTTGCCGAAGGTTTTAATTTAGGAGGGTAAAATGAGTAGAAAATCTTAGCGTCTTGTGCTACTTTGCGAGAAATAAATTAAACCTTTGTCAACACAAATTAAATTATGAGAAAATTATTAAGATACCAAAGAAAACACACTCCTAAAGCCACCAATAAAGGCCTTTATCAACGAGCAATTAAACAATCTTTTCTCAAACTAGATCCACGTCATGCTATTAAAAATCCTGTGATGTTTTTAGTTTGGATTGGGACAATTATTACTGCTTTAGTTACGATTAATCCTAATTTATTTGGTAATGTTACTCAGTCTAATCAAATCTTATTTAATGCTTTAATTACTGTAATTTTATTTTTTACGGTTTTATTTGCTAATTTTGCGGAAGCAGTGGCCGAAGGGCGAGGTAAAGCTCAAGCGGATGCTTTAAGGGCTACTAAAAGTGATACGATCGCGCGGAAAATTTTACCTGATGAGTCTCTTGAGGAAGTCAACTCCACCAGTTTAAAGCGAGGTGATATTATTAAAGTGATCGCAGGTGATATTATTCCGGCGGATGGTGAAGTCATTGGTGGGATGGCTTCGGTAGATGAATCGGCTATTACAGGGGAGTCTGCTCCTGTTTTGAAGCAACCGGGGACTGATATTGCGAGTTCCATTACGGGGGGGACTCGTATTCTCTCAGATGAGTTAACCATCAGGGTTACGGCGGATCCGGGACAAGGTTTTATTGATCGGATGATCAACCTCGTTGAGGGCGCGGAAAGGAGCAAAACCCCTAATGAGATCGCTTTAACGGTATTACTTGCTGTGTTAACACAAGTGTTTTTAATCGTGATCGCCACCCTTACCCCTATTGCTAATTATGTGCAAAACCCTGTGACAGTGGCGGTTTTAGTGGCTTTATTAGTGGCTTTAATTCCCACTACCATCGGCGGACTTTTAAGTGCGATCGGTATTGCCGGAATGGACAGAGTTGCCCAATTTAACGTCATCGCTACGTCAGGGAGAGCGGTGGAGGCTTGTGGTGATATTAATACTTTAGTATTGGATAAAACGGGTACAATTACGTTAGGAAACCGTTTAGCAGAGGAGTTTATCCCCGTTAATGGTCATAGTGTGGAAGAAGTGGCGAAAATTGCCCTCATTTCCAGTCTTTTTGATGAAACTCCCGAAGGTCGCTCGATCGTTAGTTTAGCTAATAATTTGGGCGTAGCTCTCGATTTTGATACCGATACCGCCACTGGTGTGGAATTTTCCGCTCGTACTCGGATGAGTGGGACAGATTTACCAAATGGCTTAGAGGTGCGCAAAGGTGCGGTAGACGCTATTAAAGGGTTTGTGCGATCGAGAGGAGGACAACTGCCGAGTAACTTAGATGAGACTTATGAGCAGGTTTCCCGTTTAGGGGGTACACCCTTAGCCGTCTGTCAGGGTAGTGATATTTACGGCGTAATTTATCTTAAAGATATTATTAAACCGGGGATCAAAGAGCGTTTTGATCAAATGCGTCGTATGGGTATTCGTACCATTATGTTAACGGGAGATAACGCTATTACCGCCTCAGTCATAGCCTCAGAAGCCGGAGTTGATGATTTTATTGCTGAGGCTACTCCAGAGGATAAAATAGAGGTAATTCGCACTGAACAGGCAAAAGGGAAGTTAGTTGCAATGACAGGGGATGGAACAAATGACGCTCCTGCCTTAGCTCAGGCTAATGTGGGGGTAGCGATGAACTCAGGTACACAGGCGGCAAAAGAGGCGGCTAATATGGTGGATCTGGACTCTGATCCTACTAAATTAATTGATATTGTCACCATTGGTAAACAATTATTAATTACAAGGGGGGCTTTAACTACTTTTTCGATCGCCAATGATGTAGCCAAATATTTTGCTATTTTACCTGCTATTTTTGCCGGAGTTGGTATTAGTAAATTAAATATTATGGGATTAAGTAGTTCTCAATCAGCAATTTTATCAGCTTTAATTTACAATGCGTTAATTATTCCGGTTTTAATTCCCATTGCTTTAACGGGGGTAAAATTTAGACCTTTAACCGCCGATCAATTATTACAAAGAAACATTTTAATTTATGGTTTAGGAGGGGTTATTGCTCCTTTTATTGCGATTAAATTGATTGATGTTTTAATTAGTAGTATTGGGTTGGTTTAATTTATGTCTCGCCAAGGCACAAAGACGCAAAAAAATTTTAATTGAAGTTGGCGATCATCTACCTTTTCTTTCTGATTATGCTGTTAGTCGTGCAGGTATTTATGAGGAGCATCCGTTATTAACTCTCACCAATTAAATTTTTAATTATGAAGACAAATTATTTAAAATCAATGGAAACAATTACCGAAATTTTGTCAAAATTCCGTCAGAAAAAATTACCTCTGTACCTGTTAATTCTTCTAATTATTAATATTATGATCGCTCCGGCGGTTTATAGTGCTACAGGTGCAGTTTTAACTAAAGGTCAATCCTATGCTTTAGTCTTATTAGGATTAGTTACTTTTAGTTTATTTATTTATCTTTTTATCGTTATTTTTCAACCAGAGAAATTTTAAAGTTATGTTATTAAGAGAAATTTTAAAAGCCTTTCGTGTTACCTTAATTTTATGGTTAATTACTGCCGTAATTTATCCTTTAATTATTTTCAGTTTTGGACAATTAGTTTTCCCTTTTCAAGCTAATGGTAGTTTAATTAAAAATGACCAAAATGTGGTGATCGGCTCAACTTTAATCGGTCAATCTTTTACCAGCGATCGCTATTTTTGGAGTCGCCCCAGTGTTAATAATTATAGTGGTATTTCAAGTGCTAGTAATTTAGCTCCCAGTAATCTACAATTAACTAATAATGTTGTTGCTCAAATTGACCTATTAAAAAATAATCAGATTCAACCTACTGCTGATTTTATTTATAGTTCAGGATCTGGTTTAGATCCTCATATTAGTATTCAGTCTGCTCAAAATCAAATTAATCGTATTGCCCAAGCAAGAAAATTGGACAAAAATCAATTAGAATTACTGATTAAACAACAGATTGAAGGGCGATTTTTAGGTATTTTCGGTGAACCAAGAATTAATGTTTTAAAATTAAATTTAGCACTCGATCTCCTCTAAAATTAATGATGTTAGAAAAACGTGGACGACATAAAATTTTTATCGGGATGGCTCCGGGGGTGGGAAAAACCTATAAAATGTTACAAGAGGGAAAAAATCTAAAAAAACAGGGTATTGATGTGGTAATTGGGCTTTTAGAAACTCACAATCGTCAAGAAACAGCCGATAAAGCAAAGACCTTAGAGATTATCCCTCGGCTCTCAGTAACTCACAATAATCTGATTTTAACAGAAATGGACACTCAGGCAATTATTGAGCGTAAACCTCAGTTAGCTCTGATTGATGAATTGGCACATACTAATATCCCCGGCTCTACTTATGAAAAGCGTTATCAGGATGTGGAAGAAATTTTAAAGACGGGTATTGATGTTTATTCAACTGTTAATATTCAACATTTAGAGAGTTTAAATGACTTAGTAGCGAGAATCACAGGAGTTATTGTGAGGGAAAGAATCCCTGATCGCCTATTAGAAGAAGCGGATGAGGTAGTAGTAGTAGATGTAACAGCAGAAACTTTAGAAGAAAGATTATTACAAGGGAAAATTTATGCACCTGACAAAATTAACACTTCTTTAGCCAACTTTTTTCAAAGAAGAAATTTAATTGCATTAAGAGAATTAGCTTTAAGAGAAGTAGCTAATACGGTAGAAGATGATGGTGAACAATCATTATTTTTAGCACAAACTTGCCCTATTCAAGAAAGAGTTTTAGTTTGTGTTTCTACCTATCCAAATTCTTTGCGTTTATTGCGTAGAGGGGCGAGAATAGCTAATTATATGAATGCACCCCTTTTCATTTTATTTGTCGAAAATCCTGATCATTTTTTAACTAAAACTGAAGCTTTACATCTTGAAACTTGTCAACAACTTTGTCGAGATTTTGGAGGTAATTTTTTACGAGTTCAAAGTTATAATGTCCCCAGAGCGATCGCCGATATTGCTCAACAAGAAAAAATTACCCAAATTGTCATTGGAGAAAGTTTACAGTCTTTTTGGAAACAACTTTTTCAAGGTTCTTTTACCCAAAAAATTATGAAATTTATTGCTAAAAGACAGATTGATTTACATATTATTGGTACAGAAAAATAATTTGTGTCTTGATATAAGACTCTAGTCCTTTATCAAACAATTAGATTTTTATTAAATAAAAAGACATCAATTCGTGATAGAATTGATGTCTTTTTAAATTAATGTTCAACGGAAACAGAGGCTTGTTTCTTCTGTTGTAAATGATTGTCTAAAATCTTTTGTTTAATCGCCGGAACCATCTCCACAAAGGTTTTAACGTCTTTTTCAGCTAAACCTAAACTCCCTTGTGGTAAAGGCTCAGATTGCCAAATCACATTACCATCATCTTTTCGCCCTTGATAAGAGGCAATCATAATGGGTTGTTGGATTTGATTATCAATTAAACTGAGTTTTTGTCCGTCCCATGAGGCAGTATAAAATTTACCCTCTAAATGATGGGTTTGATTGGCTTCAAGGAATGCCGTTACAATGGGTGCAACGGTGTCTGTGCGTTCTTGTTGGATTGCTAAGTTATTTGTCATAAATTCAAGGTTTAAAGGTAGATTTTTAAGGGATGATGGCTTTTCAGTGACCAGTGAACTGTTACCAGTGACCAGTTTTTCTTGATTTTGCATATTGTTTTGTGGGAAATTAAGTTCCCTTGAAGGCACAAGGTGCGAATAACTTTTCCCTGTATCACTAAGCTGATAACCTCTTTGGGTAAGGTAATTGTGTACTAACTGGTCTGTACCTTGGGCATTACCTACCACAAACTGAGCTTTAGCAGCGATCGCCCGATCTAAAAGAGGTTGATAATGGGTATCAAAAGTAGTTTGGATTTGTTGATTAGTAACACCACGCCAAGGCCCAGAACCGGAAACCATAATCAGATCAGAAGGGCTGTAATTCCCTGTATTGGCTCGATCACCCCATGCCTGTTGATAATTACGGGTAGTAGAAGAAGTGTGAGGAGGTGCGGATGAATAACCAATAAATTGAGTCGCTACCTCTGCCATTGCCACATCCTTAACCTGATGACGGGCAACAGAGGAATTAAGAGGTTGTAAGTTAGCCAGAGGATTTTTTTCAGTGACCAGTGAACAGTGACCAGTGACCAGTTTTTTACTATTGCCTATTTCAGGAAAGGGAACAATTTTACCATCCACATAATCCCCTAAAGGTTGCATTTCTAAGCCCCAAACGTTAGATTTACCTTGAAAGGTGTCTAATTCCTGTGAACTATGCTTTTCAACATTCGCCCAATGTTGACGATAGTTAGGATCATGGATCATCTCAGGTGTAATCTGATATTGTTTGCCTACCCGAAAAGCAACTTGTTTGTTACCATCAGATGCGATCGCTAGATCCCCCTCTTGAAAACAATAAGCTTTGTAAGGTTCAAAATTACGGGTGGTGTGAGTACGTCCATAACCTCTCATTGCCTCAATGGTAGTCGTTACAGGTAAGGAATTTTCTTCACCGTGTAACCGTAGATTATAGTTCATAGACACTATTTTACCGGAAATTTGAGGTAATTCTGAAGGATGAGGATTGACTCTTTCACCTCGTTTAATAACATCCAAAGCCTTGTAATAACTGCCTTCAAGGTTAGTTGCATCTAAAGAAGAACCAAATTTGCCCTCTAAAAGTTGTTGAAATTGAGGAGAAATTGAATCAGGATTTAAACGAATTAAATCATAACCAAGCTTTGATTCAGCTTCAATATCCTTTGTATGAGTAGCCTTTTCAAAAGTAATACCTTGTTTTTCTAACCATGATTGAGTAATATCAGTTTTCGTAGGATCAAGGGATAACCTTAAAGTTGTCATTGCAGAACTCATTGAACCATCAGGACGTTGCCACTCATATTCCTCTACTGATAATACCGTCGGTAAAACACGCATGGGAAGGGATGAAGGATGAGGTATGAGGGATGAATTAACCTCTTTTTCCTCGTTCATCCTTCTAACTTCATCGTTGCTTTTCAGGGGAATTTGCTCAAGTTTTTGATGATAGGGACTCAAAGTATTAAAATTAGTCACATTAGCGTCCAAAGGTTGTCCTAACTTAGCATCTAATTTAGCCTGTAAATCAGAGGGTATTTCATCCTTAATCATGCGTAAAACCACATAACCTCGTTGAGTTTCCGGTTCAATTTCAGGATGCTCCACCGGAATTTGTTGATAATTAACCGAGTAAGAATCCAAAAATTGAGTAACTTGGTTAAGCCGTCTAGGATCGATCGCCAAACGTAAAGTTTGAAACTCCTGAATTTCACCATTAGGTAAAGATTGGACTTTGGACAAAAAATTAGATTTAATGAAGCTCACATCAGACCGAAAAAATTAAAATAAGATATTTATATTAAGAGAAATTGAATATTGTCTAATAGCATAATGTCAAATAATAAACTTTCTTTCTCAACAAGTTTGTTCTATAGATTAGAATAAATAGATAGTTTATTATTCAAAATAATATGAAAATCAAAAATAAAAATTACCAAGAAGTTGAACAATTTATTCAAGGTCGTCAACGATTATATCAAAGTCTTGGTTTAAGAAAAGATGCCTTGATGAATTTACTCGATGCTCTTAGTAGTAATCAAGATGCTAAAACAGTCGTGGAATTAAGTTTAAATCCTCTATTTAAACATAAATACCAAAGTATTTATCGAGCAATTGCTGATTTTAATAAAGCGGGAAAAAAGAAATCACAAATCACAAATAAAGCCGAAATATCTAAGATTATTTTAGAGAGTATTCCTCAAAATAATCAGCGAAAGTTTCATCTATTTGGCATTGATGTAACCCCTAATTCACGCCAGTTTTCTCCTACTGTATCTGATAAAACGTTTATTCATCAACCTAACAGTATTAAAGGCAATAAACCCATCAATATTGGTCATGCTTATTCTTGGCTTTTTACTTACCTGAAAAAATATCTAATTGTGATGCTTCTTGGACAATTCCTTTATCAGTTCAACGAGTAAAAAGCGATGAAAAAGATGTTTCTGTTGCTCATAAACAGATTAATAAAGTTTTGACAGATTCATTATTATTTAAGATAATTCTATCAGTTATTGTCGTAGATTGTCTTTATAGTCAAAAAGATTTTATTGGCAAACAAGTTCTTAATCAAGATCGACTTGTTGTCACCAGAGTTAAAAGTAATCGTGTTTTTTTTCGTCCTTTTGTCAAAGATTCTTCTGAGTTAAAAAGTGGACATCCACGTTGGTATGGTGATAAATTTGATTTAAAAGATTCAACTTCTTGGCATCCCCCTGATGATTTAATTCAAACTAATTTTACTACGAAACGTGGTAAATTATTAAATGTCAAAATTAAGGGTTGGAATAATATGTTAATGAAGGGAACAAAGGAACATAAATTGCATGATTATCCCTTTACATTATTGGAAATTACTGTTACTGATCAAGAAGGTAATTCTATTTGGAAACCAATGTGGTTAATTGCCATTGGTAAACGCCGTAACGAATTAACTTTGCTTGAAATTTATCAATCTTATCGTCAACGTTTTGACTTGGAACACTTTTTCGATTTGGCAAACAAAGATTATTAATGAACGACTATTTAACCTCTCATACAAGTTATGAAGAAAACTGGATGAACCTAATTTTAATTGCTTATATTCAATTGTGGAATGCAAGGAATTTAGCTGTTTGCTTACCCCGCCCTTGGGAGAAATATTTGCCTAATTTTCGTGAGAGTAAGATTACCCCAGTGCTGTTCAGAGAGACTTTTATAGAATTATTAGCACCATTGAGATCAATTCTAATTTTCCCAAACCCCGTGGTTATTCTTCTGGACGGAAAAAGGTGAAATACAAGTGAAAAGACCACGTTATCAGGTTATAAAAAAGAATCAAAAATGTCAACAAAATAGCTAAATTGCTGTTAGAAACGACTGTTAATTAATCTTTTTTCCCCTAAAATTATTTTAGGTTAGTTTTACTTTGTCTATTTTTTTATCTTCTATTTTAACCTCTACCAATTTCTTTTTGTCCAAAGTCCAAAAGTCATCTAAGCCGTTTTTTCTGCCGTCTAATTCACATGGCAGAAAGATAGGGAAGGGAAAAGCGTTTCTTCCTTTCAATTCCGTAAATAATTTTAATAAAGCTCTTTGGACAGATAATTTGCGTAAAATATCAGAGTCATAGCATATCCCAACGCTACGATTACCCCATTTAATTTCTTCTAATTCTGGTAAAAAGCTAGAATTTTCAGGCTTAACCTGTTCTTCTACTTCCTCAACATCCCATTGAGATCCTTGGGCGTTATCAAATGTTGGCTCTTGAATCCGTTTGTCCATAAAGCAAGTTACACCACTTAAACCAATGGTGGTAAACCCTTCTAAACAAGCTTTATCGGCTTTTTTCTCACCTTCAGTAATGTCAATTTCTTCTTTAGCTCTTTTAAGTTTTAATTCCCAATCTTTCACAAATTGACTGAAATAAGGACGGCAACCTGCACCTTTGGGAGTTAAGTATTTGGGAAGTTCTCCCGATTCATCTTCAAATTTTTCACGATAAGCGGTTTCTGCTGTTTTCCAATTTGGCTTAAATCTAACAAACATTTTCTGCTGTTTGTTGCCGTGTTTCTTGTAAAAGAAGCGATTACCGTCTTTTTGATGATAATAAATTGCTAATCCATCAACGCTATAACCTGTTAATTCTTTAGCTTCTTTTGCACTTAAAGAAACATAATTTGAGGGAATTTCTGTTAAGCCTGATTCTTGTAATTCTTGTAAATGGGCATCGCTTAAAACTTGCATTTTAGGGTTTTCTTGTGCTAATCTAGTATTTCTAGTATTCATAAATCTCATGCTCCGGTGGATAAAATAGAGTTTTTGTAGTGTCAACCCCTCTCGAAAAAAATCGAGAGGGAATTGCATTTTTAGGGTTAAATTAAGTTATTTGAATTTATTTGTTAGGGCTTGAATTTGAGTATTCAAGCTCTTTTTGTTCTAAGACGCTGTTAACAATTTCGGAAACATAGCTACAAATGCTTTTATAAATCCAATTTTGAGCCTCCACATCTTTGCTTAATTGCTGTGGGCTATCCCCAAAAACAAATGGCTCTAATGTTTCGGCAATTTTGCGCATTTGACGGTCGTTAATCATTCTGCCGTTTTCTTCTAATTCCTTAGCCTGATTGACTAGAACTATTCCGGTGGGAATGTGGGCGATCATGTGCCAGTGATTGATTAACTTTTCTTTGCCGTTTTTCATTTGGTAAGTTTGAGAATATAGAGCTAAATCTTGTTTGAAGATTTCTCCCTCAACTTTGATTTTGCTATTCTCAAAAATGTTGTTAAGTTCGATGATCATGGCTAAACTCCAAATAAGTTATTTTGTGTGAATAATCCAGTGGACATTAGCCCTTGTCGTATTCCTCCCATCGTTTGAGTACGATGTCTTAAATACATTCCTTCTGCCTTTAAAACATTAAGATCAACTCTTGATTGATTAAGCAGAATCACGTTTTCCTGAGCGTTGCTATCAATGAATTTGATTTCTGCATTATCTGAACTTTTCCAAATCCATGATTTGATGTCTTTAATGGCTATTCCGGCGTGTTTATGGTTTTCTTGATTCTCAAAAACTAGGCCATAATCTTCGGTTTTATGAGAATAAGGTTTCAATATCTTAATAAGAATGTGCGTCATAAAATCTCTACTCCCGCCTCTTTCAAGGCTTCTTTGTGAAAGTTTTTAAGTGCATTGATGACCAACTCGACTTCAAAAAGAAGATCATCAATTTCATCTGAATAACTGTTAACTGTTGAATCTTCTGAATCCGCTACGTCTTCAGAAAGCTCTGTTACAGATTGGTTAAGGTTTTGTAATCTGTCGTAAAATTTTTTTAAATCCATAGGTTAATAAGGAATTTCATCAAGGTTAATTTCTAATTCCCATTCCTCTAATGGTTCAGAAAATGGGATATAAAAATCTTCACAGTGTAAACATTGTGAACATTGGTAATAATCGGGGTATTCGTTGCTGTCAAAGGTATTGACTAGCATCTCACCGTTACATTTAGGGCATGAATGCGGTTTATATTTCATCATAAAAACCTCCCTCTTTTTGGATCGCCCTCAAGAAAAGATGAATGATTAACTAATCTTTCAACTCTTTTTTGAATCTCTTTTTTCCAAATTTTTGAATATTTACGGATTATGCCGTTTTTATTCTTTGGATCAAAGGGGTTTGATTTTCTAATCTGCACGATTATTTCTGTTAAACTAAGCTTGGCTTTTCTCCCATTTGCGATAATCTTTGTAATGGCTGTGTTAGCCTCTACATCAATGTATCTCGTGGGTTGCTCTTTCCGCTTATACTCAAGATTTCTTTTTCTTAAAAATTCTTTGTTCGGAAAGTTTTTGCGTTTTTCTGCTTTAATTTGTTTCCTGAAATATTCCATTCTTTCAATGCTTGAAAGTTCGGCAAATTTGGCTAAATCTTCACTGAAAATTTTTAAATCTTCATCAAAGAATTTTGCTAATTGTTCTAAACGGCGTGGAGAGGGTAGTTCCTCCCCACGCTCCCAAGCATCAACTGTTCTCGATGAGGCTCTAATTAGTTCTGAAAATTGTTGGCGGTTACAGCCAAAATGCTTCAGTCTGTAATAGCCTAAGCTTCTGATCATCGTTTCACCTCACATTGAGAAGATTTACAAGAGTCACGGCCGGATCCACGTTCGGCAAAAGCCAAAAAGCAGATCACCATATTGGCAACTACGGCTAATGCCATAATCGCTACAAATCTTGTCAGCATAGCGTCTTAGTATAGCAATCCTAAATAGGTTGTGGCAAAATTCCATATTGATAAAGTTTGGGGAAATCAAATATTTGACCATGCGCAAAAAACTTAAATAGCCACTTTACTATTTTAAATGATTTACATAAATGATAGAATTGTCTAATAAAATTTTTCACTTGTAGCCAAATATCTTCTACCGGATTTTGTTCTGGAGCATTAGGGGCAAATTTATGACAAGTAATTAACCATTCTTCTTCCAATAAATCTTGATTTATTATAGTTAAATACTCCCTAAATTCTTTTGAGTCATGATAGGTTGCTCCATCCCAAAATATTGCTAATCTTTTTCCTTTTCTTTTTGATAGTAAATACTTGATAAATTTGATCGTATTTTCTGTATTTCCACTTTCATATTCTTTGACAATAAATTCTTTAGTTTGATAGTCTAATGCCCCATAATAAGTTTGTCGGCTTTTTTCATTTTTAATGGGAATTTCTATTCTTTGATCTGTTCTTCCCCAAACATAACCTAAAATGTCTCCCCAAAGTAAATGACATTCATCAATCATAAACACTACAAGCTCTCCACTCTCTATTTCTTCTTTCCAAATCTCTAATTTTTCACTGATTTCTTTTTTTTTAGCTTCGACTAATTCGTCATTTTTAGCCGGATTCTTTTTTGAGTTTTTTCCAACTTATTTTCGCTTCTTTGAGCAAACTATAATAACTTTGATTGGATTTATAAATAATATTATATTCTCGCTCTAAATAAATTTTTAAATCTGATAATCTTAAATATTCTTGCTCTCTTAACCAATTAATAACTTGGTCTTTTTCTTCTGGTTTTAATTCACTTTTAGTTCCTTTAAACTGTAATTTCAAGCTTTCTACTCCACAAAAAAGAGCTTGATTTTTCCACATACTAATAAAGCTATGAGAAACTTGTAATAATTCTTTTACTTCATGGTATGATTTTCCTTCTAAAATCATTTTGACAGCTAAAGCCCTTTTTATTTCTTTAGCCTCTTTTGTTTGATTGATAAAATCATTTAACTCAGAAATAATGTTCATTTTTTTTCCTTGAATTTAGATTATAATTAATATTATATCTGTTATGACCTATTTAGGATTGCTATAACTATCTAAAAAAAGTCCTTGATTTATTAGGAACGGAATATGTAATTAATTTTGCTTAGGTACTTATAATTTGGCAATTGACAGGTGACTAATTATTTGTCATTGTAAATTTGTTACGAATCAACTACTCCTTTTTCTGTGTCCATGTAATTATAACGATTTCTTAACATTAATTGAGTGTTGATTAGGATATAATGATCGAGAGGGTAATCGCCTCAACCACTCACCACAATCCCTCTCCAAAAAATGTATCCATTAATAGGTAGTTAAAAATCGCTGAAACTACCTTCGCTCAGGGTTTTTGTTATTTTTCTTAGGGGGAAGTTCAGTAATAGACCAAACCATGATATACTGAACAGCAGTTTTGCCACAATGTCAATATTGTGTACCTATTACAGACAAAGTTAAAGCAGTGATGGAAACAAATCTCATTTCAATAGATTATCAAATTCAGCAAATTCAGGAAATAGATCCAGTAACCCCTTTATTTAATACTGTCAATCATGATCTAATTAAACAACAAGATCACATTATTGAAATTATATCTGAAAATTTACGGGAAAAAATTAATGATTTAACCGCTAAAAATCCCATTAATAAATTAGCATTATATTTGGCGATTGTCCAAGTTTTAATGTTTAAATATACAGGACAAATTGAGTTTGTTACAGCTACGAGCGCCATCAATACAGACAAGGCGGATAGCCTGATCTTTTGCAAATTCGAGCGACAAAATGTTATTTCATTTAAAGAATTATTAAAAATTATTCGTAGAGATTTACAAGAAGGTTATCGTCATCAGAATTATACTATAGAAAATTTAGTTAAAACTTTTTTAGCAAGGGGGGGTAATCTTAATCAAATTTTTGATGTTTGCGTGATCAAAGAAGGGTTTTCTAGTAATATTGTTTCCCTAGATAATTTTCAATTAATTTTTACAATTTCAGAGCATGATCATGAGGTTGGTGTAACTTTTTCTCAAGATACTTTTTCTCAAGATATAATTAAGAGAATGTTACTACATTTCTGTAACATTTTAGAAATTGTAACCAATAATCCCGATCTAAATTTATCAGAAATTGACATATTAACCGATCCAGAAAAAGAACAATTGCTCAAAAACTGGAATAATACGACAATTGAATATCCGCAAAAACAATTGATTCATGAACTATTTGAGGAGCAAGTCAAACTTTTTCCCTCTCAAATTGCGGTAGTTTTTGAAAATCAAGAATTAACCTATCAACAATTAAATCAAAAAGCCAATCAACTAGGCCATTACTTACAAAAATTAGGGGTAAAATCAGAAGAATTAGTAGGAATTTGCTTAGAGCGATCCTTAGAAATGGTAGTGGGATTATTGGGAATTTTAAAAGCAGGAGGAGCTTACGTTCCGTTAGATCCAAATTATCCTCAAGAGCGCTTAAATTATCTCTTAGAAGATACCCAACTAAAAATAATCATTACCGATCAATTTAACAGAGAATTATTAGCACAATATCAGGGAATTGTTATCTGTTTAGATACAGATTGGCCAACAATTATTCAAGAAAATCAAGACAATTGTAATAGCGGTGTAACGGGGGAAAATTTAGCCTATGTAATTTATACTTCAGGTTCTACTGGGAAGCCTAAAGGTGCAATGAACACCCATCAAGGAATTAAAAACCGCTTGTTATGGATGCAAGAAACTTATCACCTTACCCCAAGCGATCGCATCTTACAAAAAACCCCCTTCAGTTTTGATGTGTCGGTGTGGGAATTTTTTTGGCCTTTATTGGCCGGAGCCACCCTAGTGGTAGCCAAGCCCGAAGGTCATAAAGATAGTACCTATTTAATTAAATTAATCCAAGCGCAACAAATTACAACCCTTCATTTTGTCCCCTCAATGTTGCGGGTATTTTTACAAGAACCGGGGCTAGAAAAATGTAATTGCCTTCAAAGAGTCATTTGTAGCGGTGAAGCCCTAACCTTAGACATAACACAATCATTTTTTGAACATTTTAACTGTGAACTCCAGAACCTCTATGGCCCCACAGAAGCGGCCATTGATGTCACCTATTGGCCTTGTTTACCCGACTCCCAACGCTCGATCGTACCCATAGGCCGCCCCATTGCCAACACTCAGATTTACATTCTTAACGCCGATTTACAACCAGTCCCCGTGGGAATGGTGGGAGAACTGCACATTGGGGGGATCGGTTTAGCGCGTGGCTATCTCAATCGTCCAGAACTAACCGCCCAGAAATTTATTGATAATCCCTTTAAAACGAAGGATGGGGGAGCAATCAGTTCAAAATTGTATAAAACCGGAGATTTAGCGCGATATTTACCCGATGGGAATATTGAATTTTTGGGGCGCATTGACTACCAAGTTAAGATCAGAGGTTTTCGCATTGAGTTAGGAGAGGTTGAAACCACCCTCAGCCAACATCCCGCCGTAGAACAGGCCGTAGTCATCGCTCATGAAGCCGAAACTGGCAGTAAAACCTTGATTGCTTATGTTGTACCCCACAAACAACAAGGGCAACTATTCGATGCTCAAGTCGGCCAATGGCAAAACCTTTACAACGAGACCTATAGCCAAATATCCCCCCAATCTTCCCCAATGTTTAACATTGTGGGCTGGAATAGTAGTTATAATGGACAACCGATCCCAGCGGAAGAAATGGCCGAATGGCTTGAGGATAAAGTTAAAACCATTCTCCACAGTAAACCTCAAAACGTGCTTGAAATTGGTTGTGGAACAGGCTTAATTTTATTCCAAGTTGCCCCCCATTGTGGCCACTACTGGGGAACGGATATTTCATCAGTTGCCCTAGACTACATCCGTCAACAGTTGAGTCAACCCCTCTCCACTCAAGTGACGTTATTACAGCGTGGAGCGGATAATTTTGAGGGTTTAGAGGCTCACAAATTTGACACGATTATCCTTAACTCGGTTGTGCAGTATTTCCCTCATATTGACTACTTATTAAGGGTGTTAGAAGGGGGGCTTAAGGTACTAGCACCGGGGGGGTGTATTTTCCTTGGGGATGTGCGCAATTTGCAATTGATGGAAGCTTTTCAGGCTGACGTAGAATTTGAAAAAGCCAGTCCTGACACTTCCATCAGCCAATTAAAACAGCGTATATACAGAAAAATTGAACAAGAAAATGAATTATTAATAGATCCTGATTTCTTTAAGGCAATAAAAGACTATTTTCCTCAGATTAATGATGTAGAAATTCAACTAGAGCGCGGCTCTCAAAATGAGTTAAGTCAATTCCGTTATAATGTTGTCCTCCATACTAAAACTTTGATGGAGCCTAGTCCCGCCATTCAAGAGTTAAACTGGCAATCAACCAACCTCAGTGAGATCAAAAATGAGCTAATTTGTACCCATCCCCAAATTTTATGGGTGCGAGGAGTTCCTAATGCTCGTTTAGTTAAACCTTTAAAATGTGCAGATTTGCTCAAAAATCCCCAAGATTTAGAGAATTTGGGCGATTTAAAAGAGATGATCTCCACCATAAGCCGAGAAGATGGTCAAGATCCGTCCATTTTTTGGAGTTTAGGAGAGGAATTATCCTATTTTGTCAGGGTGACTTTATCAAATACCATTGACACCTACGATGTTATTTTTACCCAACCTCAAATTTCCTGTCAGCTTTTCTCCCTTTCTCCCCCTCTTAAAGCACAATGGCATCTCTACGCTAATCATCCCTTACAATCTAATTTAAACAGCCAATTGATCCCCCAACTGCGCCGTGATCTTCAAACTCAACTGCCGGAATATATGATTCCGAATGCGTTTGTACTATTAGATGCCATCCCCTTAACCCATAACGGCAAAATTGACCGCAGGGCTTTACCCTCTCCACAAAAAATACGCTTAGAGTTAGGGGATAATTTTGTCGCACCTTGTACCCCTCTTGAGGAAATCTTAGCCGTAATTTGGGCGGAAGTTTTGGGAGTTGAACAAGTGGGCATTCATGATAACTTTTTTGAACTTGGGGGCGACTCCATTCGAGGCATACAAGTAATTGCAAGGGCGCGCGCGATGGGTTTTAATTTTACCCTACCCCAATTATTACAACATCAAACCATCCAAGAATTAGCCAATTTAGTCAGCCAAGAAATGACCTGTGTGGCCACTGAAAAAACAGAGCCTTTTTCCCTACTTTCAGAAGATCGAGCCAATTTACCTGCGCCAATAGTGGACGCTTATCCCCTAACGGCTTTACAGTTAGGCATGATCTTCCATAGTGAATCCCAAGAAGCAGTTTATCATGATGTTTTTACCTATCATATTCGCGCAGATTTCAATTTTCCCGCTTTCCACACTGCCATTAAAGAGGTAGTCGGCCGTCACGGCATCTTACGCACAGCCTTTGCACTGACGGACTACCAAGAGCCGTTACAATTGGTTTATGAGCAGGTTGATCTGCCTTTAAGCGTTGAGGATCTAACTCATTTATCAACTTTTGAACAAGAGGCGGTGATTGATGATTGGATTGAACAAGAGAAAAACCGGCCTTTTGACTGGGCGACTCCCCCTTTACTTCGCTTTCATCTTCATCGGCGCAGTGCAGAAACTTTTAATTTAACATTTAGCTTTCATCATTCTATTTTGGATGGTTGGAGTGTGGCTTCTTTATTGACTGAGTTGTTACAGCAATATCTTTATTTGATTGATAAAAATGTTTTGCCCCTGTCACCACCACCTGAGCTTGAGTTCCGTGATTTTGTGGCTTTGGAAAAGAAAATTTTACAATCTGAGGATTGTCGTAATTATTGGCACGAAAAGCTGAAAAATGTTACCCTGACAAAGCTTCCTCAATGGTCAAAATCTCAAGAAAGGGATCAGGATTGGAATTGGGTTGTGCCTATCTCGGCTGAGGTTTCTCAAAAGTTAAAACAATTGAGTAAACAAGTAGGAGTTCCCCTAAAAAGCGTTTTATTAGCCGCTCATTTCAGAGTTCTTAGTTTATTAAATAATCAAAAAGACGTTGTCACAGGGTTAGTTTCTAATGGACGTTTGGAAGATACGGACGGGGAAAGGGTTTTAGGCTTATTTTTGAATACTTTACCTTTACGTTTAAATTTGTCTGGAGGCACTTGGAGCGATTTAATTAAGCAAACTTTTGAAACAGAAAGAGAGTGTTTGTCATGGCGCCGATACCCCCTTGCTGAATTACAGAAGTCTTTAGGCTCTCATTCTTTATTTGATACAGCGTTTAATTTTATCCATTTTCATGTTTATCAAAGTATTATCGGCATAGAAGATTTAGAGGTATTGGGAGGTAAATTTTATAATCAAACTAATTTTACTTTACTAGCCAATTTTAGCCTTCATCCCCTATCCTCTGAAGTGGAACTTACCCTTAAATATGATGGGAATTATTTAGGGGAAAAGCAAATGGAGTTAATTGGTGGCTATTATGAAAAAACCCTCTCCACGATTGCCACTCAAGCTTTAGAACCTTATGAAAATTATTGTTTGCTTGGCGATCGAGAACGGCATTTATTATTAAGACAATGGAATCAAACTCAAAATCAAACCCCAGATCATTGTATTCATGAATGGTTTGAGGCACAGGTGAAAAGGTCTCCAGATGCGATCGCAATTGTTGATCAAAATGAACGCTTAACCTATGACCAACTTAATCAAAAAGCCAATCAATTAGGGCATTTTTTACGGAAAAAAGGAGTAAAACCAGAGTTTTTAGTGGGAATTTGCTTAGAAAGATCCCTAGACATGGTGATCGGTTTATTGGCTATTCTGAAGGCGGGAGGGGCTTATATTCCCTTAGATCCAGCTTATCCACTTTCGCGCCTCGATCTGATTTTAAAAGATTCTGAGGTTTGCGTTTTGCTCACGCAAGAGAAAGTAATCGGGAGCTTACCGGATTATCATGGAGAGATAGTGAGCTTAGATGGGCAAAAAGAGAAAATAGCCCTAGAAAGTTGTGAAAATGTTGATTCTGGTGTTAATTTGAGTCATTGCGCCTATGTAATTTATACTTCAGGCTCAACGGGCAGACCAAAAGGGGTGGTAATTGAGCATCATAGCACTTCTACCCTCATTAATTGGGCGAAACAAGTCTTTACTCAGCAAGAATTGACGGGGGTATTAGCCTCTACTTCTATTTGTTTTGATTTGTCAGTATTTGAGCTATTTTTACCCTTAGCAGTGGGGGGTAAGATTATCATGGCTCAGAATGCTCTGGAATTACCGAATTTAAAGGCCGCCGATGAGGTGACATTAATTAACACCGTACCAACGGCGATCGCCCAATTGATCGGCAATATCCCTGAGACGGTGGGAACGGTAAACCTTGCCGGAGAACCCCTATCAAACTATTTACCCCAAAAACTTTATCAACAGGAAACCATAGAAAAGGTTTACAACCTCTATGGGCCATCAGAAGACACCACCTATTCCACTTTTAGCCTCGTTAAGAAGGGCGCTACTGACCAACCGAACATCGGCCGCCCCATTGCTAATACTCAAGTCTATATTCTCGATTCTTTATTGTTGCCCGTTCCGATGGGTACGATGGGAGAATTATATATTGGCGGTGAGGGTTTAGCACGGTGTTATTTGAACCAACCTGAGTTAACAACCCAGAAATTTATTAATAATCCTTTTGTTGAGGAGGTTGAGAACAGTTCCCTCAAACTCTATAAAACGGGGGATTTAGCTCGGTATTTACCTAATGGCAATCTTGAATTTTTAGGGCGCTGTGATAATCAGGTTAAATTGCGCGGTTTTCGCATTGAATTAGGGGAAATTGAAGCCACCCTAGAGACTTACCCCCAAGAACTTAAAACAGTTGTGAGGGTTTGGGAAGATCATCAAGGAAATAAAAGATTAGTCGCCTATCTAGCAGGGGATCAAGAAAAAATTAATACCGAGGATTTACGCCGTTTTTTACGAGCAAAATTACCCGATTATATGATTCCGGCTTTGTGGGTGTTCTTAGATGCTCTCCCCCTTACCCCTAATGGAAAAGTCGATCGCCAAAAGTTACCAGAACCTGAAATGACCCTCACAAGTAAGCAGGAATTTGTTGCACCCCAAACTAAAAATGAGCAGTTTTTGGCGCAAATTTGGCAGGATGTGTTAGGGGTTAAACAGGTGAGCCGTTATGATCGCTTTTTTGAAATTGGAGGCGATTCGATTTTGAGTATTCAAGTGGTGGCTTTAGCACGTCAAGGAGGCTTGAAAATTACCCCCAGACAGATCTTCCAATATCCAAGCCTTGCAGAATTGGCCACAGTGGCGGATGATTGTACCGTAGTTCGGGGCAAACAGGGCTTGGTAACTGGAATTATACCTATGACTCCCATTCAAGAGTGGTTTTTTGAGCAAAATCGGGAGGAAATGCACCATTTTAATCAATCCGTCCTTTTAGAAATTCCCGATCACGTTAAGGGGGATTTGTTGAGCCAATCTTTGAGAAAATTACTAGAACACCATGACGCTTTGCGCTTACGCTTTAGCTATTGCGAAGGGCAATGGCAACAAGTCAACGAAGGAATGGTTGGGGATGTGCCTTTTGAGGTGGTGGACTTAGCCCATGTTCCCCCTTCCCAAAAGGCAAAAACTCTTGAAGCAATAGCGACTACTCAACAGGGAAGCTTAAGTCTTGAGTCTGGGCAGTTGGTTAAAGTGGTGTTATTTACTGGCCAAAATCAAGGCCACCGTTTACTGATTATTATTCACCATTTGGCGGTTGACGGCGTTTCTTGGCGTATTTTGTTGGAAGATTTAGTTAATGCTTATTATCAGCTAGAAAAGGGAGAAAAACCCCAATTACCACCAAAAACGGTGTCTTTTCAAGATTGGGCGCAACTTCTGAGACAAAAAGAAATGCGATCGCAGTTAGATTACTGGTTAAACCGGCCTTGGTCAGAGGTAAAACCTTTACCAGTGGATGATGAACAGGGAAAACACAATAATAAGGTAGAAACTGCGGTTAATCTCACCATTACCCTTGATGAGCAACAAACCCGCAATCTGTTACAAGTAGTGCCTTCTGCTTACAATACCCAAATTAATGATGTGTTATTAACGGCTTTGGCGCAAACTTTGACACAATGGACGCAAAATCCGGTCATAGCCCTTGACTTAGAAGGCCATGGCAGGGAAGACTTATTCTCGGAAGTGGACTTATCACGAACAGTGGGGTGGTTTACCAGTCTTTTTCCCGTAGTTTTGCGATGTGACCATGATCAACTCCCAGAGGGGCTTAAGTCTATTAAAGAGCAGTTGCGCCAGATTCCCGATCGAGGGGTTGGCTATGGAATGTTACGTTATTTAAGCCCTGATCCTAACATTAGGGAATTAATGGCGGATCTTCCCCCAAGGGAGCTTGTTTTTAATTATTTAGGTCAATTTGATCAAAGCACAATGGAAAAAGAAGCTTGGAAGTTAGCCCCTGAGTCATCCGGCACTTTACATAGTCTTAAAAGTAATCGCACCCATTTATTAGAGATTACCGCTAGAGTCTTAGATGGACAATTACAAGTAAGCTGGACTTATAGTGATCGCATCTATAAAGCGTCCACCGTAGAATATTTAATCAATAGCTATCGAGATGCTTTACTTAAGTTGATTGATCATTGCCTTTCCCCCGAAGCTGGAGGTTATACCCCTTCAGATTTTCCCTTGGCCAATTTGAATCAACAACATTTAGATGATATTCTGGAAGAAATTGACATTTAAAAAACATTCGCTCATGGTATCCCAAAAAACTCAAGTCGCCAAAAATGTGGAGTCTATTTACCCTCTGTCTCCGATGCAGGAGGGGATGCTCTTTCACAGTCTTTATACTCCCGATGCAGGGGTTTATTGTACCCAAACCTTGATTACTCTTGAGGGAGAAGTTAATGTTACGGCCTTTAAACAGGCATGGGAAAAGGTAGTCGGCCGTTATGCCGTCTTAAGGACTTTGTTTCTTTGGGAAAAACGGGAACAACCTTTGCAAGTTGTGCGAAAACAGGTAGAATTACCTTGGTATGTCATAGATTGGCGTGATCTGTCCCCTCATCAACAACAAAAGCGTTTAGATCTCCTATTGGAAAACGAGCGCAAACAAGGGTTTGATTTTAAGGTTGCGCCTTTAATGCGGTGTCATCTGATCCAGTTATCAGATCAAGTCTATAAGTTCCTCTGGAATCGCCATCATATCATTCTTGACGGTTGGAGTTTGCCGATTATTTATCAAGAGGTTTTAGCTTTTTATCAAGCTTTGACTCAAGGGAAAAATTATGATCTTCCCTCGCCCCGCCCCTACCAAGATTATATTGCTTGGTTAAAAGAACAAAATCCCTCCGTTGCTGAGGATTTTTGGCGGCAAACTCTCAAAGGTTTTACCACTCCTACCCCTTTAAGAGTAGAACGAACTCAGTTTATTAAATCGCCTCAAAAGCCCAATTATCAAGAGTTTAACTGTTATTTATCCCCTTCTATTACTGAAAAACTACAATCCTTAGCACAAAACCATAATCTGACTTTATCTACTCTAGTGCAGGCCGCTTGGGGCATCCTCTTGAGTCGTTACAGTGGGGAGTCAGAAGTCTTATTTGGGGTTACGGTTTCGGGACGGCCTCATAATTTGGCGGGGGTAGGGAATATGGTAGGATTATTTATTAATACTTTACCTCTACGCCTCTCAATTAATGAATCTGATTTAGTTTTACCTTGGTTAGAAAAAATACAGCATTTATCGGCCGAACTTCAGGATTATGCTTACAGCCCTTTGGCTGAGGTGCAGAGAATGAGTGACGTTGCACCCGGAGTGCCTTTATTTGAGAGTTTGGTCATCTTTGAAAATTATCCAAGAGATGCAATCTCGGAAAATTCGGATCAAGTTTTCAAGGTGAGTGGGGTGGAAAATTTTGAGGAAACTAATTATCCTTTGACGGTGGCGGCCATTCCTAATCAGGAGTTAATGCTTAAATTAATCTATGATACTAGCCGTTTTGCTGAGGATACGATCGAGCGCATGGCCGGACATTTACAGACTATTTTATCTGCTATTATTACCCATCATAATCAACCAATAACACAATTACCTCTCTTAACTCCACAAGAACGAAATCAATTATTAATAGAATGGAATAATACTGAGGTTGATTATCCTTTAGATACATCTTTCATAGAGTTATTTGAGAATCAAGTTAATCATTATCCTGATAAAATAGCGATTATTTATGATGAACAAAAATTAACTTATCAAGAATTAAATAATCGTGCCAATCAAGTCGCCCATTATTTACGGGAAAAAGGAGTAAAATCAGAGGTTTTAGTAGGAATTTTGATGGAACGCTCCCTAGAAATGGTGATCGGGTTGTTAGCCATTCTGAAGTCGGGGGGGGCTTATGTGCCTTTAGATCCCAATTATCCTCAAGCTCGTTTAGCTGATATTCTTGCAGATTCAGATGTTTCTCTGATTTTAACTCAGCAATCCCTCCTCAATTTTCTGCCAGAAACTAGCGCTCAATTATTATGTTTAGATCGTGATTGGGCTAAAATAGCTAATTATAGCTCTAAAAATCCTCTTAAAATTACCAATTCGGACAATTTAGCCTATGTTATTTATACATCAGGCTCAACAGGTAAACCGAAAGGGGTATTAATTAATCATCGGGGGTTAATTAATTTAATTTGTTGGTATCAAGATGCTTTTAAAATAAGCTCTTTAGACAAAACGACTCAACTAGCAAACATCGCTTTTGATGCAACGGTTTGGGAGTTATGGCCTTGTTTAACGGCCGGTGCCACTCTAGTCTTAGTTAAACCTGAGATCCTGCAATCCACACCGCCAGAGTTAAGAGACTGGTTAGTTAGTCAAAAAATTACAGTCAGCTTTTTGCCAACGCCCCTAGTTGAAAAGATGTTATTTTTAGAATGGGATCAAAATATAGCCCTCAGAATTATCACAACTGGTGGAGATAAACTCCATCATTACCCTTCTAAGTTAATGCCTTTTCAGCTTTTTAACAACTATGGACCCACAGAAAATACAGTAGCAACTACTTCCGGTTTAGTATGTTATGATACTCAAGAAAAATTGTCATCTCCTGCCATTGGGAAGCCCATTAGTAATACTAAAATTTATATTTTAGATCATAATTTACAACCTGTTCCGATTGGTGTACCTGGAGAGTTACATATTAGTGGTGTAGGCTTGGCGCGCGGTTATCTCAATCGCCCAGAATTAACTCAAGAAAAATTTATTCCTAATCCTTTTTTTGGGGAAAAACTAACAGAAAAAAGCACCAAAGAAACCCACACAAAATTATATAAAACGGGGGATTTAGTGCGCTATCTTCCTGATGGAAATATTGAATTTATCGGGCGCATTGATCATCAGGTAAAACTAAGGGGATTAAGAATAGAATTAGGAGAAATTGAAACGGTTTTAGAAAGCCATTCTGAAGTGGAAAAAGCAGTAGTTATTTTACGAGAAGATTTAGAAGATCATCAAAGATTAGTGGCTTATATAGTGGGTAAATTTGCTTCATTAAATATCAAAGAATTACGTCACTTTTTACAACAAAAACTCCCTGCTTATATGATTCCTTCGGCCTGGGTAAGATTGCCAGATTTTCCCTTAAATAATAATGGAAAAATAGATCTTAAAAAGTTACCTATTCCCGATGAAAGTTCAATCATTGAATCAACCTATCTTCCCCCTAGAAATGAAAAAGAAACTATCTTAGTTCAGATTTGGCAAGAAGTTCTTAATCTTTCAAAAATAGGGGTTAATGATAACTTTTTGGAGTTGGGAGGCCATAGTTTAAAAGCAATTTCTTTAGTGAGTAAAATTCAAGAAAAATTAGGTCAATCTTTGCAGGTTAAACAAGTATTTTCCCATCCTACAATTGCCAAACAAGCTGAATTATTAAACTCCGTTAGCCCTTTTACAATAAAGGATATACCCCTTATTTCTGAACAGGAAACCTACGAAACATCCCATGCTCAAAAGCGGTTTTTTGTCTTGCAACAGATGGATCTTCATAATGTTGCTTATCATATTGTTTCTATCTTAAAATTAGAAGGAAAATTTAACCCTGATGCTTTTCAAAAAGCCCTCAAATTATTGATTTCTCGCCATGAATCTTTGCGCACTTCTTTTGTTTTAATTAATGGTGAACCTAAACAAAAAATCTTCAAAGATCGTCCTTTTGATTTTGAATTTCAAGAGTTGATCAATCAACCTAATGCGCAAAATATGATTATGGAAACAATTGAAAAAGAAAGAATCGCTTTTGACTTAGAAAATAGTCCTCTTTTGCGATCTAAAATTTATCAATTAGACCATCAGGAATATATATTATTATTAGAAATTCATCATATTATTTGTGATGGTTGGTCAATGGGTTTATTAGCTAAAGAATGTTTAAAATATTACCATGATTTAGTACAAGAATTAGAGCCTAAAATAGAGTCATTGCCCATACAATATAAAGATTATGCCACATGGCAAAATACTCTTTTGAAAAGCGAAAATCATCAACAAAAATTAGATTATTGGCGAGAAAAACTTGACAATGGCCAACTTCCTAGAATACATTTACCTACTGACTTTCAGCGCCCCCAAATTAAAACTTTTAAGGGATCTCATTTAAGCTGGACATTTGCACCTCAAACTGTGTCTAAATTAAGAAGAATTTGTCATGAAAGTCAGATAACTTTATTTACCGCCTTGATCGCCGCCGTTAAGGTTTTATTATATCGTTATACTGGTCAACATGATATTAGTATTGGCACGGAAATTGCTACTCGAAATCATCCTAAACTTCAATCTTTAATCGGTTTATTTCTTAATACCTTGGTTATTCGTGATCAAATTGAACCCCAACAGGGCTATAAATATCTACTAACACAAGTTCGAGAAACGGTAACACAAGCCTTAGAAAATTCTGATTATCCTTTTGATCTTTTATTAGAAGAATTGGCCGTTTCCAGAGAAATTAACCGCACTCCTTTATTTGATATATTGGTTTTACTACAAAATTTTGAGCAACCTCAAGCCTTAGAAAATATAGAAATAAAATCCCTCAATTCTCTTACTAAAACCAGTAAATTTGATGTTTCTTTTGTATTTAGTGAAGATCAGGAAAACTTAAAATTAGATCTGATTTATAACACCGATTTATTCCAAGCAGAAAGAATGGAAAAATGTCTCATTCATTTTGATAAATTGTTAAATGAGATGTTATCTAATCCCTATCAATCTATCAGTAAAGTTTCCCTATTATCAGACACAGAAATAACTTTTATAGAAAGTTTTATTAATCCTATTCCACGCTTAGAAAACCGCACAGTTATCCATGATTTTATTGATCAAGTAAAAGCCCAACCTCATAAAACTGCAATGATTTATCCAGCAGGAAATTTTAGCTATCAAGAATTACATGAATTGACTGATTTTTGGGCTTATCAATTGCAAAAGTTAGGCCTTCAAAAAGATAAAGTTTGTGGAGTGATCCTAGAAGGAGATTACCGTCAACTAATAGGAATGATGGCAATATTTAAAGCAGGAGGAATCTATTTACCCCTACGCTTAGATGAACCTGAAGGGCGTTGGCAACGCATGATTAGTAAAACTTCTCCTGAAATTATTTTAGTTGCTACTGAAAATTTAGAAGCAGTAAAACTTAAATTATTAGCCTTAGAAAAACCGCCTCTAATTTTAGTTGTTAATGATCATCAAATTAAGCAATATTATCAGTGGAATAGTGTTGATTATCAAAGCTTTTCTTTACACTTAGATCAACAAAAAGAAGGTCTACTTATGCCTCATGCTGATGACTCTAATTATATTATGTTTACTTCAGGCTCAACAGGTGAACCTAAAGCAATTTTAGGCAGTCATGGCAGTTTGCGCCATTTTATTAATTGGGAAAAATTAGAATTTGCCATTGATCAAAATTGGCGCTGTTTACAAATTGCTCAAATTAATTTTGATGCTTATTTGAGGGAAACTTGTGTTACTTTATGCTCAGGAGGCACTCTCTATATTCCTGATAGTACACAGCGAGAAGATTTAGAGCTTTTATTACTGAAAATAGGAGAATGGGAAATTAATCTACTGCACACTGTTCCCTCGGTTATGCGTCTATTTTTAAAAATGGGGCGTAGTTTACCTAATGCTCATAATCTTTTGAAAAATTTGCGAGTTTTTGTGTTAGGAGGTGAGCCTTTATTTGTTAAAGAACTAGCTGAATGGCATCAAATTTTTGGTTCTCAAACCGAATTTGTTAATATTTATGGAGCGAGTGAAACTACATTTGTTAAACATTTTTATCGTATTCCTAACCCCGATCAAATCCCTTATGGACGAGTCCCAGGGGGGCAAACTTTACCAGATGCGGCTTATGCAGTGGTTGATGGGGATCGTCCCTGTGCGATCGGCGAAGTCGGGGAGGTTTTCATCAAATCGCCTTATTTAACCAAGGGTTATTATCAGGATCAAAAATTAACTAACTCAGTTTTTGTACCTAATCCTCTGAATGGTGGCGTGGATCTGGTTTATCGAACAGGAGATTTAGGCCGACTGCTTCCTGATTTAACTTTAGAAGTGATCGGACGTAGTGACAATCAAATTAAATTAAATGGAGTGCGCATTGAATTAGGGGAAATTGAAGATGTACTCACTTCTATTCAAGGAGTAGAAAAAGCTCTTGTTATTGCCAATAAAAAAGAAGAATTAGTAACCGTAATTGCCTATTATCAAGCACAAGATCAGGTTAAAGAGGAATACATCAGGGGCAAATTAAAACAACTTTTACCAATTTATATGCAGCCTAGTTTTCTAATACATTTAGAGTCATTTCCTTTGTTACCTAATGGCAAAATTAACCGTTTTTCTTTACCAAAACCTGAAGAAAATATTTCCCATTCAATTAACTTAATTCCTGCTTTTAATGAACAAGAAACTTTATTAGCTTCTTTTTGGGGTGAATTATTAGAAGTGGAAGTAATTGACAGTAATCAATCATTTTTTGAATTGGGCGGAAATAGTCTTAAAGCGATGCGATTAGTGTCTCAAATCCGCAATCAATTCGGCATTTCCTTGCGATTACGGGAAATTTTCACCTATAATACGTTAAAAGAACAGGCTTTATTAATTCAATCACGACAAAAACAATGATTAATCTACAACAATCAAACTCAATTAAACCACCGGAAAAACAAAATTATTACGAAGTTTCTCACGGTCAAAAAAGGCTTTGGATTTTGCAACATATCAGTGAATTTTCTAGTGCTTATAATATTAGATTGGCCATGAGAATTAAGGGTAAATTAGATGTTTCTATTTTCGCCAAATCTTTTCAAGAATTAGTCAATCGTCATGAAATTTTGCGCACAACTTTTGCCAGTTTTAAGGGTGATATTCACCAAGTTATTCATGAAGAAATACCAACGGAACAGTTTATCACTTTTAAAGATTTAAGAGGAGAAAAAAACCCTCAAACCCTAGCAGATGATTTAATTCAAGAGTGCGCAAATTTGCCTTTTAATCTTGAACAATTGCCCCTTTTGCGAGTCTTATTAGTGCAGATTACCTCAGAAGAATTTATCTTTGGTTTAACTGTTCATCATATTATTGGCGATGCTCGATCCCTTGACATTATCTTTCAAGAATTTTTCACATTATACTCTGCTTATACTCAACAAAAACAAGCGGAATTACCCCCCCTTACCTTACAGTATAAAGATTATGCACTATGGCAAAATCAGTGGCTAGAAAGTGAGGAAATCAGAGAACAACATGAGTATTGGTGTAATGTTTTTGCTCAACAACCTCCCCTTTTAAACTTGCCGATCGACTTTCCTAGGCCTCAAGTAAAATCGGCTCAAGCGGCTTCCTACACCTATAGTTTTGATCCCAGTCTCAGCCAACAATTACAAACTTTTGCGGCTCAAAATCAGACGACTTTATTTATTACCTTATTAACTTTTTTTAAAATACTACTTTACCGCTATACGGGGCAACAGGATCTAGTGGTTGGCATCCCCATTTGCGCACGAAATCATCCCGATTTAGAAAACCAGATCGGATTTTATGTTAATACTTTAGCCTTGAGAACTTTATTACCAGAAAGGGCAACTTTTAAGCAAATTTTAACCGAAGTTACTAACACCTGTCTTGATGCTTATGAGTATCGTGATTATCCTTTTGATAAATTAGTTTCCACACTTGATTTAGACAGGGATTTATCACGAAATCCCCTCTTTGATGTGATGTTTTCCCTGCTCAGTCAAGAAAGCAAAACTACCTTAAAAATTCCGGGTTTAGAGCATCAATCTTATCCCCTCAAACCTCGAATGGCTCAATTTGACATGACTTGGAGCTTTTTTGAAAATAGTAATAATCTCACTTTAAGAATCGAATATGAACCAGATTTATTTTTACCTGAAACTATTGCCAGAATGAAGGGGCATTTTTTACAAATTATTAACAATGTAATTCAAAATTCAGATTGTCAATTATCCGAGATTAATTTATTAACACCCGAAGAAAATCATCAGTTATTAATAGAATGGAATCAAACCGAAATTGCTCACCCTCAACTGTGTTTACATCAGTTATTTGAACAAAAAGTTAAAGAAAATCCTGAAGCAGTTGCTCTTATTTTTGAAAACGAAAAATTGACCTATCAAGAGTTAAATAATCGGGCTAATCAACTGGCCCATTATTTACAAGAAAAAGGCGTAACTTCAGAATTTTTAGTAGGAATATTTATTAATCGTTCTTTTGAGATGATTATTGGCATATTAGGAATTATAAAAGCTGGAGGGGCTTATATTCCTTTAGATCCTAATTATCCCCCTGAGCGCATAGCTTACATGATGGACGACTCAGCAATTTCTCTGCTATTAACTCAGCAATCTTTAGTTAATTTGCTACCCAAAAATCAAGCCGAAATATTATGTTTAGATACAGATTGGTCAAAAATAGCCAATTATAGTCAAGAAAATATCAATCCTCAAGTTACCCCAGAAAATCTAGCCTATGTGATTTACACTTCAGGTTCAACGGGAAAACCCAAAGGCGTAATGAATATTCATAAAGGAATTTGTAATACTATACAATCTATTATCCATAATAATCAGTTTAACTCTGAAAATTGTACTATTCAAATCACTGCTTTTAGTTTTGATGTTTCAGTTTGGGAAATTTTCTTGTCTTTAACCTCTGGTGCTACCCTAGTCATAACTAAATCAGATCGCTATCAAGATCTAGATTATTTAATAGATTTAATTGTGCAAAAACAAGTAACTTATTTTACTTGTGTTCCCTCAATTTTACGGGTTTTTTTGCAACATCCCAACGCTAAAAATTGCCACTCTTTAAAACAATTATTTGTCGGAGGAGAGGCTTTATCTTATGAATTAAATCAACGATTTTTTCAACAATTAAACTGTGAATTATATAATGTTTATGGGCCTACCGAGGCCGCCGTTGACACTACGATCTGGCACTGTCAGCCCAATTGTGAGTCAATTTCCATTGGTCGCCCTATTGCAAATGTTCAAGTTTACATCCTCGATCGTCATTTAAAACCCGTTCCCATTGGAGTTGCCGGAGAATTACATATTGGGGGAATGGGTTTAGCTCGTGGATACCTCAACCAACCTCAATTGACTGCTGAAAAATTTATTCCTAATCCTTTTGGAGAGGGTAAATTATATAAAACAGGGGATTTAGTTCGCTATCTTCCCGATGGAAACATTGAATATTTAGGAAGAATTGATAATCAAGTCAAGCTGAGAGGATTACGCATTGAATTAGGAGAAATTGAAACAGTTTTAGAAAGTCATCCACAAGTTGAACAAACTGTTGTAATTATGCGAGAAGATACACCAAACAATCAACGCTTAGTTGCCTATTTAACCATCAAAGATCAACTTTTAACTCCTAAAGATTTCCACCGTTTCTTACAGGAAAAATTGCCCGTTTATATGATACCTTCAGCCTTTATTATCTTGCCAGATTTTCCATTAAATCCTAACGGAAAAATAGACTTTCATCAATTACCAATGCCCGATGAAATTTCCAAGGTTGAATCACCTTATTTAGCCCCCCGTAATCAAACAGAAACAAACTTAGTCGCCCTTTGGCAACAACTTTTACAACAAGGGAAAATAGGAGTTAATGATAACTTTTTTGAGTTAGGAGGCCATTCATTACAGGCCATGAATCTTATGGCCTTAATTTATGAAAAAATGGAAATAGAAATTCCGTTATCAATGATTTATGAAAAACCAACAATTGCCCAATTAAGTGAATATATTATCTATGCTCAAGAGATGAATATTCAACCAAAAGAACGCCCTTATGTTGTGTTTAATCAAGAGCAAGAAAAGGCCGTCTTTTTATTCCCCCCAGCCCTTGGTTTTGCCGCCGCCTATGCTAATTTAGCGGAGTATTTAACGGATTATGCTATCTATACTTTTCGCTATATTAGCGATCAATTAATGTTAGAAAAATACGCAGAATTAATTGATCAATTATCTCAAAATCAAGAGATCAAATTAATGGGACATTCGGCCGGAGGCTTTTTAGCCATGTTAATGGCTCAACAATTAGAAAATCGGGGGCGACTGGTTTCCGATGTCATTTTACTTGATACCTACAGAGGCGGCCGTGAAGCAAAAAAAGCCGAGATGTCAGAGATTCAAGAAGGGGTTGATACATTCTTATTAAACCCCAAACGTCAAGAATTAAGAGGTTACTTTTTAGAAAATCAGAAACTGCGCGATCGCACTTATCATCAAGTCTGGGAATATTTTAATTTTCTCTGGAATACTGACTTAAAAAATGTGCAAATTCAAGGCAATATTCATCTGATTCGCGCCGAAGGAAACTATGAAGCCAAAGACGATTGGAGTCAAGCCACAAAAACACAAAGAATCAATCATTATGCCTCTGGTGTTCACCGAGAAATGATTGATCCTCCCCATCTTCAACAAAATGCCCTAATTATTAAGAGTATTTTGCGCCCAGAAAAAGACAATTAATCAGGTTTTTGTGCTGAAAATAAAACATAATCATCAAAAGCCATAAACCAACCCCGATCCCTTGACCAAGCTTCAAGGCCGGGGTTATCTTTTTGAAGATCGATCACTAAATCATGTTTACTAACCCCTTGGCTAATTTGGGCGAAATAATGAACCATGGCCGGCCAAACATATTCACTAATCGGTAAAGCTTGGATATTAATAAATCCATACTTTTTGAGTTTTTCGATATAAATATGTCGGTTATACTGATTAGCGAAAGGAATACACATTTTTTTGCTATTCACATTTAACCAAAAATCAATTCCTCGCCCCACTCTAGGCAAACAGTCAGCGATTGCCACCTTTCCACCAGAGCGCAAAACTCGAAAAGCCTCTGCAAAAAAATCTTCACGGGTGTCAAAATGAAAAGCACATTCTAAAGCCGTCACCTTATCAAAAGAATTGTCAGCAAAAGGAATCTGAGTAGCCGAGCCAACTTGAAGTTTAATTCGATCGGCTAATCCGGCTTGAGCCACCCTTTCTTGTGCAATTTCCACCTGTAATTGTGTAGTATTTAGCCCAGTAATTGAACTAACATTATTTTCCCTTACCCACAGTAAATCCTGTTCAGCAAAGCCAAAACCCACATCTAAAAGCCGATCCTCAGCTTTTAGTTCCCCCACTTCTGCCAATTTACGAGCTAAAGCCGCACAAGCTCCATTATAAGTTGTTTCCTCCTTCCAATAGCCAAAATTGAGCCATTGGGGATAATTAGGATCATAAAGATGGGGATCCCGTTTGGCGATATTAGTATAAAGTTCAGAAACGTTAAATTTATCTTGCAAAAATGCGATTTCCTGAATCGGATGCTTAAGAAATTGTTTGATGACTGCCCAGCGATTACGCCATTCATCTTTGAGGGGAATTTTACCGATATTTTCCAAATTAATATTCTCCTAATAATTATTAATAAAAAAACCAAATTCAATCAATTCTTTAATAGATTTGATGAATGATTATTACCTTTCCCTTGTTTTGACTTGTGCCAGAAGTCTATTATCTCCTCATTCAAGATTCCAAGCTTCAGGATTAATCAAATAAGGGGGTTTTTGCCCCTGAAGCACTTGTAAAATTTGATTGGCCGCCGAAAGAGCCGCCGCTAAACTCGCTTCAGGAGTTACCCCCGCTAAATGAGGAGAGAGAATGACATGATCAAAATTATATAAGGAATTATCTAAAGAAGGCGGTTCAGGTTCAAATACATCCATCCCACATCCAGCGATCAATTTTTGTTCAAGAGCAACCACTAAATCCTTCTCACAGACCACTTTGCCACGAGATGTATTAATTAAAAAAGCAGTTGGTTTCATCTTTTGAAAAACATTGAGATTAAACATTTCTCTTGTTTCACTGGTAAGTTCAGGGTGTAAAGACACAAAATCCGATTCAGCCAAAAGATCGTCTAAATCCTTGACCCACCTTGCTCCCACCGATTCCGCTTTACTAGCCGGAACGTAGGGATCATAAGCCAATACTTTCATCCCAAATGCCACATTACACTTATGAGCAACTAAAGTTCCAATTCTGCCCAAACCAACAATCCCAAGGGTTTTATTTTCCAGTTGAATCGGTTGGATCTGATTGCGAATTAAATAATTACCCGTTTTAACACAATGATCCAAAAAAGAAAGCTTTTTGGCCAAAGCTAAAATCATAGATAGGGTATGTTCAGCCACCGCAGTTGTGGACATCCCAGGATTATTAACAACAACAATTCCCCGTTTTGTTGCCGCCTCAATATCAATTGAATCCGTGCCAAATCCAGATGTACTAATGACTTTTAAGTTTTTTGCTAATCCGATTGATGAGCCATCTAACTTATTAGGATAACGAACAAAAACCCCAGATACTTCTTGAATCCCTTGATTAATTTGTTCCTGTGTGGGGTTAGATAAAATTTCCAGATCAGTAAATTCTTTAAGGAGTTTTTCCCCCGCCTCATCGTACATTTTCCCGATTAAAAGAACCTTGTGCTTTTGACCCTCTAAAGTTAGAGTTTTTGGCAAAATAGAAGTCATAGTAATTTTTCTTAAATTAACATTTAGCAATGAATACTAGGAGAATCGAAACAGAAATTTTGATACGATCACACCTTAAACCTAAGTTAAGAATTAGGCTTTTGAAGTTAAGATTGATCACAATTATTTACAATTGTAAATTTTTGTAAAACAATTAAACTCGATTGTCCTGATAATAACATTAAGTCGCCATTATTGCTTATTAAAATCTATTGACTATTATCTCATTAATAAGGTATTCTTCTGTTAGTCAAAAATTGTTATTAGCCAAAGCAAAACCCCCTAAAAGTATGGAGTTCAAAGATCAAAAGAATTTATCACAAAACGACAAATTAATTCAAACTAGAGTTTTTAAAGCACTTAACGAAGCCAAAGAGAGATTAAAAGTTTTTGAAGCCAAACAAAGTGAACCCATAGCGATTGTCGGTTTAGGTTGTCGTTTAGGTGATAATATTGCCACCCCTGAGTCTTTTTGGTCGTTCCTCAAAGAAGGGAAAAATACCCTTAGAGACATCCCCAATCAGCGCTGGAATCAAGAAAATTTTTATGATTTAGATCGCAACAAAGCAGGAAAAATTTATATTTCTCAAGGGGGTTTTCTCGATGATGTATCCCAGTTTGACGCGCATTTTTTCGGAATAGCCCCAAAAGAAGCCATTGCCATGGATCCCCAACAAAGATTACTTTTAGAAGTTGCCTTTGAAGCCCTAGAAAATGCAGGAATGGCCGCCCCCGCCTCTAGGAAAGACAAAACAGGGGTTTTTATCGGTATTACTAACAATGACTATGCCCGTCTGATTGCTCCCCAAGAAGACTATCGAGCCATCGGAGCTTATCACATTTCGGGCAACCATAACAATGCGGCGGCCGGGCGTATTTCTTACCTCTTAAATCTCAATGGGCCGAGCTTGGCCATAGATACCGCCTGTTCTTCCTCCTTAGTTGCCGTTCATCTAGCCTGTAGATCTTTGCGTTCCCAAGAATGCAGACAAGCCCTAGTGGGGGGGGTAAACCTAATTTTAACTCCCGAAGTGGTGATCGCCTTGTGTCGCAATCAAATGTTGGCCGCCGATGGCCAATGCAAAACCTTTGACGAAAGCGCCGATGGTTTTGGCATAGGAGAAGGTTGCGGAGTAATCGTCTTAAAACGCCTCAGTGACGCTCTTGAAGACGGCGATCGCATTTGGGCAGTAATTCGGGGAACGGCGGTTAATAACGATGGTGCCAGTGGAGGCTTTACCGTTCCCAACGGTTCGATCCAGAAGGAATTAATTCGTGAAGCCTTAGCTGACGCTCGTTTAGAAGCCGATAGCATTGATTATGTTGAGGCTCATGGCACAGGCACATCTTTAGGGGATCCCATTGAAATTAAAGCCATCGCTGAAGCCTTATGCCCCAATCGCTCAAAATCGAACCCCTTGTTAGTGGGTTCAGTAAAAACCAATTTAGGCCATCTAGCGGCCGCCGCCGGAATTTCGGGCTTAATCAAAACCGCCTTATCTTTGCATTATGGTGAAATTCCCGCCCATCTTAATTTTAAAAACCCTAATCCTCATATTAATTGGCAGAATTTACCCATTAATGTAGTTACCGAAAACCGCCCTTGGACGGTTAACCATGATAGGATAAAAGCCGCCGGAGTCAGTTCCTTTGGGGCTTCAGGCACTAATGCTCATGTCATTTTAACTGAACCCCCCCAACCCCAACCCCAAAGCACAGAAAACTCACCAATTCTCGTTACTTTTTCAGCCAAAGATCAAGAGCGATTGAACCTTTTAGCCACCGAATTTATTAATTATCTTGAAAAAGCACAAGAATTAAAGATAAAAGATATTGCTTTATCCTTAAATAAGGGAAGATTTGCGCATAAAAATCGCCTCGCTTTTGTGGTGTCTAGTCAGGAAAATTTGCGTCAAAAACTTGAGTTTTTTGTTAATAGTAATGACGAAGAAAAACGACTTGAACAAAATAAATCTGAACTTAGTTATGGAGTAGCCGAAACTAATCCTAAAATTGCGTTTCTTTGCAATGATCAAGAAAACATAAATCCAGAAATAATTGAAAAATTACTCACTGATGAACCAGTATTTTATCAAGCTTTTGTGAATTGTGATCAGTTCTTTCAAAATTATTTAGAATTTTCTATAAAAGAATTATTATCATCAAAAAAATCTTTAGAAACTAAACTTAAACAACCTCTTTATCTTCAGCCAATTTTATTCGCTTATCATTATAGCCTTTGTGAACTTTGGAAATCGTGGGGAATTGCTCCTAATGCGGTTTTAGGCTCTGGCGTAGGGGAATATTTGGCCGCCCAACAGGCGGGGGTATTTTCTCTTGAAGATACGGTTAAATTAGTGGTAAAATATGCCCATCTTTTACAAGAAAACCCCAATCAAAAAGATATTTTATCACCCCTAAAAATAGCCACAGAAATTAATTTTAATAGCCCGTATATTACCCTAATTTATCAAGGAGAAATCGTTAAAAAATCCCTTAAAACTTCTCTTGATAATAGAGAAAAAATTAAGCCAGAAGTTGAGTCAATTACCCAAGGAATTTCTAATCTTGATCAAATGGGATATAAGATTTTCTTAGAAGTTGGCACAGGCTCAAATTTAATTAATATTGCTCGTCAAAAATTAACTGAAAATTCTATTTTATGGTTATCCAGTTTAGGGGAAAATGATCACCATGACTACCATCAACAAACCGTATTAGGAAAACTCTATGTGCAAGGATTTAATATTAATTGGCAAGGCTTTCATCATAACCGTTTAGGTCAAAAAATTAGCCTCCCAAATTCACCTTTTATCCGCAAACATTACTGGATAAATTCAGAAAATCAATCAAATAATTTTAAGCAAAATGCTTCTACTTCCTCTGGGCATCCCCTTTTAGGTGAGCGCTTTCCCTCTCCTTTATCTACCCTTCAATATCGAGGAAATATTAGTAAAAATAAACCCCAATTTTTAGAAGAACATCAAGTTTTTGATCAGGCAATATTGCCCGGATCTGCCTTGATCGAAATGGTTTTATCAGCCCAAGAAAATAAACAATTAATATTAGAAAATATTGAATTTAAGAAAGCATTAATCCTTAAAAATACAGAAGATACATTACAGTTAATTATTGAGCAAAAAACTTTTCAAATTTATCATCAAGTTGAGCAAAACTGGGAGGTATTAGTAAAAGGTAAAATTGACGAATTAAAATTAAATTCTTTAACAAATTGTCAGCTAGAAACAATCGAAAAAAGTTGTCCTGAACAGGTTGAAATTAAATCTTTTTATGAAAAATATCAAAAATCTGGCATCAATTACGGGGTCAATTTTCGATTAATCAACCAACTAAAACGGGGTCAAAATATATCCTTTGCTCGGATAAAATTAACCCATGATCTAGGCTTAGAAAATAACCAGTATCGAGTTCATCCCGCTATGTTAGATGCTTGTTTTCAGGGGATTGCGGCCATCTTATTCCAACAAGAATCATCTATAACTTATGTGCCTGTTCGCCTTGAAAAATTAACATTTTTTGAGTCACCTGATGAGCAGGTAATTAGTATTACTAAACTTAAGAAAAATTCAAATAATACTAATATTATTATCGCCGATATTGATGTTTATTCTCCAGAAGGAAAGCCCCTTATTTCTATCATTAACTTAGAACTAAAAGCCGTCCAACCTCAAGAACTTATCCCCCAAGAAAACCTCCCCCAAACCTATTGTGAAGAATGGGTTGCTTCCGAACAATTATTAGGCAATAACAGGGACAATTTAGCCACTCCAAAAGAGATCAAAAATAAGATTAAACCAGAAGAATTAGAACAACAATTAGGGGAGAAATTAGCCCAATATGAAAGCTTAATGGAAGCAATGGAAAAAATAAGTTTAACCTACATTTGGGAAGCATTAATAAAACTAAATGGACAGCCAAAATTAGGTCAAACTTATGACGAAAAACAAATAGCAATTCAAGGCCAAGTTGACGATTTTTACCGGCCTTTATTATCTCGATGTTTAGCTATTTTAGAAGAAGAAAAGATCGTAACTGAGCAAACCGATGGCTGGTTATGGCTCAAAGAATTAGAAGCGCCTTCATCCCAATCACAAATTGAAATTATGCGCCGAGAATTTGCCGATTATACTGCCGAAATTAATTTAATCGAGCGTTGTGGCTCGGCCTTGGCACAAGTGATGACTCATCAAGTTGATCCGGTGGAATTGCTCTTTCCCCAAGGGGATTTAGAAGCGATCGCCTCTATTTATTCCGAGGCCGCTGGAGCTAAATTGATGAATCAGTTAGTGGCCGCCACCCTCAGCAGTGCGATCGCCCAAAATTCCCCCCATGATCAACTCAGAATTTTAGAAATCGGAGGAGGTACGGGATCCGCCACTACGGGCATTTTACCCCATCTATCCGGCAGAAATATTGAATATGTATTCACCGATATTTCCTCAAGTTTTTTAACCAGAGCTAAGGAAAAATTCAGAGACTATCCTTTTATTCAATACCAAACATTAGATCTGGAAAAAAATCCCTTTACTCAAGATTTTGTACCCGGAAGTTTTGATCTAATTATTGCCGCTAATGTACTTCATGCCACCGCCGACATTCAACAAACCCTTGAAAATGTGCGCTCATTAATCGCTCCCGATGGGTTGCTTATCCTCTTAGAAAGCACAGGAGCAAGACGGTGGGTAGATTTAACCTTTGGCTTAACCCAAGGATGGTGGTTATGCACTCAAGATGTTGAGCGCAATGGTTATCCTTTAGTCAGTACAAAAGATTGGCAAAAATTGCTCATTCAAAATCACTTTGAAGACATTAATATTATTGAGCCAAGTCAAAGCAAAACCCGAAATTTATTAAAACAAAGTGTCATTATTGCCAAAAGTAGCAAAAAATTATCACCTCAGCCTCAAAAACCCTACTCCCATCAACTAATCTGGGCTGATACTCAGGGAATTGCTAAAAATTTAGTTACCCTATTTCAAGATAGGGGCGTAAATTGTTCTTGCGTTTTTCCCCAAGATCTTAACCCCGATTGTGCGCAAGATTACCAAGCCATCTTGAAAAAATCCATCACCCCACAAACCCATCAAATCCTGTACTTCTGGGGATTAGAAAACAATGACACACAAATTTATGAACAAGTGGAAAGCCATTGTCAGCGCTTCCTCTTTTTCTTACAGGCGTTGTTACAACTAGAAAAGCCCCCCGCTCTAATTTTAGTGACTCAGGGAGCAGTCCCCGCCCAAGAAATCAAAACCTTAACTTCCCCTGCTCAAGCTTCTTTATTAGGGATAGCTTTAAGCTTAATCTTAGAACACCCTGAACTTAAATTTAAGGCCATTGACCTAGATCCCAATCAAGTCAATTCAGCCGAAAACCTGCTCCAAGAAATCTACAGTAATCCCCAAGAAACAAGGGTAGCACTAAGGGGCGCACAGCGTTTTTATCCCCGTTTAGTAACCCGACAACTTAATGAGGGTAATCTTACCTTTTCTCCTGATGTTTATTATTTAATCACAGGAGGAACGGGGGGATTAGGATTAGTTACTACCCGTTGGATGGTGGAAAGGGGGGCGCGACATTTAGTTTTATGCTCCCGTACAGGGGAAAAAGGTATTAAACCAGAAATTTTAGCCGATTTGTCTTCTCAAGAGGCGGAAATTATCATCAAACAACTTGATATTACCGATGGCGAAAAATTACAAACCCTCTTAGAAGAATGTCGGGGGAAACACCCCATCGGTGGCATTTTTCACATTGCGGGAACTTTAGACGATACCACTTTAGTGGGGCTTACACCAGAGCGCTTTAACTATGTTTTATCCCCCAAAGTGAAAGGTACTTGGTTACTTCATCAACTTACCCTTAATGATCCTTTAGATTTTTTTGTTTGTTACACTTCCGCCGTGTCTTTGATTGGATCCGCCGGCCAAGCTAATGCGGCGGCGGCCAATGCTTTTGAAGATGCTTTTGTTTATTATCGTCACGCCCATAATTTACCCGGAACTGTTATCAACTGGGGGCCATGGAGTGAAATAGGCGCGGCCGTAGATCGCAATGTCTTAGAAAGATTGGCCGCCAAAGGCTATCAAGCCATGAAGCCTAATTTAGCTCTTAATACCCTCGCAAAAATTCTCCTCAATCAGATTATTCGCACAGGTGTAATCATTATTGATTGGCAAAAATTCCCTTATCTTAACCAAAACTTTTATCAAAACTTCCAACATCAGGGTAAACCTCAATCTGCCTCCTTATCCGATGTTTTAAAACAGTGGCAAAACCTACCATTAAAACAGCGTCATAACTGGTTAATTGATCATATTAGTAAGCGTGTTTCCACCGTCTTAGGGCGCTCAAAGGATGAGACTTTTTCCCCCCAACAAGGCTTTTTTGACTTGGGGATGGATTCCCTCACCTCCACCGAGTTACGCAATTTATTACAAACAGATTTTAATTGTTCCCTGCCTTCAACGATTACTTTTCGCTTTCCCAATGTTGAAACTTTAGCCGATTATTTACAGCGAGAAATTTTAGCACCTTCTCAAGCCCCCTTAACTCCCGTCACCCCAACCATTAAAGCCGAAATTCCTCAAAAACAGCGCGCAAAATTGACCCCTGAAACACCCCAACTTGATGATGATCCAATTGTCATCGTGGGGATGGCTTGTCGCTTTCCCGGCCGCGCCAAAGATTTAAAAACCTTCTGGGAACTCTTAGAACAGGGGAAAGATGCAGTAACACCAATTCCTCAAGATCGTTGGGATCAACAGACATGGTACGATCCCAATCCCGATACCCCCGGCAAAATATACGCCCCTTACGGCGCATTTTTAGAAGAAATCGATCGATTTGATGCCGAATTTTTTGGCATTATTCCCAGAGAAGCCGTAGCCATGGATCCCCAGCAACGGCTTCTCTTAGAAACCGCTTGGGAAGCCTTAGAAACCGCCGGACAAAACCCCCAAAAATTACGCAACAGTCAAACCGGAGTTTTTATCGGTTGCATGACTCAAGATTATGCTCAATTAAGCTATTCCCCCCAAGCGATCAACGCCTATACGGGATCAGGCACTTCCGTCAGTATAGCGGCCGGTCGTCTTTCCTACGTCCTCGGCTTACAGGGGCCAGCCATGACCATTGATACGGCCTGTTCTTCCTCATTAGTATCGGTTCATTTAGCTTATAATGCCTTACGCAATGGGGAATGCGATCTGGCCTTGGCAGGGGGAGTTAATCTCATCTTAACCCCCATTATTTCCCTAATTGAAAGTCGCGCCCAGATGCTCTCTCCCGATGGACATTGCAAAACCTTTGATCAAAGTGCCAATGGAATGGTGCGAGGAGAAGGATGCGGAATCATTGTCTTAAAAAGATTGAGTCAAGCCCTTGAAAATGGAGATCAAATTTTGGCCAAAATTTATGGTACGGCCGTTAACCATGACGGGCCCAGTAGCGGCCTAACCGTTCCCAATGGTCAAGCTCAAGAAAAATTATTAGATCAAGCCCTCAAAAGCGCCCATCTTAAACCAGAACAAATAGACTACATCGAAGCTCATGGCACGGGTACAGCCCTTGGGGATCCCATTGAATTAGAAAGTATGGCCGCCGTTTTTGGCCAACGCCCCCCCCATCGTCCCTTAATTATTGGTTCGGTCAAAACCAATTTAGGCCATTTAGAAGGGGCGGCCGGTATTGCCGGATTGATAAAAACAGTTTTAGCCTTACAACACCATAAAATCCCCCCCCATCTTCACTTTAAAAAACCTAATCCCCGTTTTGATTGGAGTTCTCACCTTTTTGAAGTTCCGGTGCAAGAAATCCCTTGGCATCGGAGCGATCGCCCCCGAATTGCCGGAGTTAGTTCCTTTGGATTTAGTGGTACAAATGCTCATCTGATTCTTGGGGAAATTGACGCTGATTTACCTCATAAATCAGGGAATAACTATTGTTTATTACCCCTTTCCACTCGCTCGGAAACATCCCTTCAACAGTTAGCCAGAAATTATCAAGACATTTTAACTGAACCTCTCAATTTGGCTGATGTTTGCTTTACCGCTAGTACCGGTCGCCCCATTTTTTCTGAGCGCATCTGTATTTTAGCTGACTCCATCACCACCGCCAAACAAGCCTTAATAGACTACCAAAATGGGAAGGATTCTGAGGCTCTGATCAAGCCAATTTTCCGAGAAAATTCTCCAAAAATCGCCTTTTTATTTTCTGGACAAGGCTCTCAATATTCAGGCATGGGAGAAACCCTTTATCAGCGTGAAATCGTCTTTAAAGAAACCCTAGATCTTTGTGATCAAATTTTACAACCCCTTTTAGGAAAATCCCTCTTAGACTTAATCTTTCAACAGCAAAATAGCGAGTTATTAGAACAAACTCAAATCACCCAGCCCGTGCTGTTTTCCGTTGAATATGCCCTTGCTAAATTATGGCAATCTTGGGGCATACAACCTTCAGCCCTTTTAGGCCATAGCATTGGGGAATATGTGGCGGCCTGTTTGGCGGGGGTTTTTTCTTTAGAAGATGCCTTAAACTTGGTAACTCAAAGAGGTAAATTAATGGGTGAATTGCCTCATAATGGGAGTATGTGCGCTATTTATGCCGATTATGACACCGTAGCCACCGCCCTCAATTCCTTTGAAGATCAAGTTAATATTGCCTCCGCCAATGGCTCAATTACGGTCATTTCTGGGCTTAAAGAAATGGTTGAGCAACTGGAAAAAACCTTTATAGCTCAAGGCTATAAAACCAAGAGTTTAGCCGTATCCCACGCTTTTCATTCTCCTTTAATGCAACCCATTCTTGATCAATTTGCCAAGGTATTAGGGCAAATTTCCCTTCATGAGCCGAGTTTAACCATTATTAGTAATCTTACGGGTAAAGCGGTGGGTTCGGAAATTACAACCCCTGATTATTGGGTGAACCATCTACGCCATACGGTACACTTTAGTCAAGGATTTAACTATTTAATTGATCACGGTTATCGCTGTTTTCTTGAAGTGGGATCAAAGCCTGTATTATTAGGCATGGCAAGGCTGATCGCCCCCAATCAAAATCTATTGTGGTTGCCCAGTCTTGTACCCGGAAAAGATGAACAGGTACAAATGTATCAAAGTTTAGCCAATCTTTTTGTCAACGGTTATGGCGTAAAATGGACTGAAGTATTTAAACAAGGTCAGCGCATTTCTTTACCAACTTATCCCTTTGAAAGAGAAAGATTTTGGCTCTCTAATTCTGAATTTTCTCTTAAAGAAATAACAACTCAGTCACATCCTTTCCTTAAAGATTTTAAAAAATTAGCAACGAGAGATCTGATCTGTGAAGGGGAGATTAGTTCCCTTAGTCCAAATTATTTAGAAGAACACAGAGTTTTTGAGAAAATCATATTTCCTGCAACTGGTTTTATTGAGGCAATTTTAGCCGCTAGTCGGAAAATATTTAATGAGCCTTTTATGAGTATTCAAAATGTGGCTATTCATCAGGGTTTACTTTTATCCCCAACCCCCACAACGGTGCAATTAATTTTTAAACCGAAAAAATCATCTCAAAATATTTATAGTTTTGAAATATTTAGTAATGATTCCACACAAGATCAATGGCTTCTTCATGTTACGGGTGAAGTTAAACCTAATAATATTAAAAACCTTGATCAATTAAGCTTAAGTAAAGACCCATTAGAAAGTAATAAAAAATCGGTTTCTATTCCTCGATTTTATGAACTTTATCAACAGATGGGAATTAGTTATGGAGAGCATTTTAAAGCAATTCAAGAATTATATTCATTGGAAAAAGGTTCTCAAGCTAAAATTAAAATTAACCCTAATTTATGGGATCGCCGTTACTGTTTTCATCCCGTTCTTTTAGATGTTTGTTTGCAAAGTATTGGCGCGGCTTTTCCCGAAATTCACGGTCAACAATTGCATTTACCTTATGGATTTTCTTCCTTTGAAATATTCCGAAATCCAACTTTTCAAGTTTCAACAAAAGTTGATATTACCTCAGATCTTAATGGTGAAATGCGAGTTAATCTTAATATTTATGATGAGCAAGAACAGCTTTGCGCAAGATTTACGGACTTAACGGCACGGCGTACAGAGCCGAATGTTTTACAGCGTTTATGGCAAGAAAAGCCCCATAACTGGTTTTATCAAGTGGAATGGGAAAAACTACCTTCAAGGCCAACTGTTGCCGGAAATGCTCAAAATTCTTGGCTCGTCTTTGTTCGTCAGGGAACAGACTTAAATCCCCTCATTAATTTATACCAAAAAGCAGGAGAAAAGGTAATTAATATAGAAATGGGTGATCATTATCAACGCAATGATCAAGATTCTTTTACGATTAATTTCACCCAAAAAACTGATTTTGAGCACCTTTATCAAGAAGCCTATCCGGCCGGAGAATTTGCGACTGGGGTTATCTTTTACTGGGAATCGCCAGAGGTTGAAGATGCGGCCGATACCGTATATCAGAGTTCTCATGCCCTCTTAAATTTAGTTCAAACTCTCACAAATAAATCAGAAAAAACACCTCATTTATGGCTGATTACTCGTGGTGCGAATAAGATGATTAATGATGCAAATTTATCTCCTCAACAGTCTCATTTATGGGGATTAGGGGCAGTTATTAACCAAGAATATCCTAAAATGAGTTGTGTTTGCATAGATTTACCCGATCATAAAGAAGCTAATGAAGCTGAATTTTTATTCAATGAATTACATAATTATCCTAATGAATTTCGATTAGCTTTACGTCAAGGCAACCGTTATGGAGCAAGATTAGTTTCTGCAATTGCTCCTAACTCAGAAACAAAAGAGTTAAACCTTCAAACAGGAGCTTATTTAATTACAGGAGGTTTAGGTAAACTTGGGAGTTTAGTAGCTCAATGGTTATCGGAAATGGGGGCAACTCACCTAGTATTATGTAGTCGTCAAGTTAAGTCTTCACCCCAATTGATCGCTTCACTAGAGGAAAAAGGAACACAAGTAACCCTCATTGAAGCCGATATTACCTCCCCTGAAGATTTGAAAAATTTATTTGCCCGTTTTGGCAAAGATTTGCCCGTTTTGCGAGGAATAATTCACGGGGCGGCCGTATTAGATGACGGATTGATCCCTCATCAAACTTGGTCAAAATATCAGAGGGTAATGAGTCCAAAAGTAGAAGGCACTTTATTATTAGATCGCTATAGTCGCTCTTTATCTTTAGACTTTTTTGTGAGCTTTTCTTCGGCGGCCGTTATCCTTGGCTCACCCGGCCAAAGTAATTATGCGGCCGCTAATGCCTTCATGGACGGGCTAATGCAACAAAGACACAGTTTAGGATTAACTGGAATTAGTATTAATTGGGGAGCTTGGGACACTGGTAACACAGAGGAAAAAGAGCGTTTTGCCAATTGGGGCTTAAAAACCATGTCTTGCGATCGAGCCTTTGAATATCTCAAGCAGTTAATTTTAGGCGACATTAGCCAAGGCATAGTTATAGATATTGATTGGAATACTTTTAATAAAACTTTCAACATTGACCAGCCCTTTTTTAGAGAAGTATTAACCCAAAACTCTCAAAAACAGACAAATCCAGCACAACTATTAGAACTATTAAAATCAGTCCCCCTAGATGAGCAAACAACCGCTTTAACTGAAGGAATTGAGAAAATATTGCGAAAAATTGCCGGATTTAACGAAAATAAAGTTATTCCTCAGAAAACATCATTTTTAGACTTAGGTTTAAACTCCCTGATGGTTATAGAATTTAAAAATCACTTAGAAACAGATTTAGGATGCACCTTACCGTCCTCGGTCATTTTTGATTATCCTAATCTTCTAAGTCTAAGCAACTATTTATGGGAGGAAATACTACCGAATTATCTTGATTTAGAGATTAAAGACAATTTAATCTCAGAGCCTGATTACCTTGATCCCTATGAAAATCTGAGTGAAGACGATTTGGCCAGACTACTCAATCAGAAATTAACCGAACTTGATCAATATGATTAAATTTTAATTTAAAAATAATTCAATCAGTCTAAAATCTGGTATAGTAAATGAGTTGAAATCAATGAACTGAACAATCCACAAAAGGCTATATGGTTGAGAGTATAGATTATAAAAAGTTGATAGCCAGTACCTTAAGCAAAATGGAGGTAATGCAAAACCGTATCAATCAGTTAGAGAAGAACCAAAGTGAACTGATTGCGGTAGTAGGTATGGGCTGTCGTTTTCCGGGGGGACTTAATTCTCCAGAAAAATATTGGAGTTTTTGCCAAGCCGGCCTTGATGCGGTAACACAAGTGCCTAAAAGCCGTTGGGATGTCTCAAAACTGTATTCGGAAGAACTCACTGTAGGCAAGATGAATACAGCATTTGGGGGATTTCTTCAAGAAAATATTACGGAATTTGATGCGCGTTTCTTTTCTATCTCAGCCAGAGAAGCAACTTCCATGGATCCTCAACAAAAATTACTCTTAGAAGTAGCATGGGAAGCCTTAGAAAATGCCAATTTACCCCCAACCAAATTAGCAAATAACAAAGTCGGGGTATTTGTGGGCATCACCAGCATGGATCATGCCATCAAGGTTTATAGTAGCAACTATGAAGAAATTGACTCCTTCTTTGGGACGGGAAACTCCCTCAGTGCCGCCGCAGGGAGACTATCTTATTTTTTAAATCTTCGAGGCCCTTGCCTATCGCTCGATTCCGCCTGTGCCTCCTCATTAGTAGCAGTTCACCAAGCCATCCGAAGCCTGAGAAATAATGAATGTGAAGTGGCTTTAGTCGGCGGAGTTAACCTCATTTTAGACCCGGCCATTACCATTAACCTTTCTCATTCAGGAATGATGTCCCCCGATGGCCGTTGCAAAACCTTTGACGCTTCAGCCAATGGGTATGTTCGGGGGGAAGGCTGTGGAGTTTTAGTATTAAAAACCCTGTCAGAAGCAGAAAAAAACGGCGATCCCATTCTTGCCTTATTACGAGGCTCGGCCATCAATCATAATGGCACAGCGGCCGGTTTAACCGTACCCAGTGGGCCGGCTCAACAGGATTTACTGCGCCAAGCCCTAAGCGATGCCAGACTCAGCCCTGAAGATGTGGGCTACATAGAAGCCCATGGCACAGGCACATCTTTAGGGGATCCCATCGAAATGAATGCCATTGCCTCAGTTTATGGAAAGCGATCGCAGCCTCTTTATGTTGGGTCAGTCAAAACCAATCTTGGCCATCTTGAAGCGGCCTCGGGCATGGCCGGGATCATCAAAACAATTTTAATTCTTCAACATGGTGAAATTCCGCCCCATCTTCACTTCCAAAATCCCAATCCTCTGATTAATTGGCAAGACCATTCTATCAAAATTCCCACCCAAAATATACCTTGGCCAAATAATGATAAAATTGCGATCGCAGGGGTAAGTGCTTTCGGTTTTTCAGGTACAAATGCCCATGTAATCGTTCAACAAGCCCCCTTAACCAAAACTAGAGCAATTAAGCCACAACTTCCCAGTCATCTGTTGACCCTTTCAGCCCACAATAAAAGCGCCTTAAAAGAATTAGCACAACGATTTGATGATCACTTAGGGGAACACCCCACCGAAATAGGGGATATTTGTTATAGTGCGGCCGTTGGCAGAGCCACTTTACCTGAGCGTTTAGCCATTGTTGGCGATAGTCTATCTCAATTACAACAAAGATTAACCGCTTTTGCACAGGAAAAGCCCCTTGACGATTTAACTTTTTATCAGCGTTTGAGTGGGGAAAAACAGCCTAAAATTGTCTTTCTGTTCACAGGGCAAGGTGCTTGTTATGCCCAGATGGGGTATCAACTCTATCAAACAGAGCCGATATTTCGTCAATCTATTGACAGATGTGCCGAGATCTTAGCTCCCCATTTAGATCATCCTTTAACTGAAATATTATTTGGGGAACAAACCGATTTACTCAATCAAACCGCCTATGCTCAACCGGCCATTTTTGCCCTAGAATATGCCCTAACTATGGTGTGGAAAGCTTGGGGAATCACCCCTAGTTTACTGATCGGTCATAGTGTGGGGGAATATGTGGCCGCTTGTGTTGCGGGGGTATTTAGCTTAGAAGATGGACTGGCCTTAATTGTCAAACGGGGTCAATTAATGCAAAATACACCTTCAGGTAAAATGGCTTCAATTTTCACTGATCAACAGACGGTTGTTGACCTAATTAAAAATTATAATCAAACCGTTTCAATTGCCGCCATTAATCATCCCCAACAGATTGTAATTGCAGGGCAAAGTGATAGTATTGAGGAGATTATTAACACCTGTAAAAAGCGAAAAATATCGGCACAATATCTGCCCGTTACTCAAGCTTTCCATTCCCCTTTAATCGAGCCAATTTTAACAGAATTTGAAAAACAAGCCCGTCAAATTAATTATCAAAAGCCTCAAATTCTTTTAGTTTCAGGACTTGACGGACAGATTTTAGAACATCAACCAGATGCAAATTACTGGGTCAAACAATGTCGAGAACCAGTCCAATTTTTATCAGGTTTAATGACTGCTTTAAATAAGGGATATAATCTATTTTTAGAGGTAGGTTCAAGACCCATATTAGCAGAGCAAGGCCGCCGTTATAATGATGAAGTGATCTGGTTAAGTTCCCTCAATCGTGGTTTAGATAATTGGCAGACAATGCTGTCAGCTTTAGGGCAACTTTATCTTAATGGAATTGATTTTAACCTAGAACAATTTAATCAAAATTATGGCTATCAAAAAGTTAGATTACCTAATTATCCTTTTCAAAGAAAATCTTTTCAGTTTTCAGCAAATCTGAGAACAAATTCTCAATTTACTAACGACATTTCCCCCATATTAGAAACAGCTAATTTTCCCAAAAATACAATATTAGATATGCAAAACCATCAACTTGAAATTCGTAATCAATTAAAGTCTATTCTCGCTTTACTTTTGAAAGAAGATGAAAGCGACCTGCCTGAAAATGAAACATTATTAAATTTAGGGGCAGACTCAATTATTTTGACGGATTTTTCTCGCAAAATTGAAGAAAAATTTAAAGTTAAAATTAAAATAGATCAACTTTTTACTGATTTACAAACTCTAGTTGATATTGCTCAATATCTAGCTAATTTTGTTGAACAAAATCCGGTAAAATCACCTTCTGAAAAAGCGATTAACTTACCCGATCATGAAGTAGAATTTAACAATTATTTACAAGTTATTGCTCAATTGCAACCCATTGCGATTAATTATATTATCAAAGCTTTAGAAACTTTAGGAAAAAAACTCAATCAAGGGGAACAATGGACAACAGAAAACTTACAGAAAACCTTATCTATTGCACCCAAATATCATGTTTTATTAACTCGTTATTTATCTGATTTAGAACAAGCGAATATTCTTCAAAATCAAGGTAAGATTTGGACAGTTAAAAATGTACCCCAATCTTTTAACCTACCTCAAGCCCTGAAACGCTTACAGGAAAACTGCCCAGCCGCCACCCCAGAATTAGAAATGTTGCAACGCTGTGGCGAAAATTTAGCCGAAATTCTCAAAGGAAATATAGATCCTTTAACCCTAATTTTTCCAGAAGGCTCTGTTGCCCATGCAGAAAGTATTTATGGTAATTCTCCCGTCTCGCGCCGGATGAATCAACAGGTGGCTGAGGCCATTAATCAGATTTTAATTAACTTTTCCCACAGCGATCGCCCCTATCAAATTATGGAAATAGGGGGGGGAACAGGTGCAACTTCCGCAACCATTCTCACTCAAGTAAACCTCAACCATGTTAATTATTCATTTAGCGAAATCTCTCCCTTTTTACTCAATCAAGCCAGACAAAAATTCAGCCAAAAATATAACCTCAACTTTCATCAATTAGACATCGAAAAGTCTCCCATTTCTCAAGGCATACCGGCCAATCGTTATCATATCGTAGTGGCCGCCAATGTGCTTCATGCAACCCGCAATATTACACAAACCCTAACCCATATTAAGGAAATTTTACGACCGGGAGGGTACTTAGTTCTGCTTGAAACCGTAGAAAATAACCCTTGGCTTAATTTAACCTTTGGCTTAACCCCCGGCTGGTGGCGCTTTCAGGATCGGGAATTACGCCCCGATACTCCCTTATTAAGTGGGGAAAAATGGTGTTCTGTTTTAAAAAGCTGTGGTTTTGCCACGGCCAATAGTTTTTCTAAACAGAACAATCTTACTATTAATAATGGGCAAGAATTAATCATTGCCTCTACCCCAAGCCAAAGCCAGTCCATCTCCGTCACCCCTGAGCCATCTTTTACCATTGAAACATCGGGCAAAGAAGCCTTAATGATGGCTCAATTGCAATCGTTAAAAGATCTTAAAGATCTCCATGAGAAGACCATTATCAAGCAATTGGAAATCCTCCAAACACCTTCATCGGTTGCCCCCAGTCTGGTCACACCAAGCTCAACCCCCCAGACTGAAATGATCTCAGTGCAAAATCTGCCAAGGGAAATCTCTGAGGTAGCTACCCAAGAAAGGCCAAAAACTGCACCAAAACCCAGCTCCCCCAATTTAAACCCCTTAGCCTTAAAACTAAATGAAAATAAATCTTTAACCGAACAACAACAGGCCTTTATTGACAATTTACAAAAAATTTATAATCAAAAAACGGCCAAATCAAAAGCCTATTCACAAAATAGCCGCCGGACAATGGTTGACGTTAAACCGACTATTGATTTTCGCATGAGCTTAAAGGAATTTCAATATCCCATCGTTTCAGAGTCGGCTCAAGGAGCTTATTTTACCGATATTGATGGCAATAATTATATTGATTTAGCCATGGGGTTTGGGGTTAACTTTTTTGGCCATAGCCCCGATTTTGTGATTCAAGCCGTTCAAGAGCAGATGGAGCGGGGGATAAGCTTAGGAATGCAGTCAAATCTGGCCGCCGAAACCGCCGCTTTAATGAGTGAACTGGGGGGAGTGGAGCGAGTGGCCTTCAGTAACACGGGAACGGAAGCCATTATGGCCGCCATTCGCATCGCTCGATCGCGCACAAAACGCAAAAAAATCGTCATGTTTGCCGGATCCTATCATGGAACTTTTGACGGAATTTTAGCAAGAGTAGGAGAAGATGTAACCACCGCTCACCCCCTCAGTCTAGGCACTCCTGCGGGGATGGTGGAAGATGTGATGGTTTTGAGTTATGGAGTAGAAGAAAGCCTTGAGGTGATTGCCTCTCATGGGGAAGAATTGGCCGCCGTATTAGTTGAACCAGTTCAGAGTCGTAAACCGGATCTACAACCTCAAGAATTTTTGCAAAAATTACGCAAAATCACCCTTGAAAAAGGGATTACCCTAATTTTTGATGAAATTATTACCGGATTTCGCATCGCTGCGGGAGGTTCTCAAGAATGGTTCAATGTCAAGGCGGATCTAGTCATTCACGGTAAAGCCATTGGTGGAGGCCTCCCCATTAGTATGATTTGCGGTAAAGCAGATTGGTTAGATACCGTTGACGGCGGTTTCTGGCAATATGGAGATGACTCCCATCCCCAAACGGAATTAACCGCTTTTGGCGGAACTTTTTGCCGTCATCCTTTAGCTCTGGCCGCTTGTCGTGCCGTGCTTTTACACCTTCGGGACAACAGCCCCACCCTTCAAGAAAATGTCAATCAATTAACCCATCGGTTAGCCACCGAACTTAATCAATTTTTTCAAGAGGTAGATATTCCAATTCGGGTTGTCAATTTTGGCTCTTTATTCCGCTTTGAACCCTTTGGAGCTTATAGTCTTTTCTTACAGCCCATCGAATTACCTCTTTTTTATTACTTATTAAATCTTAAAGGAATCTATACATGGGAAAAAAGAGTGTGTTTTCTATCTACTTGCCATACCCATGAAGATATAGATAAGGTAATCATCGCCGTCAAAGAAGCCATTACCGAATTACAGCAAGGCGGTTTTTTTGTTAATACCAAACGCCCCCAAGTTAAAAAAGAAGAAAAAAAGTCCCTCTCTGAAGATGAAGATGGGAGGGCGAAATTACCCTCTTTAAAGCAAACCTTTCCCACCAGTGAAGCTCAACGTCAGCTTTGGTTATTAGCAGAATTAGATCCTAATGCTTCAGCCTCCTATAACGTCACAACCTCCTTAGAATTACGAGGTTATTTAGAGGTTTCGATCTTAGAAAAAACGATTAATCAAGTTATTAATCGTCATGAAGCTTTGCGCACCAAAATTTTAGAACAAGGGGAATTACAAGAAGTTATCAATCAAGTTGACATTAAGTTAAATTTAATTGATTTAACTAATGAAAAAAACCCAGAAAATACGGCTTTAAACCTACGCTCTCAGTTTTCTCAAAAAACTTTTGATCTGTCTATTGCTCCTTTATTTTCTGCTATTTTAATGCGTTTAAAACCTGACCATTATCTCCTGTCATTAAAAACCCATCATATTGTGGCCGATGGTTGGTCACTCGGTTTAATTTTGAATGAAATTGGTCAACTTTATTCAGCCAAAAATAGCCAAACTCAAGGGCTTCTTCAACTGCCAATGCAGTTTCAACAATATTTAGCCTTACGGGAACAAGAAGCACAAAGTCCCCAGATGTTAGAGCATCGTGATTTTTGGTTGAAAACCTATCAGGGAGAATTGCCTACTTTTGAGCTTCCTACGGACTTTCCCCGTCCCAGCGTTAAAACTTATACAGGGGGACAACAAAGTAAAATCATCGCCCCTGAACTAGGGCAGAATTTGCACCAAGTGGGACGCAAAAATAAAGCCACATTATTTATGACGATATTCGCCGCTTATACCGCCTTTTTACGCCGTATTTGCGCTCATGATGATTTAATTATTGGCATCCCCATTTCAGGGCGACAAATTGAGGGCAGTGATAATTTAGTTGGTTTTTGTTCCCAATTTTTGCCCCTACGCATACAAGTAGATGCTCAAACGTCCTTTGTTGAACATTTGCAACAGACTAAGCAAACTCTGATCAATGCTTTTCGTCATCAAAGTTATACTTTAGAGGATTTATTAGCCACCCTAAAATTGAAAAGAGATTTTTCCCGTTCTCCTCTGATTTCCGTATCTTTTAATATGGATCCTAGTTTAACTTTACCTGAATTTAAAGGGTTAAAAGTATCCCTCCCACCAGAGCCAATTGGTTACACACCTTTTGATTTAGGATTTAATTTAATTGAACTGGATCATAACCTGATTATTTATTGTAATTACAACACAGAACTGTTTAAAAAAGAGACAATTGAGCAGTTTCTCGAAAGTTTTGAAATCCTGTTAATGGGTATTATTAATAATGATAATCAACGGCTTTATCAATTACCATTATTAACCCCAATTCAACAGGAAAAATTACTCGCAGGATTAAGGGGAAAAAGTCACCAAATTTTAGATAATTCTACTATCATTGACGACTTTATTGCTCAAGTTAAATCTACTCCCAATGCTCCGGCTTTAATTGCTGGAAATATAACCCTTTCCTATCAAGAATTAAACGAAAAGGTAAACCGTTTAACCCATTATTTACAGCACAAATATCAGCCCGAATCAAAAACAGCGATCGGGGTTATGATTGGCCGTAATTGTAACTTAATTATCGCCATTCTTGCTACTTTTAAAATTGGAGCAACTTATGTTCCCATAGACTACCAATATCCTCAAAGTCGAATTGAATTTATTTTAAAAGATAGTGGCTGTCAGTTGTGTTTAACGGAAAGTAATTTTGAGACAAAATTACCTCAACAAATGCCAACAATTTGTTTAGATCAAATTGATTCTCTTATTGAAAAATATAATAAAGATGAGCCGCAAATCTGGCGAGATCCGAGCCAAACTGCCTATATTTTCTACACTTCAGGGTCAACAGGTAATCCGAAAGGAGTGATGGGTCGTCACATTTCAATTGTTAATGTTATTCAAAGTTTACGACTAACTTTTGATTTAGATCGACATCGTGAATGGCGCTATATTTTCACAGCGGCCGTTACCCATGATCCATCTATTCGTAATATTTTTCTTCCTTTAACCATAGGAGCGCCTTTATATATTTATGAAATAAAATATATAGGACATTTAGTTTCTTTCTTACAAGAAAATCAAATTAATGCAATACACACTACCCCCTCTATTTATCGAGAAATCTTAGGTTTACTTGAGCCAGAAGAAACTATTTCTAGCTTGAAATATATCTCAGTGGGGGGAGAGAAATTAGATCAAGAAACGGCCTTAAATTTAAAGAGACGTTTTCAAGCTCAAATTGTTAGTAATGTCTATGGTTCTACGGAAACTTGTGTGGGAGTATCCCAATATCAAATCAATGAAAATTTAGATGGTGAAGTTCCCCTTGGTCAAGTTTTTCATAATAATCAATTATCTGTTCTTGATGAATTTGATAATCCCGTCCCCCCCCATGTTATCGGCGAAATTTGTGTAGAAGGAGCGGCCTTAGCATCTGGTTATCATAACCTTTCTGAAATGACTCAAGAAAAATTTAAACCGAGCTTTCTTGATCAGACAAAAATTATGTTTAGAACTGGTGATTTAGGGAAACAAACCGCCACTGGAGTCATTGAATTTATAGGCAGAAAAGATAATCAAGTTAAAGTTAATGGTTATCGCATTGATCCTGGAGAAATTGAATCTCAATTAACCAATTATGCCCCCATTGAAAGGGCGATTGTCTTACCTATTCAAGTTAATAATCAAACCCAATTATCGGCCTATTGTCAAACTAAAAAAGCGATCGAAATTGCTGAAATTCGAGAATTTTTAAGTAACTTTTTACCTGTTTACATGATACCAAGTTACTTTGTTTTCTTAAACCAATTCCCCTTAACTAGACACGGAAAACTTGACCTTCATTCTTTAAAAGAAATGGGAGAAATGGGTCAATCTTACGTTAATTCTAATTATGTTGCTCCCCGTAATCAATTAGAATCAAATCTTGTTAAGATTTGGGAGCAATTTCTCTCGAAACACCCCATCGGTATTTTTGATAACTTCTTTGAAATTGGCGGTCATTCCCTACTTTTGTCAAGGGTTGTCAATCGGGTTCATAAAGAATTAAATGTATGCGTAAAATTGGCTGATTTCTTTAAAGTTCCAACCGTTGCGGGATTGGGGGCTTTAATCTCCCAAACTCAATCTGATTATCAAGAGCCAATCCCGGCCATTCTCCCCCAAAAATCCTATCCTATGTCTCATGGCCAGCGCCGTCTCTGGGCTTTAGAATTTCTGGATCATAATCATAATGCCTATGGAATGCCTAGTGCCTATCAATTTAAGGGTAATCTCAAGATTGATGCTTTTGAAAATGCCTTTCAACAGTTAATTCAACGCCATGAAATTTTACGCACAACCTTTACTTTAATTAATAATGAACCTCGTCAAGTTGTCCATGATCACATGAATTTTGTAATCAAACAAATAGACTTGACAGAGTATAGTGAAAAAGAACAACAACAGCGAATTGATGAGGCGATCACCCATAATGCTAAGATAAGTTTTGATTTAGAAGTAGGCCCTTTAATTAAAGTTAACCTACTCAAACTAAGCCCAGAAAATTATATTGTGTTATTTAATATGCACCATATTATTTCTGATGGTTGGTCAGCAGGGGTTTTAATTAAAGATTTTCTCGCCCATTATCATGCGGATGGACAAGAAAATTATCAATTATTACCCCCCCTAAGAATCAATTATAAAGACTATACTTCTTGGCAAGAAAATCAATTAAAAACCTCTAAACTTCAAGCACAAAAGGATTATTGGTTAACTAAATTAACACCTGCTCCTGCGCGTCTTAACTTACCGATTGATTATCCCCGCCCCCCTATTCAAAGTTTTCAAGGTAAGACAATCACATGGCAACCCGATCCAGAATTAATTAACCGTTTTAAGAAGTTAATTAAAGCTGAAAATGGGAGTTTATTTATGGGTTTAGTGAGCTTAGTTAAAAGCTTTTTATTCCTTTATACCGAACAAAATGAAATTACAATAGGCTCGGCCATTGCGGGTAGAAATCATCCTGATTTAGAGGAACAAATTGGGTTTTATGTTAATACTTTAGTCTTGAGGGATCAAATAGCAAATAATGACAGTTTTACTGATGTTATTAATAAGGTAAAAACCACCACCCTAGAGGCTTATGACAATCAAGAATACCCCTTTGATCGGATCATATCTGATTTGAATTTACAACGGGATCCTAGTCGTAACGCTCTATTTGATGTGGCCGTTGTTCTCCAAAATAATCAAAATGTAGACCTAGCTTTAGAAGGAATTACAGTTAACTCGATTGACCCGAAAATGATTAGCTCTAAATTTGATTTAGAATTTATTTTTGTGGAAGAAGCACAACTGTATCTTAAGCTAATATACAACAGTGATATATTTATTCATGAGCGCATTGTATTGTTGATAGATTTATTTAGTAAATTACTAGATCAAATCTTAAAATTACCCCATGAACCTTTAATCAATTTATCTTTATCTTCCTCACCAAATTCTGTTCAAGAAGATGATGATTTGTTTGGGGAAGGCTTTAACTTTTAATTAATAATAATTACTCAATTAGGAGAAGATTTAATGAATACAAAATTACCGATTCTAGGCGTTTTAGGGGGCATGGGGCCAGTGGTTACGGCTGAATTTCTTAAGTCAATTTATGACTATAATCCCTTTATTGAAAAAGAGCAAGAATCCCCTAATGTGATCGTTTTTTCCCTGCCTTGTGCACCCGATCGCACGGGATCAATTGATAGTGGAAAAGAGAAAGAATTTATTGATTTTATTCAAGTCAATCTCGAACATCTAAATAAACTGGCCGATCGCATCGTGATCGGCTGTTGTACCGCTCATTATGCTTTACCTCAAATTCCTGAATATTTGACGAATAAGCTCATTTCTTTAATCAAAATAGCGGATCAAGAACTCCAAAAATATAATCAACCGAGTCTTTTATTGGCTAGTACGGGGACTTATCAGAAAAAATTATTTCATGAAGGTTGCGCGGCCGCCGATCAAATTATTTCTTTATCTGAAAATGATCAACAATTGATCCATGAAATGATTTATAAAGTGCTAAAAAGAGGACATGATCCCTTAACTATTCTGAGGAATATAGAAGAATTATTAGATAAATATAATACTCGTTCCTATATTTCAGGGTGTACGGAATTTCATCTTTTAACAAAATCTCTCAAACTCAATGGTATTGAGACAATTAAAGCGATCGATCCTTTAACAATTATCGCTCAAAACTTTTGCGAGATCAAACTAAACTAAATCTATCCCAATCATCGAACATAAAAAAACTTTTTTATACATAAATATGAGGTCTAAAAATGTCTAAACATTCCATTAGTTTTGGAGGTAAATTAGAAGATAATTCCAAGACTCTTGCTCAAGTCTTAATTGATGCTACTCAACATCATAATCAGGGAATCACTTACATTCAAAATGAAACAAGTGATTTTTTCCAGAGTTATCAAGACTTATATCAAGAGGCTCTTTTGATCTTAAATGGATTGCAAAAACAAGGAATAAAATTAGGGGATCAAGTTATCCTACAAATTACCAAAACTCAAGATTTTATTCCCACTCTTTGGGCTTGTTTTTTAGGGGGAATTATTCCCGTTCCTTTAACAATTGCGCCTAGTTATGATCTGGAAAATTCTGCCGTTAAAAAACTAGAAAATGTCTGGAAATTTTTAGACAAACCCCTCATTTTATCCGATAATCACTTAATTACTGAAATTGAAAAATTAGGGACTTATTCTCATTTAAAAGGGTGGCAATGTGTCTCGATTAATACACTAAGAAAAACAGCCTCTCAAGCTCATCAATTGCCCACTCTTAACCCACAGGATCCGGCTTTATTACTCTTTACTTCTGGCAGTACGGGACTGCCTAAAGGGGTCATGTTAACCCATGATAATATCCTATCTATGTCGGCCGGTACCGTGGCCATGAACGGTTTTACCCCTCAAGAAGTTACCCTCAATTGGATGCCCTTGGATCATGTGGGGGCGATCGTCTTTTTAGGCATTATGGCGGTGGATCTGGCCTGTCATCAAATTCATGTTCCGATGGAATTAATCCTGCGTTCCCCTCTCAAATGGTTAGACTTAATTCAAAAGTATAAAGTCAGCATTTCTTGGGCGCCTAACTTCGCATTTTCACTGATCAACCAACAAGCACAAGCACTTGAAAAAACATCTTATAATCTTTCTTCGATGAAATTTTTAGTCAATGCGGGGGAACAAGTTTCAGTAAAAACGATCCGTCTATTTTTAGAAATTCTCGAAAAACATCAACTCCCCAATCTTGCCATTAAACCTGCTTTTGGCATGACTGAATCATGCTCTGGGATTACTTGGTCAACGGGTTTAAGTTGGGATCAACTCACCGAAGAAAATAGTTTTGTCTCTCTCGGTAAACCCATTCCGGGCGCAACGATTCGCATTGTTGATCAGGAAAATAATCCCCTGCCTGAAGGCGAAATTGGAAGGCTTCAAATGCGAGGTAATTCTGTTACTAAAGGTTATTATCAAAATCAAGAACTTAACCGAGAAGTTTTTGAACAAGGGTGGTTTACCACTGGAGATTTGGGCTATTTATTCAATGGGGAACTCTTTATTACGGGGCGAGAAAAACAAGAAATTATTATTAATGGAATTAATTATTTTGCCCATGAAATTGAAACGGCGATCGAAGAATTAGAAGGGGTTAATGTCTCTTATACAGCCGCTTTTGCTGTGTTTGATCAAAATTTAGAAACCGATTTATTAGTTATTACTTTTAGCCCCCAATCCGATCAATTTCAAGAGAGGGTAAAAGTAGTTAAAAAAATTCGCACTCATTTAACTCAAAAAATCGGCATTTCTCCTGCTTATATTATTCCATTAGAGATAGATTTAGTACCTAAAACTTCTATTGGTAAAGTACAAAAATCTCAATTAAAGAAACAATTTGAGCAAGGATTATTTCATAACTGCATCCAAGAAATTAACCAATATTTAGAAACAGAACGTCAAAAAAATCAAACCTTACCTCAATCAGATCATGAACGCCAAATCGCAACGGTTTGGGGCGAGGTTTTACAGTTAAATTCAGTAGGTTTACATGATAACTTTTTTGAACTGGGGGGGCATTCTCTACACTTAATCCGTGTTCAAAATCAACTCGAAAAACTCTTTAACTGTCAGCTATCCATCGCTGAAATGTTTAAAAATCCCACCGTTGCTACCCTTGCCCGTTTCCTAAGTCAAGAATCAAATACTACCCAAATTATCGAACAAAAAAGCCGTCTGCGCGCCAAAAATAGAACCAGTGGCCACCTTGAAAGCCATGACATCGCAATTATTGGCATGGCCGGGCAATTTCCGGGGGCTGATAATTTAACCACATTCTGGGAAAATTTAAAAAATGGAGTGGAAACGATTTCTTTCTTTTCAGATGAAGAATTACTAGAATCGGGAGTATCTCCAGAGCTTTTTAATCAGCCTAATTATGTTAAAGCTCGACCAATTTTAGATCGGGTTGAATACTTTGATAGTGAATTTTTTGGTTACACAGATAGGGAGGCGGAATTACTGGATCCTCAGCAAAGATTACTTCTTGAATGTAGTTGGGAATGTTTGGAAAATGCAGGTTATAATCCTCACATTTATCAAGGATCAATCGGCATATTTGCAGGTGCAAGTATGAACACTTATTTAATGAATAATTGTTATCCTAATCGGGGGCAATTAGATAGTAATGATGAATTACAACCCTTCACCTTAGACTCAATGGGCGGGTTTCAAACGATGGTGGCCAATGATAAGGACTATTTAACCACCAGAATTTCTTATAAACTCAATTTACAAGGCCCGAGCGTTAATATTCAGACAGCTTGTTCTACTGGCTTAGTTGTGGCTCATCTGGCTTGTCAGAGTTTAATCAGTGGAGAAAGTGACATGGCTTTAGCTGGAGCGGCTTCAATTAATTCTCCTCAAAAAATAGGTTATTTGTACCAAGAGGGATTGATTGTTTCTCCTGATGGTCATTGTCGCGCCTTTGATGCCCAAGCAAAGGGGACTATTTTTGGCAGTGGGGTGGGGGTAGTTCTGCTCAAAAGATTATCAGATGCTTTAGCCGATCGTGATCATATTTACGCAGTTATTAAAGGCTCTGCGATCAATAATGATGGTGGCACAAAATTAGGGTTTACGGCTCCGGGGGGAGAAGGGCAAATTTCGGCCGCTCTGGAAGCTCTAGCGGTTGCAGGGGTTGAGCCTAATACCATTGGTTTTGTTGAGGCTCATGGCACGGGAACGCCCCTTGGGGATCCCATTGAAGTTGATGCTTTAGCGAAAGTCTATCAAGGAGGCAATTCTGAGCAATGTGCTTTAGGTTCGGTCAAAACCAATATCGGACATATGCAAATTGCTTCGGGTATTGCAGGTTTAATTAAGGCAACTTTAGCGCTCAAACATCAAACTATAGCACCTACATTACATTTTCAAACTCCTAATCCTCAAATTAATTTTGCTCAGACTCCTTTTTATATCAATACCAAGGCCAAGCCTTGGGTAACTCAAGGGGAAAAATCGCCCCGCCGAGCAGGGGTTAATTCTCTAGGTATTGGCGGAGTTAACGCCCATGTGATCCTAGAAGAAGCCCCCCCCATTATGGCCGAAGAAAATCAGAGCAAACGCCCCTATCATTTGTTGACCCTTTCGGCTCGAACCGAAACCGCTTTAAAAGAGTTGGGGAGTCGCTACCGAGACTTTTTAGAAAATCAACCCGAAGGAGATCTGTGCGATGTGGTATTTACAGCGAATACCGGCCGGGTTCATTTTTCCCATCGTTTGGCCTTAACTGGTTCTAAATATACTGATTTGATTGAGCAATTACAGCAATTTGAAAAAGGTTATGACTCAATAATTAACGGTAAAGTTGATGAAAAAAAACCGCCTAAAATTGCCTTTTTATTCACGGGGCAAGGTTCTCAATATGGGGGCATGGCATCTGAACTTTATCAGACTCAACCTACCTTTAAGCAAACTTTAGATCAGGGGGAAACCTACTATCAAAAACTAACGGGTAAATCCCTCTTAAATGTGATTTTTGCTCAGGGAGATGACACCTTAACTCAAACTGCCCATACTCAACCCGCCTTATTTCTGATTGAAGTTGCCCTCGCTCAATTATGGCATTCTTGGGGGATCAAACCAGCCGCTATTTTAGGCCATAGTTTAGGTGAATATTCGGCCGCTTGTTTTGCAGGGGTTTTTGATCTTGAAAATGGCTTAAAACTTGTTACTAATCGAGGTAATTTGATGGGTAAATTACCTCAAAATCAGGGGGCAATGATGGCTGTTTTTCTTGATCAAAAATCGGTGATCAAAGAATGTGAAAAACAAGGGATCAAAGTCGCCATTGCCGCTATTAACAGCGCACAACATACGGTAATTTCTGGAGAAAAATATTTAATTGAAAAATTATTTGATCACTTTACAAATCTAGGAATTAAAGTTCGTCAACTCAAAGTTTCTCATGGTTTTCACTCTCCTTTAGTTGAGCCAATGGTGACAGAATTTAAAGCTATTCTTGAGGAAATTTCTTTTAGTAAACCTCACATTCCTCTGATTTCTAACCTAACGGGAGAAGTCGCAAATGAGAGTATAATGAGTGTTGACTATTGGATTCAACATTTACTCAATACGGTACAATTTCATCAAGGGGTTTTATCCCTACAGGCTCTTGGCTGTGATACTTTTATTGAAATTGGGCCTCAACCTGTTCTGTCAGCTATTGTTCAGTCGTCTTTATCTTCATCTGAACCCCTAACTTTACCTAGTTTACGCTCAGGATTTTCCGATTGGCAAGTGTTGTTAGAAAGTCTCGGGAAGCTTTATGTTCGTGGGGTAGACATAGATTGGTTTAGCTTTGAGAAAGATTACCATTCCCGAAGATGCCCTTTACCTACCTATCCCTTTGAAAAACGTCAACATTGGATTCCCTTAAAAACATCCTCCACAACGGTTGCAAAAGAATCTAATTTAGTTAAAATGTTATCTCAAAAAGAGAGTGATAATTTAATAAAAACTCTCTTGAAAACTGGTAATTATTCTGAGGATGAACAGGAAACAGTATCGGCACTTGTGCAACAATTAATTAAACTTCATCATCAAGATCCGGGAAAATCTAACTTTGCTGAGTTGCTCTATCAAGTGGCATGGCTTCCCTCTGGTTTAGGAAATGGGAAATTGCACAACCTCACAACTTTAAAAACGGATTTAGAGGCTTACTTAGAACCCCAACTCCAATCCCCAGAATTAACAGGGGTTGATCTGGCTTTTTGTGAAATGGAAAAATTGACCGCCGATTTTATTATAAAAGCGCTAAAAGATTTAAAACTTTTTGAAATTAACACCTTTCTTTCTGTGTTTCAACAGAAGATTAAAGTAGAACATCAAGGCTTATGGAATCATTGCATAGATATATTAGCTAAAAATGGCATTTTAGAAAAGCAAAATTCTGGCTGGAAAATCATCAAAGATTCAGCTAATTCTAACCCTGATTTAGCTTTAGAGCATTTAATTAATCATTATCCTAATGCTAAGATAGAATTAAGCTTATTTTGGCGAGTGTCCACAAATTTAGCGGCCATTTTAACAGGAGAAATTCCGCCTTTATCCATTCTCTTTTCTGAGGAAATAGGAGCAAAAGATTTTTATAAAAATACATCTTGGGCTAAAATTCTCAATCAGACCATCTCTAAAACGGTTGAACTTTTGCTCTCAAATGCTGACACCTCACGCCCCCTGCGTATTCTCGAAATCGGTGCAGGAACTGGGGCGACAACCCAACAAGTTCTCAAAGCTTGTCATTCTCATCCTATTCATTACACATTTACCGATGTTTCCCTCGTCTTTTTAGAGACAGCAAAAGAGATTTTTTCAGATTGTTCTACTATAGAATATAAGGTTCTTGACATTGAAAAAGACCCGAAATTACAAGGTTTTGATTCAGGTGATTATGATTTAATTATTGCCGCCAATGTTTTACATTCTACCGCCTCTTTACAAGAGGAAACTTTGCCTAATATTCAGAGTTTATTGCGCCGAGGTGGTCATTTATTACTGTTGGAATTAACCCATCAATCTAACTGGATTGATTTAATTTTTGGTGTAACTCAAGGTTGGTGGCGTTTTAGCGACTATGATTTACGCCCAAATCATCCCATTATTACGGCCTCAACTTGGGAATCAATTCTGCTCAAATCCGGCTTTTCCCAAGTTAAATCGGTTTCTCCCGATCAAAAAATAGATAAAGCTTTATTTCAACAAAGTATTATTGTTGCTCAAAATCAAGAATCAGTCAATCATCTGGGCAAAAATTGGTTAATTTTTACCGATATAAAACCAGAAACAAATGCTTTTCCCCTTGCCCTTCAAAAGCAAATTCTCGAAAATTATGAGTCTTGTCAGATAATTTATCAAAGTAATAAAAACACTGAGCTATCATCTTTTGAATATGCTTTAAATGGCCATCAATTAGAACAATTAGAAGAATGGTTTAGCTTGAATCCACAACCCGATCAGATTATTTATCTTGTGAATAATGATCAAGAAAATCAACCAGAATCTATTTTATTAAATCGGTGTAACTATCTGTTAAATCTTCTCAAAGCCCTTCAAAAAATTCCCAATTCTCCTAAATTGTTCCTTGTTACTCAGGGCGGCCAAACCTTTAACTCACAAAAGCCTACCTTTTTGGCTCAATCTCCCCTCTGGGCGATGGGGCGTGTTATTGCCCTAGAAAATCCTCATTTATGGGGGGGTATGATTGATCTTGATCCTGATGTGAATATTAATCAAAAAACAGAGGAATTAATCAGAGGATTAACTCAGATTGGGGATGAAGATCATTTGATTTTGCGCCAAAGTCAAAGTTATGTGGCACGTTTGCTTCCCCAGAAGTCTTTAGAGACAAAACCCCTTGAGATGCGATCGAACTCTACCTATTTAATTACGGGGGGAATAGGACATCTAGGGTTAGAATTAGCTCAACATTTAGTCAATTTAGGAGCGAAACATCTGATTTTGACGACCCGCCGCCCCTTCTCATCCCGTTCTCGGTGGGACAGCGAAACGGAATTAATGGAAATCTCACAAACCCTCAGAAAATTAGAGCAAAAAGGGGCATCAATCCAAGTCATTTGCGCAGACGTAGGTAATTTTGAGGCGATGGAGTCCATCTTCAGCCAGATTGAAAAAAGCCCCTATCCCCTAAGGGGAGTTTTCCACCTTGCCGGAATCTCAGGCCGACAAGCTGAATTAAAAGACTGTACTTTTGAGGATCTCGAAGCTATTTTTCAGGCAAAAGTTAAAGGCTCTTGGAATTTACATCAGCTATCTTTAGGAATTGAATTAGACTATTTTGTGCTATTTTCTTCGGCAGGTGCTATTTGGGGAGCGAAAGAACAAGGTTTATATGATACCGTTAGTCATTTTATGGATGGATTGGCTTATGTGCGTCATCTTCAAGGACTCAGAGCAACTACTTTAAATTGGGCCTTATTAGCAGGTAATGGTATTGTTTCTCAAGAGTATGAAGACTGGCTCAAACAGATTGGAATGAGGGAAATTGATCTTGATACGGCTTTTTCGGCAATGGATGCCATAATCGCCTCTAATCAAACACAAGTTTTAATCGCTGATGTAGACTGGGTTCGCTTTAAAAAGATCTATCAATTTAAAGGAGATAAACCCCTACTCAAAAATTTAGGACTTGGTGAAACCCCCATTAAGCCCGTTCCAAAATCCCCTTCTGTACGCTATCTTTTAGAGGAGATTTCTTTAGGAGAACGTAGGGAATATTTGTTAGAATATGTTGGCAAACAAGTCAGAATTATTTTGGGAATTAAAGGGATGCCCGATCCAGAACAAGGATTGATTGAAATGGGGATTGACTCCTTATCCTCTATTGAATTGAAAAATCGTTTAGAGAAAGGATTAGAAGTTACCTTGTCCACTTCTTTAGTCTTTGATTTTCCCAATATTAGACGCTTGGTTGATTATCTTTTCGAGCATATTTTCGGTGAACAAATTCAAAAACCCGCCCAGAAGATGATTGATTTGAGTGAAGTTCAGCAGGAGATTGATGAGGATTTAATTTTACAAGAACTTGCTGATTTGGAGGCTTTTTTAAGGGATTAAATCTGCCTATTTATGCCTTTTCGTTCCGACTTAAAGACATTTGCTAACAATTACCCTGTATTGAGACTATGCAAACTAAATTTTTTCAACAACAACCCTTAAAAAGTTTTACTCAATTTTTCGATAATTTGAAAATAATTGCCGCCCCTTACTGGTATCCAAAGGATCCCAAAGGGAGGCCCTTTTCCGAAGTCATGGGTTCATGGGCAATGCTCTTGCTCCTGATCTTATTAATTGTAGGTCTGGTTGCCTCCAATGCGGTGAATAGCTTTGTTAATCGCTATTTAGTTGATGTTATTATTCAAGACAAAAACCTTTCTAAATTTATCACAATCCTCTCAATTTATGGCTTGGGATTACTATTAATTACTCTGTTTACCGCCTTTTCTAAACTTGTAAAAAAAAGAATTATAATCAATTGGTATCAATGGCTTAATCGGGAGATAGTTGGTCAATATTTGGGCGATCGAGCCTATTATAAAATCAATTTTAGATCCGATGTAGATAATCCAGATCAAAGACTGGCTCAAGAAATAGAACCCATTGCCAGAAATGCGGTTAATTTTGTAGCGATTTTATTAGAAAAAGTCTTAGAAATGACGACTTTTTTAGTCATTCTTTTCTCAATTTCGCCACTGGCCGCCCTTATTTTAATTGCATATACCATTATCGGCAATTTAATTGCAGTTTATTTAAGTCAAGAATTAGATAAAATTACTCAAGAAGAACTAGAATCGAAAGCCAATTACACTTATACTTTAACCCATGTTCGCAATCATGCCGAATCAATTGCTTTTTTTCAAGGAGAAAATCAAGAATCAAAAATTATTGAGCGCCGATTTACTAATTTAATCAGAAGTTCACTCAGTAAAATTAATTGGGAAAAAAATCAAGATCTTTTCAGTCGGGGTTACCGCTCAGTAATTCAAATATTTCCCTTTATCGTTTTTGCCCCGGCCTATATTCGTGGAGAAATTGATTTCGGGCAGGTTAATCAAGCTATTATTGCCTGTAGTATGTTTGCTAACGGATTTTCCGAGTTAATCCTCGAATTTGGCTCATCGGGCAGATTTTCCAGTTATGTTGAGCGTCTATCGGAATTTTCATCGGCTTTGGAAGAAGTCACCAGAGAACAGGAAAATGCCAGTACCATTCAAACTCTCGAACAAAAGAAAATCAGTTTTGAGGATGTGACTCTACAAACACCGGATTATGAAAAAGTGATTGTGGAGGATTTATCCCTCTCGATTGAAACGGGAGAAAGCTTATTAATTGTTGGGCCTAGTGGCAGGGGTAAAAGCTCTTTATTAAGAGCCATTGCCGGCCTCTGGAATGCAGGAGAGGGATGTTTAAGGCGACCCGCCTTAGGAGAATTTCTCTTTTTACCTCAACGTCCCTATATTATTTTGGGTACTTTAAGAGAACAGTTACTTTATCCTAAAACAACCCGTACCATGACAGATCAAGAACTTGAAGAAGTTTTACAACAAGTTAATCTTCAAAATGTAGTCACAAAAGTTGATAACTTTGATGCTGAAGTTCCTTGGGAGAATATATTATCTTTAGGAGAACAACAACGTCTTGCGTTTGCACGATTGTTAGTTACCCATCCGCGCTATGTCATCTTAGATGAGGCCACAAGTGCTTTAGACTTAAAGAACGAGGAAATGTTATATCAGGAGTTACAAAGATCACGAACAACTTTTATCAGTGTGGGACATCGAGAGAGTTTATTTAAGTATCATCAATGGGTTTTAGAATTAACAGAAGATTCTCATTGGCGACTGGTTTCAGTTAATGATTATCAAGCTTCAAAATCGGGGTAATGAAGCAAATATCCAGTTTGTACAACCAAGGGCAACCTTGGTTAAGGATGTCTACTCTTTTGATCGGTAATAGACATCTCCAATAACTGATAAAGCTTATATGGTAACAGTTTCATCTTTAATCAGCACTCAGCAATCAATCGCCGTAAAGTTAATTTCACGTCAAAATTTCCTCTAAATCTAATTTCCTCCCAAAAGTATGACTGATTAAAACATCAATTACTTCACTTGATGACGATGATTTTACTATTTCTAAAACTAAACTCTCAATTCTTAATCTCACTAACCCACAAACTGTTAAAAATACTGACTGATATTTATCTTTTCTTAATCTAAATCTTTCTCTTGCTACTCGCCATATTTTTATGATTCTAATTAAATGTTCTATAAATATTCTGACCGATGAAATCTTTTTATTTTCTTCTTTTTCTTCCTGAGTTAATACTCCTTTTTTCGGTTTTTTCTTTGGGGTAATAATTTGTGGCTCTCCCACATAAGCTTTATCCCCTTTAAACATTTGATTCATCCCAAACTTCTTGAGATTTTGACGACAAATGTTAATATCACTTGAAGGACCTGGTTTTCCCGCCACTACATCCACAATATCTCTGCCTTTTGGAAGACTAATTAATTGATTTTTAAAAGTATGTTCACATTTTTTTCCACTATAATATTTTTTCTGTTCTTCATAGTCTAAAGGTCTTTCTCTTGGCTGTTCTTCACTATCTACTAATAATTCATTTTCCTTCAATTTTTCCAACATTTCTTCTATTTTTTCTGGGGACTTTTTACTTGTTCTAGTAAAGAGCATGGCAAAGCTTCTCTCATAATTTTTGCCAATAATCAAACAAATTATTCGCAGTTGATTCACTTACTTGAAAGACGATACCTAATAGTTGAAAACTCAGATGATGTCTTAAATAAATTAAAGTCAAAATAATCTGGTTTTCTTTTGAAAGTTTACTCTCTCTACCACCACCGGAATTGATAATTCTAGTTTTTTGTTTTTCAGATTCTTCTTTTGCTTGTTTCTCCAAGATTAAAAGATGTGCGATTAGCAGTTCTAATTGTTCATAATTAATTCCTAATAATCTTTTAGTTGCTTGTTTGTGATCTTGAATATATTGCCAAGTATAATTACTCATTTTGGCTATTTCTCCTTAAAATTTTTGTTGATGATAGCTTAATTTTTTTATTTATATTATATTATAGAGATGTCTAATGCTTTTTTACAAAAAATTATGCTTGGTTTTATATTTCCTATATCTATCAGACAAAGAGCAATATTGAAGTAAGAAACCGTTTTGAGTTGTTTTATATTAAACTCGGTTGCAATCATCATACTTTTGTGATGTGCTTTAATTGCTTTTGAAAGGCAACCAGTTAACCAATATAAATCTCCTAAGTTATTATACAATCTAGCTAAAGTATATCCTTGCTTATGATTATTATTGATTTTATTAATAATTTTTTCTATATTAATAATTGTTTGATTTAATAAACCTAACCTATAACATGAACATACAATATATTCTTTTTTTTCCCATTGATTATTTCTTGCTAATGTAAGTACATAACCAGCTTGATCATAATCTCCAATATTCAAATAATGATAATAAGCTTCAAAAGCAGTTAAAGCATCTTTAATAGTTTCAACACTTTTAACACTTTCAGTCCAAAATTCTGCCGCTTGGGTATTAGCTTTTTCCCAATCTTCACTATTTCTTAATCTCTCAATTGCTTCCTCTCGAATAACAGGATGTAACCAATAATCCCCATTATTAAATTCAACTAAAGCCCGTTCTTTTAATACTTTAATCACTTCTTTTTTTTGTTTATTTTCTGTTAGATGCCACAGTAAACAAAATAAACCTTTTTCTGATACAGTTGGCACATCTTGATAACGATAACATCCTAAGCGACACAGCAAATTATAAGCAGAAAGATTAATCATTTTTAATCTTTCAAATTGTTCCTTAATTAAATTTTCTACAGCTTTTTCTATCATTAAACTATCTTCTATTTTCTGATCTTGCCAATAAGCAACCATATCACCTTTAAAATCATTAATAATCATCTCACATAATACTTTCATCGCTAAAGCATTACCACCAAAAGCTTTATAAATTTCCGTAAAAATAGGGCTATCGGTGTTAATTTTTTGATTTTGCCAATATTCACCCCATGCCGAAATAGTTAAACTAGGTAAATTATAAAGAGTAATATCTAAACTTTCACCCAGACGCTCACGACTGGTAATAAAAGTAATAGAATTAACACTAATATCGGTTAAAACTTTTAATAATTCCACATAACTACGATGACCATTAATAAACATTCCATTATGATCTAAAGCAGGTTCAAGATTATCAATTAAAATGCCAATCTTTTCGGTTTTAAGCTTCTGTTTGAGGCGATCTAAAGATACCATAAATTCCCGTCCGGGTTCTTCTCCTAATTGACGTAATTTTTCCTCTAATAAACTTTCAACAGAAGCTATATCTTTTCTTTCTTTAGCAATATTAAATTCTAAAACTTTGGGAAAATGATCATTGAGATATTTTTGAGCTAAAACAGTTTTACCCGTACCTCCCGAAGCAATTATTTGTATTACTTTTTTCCCCTGTTGAATCAGATTGTTTAAATGGGCGATCGCATCTTCTCTACCTACAAAATTGGGGTCTGATCCCCCTATATCTTGGTTGTGATCAGAATTATTAGAGAGCGAGACGCTCTCACTACCTTGATTTTCAGAAAATTCTTTATACTTACGCTCTACTGTTGCCCTTAAACTTTTTTGACTAATCTTTTCATTAAAAATCTTTGTTAAACATTGCCATAAATTACTGGCAGTGGTTTTAGCTTGTTGTTCTGGATTTTTTGAATAAGCATAAATCTTTGAATCCTCAAGAATTTGAGGATATTTTTTACCATCCCAAACACCTCTAAAAATTTCTCTTTGCTCATGGGTAAGGTGTTCCCCTGTTTTCTGAGAAATCAACCTATCAACAAACATTACAGCAGTTTCAGCATCCATAGTTAAGTAACTTTAATCAAATTGAACTAAGTTTAGCAAAACTTTTTTAACTATTTCTTACTTTTTTAACTAAATGTAACTATTTTTAACTAAAAAAATTTTTTTAAGTAATAACTATAACTGACTGACAGTCTTTAAAAAGTATTTTATAAAAGATACATAAGCAAAGAGTTAATTCAACAAATTGCTTAAAAACTAAACAAAATTTAAATAAAAATAGGAGACAAAACGATGTCTAACCCTCGTTACGATACTACTACCACTGATAATGGTGACGTTTTATTTGGACTTGGTGGTCAAGATTGGCATACACATACCGCTACGGTGCGTGATAACCAAACAGGTAAAACCTATGAATCAACAAATTACGATGCTCAAACAGCCCGTGATCAAGCATGGGAAAAAGCCCGTAATGATCGTGAGTAGATAAAAAAAGCAGTGGGCTATTTAACTATTATAAAAAATAGCCTACTCCTTCTCTTAAAAAACAGAAACTTAATTTACAAATTGAGGAGTCAAAATAAAATGAGTAATAAAAAATTTTTTCAATCTGTTCTTTTGGGTGCATTAACAACAGTTTCTCTTGCCAGTTTCTTCCATGATAAAGCACAAGCAATTACTGTTGATCAAAATTATCAAGGAAAAGTCTGTATTTATGTCCCTAAAGCGTGGGTCATGCAACAAGGTAATGCACGATTAGAAGTTTATTGGGTCCCTTATACAATGACAACTTATGTTGATGCACGACAATTCCCTCAAGGTATGGGTTGGAATGCAGGAGGTGGGTCTGAAGCTGGTGTATCAGTCAATGGGGGAATCGTTAGTGGTAGTGTTAATAATAACTTGAATGGTGGTGTGAGTGGAACTACTACTACTAATCCTAATTTTGGACTTGAACTTAACGCTTATGGAAACAATGTAACCAATATTGATACAAATTTTCCAGTGGTAGGTTTTGAACAGCAACGTTGTTTTTCTGATTACAATATTCCAGTCTACTAATCACTCAGGAGAAGAAGAAATATGCTCTTATTTAAGCCTTAAGTAACATTTTACTTAAGGCTTTTTTACAAAAATTAATAATAATATCTGCATAATTTTGAATAATCTAACCGAATAAAAAATATAACGTAAGGAGATTAACAATTATGTTTAGTTTAGGAAAAAAAGAACAACGCTTAAGTTTTAATGATCCACGTCATTTAATAGGGAAAAGAGGAGTAGTTACTATTACAATTTTACCTTATCATAAAGGTCAAATTTATATTTGTGGAACTTGGTATTCCGCTATTTGTGAAGAAAATAATCTTATTTTAACAACAGATATGTTAGTAGAAATTACTAATATTGAAGGGAATACTGTATCAGTTAGACCTTTTTTAAGTCTATTAAATTGAGAGAGCATTTAAAGTTTATTAACAAAACTAAAATTTGTATCATTTATTTATTTTTTGCGATATATAGCAATCCTAAATAGGTCATAACAGATATAATATTAATTATAATCTAAATTCAAGGAAAAAAAAATGAACATTATTTCTGAGTTAAATGATTTTATCAATCAAACAAAAGAGGCTAAAGAAATAAAAAGGGCTTTAGCTGTCAAAATGATTTTAGAAGGAAAATCATACCATGAAGTAAAAGAATTATTACAAGTTTCTCATAGCTTTATTAGTATGTGGAAAAATCAAGCTCTTTTTTGTGGAGTAGAAAGCTTGAAATTACAGTTTAAAGGAACTAAAAGTGAATTAAAACCAGAAGAAAAAGACCAAGTTATTAATTGGTTAAGAGAGCAAGAATATTTAAGATTATCAGATTTAAAAATTTATTTAGAGCGAGAATATAATATTATTTATAAATCCAATCAAAGTTATTATAGTTTGCTCAAAGAAGCGAAAATAAGTTGGAAAAAACTCAAAAAAGAATCCGGCTAAAAATGACGAATTAGTCGAAGCTAAAAAAAAAGAAATCAGTGAAAAATTAGAGATTTGGAAAGAAGAAATAGAGAGTGGAGAGCTTGTAGTGTTTATGATTGATGAATGTCATTTACTTTGGGGAGACATTTTAGGTTATGTTTGGGGAAGAACAGATCAAAGAATAGAAATTCCCATTAAAAATGAAAAAAGCCGACAAACTTATTATGGGGCATTAGACTATCAAACTAAAGAATTTATTGTCAAAGAATATGAAAGTGGAAATACAGAAAATACGATCAAATTTATCAAGTATTTACTATCAAAAAGAAAAGGAAAAAGATTAGCAATATTTTGGGATGGAGCAACCTATCATGACTCAAAAGAATTTAGGGAGTATTTAACTATAATAAATCAAGATTTATTGGAAGAAGAATGGTTAATTACTTGTCATAAATTTGCCCCTAATGCTCCAGAACAAAATCCGGTAGAAGATATTTGGCTACAAGTGAAAAATTTTATTAGACAATTCTATCATTTATGTAAATCATTTAAAATAGTAAAGTGGCTATTTAAGTTTTTTGTGCATGGTCAAATATTTGATTTCCCCAAACTTTATCAATATGGAATTTTGCCACAACCTATTTAGGATTGCTATACTAATTTATTTATTAATTTAATGAGGTACATTTTTAATTTTAACTAATAACAAATAACTGTTAATTAATGTACCTCATCAGTTGGCAAAATGGGATTATTTTAATCTAAAAATAATTTATAAGCAGGGTTATTACTTTCATCCCAATAATGATAACCTAAATTATCTAAAAATTCTTGCCATTGACTCATTTCTGAGGGAGGCACTTGGATTCCTACAGCTATCCTTCCATAATCAGCACCATTATTACGGTAATGAAATACACTTATATTCCAATCGGGACTCATTGAACTCACAAATTGCATTAATGCTCCCGGCCTTTCTGGAAACTCAAAACGATAAAATAATTCGTGATGGGCTAGGTGCGATCGCCCCCCTACCATGTGTCTTAAATGGAGTTTGGTTAATTCGTCATCCGTTAGATCAATTGTCTTAAAACCTTCTTTTTCCCATGTTTGGGCTAGTTGGATCGCATCGTTTTTATTTTGAATCTGCACACCGATAAAAATATGAGCCTCTTTTTCCTCTGCTATGCGATAGCTAAATTCTGTTAGATTTCTTCGCCCTAAAAGCTCACAAAACTCTCTTAAACTGCCCGGCCTTTCGGGAATTGTGACGGCAAAGATCGCTTCCCGTCTTTCCCCTAACTCCGCCCTTTCCGCTACAAAACGGAGGCGATCGAAATTCATATTGGCCCCACAAGCCACCGCCACAAGGGTTTTTCCTTCGATTTTTTCCCTTTCTACATAGGCCTTTGCCCCTGCGATCGCCAATGCCCCGGCCGGCTCTAAAATTGAGCGGGTATCCTCAAACACATCTTTGATCGCCGCACAAGTGTCATCGGTGCTAACTAAGATGATTTCATCCACATATTGTTGACAGAGGCGGAATGTTTCTTCTCCTACTTCTTTAACGGCTACACCATCGGCAAATAAGCCCACTTGAGAGAGTTTTACCCGATGGCCAGCCTCTAAAGACTGTTTCATCGCATCAGCATCCACTGGTTCAACTCCAATAATCTTAATTTCAGGATATAACCTCTTAATATAGGCGGAAATTCCGGCGATTAAACCGCCACCACCGATCGCCACGAAAATAGCATCGATCGGTTGTTGATATTGGCGTAAAATTTCCATGCCAATAGTGCCTTGCCCTGCGATAACGTAGGGATCATCGAAGGGATGGATAAAAGTTAAGCCCTTTTCTTTTTCGAGTTGACGGGCGTAGGCACAAGCATCATCGTAGGTGTCGCCATGTAACACCACGTTGCCCCCTCTGGCTTTAACCGCATCAATTTTAACTTGGGGGGTGGTAACGGGCATCACAATGATGGCTTGAGTGCCTAAGCGACTAGCTCCTAAAGCCACTCCCTGTGCGTGATTACCCGCCGAGGCCGCAATTACTCCTTTTTTTAATAATTCTGGACTTAATTGTGCCATTTTATTGTAAGCTCCCCTCAGTTTAAAAGAGAAAACTGATTGCATATCCTCTCTTTTTAAGAGTATTTTATTGTTTAATCTTTTTGAGAGATTAGGAGCTATTTCTAAGGGAGTTTCCACCGCCACATCATAGACTCGCGCGGTTAAAATTTGAACAAGGTAATCACACATCATAGAAATTAATTTTTAATCGTAGATCTATTAATATTATTAAAGTTTATCAAAGTTTAGGTCTTTAGTTCCAAAAAATTAGTTTTTATCTTGTAAAATTTTGACTAAATTATTAAAAGGTTGCCAATTATTGTTATTAGCGATTTCCTCCCAAATTTCTTCAATTAATGGTTTTAATAAGGCGGTTTTTGGGTTATAATAAAGTAATCTTTCTTGGATAATTTCTAAGTCAGATAAAGCATAATTATTAAGAATTTTACTATATAAGTTTTGCCATTTTTGCCAAATTTCCCCTAGTTGATTTAATTCGTTAATAAAATAGGCATTTTCTAAAATTGTTGATGCTTCTTCTCGCCAAATTGTTTGAAAACCTTGGGCTAATTCTGCAAAAAAGTGATGATAAATAATTTGACTTTCTTTTAATATTTGAATGGTTAATTTTAAAATTTCTTCAGATTCAAAAAATGATAATTCTTTAAAACCTAACCTTGCTAACATTAATTCTTTATAATTTTGCTGATAAATTTGATCAAATTTTACTAATATATTTTCTAATTTCCTTGAGGATACTATCATTTTTAAAGGGACTTGTAACATTTCTAAATTTAAACGACAAATAAAAGGTTGATTCCCATAACTATAACGCCCTCCATAATCAAAATAGGCGGCCGTAAATTGATGATTATAATTTAAAATAAAAGCATAAGGCCCATAGTCAAAACTTTCCCCAGTTATTGACATATTATCTGTATTTAATACACCATGACAAAAACCCGCACTCATCCACTGGGCGGCCAATTTTGCTACTCGATTAACTAAACTTTCATAAAACATTAAATATCGTTCTTCTTGATGTTCAATTTTAGCATTTGTTACCTCTGGATAGTAGTAATTAATAACATGATCTAATAATTTTTTAATCAGATCAGATCGTTGTATATAATGTAATCTTTCAAAAGTGCCAAAACGCAGATGAGAAAGACTAAATCTAATCATCACAGATGAACGAGTCGGAGAGGGTTCATCCCCACGCCATAAGGCTTCACCCGTTTCAATTAAACTTAAACAACGAGATGTTTTTACACCTAAAGAATGTAGGGCTTCGGCGGCTAAAACTTCCCTTACTCCTCCCTTTAATGTTAGTCTGCCGTCAGCATTTCGGGAGTAAGGAGTGCGGCCTGATCCTTTTGTGCCAAAATCATATAAATTATGATCAATTCCCCTAATTTGTCCATAAAGAAAACCTCTACCATCCCCTAAATAGGGGTTATATTCGCCAAATTGATAACCGTGATATTTTAGGGCTAAAAAGGGGCGTTGACTGTAAAAATAACCGAAGGCTTCAACAAAATGATCTTCCCTAACTTCTTCTTTTTTTAATCCAATTTTAGCTAATAATTGATCATTACGAAATCTTAAAATATGTTCAGGAAATTCGGCGGCCGCTACAATATCAAAATAATCATCTCCTAAGTTTTCTAAGGCTGTTTCATAATTAAGATTTAAAAAAGGATTGTCAAATTGTTGATTCATGGTTTTATAATAAGAGATTAATTAATTTTAGTTAAATTGATCATTCAAGAGGTTAATTTTTATGGCAGATTCAATTATGTATCAAGAAGATGGCTTTGTAATTTTAGAAACGAATCAACCGGAAACTTTTGTTAGTTATGATGAATTATTAAATAAATTACAAAAAATAATAAACGATCATCCTGATATTTTACCACGACAGTTAAACAAATTTGAAACTTTAGAAAAAAAAGCTCAATATTTATTAGATAATTATTGTGAATTGGAATTTGAAGATGGTAATTATCTTCAATGGTATGTGATTCGTTTGGAAAAATAATTAATTATTAATTATTGTAGGGAAATAGCAACCCTATATCCCTACAAAATCATCCTATTTTAATGAAGTAATGGCCTTATTTTTGATTACTAATTAATGCTAAATTAACTCGATTTTCTGCTGGACTTTCAATCGTTACTTCAATATTAGGCCCAAAAAAACGAGTAATTTTATCCTGTTTTTCTTGCCATTTTTCTAAGGCAATTAAAGGAGAATAAAACTCTAACATTAAAGCATATTTTTCCTCAATTACTAACTCTTTTAAACCATCTAAAATCGGTCTTTCTTCATCCGTTGGGCTTAAACCTAATTTTTGTAAAGACTCATCTAAATGCGCATCTTGCCCATAGCGATAACGAGTGACATCTTGACGAATTTGATTTTGAATTAAGGTGGCTTGACTTTCTCTTAATTTTAAAATTTCTGCACTGGCTTCCTTTAAGGGAACGGGAGGTAATTCGGCCGCTTTTAATGCTAATCCTCCCAAAAATAACGGAATACCATAGAAAAAACCGGCTAAATTAACGGTGGCGTTACCTGTAGCGTAGGCAATAATGCCGATCACCGTCAAAATGCCCCCCACGACTAAGCCTAACATACTTAAACGAATTTTCGCAAAAATTTTAGTTAAAAATGACATAGTTTAAATGATTGATCCTTGTTGAATTAATGTATAATTAAATATTGTAGCTTTTCTTGTCAAAAATAGCTGAACAAAATTAAAAAATTTTAATTTTGAGTTGACTAAAATCTAAATAAAATTAAAGTTTTTTTGCCAAAATTTGTTGTGAAAAAATTAAACAAAAAATGTTATTTCGTCAAGCACAAATTAATTTAAAACCTCGTCCTCGAGGTTATCATTTGATTACCTCAGAAATTGAGGCAAATTTACAAGATTTAAAACATTTTAAAGTCGGGATGGCTCAACTTTTTCTCCAACATACTTCTGCTTCTTTAACTATTAATGAAAATGCGGATCCAGATGTGCGTGGAGATTTTGAAAGATGGTCTAATCAAGCAATTCCTGATGGTGCTAATTATTTTGTTCATACGATCGAAGGAAATGACGATATGGCCGCACATATCAAATCTTCTTTAATGGGTTGTCAAGTTTTAATTCCGGTGAAAAATGGCCGTTTTGCTTTAGGAACTTGGCAAGGAATTTATTTAGGAGAACATCGCAATTATGGAGGTTCTCGTCAAATTTTAGCCACTATTTGGGGGCAAACAATTGACAGTTGACCATTGGTAATTGACAATTATTTAATAACTAAATTATTTTAAATTATTTATTTTAAATTTCTAATTATGATCAGTTCTATTCCCAATCTTCCTCAATCTTTAGATGAGGCAATTAATCAAGCTAAAATTGCAACTCAACAGGCTTTAAATGATGGTTTAAATAGATTACAAGTTGAATTAGTTTTTCCTGAAATTGCTTTAAAAGCACAGATGATCGCTAAACAATTTGCTGATTTTTTTGCCGACTATGGTATGGGTTTAAAAGTGATTTTTACTGATACGGGGGCGGCCGCCTTAGCACGGCGTGACTGGGGGGAAACCTCTTTTAAAGTGGTTGATCTCGGCAGTCGTTTAATTTCTGTGGAAACTAAAGTGAGTGATGATGATCAACTATTTTTATTGGTTTGCCCTTCCTCGGTGGAAGTGGAAAAAGTGGAAAAATTATGTAATATCGTTGGTGATCGCCCTGTGATCCTACTTACACCTCAACTAGAAGATGTGGCAGTGGTAGGAATCGGTTATGCCGCTCGTCAATTAAGAGAGCGTTTTCTGAGTATTTTAGAATCATCTTATTATATTCGTCCCTTAGAGGGAGCAATGTTATATCGCTATTATCCCTCACCTTGGTTGGTATTAAGAGAAAAAGATGATGATTATGAGTTGATAGCTCAAGAAAACAATAAACCAGTGGGAGAATATTTAGATCAATTATTAAATCCAATTGAAGAAAATAGTTTAAATGAACAGCAAAATCCTCAGAAAAAAGCCGGATTTTTTGATCAAATAACTAGCTTAATTAAAGCCTTAAATCAATAAATCGAATAAAAAAATAAAGCAAGAGGTTAAAACCTCTCGCTTTATTTTTTGAGTGCGGATGAAAGGACTCGAACCTTCACGCCGTAAGACACAAGAACCTAAATCTAGCGCGTCTACCAATTCCGCCACATCCGCTTACAAATTACTAATATATCACAGACTTTTCAAAATGTCAAAATTTATTTTTAATCTCTGCTGAGGAGAGGGGCAAGGGGTGAGGTAGACAGGAGGCTATTTTCCAATATTGTCTTTTAAGTGATAAAATCAAAAAAGTAATTAAACCCTATTTTGATTAATCTCAAATCATCTATGATGAAAAGAATGTATAAAAGAAAATCCTTTAATTCATCTCAAATTATGTATCGTTCTGATGAATTAATGGCGGCGGCTTCTAATCGTTATAAAATTACTGTGCAAGTGGCTAATCGTGCTAAACGTAGGCGTTATGAGGAGTTTGAAAATCTCGAAGATCCTTTAATGAAACCCGTTATTCGTGCCATTATTGAAATGTCTGATGAATTAACTCAACCCGAAATTATTGGGGATTAATTTTTAATCATTGGTCATTATTCCTCTGTCATTAGTCATTAGTTATGAGTCATTTTGATCCCTAATTTTTATGCAAAGTAAAAATAACATTATTTCTTTTTTTTCTATTAGTTTAATCACCTTAATTTTAACTTTAGGAATTGCTTATTTTAATTCTTTTAATCCCACTGCGATCGCCCAATCTTTAACCCCTGAAAATGTAGCAATTCAAGCTTATCAACAGTTAGATAATTTTCCATTAGAAAATCAATATATTAGTCAACAAACTGGCCAAATAGCCCCCGAAAATACTTTAATTACCCGTTTAATTCGTTATCATCAATATATTAAACGCCGTCCAGTGCAATATCGTTTTGATTGGAAATTAACTCTGGCTGATTATTTAGATAGTAATGAACCAATGTTATTAGATCAATACCCAGGGAGAACTCTTTTTACGGTCAATCCTTTTGAGGAAGATCGCCGAATAATTCAATCTTTAACCCGTCAACAAAGGAATCAATTAATAAATATTTTAGTTAATATTTATAACCCTCAAAATGCTAATCTTAACCAGAATAATTCATCAGACCATAACCAACAAAATAATCCGATTTTACCTAATTTACCACCATCGGGAGCGGCCGATTTATTGAGATTTTAACATTTAATTATCAATTATTAATTATTGAATGAGTCGTATTCTTAAAAAAGGGCAAGGATGGCGCATCGGCTGGGATCCAGACGCTTCTTATTATAAAGGTTTAGTGGGTAGTGATCAATGGGCGATCGAATTAACTGAAGCAGAATTTAAAGATTTTTGTCGCCTTTTGCCACAATTAACAGACACTATGAAAATGATGAAAGAAGAATTAATGGAAGAAGAAAGGATCGCCTGTGAATTGGAAAGCGAATTAGTTTGGCTAGAAGTGGAAGGTTTGGCCGAACATTATTCTTTGCGTTTAATTTTACATCAAGATAGACGCTGTGAGGGCAATTGGACGGAAAATAGTGTCAAAGAATTGGCACAGGCGACTAATTATTTTCGTTATCTTTAAAAATTTTTGCCCTCACCCCTTGATTTTTTTCTAAAGATAAGTTATTATGATTAAGCACTGAACAAACGGGGCGTAGCGCAGCTTGGTAGCGCACTACTTTGGGGTAGTAGGGGTCGTGGGTTCAAATCCCGCCGCTCCGATTATGGTAAATTTAACTATTAAACCTTAATCGGTAATTTAACTTAAATAAAATTATAATTATTTTATCTAATTATTAAGAGTTTAAGTTGAATAATAAATCAAAATTGCTTTATTAATCTTTAGTAGAGACGCATTATAATGTGTCTCTACTGTGTTTTTAAAAATGTGTTTTTAAAAACTAATTTTTAGGATGATTTGAGTTTAAAAATGATTAATAATCGCCTGTGCAAACTCAGAACATTTGAGAGGGGGATCAACGGGAGGCTCCATTAAACGGGCTAAGTCGTAGGTAACTTCTTGATTGGCGATCGCCTCTCCAAGACCTTTTTTAATCAGATCGGCCGCTTCTTGCCACCCCATAAACTCTAACATCATCACACCGGATAAAATGACCGAGCCGGGGTTAATTCTGTCAAGGCCGGCGTGTTTGGGGGCTGTGCCGTGAGTAGCCTCAAAAATGGCGCAATCATCACCAATATTAGCACCTGGCCCCATCCCTAAGCCACCAACGATCGCCGCCGCCGCATCGGATAAATAATCACCGTTTAAGTTCATGGTAGCTAAAATTGAGTATTCATCTGGGCGAGTTTGAATTTGTTGAAAAATACTATCGGCAATGCGATCGTTAACCATGATTTTATTCTTCCATTTTCCATCGCCATGAGTTGCCCAAATACTATTTAAAACTTCCTCCACTTCTTGACAGATTTTACCTTGTTTTTCGGGGGTTAAATTATCATAACCGGGATCAATTTGACGGGCATTTTCTTCGGTTGAAATGTTAGGATTTTTCTCTTTATTACTTAAAATCCATGATTCACGCTCGGTGACACATTCATTACGAAATTCCGTTGTAGCTAACTCGTAACCCCAGTCACGAAAAGCACCTTCAGTATATTTCATAATATTACCCTTATGAACTAAAGTTACTTGTTGCTTATCTTGAGGTAACTGTAAAGCATTTAAAATTGCACGGCGAACTAAACGCTGAGAACCAGTTTTACTAATAGGTTTAATTCCAATTCCCGCATCTAAAGGAATTTGTTTTTTCCCATGTTCAGCAGTGGCCGGAATTAACTCATTATTAAGTAAATCAATTAATTTTTTACCAATTTCGTTATCCTTAGCCCATTCAATTCCTAAATAAATATCCTCAGTATTTTCTCGGTATACAATAATATCTAATTTTTCAGGAGTTTTGTGAGGAGAGGGCGTACCCGCATAATAACGACAGGGGCGCACACAAGCATATAAATTAAAAATTTGACGCAAAGCCACGTTTAAAGAGCGAATACCACCGCCCACAGGAGTGGTTAAAGGCCCTTTGATCGCCACACCATACTCCTTAATAGCCGTGAGGGTATCTTGGGGTAAATATTGATAAGTGCCATATTTTTCACAGGCTTCATCCCCTGCATAGACTTTAAACCAATGAATTTGACGCTTTCCATCATAAGCCTTTTCTACGGCGGCATTGATCACTTTTTCCGTTGCCGGCCAAATATCAATACCCGTGCCATCACCCCGAATAAAAGGAATAATGGGATCATTCGGCACATTAGGTTTCCCATTACTAAAAGTAATTTTAGAGCCAGTGGTAGGGGGAGTAATTTTTTCGTACATAAATAAAATTAAAGTAGAACTAAAAAAATATTAACTTGATTATCATATAACATTTATCAGTTGACAATTAGTTAATTATGTTTAAAAATGCCAAAATAGGCAAAAATAAAAAATAAACTTCTTGCACAAGTCAGGATAAACAGAAAAGTTAACAGGCAAAAGTAACAACAATTGATTAAAAAAATTAAAGAATAGATTTTCTTTAATTTTTTGATTAATTTTACAACCGTTCTAATTTTTCGTTGCTTTCAATTCTCTATTTTTGAATAGAGGTCATTGTCAAAAAATTAAACAGAAAAATCTGTATTTTAATTTACGAAAAAATCATTAATATTTAATATTAAATAATTGATCGCCCCAGTAGATTAAATTTTGTCATAATCCTGACCAAATTGGTATTATATAAAAAACTAAATTGTGATTTTCAATTAATGAAATTATTTTAAAATATGGTTATTTCTCTGGCTAGTCCTCATTTAATTAATCTTTCTCAAATTCGCTCAGAAATTCGTGATTTATACCCTAAATTAGTAGAATGGCGTAGAACTTTACATCAACGGCCAGAACTGGCTTTTAATGAACATTTTACCGCTTCCTTTGTCTCTGGACTGCTGACCCATTGGGGTATTCCCCATCAAACTAAGATCGCTCAAACTGGCATTGTAGCTATCATTGATAGCGGTAAACCCGGCCCTGTTTTAGGCATTAGGGCTGATCTGGATGCTTTACCCATTCAAGAGGAAAATGAGGTTTCCTACCGTTCCATTTATGAGGGTAAAATGCACGGATGTGGCCACGATGGCCACACAGCGATCGCACTGGGAACAGCTTATTATTTATGGCAACATCGGGATCAATTTCAAGGGCAGATCAAAATTATTTTTCAACCGGCCGAAGAAGGGCCGGGGGGGGCTAAACCCATGATCGAAGAAGGGGTTTTAAAAAATCCCGATCTGGATGGAATTATTGGTTTACATCTGTGGAATAACTTACCATTAGGCACGATCGGGGTAAGAAGTGGGGCTTTAATGGCGGCCGTGGAGCTATTTGAATGCACAATTTTTGGCAAAGGCGGCCATGGTGCAATGCCCGATCAAACAGTAGACGCAGTGGTTGTGAGTAGTCAGATCGTCAACGCCTTGCAAACCATTGTTTCCCGCAATGTTAACCCCCTTGACTCCGCCGTTGTCACTGTGGGATCCCTTCATGCAGGAACAACTCACAATGTAATCGCCGATACTGCGAAAATGCAGGGTACAGTTAGATATTTTAATCCCCAATTAGATCGGGTAATTGATCACAGAATTAGGGAGATTATCGGCGGAATTTGTCAAGCACACGGGGCAACCTTTGAGTTAAATTATCAACAACTTTATCCCCCAGTTATTAACAATGAAAAAATGACAGACTTGGTGCGATCTGTAGCCATCAATGTGTTAGAAACTCCGGCCGGAGTTGTGCCTCAATGTCAAACAATGGGAGGAGAAGATATGTCTTTCTTTTTACAAAAAATACCCGGTTGTTATTTTTTTGTGGGATCTGCCAATAGTCAAAAAGGCTTAGATTTTCCTCACCATCATCCCCGTTTTAATTTTGATGAAACGGCTTTAGGTATTGGTGTAGAAATGTTTGTGCGTTGTGCCGAAAAATTTTGTCACTATTAATCAATATATTCTCAATCAATAACTAAAAAAATGTACGGAAATAATAATTATATTTCCGTACAATATGAGTGTTATCTTTTAAAAAATTAAAGTTTATGGTGCAACACTACCAACTAATTGTTTTTGTTCGGCAGGGCTAACCGTAACTTTTCCTTCCTCATTCACATCAACGATCGCAGTGTCACCCTCTTTAACACGGCCTGAGAGAATTTCCTCGGCTAACACATCCTCTAATAACCTCATAATCGCACGGCGTAAAGGACGCGCCCCATAGGCAGGATTATAACCTTCTTCAATCAGACGCTCTTTAAATTTATCGGTGACAGCCAGATCAATTTCTTTCTCTGTCAAGCGTTTAAACACATCTTTGAGCATGATTTCCGCAATTTCCTTCACTTCTTCTTTATTCAATTGACGGAAGACAATAATCTCATCAAGACGGTTTAAAAATTCAGGGCGGAAGTAGTTTTTCAATTCTTCATTAACTAAAGAACGGATCCGGTTGTATTGAGACTCGGCTTGATCATCCGCAAACTCAAAGCCTAAGCCACCGCCACCTTTTTCAATCACTTTTGAACCAATGTTAGAGGTCATAATTAAGAGCGTATTCTTAAAGTCTACCGTACGTCCCTTCGCATCGGTTAACCGTCCATCTTCTAAAATTTGTAACAACATATTGAAGATGTCAGGGTGTGCCTTTTCAATTTCATCGAATAACACAACGGTATAGGGGCGGCGGCGTACGGCTTCCGTTAACTGGCCACCTTCGTTATAACCCACATAGCCCGGCGGTGATCCGATTAATTTAGAAACGGTGTGACGTTCCATATATTCGGACATATCAAGGCGGATCATGGCATCCTCTGAGCCGAAGAAGTAAGAAGCGAGGGCTTTTGTTAATTCGGTTTTACCCACCCCTGTAGGCCCGGAAAAGATGAAACTAGCGATCGGGCGGTTGGGATTTTTCAAGCCCACTCTGGCACGGCGGATCGCACGGGAAACGGCTTTAACCGCTTCTTCTTGACCAATTAAGCGTTGATGGAGGGTATCTTCCATCTGTAGCAGTTTTTCAGACTCGGACTCGGTAAGTTTATTTAAGGGTACACCCGTCCAAGATGCTACAATGTGAGCGATCTCCTCAGAGTCAACTACAGCATCACCGTTGTTACCTTCCCCTGTTTTTGAGGCGGCCAACTCCCGGATCTGTTGCTTAATTTCCATTTCTCGATCGCGCAGTTCTCCCGCTTTATCAAATTCTTGGGCGCGCACCGCATCATCCTTATCTTTTAAGACTTGACGCAATTCCTTATCTAATTCCTTAGCGGCCGGAGGTAACTGGGAATTAATTAAACGGACACGGGATCCGGCTTCATCAATTAAGTCAATAGCCTTGTCGGGTAAAAAGCGATCGCTGATATAGCGATCGGATAATTTAGCGGCCGCCACTAAAGCCTCATCTAAAATTTTCAGTTTGTGGTGCTGTTCATAGCGTTCCCGTAAACCATAGAGAATTTCAATGGTTTCCTCAACGGAAGGCTCACCCACCATCACGGGCTGAAAACGTCTTTCTAAGGCCGCATCCCGCTCAATATGCTTACGGTATTCGTCTAGGGTAGTAGCTCCAATACATTGTAATTCACCCCTTGCCAAAGCAGGTTTGAGAATATTGGCCGCATCGATCGCGCCTTCGGCCGCACCTGCACCGATCAGAGTGTGAACTTCATCAATAACTAAAATTACGTTTCCAGCTTGACGAATTTCGTCCATAATCTTTTTGAGACGTTCCTCAAATTCCCCTCGGTATTTCGTTCCGGCTACCAGTAAACCAATATCAAGGGTTACAACCTTCTTATCTTCTAGGATGTCTGGAATGTCCTTATTAGCAATGCGTTGAGCCAAGCCCTCAGCGATCGCTGTTTTACCTACCCCCGGCTCACCAATTAACACAGGGTTATTTTTGGTACGACGGCCAAGAATTTGGATCACCCGCTCGATCTCTTTTTGACGACCTACAACGGGATCAAGTTTACCATCAACCGCTAACTGAGTTAAATTAGAGCCAAACTCATCGAGGGTAGGAGTTTTATTACTACGAGAGCCACCGCCACCGGCCGCCACTTCCGCAGTTTCTCCTAACATTCTGATCACTTGGGTGCGAACTTTAGCCAGATCAACGCCTAAATTTTCGAGAACTCTGGCGGCCACCCCTTCACCCTCACGAATTAAACCTAAGAGTAAATGCTCAGTGCCGATATAATTATGACCGAGTTGACGGGCTTCCTCTAAAGATAACTCTAAAACTCTTTTAGCTCTAGGGGTGAAAGGAATTTCTACCGCCACAAAACCAGAGCCACGACCGATAATTTTTTCAACTTCGATCCGAGCATCTTTAAGGTTAACTCCCATAGATTTTAAAACCTTGGCGGCCACACCAGTGCCTTCACCAATTAAACCGAGGAGGATCTGTTCCGTGCCAACAAAGTTATGACCCAAGCGACGAGCTTCTTCTTGAGCCAACATAATGACTTTAATGGCCTTTTCTGTAAAGCGTTCAAACATAATTTTTTTTTATAAATTGCTACTATTCCCTTGTATTTACAAATTTTAACACAGTCAAAATGCTTTAGCTGTTGTTTTTGGTACGGAAATTACTCAAACAGTGAGCAATCAACAGTAAACAATGGTTAAATTGTTTTTAAGGTTAAAAATAATTGTAATAGACTTCTTGCACAAATCAGAAAAAGGGATAAATCTAAAAGGAATAAACAAAAATTAAAGTCTTATTTAAGAATAATCAAGAACGAAAAAACTAAAAAAATTAGTAAAAAAATAAACATAATGATATAATTCAGGTAACTACATTATGTTAGAGGAATAAAAGTTATGGCTAAAATAAGTGATATGCAAGGAGCGGTAAACACTGGCAAACAAATAGGAAAAATAGTTTCTAGTTTGCTTGATGTGTTAACAAATGTTTCTGATGATTTTATTAACAATGTAGAAAAAGAGAATAAAACTCCGTCAAATAAAAAGTAAATTTTGATGATTGATCGTAAGATTAATCATTAAAAATATAAAATTCTGAGAAAAAAGCAAACTTATTTATAATGATGAGATGAGTTTGCTTTGATTTATTTATGATAAAAATAGACAACTATGGCTACACACAGACATTCATCTAATCCGGCTAATCCTGCTAAAATAATTCATGAATTTGGTAATCTTCAAGATCATCTTCATAATCATGTTATTCGTCATAATTTAAACCAAATTGTTAAACATATTCGAGATCCGAAAATTGTTTCTATTTGTCAAGAAATTGCTGATTTTATGGAAATTAAAATCATAGAAACTTTTAAAAATGAAGATATGAGATGGTTTAAAGATGGGCTTAAAAATTTGACGAATCATTTAAAACAAGCTAATCAAAAATATGCAGAAATTGTACAAATTTTGCCTAATTATGATTCTCAATGGACTGAAGGTTTATATCGAGCAACTGAAAAACAATTGATTTATTTGTCTCAACTAATTGTTAGATTAGATCGTGAACCTAGTGTTTATGATAAAGAAGGAAATGAGATACTTCCGGGTAGTTTAGTGGTTTATCCTTGTGAGGATCAAGAAGGGAGAAAATATGATCATTATGGAGTTGTTATGCACAGTGCAAAAGGTTTAGTAGTAAGACATTTTTTTTCAGGCCCAACGGTAAAAGGTAGAAATCAATTAGTAGAAAAAGGGATCGGTTATGTTCATAGTGTAACTTATACTTCAGAATGGATTTTTAAAGAGCATCCCCCTGAAAATGTTACTTATCAAGAAATACAAGAAAGAATAGAAACTTCAAATCAAATTCTTAATCAAATTTGGAATAAATTTAGTTATAATTGTGAACATTGGGCTAGAAAAATGGTAACAGGTGTAGCGACATCTACTCAAGCTAGAGAGTGGGTAAGACAACAACAAAAATCTTAAATTTGTAGGGTGAACAATGAAAATAATTGATCAATAATATTTATGATTTAATTCATTGGCACACCCTACAATGTTGATGTTAAACAAAGAGAGAATATAAAACTAAATACCTAAGCGTTGATAAATGTCATCTAAATTTTTAAGATGATCTTGAGGATCAAAACAATGTTCAATTTCTTGATAGGTTAAATATTTAGTAACTTCTGGATCTTCGCTCACAAACTTATGAAAATCGCCGTTTTCTTTATTCCAAGCTTTGTGAGCGTTACTTTGCACAAGGCGGTAAGCATCCTCACGGGAAACACCTTTTTCGACTAAAGCTAATAATACTTTTTGACTGAAGATCACTCCTCCGTAAACATTCATATTACGCTTCATATTTTCGGGGTAAACTAACAGATGTTTTACTAAATCTGTCATTTCCCTTAACATAAAATGGGTTAAAATACAAGCATCTGGGAAGGCTACCCGCTCAACGGAACTATGGGAAATATCCCTTTCATGCCATAAAGCCACATTTTCTAAGGCGGCCACGGCATGACCTCTTAATAGTCTGGCCATCCCTGTTAAACGCTCAGAACGAATCGGATTACGTTTGTGAGGCATAGCGGAGGATCCTTTTTGCCCTTTAGAGAAGTATTCTTCCACTTCTAACACATCGGTGCGTTGTAAATTGCGAATTTCCACCGCAAAACGCTCTAAAGATGCTCCTAATAAAGCCAATTGTTGTAAATATTCAGCATGACGATCGCGCGAAATAACCTGAGTTGAAGCGGTATCTGGCTCAAGCCCTAACTTTTGACAGGCGATCGCCTCAATGCGTGGATCTACGTTGGCATAAGTACCCACCGCACCGGAAATTTTACCCACAGCAATACTTTTAGCTAAATGTACCAAGCGATCGCGCCCCCGTAACACTTCGGCTAACCATCCGGCCAACTTAAAGCCAAAAGTGATCGGTTCTGCATGGATACCATGAGAACGCCCCACCATCACGGTATAACGGTGTTGTTGAGCCTGATAACGGATCGCTTGAATTAACTTTTCTAATTCCTCTAAAATTAAATTTAAACTAGCCACTAACTGGAGAGCTAAAGCAGTATCTAATACATCCGAACTGGTCAAACCCAAATGAATATAACGCCCTGCGTCACCCACATATTCATTAACATTGGTCAAAAAAGCGATCACATCATGACGAACTTCTGCCTCTATTTCTAATACCCGTTGGGGATCAAAATTGGCCTTGGCCTTAATTTCTTCTACCGCCTCTTTGGGAATGTAGCCTAACTCAGCTTGAGCCTCACATACAGCAATTTCCACTTGAAGCCATGTTTTAAGCTTATAATAATCAGTCCAAAGGTTGCCCATTTCAGGCAGAGTATAACGTTCTATCACGGTAATCGAGTAATTTTTAATAAAACAACTTGGTTATTTTATCATTAGGGAGTCAAAAATACAATCTTAACAGTAATAATTGATAGTTGATAGATGAGGAAACTATTAGTAAAACTACGGGACTTTCTATTGAAGAAATCCGAACTTTATCATTGAATAATTGACATTTATTAATGATTATTACTTAATAAAAAATCCCCAATTTTTAAGAGCTAAAATCGGGGATTTTTAATATTTAAGGGATTAATTCTAATTCATATTCCTGAAAATGGGCTTTAAATTTTTTATCAAATTTGACTAAAATTGGTAAATTAGCACTAACAGGTTTTTCAATAATATTAAGAATTTCCCCTTCAAAACCTTTAAGATCAAAAGATTCCTTTTTATGTTCTGGATGGTGATAAACGAAAACAGATTGTGATACCACTACACGATCGCCTATATTCATAATTTTGTCTAATAATTAATAGTGAAACAACTTTATTATTTTGACATATTCTTTCAACAATTAGCTAGATAGATTATTACTTATTTGATCCATGACTAATCAATAAATTTATAACCAATTAATTTATATACTAATTGGGCGGCCAAAAATTCAGAAACCACATTCCCTTCAATGGGCGCTAACTCCATCACGTCTGCACCGATCACTTCATGGGTTTTAAATAAAGTTTTTAAAAAACTTAACAAAGGATACCATTGTAAACCCCCCGGAACAGGTGTACCAACTCCGGGCATAATGGAGGGATCTAAGCCATCAAGATCAATGGTTAAAAAGACTTTTCTGGTTTTAATACTGGCGATCGCTTCTTGAAGCCAATAATTGTTACGATCGAGATCATAACCCCAAATGACCGGAATTTGATGTTTTTCGATTAAGTCTGCTTCCGGTTGAGATAACGCCCGAATAGCGATCGGCACGGTGGGAATACCCAGATCTAAAATACGGTGCATCACACAGGCATGATTATAAATCGAACCTTCATAATCATAACGCAGATCCGCATGGGCATCTATTTGTACAACGGTAAAAGGCTCATTTAAGTGATCTTGATAGGCTTTAATTATTCCCGTTGTAATACTATGTTCACCACCTAAACCAATCACAAATTTATCATCTTTGAGTAATTTAGAGACAGTTTGATAAGTCAGATCGATCATGGCCGAAGGGGAAAAATCTGGGTTTTCGATGGTATTAGCGATCGCCTGATGGGTAAAAATTGGAAAATTTAAACCAGTTTCAGATTTTAATTCATAATCATAATATTCAACTTGGCTAGAAGCATCTAAAATCCCAAAAGCCCCGTATTTAGTGCCTTTGCCGTAGGTAGTAGTAGCCTCAAAAGGGATGGGTAAAATTACAGTGGGAGAACTTTCATAATTTTGAGGTTGATCGTAGCCTAAAAATGGTTTTAGTTGAGTGTACATTTTTTTTATTAATAACGGTTGATAACCTCACACCCTGCCCCTCTCTTTACTAAGGAAAGAGGAGTTTTTTTGCTCATTATTCCCCCTCTCATTGATAAGGAGAGGGGGCTAGGGGGTGAGGTAACACAAAATTAAGAAGGTTGAACTAAATTTTCTAAACCTTGGGTAACTTTAGCACTGATAATTTTATCATCGGCCGTTAATTCTCCTAACACATCTTCACCATCTACTAGATAGCCAAAGACGGAATAACGACCATCTAAGACATTGTAACCGGGGGGAGTTAACTCTCGATCGAACTTAAAGAAGAAAAATTGAGAAGATCCGCCATTGGGATCATCCGCTGGACGGGCTAAAGCCACCGCACCATAAGCATTAAAAGGTAAAGCAGGTTGTTCTAAATATAAACCCGCATCCTCTAAAGTAATACCATAGATCGGCTCAGATTGACCTTTTACTAGAACTTCTAAAGGAATAGCCCGATATTGGTTAGTTTGGGGATCAATAAAACCATCGGCCTCACCTTCGGGATCTCCGGTTTGTAAAACATAAAAATCTTCGGCACGGGTAAAGGGTAAACCATCGTAAAATTTACGTTGTACGAGATCTACAAAATTTCCCGCATTAACGGGGGCGCTATAGCCATCAACGACTAAAGTTAAAAGACCTTTAGTGGTTTCGATCTCAATGGTAGCACGTCCCTTTAACTGAGCTAAATTAGCATATTCGGCCGGTACTTCAAAGGGAAAACCTGTCACCATTAATTCTTCAAGGGCGCTAACATGAGCTAAAATTTCCTTTCTAATGGTTAAAACTTGCCCTTTATCTTTAGTCGCCACTAAGTCAGGTAATAGATCAACCTCTTTTTTCATTTGATCAACTAAGGCAGTCGCTTGGGGCTGATCCTTTTCAGGTACAGCCTTAATTAAATCATCTCGATGGAAAGATAAATTAAAGGCGGCATTTTTCACATCTTTTGAGACAGCGCTCCAGCGTTTTGTGCGCACATCATAAGATATTTGTTCAATACTGCCCTGTATTTTTCTTACATCTTGGTTATCAATGGGTAGGGCATAACGTAAAATAGCTTGGGGATCCAAAATAGCATCACCTTGAGCTAAAACACTTTTACGGGGCTGTGCTTGGGCTGAAAAATAATCAGGACTAGAAAAACTAAAGGATAATACCAGCAGTAATAATAAAGTAATACTGGTTTTCAGAAAACGTTGAGACCAGTTCAAAAATTTGTTTTTAGTCATTTTGTCTATTAAAAATCTAGGTTTATCTCTATTGTTGATCACAACAGGCATCTTTTGACCACAAACCCTAAACTACTAACAATTTTTGAGATAACCCTTTCCTAATTGTTGATAAGTTGCTTAAAATAAGTGTAAAATTATGTAAACTTTCGTAAACCTTAAGCCACAATTGGCGTAGCAATGATTTCAGCAACATCCCTTTTTTACCCCGTTGAAGACGATCTGCGGATCCTCACCGAAAACTTAAAAAAATTAGTTGGGTCTCGTCATCCCATCCTCCAAGCGGCCGCCGAACATCTTTTTAGTGCTGGTGGAAAGCGGATCCGGCCGGCGATCGTGCTATTGGTGTCTAAAGCAACTTTATTAGAGCGAGAATTAACTTCTCGTCATCGCCGTTTGGCCGAAATTACGGAGATGATCCATACCGCCAGTTTAGTCCATGATGATGTGGTAGATGAAGCCGAATTACGCCGTCAAGTTCCCACGGTTAACAATCTTTATGATAATCGCATTGCTGTTTTAGCGGGGGATTTTTTATTCGCTCAGTCTTCATGGTATTTGGCCAATTTAGATAATTTAGAAGTGGTAAAATTGCTCTCAGAAGTAATTAGGGATTTTGCGGAAGGTGAAATTCAACAAGGTTTAAATCGTTTTGATACTTCAGTTACTTTAGATTCTTATTTAGAAAAAAGTTATTATAAAACTGCTTCTTTAATTGCTAATAGTGCCAAGGCGGCCTGTGTTTTAAGTGATGTTTCTGAAGTAATTGCCCAAAATCTTTATCATTATGGTCGTCATTTAGGTTTGGCTTTTCAAATAGTAGATGATATTTTAGATTTTACGGCTCAAACTGATGTTTTAGGCAAACCGGCCGGCTCTGATTTAATCAGTGGTAATATTACTGCTCCTGCTTTATTTGCAATGGAAAATTCTCCTTATTTAGAAACATTAATTGAGCGAGAATTTAATGAGGATGGAGATATAGAAGAAGCTTTAAATATTATTGAAAAAAGTGATAGTATTAAGCGTTCCCGTGAATTAGCTGATTATCATGCTAAATTAGCACTTAAATATTTAGATTGTTTAGTATCTTCACCTTCTAAAGATGTTTTAGTTGAATTAACTGATTATGTTTTAAGCAGACTCTATTAAATAATTGATAATTATTAATTGATAATTATTAAGTTAACCAATGAAAAATAAAGAATAACAAATGACTAATGACAAATCAAGTAACCGTTGTTACAAAATCTTGACAATTATTTTGATAACCTTACAATTGAAAATTAGATTAATTTATCAATGAGGTTAAAGTGAGTTTAATTTCTATTACGATTATTGAAGGTAATCCTCATTTAAGATCGCTCTTAGGTTGGCATTTACAACAAGCCGCTTATCAAGTGCAACAAGTTGCCACCATCCAACAAGCGAGAAAGATTTTTTATCATCGTCAGCCAACTTTAGTAATTTTAGATACGGATCTACCCGATGGGGATGGCTTTGAATTTTGTTATTGGTTACATCAGCAGAGACAATCTTTAATCTTGATGTTATCAGCGAAAATCACGGAAAAAGATGTGGTTAAAGGCTTAAACGCAGGGGCAGATGATTATATCAAAAAACCTTTTGGGATGCAGGAATTTATGGCAAGGGTGGAAGCCCTTCTGCGGCGAATGCGGGTGACTTGCGCTCCTATTTCTTTAGATTATGGGGATCTCAAAATTGATTTAGTTCATCGTAGAGTACAATTAAAAGGAGAATATATAGATTTAACTCCCCAAGAATTTAGTTTATTATATGTTTTAGCTCAGGCGGAAGGGGATCCCCTCAGTCGCTCTGAATTATTGCAGAAAGCATGGCCAGATGCCATTGATAACCCTCGTACGATTGATACCCATGTATTATCTTTACGCAAAAAAATTGAATTAGATCCCAGACAACCGAGTTTAATTCAAACGGTGCGCAATGTGGGTTATCGTTTTAATCCAGATGTGATCCAAAGTGAAATACCGATCCCATCTCCATTGTTAGATTTAGATCCTACCAGATCAAAGGTCATTAGTCATTAATAATAGGTGAAGATTGAACTTATTTAAGATAGATTTTATTTAAACTTGAAACAAATCAAAATAATGATTGAAACAACGGCTAATTATGATGAAACATGGAAAGAAGCGATCACCATTTATTTTGAGGACTTTCTTAAGTTTTTCTATCACAATATTCATCAACAAATTAACTGGGAAAAACCCCCTATTTCCTTAGAAAAAGAATTACAACAAATTACTGCATCGGCCAAAACAGAAAAACGTCATGCTGATAAATTATTCAAAGTTTGGTTATTAAATGATCAAGAAGTTTGGCTTTTAATCCATATTGAAGTACAAAGTCAGTATGACAAAGAGTTTCCGATGCGAATATTTATTTATAATTATCGTGCCTTTGACTTATATCATCAACCTGTGATTAGTTTGGCTATACTAGGAGATGATAACCAAAAATGGCGACCTGATTCATACCAATATGGAATAGGATCAAGTCAAGTTAAAATAGAGTTTAGTATCGTTAAACTTTTAGATTTTCAATGGGAGGAATTAGAAGCAAGTAATAACATTTTTGCTAAAGTAGTAATGGCACATTTAAAAACCAAAGCTACCAGCAAGAATTTTGCAGAAAGAAAAGAATGGAAATGGCAATTAATCAGAAGTTTATATGAAGAAGGTTTAACTAAATTTGACATTATCAATTTGGGAAAATTCATTGATAAAATGATGAGTTTACCGCCTTCATTACAACAAAAATTTAAAGAACAAGTTAATCAATTTGAACAGGAGAGAAAAATGCCTTTTTTAAGTACAATCGAAGAAATGGCTTTAGAAAGAGGTCAAGAAATTGGTCAAGAAAAAGGAGCAAAAGAAGCTCGTCAACAAGATATTTTTGATCTGTTAGAAACTCGGTTTAATACTTTACCAGAAAGTCTGGTGAAAAGTCTTAATAAAATTGATGATTTAGCTCTTTTAAAAGAGTTATTAATAGAGACAATTAAAGTTAATTCTCTTGAAGAATTTGAAGCATTAATTAATCAAAATTAACTTAAAATTACAACGCAATTTCGTCCATTTTCTTTAGCTTGATAAAGGGCAAGATCAGCTTTTTTTAATAATTGATCTAAATTGGTAAGTTCAGGGGTAAAACTTGATAAACCAATACTAATAGTTATGGGAAATAATTGTTGTTTAATATGAAAAGAATTTTCTTCAATTATTTGCCTTAGTCTTTCTGCAAAGATTAAAGCTTGATTGGTATTGGTATTAATTAATAAAATTCCAAATTCTTCTCCTCCTAATCTTCCTAAAATATCTGTCTTTCTTAAATTTTGTTGTAATAAATTAGTTAAATATTTTAAGACTTGATCCCCAATATCATGACCATAGGTATCATTAATTGATTTAAAATAATCAACATCTATCATTAATAAAGAAAAAGATGATTGATAGCGTTTGGCACGGTATAATTCTTCCGTTCCTTTCATCATAAAATAACGCCGATTATAGACTCCAGTTAATTCGTCAGTCATGGCCATTAAATGTAATTTTTGTTCTAATAATTTTTGTTCTGTTATGTCTATTAAGGCAATAAAAGAGGCTGGTTTTTCATCAAATTCAATGAGAGTAATTGCCAAATTAGCCCAAAATATTCTACCTTTTCCTGTTTTTAATTGTAATTCAAAGTTTTCTAAAAAACCCTGTACTTGTAACATTTTAATTATTTTTTCTCTCTCCTCAATATTCACATAAAAATCTTTGGTAAAACTTTTTAATGCTTCTTCTTTTGTTACTTCTAATACTTGATAACCTTTACTATTAATATAACAAATATTCCCTTCAGGAAGATAGGAAATAATCACGGGAAAAGGTGCATTCTCCGCTAAAATGCGATAATTTTTTTCTATTCTTTTTAATTCGGTTTCTACTAAATTTCTTTCCTTAATTTCTAGTAAAATAATTTGATTTAATTTATAAAATTTAGTAGCAATAATCCCCACAATTAATAAGATTAAAACACTACTAAGTAACAAAATTGATAGCCAAAAAATACGAGCTTGATTTTTTAAAATTTCTAAAGAATAATCATTATATAAAAATCCTTTTAATGAATAGTTAGGGGGGATCATTCCTAACTCAGCGTATGTATCCCTAATATAGCGCCATCTACCCGGATTCATATAACCAATATCTACCACATTTGGTAATATTAATTCTCTCATTTTTTGAGCTTCAAATTTTAAATGTTCTCGGCTATGTCTTTGGCTATATTTTGTTAAAATAAGTTCAATTATTTCATCTTCATGATTCATTGCATATTGCCAACCTTTTAAAGAGGCATTGAGAAAAGCTTCTACTTCTTTAGGATGTTTTTTAAAATAGTCTTCGGTGGTATAAAGGGTATCTCCATAAAAGTCAACTCCCCCCGCACGAGGCTTAAATATTTGATATTCTATTCCCGCTTTTTCTAATAAAAAAGGTTCATCTGTTGAATAGGCTGACATTCCATCTATTTCCCCTTTTATTAACTCATTGGGGTTAAAACTATGGGGTATCTGGATCATTTTTTCTACGGGAATTTGCTCTTGTTTAAAATAGGCTAATAATTCGGCCGCATGGGGTTCGATCATTATTTTTTTACCTTTTAATTGATGGATATTATCTATTCCTGATTTTTTTAAAGTAAGAAAAATAAAAGGGGAATGTTGATATATTGTTGCTAAAGCAACTACTGGTTTTCCCTGCACACGATCTAATAATAAATCAGAAGTAGAAACTCCAAATTGAGCATTACCTTTTAAGACATTATCTATTGGTTTAATGCTATCAGAAACTTCTAAAATATTAACTTTAAATCCTGCTTCTTGATAATATCCTTTGGCGATCGCCGCATAATATCCGGCAAATTGAAATTGATGTTTCCATTGTAATTGTAAATTAATTGTTGTTATTGCTGACTCTGCAATGTTTTGATCTTTAGCTAAAACAAAATTAATTTTAGTACAGAAAAAGACGATTACAAAGAATAATAAAGATTTAATTTTCATTCTTCATTTTGTTATTTATTATTCGTTATTTGTTATTTGTTATTCTTAAGTATTTAAGTATAATTTAAGTCATTAAGACTAAAGCCTTATGCTAGAAAAACAAAGTCTGCCTACACAGGCAAAGCCTACGCAGACTTTGCCTGTGTAGCCAAACTCTTAAGGGTTTGGGGCAATAATTTCTAATCGTCAATTGATCATTATTGGTCTAATTTTAACACGGCCATAAATGCCTCTTGAGGTACATCTACCGTGCCGATCGCTTTCATTCTTTTCTTACCTTTAGCCTGTTTTTGTAACAGTTTTTTCTTACGGGAAATATCACCACCGTAACATTTAGCTAGTACATCTTTTCTTAAGGCGGGGATGTGTTCACTGGCAATAATTTTACTACCGATCGCCGCTTGAATAGGAATTTTAAATTGATGACGGGGGATCAACTCTTTTAATTTTTCCGTTAAGGCACGCCCCACATTATAAGCCTTATCACGGTGTACGATCATCGCTAAAGAATCCACCGGATCCTTATTGACCAAAATATCCAACTGTACTAAAGGATTGACACGATAACCGATTAAATGATACTCCATACTAGCATAACCCCGACTGCGGGATTTTAACTGATCAAAAAAGTCCGTGATCACCTCTGCCAAGGGCAACTCATACACCAGACTGGTGCGAGTTTGGGTAAAATATTTCATATCCGTAAACACACCGCGCCGAGTTTGACACAGATCCATCAGCGCCCCCACATAGGTCTCAGGAGTAAGTATTTCTACCCTGATATAAGGTTCTTCAATTTTCTCCCTTTTCTGAGGGGGTGGTAATTGACTGGGATTATCTACCTCTAAAACCTCACCATCAATAGTTGTTACTTGATAAATTACCGAGGGGGCTGTAATAATTAAATCGAGGTCATATTCCCTTTCTAGGCGTTCCTGCACAATTTCCATGTGTAATAAACCTAAAAAGCCACAACGGAAGCCAAAACCCATCGCTGTGGATGTTTCTGGCTCATAACATAAGGCCGCATCATTTAACCTTAATTTAGTTAAAGCATCTCTTAAATCCTCATATTGATCCGCATCAGTGGGAAACATCCCACAGTAAACCATCGGTTTAGCCTCTGTATAACCGGGTAAAGGCTCAGGTGCAGGGTTATTAACAAGGGTAATCGTATCACCTACCCTCGCATCTTCCACTGATTTAATTGCCGCCGCAAAATAACCTACTTCTCCAGCGTGTAACTCATCTACCCTGATTTGATTAGGAGATAAAACTCCTAATTCATCTATTTGATATTCTTTTTGGGAAGCCATTAATTTAATGCGATCGCCCTGTTTAACTTTCCCATCCATCACCCGAAAATAAACAATTACACCTCGATAAGCGTCATAATAACTATCAAAAATTAAAGCCCGTAATGGTTTATCTACGGTATCTTCTGGCGGTGGAACTTGATTAACGATCGACTCTAAAATTTGATCAATTCCGATCCCTGCTTTCGCAGAGGCTTTAATAATATCGCTACAATCTAAACCTACTATTTCCTCTATTTCACTGGCCACTCGCTCAGGCTCAGAACCGGGTAAATCAATTTTATTTAATACGGGGATAATTTCTAAATTATTTTCTAAAGCCAGATAAACATTTGCTAAAGTTTGAGCCTCAACCCCTTGGGATGAGTCAACTACCAGTAAAGCCCCCTCACAAGCGGCCAAAGAGCGGGAAACCTCATAAGAAAAATCAACGTGACCGGGAGTATCAATCAGATTTAAAACATATTGTTCTCCATTTTTAGCAGTATAATTCATGCGCGCCGCTTGGAGTTTAATCGTAATTCCCCGTTCTCTTTCTAAGTCCATATTATCGAGGAATTGCTCTTTCATTTCCCTTTGTGCCACAGTTTTGGTTTCCTGTAGCATTCGATCGGCTAAAGTTGACTTACCGTGATCAATATGGGCAATAATAGAAAAGTTACGAATGCGAGAAACGGGAACGGCTGTCATATTAAGAAAAATAATTTTGATTTAATCTCTAAAAATTAACAATATTTAATTCATTGTAATATTTTTTTGCTCAAAATGTTCAAGTTTTTTTAAATTTAACCATAACTGAACTTAAACCCGTGTATCTGTACTACTTTGGATACAAATTCAGTTTCCAAAAATATGAGAGTTTTAGCACAAGTCAAGTAATAAGTAATAAGTAATAAATAATCAGTAATAAGTGGAAGAATTGATGAAAACAATATCATAATTAATTATTAGGGAGAAATGCAGAAAACCCTACTAACAAAGATGGGTTTTCCCTCTTAAATTAATGATGATTTATTCTTTACAATTAAAGCTAAAAGTTTTATATTAATTATTAATAATTAGTTATTATTATGCAACCAACTAATCCAAATCAATTTACAGAAAAAGCTTGGGAAGCAATTGTTAGAACTCCTGATATTGCTAAACACAGCAAACATCAACAAATTGAAAGTGAACATTTATTAAAAGCACTTTTAGAACAACAAGGTTTGGCTTCTAGTATTTTCAATAAAGGGGATGTTAATACTTCAAGAATTATTGATTATACTGATAATTTTATTCGCCGTCAGCCGACTATTTCTAACCCTAGTGAATCGGTTTATTTAGGCAGAAGTTTAGATTTACTTTTAGACTTTGCTGATCAATATAAAAATGATTTTGATGATGAATTTATCTCCATTGAACATATCATTTTAGCCTACGGTAAAGATGACCGTTTTGGTAAGAATTTATTTAAGGAATTTTCCTTAACTGAAAAACAATTAAAAGACATTATTAAACAAGTAAGAGGTAGTCAAAAAGTGACCGATAAAAACCCCGAAGGTAAATATGAATCTCTCGAAAAATACGGACGAGATTTAACAGAATTAGCCCGTTTAGGTAAGTTAGATCCTGTCATTGGTAGGGATGATGAAATTCGTAGAACGATTCAAATTTTATCCCGTAGAACTAAAAATAATCCTGTTTTAATTGGTGAACCCGGAGTAGGAAAAACGGCAATTGTTGAAGGTTTAGCACAAAGAATTATTAATAAAGATGTGCCTGAATCTTTGCGAGATCGCAAATTAATTGCGTTAGATATGGGGGCATTAATAGCTGGGGCAAAATACCGAGGTGAGTTTGAAGAAAGACTCAAAGCGGTATTAAAAGAAGTGACCGATTCTCAAGGTAATATTATCATGTTTATTGATGAGATCCACACTGTAGTGGGAGCGGGTGCAACCCAAGGTGCAATGGATGCTGGAAACCTTTTAAAACCTATGTTGGCAAGGGGAGAATTGCGTTGTATTGGTGCAACAACTTTAGACGAATATAGAAAATATATTGAGAAAGATGCGGCCTTAGAAAGACGTTTTCAAGAAGTAATGGTAAATGAACCCAATGTGGTAGATACGATCTCAATTTTAAGGGGTTTAAAAGAGCGCTATGAGGTGCATCATGGTGTTAAAATATCTGATACTTCTTTAGTGGCGGCGGCGATGTTATCTAATCGTTATATTAGTGATCGTTTTTTACCTGATAAAGCGATCGATCTGGTGGATGAAGCGGCGGCTAAATTAAAAATGGAAATTACTTCTAAACCTGAAGAATTAGACGAGATTGATCGCAAAGTTTTACAATTAGAAATGGAAAAATTATCATTACAAAAAGATAATGATGAACTGTCTAAATCAAGGTTAGAAAAATTAGAAAAAGAATTAGCTAATTTAAAGGAAGATCAAAGCACTTTAAACGCTCAATGGCAGTCAGAAAAAACGGAAATTGATCAGATCAGACAAATTAAAGAAGAAATTGATAAAACTAACTTAGAAATTCAACAAGCGAAACAAAATTATGACCTTAATAAAGCGGCCGAATTAGAGTATGGCAAACTAACAGATTTAAACCGCAAAATTAAGGAAAGTGAAGCAAATTTGGCACAAAAACAAACCTCTGGAAAATCCCTTTTAAGGGAGGAAGTTTTAGAAGCAGATATTGCGGAAATTATCTCTAAATGGACGGGTATTCCTATCAGTAAATTGGTAGAATCTGAGAAAGAAAAATTATTAAATTTAGAAGATGAATTACATCAAAGAGTAGTAGGACAACATGAGGCTGTTTTAGCTGTTTCTGAGGCTATTCAGAGGTCAAGAGCAGGATTAGCAGACCCTAATCGTCCTACAGCCAGTTTTATCTTTTTAGGCCCTACGGGGGTAGGAAAAACTGAGTTAGCCAAAGCCTTGGCCGCTAATCTTTTTGATACGGAGGAGGCCTTAGTGCGCATTGATATGTCCGAATATATGGAGAAACACAGCGTTTCCCGTTTGATGGGTGCGCCTCCGGGGTATGTGGGCTATGATGAGGGGGGGCAGTTAACTGAGGCTATTCGCCGCCGTCCTTTCTCCGTTATTCTGTTTGATGAAATCGAAAAGGCTCACAATGATGTCTTTAATGTTATGCTTCAAATACTGGATGATGGTAGGTTAACTGATGCTCAAGGTCATGTAGTTGACTTTAAAAATACAATTATTATTATGACCAGTAATATTGGCTCACAATATATTTTAGATTTGGCCGGAGATGATTCCCGTTATGAGGAAATGAGAGGGCGTGTCATGGATGCCATGAGTGCTAATTTTCGCCCAGAATTTTTAAATAGAATTGATGAAATTATCATTTTCCACAGTCTTCAAAAGGCTCAATTAAGATCAATTGTACAGCTACAAGTGGCACGTTTAACTAAACGTTTAGAGGAGCAAAAATTGAGTTTAGAAATGACAGAAGAAGCCCTTGATTTTATCTCCGAAATTGGTTATGATCCTGTTTATGGTGCTAGACCTTTAAAACGTGCCGTTCAAAGATATTTAGAAACAGCGATCGCCAAAGCAATTTTAAGGGGTGATTTTAAAGCGGGAGAAACTATTTTTGTTGACGTAAAAGATGAGCGTTTAATGTTTAAAAGTTTAGCTCCAATTGTTTAAAATAGAACTTAAAAAGTCGGATATTTTAAAATACCCGACTTTTGATTTTTAGTATTATTTTGTATGTCTATAAACTATGTTTAAGCCAACTTAAATAACTTTCACTACCTTTAATAATTGGTATGGCAATAATTTCAGGTACTTCATAACTATGATTATTTTTAATCGTAGTTTCTAATTCTGAAAACTTACTTAAATCAGTTTTTATTAATAGTTGATATTCCTGATCTTTACAGATTTTACCCTCCCAAGTGTATAAAGATTTAAGGGGTATAATGTTAATACAGGCTGCCAATTTTTGTTGAATTAAAATATTAGCGATCGCCTCGGCTTCTTCAGGGCTAGAAGTTGTTACTAAAACCACTCCATAATTAGAATCTTTTATCATTTTTAATAATACTTAAAAAGTAATTTTTAATTGTTAAAATAATTAGGTTCATTGCCTTTTTTCCATTTAATATTACAACCAATTGAAGGTTTTTGATCTTCAGAAATAGGCTGATTATTTAATAATAAATCAATTGCTTGACGCAAATCTTTACCCGTTACTGGTAAGCCATTACTAGGGCGAGAATCATCTAATTGTCCTCGATAAACTAATTTTTTATTATGATCAAATAGGAAAAAATCAGGAGTACAAGCGGCCGTATAAGCTTTAGCAATTTCTTGAGTTTCATCGTAACAAATAGGAAAATTAAAGTTAAATTCTTCGGCCATTTGTTTTAATTTTTCAGGGGAATCTTCAGGATGAGTTTCAATACTATTAGAACTAATTGCAATAATTTCTAAGCCTTGATTTTGATAGTCTTGACCTAATTTTCCTAATTCAATTTGAATATGTTTAACAAAAGGGCAATGTTGACAAATAAACATAATTAATAACCCTTTTTGATGGTTAAATTGATCTAAAGAAATGATTTTTTCTGAAACTATATCAAGTAATTGAAAATTAGGGGCAATTGTGCCAAGAGGTAACATTGTAGAAGGTGTTAAAACCATAATTATTAATTATTTTTTATTAGTTATTGTTTATTAGTTATTGTTTATTAGTTATTGTCTAAAGCCATCCTTTTAACCAATAAATAAAAGTACCAATATATTCTTTTAAAACTTTAGTTGTTTTGTCTAAAGCCAAAGAATCTGGTATATTATTTAAGATAAAAGCTTCTTGATTATCATTAATTTCTGTTATTTCCTGTTCACTAATTAAAAAATCTGTAGGAGCAGTAATAACATCAATTCCTTGTTTTTTAAAGATAGCATAAGCTCTAGGGATATGTAAAGCTGAGGTTACTAAAATTATTTTTTTAAGCTTTTTTTCTTCTAAAATTTGTTTAACATTAACTGCATTTTCGTATGTATTTAATGATAAAGATTCTTGAATAATTGCACTTTCTGGAATGTTCATTAATTTTAATATTTCTAACATATCTTGAGATTCGGGATTGCCTCCTCCTAGCCATTTTACCCTGCCACCTGCTAAAATAATCACAGGGGCTTTTCCTTCTAAATACAATTTTCCTCCATAAATAACACGATCGCCCTGTTCGGTTAAATCCACCATTGGGCGGGGTTTGGCGGGGGTACGGGTTGCCCCTCCTAAAATTACGATCGCATCGGCTTTAGGAATTTCTGATGGTAAATACCTCCATTCTGAGGATTTAACGAGATAATTAGCAATTAAACCGTTACTACTGATTAATAAAATAATTAAAGAAATGGCAACAGGAAACATCGCCCAACGGGGTTTTTTCCATAATAAAATTAAAGCAATAATCAGTAAAAAACAACTCAGACCTAAAGGATAAATAAATAAGGGTAAAAGTTTAGATAAAAAAAGAAAATTCATGTTATTTTAATTTTAAAAAATAGAGATTAAATAATTGACAATTGATCATTAATAATTGATAATTAATTAACTTTTACAGTTAACAGTAAATGGACAAATTATTTGAAATAAAATGGATATTATTTTATCGTTAGTGGGTATGATGACAGTTTTTTTGACTGGTATTTTTGCTTCGATGAGAATTGTGAAAGAAGGAAACCAAGCCATTATTGAGCGTTTAGGTCAATATCACCGTAAACTTGAACCCGGACTTAATTTTATTGTGCCATTATTTGATTCAATTGTCATTGAAGAAAATCTCAAAGAAAAAGTTTTAGATATTGAGCCACAAAATACGATTACTAAAGATAATGTTCCTTTAAAAGTTGATGCGGTCATTTATTGGAAAGTGATGGACTTAGAAAAAACTTTTTATGGGGTAGAAGATATTAAAGAGGCGATCGAAAATTTAGTATTAACAAATATCCGTTCTGTTATTGGGGAATTACTGTTAGAAGAAACCTATTCTTCTCGTAAAAATATTAATGAAATTTTGCTAAAAAATATAGATGATGCTACGGGAAATTGGGGGGTAAAAATAACTAGGGTTGAACTTAAAACACTTGAGCCAATCTCAAGTGTAATGGCTTCTTTACAAGAAGAAAGGGCGGCGGAAAGTAAAAAAAGAACTGCACTTTTAGAAGCGGAATCAATTGTGGGTTATATTAAGATTATTTCGCAGGTTTTACAACAAGAACCTAATGCAGAATTAGCCTTGCAATTTTTAGTCGCTAAACGCTATGTTGAGGCGAATGAACAGTTAGGAACTTCGGAAAATTCTAAGATCTTATTTATGGATCCAAAGGCTTTAAATGAGGCACTTCATCATTTAATTTCGGAAAAAAGTAGTCAATCAAAAAATCCTCCTAATCCATAAATTCAGTAATAAATTAAAATTAAATTGTATATTAATTGGGTTCAATTTATTAATTATTAAGCTAGGAAATTTATTTCCTAGCTAATAGTAAATATCTGTTAAAATCAACTAACAAATATAATTTTTAGTACAATTATTTTGATCCTATTTTGCTAAAAAATAATTGTACATTGTCAATTATTTAAGACATTGCTGTGAAAAAGTTTTGCGCTAAACCTGCAATATGAGTCGCCTGATCCAGCCCATTAATCACCCTTCTAGCGTTATAAAAGTCTCGCATTGAGCCACTCACATATTGACTGAGACGGCGACTGGTAAAAGTTCCATCTCGCATTCCTAAAACTAGGATTTTGGCGGCGATCGCAAAATCAGTGGCTTTATGAGGATTATTGACCAAATCAATCCCTAATCGCTGTGACCAATCAGTATAATTACGTCGGCCGGTAATCTGCACAAAACCACGCCCCTTATAACGTACACCATCCCCTGGCTGAGTATTCCCCAAATCCCTTCTTCCCTCGTATGCCTGACCACTAGCAAATTCTACCATCCATTGCCCTAATCTTGACTCATGTTGTGCCGTAGCCAAAATATAAGCAATTTGCCCCTTATCCGTAACATTATATTTCTGAGCTTCTTGTAAAATTAAAGGAATAGATTGAGAAGCAAAACGCTTAATAGTTGTATTAGAAATAGCATTAATTAATGTATTCACTAAATTAACATTACTAAATTTGCGTAAAGGAACGTAGGTAGTAATGTTTTGATTACTTAATAAAGACCAAGTTCCTTTCCCCACGACACCATCAGCCATTAAATTATTATTTCTTTGAAAAATTTTAACCGCATTTTCCGTATCTTTGCCAAACAAACCATCAGCAATTCTAATTAAATTACGTTCTCTTAATAAATTTTGTAATGATTTTACCTCATTAATTAAATCAGGAAAATCAATGCCATCTTGAATTTTTAAAACAGGTCTAACAATTGATTTTCCATCAATTAAACTTTCTAAAAATTGCCAAGTTTTTTCGCCGATTACACCATCAGCAGTTAAATTTTGAGTCTGTTGAAATAATTTAACAGCCGTTTCAGTTTCTTCCCCAAATAAACCATCAATCACTGTATTTTCTGGTAAGAAACGATAGGTTTTTAAGATTAATTGTAATCTTTTAACCGCATCAATTAATTGAGGGGTTTTAATCCCATCTCCTAACTTTAACACGGGATATTTATTAACATTAATCGGCTCAGGATTTTTCTTTAAAAATTCCCATGTTTTGTCACCCACTACACCATCAGCCGTTAAATTTCTACTTTTTTGAAAAGCCTTAACCGCAGTTTCTGTACCTTGTAAAAATAGACCATCAATAGGAGATTGATCTGGTAAAAACTTCCATTTTTTTAATAAAGTTTGTAACCGTTGCACCTCATCTTTTAAATGAGGAGTATCCACACCATCTCTTAACTTTAAAATCGGTTCTTTTCTATTCATATTTTGATTATTAATTATTGTAGGTTTACTAGGAGTAATCGGAGGAGTTTTCTCTAATAATTGCCAAGTTTTGGCACCAACAACTCCATCAACAACTAAATTTTGACTCTTTTGAAAAGCCTTAACTGCTTCCTCTGTACTTTTCCAAAATAGTCCATCAGAAATTGTATTTTTGTTTAAAACATTCCATTTTTTGAGTAAATTTTGTAACAGAATAACCTCATCTTTTAAATGGGGAGTATCAATGCCATCTCTTAATTTTAAAACAGGCTTTTGACTACTATAATTAACAGCAATCTTAACAGGTTCTTTTTCTAAAGCTTTCCATGTTTTATCCGCTACAACCCCATCAGCCACTAAATTTTTACTCTTTTGAAAAGCCTTAACCGCCTTTTCCGTTTCTCGCCAAAATAAACCGTCAATTGTTTGATCTTGGGGGAAAAATTGATGTTTTTGCAGTAATTTTTGTAACCTTTTAATATCAGGTTGTAACTGGGGATTAGTCATGCCATCGCCTATCTTTAAAATAGGATAATTATTATTAGATGAATTAGCATTTTTATTGACAGTATTACTCAGATTTAATGATGTTGCAACTTCTTCTAAGGCATTCCAAGTTAAATTACCAACAATTCCATCAGCGACTAATTTTCTACTTTTTTGAAATTCCTTAACCGCATTTTCTGTTTTATGCCAAAATAAACCATCAATTTCCGCATCTTGAGGCAAAAAGTTATGTCTTTTTAAAAGTGTTTGTAAATATTTTACTTCATCCTTTAAACTTTCATTATAAATGCCATCACCTAACTTTAAATTAGAATAATTTTTATTAATTTTTTTAGATGAAGGTAAATTTAAACCAACCATTTTAGGCTGACTTTGATTAATAATATTTTCATTTTCTTGACTTTCAGAAATTGGGGGCAAAGAAAGATCAGTAGGTTTTAAAACCTCTAAAATTGTTTCAAATTCAGGCTTAATAGGTTGATTTTCTGGTAAATTTTCAGTTAAATTAGATTGATCAAATTCTTCAGAAATAGGGCTTAAACCCTTTAAAACTTGCCAAGTATTTTGATTAACAATACCATCAACAGTTAAATTATGTTGCTGTTGAAATTTTTTAACAGCTTCTTGCGTTTCTCTCCAAAATAAACCATTAACTTCTAAATCAAGACCTAAAATACCCCATTCTTGTAATAAAGTTTGTAAATATTTTACCTGTTCTTGTAATTCAGGAGTATCTATTCCTGCCCCTAATTTTAAAGTTAAATCATTACCTGTTTTTATCTCTTGATTGTCTGGAATTTCAGTGATCAAATTAGTATTTTCTATGACATTTTCCGTCAAATCTTCCGACTTTAAAAATTGAGATTTAAAAGCAAATTGATTAGTTTGCTCTTGATTTTTACTTAAGATTAATTCATGATATTTTTCATTTTCTAAAGCCAACCAAGTGGCCGTATTAACAATTCCAGTTTGTGGTAAATTGTTCTGATTTTGAAAAGCCTTAACCGCCATTTCTGTCTCTTGCCAAAATAAACCATCAACACAAAAATTTTCAGGGAAAAAGCCTTGATTTTCTAATAATTTTTGTAAATATTTTACTTCCTCTTGTAATTCAGGAGTATTTAAACCGTCTCCAATCGTTAAATTATGATAAGATATATTAGCAGAAGGTTCAATCATATTAATACTTTTTGAAGCCTCTAAATTATTAAAATTAGTAACTTCTACTGGCTTAATTTGTTCAGGGCTAATCGTTATTTGTTGCGGTGTAATAACTTCTTTTTCTTCAAGTTTATGATCTAAACTTTCAACACTTTCAACAGTTAAATTACTTTCTAAAATTTCCCAAATTTCTTGAGTAACAATGCCATTTTCTTCTAAATTATTATTCTGTTGTAATTGTTTGATCGCAGTTTCAGTTTCAATCCAAAAAAAGCCATCTAACGCAAAATTTTCCCCCAATAAACCCTGTTTTTGTAATAATTGTTGTAAAGATTTAACAGCCGTTTGTAAATGAGGAGTATTTAAACCATCTCCCATCATTAAAGTAGGATATTTTTCCGTTAATTCATTTTGACTAAGCTGAATAATTGTCTTAATATTTTCTTGATTCAAATTAACATTAATAGATGGAAGTTTAATCTGATCTTTTTCTAAAGTTGCTTGAATAACTTGGGTTTCTAAATTATGCCAAGTTTCTTCATTAACAATACCATCAGCCACTAAATTACGACTTTTTTGAAACTTAATAACGGCGGCCTCTGTTTTTCTCCAAAACAAACCATCAGTTAAAGAAGTTTCTTCTAAACAGTGATTATCTTTTAATAATTCCTGTAAATATTTGACTTCATCTTGTAATTCAGGTGTATTAATTCCATCTCCCAACCTTAAAATATGATGTTTATTTCCTTGATTACTATGGCTAGAAATTTCTTTAAACGTATCAGTATAATCTAAATTAATAGCATTATTAATCAAAGAAGAATTAGGCTCAAATAATAATTCTAAATAACTCCAAGTTTCAAAGTTAACTACCCCATCAGACTCTAAATTTTTACTATTTTGAAAAAGTTTAACAGCCTTTTCAGTTTGATGATCAAACAGCCCATCAATGGGGGCAGTTTCCGGTAAAAAGCCACCTTGTTTTAATAATGTTTGTAATTCTTGTACATCCTTTTTTAATTCTGGTGTTTCAAAGCCACTGCCAAATCTTAAAATTGGTTTTTTATTAATCATATTTTTTGCTAGTAAAATAAATTTTTTTGATTAGTTATTAGTCATTTATTAAACTTTAACTTATTACCTATTACTTATTAATAAAAAATAATTTATCCGATCATTTCCGTTTCAGAATGACCCCTGCACGGTACAATGTAAATAACAAATTTTCCCTTTATTGGGATCAATACCCATAAGGCAGTTGCTCCCGATCTTAATTTTAAGTCATTGATTGTAACTTTAACCCGTAGGATCAAATTTCTTGAGCAAAATGCGATCGCCATCCCTTGGGGTAAAATAAAGTTTACTCGCAGTAGGATTATCTAATAATAATTTATATTTTCGTCCTACAACCAATTCTAAACGATTTGGTTCAAAGACTAATTATGCTTTCGATCTCCTCTTGAGTGGGGAAAATTTTTGTCACAGCAAGAGACGAGTAAATGGTATAATCGAGTAGCAAAATAGACTTATTAGTATTATAATTAAAAAAGATGATAATTTTTTTATTATCAATTAAACCATTGGACTTAATTCTCCTCTTAGAAAAAGATTAATCTTCCCTCTAATTCTAATTAAGAATTAGTCCTAATGTCCAATTTTATAATTAATTTTGGATAAATTATTTGCTTTGTACCTTGATCAAATAACTATTTTCTCAATATAGAGAATTTTTATCAGTTTACTTTATTCTTATTTTGATAAATTTTATTAAAAAATCTAGGTCTGAGCATAAAAAATAACAACAAAAAAGTTTTTTTAGCGTCAATGAAGTTAATCAATTAACATAAAAAACAATTGACTAAACAAGCTCAAAAAATGATTATTGTTTGTAATAGACTAAAGTTTAAGACAGTGCGGCCTCCAAAATTCTGATTCTAAAATTAAAAAAAAATTAAAAATAGAATGGATCAGGTCTCATCATTTATACTTTAAAATAACTTACTCTGCTCAAAAACAAATTTATAATTATATAGTTAGGAATTTACATGACCGTAGCAACCACAAATCAAAAACTAAAAATTGATTGGATCAATGCTTTTTATCTAGTTGGAATGCACTCTTTCGCCTGTTTAGCTTTTCTGCCGGGGATGTTTAGCTGGAAAGCAGTCGGAGTTGCTATTTTATTTCATTGGATCACAGGAGGCTTAGGTATTACCCTTGGCTTACATCGTTTAATCTCCCATCGCAGTTTTGATGTGCCAAAATGGTTAGAATACTTTTTTGCTTTCTGTGCCACTTTAGCTTGTCAAGGATCATTATTGAACTGGACAGGTTTACACCGTTTACATCACAAATATTCAGATCAGGGTTTACCCTTAGATCCCCATGACTCAAGTAAAGGTTTTTGGTGGAGTCACATGGGATGGATGTTTTTTAAATATCCCTCTCCGGATCTGATCATGCGTGTTACCAAAGATATTAATAGCGATCCAGTGTATTTATTTTTAGATAAATATTTTTTAGTAATTCAATCTTTATTAGGTTATCTTTTATATTTATGGGGCGGATGGCCTTTTGTGATTTGGGGCATTTTTGTTCGCTTAGTGTTAGTTTTCCATTGTACTTGGTTTGTTAACAGTGCAACTCATAAATTTGGTTATCAAAGCTATGAGGAGTCAAATGATCGTTCTAAAAATTGTTGGTGGGTGGCATTATTAACCTACGGTGAAGGATGGCACAATAATCATCATGCTTATCAATATTCAGCCCGTCACGGTTGGCAATGGTGGGAAATTGATCTAACTTGGATGACAATTTCACTCTTAAAAATGTTAGGTTTAGCTACTAATATTAAATTAGCACCAGTTATTACTCAAAAGTAATCTTAATTTAATTATTAATTAATCACAAAAAAGATCAGAAATTGTTAATTTTTAAATCAATTTCTGATCTTTTTATGATTAGTTAATAATCAATTATTTACTAATATCTAATTTGTAAAGTAACAGAACTTTGAATAGTTTGTTCTCCTCCCACTACCGTCGTTTTAAAACTCTCATCACGCATCATTGCGGCCTGTAACATCGGTGTTACGGGGGGAGTTGCCCCGTTAACTTGAATACTGACAATTTCTTGGGGGGTTAAATTTAAAGTGCTTAAAACTGCTTCTGCTTGGGCTTGGGCTTCTAATGTGGCTTCCCTTAATGCTTCTTTTTGTGCCTGCGCGATCGCCGCCTCCGTGGCCGTAAAACTAATATTATCAATACGGGTAGCGCCCACGGCCACCGACTGATCTAAAATAGATCCTGCTTTTTGGGTATCCACTTCAAAACTCACCATATTAGTAGCAATATAACCGATTAACTCTCTTTGATTACTCTCATAATTATATTGGGGCTGTAAACTAATTCCGGTTGTTTCTAATTTACTCACATTTTGCGATCGCAAAAAATTAACCAGTTGGGTAGAGCGTTGGGCGGCCTCGGCTTGAACTTCTTGAGCGGTTTTCCCTTGAATTTCCACCCCTAAACTAATTCTAGTTAAAGTGGTAGGAATTGACAATTCACCTTGGCCTGTCACCGTTAAAGTGCGCAAAACCGCCTGTTGAGCAAAACTAGGTAAAACAGGTAAAAAAGTCAAACACACCGCTAAAACTAAAGATTGAGTTAAATTAACGGATTTTCTAGTTAAATTATTTTTCATAACACCTCTTATGTTAAATTATTTTTATCTTAAATTTAAAACAGTTTTTTAAAAGATTCACCTTTGTTACCAAAAAAGAAACAATTTTGTTTTTGGTTATTGGTTATTTTAATCAATAGCTATATATGATTAGTACCCAAACCCTGAAGGGTAGGGCTATATAGACAAAGCCTGCCTGCGCAGGCTAGAATTTTAGCCTGCGCAGGCAGGCTTTGTTTTTGTAGCATAAGGCTTCAGCCTTAATGAAATTATTAATAAATAATAACCAATGACAGAATTATCCTACGCCTTAATACATGAATGGTTAACTCCTCACGCAACAGGAGGATCGGAATTAGTTGTACAAGAAATATTAAAAGTAATAGAAGCTGATCTCTATGCTTTAATAGATTTTGAATCTACAAACCTCGATAGTTATTTATATCAAAGAAACATCGGTACAACTTTTTTACAACATTTTCCCCTTGCTAAAAATGGTGTTCAAAAATATTTACCTTTGTTACCTTTTGCCATTGAACAATTAGATTTAAGACAATATGATGTAATTTTATCATCATCCCACGCAGTCGCTAAAGGAATTTTAACTAGCCCCCATCAAACACATATTTGTTATTGTCATACTCCCATGCGTTATGCTTGGGATTTAACTTTTGACTATCTCAAAGAGAGTTTTGCAGGGCAAGGTTTACAAGGTATTTTAACTAGATTTATTTTACATCAATTAAGACAATGGGATGTAATTTCAGCTAATAGAGTAGATTATTTTATTGCTAATTCTCAACACACCGCTAACCGTATTTTAAAATGTTACCGTAGGGAAGCAAAAGTTATTTATCCCCCCGTTAATTTAGAGCGTTTTAACTATTATGAAAAAAAAGAAGATTATTATTTAACAGTAACAAGATTAGTTAGTTATAAACAAGTAACTTTAATGGTAGAAGCTTTTAATCAATTAGGGAAAAATTTAGTCATTATTGGGGGGGGAAAACAACTGGAATTAATCAAAAAAATGGCTAAACCTAATATTAAAATTTTAGGATCACAACCTAATCACATTGTAGAAGAATATATGAAAAAAGCCAAAGCCTTTATTTATGCCTCCTGTGAAGACTTTGGGATCGCCTTAGTAGAAGCCCAAGCCTGTGGCACACCCGTGATCGCTTATGGTAGGGGAGGAGCTTTAGAAACTGTCATAGATCTAAGGCGTGATCCCCAACATGGTACAGGCTTACATTTTTATCCCCAAACGCCCCAAGCCCTAGTGGAAACAGTGGAAACATTTGAGGAAATTAAACATCAATTTAACTTAGAAAATTGTCGCCAACAGGCCGAAAAATTTTCTACCCCTATTTTCCACCAAAATTATCTGAAATTTGTGGAAACTTGTGTTAACAGTAAATAGTGAACAGTAGACAATGACCAATTATCAAGAAACAGGATAATATATAAAGATGATTCTATAGAGAATCAAAAAACTAGATCTGTGATCAAAGATGCTCAATTTTTGGGCTAAAGGTTATATGATCTGACAATATGTGGTGTGATTTGTGTATAAAAGGAGTGAAATGACTACTAATAGCCAATTGATCTCCGTTAAAGTGGTACAATCTTTCTTTAAAAGAAGTTTGTATGCAATGATGTCAAATTTAGGACTTCAGGGAACATCTGTTCCAACTTTAAGCGGAGAAGTTATTAAACGACTGTTTGATATTGTTTTTTCCCTATCTGTTTTAATTTTTTGTTCCCCTTTATATTTAATTTTAGCAATTTTAATTGCTATTAGTTCCCCTGGGCCTATTTTTTATATTCAAAAAAGAGTAGGAAAAAATTTTAAAACATTTGGTTGTGTTAAATTTAGAACGATGGTTCAAAATGCGGATCAAGTTTTAGCTAAAATGTTAGAAGAAAATCCCCATTTAAAACAAGAATTTGATGAAAATTTCAAACTAAAACAAGACCCTCGTATTACATGGATTGGTAAGTTTTTACGTTATACCAGTTTAGATGAATTTCCCCAATTTTGGAATGTGTTAATGGGAGAGATGAGTGTGGTAGGGCCTCGCCCTTTAGTACCCGATGAACTGAGTAGATATGGCTATCGCATTCAAAAAGTTTTAAGTATTCGTCCGGGTATTACTGGCTTATGGCAAGTTTCAGGGCGTAATGATATTCCCTATGATAAACGCATTAGAATGGATGTTTATTATGCAGGTTCTCATAATTGGTTAATGGATCTATGGATCGTTGTTAAAACCATTGGAGTGATGTTATTTCCCCGTAATAATGGGGCTTATTAGACTTTTTAATCTATTGAAAAATTAGCCCTCACCCCCTCTATCAAAGAAGGTGTGAGGGCTTAAAGTTAAATTTCCTTAACTTTTGCTTTTTTCTAACATTAATTTAGATTGTTTTACTTGATCGGGAATGGCGATGGGATAATCACCTGTAAAACAGGCTGAACAAAAACTATTGGTGTCTTCTCCCGTCACATCTAACATTCCCTGCCAACTTAAATAGGCTAAACTATCAACTTCGATCTGTTTAGCTATTTCTTGAACTGATTTAGTGGCGGCGATCAGTTGATCTTGAGTATCGGTATCAATGCCATAAAAACAGGGGTGGGTGACAGGGGGAGAGGATATTCTCATGTGAACTTCTTTCGCCCCTGCCTCTCTCAATGTTCTCACAATCTTAAGGCTAGTTGTACCTCGCACGATCGAATCATCTACAATAATAATTCTTTTGTCCTGTAGCACATCCCTTAAGGTATTAAGTTTCATTCTAATGCCATGTTCTCTCATATGTTGAGTCGGTTGGATAAAGGTGCGCCCCACATAACGATTTTTGATTAAACCTTCACCGTAGGCAATCCCTGAAGTACGGGAAAAACCGATCGCCGCCGGAATACCGGAGTCAGGGACACCCATCACCATATCCGCCTCAACATAGGATTCCTTCGCTAACTGCTCACCTAATCTTAAACGATAACGATAAAGGGTTTCATCGTGCATTAAACTATCAGGACGGGCAAAATAAATCATCTCAAAAATACATAACTTGCGTTGGGATTTTTGAGTCCAATGGAAAGAAGCTAAACCATCTTCGGTGATCCAGACTAACTCTCCTGGCTCCACATCTCTTAAATATTGTGCGCCAATAATATCTAAAGCACAGGTTTCCGAGGCTAAAACATAACGGATTGGATTATTTTCTTCTTTTAAAGTCCCGATCACAAGGGGACGTACACCGTTGGGATCCCTTACTCCCATCAGCCCCACCGGAGTGCCAATGGTTAAACTATAAGCTCCGCTACACATTTGAAAAGCACTGATGGCCGCTTCTAACCAGTCTTTCCCTTTGTCTACTTCATTGGCGATCGCCACCGCAATCATTTCCGAATCGGTAGTGGTGATAAAATCACAATTACGTTTAGTTAATTCCGTTTTTAATTGATCAGCATTGACAAGATTGCCATTATGTGCTAAGGCTAAATGTCCTAAACGAGTTTTGAGGACGGCCGGTTGGGCATTAACCTTTAAACTGGAGCCTGTGGTAGAATAGCGAGTATGACCTACGGCTAAATAGCCGGGTAACTTTTGTAATAAGGACTCGTTAAAAACTTGAGAAACCAAGCCCATATCCTTATGTAAATGAACGGTATCACCTTCAAAAGTAGCTATTCCGGCTGATTCTTGTCCTCGATGTTGGAGGGCATATAAGCCAAAATAAGTTAATTTGGCCACATCTTCTTCGGGTGCATAAATACCAAAGACACCACAAGCTTCCTTGGGTTTATCGGATGGTTGATCTAAGGTTGAGGTTGGCTGGATCAAGGGATTAACCATTGAGAAATGGTGATCGTTAGGAAAAGAATCATTAGGTATCATCTGGACTTTCAAGATGGTTTAGTTACTGTTCTAATGTAAGTAGATAGAGCCAAAAGGCTAGAAAAATAAGGAAGTTTAATTAAGATTGCTTAATAGTTTCTTAACTTTAACATCTGATTAAGTAATATAACATTAAACAGCTACAGGTTTTCTTGATCTTCAATTTAAAGGGAAAATAGAAAAAACACACCCCTAGAAAATTAAATTAAAAATGTGATAGAAATATTTTTATTTGACAAAAATATGTTATGATGAAAAATTGTGTCGAATTGACGTTGATATATGCCGAAACTAAAAACTCGCAAAGCCGCAGCAAAAAGATTTAGAGTGACAGGAAGTGGGAAAAAAATCCTTCGTCGTAAAGCATTCAAAAATCATTTGTTGCAGAAAAAATCATCTGAAAGAATCCGTCGTCGTTTATCTGCTTTAACTTTAGTGGATGAAAGCGATGAAAAAAATGTTCGTAAAATGCTTCCCTATCTCTAAAAGTTAGTTATTAGTTGACAGTTGACAATTGACAATTGACAATTAATTAGGTTTCAAATCTAATTTTTAATACTCTACTTTTGAGTAAGGTTATTGTCAACTGTCCATTGTCAATTGTCAATTGTTAAGGATATAGGGATTTTTTTTAAATTAAATTTAACCAGATTCAATAAATAATATGACTAGAGTAAAACGGGGTAATGTTGCCCGAAAACGCCGTAAAAAAATCTTAAAGTTAGCGAAAGGTTTTAGAGGTTCTCATTCTAAGCTTTTCCGCACAGCTAATCAACAGGTGATGAAAGCGTTACGCAATGCTTATCGTGACCGTAAAAAACGTAAAAGAGATTTTCGCCGTTTATGGATCACTCGGATTAATGCGGGTGCTAGACTTCACGGCTTAAGCTATAGTAAATTAGCGGGTAATTTGAAAAAAGCTAATATTGAGTTAAATCGCAAAATGTTGGCACAGTTAGCAATGGTTGATCCTGATGCTTTTGCTAAAGTGATTGAAATTGCTAAGGCTAGTTAATTTTTTTTAACGATTAAATTATTTTTATTTAACCTCTCCCCAAAACCCCTTGTCTCATGGCGAGGGGACTTTTTTTATAAAATCTTGAATCATTAACAATTATCTTTAGTTATTATTAATATTTTTGGTAATAATTAAATTTATTCACTCAAAAAAATAGACATGAATCAATTAATTGACCTCTTAACTCCGATTACCCTCGGTAACTATCAACTTTCAAACCGAATAGTCATGGCACCATTAACGAGAATGAGGGCAGGAGTCGGCCTTGCCCCCACCGCCATGAATGCCCAATATTATGCGCAAAGAGCTTCGGCCGGATTAATTATTACGGAAGCTTCTCAGGTATCACCCCAAGGCATGGGTTATGCCAACACCCCTGGCATCTATTCCCCCGAACAGGTGGAGGGGTGGAAGTTAGTCACGCAGGCCGTCCATCAAAAAGGAGGACGAATTTTCCTGCAATTATGGCACGTTGGCCGCATTTCCCATCCTTCGTTACAACCTAATAATAACTTACCCGTAGCTCCCAGTGCGATCGCCGCTCAAGGTCAGGCCGTCACCTATCAGGGTTTACAGCCTTTTGTGACTCCCAGAGCCCTAGAATCCTCAGAAATACCTCAGATTGTTGAGCAATATCGTCAAGGGGCGAAAAATGCCAAGTTAGCAGGTTTTGATGGGGTGGAGATCCATGGTGCTAACGGTTATCTTTTAGATCAATTTTTAAGAGATGGCACGAACAAACGTACTGATCAATATGGAGGCAGTTATGAAAACCGTCTAAGGCTAGTTAAAGAAGTGATCGAGGCTATTTATGAGGTTTGGGAGTCTAGTCAAGTAGGAATCAGATTATCACCTTCTAATTCATTTAATTCAATGTCTGATTCTGACCCTAAAAAGTTATTTAGTTATGTAGTAAAAGAGTTAAATCAATATCAATTAGGATATTTGCATTTAATTGAGCCGAGAGTAGAGGGAAACGAGACTTTAGATCAGCCTTCCACCGATTTAACTTCCGGCTTTTTCCGTCAATTTTATGACGGTTTAATTATGAGTGCTGGAGGATACGATCGAGACTTAGGAAATCAGGTGTTAGCCAGTGGTGAAGCGGATCTGGTGGCCTATGGACGGTTATTTATTTCTAATCCTGATTTACCCCTGCGTTTTGCGAAAAATGCTGAGTTAAATCCATATAACCGCTCAACTTTTTATGGTGGAGATGAAAAAGGTTATTTAGATTATTCTTTTTTAGAATAAAAATTGCGTAAATATGTTATAATGGAATCATTGGTAGTTACGTTTTTAAAAAAATTGTTTTGCTCTTCACGGGTAAAACAATTTTTTTATAAGATTGAAGATGGTATAACTTGCCAAATTTTAACTTTATTATCATCACTTCCACTCACCAAATATTGTCCATCGGGGCTAAAAGCCAAAGTATGAATATTACTCTGATGTGCTTTAATGGAAAATAAGTAATTTTCTTGAGTAAAATTCCAAAGTTTAATCACCCCATTCCCGTCACCAGTAGCGAAAATTTCGTTATTATTATTAATAGCTAAACTATAAATAAAAGTTTCATTACTTGCAAAACTTTTAAGTTCTTTTTGCTTATGAAAATCCCATAATTTAATTAAATAATCATCACTAACACTTAATAAAGATTGACCATCTTTAGTAAATTTGATTTGATTAACTCCAGCAAACATTCCCTTATGTCCTTCTAAACTTCCCATCATTTGACCAGTTTCAAAATTCCATAATTTAATCATTTTATCCGCACTACTACTGGCAATAATTTTATCATCAACACTAAGATCAACGCAACTAATCCAACGATTGTGACCCTTTAAATTTGATATTTCTTGATTATTTTTTAAATTCCAAACTCTCACCGTTTTATCCCCACCACCACTAATTAAAAACTGATCATTCTTGGTAAATACTAAAGAATTAACCCCCGCAAAAACGCCCGTATGACCGATTAAAGTTTGTAAAATATTACCAGTTTTGACATCCCAAATAACAATTAAATTATTATCATATCCAGCCGCCAATTTTTGACTATTATGACTAAATTTTAAACTATAACAAGACCGATATTCTTGTTTAAAAGAATGGACAAGTTGACATTGGGGAAACTGCCATAATTTAAGATCATAAGACCACCCTCCAGTTGCTAAAAAATAACCATCATCAGAAAAGCCAACAGCCCGAACAAAACTAGGATGATCGCTTAAATTTTTCACACAATTTAAACTTAAATTATGATAATTATAAATAGGTTTAACTGGAGTTTGAGGAGTCGAAATAATTGGTTGATTGTAGTTTAAATCTGCTAAAATTTGATCGATATTTTGATAGCGCTCTCTTAATGATTCACTAGCCATTTTTTCTAAAATTTTACCTAAATGATCACTCACGGGATTATTAATTAAAAAGTCACGCCATAGCCATTTATTATCATGAATATTATATAATTCAAAAGGGGAAATATTAGTCAACAAAAACAAACAACTAACCCCTAAACTATAGATGTCACTAGCAAAAATAGGTTTTCCTCGCATTTGTTCAGGAGCAACAAATTCCGCACTACCGATCATCGTTCCCGTTTTAGCTAAAGAGGTATTAGTTGCTTGTTTAGCCGCCCCAAAATCCACTAAAATTAATTGACGATCGAATCTTCTGCGAATAATATTAGCAGGTTTAATATCACGGTGAATAATTTGAGCTTGATGAATGAATTTTAAGACTGGAAGTAACTTAAATAAAATATCTTTAATTTGTTCTTCATTGAAAGTTCCCTCATTAATTAATTCAGCTTCTAAATTATCACCATCTATAAATTCTTGAATAATATATTGACGATTATTGTAGGTAAAATAAGCATATAAATTAGGAATTTGGGGATGCTTTTCTAACTGTTCTAATCTAACAGCTTCAAGTTCAAAAAGTTCACTAGCTTTTTTTGATTCTTGTTCAGGAAAATATTGTTTTACCACACAACGAGGCTTAGAAGGTTTATATTCATCTTCTGCTAAAAAAGTACGCCCAAAACCACCTTGGCCAATTAATCTTAAACAACGGTAGCGATCGCTCAATAATAATTTAGTACCGCAAGAAATACAAAATTTATTTTGAGGTGGGTTTTCTGGTTTTGGACAATTAGGATTTAAGCAGTAACTCATGTTAGTTATTAATTATTAGCTAAGAGCAAATTTTAAAAGTATCTTAATATTTATTAAATGGTAACTTTTATAATTTTACTATAGAAATATGAGAATAAAAATTAAATTTTTAAAATTCCTGACCTTTGGTTTTTGAGAAAAAATATGTTATCAATAAATTTTAACTATGTATAAAATTGAAACATTTTGGGATGAAGAAGCTCAAGTTTGGGTGGCAACAAGTGAAGATGTTTTTGGTTTAGCAACAGAAGCTCAAAGTTTAGAAGATTTAAGTAAAAAGTTAAAGGTTATTATTCCTGAATTATTAATTTTATGACAGATGAGTAATTGTCATAAAGATGACAGTTAAAAAACAGTCTATCAAGTCATTAATTTTTGCATAAAGATGTTATTTCTATAATTTCAAATTATTAAAATAAAGAAAAAATTATTTATTTTATCTGGGAACTTTTGAGAAAATAATAACGACTAATAAACCAAGAAAACGAACATAAATTTACTAATAAATAGAGGTTTAATCTTATGAAAAGCTTAGTTACAAAATTAACAGTTATTGTTTCCTTAACCTTAGTTTCTTTAATTGCTAAACCTAGTTTTGCTCAATCAACAAATCAAAATGGAACAGATGGAAGTTATGTGGGAGCAGGCCTTTCAGCAGGTGTTACTAATGGTGGTCAAGATAATACTGGGGCTACTTTAGGTGGTAATATTCAGGGGCGTTATGCGATCGAGAATGTACCAGTTTCTTTAAGAGGAGCGATTTTATTTACCGATGAAAATGTGGCTTTAATTCCTACAATTTCTTATGATCTTCCCATTGGTGATCAAGTTAATGCCTATTTAGGTTTGGGATATTCTTTTGTCGAAAATAACGCTAATGCAACTCCTTTAGGTAATCAAAATTCTCTGGTTTTAACTTTAGGATCAGAAGCCTTAGTTAGTCAAAATATAATGGTTTATGGCGATGCAAAATGGGGTATTGATGCCTATGAAAATAGCCCTGCTTCAGCCGTTAGTTTACAAGCAGGACTAGGTTATAAATTCTAAGATTAAAATGATTAGAACTTATTTAATTATTAAGAAAAGGGTAAGTTCTGACCAAATAATTAAAAAAATACAAATTGAGTAAAATTGAAAAAGGGTGAGTTAATCAAGTTTAACCACTCTTTTTTGCTATTTTAATTAATTTCTCAAAATCTTGTTTAATTTGACTATTCCCTATTACCTGTTTTGATGTTGATTTTCCGTGATAAAATCCACACTACACCAGAAATTTATTATTTCTCAATTTATAGTTAAAAATCTGTGCAAAGGAAAAAACAACATGATTCATGATATTTTTATGCCGGCCTTAAGCTCTACTATGACGGAGGGTAAAATTGTGTCTTGGGCAAAAGCCCCCGGAGATAAAGTAGAAAAGGGTGAAACAGTCCTTGTCGTAGAGTCTGATAAGGCGGATATGGATGTTGAATCCTTCTATGAAGGCTATTTAGCCATTATTTTAGTCGAAGCTGGTCAAGAAGCTCCTGTTGGAGAAGCGATCGCGCTGATCGCTGAAACCATCGAAGAAATTGAGATCGCTAAACAACAAGCTTCTGCTAGTGCTTCTCCTGCTACTTCTGCTACTTCCACTACTTCTGCCCCCGCTCCCGCTCCCATCCCCACCTTTGTGCCAACTTCCACCCCTTCCACTCCTGCGAGTAACCGGATCGTGGCTTCACCTCGGGCGCGTAAGTTAGCCAAACAATTAGGAATTAACTTAAATTCCCTCAATGGTAGCGGCCCCTATGGTAGAATCGTGACGGCGGACGTGGAAAGAGCCTCTGGTAAAGCTCCCACCCCTGTGGTTACCACTCCTGTTATTAGTACGCCTGTAGTACCCGTAGCACCCATCGCCCCCGTAGCACCCGTAGCACCTGTGGTAGCCACTCCAGTGATGACAACTGCTGATGAAACGATCCCCTTCAATACCTTACAGAAAGCGGTTGTACAGAACATGGTAGCTAGTTTAACCGCTCCTACTTTCCATGTGGGTTATACCATTACTACCGATGGTTTAGACGCTCTTTATCAACAGATTAAGTCGAAAGGTGTCACTATGACGGCTTTATTAGCTAAAGCGGTGGCTGTCACTTTGCGCAAACATCGCATCATGAATGCTAGTTATACCGATCAGGGTATTGCTTATCATAGTGTTTGTAATGTGGCGGTAGCTGTAGCAATGGAGGGCGGCGGTTTAATTACTCCTGTCTTACAAAATGCGGATCAAGTAGATATTTATTCTTTATCCCGTAGTTGGAAAGATTTAGTCGATCGCTCCAGATTAAAGCAACTTCAGCCCCAAGAGTACAATTCTGGCACATTTACCCTTTCTAACTTAGGAATGTTCGGCGTAGATCGTTTTGATGCGATTTTACCACCCGGCCAGGGTGCGATCTTGGCGATCGCCGCTTCTAAACCCACTGTGGTGGCAACAAAAGAAAGAATGATCGCCATTAAAAATCAAATGCAAGTTAATTTAACTTGTGATCATCGTGTTATTTATGGTACAGATGCGGCTTTATTCTTAAAAGATTTAGCGGATCTAATCGAAAATAATGCTCAATCTTTAGTGATGTAATTTTGACTAAAGTTGTTAATAATTAAAGTTAAGTCGGGGATTTTACTAATTGTTTAATCTGCTCAAAATGTGATCAAGATTAAGTCAAATTAAATCCCCGATTTTTAATTAAATTTTTATTTTTTATTCGGAATATTTTAAAGATGAGACTTGTTTTATTGCTCAGAAAAGAAGGGTAAAGTAATAAAAATTTATTAAAACCTTTAAAGAATTGATTTAATTTGTTATTTTTATTACTTCTTTAAAATTTAAAATATGTAATAGTTATTAACACAAAATAAGTCAATCATGGGCAATGAAAAAATAATTAAATAATTGCTCTTTTCAATTGTTTTTTCCATTGCCCAATTTTAGCTTTAATTAAAAAATTTAGCCCAATAATCAATTAAAATTGACCATTGACCACTTAACACAAACCATAGTAATAAACTTAAGCCAAAAACAATCGTTAAAATGTAAAATTGTGATTGGCCTGAAGCATTATATTTAAGCGCATTTCCACTAAAAATTGTGGCTAAACTTACTAAATTAACTGCTCCATCGATCACATAACGATCGAGCCATGACATCACTTTTGATAAGCTTGAAACTGCCCAAACTACCGTATATTGATAGACTTTTTCTAAATAAAAATCGTATGCTAATAAGTCTTGAATAAAACGTAGTAAAAATTGATTTGGCATTGCCCAAGCCCGTCTTAAAGGTATTAAAATTCCGATTAAACAACCTAGTAAGCCTGAACTAATGATCGCAGGAATTGAGAAATTAGTGAGCCAAATCTGAGTGTCTAAGGGAGGATTTGGACTTAGCCATAAATTCCAATTCAGAGGCACAAAGGCGGTTAATAAATTAATAATTGCTAAACTGAACATGGGAACGGCCATTGTCCAGATAACTTCCGGTGTGCGTCTCGTTTTCATTTGGTGTTCTCCTAAAAATACCAGACGAAATACCCTCATTAAATTAAGCGCACTTAAGCAATTAACAAATAAAATAACTCCTAATAACCAGCCTGTTACCTCATAACTGCCATTTAACCATTTTTCCAATGTCCAAAACATCCCCAAGGGTAATAAGCCCACTAGGCCGGCACTACCGCCCATAAAAGCGATCGTGGTGATGGGCATTCTTTTCCATAAACCGCCCATTTCCGTAATGTTTTGGTTACTGGTGGTCATAATAATTGAACCTACCATCATAAATAATAAGGCTTTAGCGATCGCATGGCTAAACAGCAATAAAAAGGCGATGTCAACTTGTCCAAAACCCACTGCAATGAACACTAAACCTAAATAGGCACTGGTGGAATGGGATAAAGTTCGTTTAATATCAATTTGCGCGATCGCCATTAAAGAAGCCCCGATCGCTGTGGTAGTACCGATCACAATTAAAGCATTGGCGGCGATCGGCGATAAAGTGAAAACGGGCTGTAACTTAATTAAAACATAAGCCCCCGCCGACACCACCACCGAATTTCTTAAAATACCGGCCGGGTTCGGCCCTTCCATGGCCTCATCTAACCATAAATTGAGAGGAAACTGAGCGCATTTACCCGTAGGCCCGGCAATTAAACTTAAACCAATTAAAGTGGTCGTCAAAGGTGGCAGATCCACATTTTGCGCCCATGTGGTTAACTGGGAAAAGCTTAAACCCGCTCCATAACTAGAAAGTGCCACTAAACCCATTAATAAAATAATATCTCCTACCCTCTTAGTTAAAAAAGCATCTCGCGCCGCTTTAACTACCAAGGGTTGGGCATACCAAAAACCGACTAAGAGATAGGTAGAAAGGGTTAAAAGCTCTAATAAACCATAGCTTAAGAGTAAAGAGTCACTTAAGGCAATACCACTTAAGGCCGCCTCAAAAAAGCCCATTAAGCCAAAAAATCTGGCCATGGAGTTTTCTTTTTCCAAATAGCCAAGGGCGTAAAATTGAGCTAATAAACTAATACCCGTCACTAAGCTTAAAGCTCCAATACTCACGGGAGAAATTTCGATCGCTAAAGTTAGGTCTAATTCTGCTACCTTTAACCAATGAAAAACTAAATTTTGAGATTGACTTTTCCACACCGTATTTAATACTAAAGAGCCATGTAAAAAAGCCACAAAGGTCATAAATAGATTGAAATAAGCCGCCGGCCTAGGGCCGGTTTTTTTGATCCACCCCGTAGACCAAGGTAAAGTAAAAAACGCTCCGATTAAACCATAAAAAGGAATAAACCAGATATAATTATATAAAAATTCAATCATAAATATTTAATAAAATAAAGGAAATAGGGAACAATGACCAATGACCAGTGACTAATGACTAATTCTTAATTGTCCATTATTAACTGTCAACTGATAAGTATTTATACTTAACTTATTAAGTTCAAATTAAAATCAAAAAAATCAATTAAAATGATCAGAAATGGTCAATATATGATATAATGTCATTCTTTAAATTTAGTGATTAAATAACTTTAAAAGAAAAACAATCAAGATATTACTTAAGTCTAGCTTAAGCATTTATCTTTAGTAAGAAATACTTATAAAGACTTTTGTTTTCAGTGATCCCCCTCAACCAAAAGAAAAATCAGAAGATTATAAAATGGGGAATAGGCTGAGTTTAACTAGCCCAAAATAATAGTATTACTTTGACGATCCCCTTCAACAAAAAGTCATATTAAATTTTATTAACTGTCAGATTAAAAAATATCATAATGTTTTATATTGCCAAAAGTGTCAAGGTCTCATAAGCTTTTTTTAGAGACTAAAAATAAATCCACTCCAGATCAACCCCTCAATTTAATTTTTAAATTGAGCCTGTTGTCTATTGTGTATTTGCAAAGGTGTATTTGCAAATAACTCAAGTGAAAGTGGAGCTATCAATAGTCGTTAACCATAATCAAGTTAACTATATTTACCAAAAATCTAATTATTCTTACTTTTGAGGTAGGATTTTACAAACGAGGAAATAAACAAAATGTCTATTGCAGTTGGAATGATTGAAACCAAAGGTTTTCCCGCAGTCGTTGAAGCCGCAGACGCAATGGTGAAGGCCGCCCGTGTTACCTTAGTAGGTTATGAAAAAATTGGCACAGGTAGAGTCACCGTGATCGTCAGAGGTGACGTTTCTGAAGTTCAAGCCTCCGTAGGAGCGGGTATTGAAGCGGCCAATAGAGTTAATGGCGGTGAAGTTTTATCCCATCACATTATTGCTCGTCCCCATGAAAACCTTGAATATGTTTTACCTATTCGTTACACCGAAGATGTAGAACAGTTCCGCACCTATTAAAAAATTGACAATTCAAAATTCATATTTCAAAAATAGAACCATAGCAACTCTCAAAATCATAATTAATTTTCAAGATTGACTACCCAAGTCCTATAATTTTGAATAATGAGAATTTTGAATTAAATAGCGAATTTTTTAATTAAAACTAAATTCTTAGCAAAAAAACTTATTTCTTAAAATTTAAGGAGAAAAATTAAATGTCTATCGCCGTTGGAATGGTTGAAACTCTTGGTTTTCCCGCAGTTGTGGAAGCCGCCGATGCTATGGTGAAAGCCGCCCGTGTTACCCTAGTGGGTTATGAAAAAATCGGTACAGGCCGTGTTACCGTGATCGTCAGAGGAGATGTATCTGAAGTACAAGCTTCCGTTAGTGCAGGTATTGAAAATGTTAAACGAGTTAATGGTGGTCAAGTTTTATCCCATCACATTATTGCTCGTCCCCATGAAAACCTTGAATATGTTTTACCCATTCGCTACACCGAAGCCGTTGAACAGTTCAGAGAAAGTGTTAACCCCCGTCCTTTAAGACCATAAATAATTAACAGTTGACAGTTGACAATTAGCTCTATTTAAAAATAGAGAATTGAAAATTTAGATAAATCTTTTATTCAAACCCACTCCCTTAATCTAACAAAATCTAATGCAAATTGCCAAAGTTCTCGGTACAGTCGTCAGCACTCATAAAAGTCAGAATTTAACAGGAGTCAAATTACTGTTAGTTCAGTTTATTAATGAAACTGGACAACTTTTACCTAAATATGAAGTAGCCGGAGATCTTGTCGGTGCCGGAATTTCTGAATGGGTCTTAGTTACTAGAGGCAGTGCGGCCAGAAAAGAACAAGGACAAGAAAACCGTCCTTTAGATGCCATGGTAGTGGGCATCATTGACACCATCAATGTGGCGAATAATTGTATTTATAACAAAAAAAATGCTAATTAGCGATCAGCTATCAGCCATTAATGACTAATGACTATTAAAAAATTAAAGGAGGAATAAAGAATGGTTGCCCGTGCAACGGCGGCACCACCTACTCCTTGGTCACGCAACTTAGCCGAACCTGCCATAGATCAAAGTGCCTTTGTGCATTCTTTTTCTAATTTAATTGGTGACGTTAAAGTTGGTAGCAATGTGTTAATTGCTCCCGGAACTTCTATTCGAGCCGATGAGGGTACACCTTTTTATATTGGAGCGGAAACCAATATTCAAGACGGGGTAGTTATTCACGGCTTAGAACAGGGCAGAGTGACCGGAGATGATGGAAATGAATACTCCGTTTGGATCGGAAAACAGACCTGTATTACTCACATGGCCTTAATTCACGGTCCTGCCTATATCGGAGATCACTGTTTTATCGGTTTTCGTTCAACGGTATTTAATGCCAAGGTGGGAAATGGCTGTATTGTGATGATGCACGCCCTGATCCAAGATGTAACCATACCTGCGGGTAAATATGTTCCCTCTGGAGCGGTTATCACCACTCAACAACAAGCCGATCGTTTACCCGATGTTATTGACAGTGATAAAGAATTTGCTCATCATGTGGTGCAAATTAACGAAGCTTTAAGAGTTGGTTATCTCTGTGCTGAAAGTGACTCTTGTATTGATCAGGTACGTCAAGAATTAGGCCAACAAAATAACCCTTCTAACTCATCCTATAACAATTCATCACAAGCAGATATGAGTGTAATTTCACAAACAAGAGAACAGGTTAGATCCCTGTTAGCTCAAGGTTATAAAATTAGCACCGAACACGCTAATGCTCGTCGTTTTAAAACTAAATCTTGGTTAGATGCTGGTGTTATTTCTGGCAACCGTGAAGATCAAATTTTAAGCCAATTACAGAGTATTACCTCCCAATATTCCGGTGAATATGTGCGTTTAGTTGGTTTTGATCCTAAACAAAAACGCCGAGTTTTAGAGGCTATTATTCAACGTCCCGATGGTAATGCGCCTTTACAAACTTCTTCCTCTGTTAGTGTGGCGAAGTCGGCCCCCAGCCCCGTTACCACTGGTTCTAGTAATAGCAATTTAGCTGATCAAATTCAATCTTTTGTGCGTCAAGGTTATCGCTTAAGTGTGGAACACGCTAATGCCAGACGTTTTAAAACAAAATCTTGGTTAACGGCCGGTTCTGTTAATAGTACCAACCCTAACCAAGCTTTAAGAGATGTTGAATCAATTATTGCCCAATTCCCTAATGAATATGTATCTTTAATTGCCGTTGATCCTAGTGCTAAACGCAGAGCGGCGGAAATTATTGTACAACGTCCGGGCGGTTCTGCTCCCGTAAGCGGTGGTGCTTCTAGTGGTGGTTTTAGCGGTGGTTCTGCTTCCGTTGCTAGTGGTGGCCTAAGTGCGGATGCGATCGCTAAAGTTCGTTCTTTGTTAGCTCAAGGTTGCAAAATTGGCACGGAACACGCCGATAAACGTCATTTTAAAGCTAAATCTTGGTCTAGCTGTGGCACGATCGACAGCCCCAGAGAAGCTGAGGTAATCAGAGCTTTAGAGGGTTGTTTAAATGAGCATAAGGGAGAATATGTGCGTTTAATTGGGATTGATGCTCAGGCTAAACGCCGTGTAGCTGAAATTATCATTCAACGTCCCACCGATGCGGCCGTCACAACTACCACCACATCTGCCCCCGTTAGCTCTAGCAGTTCTGGCAGTGCTTCTAGTTCCGTTGGTTCTAGCAAATTAGATTCTGAGGTAATTAGTAAAGTTCGTTCTTTATTAAATCAAGGTTGTAAAATTGGCACAGAACACGCTGATAAACGCCGTTTTAAAGCAAAATCTTGGTCGAGTTGTGGCTTGATTGAAACCACCAGAGAAGCTGAGGTAATCAGAGCTTTAGAAGGCTGTTTAAATGAACATCAAGGCGAATATGTGCGTTTGATCGGGGTTGATGCCCAAGCTAAACGCCGTGTCGCTGAAATTATTATTCAACGCCCCTAGTTTGAGGGAGTAGGGAGTAGTTAGGAAATTCTACCCCCCTACTACCTCACACCTAACACCTACTTATCCAAATGAAATCAAGCTTAAATGCTATTTCTGAATTACCCTCTTTTCCCTTAGTTAGTGATCACAGTTGCCTGATCGGTAATGTTACCATTCATCCTCAAGCGGCGATCGCTGCGGGGGTAGTGATCCAAGCGGCCGAAGATAGTCAAGTCATTATTGAGGCCGGGGCTTGTATCGGGGTGGGTGTGGTGATCAAAGCCTATCAGGGAACGATTGTCATTGAACAGGGGGCGGTATTGGGAGCAAGGGTATTAATAATCGGCCAGGGCAGAATAGGTAATCATGCTTGTGTTGGCGCGGCTACGACTATTTTTAATAGTTCGGTTGAGTCAATGTTAGTAATAAATGCTTATTCAGTTTTAGGAGATTTTTCTCGATTTGTTGATCTTGAAATAGTTGAAAATTCCTCAATCAATGAGCAGGTTAATCCATCAATTTCTACAGAAATTAATGAGGAAATAAAAGATCCTTGGGATGACCAATCAAGTGATCAGTTGAATCAGAATTTTGTAGAACCATTAAATGGTCAAACTGAGTCGGAAAAATTGGGGGAAACTTTATCAACATTAGAGCAAGAAAATTTAATAGTTCAACTTGAAGAAACCCAAGAAGTTTTGAGTGAAACTTTTACTTCTGTAGTGGATGAAGTTGAACCGCAATTAATTAACATTTCTGAAAGTTTAACTGAAAATTCCAGTGAAAATTTAGAAACAGAAATTAATCCAGAAAGTCCTAAAGCTCCTGTTGTTGGGAAGGTTTACATTAATAACTTGTTATTAACTTTGTTCCCCCATCGTCAAGTCAATTAATACATCTAACCCAGAGGATTGAGCTTTAAATATTTACTAAAAAAATATTTAAAACTGATTGATGTTTTAACTTTTGTTGATGATGATCCCGATCTTTTTCTCTTTTTTTGGGCTAAATGACAGGTGATTAATCTGGCCTAACTGTTCATTGGATAATCTGGCCAGAGAACCGATTAGTTTAACTGATATTTGCCCTCAAAAAAAACAATGAAAAATTGTTAAAAAAAATGAAAAAAAGATTGACAATAAAATTCCCTTTCATGATAAGATGAGAAATCGAAAATAAAATAAAGTTAACTTAGATTATTAAGACGATTATTAAGCCTAAGTTTTCTAAGAGATTTCTATATATTATTCCGGCGTTGATGTAGAAATTTTTAACTAAAATTCTTGCGTCAAACTTAAGGGTATACATTGCGAAAGCCAAAAATTTACGTTTTTTATTATTTAATTTGGAGGAAATAACCAAATGGCAACCAAAGCTGGTTTTAAGGCTGGTGTACAGGACTACCGCCTAACATACTATACTCCTGACTATACTCCTAAAGATACTGATCTTTTAGCTTGTTTCCGTATGACTCCTCAGCCCGGAGTACCTCCCGAAGAATGTGCGGCGGCGGTTGCGGCTGAGTCTTCTACCGGAACTTGGACTACAGTATGGACTGATGGTTTAACTGACTTAGATCGTTACAAAGGTCGTTGTTATCATTTTGAACCCGTACCCGGTGAAGATAATCAATATTTTGTATTTATTGCTTATCCTTTAGATCTATTTGAAGAAGGTTCTGTCACTAACGTTTTAACCTCCTTAGTTGGTAACGTATTTGGTTTCAAAGCTTTAAGAGCGTTACGTTTAGAAGATATTCGTTTCCCTGTAGCTTTAATCAAAACTTACCAAGGCCCTCCCCACGGTATTACCGTTGAGCGTGATTTATTAAACAAATACGGTCGTCCTTTATTAGGTTGTACTATTAAACCCAAATTAGGTTTATCTGCTAAAAACTACGGTCGTGCTGTTTATGAGTGTCTTCGTGGTGGTTTAGACTTCACCAAAGATGACGAAAACATTAACTCTCAGCCTTTCATGCGTTGGCGCGATCGCTTCTTATTCGTTCAAGAAGCTATTGAAAAATCTCAAGCTGAAACCAATGAAGTTAAAGGTCACTACTTAAACGTAACCGCCGGAACTTGTGAAGAAATGCTCAAACGTGCTGAGTTTGCTAAAGAAATTGGCACTCCCATCATCATGCACGACTTCTTAACTGGTGGTTTCACTGCTAATACTACCTTAGCTAAATGGTGTCGTGACAATGGTGTGTTATTACACATTCACCGCGCGATGCACGCTGTAATTGACCGTCAGAAAAATCATGGTATTCACTTCCGTGTATTAGCTAAGTGTTTACGTTTATCCGGTGGTGATCACTTACACTCTGGTACTGTTGTAGGTAAATTAGAAGGCGATCGCGCTGTTACTATGGGCTTCGTTGACTTAATGCGTGAAGACTATGTAGAAGAAGATCGTTCTCGTGGTGTATTCTTCACTCAAGATTATGCTTCCTTACCCGGTACCATGCCCGTTGCGTCTGGTGGTATCCACGTTTGGCATATGCCCGCACTGGTAGAAATCTTCGGTGATGATTCTTGTTTACAGTTTGGTGGTGGTACTTTAGGCCATCCTTGGGGTAATGCTCCTGGTGCAACTGCAAACCGTGTTGCTCTTGAAGCTTGTATCCAAGCTCGTAACGAAGGTCGTTCTCTTAGTGGTGAAGCTGGTAACGATGTTATCCGTGAAGCTTGTAAGTGGAGTCCTGAACTTGCGGCGGCTTGTGAACTTTGGAAAGCAATCAAATTTGAATTTGACACCGTTGACACCCTCTAATCAGTAAACAGTGACCAGTGAACAGTGACCAGTAGTACAGGCATCCTGCCTGTAAAAGATTTCAAAAATACTGATTACTGTTAACTGGTAACTGACTGCGAACATTTTGATTTAAAAGTAAACCTTTAATTTATTAATAGGAATTTTGCAACATGAAAACATTACCTAAAGAGCGCCGCTACGAAACCCTTTCTTATTTACCTCCTTTAACTGATCAACAGATCGTTAAACAAGTTGAATATATGTTAGAGCAGGGCTTTATCCCTGGGATCGAATTTGAAAAAGATCCTACTCCTCAACTTCACCACTGGACTTTATGGAAGTTACCTTTATTCAATGCTTCTTCTGCTCAAGATGTATTAAATGAAGTGCGTGAATGTCGCTCTGAATACTCTGATTCTTACATTCGTGTTGTAGGATTTGACAACATCAGACAGTGCCAAACCGTTAGTTTCATTGTTTACAAACCTAACCAAACTCGTTACTAAGCATAACGTGGGGGTTAATTTGATTTAACCCCACTCTTTCCCCTCTTTCTATGAGAAAGGGGGGGGTTCTTTGTGAGTAAAAAAATTAAAAATCGATCGTTTCAATTTGCCAATCTTCACTTGATAATTCCGTAATTTCAATTACTTTTTGACAAAAAGAATAAATATCTTTAGCAGATAAACCAACTTCAACAAATAGTCCATTTTTGAGTTGACGAGTTGCCTTTAAATTTTTATGATCTTGACTTAAAAAACGGGGAAATTTCTCTACAATTTCATTAAATTTTTCAGGTTCTAAGTCTGCTAAATTATTTAAAGTAATTTCTAACACATCCCGCCAACTTCTAACAGAATATTCCTGATCAAAAAAACTTAATAACTTAGGTTTTGTGCCAGTAACACCATCTTGATGGGTAAATTTTAAAGATTCATCTCCAAAATAAATCCAATTTTGTAAAGCAATATCTGCTAAAAATTCTGCTCTTTTTTCCATGTCTTCTCTTTTCCAAGAATCAAGATTAGAAAAATATTTATTTAATTCTAAATGACTATTTTTTAATTTATCTTTTTTGGTTGAAAATTCACTATTTGACATTTCTGGATTATAAGCAGTTAAAGTCAAATTTCCTAAAGAATGTAATAATAATTCATGGGTAATTTCGTAATCTTCACCTAAATGATTGATCCACCAATCAGTTAAAGATTGGGGCATAATATGTTCAATTGTTAGATGATCAAAAGATACTTGTTCTTTATGTTGATAAAATTCTTCTAAAGATTCTAAAATTAATTTTCCTTTTTCAGTACGATTTTTCCCATAAAGTTGAATCGTCATTATTTTTTCTTTAAATTCTTGATCTTTAGGATAATTTTGTGTTTGTAAAATTAATTTTAATTTTTCTAAAAAACTTGCTGTTCCAAAAGTAGTTTCTTTAATAATTCTAGGATAAAGAGATGCAAAAAGACGGTTTAAACCTTGAGTTTGAATATTACAAACAAAACGCCTTAAAATATAATTTTCAATTACTTTTAAGATTTCAATTAATTCTAATTCTGTGATTTTTTTCCCTTGCCAATCATCAAAACAATTTAATAAAAAAGGATAAACTGTCGCCTGATCTAAACGATTAATTTTTTGTAAATATTTTCTAATTTTTAAATTTGTTTCTAAATCTGGATTTAAAAATCTAGCGTAATATTGGGAAAATTTAAAAATATCTTTAAGATAAAAAATAGCGTCACTTTCTTGTCCCTTATTAATTCGCTCTTTTAAATTAAAATAAACCTCGTTTTTATTAACAATTACGCCACTTTTTGTTAAATAATGACGGATAAATTCTGTTAAGTTATCCCCTAACAAATTTTGCATTGGTAGCCAATATTGTTGATAAATTTTATCCTGTTCATTAGGCTTAATTTGCATAAAGAAATAATTACGAATTAAATCGGCTTGAGTTAAAGGTCTTCCCTTAGCATTTAAACTTTCAAATACTAGATAAGGATTATCATCTTTTCCTAGTAAAATACTAACTAATAATAAACTTTTGCAGATAATATCAGTTATTTTGAGAAGATCAAGATCTGCATTTTTACTTTTTCTAATTTCTTTCGCAAAAAATGAATAACATTGACTAATATTATTTTTTTCTTCACAAGGAAAATCTGATTTGATAATTTTATAAAATGTACTTCTATCTACTTGAGTCGGTTGTAATTTATAATAATCAAATTCATCTTCATCTTCTTCATAAATATTAGCTAAATATTTATTATGAATAGCTTTAGCTATTTTCATTTTTTCTAATTCTTTGGCTCGATCTCTTAACACCGCTAATAAAATAAAAATAGTAGTTAATCTTTGTTGTCCATCTATTAATAAATATTTAGGCACTCCTTCTGGTACAGAATCCGTTTGAATTGTAACAATTGATCCCATAAAATGAGGATGGGGATTTTCACTGTCATAAAGCTCCATTATATCATCTAATAAGATTTGCCAATCTGATTTTAGCCAACTATAAGGACGTTGAAATAACGGAATTATGTATTGTTTTGTTCCTTCGATGAGTTCTTGTAATTTAGTTTCTGATGCTTGCATAACCATTAGATTTTAAATAAAAATTAGGTTGTTTTATCTTGGATTATAACATAGATAATCATAAACATTATGATTACTTGATCTATTTCTTCTCTATTTTACAAAAAAGACGATGATTCAAATTGTTAAAATATGATAAAATTAATTAAAAAGGACTGCTTATTGGCTTTGATCTAATCATAAAAAGTTATTAAGTGAAATTAGGAGATAAGTTATTATGAAAACAATTAATGTTACCGGACTTAAACAAAAATAAATTGAACAATTACAACAAATGATCACAAATTTTTACAATAAAAATGAAACTGAAATTGTTTATAATGCTTGGGGCAATCCAGTTACAAAATAATCTATCCAAACAGTAATTAAATAAATAAAACAGTTACGCAAAACGATTAATTTAGATCAAAAAAGTATTCAAGAATTGAGGGTAGAAAAACAGGTTTAAAACCGGATAATTTATGAAATTACAAGTAACAGAAGGAGGTGTTTTAATTCCTAAAAAATTATTAGGAAATAGTCAAGAAGTTGAAATTACTCAACTAGAAAATCAGATTATTATTAAGAATGTTAATAATAATCTTTTCAAGGTTAATGATGGAAATGATCAAAGTTGCTATGATTTAGCTAAGAAATTAGGTATTATTGGAATAGCAAAAGATTTAGATTAATTAATTATTGTTAACTATGACTATTAGAACTGCTGTTGAATTTCAGGATGAATTTGATATTATTGTGATCGGAGCGGGTCATTCCGGTTGTGAGGCGGCTTTAGCCTCTGCAAGACTCGGTTGTCGTACCCTCATGTTAACTCTGAATTTGGATAAAATTGCATGGCAACCCTGTAATCCGGCCGTGGGAGGGCCGGCCAAGTCTCAATTAACCCATGAAGTGGACGCTTTAGGGGGAGAAATCGGGAAAATGGCCGATCGCACCTATTTACAGAAACGGGTTTTAAATTCTTCTCGTGGCCCTGCGGTGTGGGCTTTACGCGCCCAAACTGATAAAAGGGAATATGCTCAGATTATGAAGGAAATTGTGGAAAATCAAGAGAATTTGAGCATCCGTGAGGGCATGGCTACGGATTTAATATTGGGTAAAAATGATGAGGTTTTAGGAGTTCAAACCTATTTTGGAACTTGTTTTAAAGCAAAAGCGGTAATTTTAACAACGGGTACATTTTTAGGCGGTAAAATTTGGATCGGCGGTAAGTCTATGGAAGCCGGACGAGCGGGGGAATTTGCGGCCATCGGCTTAACGGAAACTTTAAATGATCTGGGTTTTGAAACGGGTAGACTGAAAACTGGTACACCTGCACGGGTTGATCGGCGATCGGTTGATTTTTCTAAGATGGAGTTACAGCCCTTTGATGAGGAAGTGCGTTGGTTTAGTTTTGATCCTCAAGTTTGGGTGGAACGAGAACAGATGAACTGTTATCTCACTAGAACTACTCAAGAAACCCATCAATTAATAAGAAATAATTTACATTTATCACCAATTTATGGCGGATTTATAGACTCAAAAGGGCCTCGTTATTGTCCTTCAATTGAGGATAAAATTGTTAGATTCGCCGACAAAGAAAGCCATCAAATTTTTATTGAACCAGAGGGGAGAGATATTCCTGAATTATATATTCAAGGCTTTTCCACTGGGCTTCCTGAGAATATTCAATTAGCAATGTTACACACCCTTCCGGGCTTAGAAAAATGTGTGATGTTGCGCCCTGCCTACGCCGTAGAATACGACTTTTTACCTGCTACTCAATGTTATCCAACTTTGATGACTAAAAAAATTGAGGGGCTATTTTCGGCGGGTCAAATTAATGGTACAACGGGCTATGAAGAAGCGGCCGCTCAAGGTTTAGTTGCGGGAATAAATGCTGTTAAATATGTGAAAAATCAGGAAATGATTATCTTTTCCAGAGAGCAAAGTTACCTTGGTACATTAATAGATGATCTGTGTACCAAAGACTTAAGAGAACCTTACCGAATGTTAACATCTCGATCGGAATATCGCTTAATTTTGCGCTCTGATAATGCTGATCAAAGATTAACACCTTTAGGGCGAGAAATTGGTTTAATTGATGATCGCCGTTGGCAATTATATCAAGAAAAACAGGCAAATATTACCGCAGAAAAAGAGCGTTTATATAGTACGAGAATTAAAGAAAATGATGAGGTTTCTCAACAAATTATCGCCGATACAGGTGATAAAATTAAAAGTTCAATTACCTTAGCTGATCTGTTGCGCCGTCCTAATTTTCATTATGTTAATTTAGAGCGTTATAATTTGGGTAATACTAACTTAAATCAACAGGAAAAAGAAGGTGCAGAAATTGATATTAAATATTCAGGTTATATCAAACGGCAACAAAATCAAATTGATCAAATTGCCCGTCATAGTAATCAGAAATTACCTGATAATTTAGATTATATGAAAATTGAAACTTTATCAATGGAATCACGGGAAAAATTAACAAAAGTTCGCCCTTTAACCATTGGCCAAGCCTCAAGAATTGGGGGAGTTAACCCTGCTGATCTTAATGCACTTTTGATTTATTTAGAAGTAAGAAATCGTCAAAAAGTAATGATTTAATAATTAATTAATAATTGACAATGACCTCTAGTTATAAAGTATAAAATTAAAAATAAAGAAAAAATTTTTTTATTTTTACCCCTTTTTAACTTGTCAATTGTTGAATAATTGGTTTCTTTTTTGCTTATAATTAAGATCTAATTAAGATCATGTTTCGACTTTTTAATTTAATTTATCTTAATGAAATGATTAAACTCTATGCTAGAAAACTTTAACTGGAAAAAATTACAAAACGGCTCAGACATTAGAGGAATTGCCCTTGAAGGAATACCCAATGAAACTGTTAATTTAACTCCTGAAATTATTGCTAGAATTGGTAAAGGTTTTGTGGTTTGGTTAACAGAAAAATTAGGAAAAAAAGCCACTGAATTAACAATTTCGGTGGGGAGAGATAGTCGTTTATCAGGTGAAAATTTAAGTCAAGCAGTTATCTCTGCAATGATAGAAATGGGCTGTAATATTTATGATTTTCAACTGGCTTCTACTCCGGCTATGTTTATGAGTACAGTGACCGAAAATTATAACTGTGATGGTGCAATTATGTTAACCGCTAGTCACCTTCCTTTTAATAGAAATGGCTTAAAATTTTTCACCCATCAAGGCGGTTTAGATAAGCCTGATATTAGTCAAATTTTAACATTAGCTGAGGCTAATAATTTTGAGGAAAGTAATAATCAAGGTTCAATTTCTCAACATAATTTTATCTCAGTTTATGCCCAAATTTTAGTTAAAAAAATCAGAGAAGGAGTTAACCATCCTGATAATTATAACCAACCTTTAAAGGGTTTAAAAATTATTGTTGATGCCGGAAATGGGGCTGGTGGCTTTTATGCTGATCAGGTTTTAAAACCGTTAGGTGCTGATATTAATGGCAGTCAATTTTTAGAGCCTGATGGCACATTTCCTAACCATATTCCTAACCCTGAAAATAAAGAAGCAATGGCTTCAATTTCCGAGGCTGTTATTAAAAATAACGCTGATTTTGGCATTATTTTTGATACAGATGTGGATCGAGGTGCGGCCGTTGATACTAATGGAAAAGAGTTAAATCGTAACCGTTTAATTGCTTTAATTTCTGCCATAGTTTTACAGGAACATCCTAACTCGGTGATCGTCACAGACTCCATTACTTCAGAGGGTTTAACGGATTTTATTGAAATAGAATTAGAGGGCATTCATCACCGTTTTAAACGTGGTTATAAAAATGTCATTAATGAAGCCATTAGATTAAATAATGAAGGTCAAGAATCATGGTTAGCGATCGAGACTTCTGGCCATGGGGCAATGAAAGAAAATTACTTTCTTGATGATGGGGCTTATTTAATTACTAAATTATTAATTGAATTGGCCAAATTAAAACAAGAAAATAAATCTTTAACCGATTTAATTAGTAATTTAAAAGAACCAGAAGAAAGTGAGGAATTTCGCATTAATATTAAGACTGAAGAATTTAAAGATTATGGCAATCAAGTTATTAAGAAATTAACCGAATTTGCTAGTAATCAAATTGATTGGAAAATTGTCCCTAATAATTATGAAGGGATCAGGGTTTCTTGCACAAAAGAAGATGAAAAAGGTTGGTTTTTATTACGTTTATCCTTACATGATCCTGTGATTCCCTTAAATATTGAATCTAATATTAAAGGCGGAGTTAATAAAATTGCGAACCGACTTTTAACCTTTTTTAAAGAGTTTGAAAGTCTCGATCTTTCCTGTTTTAATTAATAATTAATACCTAGTTAATTAAATTTTGATTAACTTGCGATCACCTCAATTAAAAGTTAGGGATTTTAAAAATCCCCAACTTTTAAAATAACAATTTTTGATTAAATAAAAATATCAGGATTAAACATATTTTGCGGATCAAATTTTTGTTTGATTTGTCTCATCAAATATTTAGCATTGCCATTATAACCAAAACTATCAAATTCTTTTTTTACCCTTAAGGGGGCATCTAATACTATTAAATAACCTTGATTTTCTTGGCAATATTCTCGCATGGTTTTTAAAGAATTTAATAATTTTTCTTGTTCTAAATAAATTCTACCAATCCCACTACCTAAATGTATAATTGCTTGTTGTTTAATTACTACTAATTCTGTTAATTTTTCTAACATTTTAACCGCAAAACTAGGCAAAATTCCTGTTTTACAAGTAACCCCACAATTTGAGTTAATTTCTGTTAACAATTGATTGATTTTATCATATAATTGATCCGTTTGATCTTCGGGTAAAATTTCTGTTTTTAAGCCTAAATTTTTAGCAATATTAATTAAATGTTCACTTTGATAATTAATACTTTCTAATATTCCTTGAAATTGTACTAACATTCCCATACTATTACCTAAGTTTAATTCCTGAATTAAACTGGCAGATAATAAGTCAGCTTTTAAAGGTGTTAAGGCAGAATTTTTTAATAATTGAATTGCTTGATCTATGTTATGAGAATTTCCAGTAATTAAGATAGTTTTGGCATTTTCTAAGATAGGAAATAATCTTAAAGTTACTTCCGTAATAATCCCTAAACTTCCATAACTTCCTGTTAATAATTTCATTAAATCATAACCAGCCACGTTTTTAACAACTTTACCTCCAGCCTTAACAATTTCTCCATCATTTCTAATCAAAGAAACTCCTAAAATTAAGTCACGAATACCGTTATATTTATGTCTTAAACTGCCACCATCAGCAGTAGCAATAATTCCCCCGATTGTTGCTGTGTCAGGAAAAGCCGGATCAATGGGTAAATATTGATTAAATTTTTTGAGATGATTTTTTAATTCTTTTAAAGTCATTCCTGCTTGTACTGTAATAGTAAAATCTCCCACCGAATGTTCTACAATTTTATTTAATTTTTCCGTACAAATGACTAAATTACAATCAGTTATTAAGTTACCCCAATTAATTTTACTACCCTTACCTAAAATCATCACAGAAAGACGATTTTGATGGGTATATTTGATAATTTTTGATAATTCTTGAACATTTTGAGGTAAACATAAACCAACGGGTTTATTTGGTGATAAAATTGCATTTTCAATTTTAATTTTTTGTTGAGAATTAAGATTTTCCCATTGGATTAATTCTACCTCATTCGTAGAAAGATCTTGAAGAATATCGGTTAAAATTTGCATTTTAGGATTAAAATAAAATATAAGTTAATTATTAAACTAATTTTTAATTATACCAATATAAACATCATTCAACAATTGTGATTTATTTCAATACAAATATACTATGAAATTTTAGATCAAAAAATCAAAATAATAAACAAGTTAGTGATCATCAAGGTTATGTAGTTGATTTATTCTTAGATATTTAAAATATTATTCTAATTTTAATGCTTTCAAAAAGTGACAATTAAGTTTATAATCTTAAAATTATTATTAACAAATTAAAATTAAATTTTGCACTATTTTCTAACATTATGATTGAACAAAGAGAAAGAGAGCCTTTAATAAATTTATTTTTATTTAACTTTGCTAAGTATAGTTTTATTAGTCCTTTTTATTATACTTATTTCAGAGGAAAAGCTTACGGTTTAGAGAAAGTCCCAAAAAAAGGGCCTTTAGTGGTAGTTTGTAATCATGGCAGTTATTATGACCCTCCTTTGCTCTCTACTACCATTCGCCGCCCTGTTTCTTTTATGGCTAAAGATGAATTGTTTAAAGTGCCTGTTTTAAAGGAGTTAATTAAGTTATATGGTGCTTATCCCGTTAAACGTGGTGCGAGCGATCGCAATGCGATCAAATTAGCTCTGAATGCTCTGAAAGACGGATGGGCGGTAGGTTTATTTTTAGAGGGTACACGCACCCCCGATGCCAAAATTTATGAGCCTAAACTGGGGGCGGCCTTGATTGCGGCCAAGGCCAACGCTCCAATTTTACCCGTCAGTATTTGGGGAGTCGAAAAAATTGTTAAAAAAGGCTCGGCTATTCCCCAATCAGTACCGTTAACTTTAAGAGTTGGAGATGTAATTCCTGCACCCACTTCTACGAAAAAAGAAGAGTTAGAAGGAATTACGAACGATTGTGCTAAAATAATTAATGAAATGTTAGATTTAGGAAGATAAAAAACCCTAGCCTCAAACAAATTAATTATCAATTGCTTATTACTTAATTAATAGGCCAATTTGTTCAACCCAAAGTCGCCTTTGTGAATGTTCTAATGCTAAAATATCATTTAAAGACCAATGGAAATGAAAAGCAATTAACGCTACCTCTTGATAAAGTTGTTCCAAGGGGTAGCCTAGAACTCCCCCAAAAAACTAGACTCCATCGGATATTGATTAATTTGAAAATAAATCTTTTGTAAATAATAAAAATCAGTTAAAAATAAACTTTCTAATTGTTGAGGAGTTACTTTAGATAAACTACCCAAACTAATAATTAAACGAGATAAAATTACAAAAACACCATAAGATTGATCCCGTAAAACTCTAGCATCTTTTGCTACTAAAATTTCATCCGCTCCCGTAGCAGAGCGAATTTTACCTTTTTGATGTAAATTTCCTTGTGAATCAATTAAACCTTTAGGTAAGGAAAAACTAAATTCAGTATAGTTTTTCATAGAAAAAAAATCGTAATAAAATTTAATTGTCAATTGTTGAAGGATCTAAATCTTCTAAATTACCAGAATTAATAATTTCAAGATCAGATTCAGTTTCGATCGGCTCATTATTTTCATTTAAACCATTAATTTGACGATAAAACTTTTGTAAATAACTCAAATCAACAGCAAACATATTTTCAATTACCCCCGGATTAACTTCATCATCAGATAAAGCCCCTAAACGAATAATTACCCTTGCTAAAATAATAATAGTTGCATAAGCCGGATTACTTTTAACCCTTGGATCCCGCATGGGGATAATTTCGTCCATCGCCCTCGAAAGACGCATTACACCTGAACGATGAATATTTCCATCCTCATCTATATAACCCTTGGGCAAAGTAAATTCAAACTCGGTTTGAATCATTGATTTAATCCTATTGTGAACTTAAATAAATTAATTTTACTATAGCAGTCCTCAATTGATCCTGTCCAAAAAAATTAACGCTTTTGTTATTCACAAAAACACTTTTTTTCTCTATTGAATTCGGAAAAATTGTTGTACCGATAACTGTAATTCTTCTACTTGAAATTCCGCACTACCAGCCTTCAAATCACTAATTTTATAATTAATCGGCCAAGCCCCCAAAAAACGAAACCTAGCACTAATTTCCCCTTTTTGATTATAAATGGTAATATCCCCATCCCGAAATTGTTTTGCCCAATCACCGTCCTCCACCGCTTTAAACCATTTCCAAAAAGTAGTCGAAATAGTCATCCCAAAACGCAAAGTTAAATTATCAGATTTAACATTTCCGGGCATTTTAGTTAGGGCTACTCGTCCCGTTTTCGCATTTTTGCCCCATTTTTGAGGCGTTACCTCCGCAAATTCAATTAATTCTTGATTACGTTTAAAACCAGAACATTCCATAAAATAACCATCAATCACCTCTTTAGAACCATCTAACGATAATTCTAAATAATATTTAGAAGTCGTTAAAACTTCATAACTTGGTACACTACCCATAGTAATTAATCCCTAGCTAATTTACCTTAATTATATTACAAAAAACCCGTAGAGACGCACCTTAGCACGTCTCTACAAAAACTATAATTTAAACGGATCAATTATAAAACACGGTGCAATGTATGATAAATAAACTCAACCGTTTCTCTAAATAATTCAGTGCCACCAGGCTCCATTTTAGAAGTCTTATAGCTTTTCGGAAATACCCCAGTAAAAGACCATTTAGCCGCTTCCTTCCCTTCTTGATTATAAACAATTAAAGAAGCAGTACGCTGTTCACCGCCACTGGTTGAACCACCCCCAGCCATCGGCCCGCCAATGGAGTGAGAAGCCCGATACCAGTCGTGCATTCTTTTATCTTCCACCGTAGCCACAAATTCCACCGTAATTGAACCACTTTCCACCCCTGAGACAGTGGCCTGCATGGTACTTTTACCCCCCTTAGACACCCCTAAAGATTTCATATCTCCAGCCGTAGATAAAGTTGTACCAAGACCACTAACTTTAGCAATCACCGCATCTTCTAATTGGTCAATTTGAAGATACCATTTAGAATTAGCCAGAATTTCTTGATTTTGTCCATTAAATGCCATAATGAAAATTCCTCTTAATTAACTAATATTGAATAGACATCGGATTAAGTATTAAAAAAGTAGTTTGAGACTTCGTTAGATTCATTTCTCAAAAAAGATTGAGAACTGCTAGATCTATCTTAATTTTAGTTATTATGCAACCCGTCTAATATCTTCACAAATTAATTCAAAAGTCTCAAAAGCTAAATCTTTTCCCGCCGCATCCCAGTCAGAAACTTTATAACTTTTAGGCCAAGCTTTTGTCAGATTCCACTGTAGAATAATATTATCACCGGGATCATAAGCGGTAATGGTGCAATTTTTGCGGTTATCAGCCCATTTTCCGTCTCCAGAACCAGCCCCTGCATAATCAGTAGGCATGACAGCTTTAAACCAATTATAAAAATCCATATCCCCTTCAGCCAGATAAACTTCAATGGTAATATTCGGGTTTTCTTCAAAACCGGCCGAGGTACTTTGTCTTAAAGTTTTCGCATCCTTGGTAGAAGCTAAGGCTTTATCATGACCGGCCGTTTGTCCTTGGAATGATACCTCTTGGACACTTTTTAACATTTTTTCCGTGATTCCATCCGCTTCAAAATAGAAGCGACTAATCGTGATTGGTTTTAGTTCAGCCATTATTTATCTCCTTAACATTTAATTTAACTTGTGAGTAATTGATTAATTTAAGAGGAAAGAAAAGAGCTTGTAAGTTAAATTAATTAGACTAGACATCCCCAAAAATCAAGCTTTTAGCTTGATCTATTATCCTAAAATCCTAATTTTTGGAGATGTGTCTTAATCACTAACAAGTTCATTTCAGAACACGACAATGATTAATTATTGATTAGGGGCCCACTGACTAATGCGGAAGATCACAAATTCAGCAGGTCTGACAGGACAAACACCCACTTCCACATAGAGTCGACCTTTCATAATCGTCTCATGGGTGTTGAGTTCTCCATCACATTTAACATAAAAGGCCTGATCCGGTGAAGACCCAAATAAAGCCCCATCTCGCCACAGTCCAGTTAAAAAGCCTGTCACAGTACGGTTAACCCGTCCCCACAGATCCTCATCATTCGGCTCAAATACGACCCATTGTGTACCCATTTCGATGGATTTTTCAATGTAGCTGATTAAACGGCGCACACTGATATAACGCCATTGGATGTTATCGGGTTCAACTAAAGTTCTCGCACCCCAAACTTTAATGCCTCGGTTATAACTAGCAAAGTTACGGATACAGTTAATACCAAGGGGATTGAGTAATTCCTGTTCTCTCATATTGGTTTCATAAGCCAACCCTAAAACACCACGAGGGGTATCATTGGCCGGAGCTTTAAAAATACCACGAGATTGATCCGTACGACACCAAATACCCATCATGTGACCAGAAGGAGGCACGAAAATGGGACGGCCACCATTACGAGGATTAGCCACTTTAATCCAAGGATAGTATAATGCACCGTACATGGAACGGCGGTTAAAAGTATTTAACCATTGAGCCACATCTTGGGGTTTTTGTTGTTCAGGTGCAACCGGTTCAGCACCCTTACCCGGTTTAACAGGAGGTGGATCAATCACCGCCATACGGAAAGCAGGGCCAGGAAAAGCATTTTCACAGTTACTAACCATCATTTCCATCACACCGTGAACTTGATCTAAATCAAGAATACCCTCTTGGTAAAGTCTCATGATGTCAGGACAAGCGATCATCGCCACTTCATCCACTTCAAAAATCCCTTGGATACCTTCTTTTCTATCACGGTTTCCGGTTACATCTCTGGTAACTTTGTCTCTAGGGGCAATATAAGGAGGAGGGGAAATTTCGTAACTACCGTTAGCCGGCCGACGGGATAAAGCCTGTCCACTGATGGAAATATCAGCAATACTTACATATTCAGAGGCCTCTAAAGCAGTAACAACGTAATCAGCTACCGCCGTTTCCACTTGGGGATTCATGGAAAGATGTTCATAACTTTCCAACACCTGATCCCCTTGTCTGACGATTAAGCTGAAAAATTCCCCCGTATCTAAAGGTTCTTCTTCACCTTCGGCCGCAGGTTTGGGCGTACTTTCGGAAATTGTCACCACCATTCTACCAGCAGAAGAAGGAAGGGCAGGAGTATCCCCCTCAGTAGCAGTTAATTTAAGATTGAAGCTTAAAGAAGGTTTCCCTCCTCCGGTTAATAATTTCGTGGCGGTTTCTTTATCATCAGGTGCGGGAGAACCGGGGAGTTTTGTACCAATACTAGCTACCCAACAACGGCCACCACCATTATCAAACCATCCTTGCACAGCAAAGGGCAGATAGGCATTAAAATCCGTAAAACCATCGGAACCGGGTTTGGCAAAATATTCGCAATATTGACCCCAATTTGTTACCATCATCGGTTTGAAAAGTTCTGCGTCACCTCTAACATCTTCGGTAAAGCCAATAAAACCTGCTACGCTCATGCTTACACCTTCGATCGGGCGACTACCTTTGTCTACTTCTTCGACGTAGACACCGGGAGCAAAATAGTCTAGTGCCATTAATTTTTATCCTCCATCGGGAATTAAATTAAATTGTTGTTTAAGTCAAACTTGACATTTATTTTTTGCTTATAACCTATAACTTTTTATAGTTATAGTTCAATCTGGTTTGAAATAGTTAATTTAGTAACATTTGTTAAAAAAATCTTGACTTGCCAATTTTGCTCAATTAATCAACAATTTTTCACCCGTTTTAACCACTTTTTCAGAATTTATTTAATCTTTAAAGTGAAGTTTTGATCTTTCTCCTTTATTTTTATTCATTCTTTGGAAACGGTAAAATTGATGTTTTTTTATTGACATAATGATTAAGCTTTATCTTTTTAGAATAGTTGGGGTCTTAAGATTTTCTTAATTTATGTTTTTGTTACCATATTCTTGTTCTATGTCAAATCTGCCCTAATTTTATGTGAATTTAGTTCACTCTATCCAAAAATGTTTAATTTCTTAACGAAAAAAAACATTTGTTTAGTTTTTGAAATTTTTTGTTTTATTGATCTATTAAGAGTCAAAAATGAAATCCCCGACTTATAAAATAAGTCAGGGATCGGGGATACAGAGGTTATTAATTACTTTTATAATTTTAATTTAACTAAATTCAGGAGTAATTCTATCTAACCAATCAAAAATACGCTCTAACTGCTGTAAACTAATTAATCCATATTGCCATAAAATCATCGGTAAGGTATTCAAGGATGAGCCTGACTGTTTGACCGCCAAATGAATAGAGGAGAAGGGCAGTCCTAAATCTTGATTCAAAAAATTAACAAATTGGTCATGGTGTGTCGTTTTCATAATTTTAACCTCTGTGATCGTGGGATGATTAATTTAATTTGTTCTTATTATCATCAAATATCTTCTGAAGATCAGTGATACAATGGAAAATAAGTTGTGATCTTGATCAATCTTCAAAGTGATTAAACTTATTATATAAGTTAAGTAATAAGTAGGGCAACTAATGAAAACATTTTCAGATGAAAGAATCCACTTTTGGCACAGAATTAAATAGTAAAGAAAAACACTATATAAGATAAATTTATGATTATAGGATATTTGCGTCAGGTTTCCACTGGGGGGGTTAATGTATCCCTGTTAAAGCCTTGTGAGTTAAATCAAGGTCAGCAAATAATAATCGGCCGTGATCCCACTTGTCAAGCTCCTTTAGATCCTCAACTTTATTCGGGTGTTTCTCGCCGTCACGCTTTGATCCGTCCTTCGGCTCACAGTGGCAGTTCTTTGTGGGAAGTGGTGGATCAAAATAGTGCCAATGGTGTTTATGTTAATAATAAACAGATTCAACAAGTACAAATTTTACAAACGGGTGATCGCATTATGTTGGGGGAAAATGGGCCTGAATTTGTGATTGAATATACTCAAAGTTCCCCTGCTACGATGGCAGTTAATCAGCCCGATCCCAAAGCTTCAACGGTGGTTTCTCGGCCGGCTGTAGGTACTCCAATTAATCCAATTAATCCCAATTTTTCCCTATCTCAAAATGCACAGAAAAATAATGATAATTTAACAATTACTCAATTAATTCCGATTCTTTCAACGGGAAAAGATTTAAAGAAAAAAGCTTTTTTAGTCCCCGCTAGTTTGACAGTAATTTTTGTTGTTTTGATGTTTGCAACTATTAATACTGAATTATTTAATACTGTATTAGCTTTTTATATTGGGGGATTGGCTTATTATTTTATCTATCAACTTTGTGGTAAATCCAAACCTTGGTGGTTATTAGTTTTAAGTATGATGACCACAATTATTTTATTATTTACGCCAATTTGGGAACTGATTGCCATTATTTTTAGGGATATTTTACCCGGAAATATTGAGGAAAATCAAGGTTTTTTTCAAAGTTTAATCGGTCATTTTTTCGGGGCAGGAATGGCGGAAGAATTATTAAAATCAATTCCAATTTTTTTGGCTTTATTTGTTAGTAAATTTTTTAAATCTCCCCATAGGGAAAAAATCGGAGTTTATGAACCTTTAGATGGCATTTTAATTGGTTCTGCCTCGGCTTTAGGCTTTACTTTATTAGAAACTTTAGGTCAATATGTGCCTAATTTTCAAGACCTTTATGGTGACTTGGCCGGGTTACAATTACTAATTCCTAGAATTTTAGGTTCAGTGGCGGGACACATGGCTTATACTGGTTATTTTGGCTATTTTATCGGTTTAAGTGTGTTAAAACCTCGTCAAGCTTCAGTCATTTTACTGATCGGTTATCTTAGTTCGGCTTTACTACATGGTTTATGGAATGCCACTGGCTCGATCGGCTCGATCGGCTTAATTTTTTCTACGGGGGTTGGCATTTTTTCCTATGCTTTTTTAGCGGCCGCTATCCTTAAAGCAAGGGCTTTATCACCGAATAGATCTCAAAATTTTGCCACTCAATTTTTTAATTTTAAAAAATAAGATTTAACCTCATCAACTTTTTATTTAAGATTAGAAAAAAAACACGCCATCATTTTTAAGTTAAAGATAATTCCCATTCACTACGAGTCAAACGAATTTGAGCTAATGTAAAAATAGTAGGAATAATGCGCCCATAATTAGTAGCAATTGACCTCCAACCTAGATCAACAAAAAAGTAAATCCAGAGAAAAGAACCTAATAAAGAAAATACAGTTTTAACCGCACTATAACGTGCTGTATTAAGGGTTATACCTCTTTTTGCCATAGATAAAATTAGTTGATTTTCAATGGTTGAAGTAGCAAGTTTTCCGCCTTGAATCATTAAATTTTGAGTAGCTTGATATTGAGCAAAATGAAAGGCAATTTGTCTAGCAATTTGTGTTAATAAGAAAGGTTTAATCACAGAATTAACTGCGATAGCGCTACTTCCTTTCAGTAAAATATTGAAGGGATCATGTTGTAATTGAGGGGGTAAAATTTCAGGTAAATTTGATTTAGCTAAGGCTTTTTGAACTTTAATTGTTAAAGAATTTTGCTCTTTTTTTGGTAATTTTTGCCATGCTTTACTGACTAAATTTAAAAATATTTCTGACTCAATTTCAGTAGTAGTCATACTTTGGGCGTAGGGAATTTTTAAATAACGGCAAACTTGGATTAAAATTTGACGATAAGTAACTTGATGAGTTCTACCTTTTAAAACAGTAATTCCATTAGCCCCTAAATAACGAAAACGGGCTTCTAAAGAGTCTAACCAGTCTGGTAAATTTTGACTTTGGATCTCAATTGGTTCAGGTGTTTGTAAATAGTCTAAAGGATTTAATTTGCGACTAAATAAGAGTTGAGTTAAATACTCTAATTCTGGTTCGGTGGCCAATTCTAAAACACTGCGTAATTCGTCCAAAATTTACTCCTTAATTGCTAAATTTAATATTTAATTTAATAGGTTAATCATAACATTATAAATGTTTTTAGTTGTATCATCAATAACCAGTTTTAAAATTGACCATCTTTTTTTAAAAAATTGACAATTGACAATTGACAATTAACAATTAACGGTGGATAATAGATTAAATAATCAAAAATTAAAAGTCAATTAATTAATTTATTTTGATAAGGAGAATCGAAACAATGCCCCTTATTTGGACAGAATCACTTAAAACAGGTGTTCCTGAAATTGATCGACAACATCAACAATTAATTAATCAAATGAATTTGTTATATGAGGCGATTCAAAATGATCAGGGTATGCAAGAAATTCAAAATATAATGACATTTTTAAGTAAATATGTAAATGATCATTTTGGTTATGAAGAATCCTGTATGTACCGTTATCAATGCCCTGTAGCCAAAGAAAATAAGAGTGCGCACCTTCATTTTATTAATTCTTTAAATGAAATAAAACAAGAATTAAATTCTCAAGGAGCGAGTGTTAATTTAGCAATTAAAGTTAATCAAAATTTATTAGAATGGTTTGCTAATCATATCAGAAAAATAGACAGTCAACTTAAATCAGTAATTACTAATTAATAATGATAATTAAGTGATAATTTCAAAATATTTTTGTAATTGCTCAGTTAAATTTCTTACTAAAACTTTGGTTTTAGTTTGTTGATTTTTTCCCTTGATTAATTCATCAGTAATACACAGGGGGGATGCGATGGTTAACTTAGCAATTCTTTGACCTAAACGGGGTCTTTTTGGTGTTTTAATGCCCTTAATTCTTGACATTACATCAAATAAAATTAAAGTGGTTTCTGCTAATCTTTCAAAACTAGGTTTTTCTTTGATATAATTAGCAGTAACAGAGACAAAACTTTCCACTAAACGCATATTTTTGATTCTTATTTCTGCCTCTTGTGCGATCCAATCGGCCAGCCCTCTTTCTATGGGTGAAATATTATTTAGATCTTCAATATCTTCTCGATAAATATAATTCCAACTTGCTTCTTCTAAGCGGCGACATCTATCTATAATGTTGCCTTGTTTTACTATCAAAAAATAGTCTTCAGCAATGGTTAAAGCTATGTCTAATAAATTTTCTAATCTTTTAATTAAAATTTCTTCTTTTGGATAATTTATTAATAATTGTTCAAGATGAATTGACTCTATTTTAACCTGATAAAATCTACAATAAAATTTTTCCATTAAATTTAACATTCTCTCGCTTAAAGTTAATAATCTTTGATAACATAAATTAATCATTGTTTCTTGACAATTATCATTTTTGATTTTGTTGATTTCCATACCGCTATCCTGTTCTAATTGAGTTAATAATTGATCTAATTTATGCCAAGGTTGATCAACATATCTATATTGAATATTTATCGGTACAATTAACACTTGTTCGGTTCTATTTTCTTTTAATAAATCCTCGACACACCACACTGCTAACTGAATAACTCCTTGTTCAAACATACTAACAATTTCACTATGACCATTATTAGCTCCTTCTGGTGCGATCGCCATCGGAAATTGACCATTTATTAATAATTCTCTAGCGGTTTTTAAGGCACTACGATCTAAGGGTTTTCCTCTGTGAATTGGAATACCTCCACCCTTAGAAAAGAGCCATCCAAGCCAATTTCCAGCCCAAATAGTCATCCCTCGATCGTAAATAAAATGGGTATGAATTGGATATTTTAGATCAATTTTTTGTTGCTTTGCTGTGTGAGGAATAACCCTTGATAATAAATAGGTTAAACATAAAGGATCGTCAACTTCTGGATGTCTAAAAGCGATTAAAAATCTAATTTTTTTTGATTGAAATTCTTGATAAAGTTTGACTAAAATTTCAGGATTAATTACCTCAATTTTCTTAATTCCTGCTACCAGCCAAGGGCGCAAACGTATAGTTAAGAAAATGGGCAATAAATAATGAAAAAGTTTAAGCACAATTAGATTAAATTGAGGCGCAATAAATTTAAGTTTTGAATGGGCGTAGTGCATAGAAAGTTTCAAATATCATAAAAAATATTCAACAACTGTCAATTAATAAAACTTATGTACTATAAAAAAATACCTAAAAATTAAAATTTTTTACAGTTAATTGATCATATTGCTATAATTGTTGTAGATTATACTCTTTTAGTATTAAGATTTGATCGGTTTTAAAATTCTGATTAACTTTAATTCGATTATATTAATTATGGCTTCAGCAAAATACCTTCCCATCAATCACCAAATTCCGAAAAAAAGAAGTTTATCCAAAAGGATTAATTCTCCTTTGAGTGATCAAAATGGTAACTTAAAAAGTAACATTAATCAAGTTCCTAATCATCAATTGAATCTTTTTCAGAAGAAAAAGAGACAAAATACACAGCTAAAAAAAAGACAAAAAAATAATAATTTGATTGAAAAATCACCTCAATTAAATGTTAATTCTCAACTTAATCATGGTAAAGTTGAAGAATTAAAAATTAACAATAATCCGTTGTGGCTAAAGGGTTTAATGTCTTTAAATATTGCTTTTTCTTGTGTAACTTTTATCTTAATTGTAGCAACTTTAAGCTTATATGGTTGGACAGTTTATACTCAACAAAGTTGGGGGAAAGCCTATCGTTATTTAGAATTATTACAAAGAAATGAACGTCAATTAACGGCTACTAATGAAATGATCAAAAATGAATTAGCCCAAGAAGCAGAAAATCCTGAAGTTGGGTTAGTTAATCCTAATCCAAAAACAACTATTTTTTTAAAACCAACTGATGATAAATTAAAATTACCGGAATCTGTACCTGTAGAAAAGTCTAATTCTTCATCAAATATGCCTTCTAATTTTAAGATGCCCTTAGGATATTAGTTAAGATTAAAAATTGATCTTAAAATTAAAATTTAATATCAAAAGTATTGAAACAAATTATCTCTAATTAAATTTATAAAAAGTAATCATCAACATCACGAATGACTAGAGTTAGAAATGATCCTGAACCAAATAATCGCCGTTCTCGAAGAAGACAGAAAAAAAATGATTTTTTGTCTTCAAAATTAACAACTAAAACCCCAATTAGAAGAAATCTTAACTCAAGAAAAGCGAAGGTAATACAACCTCAAATTAACGAGCTTGAACCACCCAAATCAAGGTTATTAATAGTTTGGGGGGTTTTATTATGTAGTGTTTTGGCTTTAGGAATTAATTTATATCGTTTACAAATATTTCAGGCTCAAGAATTATTAGAAAAGGCTCGTAATCAACAAATGACCTATCTACGTCCCTATTTACCACGCCGACCAATTGTAGATAATCAAAATAATGTTTTAGCCACCGATCGCCTTGTTTATACCTTATATACTCACCCTAAAATGTTCACCATTTCTAAAGAAGAAATGGCCAACCGTTTGAGTGCAATTTTAGCTAATCAAACACCCGATCAATTAATCAAAAAATTTAATTTAAGAGATACAGGAATTAGGATCGCTTATGCTATTCCAGAAGAACAGGCCGATCAAATTGATAAGCTTAATTTAGATGGGATTGAGTTGGTGCAACAATATACAAGATTTTATCCCCAAGATGACGCACTTGCGGATGTTTTAGGCTATGTTAATCAAGAACATGAAGGACAAGCCGGAATTGAATTAAGTCAACAAAAATTATTAGAACGTCAAATGATGAATCTTCATTTGAGTCGTTCTGGGAATGGTGGTATTATGCCCACTTATATTAATCAAGGTTTATTAAATACAGATCAATTAAGATTACAGTTAACCATTGATTTACGTTTACAAAGAGCGATCCGCACTATTCTTAAACAACAGATGGAGGCTTTTGAGGCTAAACGTGGGGCTGTCATCGTGATGGATATTAATGATGGTTCACTTTTAAGTTTAGTTTGTGAACCAACCTATGATGCTAATAAATATTATGAAGTGGAGGATTTTTCCCTTTTTAAAAATTGGGCAGTTACGGATCTTTATGAACCCGGCTCAACATTTAAACCGATTAATATAGCCATCGCCCTTGAGAAAAAATTAATCAAACCCGATACCCTTATTTACGATCCCGGACGAATTTATATAGATACTTGGCCTATTTCTAACCATGATTATTTGACTAACGGGGGCAACGGTAATATCAATATTGCCCAAGTCTTACAACGCTCAAGTAACGTGGCGATGGTACAAATAATGCAACGCCTTAACCGTGATGACTATTATAATTACCTCAAAAAACTAGAATTGGGGCAAAAAATGGGCGTAGATCTGCCGGGAGAAACCGCCAGTCATTTAAAAGATGAAAAACTCTTTACCTCCGCCGATATTGAAGCGGCCACGGCCGCCTTTGGTCAAGGTTTTTCCCTCACCCCAATTAAATTAGCTCAACTCCATTCAGCCCTTGCCAATGGGGGTAAACTGGTTAAACCCCATATTGTGAAAGGCTTAGTGGACTATCAAGGACAATTTCACTGGCAACCCAACCTTGAAACCAAACAAGTTTTTTCTCCCCAAACGGCCAAAATTGTCACCGAAATGATGGAAACAGTGGTAACTAATGGTAGTGGCTCGGCGGCCAAAATTCCGGGTTATCGCATCGGTGGAAAAACAGGCACAGCCCAAAAAGCCAGTCCTAACGGCGGTTATTTACCCGATGCTAAAATTACCAGTTTTGTGGCCATTTTACCCATCGAAAAACCACGTTATGTCGTTTTAGCCGTCATTGACGAGCCACAAGGGGAAAATACTTTTGGCTCAACCGTGGCCGCACCCCTTGTCAAATCAGTAATGGATGCTTTAATCTCCCTTTATGTGATTCCACCGTCTTCTAATGCTCCCCAAACCCCAGAAGAATCTAATCAAAAATCAAATCAACATTTTCGAGATTAGAAATAGTTATTGATCAATTATCAATTGTTCAATAGTTACTGTTATAATCAAAATCAGATTCTTAAATAAAATTAATCATCAAATTATTAATAATGGCAGAAGAAACAAAAACACCGGCCACAGAAACAACAAAACCTGCGGCTAAAAAAGAAAAAAAACCCGCTTTAGAAGATAAACCTTTTACAGAGTTTATGAGTGATGATTTTACTCCGGCTCTGGAAAAGGCTTTTCAAAATCAAGGGATTTCTGACATCAAATTAAGTTTTCTTAAACAGTCCTTACCCGCCCTCATAGGTGCTACTACCAATGATCAATGTTGGCAAATTGTGGGGGATTGGCAATCACAAAAACGACAATTTAACCTTTATTTTCTTGATGAAAATATTAGTGGTTCTAAAGCTTTTTCCTATTCAATTTTAGGCAAACAACCTAGCACCATTGAATCCTTTATGATTGATGAGAAAAAAGTTACTTTAGATCTAATGGTACTTTATACAATTCAGCGTTTAAACAGTCAAAAATGGCTTACTGGAAATTAATAATTAATAATTGATAGTTATTACTTAACAATTATTACTCCATAGTGAACAATGAACAATTGACAATTGATAGTTTAATTTTTTTTAATTTTAAATTTAAAATTATTATATAAGGGGAGAAAAAACAATTTTGATCAAGCAATTATTTCGTCAAACTTTTAGAGCAATTATTTTTACTGCTTCGGTTTTGGTGGTGGAACTACCTTTTAATCAACCTATTCACGCTCAAAGTGATCTTAATCTTCATGTGGGTATTGTGCAAAGATTTGGCGAAAATAATGATGATCAAATTACCATTTCTAGCACCGAAAATGATCAATTAACTATTAATTTTACAGGGGGTGATGGTCAACCTCAAACTATTCAAACTAATCAAGTTAAAATTGATATTAGTAGTCGTTCTTTAGGCAAAAATGTAATCGAAGAAAGAGTTATTTTAAGCGATGAAGGTACATTTGAAACGGCGGAAGATAGCGCTCAAAAGTGGAAAAAGTTAGGCATAGAAGTGGAAATAACTCAGCCTGATCGCTGGCAAGTTTGGGCGAAAAGAAGTGTTTATAAAACTCCATTATTAAGACGTTGGTTAATTCAAAATTTAAAACAACAAGGTTATGAAGAACCCTATTTAGAAACAAAAATTGTTACGGAAAAACCAATCCCTTCTTTTGTAATTAATGGTTATCGTTATAATCGGGATTATCTTAAAATTACCACTGATAAAAACTTAGTTAATGTTAACACAAAAGACCCTCAAACTGGTAAATCTGAAACTCGTCTTTATGGTGGAAATTTACAAATTCACCCCAATTCTTATGGCAATTTTACTTTAATTAATAACGTACCTTTAGAAATATATTTAAGGGGAGTTGTTCCCTACGAAATAGGCCCAAAAGCCCCCCTTAAAGCGATGGAAGCCCAAACAATTATCGCCCGAACTTATGCCCTGCGCAACGTCAGACGATTCAAAGCAGACGAGTATCAACTTTGTGCCACTACCCACTGTCAAGTTTATAAAGGCTTATCGGGGGCTGTAGCTTCCGCCGATCAAGCGATCGCCGCCACCAGTGGCTTAGTTTTAACCTATAATAATGAATTAGTAGACGCTTTATATTCTTCAACTACCGGAGGTATTACCGCGCCATTTAGTGATATTTGGAACGGTGCAGAAAGACCATATTTAAAAGCAGTAATAGACTCCCCTCAAACTGTTTGGAATATGGAAACACAATCTTTAGATAATGAAGAAAATTTTAAGCGTTTTATTAGTTTAAAACAGGGTTTTAATGAAGTAGATAAAAGCCCTTTATTTCGTTGGACAAAAAACAGTAATTTAAGCGATTTAACTAAAGATTTACAAAATTATTTAAAACGCACTAAATATCAAATTAATAATATTAATAAAATTGAAAAACTTGAAATTAAAACCCGCTCATTTTCAGGGCGAATTTTACAGTTACAAGTAACAACAGATCAGGGTATAATTAACCTTTATAAAAATGAAATTAGAAACGCTTTTTCTACTCCCATTAGTACCCTATTTTATCTTGAACCAATATATAATAATAATACGTTAACGGGATATTCTTTTATTGGTGGAGGCTATGGCCACGGGGTAGGATTGAGTCAATATGGCTCTTATAATTTAGCCAATTTAGGTTGGAGTGCGCAACAAATATTAAGTTTTTATTATCCCGGAACAACGATCCAAAGATTAAATTCTTCGATTGTTTTTTGGGCTGAAAATAATTAATTCAAATTTTCACTTTTATGGATGATCAACGCTTTTTTGTGTTTGATTTCTTGAATTTTACACAGGAAGATGTGGAATTTTTACAGTTATTTGATCGAACAATTTTTGATATTAATATCATTAAAGAAAAAATCAAAACTAATTATCAATCTTGATGCGGTGGGTAGGCTGAGAGGTTAACAGACTCTGACATTAGATTTAATAGAATGTTAAGAAATGGGCAAAAGTCTTATTAATCAAGCGATAGAGACGGTTTTTTTCACACAAAGATCACTCAAACAATGTTCTAAAACTCAAAATTGTGCTAATCTAAAGATAAGTAAGTATACAAAACTTAAAACTTAAGACAGTCATTCTCACTTGTTAGCATCAGAATTGAAAACAATCAACTAAATCTAGTTAATTTTTATGATCTTTGTGCTGAACCAGTCAGAAGTTGATAACTTAAGAATCCTTAACTTTTTTGAATACATTAACTCTCAAGGAGTCATCAATTCAATGGACTATTTGGATAAAGTCATCGAAAAGCTAAAAGATTTAGCTCGTAAAGTTATTGAAACGCTTTTAGGGCCTCAAGCCGAACCAGAAACAGAATTGATCCCGATCCCAGTGGAAGATCATCCTCGCCGCCGTTATCGTTAATTAAGAATTTGTATTGATTAAGTTCTTTTTTAGGATAATTAGATACAAAATCAAGTTAAAATTAATTTTTAACTTAAAGATAATTATTTCAATCAGAGGATTTTCGTAATTTTGACTCAACTCAATCTGCTGGTTTTACATGGGCCAAACTTAAATCTTTTAGGACAAAGAGAACCCAATATTTATGGAGTGATGACTCTACAAAATATTAATAATCTCCTAAAAGAAGAAGGACAAAAACAACAAGTTTCTGTTGATTGTTTTCAGTCTAATCATGAAGGGGCGCTTGTTGATGCGATTCATGGGGCGATGGGGAAATGTCAGGGAATTATGATTAATGCTGGTGCTTATACCCATACCAGCATTGCTATTCGTGATGCCCTTGCTGGTGTGAAAATTCCAACGGTAGAAGTCCATTTAAGCAATATTTATCAGCGAGAGGAGTTTCGACATCATTCTTATATTGCCCCTATTGCCATTGGCCAGATCAGTGGTTTTGGTGCGCAAAGTTATCTTTTGGGTTTAATGGCTTTAATTAATTATTTAAGGAACAATTAATTAAATTTTTTGATATATTTATTCATTATTTATTTTCCAATTTGAACAGATCTCAGTAATAAAAATTACTGAGATTTTACTTTATGTTCAAACTGGGAAAGTTTATTTTCCTAATTTACGTTTAATTTTTTCAATTTCTTCATTCATTTCCCACTCTTGAAATTTTGCGTCTAAATCATCATAATTTGAATTAGATTGTTGATAATTATAACCCTGATTCCAACCTTTTGTATCATAATTTGTATTAACATTAGATTGGCTAGTATTTTGTTTTTGAGAGGCTTGAAATTCCTGTCTTTTCTTAACAATTTCTTTTTGTCTTTGTTCAATTTTTATTAATAATTGTTTTGACTGAATTAATTGTTGTTTGGCCGCTTCCATTTGTCCCCAAAGTTGATTTCCTTGACGTAATAAGGCCGCTTCTCTTTGCTGTGCGGCCTGTGCTAAATCTATTCTTCCGGCGGCTTGGGCTTTGGCTATTCTACTGTGCCATGTTTGAATTTCATTAGCTACTGCTAATATTTCATCTTGTAATCTTTTTTCGGTTAATTCTAATTGATTAATTAACTTAATTGTATTTCTTTTTTGCTCATTAATTTGTTCTTCTAATGCTAATAATTCTAAATGGGGATTTTCTTTGAGAAATTCCTCTAAACGCTGTTCTAAAAAGTCAAATAAACCCATGTTAAATAATTGATAATTGATAATTAATAATTGATAATAAATAATTAATTTTTAACAAATGACCAATGACAAATGATAAATAACTATTTAAAATTTTTGTCCCACATAAATGGATCTAACTTCACCATTACGGCGAATAATGGCTTGTTGAGAAGCCACCGATACTAATGCCCAGCCACTTGTGCCGATCGCTTCCCCTACCTTAATGCGTTGAGTTGATCCGTTAATATCAAAAAGGGCGGCGGAGTTATCTCCTGCCTCTAATAAGCCTACTAAAGTGTGAGTTACTCCGGGTAAGGGCGGTGGAGGCACATTAAAATCGAGATTGGGGGTAGTTTGTGGGGTGGGAATGGCTAGGGGCGTTGGGGCTTTAGATGGAATAGGGGTGGGAGTAGTGGTATTTTTATTATTATTTTGATTCAAATTAGAATTAGTTGATGGAGTATTTTGGGCGGTGGGATAGGGAATATAAATTCTTTCGATTACGGTTTGAGGTTGATTATTATTAGGATTGGCAATAGGGGGTATTTTAACATTAGCAGGAAGATTGGGGAGGGCTGTAGCAGTAGGTTTTGGGGGATTAATATTTTTATTTTCGATTAGTTCAAGGGAGCGCAACATATAGGAGATAAACTGTTGATCTTCAGGGGAAATAGTAATATTATTAGTTACGGTTTGAGGATTAATTTTAGTTAAAAAAGGTAAAGGAATTTTCTTTTGATAAATTAACCAACCTAATACTCCAATTAAAGATAAACAAGCAATAATAAATAAAATTTTATCAATAAAATTCCTCGATTCTTTTTGATTTAACTGATATAAATTAAGGTTATTTGTCGGAGGTTTTTGATTAGATTGTGAATTAATTTGAGAGCTTTCAGAGAATTTATTTTGTTCATTTTGCGCAATTAAAGCAGATTCATGGGAAGGAGGTGGCATAATAATGGGGGGAACTACCACCGATTTTAAAGCAATATATTCGGGATGAATTGGCTCACTAGGCAGACGACTACCACCATCAAGAATGCGATCGAGATCCGCAAATAAATCATCCATAAGGCGATCGGCATCGGCTTCTACTGACTGAGTTGGCATGGAAACCGAAGAAGAAGTAAGGTTATGATTATTTTCTGATGATGAGTAGAGGTTGCTAGTCATAGATTTATCCTTATATAATTTAGATAATTGTTTTTATTATAAAAGCTCTTTTCTTCAATAATATTAATTTTTTCGATCGATTTTATGTTTAATGCCACTGAAATTTTAATTAATGAATTTGTCAAAGAGTTAAAAGACGGTTATAATCGCACTTATGGCGGTTATAAAAAAGATTACCAAGAAATTTTAACTTGGGCGGGAAGTATGGCCATGGAAAACATCGCCAACAGTGATGCTCTTTATCATAATGTAGAACATTCAATTTTAGTTACCCTTGTGGGGCAGGAAATTTTAAGGGGAAAACACATTAAACAAGGGGGAGTCACCCCTGAAGACTGGTTACATTTCATTATTTCCCTGTTATGTCATGATATTGGATATGTTAAGGGTGTTTGTCGTCAAGATCAAGAGTCAAAGGGTCTTTATGCCACTGGGAAAGATGGAAAAATGGTACACTTACCTTCAGGCTCATCTGATGCGGCCTTAACACCCTATCATGTCGATCGAGGAAAATTATTTATTGATGAGCGTTTTTGTCAACATAAATTAATTGATGCCGAAATTATTAAGAGAAATATTGAATTAACCCGTTTTCCTGTGCCAAATGAAGAAGATCACAAAGACACTAATCATTATCCGGGATTATTGCGCGCTTCTGATTTAATTGGACAATTAAGTGATCCTCGTTACTTAAAGAAAATTAGCGCTTTATTTTATGAATTTGAGGAAACCGGAGCGAATAAAGCAATGGGCTTTCAAACCCCACAAGATCTGCGTGATAGTTATTCCCAATTTTTTTGGAATGCGGTATATCCTTTTATTCAAGATGCTTTAGGTTTTCTTGCTTTAACTCAAGAGGGTAAACAAATTATTGCTAATCTTTATTGTAATGTGTTTGTAGTTGAACATAAAACAGTAATCAGTGACCAGTTACCTGTATGATTTATTTGATACTTATGACTATATTAAAACAATTAAAAAAAAATATTCCTACTCAGATCGCCGCTATTATTTTAATCATATTTTATCTGTTAGCGATCGGGGCTGATTTTTTTGCTCCATATAATCCCTATAACTCCCAGCTTGACGGCTCTTTATTACCCCCAACTCATATTTATTGGACAGATCAAGAGGGTAAATTTAATCCTTTAGTTTATCCTACCACCCTTGGCCCCACGGATCTAAAGACAGGAGATCGCCTCTTACAAGAAGATAAAACGAAGCCTTCACCTATTCGTTTATTTGTCAAAGGATCCTCTTATAATTTTTTAGAAATTACCCTACCTTTGCCCAGAAAATGGAAATTAACCCCCCTTCCCCACCCTCAAAAATTAATAGATACAACCCTATTTAAAGGGATCACTTTAGATTTACATTTATTCGGTACAATCGGGGAAGGAAAATTAAATTTATTAGGCACAGATGAACAAGGTAGAGATCAATTATCAAGGCTATTATTTGGAGGGAGAATTAGTTTATTTATCGGAATTTTTGGCATTGTTGTTTCCTACCCTTTAGGAATGTTAGTTGGAGGAATTTCCGGTTATTTTGGAGGAATTATTGACACTGTTTTAATGCGTTTAGTGGAAGTTTTAATGACAATTCCGGGACTTTATTTATTAGTAGCTTTATCAGGGTTTTTATTAACAGTAAAAGAAGATTTAAGTAACAGTCAAAGATTTTTATTAATTATTTTAATTACTTCTTTAATTAGTTGGACAAGTTTAGCAAGGGTAATTAGAGGACAAGTTTTATCAATCAAAGAAACGGAATTTGTTGAGGCCGCACAAGCGATCGGAGCTAAACCAATTTATATTATTACTAATCACATTTTACCCCAAACTGCTAGTTATATTATTATTTCCGCAACCCTTTCTATCCCCGGATTTATTGTTTCAGAATCGGTTTTAAGTTTAATTGGTTTAGGCATTCAACAACCAGATCCAAGTTGGGGAAATTTACTTTCTTTAGGCACAAATGCCTCAATTTTAGTCTTACAACCTTGGTTAATTTGGTCTCCCGCTTTATTAATTATTATCACAGTTTTATGTTTTAATTTATTAGGAGATGGCCTAAGAGATGCTTTAGATCCCCGTAGTTTAAATAAATAATCATTAATCAATAAAAAAACCGGATCTCGGGGATCCGGTTTACGATCTTAAGTACCTATCATCATCAATCAATTAATCATTATTCATTGCCATTACGAGGTTGAATTACCCCATAACCACCATGATTACGCTGATAAATCACATTGATTTCATTTGTTTCTTTGTTGCGGAACATATAAAAATCATGATCAACTAACTGAAGATGATCTAAGGCTTCATCAATCGTCATGGCCGGCATAGCAAAATATTTCATCCGCACAACTTCGGCGGGTAATTCTGGGGTGCGATCGCCAATTAAATCTTGATCAACCGATTGATCAGGGATCACCTCAGCAGTTTTAGGTTGCGCATGGGTTTTACTATCAAGATATCTTTCTTTATATTTTCGGAGTTGACGAGCGATTTTATCCGAAACCAGATCAATACTTGCGTATAAATTCTCACTTCCTTCTTGAGCGCGAATCACCTTACCATTAGCATAAACCGTGACTTCCGCTTTATGTTTATCATTAATTCGAGAATTTCTGGCTACTGATAAATGTACATCCACTTTCGTGGTTAAACCTTGATAATGCTTAACCGCTTTTTCAAGTTTTTCCTGTACATAATCATGAATAGCATCTGTGACTGCAATATTATTGCCCTGGATTAAAAGCTTCATACGACTTACTCCATTACTTTATTTTCTAAAAACGAAATTGGTTCGGGTTTTAAAAACATCAGTTTAGTTATTTTTTTAATTAACTATCTGTTTGTTTTAAGAAAGCCTGTTTTATTTAATTTTTTTGATAAAAACAAGCAAGAGATTATTAGTTTCCCATTTTATTTTACAATTGTCAATCCTTATTCTTAATTTTATTGAATAACTTGAAAGTAGGAAGGAAACTTTCTTTTCTTCTATTATTACCTAGATCTTCAAAATAATCAAGCTTTTTTAAATAAATTAATATTTTTTCTTGATCTTTTTTATCTTTAATTATGTCTCTTTTTTTTGCACAAAACAACCCCTTGGTTTTCCTTTCTAAAATTTAGAAAAATTACTGTTTAACTTAATTTTTCTTCCTATTAATTACTTAACAATTGATCTATTTGGTTAAATTGAAACAAGTTATGATCAACTCCCAACTATGACCTAGATCCTATTTGTTTTTTGTGTAAGGTTATGATAATTTGACATTAACCCTTTTCTAACATTGTACGTTCAACTGATCCCATTATTGAGAGTTAATTTTGCATTCTGTTACAAATCTTCAAAAAACTGATGTTTCGTCCCTTCCCCGTTCCGGTTTATTATTGAATTGGGGCTTAGTTTCCTATCCTGTAGCTTGGGCGAAACAGAAAGCATTGGTGGAAGCGAGGATCAAGGATCCGAGTTTAGATGATGTTTTAATCCTCTTGGAACATCCCCCAGTTTACACTTTAGGCACAGGTTCTGATCCCAAATTTCTCAAATTTGATCCCAATTCTAGTAATTATGAATTATATCGCATTGAAAGAGGAGGGGAAGTAACCTATCATTGTGAGGGGCAATTAGTGGGTTATCCCATTTTAAATTTAAAATATTATCAAACAGATTTACATTGGTATTTAAGGCAACTTGAAGAAGTAATAATTCAAGTTTTAGCTAAATATAATTTACAAGGTTATCGTATTCCCCATTTAACCGGAGTTTGGTTAGAAGGTTGTAAAATTGCGGCCATTGGGATTAAAGTTAAACGTTGGGTAACTATGCACGGTTTTGCTATTAATATTTGTGCGGATCTAAGTGGTTTTCAAAAGATTATACCCTGTGGCATCAGTGATAAACCCGTAGGTAAATTAACCGATTTCATTCCTAGTTTAACAGTACAACAAGTACGTCAAGATTTAATTTTAGAATTTCAAAATGTTTTTAATCTTAAATTTTAATAAAATTAAGAAAAGGTTATTGCCTCATCCATTTTTAAATTAATCCTGAATTAAGTTGTTAAACTGAGATAAAAATAAGGTAAGATAAAAACTGACATCAAAATTAACCAGAAGTATTTTATAATAATCTTGCTAAACTCAATCATCTGGTTAGTTATTCAGGGTTTATGATTCATGATTTTTCATTGTTTGGATAGGGGGACAAGAAGTTGGACGCAGAAAGTCAACAAAGGATTTTAGGATATTTTATTGAAGAAGCAAAAGAACATCTCGAAACCCTAGAAAAAGGTATTTTAGAACTCGCTGAAGTGGTTAATGATAGTGAGCGAGTTAACGAGTTGTTTCGGGCGGCACATTCGGTTAAGGGGGGTGCGGCCATGTTGGGCTATACCAGTATTCAGAAAACTGCTCACCGTTTGGAAGATGCTTTTAAAATTTTTAAAGAAAATGAGATTCCTGTTGATAAAAAGTTGGAGTCTTTATTTTTTGATGGTTATGATGTTTTAAATGAATTATTAACTAAGTTACAAAGTCCTTTTGGTTTGTCGGCGGAGGAGGGTGATCAACTTCTCAAGAGTGCTGAACCAAAATTTGTCCAACTCCAAACTTATTTGGAAAAATTGGTTAGTGGTGAGTCCCTTGAAGAAGAAACTCCTGCTCCTACTAAGGGGGTAGTTGCTCCCATTCCTGCTACAACGTCTGTTTCTGCCCCTGTTAAGGATGAAAATAGTGTGTTAGCGGGTAAAATTAAGGTTATTCTTAAGCAGATGTTAGAGGAATTTAAACAACCTGCTACTCCTGAAAGTCGTAAGAAATTACAACAATTTTGCGTTAATTTGGTTAAGTTGGCTGATCAACAACGGGGATGGCAAAAATTACTTAAAAATGCTCATCAGGCGATCGCTAATCCGAAACATTCATACGCTACCCTTGCTCCGGTGATTATTAAGGAAGTTAAACAAGGTAGTGATTATATGGAGTTAGGCAAGGGTGATTTAATCGTGCCTAGTGATAGTTTACAGCGTCTTGCTACGGCTAAAACTCCTCAAATTTTAATTCCCATTGAACCACAATTAGCCGCTCAAATGTTAACTCAAGTTTTTAGTAAAAAACAATTGGCTCAAATTGCCCAATTGCTAAAAAGTTATTCTAATTAAGATTAAAAAATTAAAACCTGCGTAGGCAGGTTTTGTTTAGTTTAGGGATGTTTAAACTGTTACTATTTCGGAAGATAAAGGTAATAATAATAAAGTTAAAAATGAGCCGTCTTCTAAGGTATAAAATTTAATATTTCCCTCTAAAGAAAGTACTACTCTTTGACACATTAATAAACTAAAATTACTGGGTTTAATTGCTGTGGCTACTAGATTTTCATAGTCAGGGGCAACTGGTTTGTTTTCGGTATTACTTTTACGGAAACGAGACACATTACTTTCCCAAATTGATAATTTAATATAGGGACGATCTTGAGAAGGGGCGGGTATTCTTAAATCTTCTTCTTCTAAAGTAAAAAATCTCACTTCAATATTACTACCATTTGGTGCGCGTTTATAACAATTAGTTAATAGTTCAAACATGACACATTCTAATTTAATTGGATCGGAATAAATATTAATTTTGCCTTGATTTTGTAATCTTAACCAAAGTCTACGTTGTTTATAAATTCCTTCTAACATGATCAATAATCTTTGAAGCATATTGGTTAAAGAAACTTCAGTTAAATTTTGGATCATTTTGAATTTTTCTTGACGTAAAACCGTTTCTAATAAATTGCGGGTTGTGTCAAGTTGTCCTAATAATTTTTGTTGGCGCATTTGATGGAGAGAACTACCTTCAGGCTCGTTCCCTGTCGAGGTAACAATTTGACTTTCTACTAGGCCAAATGCTTCCATACTGGAGCTAACAGACTGATGTATTACTTCTAAACATAAATGTTTATACCAATTTAAAAATTGTAATTTTTTGACTTCATTACTACTAATTATTTCCTGTTTTCTGAATTGATTTAAAGAGGCAAATTGACGAATTAAAAGTTCTATTAATTCTAGGCGATCGCTTGTCCATTTATGAGGGTTTTGCTCTCCAAAAATGATCACTCCTTCAGGTTCATTATTATCAAAAGAATGTAAACCCATTGTCAAAAAATGTTCTAAAACGGGCTGATCTTCTGCTAATTGAATGGAGGTACTTTCTTGATCTTTAACTTCACTAGATATAGATTTTTCGGAGAATAACCAATAACGGCTATCGTTTGGAATGGTTTTTTTTGTGATTAAATGACAGCCACGAGTGCCATTTAAAATATTTCTAATTAAGGGATCTTTTGTAACTGAAACTGTTAAATCTTTAGGTAAGGAAAAATAGGAAGTTGAGTTATATAAAGCACTTAATTTACCTTTAATTTCTCCATTTTCACTGGTTTTTTCACCTTGATCCCAAGTAATTAAAATGCCCACAGGTGCTTCTAAAATTAATGATAAATAACGCAACCAAGCTTGATCAAAATTTTCAGATTTAAAGGCTAGTTCCCAAAAATCAATTAAACTTTTTTTCATCCTTTGATAGTGATGGGAAATATTAGTAATTTTTTGTTTAAAAAATTCTTCTCCTAATAAATAAGCAATACTTTCACTAATACCTTTAATAATTTCTTTTTCCGCATCTGTCCAAACATAAGTTTGATGATGAGTTAAAACTAAAATTGCGGGAAGATATTTTTGGGCAATGGGAGAAGCAATTAAAGAAGCAATTTTGACTTTTTTTAAAGATTCATGCCACAAGGCTAAATCCTTATCTAATCCTACATTATCAATGGTTAAAACTAAATCTTGATTACTTAATTTTTTCCATTCTTTAGGGGTAATTCTTGTTAAAAATAATTGCTCTTGCCACTGTTGATTATTATAAAAAACATCGTAAAATTTATGATTAGAAGTTTCAGTTAAAATCAATAAATTATCAATTTTAAAATTATCTTTTAACAATTGGGTAACATTGTTTAAGGCTTGATTTGTTTTGGTTTCAGTGCGAATAATTTTATCAATTTCAACTAATAATTGATTGTGAATTTCTTTTTGTTGTGAGCGCCATTCTAATTCTTTTTGACCCACTGCTAAAGTGATAATTTGAGCGGTGGCGCGTAAATAATCTTTATCCGTTTTATCCCAAACTCTGGCTTGTTGATCATGAACACTTAAAAAACCTAATAAACATTGATCCACAATGATGGGAGCGGCGATCAAGGATCTAATTTTTAATTGAGAAAGTAATTTTTCCGTAGTTTTAGCCTTTAATAAACTGCGCCCCGATCCGATGGAAACTAATTCCCCACCCGATAAAGCCTGATAAAAGTCAGGGGCATCACCCACTAAAATTTTAGGCAAAAAACTAGCTCGATTAGGATTAATTTGTTCTTCTCCCATTTTAATGGCAATACGATTCCAAAAAGCCCTTTCTTCTGGGGAATACCAATAAACGCTGGTATGGGTAGGATTAATAAATTTTTGCGTTTGAATGATAGCACTTTCTAAGCGTAAATCTAAAGAGGGTTTTTGATAAATCTGTTCTAAAATGGAAAATAAAGGTTGATCGGGGCGTTTGAGGTGTGCAAAAGTCCATTCTAATTCTAATTTGGATAAAGAAGCGGCCAATTGACCTAAAACCATTGCTAAATGAGCTTTTTCCCCTTCATAGGGAGAAACACCCCATAAATGAGTGCCGAGTAATACCACGCCAAAACAGCGTTTTTGACAACGTAAAGGAAATAATAAAGTCCCTTGAATCTGATATTTTTGAGCAATTTTACACCATTGTTGCGTTTTTTGTTCTTGGCGTAAATCGGGAATACCGATGGGGCGTTGTTGAATAACCACTTGTTCTAGGAGTTCACCCGGATTTAGAATAAAAGTATCTTCAAAAAAATCCTGATTATCTTGTTGGGGAAAGCCTTTTTTGCCTATTAACTGATGTTTAACTCGATCGTAAAGGCCTAGCCAAATTAAACGATAATTAAAATTTTGTGCTAAATAATCAATCACAGAATCAATCAAAACTTCTACATGATCTTCTTCTCGTAAAATTTGCAGAATATTTGCTAATGCGATCAATTGAGATTCTGGTTTGGAGGTTTGTTTTTGCTGAACCATATACTCTTAAATCATACAATGGTGGAATCTAAAAAATTAATCTACCTAAATTATCAATTGATAGTTGACAATTGTTAATAACCAATAACTAATGACAAATGACTAAATTATGATTGATATTTTTATTGTAATCATTTATGTTTTAATTCTACTGATTATTTTTGGCAAAATGATTGAGGAAATTAATCAAGGTTTGATTATCGTCCTTGATACTTCGGCTTTAGAGGCTCAAATTACTGGGCAAAATTTAACGAAGATTTTAGAGTTAAAGTTTAAGTTTGCTAATGCTTATCGTAATCAGGCTTTACCTCAAATAATTTTAGAATTTAAAAATAAATCCCTCACTCAAGCGATTTATCTTAATTGGCAATATAGCACTTTGACTGATTTTAAGGGGCGATCGCACCGTATCATTTATGATGTACCCGGATTAACTGTGGACTTATTTCAGCCTCAAATATTTACGGTAATTGCACCCGGCCAAACTTTAGAAGCAAAATTATTAACGGAAAATTGTTTAAGTAGAGACCCTCAAGGTAACGCTTTAACGGCAAAAAATCCAGTTTTTGATTGGAAAACACTCAAAGAAAATCTTATTGAAAATAAATCTTTTTCTGTACAATTAGTTTTACAAATTACGGAGCCGATTTACCAATCTCCACAAATTAACTTAAATACTCTTAAATGTCAATTTACCTTAGAGGAAATACCTTGGCGACAAGTTCTTTATTGGCAAAGTAAGAATAATTAACAATTAATCAATTAAATCAAGAACTACTTGATTAATGATTATTTAATCAACTTTAATCAGAATTTCTGTTAAATTTGATCGGCGATCGTTTAAAATTAAAAAGGGAAAGAGTTAGCGAGGTAGTTGCAAATCATCCTCAGAGATTGATTTGAGGAAAGTCCGGACTCCCAAAAGACCACACTTGCTGGATAACGTCCAGTGTTCGTGAGGGCGAGGATAGTGCCACAGAAAAATACCGCCTTTTACAGTGATCACTGATAACTCTAAAGGGTAAGGGTGCAAAGGTGCGGTAAGAGCGCACCAGCAAGATCGAGAGGTCTTGGCTCGGTAAACCCCGGTGGGGAGCAAGGTCGCAGGGATCAAGGTTGGTCTTTTTCCGATCCCGTTTAGGTGTACTGCTAGAGGTATTTGGTAACAAATATCCCAGATAGATAACTACCCTCTTTTAAGAGAACAGAATCCGGCTTATGTCTAACTCTTTCTTTTCTTAATTAATAACTAATAATAGATACTTGTTAAAGTACAGGTAATTGTTTATTAATGCCTGTACTACAATTGATTATTGATCACTTTTTTGCCAATAAATGAAACTAAAGGATTAAACCTTTCAATTAATTCTTGACGTGCTACAAATAAACTCGGAAAAGGTCGCTGTCCATAATTTTCACCCTTTGTTAAGGGGAAAACTGGCTCACTTTCTAAGGTTAAGTAATCTCCGCCGGCCGCTTTTAAAATGGGGATCGCACCTGCTAGATCCCAAATTTTAGACGTGGCTTCTACACCTCCTAAACTCGCTCCACAAGCTACCATTAAGATATTATAACTGGCTACACCAATCATTCTAATTTTACAGGGGAAAGGTTTGTTTAATACTTCTGTACTACGCGCACAAAGATTAAATAAATGATTGAGACTAGGTTGATCTTGACTTGTTTGAATGGGTTTTCGATTTAAAAATGCTCCCTGTGGGCCGCTTAAGCCCGTTTGATGATACCAATAACCGTGAAAAGTCTGCTGAACAGGTGGAAAATGAACATAACCAAAAACGGGCATCCCTTGATATAATAGTCCTAACGAAATCCCCCAAATGGGTATGCCCCTAGTAAAATTGGTTGTGCCATCAATGGGATCAACTACCCAACACCAATCGGTATGGGGCAAAATATGTTCTGTTTCTTCCGTCAAAATGCCGTGATCGGGAAATTTAGCACCGATCGCATCCCTGATCGTCTGATCACTCCATTGATCGGCTTGAGTGATCAAAGAGCCATCGGTTTTACGAGTGGCTTGTAACTGTCCTGCATTAGCCAATAAATAGTGAGAAATATGTTGAGTTGTTTGTTCACAAAAATCAAGTATTTCTGTCCAAAATTGATCCATAGTGTTAGTTATTGGTTATTTGTTATTGGTGATTGATCATTGATCAACTATCATTACTTATTTAATAGTATACAATAAAAATCAAGAATTAATTTAACTTTTTATTGTTGATTTTAAATTTTGTTTAAGTTTATGATTTTTCTACATTAACCATTATTAATCAATCATAATTTTATGTTTAAATTTATTAAGTTAATCGGGTTAAAATCTAGTTATTTCTTAATACTAATTATGATGGGATTGGGCTTAAATAGTTGTCAAAAAAAAGCATTTACTCAAACCAGAACAGCTAATTTAGTTCAAGATCAAAATATTAAGGTTTATTTTAATCGTAATTTAGCGATCAATGCTAATTATACTGAACCTTATCGTAAAATTACTAGAGCGGGTGATAATTTAGAACAGGTAATTATTAATCAAATTAATTCGGCTCAGTCTTCCATAGATTTAGCGGTACAGGAATTTAATTTGCCAAATGTGGCTTTAGCTTTAGCTCAAAAACAAAGAGCGGGAGTTAAAGTTAGGGTTATTTTAGAAAATAATTATAGTCAATCTTTAAGTGAAAATATTAATAATAATTTTGCTGAAAATGAGGAGGAAGAAGTTGAAAGAATCCAAAATAAATATGAAGAATATCGGGCTTTAGTTGATCTTAATCAAGATGGTAATTTAAGTCAAGGTGAAATTAATCAAAGGGATGGGATTAAAATTTTAGAAAATGCTAATATTCCGGTTATTGATGATACGGAAGATGGCTCAAAAGGTAGTGGTTTAATGCACCATAAATTTCTAATTATTGATAATCAAAGGGTGGTAACAGGCTCGGCCAATTTTACGATTAGTGATGTTCATGGCGATTTTAATAATTTAGAAACGAGGGGGAATGCTAATCATTTGTTAGAGATTTTTTCGGCTCAAGTTGCGCAAATTTTTACCTCAGAATTTAATTTAATGTGGGGGGATGGTGTAGGGGGTGAAAATAATAGTAAATTTGGCTTAGAAAAACCTTTTAGATTTCCTCAAACTGTGCAAGTTGGTAATAATAAAATTACGATTAGTTTTTCGCCAATTTCCCCTCGTCAACCTTGGGAAAATAGTAATAATGGTTTAATTGGTCAAACTTTAGAAAGGGCTAATCGTAGTATTAATTTAGCTTTATTTGTATTTTCTGAACAAAAAATTGCTGATATTTTAGAACTGAAAAATTCTGATCAAGTAACAATTAAAGCTTTAATTGATCCTAACTTTATTTTTCAATATTATAGTGAAGCTTTAGACTTATTGGGGGTAGCTATTCCCAATCAAAAATGTCAGTTTGAAAAAGACAATAATCCTTGGTCAAATCCGATCGAAACAGTGGGAACTGCTAATTTAATTCAAGGGGATAAATTACATCATAAATTTGGAATTATTGATGATCAAATTATCATTACTGGTTCTCATAATTGGTCGGCTTCTGCTAATAATATTAATGATGAAACTTTATTAATTATTGAAAATGTGATAGTAGGAAATCATTTTAAAGCAGAATTTGAAAAATTATATCAAACTGCTAATTTAGGTGTTTCTAATTCTTTAACAGAAAAATTAAATGAAGAAAGAAATAGATGTCCGCTATAATATAATTTAAAAATAATTTTAATCAGGGAAAATTTATGGGAATCCAAGTAGTTAATAATGCAATGTTACAATGTTCTTTTGGGGTCGCTCCATCAACTTTAATCGTTATTCCCAAGGGAATGCCTGTGCAAGATAATTCCATGTTTGCCGCTAACATTATGGATAATATTCCAATGACAAATATTCTCCCTTTTGGAATGTGTACTTCTTTGGCTAATCCCACCGTAGCGGCCGCAACGGCGGCGGCTTTGGGGGTTTTAACTCCTATGCCTTGTATTCCCGTTACTCCTGCCCCTTGGTTTCCGGGATCTCCTACGGTTTTAATTAATAATTTTCCTGCTTTAAATAATAGTTGTAAATGTATGTGTACTTGGGGCGGTGTTATTTCTGTGATTATGCCCGGTCAATTTACCGTAATGATTCCTTAACTAATTGATCATTAATAATTGATCATTAATAATTAATTATTCACTGATAATAAATAACTAATAACTAATAATAAATAATCAATGTTAGAACCCGATTTACTACAAAAAATAGAAGCAAATATTAATCAATTATATGATGAATTGTTCTCCGTTAGTGGGCGAGTAATGTTACCTTCTTTACCATCTTTAATTGACCTAAATCTTAACCGTTTAGATGCACTTTTTAAAGGTATTAATCAACCTTTTAAACCGGAAGAATTACTACAATTAAAAGAAGCCATTTTACCCACTGCTTATAAAGCTTTTCAACAGTCTTGTCATAGTAAAATTATCATTGATTTTAGCCCTAATGATCCCCCTGAAAAGGGCTTATCTTGTCGCATTTCTTCTCTCAATAGCTCGATCGCCGATCATTATCAAGAATGGGTGAATTATCGAGAACCCCCTTTATTTGGCTCACATCCCGATGCCAAAGTGATGGAGGTAGCTTCTCAGTTTGACAATCCTCTGAAAACTCCTATTCTGGACGTGGGAGCGGGAACAGGGCGTAATAGTTTTCCCTTGGCTTTAAAAGGTCATCCTGTGGACGCTTTAGAAATTACCCCTTTATTTGTGCAACAAATGGAAGAAACAAGCCAAAGTCAAAATCTTAAAATTAATCTTACCCAAGGTGATATTTTAGACCCTTTAATCAGAATGAAATCTGCTTATTATCAACTGGCGATCGCCTCGGAAGTAGTAGCCTCCCATTTAAGAAATAATAACGAAGTCAGATTATTTTTAGCAAAATTATGCGATATGGTCAAAAGCGGAGGATTCATCTTATTTAATGCTTTTTTAGCCTATGATAACTATGAACCTGATCAAAAAATTAGAGAACTTTCCCAAGTATGTTGGAGTTATATTATGACAAAAAAAGAGTTAGAAGAAGCAATGGAAGGATTACCTTTAAAATTAATTTCTAATGAATCAGTTTATGAATATGAAAAAGCCCATTTACCAACAGAGGCTTTTCCCCCTACCAGTTGGTTTATTCAATGGGCTAAAGGACAAAATTTATTTCCCTATCTTGATCAACCTTTAATGGAGTTAAGATGGTTATTATTAGAAAGAAGTTAATCACAAATAACTAAATTATCTCGATGGATCACATTTTCTGAGGTAAAATAACCTAAGATTTTTTCAATTTTATGAGAGCGAAAACCCTTGATTTTGCTTAAGTCTTCACTCTTATAATTAACAATTCCTCTGGCTATTTCAACCCCCTGTTGATCACAAATTAAAACCGCATCTTCCGCCGAAAAATCACCTTCAATTTTGATAATTCCGGCGGGTAAAAGTGATTTTCCTTGCTCACAAATTGCTTTCACTGCACCCTGATCTAAATATAATTTACCCATCGGTAACAAACCATGCGCGATCCATCTTTTACGGGCGTTTTCCGTGCTAGGTTGGGCTTCAAATTGTGTGCCAAGGGGTTCTCCCTCTAAGATTTTGAGGATATTCTGAGGATTCTTACCCTGTGTAATGACGGTTCTCACCCCCGCACTGGTGGCAATTCGGGCGGCGGATAATTTGGTAGCCATGCCACCCGTCCCCCATTGTGAGCCTCTATTTCCTGCATTAACTCTTAATTCTGCAAATTCATTACTATTAACAAAGGTGATGGGCTGGGCATCAGGTACAGTGCGTGGATCGGCGGAATAAAGGCGATCAACATCGGTTAAAATAAATAACCAGTTAGCATTAATTAAACTAGCCACAAGGGCGGAAAGGGTATCATTATCGCCAAATTTTAATTCTTCGGTGGCAACGGTATCATTTTCATTAACAATCGGAATTACTCCTAATTCAAATAAAGATTGAAAAGTATTTGACGCATTAACGTAGGAATTTCGCTCCATTAAATCCCGTCTTGTCAATAATACTTGGGCAATAGGTTGATTTAAACTACTAAATAAATCATCATAAACTCGCATTAATCTACCTTGACCAACGGCGGCCACGGCTTGTTTTACTGACATTTTTTTAGGGCGCTCAGTTAAATTTAAGCGGCCACAGCCTACCCCCACCGCACCAGAGGAAACTAAGACTACTTGATGATGATTTTGTCTTAACTGGGTTAATACTTCCACAATACTGGCGATCGTGGAGAGGGCGAGGTTTCCTGTTTCCGTATTGGTTAAACTAGAAGTGCCAATTTTAATTACAATAGTTTGATTTTGATTGTTCATTTCTTAAAATTTTAGATATGGATAAAAATATTTTTATAAATTATTTTTATTTTTATTTTCATTTACTTTTTGCACAAAATTTTCAAAACTACCTATTTTGGTAAAATCAATTGAATATTGTCGCTCATTTTTTTTATAAATTACCACAGAATCTAACCCAATACGATCTAATTTATCACGAGTTAAAAGTTCTCCTTTTTGTAAATTTAAAACATCTCTTAATAACCATTTCCCCAAAGCTTTATTCGGATTAGACATTAAAGCTTTTCCCTGATCTTGACATACTTTAGCACTCATAATGTTTCCATTAGGAAGTTCTAAATGAAAAGATACATTTCTCGGTGGGAAAAAATCAGGAAAATTCTCGTGAATCCATGCAGGAATAGAAATATAAATTTCATCAAAATCTCGAGTTCTACCTCCTGCATTCCATTGATTAAGTTGACTTTGTTGAGGAACTTCTCCTTTTAATCTTGGAGAATATAACGGTAAAAATATATGTTCTTTTTCTTTTTGAATAGGCTGAAATAATAATTGTTGACCACTTGTAAAAAGCTTTTCTAATTCAGTAAATGGATCTAATAAAATATCAACATCAAAAGTAATAACATCTGCTGGTGTATTAAATCTTTTATATAATGTACTTTTAGAAATATTAAAACTATATTCTTCCAATCCATCTGTGAATCTAATGACATTATCTTTTACTGTTATATCTCTAATTGAATCTTCTTGTATTTGATTTATGGGGATTTCATAAAGTTTCATCATTCCTATATTGCGAGTAATACAATGATAAACTAAATGATCAAGATTATAGATTGTTTTGGTAATTGATAATCTTTCATTTCGTAAATTTGCTATTGTTGTTATAATTTCATTTTCTGGATTTCCTTGGTATCTTTTTTTATCTCGATTAAACTCTGCAACTTTTTGTATTGTATTTCCTCGTTGTTCTAAAAAAGTTTTAATCCCAATTCCAAAATTAATATTATTAATTGTTTTACTTGCGTCTACTGAGACATCTGATCTAGATAAATTTTTAGCATCAAAAGCTCGACAAAAAAGATTTTCTGAAACTCTATAACTCAAATAAGGAGAAGTAGAATCTGAAAATAAATTAGATAGAGAACCAATTATTTTTAATAAATTAGTATAGTTTTGTATTTTATCTTGTTGATATTGTAAAAAAATCATAAAATTAACGTTTGATAAATATTTTTTGCAATTCTTTCTATAACTGGCACTGATACAGAATTCCCAAACTGTTTATATAAATGACAGTCCGCAATATGATCAGGTATTTTATACCAATCAGGAAATCCTTGAACTCTCGCACATTCTCTAGGCGTTATTTTTCTGATAATATTGCCTTGTTTAATGATAGGCACATTATGCCCTCCTGTTCCCATATTTGCTGTTAAAGTGGGAAAGGCATTATTTTTGTTTTCTCTTACATATTTTCTTCTCCATTGATAAACAGTATCTTCTCTGATAATATCATCTTTTATTCTATCATATAAAGGTTTATTATTATAGTGATATTTCTCAGAAACAGGCTCAGTAATAAGTAAATCTTGAATTGTTTTTGTCAGTTGAATAGGAGCAGGAAATTCAAAATTTTCAATATGTTGATCTCTAAGAAATCCTACAATATATATTCTTTCTCTATTTTGAGGAATATTTCCATATTCTAATGTATTTAAAACCCGATATTTAACTTTATATCCTAAATCATTAAGATTATTAATCATTACTTCTAATGTATGTTTATTATCATGATTTTGAAGATTTTTAACATTTTCTAATAAAAAACCAGACGGTTTTGTTTCTTTTAAAATTCTTTCTACTTCAAAATATAAAGCTCCACGTTGATCAGCAAAACCACTTCTATTTCCAGCAACAGAAAAAGGTTGACAAGGAAATCCAGCCAAAAGAAAATCATGTTTAGGAATATCTTTAGTTTTAATATTCCTAATATCTTCTACATACATTTGTGCTTGATCAAAATTCAAATTATAAGTTTGTTGACATAACGGATCAATATCATTAGCATAAATTGTTTGGAAATGACCTGTCAATTCAAATCCTAAACGAAATCCTCCTATTCCTGCAAATAAATCTATAGTTTTAAACATATTTGATCTCAAATTTAATTAGCTTGATTATAATATCATCATAACTGCTCTTATTAGAATATTTTATTTTTGATACAAATAGTTATATTCATATTTGATTGACTTTAAACATAGATAATTAAACAAGCTAGATTAATTTTTTAACTTGCTTAATTATCCTTTCTATTTTTTATTTATTAATTATTCTATTTCCGTTAAATCTTGATAAACAATGCGAGTAAATTGTTCAGAAGTTAGAAAACCTTTACCCCATTTTTCATCAAAATTAGCGGTTGGGTTTAATGCTAAAATTTCTTCAATTGATAAACCTTGATCAATATATTCTTGAATTTTTTGACGAATTTCTATTAACATATCCCGATAGTTTAATAATTCTTGTTTATTAGATAAATTGCCATGGCCGGGAATAATTTTGGTTTCTTCATTTGCTAACATTAAAATTTGATCAACGGAGTTAATTACACCATTAATTGATCCACCACTAGAGTTATCAATAAAAGGATAAATGCCATTAAAATAAATGTCTCCGGTATGAATTACATTGGCATTTTGAAAGAAAATAATTGAGTCTCCATCGGTATGAGATGGCTCTAAATGAATAACTTTAATGGTATCATTATTGAGATAAAATGTTACTTGATCATTAAAAGTAATTATGGGTAAACCAATGTCAGGAGTAGGCTCAATTTGCATATTCAAACCGCCAATAAATTGACCAATACTCATGCGTTGACGAACTTGATCTTGTGCCACAATAATAACACCTTCTTGGCCTAAATTTTCATTTCCTCCGGTGTGATCAAAATGCCAATGGGTATTAATTAAAAATCTAATTGGTTGATCACTAATTTGGGCGATCGCTGTTTTTATCTTATTAGTTAAAGGGGCAAATTGATCATCTATTAAAAATACTCCATCTTCACCTATTGCTACTCCAATATTACCTCCTGTACCCTCCAACATATAGATATTTTCATTAACAGGAATAGTCTTAATTTCTACTGTTTCAAAATCTTCCATTTGGGCTTGAGATGGGGAGGATATTAAAACAATTGAGATCGCCGTTAATACATTAGATAATTTTTTAATTGATTGAAACATTGGGTGTAATTTTCCTTGATTATTTTAGTTGATTAAAATATAAAAATATGGTATCATAATTTAGTTTTGATACTCTATTAATTTTTGATTTTAATTATCTTAAAGGAACAAAACCTAATTCTTTAATTAAGTCTTGTCCTTGTTTCGTTAATAATAAATTAGCATAAGCTTCCCCTGCTTTTTGTGCTTGATCTCCATCTTCTTTAATAATAACTAATAGTCTTCTACTCAGCGGATAACTACCATTTTGAAACACACCAATATTAATTTTATTGGGATTTTGTTGACATTGATCAAGGGGAATAAAAGGCATTTGATAAGGGGGAATTAATTGATCTGATGACATACCAACGGGTATAGTTTTAATGGTACATTGGGATACTAATAAAGAGGCTGAAGACCAATAAATGCCATTTTTATCTTTAGCAACTTGTCTTAAAGCTTCAGTGGTAGTATTAATAAATTTAACATTTTTACTAACATCTTTTACTTCAAGATCGCAGGGAAAAATATCTTGATCTGGTTTTAAATAGGGATGAATTTTGATGTTTTCGCCGCCAATTTGATTCCAATTCGTAATTTTTCCGGTGTAAATATCACAAAATTGATTAATAGTTAATCCCGTTATCTTTAAGTTAGGATTAACGGCGATGGCCATGCCATCAATGGCGATGGGAATTTCTTTTAATTTGATATTTCTTTGTTGTGCTTTTTGATATTCTTGATCACTTAAAGAGCGAGAAGATTGGGCAAAATCTAACTGATTTTCTAATAACATATTAATCCCTTTTCCTGAACTTGGCGCACCTTGGAGAGGATTAACATAACGTAATTGAAAAGTGGGAAAAACTATTTTTAAATCCTGATCAATTTTGCCTCTAATTGATGCCCAAACCGAACTACCACCATAACTAAAAGTACCAGAAGGAACATCTTTAACGTCATTAAAATTAACTATAATATTATCAGAATTTTGGGAATTATTGTTAGAAGAAGTTTGATTTTGTGGGTTTTTTGTCAAAATATTAAGATTAGATTTTTTGAGCAAAAACCAAACTCCACCAGACACTAAGCCTAAAGTAATTATTAGTGCTAAACTTAAAGTAATTAATTGTTTTTGCTGTGACATTGTTGGGTCTCCTTTAATGACAGTTTAATTATTAATAAATATCATAACTAATTTACCATAAAAATAAGAAATTGTCTCAAGAATAACTAATATCATGCCCTCACTAGATGGCCACCATTTTTTAAGATCATATTCTACACAATTAAAGGCAATTACCCCCACTTTAATCTTAGGAGAAAAAATTTTTTAAACTTTAACTACTTTCAGTAGATCAAGAGTCAGAAAAGAGGTGTAAGTTAATTTTTTGGGAAATAATTTTTATGAAAAAAAGATTGGGGAGGCTTAAATAATGTAAGTTAAAAAAAGAACACATTATTATAAATAATTAGATGTAACTAAAGATGAAGATGATGTACAATTGATAGGAAAATTTTAGGCATCAAACTTAAACAAATTACCACAAGTTGCACTTGCCAAGGGGAAAAACTAATTAACATCAAACCGAATAAAACTAGACCTAGAATCGTTAAAATGTGCATTTCTTCCGAATTATCTCGATCTATCCAAAAAGCAACTATTCCAATTGCTACTAAGATAAATAATATAAATAACATTGCTTGACTCCTGTTTCTAAATATATATAATATTTTACATCCTTTTTTTATTATAGTCGTAAATTTGTAATTTCTTAAGATTTGTCAATTGTCAAAAATTAAATGTTTAAAAATTGTAAATTAGTGATTAATTATTAGTATTAATTATCAATGATCCCTTAATCATGAATACTATCGCTTATATTTATAGTGATCCTTTATTAGAAAAACCCCCTGATCCTTTCATTTGGGGCTTAGAAGTCGATCGAGTTTATCAAGATCTCGGCGATCGCCTTCAATTGATCCAATTATTAGCTGATTGTCAGGCTACCCCCCCTAATTTTCTTTTAATCAGAAAATTAGATGAATTAGGTGATAATTTAAAAGAAATTAATCTTAAGATTAATCAGTTAGAAACTCTTAATATAAAAATTATTACCACTGAACAAGATTATAATTCAATTCAAATCTTTAAAAATAATTATGAAGAAATCAGAAATAATTTAACTTTGCTTTTAACAGAAATAGCCAAAAATCAACAAATAAATAAATTAAAAAAAGGTCATGCTCACAATCGTTTAAACTTACTCCCACCCCCCGGAAAAGCTCCTTATGGATACCGTAGGGGAAAAGATCGTTATGTGATTGATCGCACCAGCGCCCCCATTGTTAAAGATTTTTTTGATCAATTCCTCTTATTTGGCTCATTAAGGGGAGCAGTGCGTTATTTAGAAGCAAAATATAACAAAAAAATTTCCATTTCTACAGGGCAGAAATGGTTGAAAAATCCCATTTATCGGGGAGATTTAATCTATCAAAATCAAGAGATTATTCCTAATACTCATCTTCCAATTATTTCCAGAGAAGAAGGCGCTCAAATTGATCGTTTATTGCGTTTAAATGAGCGTTTACCCCCCAGAAGTGCCACTTGTGAAAGGTCTTTAGCAGGTTTAATTAAATGTCAAAAATGCCAAGGTAAAATGAAAATTACCTCCGTTACTTCACGCCATCACAAACATCAATATTTATATTTAACTCCCGTTAATTGTACCCTTAAGCCAAAATGTTGCTCTATTTCCTATCAAGAAGCCCTTTTTACTACAATTAAGAGTATTTGTGAGGAATTAGTGGTAGCTGTCAAAAATCTCAATTTACCCAATCCTGAAGGTCTGAAAAATCAATTGTTAGGAGAAATTAGAAAAAAAGAGGAGATTTTACAACAGTTATCTAAGCTAAAAGATGAGGGTATTTTAGATGAAATAACAAGCAAAATGAGAAGTTATCAATTACGATTAGAAATAGCTAAATTACAAGCTAAATTAGCCCAACTTCCCCCCGTTAATTTACAAGAAATTGCTCAAACAATTTCCATTCCTCAATTTTGGTTAGACTTATCAGAAACGGAAAGAATGATTTATTTTCGAGAGTTTATTAAACAAATAGAATTAATTAGAATTGATCCCAAAAATTGGCAATTAAAATTAATTTTTATTTTTTAATTTTGCCAATTTAATTTATTAGTTAAATCAAACCTTATTAAATAAGCCCCTAATGCTTTTTTGATGGGGCTTAGGGGGTAAGATTAATCTAAATTATAAGATTTTTCTTCCTGTTAATAATTGTCTAACTTCTAACATTGCCGAATAAGTGGGTATAATATGTAAAGTTTCATCCTCTGGGCATTCATTTAAGGCCGTTTCAATTGCTTCTAATAAATTTTCTTTAATAATTAATTGAAAAGGTTTATTTTCTAATTCTAAATTACAATATTCTAATCTTAAAGCCATGTCATAAACTCGATCGCCGCTAACAATAATTTTACCTCCAGCTTGAGTTAATTTATCAAAGTCCACATCCCAGATCCAAGAAACATCAGTTCCGTCTGGTATTCTATCATTTAAAACTATTAAACAAGTATTAGCTTTACCTTGTTTTTTTATATCATTAACCGTGCGGATAGTTTCATTCATGCCAACGGGATTTTTTGATAATAAAATTCTAACTTTTTTGCCTTTAACTGTTAATTCTTCAGCCCTACCAAAAGCGGCCTTAAAGTTTTTAATAGTATCAAAAATTAACTCTTTTTCCATCCCGATTTCTTGGGCTAATAAACCGGCCGCTAAAGTATTATATTTATTATAAACCCCGATTAAAATTTGTCCCCATTCTTGACTATTAACGTCTAATTCACTCTTTTTAAAACCGCAACTAGGACAATCATAATCCCCCAAATGGGACAGATAAACTCCCCCATATTCTAAGGGTTCTCCACAACTGGGACAGTAGATAGAATCAACCGCATGGGGTATTTCTTCTAAATATAATTCAGTTTCATTTAAGCCAAAAAATTTAACAGTTTGAAGTAAATTTTGTCCCAAATAACAAAGAGTTGGATCATCTCCATTTAAAATTACTTTTGTATCTAAAGGTAGAGGTTTAATTGCCTCTTGCCAACGCCGACTAATAGTGTCAACTTCTCCATAACGATCTAATTGATCTCGAAATAAATTTAAAGCTAAAATAAATTGAGGTTGACAATCTTTTAATAATAATGGTAAAATATTCTCATCAACTTCTAAAATAGCATAATCTGCCCATAATTTACCCCATAAATTAGTATTTTCTAATAAAGTTGTTGCGATGCCATTAATTAAATTTGCTCCAGCAATATTGTGAGCAATTTTAACATTTAACATTCGCTCTAAAATAGTTCTTAAAAGTAAAGAAGTTGTAGTTTTACCATTAGTTCCAACTATTAAAATAACTCCTTTTTTTACTTGTTTAAATAACAATGGAAGTAACTTAGGATAAATACGCAAAGCAATACTTCCGGGTAAAACACTAGCCGCCCCTAAACGTAATTTTCTGACTAAATTAGTAATTAATTTGGCAATTATGACCGCTAAAGCTAAACGAATTTGTGAAATAAATCCCATTTGATCTAAAAATAATTGATTTGTTAACTTAGTTTAAGTTGATCTATTATATAGCATTTCTTATACAGGGTACATTTTTAATAATCAACAAATGACCAATCACTAAAATTGATTTTTTTCTGTCATAATATTAAGCATAAAATTTAAACAGCAATCAATTGATTATTTATGGATCTCAAAACAATTTTCCTAATTTTAACCGCTCTTTTCACAGTGTCTGCCCTTTTCTTCGGCACTAAAAACGGTTTCTATGACTCCGACAACTATCACGGAAATGGAACGGCACATTAATAATTGATCATTGATCATGGATAGTTGATAGCGCCCTTAGCTATCAGCTAATTGATTTTTCCTCTCATAGCTAGTTTTTAGGCTTTAGAAGTAATTATCAACTCTCAACTATCAATTATCAATTGTTGAATACTTATTACTTTTTCTAAATTTTCTACAGTAAAACCATGAGCCAAAATTTATTAAGTTGTCAGCCCTTTGGCGTTGGACATGACACGGAAGGGGTCTGTTTATTATTAAAAATGGGCAACTATAAAATTTTATTGGATTGTGGTATAACAGATTTCAAAACATTAGAAGAAAGTGCTTTTTTTCCTGTAGATTTTGTTTTTTGTAGCCATGCCCATCGAGATCATGCCCAATGTTTAACGGAATTATCACAAAAATATTCACAAATTCCCATTTATAGTAGTAAAATTACGAGGGAATTTCTCAAACTTCAAGGCTTTTTATCCCAAAGTCATGTCTTACCTTGGCGATCACCTGTCGAAGTTGCCCCCAATTTAAAAATTGAGTTATTTCCCGCCGGACATTTACCCGGAGCGGCCGCCATTTTGCTGACCTATGGCCAAAATTCACGCACTTATAAAGTTTTATACACCGGAGACTTTAGCCTCTCAAAACTCCAATTAGTAGAAGGCCTATCCCTTGAAGAATTAAGAGGCATTTCACCGGATGTTTTAATTTTGGAAGCCAGTTATGGCACAGCCCGTCATCCCCATCGCCGTCAACAAGAAAAAAAATTAATTCAACAAATTGACGAAATTTTAGCGGCCGATCGCAATATTTTATTTCCCGTTCCCACCTTGGGAATTGGTCAAGAAATCTTAAAATTATTGAGATCCCATCATCAATTTACGGGGCGAGATCTTGATATTTGGGTAGATGGAAAATTAATCTCAGCTTGTGATTTATATTTAAAATTATTAAGGGAATTTCCCTCATCTGTACAGAATTTTGCCCATCATCAATCCCTATTTTGGGACGAGCAAATTTGTCCGAGAATGAGGCCTTTTGCTAATAAAATTAATGTTACTCTTAATCAAAAACCTTGTATTATTTTAACAGATCAAATTGAAGATTTTACCCCTTATTTTAATTCCCATCCGGGTAATTGGACAGTGTTAATTCCTGATAATTTAACCTTATTTTTTAATGCTAAAAAATATCATCACTTTTTGGCCTTAACTCAACCCCAAAATGTCCCATTAGAAACCTATCTTTTAGCAGAACATAGTGACGGACAAAATACAACCCAATTAATACATAATTTACGGCCTCAACATTTAATTTTTGTCCATGGAAAGAGGGAATATTTATTAGATTTAACCTCATTAGAAGAATTACAAAGTCGTTATCAATTGCATATTCCCACCGTAGGAACTACGGTAGAATTGCCAATTGGAGAGCGTTTTATTCGTCCTCAAAATTTACCTCAGGCCTATTATCAAGGAGAAATTCAAGAAGAAGATGAAGAAGTAAAAATTAAATTATCTCAAGAAATTATTAAAGATATTCGTTGGCATAATTTAGCCGATACAGGAACAATTGAAGCCCGTTGGCAAGGCAATGAATTAGTATTAAGAGGCCTCTCACAAAGGGAACTTTTCCGTTATAAAAATGAAGCCCAAAGTCAATTATTTGATTTAGATTGTTGCGGAAATTGTAGTTACCAAAACAATCAACAATGTTATCATCCAGATTCGCCTTTATACGGTTTAAAAGTTCCTTTTGAGGGTTATTGTCCAGCTTTTGAAAAATAAAAATCTCAGACTAAAATCACATCTTTAATCATAAATAAAATATTTTCTTTTTAATTTTTCTAATTTTGACCACCATATATTTAAAGGATAATATAAAACAGGAGCCCATAAACTACTTAAAATTGCCCCTGCCAAGGCTACTTTTTGATAGTGAAACCAAATATTATTTAAACTTCTTAAACCCTGTAAAATATATTGAATTGCATTAATTGTTTCCGTTAAAATTACCATCCCAAACACAATTAAAGAAATAGAAACAAAATCTTCTTTAATATATTTTTCCTTTTGTAATTTGGCCGTAATCATCCCCACTAAAATTAAACCATAAACATGAGTCGGCTCTGCCCCAGTTATTCCATCTTGAATCAATCCTAACACTAACCCTGCGATCGCACCCTCAAAAGAAGACCTTTTCACACTCCAAGCCACTACCCAGATTAAGAGCCAATTAGGATTAATTCCCAATAATTCCATACCCGGTAAACGAGTAAAAGATAATAATATACACAATAAAACAGATAAAACAATGATTAATCTATTAAAAAAATTGCGTAATTTAGGAGAATATTTTAACATTTAGGATAAAATTAGATAAAAATTTAAGGAATTTCAGGAGTATATAATTTAGATTTATCTTTTTGTTCTTGATCAATCAAATCTTCAATTACATCTTTCGGCTCAAAAGGATTAATTGTTACCCATTCCAAATAATTAAGGGGAACAGTTAATTCCACCATTACTTGAGGTTCAGGGCCATTTTCTAAAGCCAAAGTTTTAACCTTACCAATGGGTAAATTAGGAGGATACAGAGGACTAAACGCAGAAGTTGTGACCGTATCACCCACCTTCACATTAGGGACTTTTTCAAAAAAGTGCATCACCACAATTTGAGAGCCTTGTCCCTCAATATAACCTAAATTGCGACTACGGCTGATTGAAGAACCCACCCTGCTAGTGGGATCACTCACTAATAAAACCCTACTACTATGGGGCGTAACTTCAATAATACGGCCAACTAACCCCCCCACACCCGTTACCACATAGCCCTTTTTCACCCCATCAAGGGAGCCTTTTCCGATTAAAATTTGATTCCACCAATAGTCAGCACTACGCCCAATAATTCGAGCGCTAATCACCTCATCTGTGAGTTGTTCAACATAACCAACTAACTTTTTTAACTGTTGATTTTCTGTTTCTAATTCTTTTACTTTCGTTTCTAACTCAACAATTTTAGCATTAGTAAAACGCTGTTCAGGAGTAATTTCCACTTGAAAAGGACGGGAAACAAGGGCATATATTTCCGTAATCAAGCCCCCATCACTTTGACGCAAAAACCAAGCTAGGATAATGACTAGCCCAGTTAAAACAATCGGTAAACCATGTTTTTGCCACCAACGACGCACGTTCAAAACTTGTTATTTGTTATTTGTTACTTGTTATTTATTATTTGTTATCATTTAAAACTTAAGAAATAATAACAAATGATCAGTGACTAATGACCAATTATTAATGACCAATAACTAATTTTAGCGATTTTCTTTAGTAAAAACTCGGTTTAATTGACCGAGATTTTCTAAAACCCGTCCCGCACCTAAAACCACACAACTTAAAGGATCCGCCGCCACATGACAAACAATCCCCGTTTCATGACTGATTAAAGTATCTAAACCCTTAAGTAAAGCACCGCCTCCGGCCAACATGATCCCCCGTTCCACAATATCGGCCGCCAACTCCGGCTTAGTTTGTTCAAGGGTACGTTTAACCGCCTCAATAATCATAGATAAGGGTTCAGACATACTTTCCCTAATTTCTGACTCCTTAACCGTCACCGTACGGGGTAAACCAGATAACAAATGTAAACCCCTAACTTCCATCGTTGTTTCGTCTGTTTGCTCAAAAGAAGGATAGGCCGAACCAATTTGAATTTTGATTTCTTCAGCCGTTCTTTCCCCAATAATCAAATTATGAACTTTTTTCATATATTGGGTAATAGAATCATTGAGTTCATCACCGGCCGTTCTAACGGACTCACTTAAAACTGTTCCCTGTAAACTGAGAACAGCTACCTCCGTTGTCCCACCACCAATATCTACAATCATTGTACCCGTAGGTTCAGACACGGGTAAACCAGCCCCGATCGCCGCCGCTACAGGTTCATCAATTAAAAATACTTCTCTGGCTCCAGCTTCTTCGGCCGCATCTCGAACTGCACGGCGTTCAACTCCCGTAACTCCACTGGGGATGCCCACCACAATGCGAGGCTTCACAAAAGGATTCCCATTTTGAACTTGACGAATAAAATGTTGTAACATAATTTCCGTCATTTCAAAATCAGCGATCACCCCATCCCGTAAAGGACGGATCGCCGTCACATCACCGGGAGTACGGCCGAGCATTTTTTTAGCTTCAGCCCCCACGGCCAAAGGTTGTCTAGTATAACTATCAACAGCTACTACGGAAGGTTCTTGTAAAACAATACCTTTTCCGGCTACATAAACAAGAGTATTAGCTGTACCTAAATCAATTCCCATATCTCTGGATAGGGAAAACATATCTAAAAATCCCACTGAATTTCTTAGCCCCCAATGGCGTAACAAATTTTAATAAAAGTTAATTTAATGATTGTGAATTTTAACTTGTTTTGGTTTTTTAGTCTAGTTGATCTCAATTTTTGCTCATACAAATTAAAATAACCGGCCGAAAATGTGAGAAATGAGCTAAACTAAATGATCAAACATTTGTACTGTTATTAATTGTAATTCTCTTAAAAGGTGATTTATGGGTTTAAATATTGTTAATCTGGTAGGAAGAGCCGGACGGGAACCAGAAGTTAGATATTTAGAATCTGGCAAAGTGGTTTGTAATCTAACTTTAGCCGTTAATCGTCCCACCAGTAAAGATGATCAGCCCGATTGGTTTAATTTAGAAATTTGGGATAAAACGGCTGAAGTAGCGGCCAACTATGTTCATAAAGGTAGTTTAATCGGGATTCAAGGCTCATTAAAAATTGAAACATGGAACGATCGCAATAGTGGAACACTGCGTTCAAAGCCTGTGATCAGAGTTAACCGTTTAGACCTATTAGGCTCAAAGAGAGATGTGGATCCTAATGCTGTCCCTCAATATAATCAAGATAGCGAATTTTAATTACAGCAGTTAGCGATCGCTGATCAGCTAGTTGACAGTGAACAATCAAAAATCATTGTCAACTCTTAAGTGCAATTGTTGAAAAATAGGTTAATGACTTTATTGTGATTCTAACAAAGCCTGAAAATTTGGATCATATAGACTTAAAGCTTTTCCTTTACTTTTCACTTACTAATATTCCCATCTTACTCCATCATTAATATCTCCTACAGTATCACCATCAAAGGGATCGGCCGAGCCTCTCCAATTAAAATCACTGAAACGAAAAGTAATCGCCCCTAACTGTAAAACAGGATTATAACGAAAAGAAATATTGTGAGTTCTACGACTATATTCTAAGATATAATCTGTACTAATTTCTTTATTCGTATCTAAGTTAATTTGTGTTTGAAATCCAAAACGCAAAGGCCCATAAATTTGTTGAGTTATACCATAAGATAATACTTTTTGATCCACTATTCTATCAAAGAAAAATGGTGATTGTTCCCCCTTTATTGCCTGGGAATAATTAATATTAAATCCCGTATAATCAAACAATGAATCAGAAAAATGTCCTATTTGTCCTGATAAACCCATATTTCCCCTTAATGATTGTTGGGTGTCTCCATTACTATAAAAGCTTCCTACGCCACTAATACCTGTATTAATTTGTAAATAGGGAATCACAAGAGAAGGGCTATATTTTAAGCCCTCCGTGGGGGTTGCAGGTAATGCCTCTCCACGCCACAGGGTGAAACTTTTAGTTAAACTGGCCGCTCCCTGATACCTTGTTAAATTAACTCGATTATTTTCTCGATTAAGACTTAATAAATCAGCCCGATCTGTCTCAGAATTAATGTTTTGAATACCACCTTGATAATTAAGATTAATACCCGTATCACCTAAAACAATATTAGGTGATACTAATACGATGCCAAGGCTACTTTGGACGGTTTGAAAGCCTAATGATCCATTAAATAAACGATCTCGATAATTAAATTCTAAACTTAAATTATGGGGTGCAGTTAAATCACCAATTTTTTGATTTAATCTTAAATTTGCTTCGGTTTCATTTTCAATTTCATTAACATCTAAACTGGTAAAAATTGCTTTACCAATAAAATTCATTCTATCACTAAAACGGCCATCTGCTTCTATTTTTAAACCAAAAACTGATGGTCTTAAAGAGTCACCTTGATCATCATTTTCTTTTCCTAAATTAAGCAAGTCAGGAAATAAGGCTTTTTCAATATAATATTGGGGAGTAATTGTTAAATTAAATTGATTATTACTAACAATATTCAAACTTCTTTCAATATAAATTCCGCCCCTTTTTTCCCCGTCAATCCCAATACTAAATAAGCCCGGATCTTGAGGCCTACGATCAAAAACTAACCGATCTTGAAAAATAGGTAGGGATACACTCTGATCAAATACCACTCTTGAATTAGTGGTAGTTAATACCCCAACCAGAGGCTCAGTTTCCTCATAATATGCTGTATCCGCCCTCACTTCTAACTCAGGCGGTGAAAAGGGATCATTGGTAATACGCACATTTTTACCTGACCAAGTATTATTTTCAAACTCCATTTCCTCAGCTTCAAAGCGATAACGGTTGATCTGGCCTCCACTACTGGCACTCGCATTACCTGAAGCGAGGTTTAAGTCTTGCCCTCCTCCTACGGTCAACTGATAGCCCTCGGCTGGTGTAACATTAGTAAGGGGCTGATTGGCTAACAGGCGATCACTGAGGGGGTAGGGGGAAAGATTACTTCCAGAGGCTTGTGAGGGAAGGGTTGTGGTAGACAAGTCTCTGGCTAAACTGGGTTGGTAAATTTCACCACTGGCATTTTGCACTGTGCCTTGATCTTGCACAAAAAAGTATTGAAAACGACTGCCCCGTAAGAGTTGATCCCCTCGTTTGAGGGCGACATTACCCTCGGCTACGGCGATTTTTGTTTGGAGGTTAACTTGAAGGCGATCGGAGGTTAAAACCGCTTCTGCAAAACGCATTTCCACGTTTCCGATCGCCGTTACTACCTGATTTTGCTCATCATATTCCTGTTGATCTGCTAAGATTTCAACTACTTTAATTTGCTCAACGGGAATAGGTACAATGGTTTCGCCATTTTCGTTGGTAGTGGGTTTGATTTGTGAGGGGGTTGATTGATCGCTATTGGTAAATTCAAATTCTTGTATTTCTCCCTCTCTATTTTGGGTAATTAAATGGGTAACAGTTCTAATATTTTCAGATTCAATCTCTAAATTTGTAGTAATATTTTGATTATTGTCTGTTAAAATTTCTTGTTTGGGTTGAAGATAGGGGTTAAGATTAGTTAATTTATTTTGAAAATTCAGAGTAGGTTCTGATGAAATTTGACCCAAATTTTGAGGGGGTGCGATCACAAGGGATTGGGGAGAATGAGGATAATGAGAGTCTTGAGAGGGTGACTCTGTAACAAATTGAGTTAAAGCCGCAGGTGTGGAAGGTGGAATAAATTGAAACATATGAAGTTAAGTGATTGATAGGATATTCCCATTTTGACAAAAGTTACAGAATCAAAAAAATTTACTGTTTAGGTAAATCTATCAACTAAAATATAACAGAATTGGAGAAATTAATTCAAGAAAAAACCGCCCCAACCAAAAAAGGACGGTTTGATTTAATCAATAGTTTCAAGGTTAAATAATTTATTCAGCGTCTTTTCTTCCGGGGTTACGGCTAGGATCGCTAGACAGAAAACCAAAAATAAAGAGCGAAACGAAAAATAAAACTACAATATTAACAACAATTTTGAGCGTTAACATTAATTTTTCTCCTTTTGTTTATTATGAATGTTGAATATTTACTTGAGAGCTTAGGATACCAGAATGAAATCCATTTTGCTTTTATCATCATACTAGATTTTGACTAATCTTCATCTAAGGGAAGACCAAAACGGACTTTTCCTTTGCCAAAATAGCGCCCGAATTGAAGCATATAGACTTCATCTTCATCCTGTGTTTCTAAATTTAAGTGCGATCGAGCATAACTAACACATAATAAAGCATAACCTTCATTTTTTAACTCATTTGATAAACCCATCGCTTCTGGCTGATAAATTTGCCCTGAGATAATTCTTACCGCACAGCTAGTACAAGCCCCATTGCGACAAGAAAAAGGCAAGGTTTTACCCTGTTTTTCCGCATATTCCAGAATATATTGATCATCTGGTACGGTTAAACTATGATGTTGATCGCTTTGACGATCATGAATTTCTATTGTGTAATAATTGGTCATAATATAACTTTAAAGTTAATCAATAATTAATTGTAATACCATTTTGATCCAAATCTAATGGAAATATTTGTAAGGGTTAGCCTGTTCACCCCCACCTATATTGTAAGTTAATCTGATCAAATTTTCTTTAGATAATGTCTTTTGTGGATAAGTTCTAAGTAAAGGAGCTACAAAGTTTTTAACCATTAGAAAAAATCTATTTTAAAACAAGATTTACTATCACAAAAAGGTTATAATGATCAAACAAATTTAATATAAAAATAATTTAAACTTAAATTGATCAATGATTTTAATATATTTATTAATTATAATTTTAGCATTTTATGTAGCTTGGAATTTAGGAGCGAATGATGTTGCTAATTCTATGGGAACATCCGTAGGCTCAAAAGCAATTTCTTTAAAACAAGCTTTAATTATTGCGGGTATTTTAGAATTTACCGGAGCGGTTTTTTTTGGTCAAAATGTATCCGCTACTTTAGCCACTGAAGTGCTAAAACCTAGTCAATTTTTAAGTCAACCAAATACTTTATTAATTGGCATGATTTCTGTTTTATTTGGTTGTGGTTTATGGTTACAAATTGCCACTAAATACGGTTTACCTGTGGCTTCTTCCCACGCCGTAGTGGGTGCAATTTCTGGTTTTAGTTTTCTTGCTCTTGGGGTTAATGCTGTTAACTGGCATAATCTTTTAATTATTACCATTGGTTGGATTTTTACTCCCATCATGAGCGCTTTAATTTCCGGCTTATTTTATACTTTTTTAAAACGCTATATTTTACAAGCTAAAAACTCTTTATTCATTCTTGATCAATGGATACCTTGGTTAAGTTTAATTGTTTTTAGTTTATTTGGTATTATTGTTCTACCTAAAATTTTAACTAACCCTATTTTTGCCCAATTTCCTTTACCACTCCATGATCTAGCCATTCTTTTTGGTGCAATAGCCTCAATTTCTTTTACCATTTACACATGGAAACGCCTACAACGCATCAAACAACAGGTTAATGACAAATTAGAGGTAAAATCAGAACAAGAGGGCTTAGAAACGATTTTAGGGGGCTTTCAGGTATTAAGCGCTTGTTTTGTGGCCTTTGCTCACGGTTCAAATGACGTAGGAAATGCGATCGCACCCTTAGCGGTGGTAAATTACTTATTACAGACGAAAACCGTCCCCCTAGTAGGCTTTGACATCCCTTATTTTATTTTAATTTTAGGGGCGATCGGCATCGTGGTGGGCTTAAGTATTCATGGCAAAAATGTGATCAAAACAGTGGGGGAAAAAATCATTTTATTACAGCCCAGTAGTGGTTTTTCGGCGGAAATAGCCACGGCCATCACGGTTTTATTAGCTTCTCGTGTCGGCCTGCCCGTCTCCACTTCCCACGCTTTAGTGGGGGGAGTCTTAGGGATCGGCATTGCTCAAAATTGGCGTAAAATTGAATATTCTACGGTAAAATCGGTTATTTTAGCATGGTTGATCACTTTACCCATAGCCAGCGCGATCGCCATGATTGTTTTTAAAGTTTTATCTTTGATCGTGCTTCAAAGGGGAGTGAATCTATTGTAGAATGAATTTTTGTAAAATCAAAACTAATCATAATCAAATTTTGATTAAATAGATGATAGTTTGACCTACAAGATGTAAAATCTTACTAAGTCAACTGTCTGAAAAACTTAAAAATAAGTATTTTTAGACATTTTCAAACTATCAAAAAATAACAAAAATAAAACAATAACTCTTTTAGAGGAGAAATCTCAAATGTCTATTATTTTCCAATTAACATTGATCACTTTAGTTTTCTTTTCCTTTGTCATGGTGATCGGTGTACCTGTGGCTTATGCTTCTCCCCAAAACTGGGATCAGTCTAAATCTTTAATTTTCTTAGGTTCAATTATTTGGACTGTTTTAGTGGTAGCTGTAGCAATTTTAAACTTTTTTGTTGTTTAAAATTAATCAAAAAATTAATAGGGGTTTAACATAGTTAAGCCCCTCCAAATTGTTTAATTATTATTAATTATTTATTATTACTTACCTATTACTTATTACTTAAATTATGGCAGTTTTTGAGGGCAATTTTACAGACAATATTTCAAGTTTAAAATTTGCAATTGTGATTGGCCGTTTTAATGATTTAATTACCAGTAAATTGTTAAGTGGCACTCAAGATTGTTTAAAACGTCATGGCATTGATATTGATCCCCAAGGATCACAAGTTGACTACGCTTGGGTGCCGGGAAGTTTAGAAATACCCATGATCGCCAATCAGTTGGCACTTTCCCACAAATATGATGCCATTATTTGTTTAGGGGCGGTGATCCGTGGTGATACACCCCATTTTGATTATGTTTGTAATGAGGCCGCTAAAGGCATTGCTTCCACTTCTTTACAGACGGGAGTGCCTGTTATTTTCGGCATTTTAACCACCGATACGATGCAACAAGCTTTAGAAAGAGCCGGAATTAAGAATAATTTAGGTTGGAATTATGCCATGAGTGCCATTGAAATGGCGACTTTAATGTTACAAATTAAGAAATAATCTGATTAACAATTGACAATTGACAGTGAACAATTGACAATTATTTCTTAATAAATATTAAATATCAATTATTAATAAAAATATTAATTATCCATTATCAATTAATTATTATGGCTAAAGCTGAAGTTATTGGTGTAGGTAGATCGGGCATTGCGGCCGCTAGATTATTAAAAAAACAAGGTTATACTGTCACTTTGGGCGATCGCGCTAATCATCAAAATTTACAAAAACATCAATTAGAATTAGAAAAAGAAGAAATTACTGTTAAATTAGGTTATTCCCTCACTTTAGAATCTGGTAATTTACCTGATTTAATTGTAGTAAGTCCGGGAGTGCCTTGGGATACACCAGTATTAATTGAGGCCAGAAATAAAGGCATAGAGACCATTGGGGAGATTGAATTAGCATGGCGATCGCTCAGTGATCGGCCTTGGGTGGGCATTACAGGCACAAATGGCAAAACCACCACCACCGCTTTAATTGCCTCAATTTTTCAAACGGCGGGTTTCAATGCTCCCGCCTGTGGGAATATCGGTTATGCCGCTTGTGAGTTAGCCTTACAAGAGGAAAAACCCGATTGGATCATCGCCGAATTGAGTAGTTATCAGATCGAAGCATCCCCCACCATTGCCCCTAAAATCGGCGTTTGGACGACTTTTACACCGGATCACCTCGCCCGACATAAGACTTTAGATAATTATTATCGCATTAAAGCGTCATTATTAGAGCGTTGTGAGGCTCAGATTTTTAACGGTGATGATCCCTATTTAAGAAGTGTGGCGGATCAGTGGGGTGAGGCTTATTGGATCAGTGTTAAAGATAAAGAGTTTTTATCTAATAGAAATGGGGCTTATTTAGAAGATAGTTGGATCACCGTTTGTAGGGAATTAATTATGCCCGTTTCGCTGTTTAAAATGGTAGGTGAACATAATCAGCAAAATTTATTAATGGCTAGTTTGGCCGCTAAATTAGCTAATATTAATAAAAAATCTATTAGTCAGGCGATGATGGCTTTTACAGGGGTTTCCCATCGCTTAGAATTGATTTGTGTTAGGGATGGAATTGAATTTATTAATGATAGTAAAGCAACTAATTATGATGCGGCCGAAGTTGGTTTATCTTCCGTAAAATCTCCGGTAATTTTAATCGCAGGAGGGGAAGCCAAAGAGGGAGATGATACAAAATGGTTAAAACAAATTGAAGAAAAAGCGGCCATGGTATTATTAATTGGTGATGCTAGTGAGGCTTTTGCTAAAAGATTAAACGAGATTAATTATCATAATTATCTAATAGTTGAAACGATGGAAAATGCGGTTAATCAAAGTTTAGAATTTGCCAAAAAACATCATGCTAAAGTAATCTTATTATCCCCCGCTTGTGCTAGTTTTGATCAATATCAAAGTTTTGAACATCGAGGGGATCATTTTAGAGAATTAGCTTTAAATCTTTAGATATTTTAATTTAAAAAACGACTATAGGTTTCTTCTCACATTAAAACAACACCATTCATCCCTTTTCCAAAGAGTTGCTACTACCCAACCATTTTGTTCTAAAGTATCAGCAATCGGTTTAGCTTGATCTAATAAAATTCCGCTTAAAATGCCCCATGTTTTAGAGTGGGAAATATTGCCCATTTGAGGTATTAAATCAAGGATTGTTTCTGCTAAAATATTACATAAAATTCCGTCAACTTTTTGTTCTTTAAATTCTTCTTCTAAGACTTCTATACTTCCTTTTTTTACTGATAAATAGTCTGAATTAATATTATTTAAGTCTCGATTTTCATGGGTGGCCTTAACCGCTAAAGAGTCTACATCTACAGCGTAAATGTGTTTTACCCCTAACAGGGCTGATCCGATGGATAAAATACCCGATCCACAGCCAATATCAGCGATCGTCATTTCTCCCACATTAGAAGAATAACTTAAACGCATTTCCAAAGACTCCAAACAAAGTTGGGTAGTTTGATGAGTGCCTGTGCCAAAAGCCATCCCAGGATCCAACTTGATAATAGTGCGATCGGTTAACGGTAGGGGATCGATCCAAGCTGGGCAAATTAAAAAGCGATCGCCCACTTCAGTGGGTTGCCATTCTTTTTTCCAACTACTACTCCAGTCTTCCTCATCAATTAATTTCCATTTCGTCACTGGTGGGGTCAAATTTAACATTAAAGCATCTTGACGCAACCATAAAGATAAAGCCGATAGATCTAATAAACTTACGTCTATTTGAGGCACATAAGCTTTAATTAAATAAGATTGTTGTTTAATTTCTGTGGCTGTACCTTTACAACCAAATTGATCCAAACGCCAAAAAATACTTTCTTCTAACATTGGATCCGCATAAATTTTAATTTCCCACCAGCTATTTGACATAATTTGTGATTGGTTATTTGTCAATTGTTGAATAAAGCCTGTGCGCACAGGCTTTGTTTTTGTAGCAGAAGGCTTAAGCCTTAATCAAATCTAATGACAATGGATTTATAAACTTACGGTATAAGCATCACGAATACCGGAAACATTCTTAATTTCTTCGAGAATAGTCTCAGGTAAAGGATCATCTAAAGTTAATACCATTAAAGCATCTCCGCGCACAATTTTACGGCCAACTTGCATACTAGCAATATTAACATTAAAACTGCCTAATAATGAGCCAATTTTGCCGATAATTCCGGGTTGATCACGGTGTAAGGTAAATAACATATAATTGGCCGGAGGCACGTTGACAGGGAAATTATCTAAGTCTGTAATGCGAATTTCACCATAAGATAATAAAGCACCTGTGACGGAATGTTTCCCTAAAGAGCCATTAGCTTCTAAATAAATTGAGCCTGAATAGTCACGGGTATCAGCGTCTTTAGTTTCCGTAATATGAATGCCACGCTCTTTGGCTTCAATACTAGCATTAACATAGTTAACCCTTTCCCGTAAAGCTTGGGATAATAAACCTTTGGTGGCCGCCACTACTAAGGGTTTTGCGTCTTGACTGGCTAAATCTCCCTGTAATTTAATATTTAAACAGTCAATGCGGCCTCCTGCTAATTGTCCCACTAAATTACCCATTGTTTCGGCTAATTGTAAATAGGGACGTAATTTTTCCATAACATCGGGGTTGAGGCCGGGAATATTCACGGCCGATCGAGCCGGAAGCCCTAATAATACATCACGGATCTGTTCGGCCACATCTAAAGCCACATTAACCTGAGCCTCAGCCGTAGAAGCTCCTAAATGGGGGGTTAAAATAATTTTTTCCCCTAACTCCCTTAATTTTGATTCTCCTAAAGGCTCACTAGCAAACACATCTAAGGCCGCTCCGGCAATTTTCCCTTCCTTTAAGGCTTCATAAAGGGCTTCTTCATCAATGATCCCACCCCTAGCACAGTTAATAATGCGGGTTGTCGGCTTCATTTTGGCTAAAGTTTGGGCATTAATTAAATTGGCAGTTTCAGGAGTTTTAGGGATATGTAGGGTAATATAATCAGATTCACTAAAAATTAAATCTAAATCAACTAAACGACAACCCAGTTGATCGGCTCTTTCTTGGGAAATAAAAGGATCATAAGCTAAAATTTTCATGCCCATTGTCCGAGCTACTTTAGCTACATGAGAGCCAATTTTACCTAAACCAACCACCCCAAGGGTTTTTTTATAAACTTCCGTGCCAACAAAGCTTTTACGATCCCATTTTTTGGCTTTAACAGAGTCATTGGCTGAAGGAATATAGCGCGAAAGTGACATCATCATGGCTAAAGCGTGTTCAGCCGCCGCAATGGTATTACCTTCGGGAGAATTAACCACAATAATACCTTTACGAGTAGCGGCCGGAACATCAATATTATCCACACCTACTCCGGCTCTACCAATAATTTTTAGTTGACTACCTGCTTCAATAATTTCTTTCGTAACTTTAGTTTGAGAGCGCACCATTAAGGCATCATATTCGGGAATAATGTTAATTAATTCTGCCTCTGGTAAACCGATCTTGACATCTACTTGTGCTACTTGGGAAATAATATCTATCCCTACTTGATCAATAGGATCCGAAACTAATACTTTTGCCATAAATAATAATTGACTTTTTGAGATGGATTAACAAATAAAATTTAGTTTTGACGATATAAACGCTAACCAAATCTCCATTTTACCTCAATTTTGCATCTAATCTGTCATTAGTTGATAATTATTGATTTTATTTGTTTTCCCTGACTTTAGGGGGTTAATCATGTTTAACCCCTCAAAATGTTTTAAGTTATGGAAATTGCTCTTAAACGACTACTTTCCATTTCTAAAACTCTACGCGCAAAGTCGTGATCTTTGTCTAAAATTTCGTCAAAAGTATCTACGGCGATCGCTAAAAGTTTAGTCGGAGTAGTTTTAGCTACAATTTTACCCGATTGTTTACCATGGGACAATACTTCTAATTCATCTAAAATTTGTCCGGGTAATAAATTAGAAATAATGGGATTATTGCCCTGTTTATCTGGTAAAATAATTTCTACTTTTCCCTCAATTAAAAGTAATAATTCTCGACAGGTATCCCCTTCATCGGAAATAATATCTTCTCCTTGATGGTGTTTAAAATAAGCCAATTCGGCCAATTCAATTAAAGTATTACTATGAATACCTTTAAACAGTTCATTATTAGCTAAATACACTATTTTTTCTAAAGTTGGAAAGTTCGATAATTCTACCTCTCCTCTGGTTAAAATTTGGGCTGTTTCTTGAATTAAAATTGCTTGTTGATCATTTAATAATTCTTGACCAATTTTATTAGCAAGATTCGGTTCTAATTGCGCTAAAATATATAAACTTAAAGCTTGAGTAATGGGATTAGGATCATTAATTAAAGCTTCTAAATGAATAATAATTGTTTTCAATTCTAAATCCAATGGACAAAAAAGAATTTGATCTTGTGCTTGGGCTAACAAGGCTAAAATTTCCGGTTTTAATCTTTGTGACCATTGTGAGGTAGTATTCATTAATACTTCTTGTAATACAGAGGGAGCTAAATTCCCTAATTTTTGAGCAATTTGTTGCCCTATTTCTGAGTCTTGATCCCCTTCAATTATTTCTAAAATTGCCCTCACTAAGAGACGTTTTTTCTCTTTGACTGTCTGGCGTAGTAAATTCAGAATATTACTTTTAGGTAAAAAACGAGGTTGATTAAGAGCATGAAAGCGCTCAATTAACTGAGTTAACTGAGTTAAAATATACTCGGAACGGACAGAAATATCACTTTGATGGTCTAAACCCTGTAAAATTTGAGCCTCATCTTCATAATTAATACAATATTGTTGACGTAATTTTCTGACTGCTTGAGGATTATCTGATAATAATTGATTAAGGGATTGTTTTTGTTGTAAATTTAACATTCTTTCTAAGGCTTTACGATAGCCTGTTAAACGTACAGTATTTTCTACTGTATGTAATTTTTGAGGATTTAATAAGTCTGGATCTTCAATTCCCAATTCTTCAATTATAGTGCGATGTTCGTCATCAGTTAAGTTTAATTGTAAGCGTAATTGTGCTAAAACTTCTAAACTACTGGAGGTATTAACATAACCTTCTTCTAAAGATTCTTTTAACACTCCTTTATAAACTTCATGACGTTTATCTTTATTAAAACCGGGTAAAACTTTAGCTAAAACATAGACTTCATCGGTGGTTAAATCTTCTAAAGATCTGCCTTCTAAAAAGTTAGTAATATTCAAGCTTAATTTGCTTAATTGTTTACGCAAACGAGTGGCTAAACTCTCTTTAGAATAGAGTTCAGGGCTTCTTTCCCATGTTTGAACTAACCAAATTGAACTTAATAAAACTAAGACAAAATCCCAAATATATTGTACTTTAATTGGTAATAAACTTAACCATGATCTTCCTGCGAAAATAAAGAAAAAGTCAAAGATTAAAAATGTACAAATGGTAAAAATTCGATGTCTAATTAAATCAGGATTGAGATGCTTTTTATATTTATTAATTAAATAATTTTCCGTAAGTTTTCCTAAGTTATACCCCCCATAAGTAAATAATCCTAAAGTTAAGGGTACGGCGATAATTTTAGGAATATTAATCCCCTTTCCAGCTATATAAAAACCCGGCTTTAATAGAGTAGCTAATTGATTTTTTTCATAAGCCCAAATACCAGAAAAATAATAATCCCAATTGCCAGAATAGAGATAATAATAAACAAAATAACCCACCACTAAACCGATATAACCATAATAAAGTAATTGGCGATTTCCTTGTTTTAAGTTATCCCAATAAGCCCTTTCTGAGTCTATATCTATACAGGGACTTTGACAAGCGACACAAGCACTTTTTTCCTGTTGATCTTCCACAATTCTACACATAGATTGGGTAATTTTTTGATCCCCAATATGTGCTTTACTGCCAAATAAACCTTTGGGTTCTGAATAAATTTTTTGCACGGGAGACATGGGACAAAAATAATTACACCATGATTTTCCCCCATATAAATAACCTACTGTAATTGATGCTAAAATAGTAAAAATTAACCAAATAGCTAAAGCAAGACGATCAGCATTAACAAATAAAATGCGACAACATAAACCAATAAAAAACCAACCTAACTGCACATATAAATAATTTTTTCCTAGCCAAGAATTGGCATCAACTCTCGCAATTTCAAATCTAACTGCTCCGGTTTTACTGATACGTTTAAACTTCCTTTGTTTGCCTAAAGCTCTAGGTATTTGGGATAAAAAAGATAGAGGGCAAATTCTGCGCCATAATTCATGACCAAAGATTAATAAAATAAAAATGGCACTAGGTACAACTATGCCCCAAAAAATCGGCGCTCCTAAATAATAAGCTCCTTTTTCTAAACAAACTCCCTGCACTTGAACACAAGTGGCTAAGTTTACCCGCAAAGGACTGGCTAAATTGTTCGGATCCGTTAAATATGGTGAAATGGGATCATAAAATAGGGATAAAATCAGAGTTAACCACGCAACGGTTAAAACCCATCTGACTCGGTGCATTCGTCTTTCTGATGTCTGATTGAACATAGTACACTATTTATTAAAAGCTATCCTGATATTAAAAAGCATATATATATATCTATGATACAACTATTTATCAAAAAATAGGACTTTTGTAAAGATGGTGTTTTCAAAATGGAGGGGAAATATCAATTTTAGTTCAATTTATTGAACGATTTTTGTTAGCTTTGAAATTTATTTCAAAGTGAGATTAATCTTTAAAAGTCTTGACTCGCCTTGAACTTAAGTTCAAGGCTAATAGTGATCGTTCCATAAATTGAACTGATTTTTATTGTAAATTATCCCTTTTTTAATATTTTTTGATTGATTAAGATCACAAAAAGCTTACAAAGCTCAAAAAATTTGAGGAAAGAAAACACCTAACCTTTACAGAAGTCAAAGATCAGGGCAAAATTAACCATAAACCCAGAAAAAGATTTACACTAACAGACAATTGATGAGACAATAGGTCAAGATCTGTTATCTTAACTTAACTAATGGTCTTTAGTTTTGGTTAAAGTTAAAGATCAATTGTCAATTGACAAATACACATTATTAAATTGATAAAACGCTCAATGATAGGGAACTTTTCTACTTTTGTAGATTTATTACGGGATAGAACAGCATTACAACCTGATAAAGTCGCTTTTTCTTTTCTCAGTGATGGAGAAACGATCAGCGATAGCCTTACCTATTTTCAACTACAACAACAAGCACAGGCGATCGCCTCGGTGTTACAGTCTTATCATGGCAAGGGAGAAAGAGCTTTATTACTTTATCAACCCGGTTTAGAGTTTATAGCGGCCTTTTTGGGCTGTCTCTATGCAGGAGTGATCGCTGTACCCGCCTACCCCCCCAGAGCTAACCGCTCCGTTGATCGTTTAGTGGCGATCGTGGAAGATGCCCAAGCAAAATTTGCTTTAACTACCTCCGATGTAATAGATAATATTCAAAAGCGTTTTAATGAGCAAATTATCAGTAATACGGGCATTTTACCTGTAGAACAGATTAATTTTATCGCTACAGATACGGTAGATCCCAATTTAGCAGAAAATTGGCTTGATCCTAACATCACCTCAGATAACCTCGCTTTTTTACAGTATACCAGTGGCTCAACGGGTATTCCCAAGGGCGTGATGGTGAGTCATTACAATTTATTACATAATTCTAATTTAATTAATCATTTTTTCCAAGATACTCCTAATACCATCGGTTTTTCATGGCTTCCCCCCTATCATGACATGGGTTTAATTGGTGGCATTTTACAGCCCCTTTATGCCAATGTGGGATCAATGTTATTGATGTCTCCGGTTAACTTTTTACAGCGCCCTTACCGTTGGTTACAGGCTATTTCTAACCATAAGGTGACAACTACGGGAGCGCCTAACTTTGCTTATGATCTTTGTGTGAGTCAAATTAATGAAGAACAAAGGGATAGTTTAGACTTAAGTAGTTGGACATTGGCTTTTAGTGGGGCTGAACCAGTTAGGGCGGAAACTTTACATAATTTTTCCCAATATTTCGCTAAAGCCAAGTTTAAAAAAGAGGCTTTTTATCCTTGTTATGGCATGGCTGAAACAACTTTAATTGTTTCAGGTGGTGATAAATTCGCTTTACCCATTGAAAAACTCGTTAATATTAAAGCTTTAGAAAAAAATCAAATTATTATCGAACCGGAAAACAATGAAAATGCAACGGTTTTAGTTAGTTCTGGCAGATCTGCACCCGATGAAAAAGTAATTATAGTTAATCCTGACACTTGTGAGCTTTGCGAGTCTAATGAGATCGGGGAGATCTGGGTGCAAAGTGGAAGCGTTGCCCAAGGTTATTGGAATAGAAAAGAACAGAGTGAGGCGACTTTCAAGGCACAGGTTAAAGGTTTAGAGGGTGAAACCTTTTTACGCACGGGTGATCTAGGTTTTTTACAAGATAGGGAATTATTCGTAACAGGTAGGTTAAAAGATTTAATAATTATTAGGGGAAGAAATCACTATCCCCAAGATATAGAATTAACTATTGATCAAGCCCATCCTGCGGTGAAACAAGGATCAGGGGCGGCTGTTGCTGTTGATATTAACGGCGAAGAAAGGTTAGTACTTATTCAAGAAGTACAAAGAAGTTATGTGAGAAAATTAAATGTTGAAGAAGTTACTAAAGCTATTCGTCAGAAAATAATTGAAAATCATGAATTATTACCTTATGCAATTTTACTATTAAAAACTGGTACTATTCCCAAAACTTCTAGCGGTAAAATTCAACGTCATGCCTGTCGAGATGGTTTTATTGACGGCAGTTTAACTGTTATTGGTGAGTATATAGAAAAGTCAAAAGTCGAAAGTCAAAAGTTAAAAGTTGAAGAAGAAAAGGTAACAGTAAAAAGAAAGGAGTTTTTATCTCAAAATACCTTATCTATTATCGAAAATTACATTGTTGAAAAAATAGCCGATCGCTTGGGGGTATCTACAGAAGAAATTGATCCCCTTGAGCCTTTTGCTAGTTATGGTTTAGACTCAGTACAGGCGGTAAGATTATCAGCAGAATTAGAAGACTGGTTAAAAGTCAAGATACCACCCACTGTACTCTATGATTACCCAAATATTAACACACTTTCTACCTATTTAGAACAATTAACCAATCAAACCGACTCTAAACTTTCCACTTCCCTCTCCCCACTTCCCACTTCCCCCTCCCCACTTCCCACTCAAGAAGAAATAGCAATAGTGGGTTTAAGTTGCCGTTTTCCTAATGCGAAAAACCCCCAACAATTTTGGCAATTACTAACAGAAGGTAAAGACGCTATTACATCAGTTAAAAATAGATGGAATGGTGAAGGCTACGGTGGTTTTCTTGAAGATGTGGATCAATTTGATCCTCAATTTTTCGGAATTTCACCCCGTGAAACTCAACGCATGGATCCCCAACAAAGATTACTTTTAGAAGTGAGTTGGGAAGCCTTTGAATATGGCGGTATTAAAGTTGATCAATTAGCAGGAACTAATACAGGTGTATTTGTGGGCATGAGCAGTAATGACTATGCTCAGTTACAATTACATTATGGAGTGCCTGTAGACGCTTATGCAGGTACAGGAAACGCCCACAGTATCGCCGCTAACCGTCTTTCCTATATTTTCGATTTTCGTGGGCCTTCTCTGACTATTGACACGGCTTGTTCTTCTTCCCTCGTGGCGGTACATTTAGCCGTTCAAAGTTTACGCAAAGGGGAATGTGATCAGGCGATCGCAGGGGGGGTTAATTTAATGTTAAGCCCTGAGTTAACCGATACCTTTACCCAAGCGGGAATGTTAAGCCCTGACGGGAAATGTAAGACTTTTGACGCTTCCGCCGATGGTTATGTGCGGGGCGAGGGCTGTGGTGTGATCGTGTTAAAACGGCTATCTGAGGCGCAAAGGGATGGTAATTTAATTTTAGGGGTAATTAAGGGTAGTGCCATCAACCAAGACGGGCGTAGTAATGGTTTAACAGCCCCCAACGGTATCGCCCAACAGGAGGTTATCCGTCAAGCGTTAATGAATGCCAATGTTAAGCCTAGTGAAATTAATTATATAGAGGCACATGGCACGGGTACATCTTTAGGTGATCCGATCGAGGTTAATTCTTTAATTCAAGTATTAAGTGAAAATAAAGATCACAGGCAAGATGCCTGTGCCACAGATCATAATATTAGTAATACAGGCATCTTGCCTGTTACTAATACTTGTTATATTGGATCAGTTAAGACAAATATTGGACATTTAGAAGCGGCGGCGGGTATTGCAGGTTTAATTAAAACTGTTTTAGCTTTATATTATAAACAAATTCCCCCCCATTTGAATTTTGAAAAATTAAACCCTTTAATTAAATTTGAGGATCAAACTTTTGCTATTCCTACTAAACTTATTTCTTTAGAAGATCGGGATCAAATTTTTGCAGGAGTAAGTTCTTTTGGTTTTGGTGGTACAAATGCACATATTACAGTTACCAGTTACCAGTTACCAGTTAGTAGTACAGGCATCTTGTCTGTAGAAAATTTAGGTAGTACAGGCATCCTATCTGTGTCTAAAGATAGACAACTACATATTTTAAATTTATCAGCAAAAAATGAGTCTGCTTTAAAAGATTTAGTTAAGAATTATAACAATTACTTGACAAATAACCCTGATACTGTACTCAAAGATTTATGTTTTAGTGCTAATACAACCAGAGTACAATTTAACCATCGTCTGGCGATCGTGACTGACTCTAAAGAACATTTACAAGAACAGTTTAAACTATTTTTAGAGGGCAAGAAAACCCCTGACATATTACATAGTAAAGTTAAAAAAGGTAAAGATCAAAAAATAGCCTTTTTATTTACGGGGCAGGGATCCCAATATGTGAAAATGGGATCACAATTGTACAAAACTTCCCCGATCTTTAGGGATAATTTTAATCAATGTGCGGAAATTTTAACTAATTATTTAGATGTTTCTCTCATTGATGTTTTATATGGAGAAGATCAGCAAAAAAATCAGCTTTTAGATCAAACAGCATACACTCAACCCGCCTTATTTGCCTTAGAATATTCCCTTGCTCAATTATGGATGTCTTGGGGTATTATTCCTAATACTGTAATGGGGCATAGTGTGGGTGAATATGTGGCCGCTTGTGTGGCGGGAGTTTTCTCTTTAGAAGATGGTTTAAAATTGATTGCCCATCGTGGTAAATTAATGCAATCTTTACCCGAAAATGGTAGCATGGTGGCTATTTTTGCGGATCAAAATACCGTAGAAATTGAGGTTAATAAATATCAAAATAAATTGGCGATCGCCGCCTATAATGGTTCTCATATTGTGGTATCAGGAGAAACAGAAGCGATTGAAAAAATAGCGATCCATTTTGAAAATCAAGATGTAAAAGTTAAGCGTTTAAATGTTTCCCATGCTTTCCATTCTCCTTTAATGCAACCAATGGTTAAAGAGTTTGAAAATGTAGTTAAAGAAATTAAATTTAATTTGCCACAAATTGATCTAGTCTCTAATGTTACCGGAGATTTTATTAAAGAAGAAATTACCACAGTTAACTACTGGTTAGATCATATTTTAAAACCTGTACACTTTGCCTCAAGTATTGAAAAATTACATGATCAAGAATATCAAATTTTCTTAGAAATTGGGGCAAAACCAACTTTACTGGGTATGACTACCAATGTAATAGAAAACTTACAAAAAAATATCAGTGATGAGTTATCAAATAAAAGCCAAAACCCATCCCTCATCACTCATCCCTCATCCTTCCTTTGGCTTCCAAGCTTAAGAAATATTGATCAAGACTGGTTAAATATTTTAGAAAGTTTAGGAAAATTATCTGTCAGAGGAATTAAAATTAATTGGGAAAAATTTGACGCCCCCTATCACTGTCAAAAAATTATTTTACCTACCTATCCTTTTCAACGTCAAAGTTATTGGTTAAAGGATATTACTCCCCTTTCTTCTAGTTTAATAACACCTATTTTAGACACAGATGAAATACAGTCTAGCGATGATTGGTTTTATCAGGTAAAATGGTTAGAAAAGGAAGGTCATTTTAATAGTAATAAGCCCAACTATATTAAACAATGGGTATTTTTTGCAGATCAAACTGGTGTATCTCAAAAAGTAGCAGAATTTTTAACAAGTAAAGGTGATACTTGTTTATGTATTAACTATCAAAATGATCACAGTCAAGATGCTTGTGCCACACTTAATATTAAGGCAATTAATATTAGTCTTGATCAGCCCGAAAGTTATAGTTTAATTTTCCAAAATAATCAACTTGATCTAACTCAAGAAATAGGTATTTTACATCTATGGAGTTTAGATATTAAGTCAAGTGATGATCTCACTATTACCGACTTAGAAACTGCTCAAAAATTATCTTGTCAAAGTACATTATTCTTATTACAAGCATTAGTTAAGCAAAATATTAAAGCAAAAATTTGGTTAACTACTCAAAATAGTCAAAATATTGAGACTGATCTTAAAAATATTAATCTATCTTTTGCCCAAACTCCTTTATGGGGCTTAGGTAAAGTGTTATCTTTTGAACATCCTGAATATTTTGGTGGTTTAATTGATCTTAGTAGTAATTTTAATGAGCATGAATTAACAAATTTTGTTAATAAAATTACCCATCAAGATAATGAAACTCAAATAGCTTTAAGACATAATAAAATTTATGTAGCCCGTCTCACTCAAATTAAAAATAACAGTGGCACAGGCATCTTGCCTGTGACTGGAAATATAGATAACACAGGCAAGATGCCTGTATTACACTCAGCCAGTTATTTAATAACAGGAGGCTTAGGATCATTAGGCTTAAAAGTTGCTCAAACTTTAGCCGAAAATGGTGCAAAAAATTTAATTTTAATAGGGCGTAAAAAACCCACTAATGAAGCCTCTAAAGTTATTACCGCCTTACAAAACCAAGGGGTTAAAATTTTAGTTAATCATACCGATCTTACTGATACAAACGCTCTAACAAAATTAATCAATCAAATTAACGAAAATTTACCACCATTAAAGGGTATTATTCATTGTGCCGGAGTGTTAAATGATAATTTATTAATAAGTCAAAACTGGGATCAATTTTCATCAGTTTTAGCACCGAAAATTCAAGGTACATGGAATTTACATCAATTAACTAAAAATATCCCCTTAGACTTCTTTATTTTATTCTCCTCGGCCGCTTCTTTATTAGGATCACCCGCACAGGGAAATTATAGTAGTGCTAATACTTTTCTCGATGCGATCGCCGCCTATCGTCATCAGTTAAATTTACCAGCCTTAAGTATTAACTGGGGGGCTTGGGTTGCTTCTGGGATGGCAGTTTCTAGTCGTTTAGCTGTTAAGGGAATTAAATTAATACCTGTTAAGAAGGGGCTAGAAATATTCACCAAACTTTTAGCATCTTCTACCCAACAAATAGGGGTAATTTCTATTGATTGGAATGAGGTAGTACAACAGTTCCCCCAAATTAATCAATTACCCTATTTTGAGGAAGTTTTAGAAGAAAAAGAGGTAATTTTAACCGAAGAAACTCAAGTTAATTTAGTGACAGAATTATTAAAATATAACCAAGCAGAAAGGGAAATTAAGTTAATAAGTTATCTCAAAACTGCCCTTGGTAATATTTTGCAAATTGATAGTAATAATATTAGTGAAAGTGAGAGTTTGTTAGACTTGGGAATGGACTCATTAATGGTGATGGAAGCGATCACTTTATTAAAAAATGAGTTACAATTGATGTTATATCCAAGGGAATTTTATGAACGCCCAAAAATTAATTCTTTAGCTAAATATTTGGCTTTAGAATTTACTAAACAACATGATCTTACTCATCTTCAAAATCTAACCCTTAATGACGATATAACTAAATTACCACATAGTCATAAAGTTACAAGAAAACATCAAAAACCAACCCAAAAAATTAAAAAACCCGTTGTATTTATCCTCTCTAGCCCTCGATCGGGATCAACCTTATTAAGGGTAATGTTAGAAGGCCATCCCTTGCTATCTTCTCCCCCAGAATTACATCTTTTACCCTTTAATAATATGGTAGAAAGAGAGGAAGAATTATCCGTTTCCTATTTAGGGGAAGGGCTACAACGTGCCTTAATGGAATTAAAACAAATTGATGCACCTACCGCTCAAAATTTAGTGGCACAATTTACCCAAGAAAATAAATCAATACAAGAGGTTTATCAATATTTATTAGACTGTTGTGGTGATAAAATTTTAATAGATAAATCTCCCACCTATGCTAATGATTTAGATACCTTAGAAAATGCTGAATTATTATTTCAAAATGCTAAATATATTCACTTAGTAAGACACCCCTATTCTGTCATAGATTCTTTTACTCGCCTACGCATGGATAAGTTAGTGGGAGAGGAAGGCAACCCCTATAAAATAGCAGAAAATATCTGGTATCAAAGTAATGCTAATAGCTTAAAATTCTTCTCAGAAATTGATGAAAGTAAACATCATTTAATGTACTATGAAGACTTAGTAAAAAATCCCCGTCAAGTCATGGAAAATCTTTGTCATTTCTTAGAAATTCCCTTTAATGAAAATGTGTTAAACCCCTATCAAGGTAATAGAATGACTGACGGAATTTATAATAAGTCAATGTCAGTAGGTGATCCCAATTTTCTAAAACATCAGTCTATTGATCCCACTTTAGCTGATACTTGGAAAGAGCTAAAATTGCCCTATCAATTGAGCGATCGCGCCGTTAATTTAGCTAGTAATTTAAAATATGAATTACCCAATGATCTTGAATTAGACGAAAAATCATACGAAATGACTGAAACCCTCATAAATATTAGAGGTTTAAATTTATGTTTATGCCGTTGGGGTTCAGAAAATAATCCGTTAATTTTCTGTTTACACGGTATATTAGAACATGGAGCAACATGGAGCGAAGTGGCTTGGCGTTTAGTCAAAAAAGGTTATCAAGTTGTCGCCCCCGACTTAAGAGGCCATGGTAAGTCGGATCATGTGGGCAAAGAGGGCAGTTACAACCTCTTAGACTTTTTAGGTGATCTTGACGCTATTATTAACCATGTCACCGATCAACCCTTTACCCTTGTGGGGCATTCCTTCGGCTCAATTTTAGCGGCCATTTTTACCAGTATTCGCCCCCAAAAGGTGAAAAACTTAGTCTTAGTTGAGCCTGTGATCCCCGCCGAAACCAACGAAATAGACACCGTTGATCAATTAACTACCCATTTAGACTATTTGGCTTCACGCCCAGAGCATCCCGTTTTCCCAGACGTGGAAACCGCCGCTAAACGCCTGATCCAAGCTACCCCCAGTTTATCGAAAGAATTAGCTCTTAAATTAGCCAAAAGAATCACCCAAACTTGTGAGGGTGGAGTTTGTTGGGTGTGGGATGCCTTTTTACGCACCCGTGCGGGAATTGAGTTTAATGGCATCAGTCGCCAAAAATATATCGGCATACTCAAAACTCTTAAAACTCTGATAACTTTGATTTATGGAGAACAGAGCGAGTTTAACCGTTCAGAGGATTTAGAGGCTCAGTATAAGTCCATGCCTGACGCAAAACGCCATCAAGTCAAAGGTGGGCATAATTTACATTTTGATGCACCTGTGGCCTTAGCGGAAATTATTGGAAATCTTTAAAATTGGTTTGTAAAATAAAAATCAGTATTTTAACGGATTTCTTAAACTCAATAATTAAGATATTATTAAATTAAGCAATTCTACTATCATAAAAAAAGGGTGTTCTATCATGTTTAAGAATAAATTTGCTTATTTGATCCAAAATATCTTTATTTTTGGTGCTATTATCATATCTGGGGTACTATTTTATAATAGTGTTGATCTAAACATTACTAATAATCTAAAATTAGATGACAAAAGTTTATTAGCTACAATTGGAGGAACTTTTGATCCCCCTGATGATGGAAAACCAGATCCTAATAATACCGCCGGATATAGTTAATAATTGACTACTTATTTAACCCAAAAATTATAACCAGTGGCATTATTTAATTGATTGGCAAAATTTTCGGCTCTGTCATAGGAAGAAAAACTAGCTATTTGTACATAACCGTCTTTTCTTCTGAAAGCATCGCCACAATAATTTTTTGCATCACTTAAATTGGCATTTCCTACCACTGCATACCAAGTTGAGCCACTTGCGGCCGGATCCCCACAAGTGTCTCGATAGGGAAGATAATAATCAGTCTGATTTTGATTGGCTTGTGCTTTCGCTCTGGCTTCAGCTTCGGCTCTAGCTTCTGCTTGTTCTTTTTCTTTGCGTTGTTGTTCTTCTTTTTCTTTGCGCTCTTGTTCTAACTGAGCCATTTGCGCTTGGAATTTTTGTTGTTGATCATATTGATAATAGCCAAAGCCACCAATTAAAGTTAAACAAATTATAGTTATGACAAGCGGAAGTTGCCAATTTTTTGAGGCTTGGGGGGTGCTATTTGGGTCAGTAGGTTGTAAATAGGGGATGACAACCGTTGATTGGCCTGAATTAATTAAGGGTATGGAGGTTGAGGGTATAATTTGACCATTAGGATTAGAGGAAATTTGAGTTTGAATTGAAGACATAGATCCTTGTGCTAAAACCGTCAGCATTTCTTGAGCGGTGGGAAAACGATCACGGGGATGATTTTGGATGGTACGGTTTAAAACTTGACTAAAATCAGGGCTAAGATTAGGAGCATATTGTTGCCATTTTAATTCACCTGTGAGGGGATCGGTTTCTAATTCTTGGGGAATTTTACCTGTTAGGAGATAAATGGCCGTTAAGCCTAAAGCATAGAGATCACTAGAAAAAAGGGGGCGGCCGGCCATTTGTTCCGAGGGCATAAAGCCCGGTGTACCAATGACGATCGAACTGGTAGAATGGCCGGAACTAGCCAAAATCGTTCCCATTGTTTCTTTAACTGCCCCAAAATCTATTAACACAGGGAAGGAATCACTTTGACGTAAAATAATATTATCCGGTTTAATATCTCGATGAATAATGTGATGATTTTGAATAAAGTTGAGAACGGGTAAAATTTTAACTAAAATATCTTTAACGACAATTTCTGAGAGTTTGCCTTGTGTTTGGGCTAAATGGGTTAAAGTTTGACCTTCGATCCATTCCTGAACTAAATAAAATTGTCCTTGATCCTCAAAATACCCGTAAAGTTGAGGGATTTGACGGTTTTCTTCTCCTAATTTTTCTAAAAGTTCTGCTTCTTTCTGAAAACGGTTTTTAACTAATTGATAAACATTAGGATCTTGGTTGATGGGTTTAAGTTGTTTAATCACACAACGGCGTAGGGAGGGCATTTGAGTATCTTCTGCTAAATAGGTATCACCAAAGCCCCCACTAGCTAAAGCTTGAATTATTCGATAACGATTTTGTAATAACATGGCGATGTTTGCATTTGATCTAATTGTAATTTATTTATAGCAATTATTTCAGTTGTCAGATAAGGAAAATTGACAAAATTTTAGCTTATGATGGCACAGATAGAGATCGCTTTTTTACTTTCTAATAGAAACTGAATTTTGCCAATTTTTGACAGGAAGCGATCTCTAAAAACCCCATTAATTTTAGTTCAGGATCGCCGATATTTTTAGCCTAATTTAAGATAGAAAATCCTCAATTTTTGGCACATTGATCCAACATTTTTGTTCATGGGATCTGTGGGTTAAATCCATTAATAATTGAGAGTAAACGCCCTCTTTTAAACTAGGGCTTAAATTTTGGTTTTGATCAATAGATTGAACAAAGCGATCAACTACTCTAATCAAAGGGGCTAAACGTCCATCAGGAAAAACTTTAGGAAACTCTAATCTTTGAGGAATACCTATTTCTTTTAATTCTGCTCCTACCTTTGCACCCATTAATTTAAAGCCGTGTACATAATCTTTTAAATTATCACTTCCTAAGATTAAAGTACCTTCTTCTCCATACATTTCTAACCAATGGCCTCTGCCATGATGGGTAACAGAACTAAGATTAATTTGGCAGGGTGTACCATCACTTAATTCTAACATAATTAAACAGGTATCATCCCCATCTACTAACTTTAATTTATTCTGATCAAGGGGATCGGGGCGTTGAGGAATGGCACAGCTTAAATAGCCAGATAATTTGTTAATATCTCCGAATAACCAACTAATATAATCAAAGGCGTGAGACCCAACTGCACCAAGCACTCCCCCTCCTTTTTCTTTTTGGGAATACCAGTTCCAAGGACGATTTTGATCGGCTCGACTGGTGACAAGCCAATCAATTTTAATTAATCTTTTTTTGCCAAGATAATTGTGATCTAAATATTCTTTTAAAAGTTGCCATGCTGGAATAAATCTAAATTCAAAATCAGGGGTAACAATTAAATTTTTAGTCTGGGCTAAATGATATAATTCCTTAGTTTCATTAGCGTTTAAATTGAGGGGTTTTTCTAAGATTAAATGTTTCCCTGATTCTAACACTAATTTGGCCATTTCATAATGTAAAAATGGCGGCGTGGAAATACTAACAGCCTTAACTTCAGGTCTTTCTAAAATTTTGGCTAAATTATTATTAGCATGGGGAATATTATGATTTTGCGCGATTTTTTGGGCTTTATTGAGATCTCGATGATAAACGGCCACCACCTCGGTGCGGTGATGATGTTGAAAAGCGGGTAAATGAATTTTTTGCCCAAAACCCGTTCCCACAAGGGCTATACCTATTTTTTGATTCATAGAACTTGTTAATTATTTGTTATTTGTTTGACTGATGATTCAATAATTGTCAATTACTAAATCTGTGACATATATCACATATTTTACTTAATTTATATCACTTTCTTGGCTTAATTTATATCACATTGATCAAAGGATTTTTATCACTTGTTAATCAAGAATATATCACTGCTCTCATCAGGAAAAAGTGAAATAATAAAAATATAAATAGTTAAGATAGAGAGGTCTAAGCTATGATGTTTCCTCAACTACAATTGATCCCAGGTGCTATTCCTGAAATTCTTGCCAGTGTTACTGAAACTGGATTTTTAACTTTAGCCGATCGCTATGGTTTATTAGCCGCTTCATTAGATGAAAGTTTAAATGAAGATGAAAGACGGGCTGTTAACCGTTTATTAAGATCTGTGATCAAAGGTAGAATTACTTTTTAATCAAAATTATTTTCAGTTACAGAATAATTCAAGATTAAATTTAAAATTCTACTGTTAAAATAAGATTAAATTATTAAGTATAATTAAATGTTTTTTAATATTATTTGATTAAGGAATTAACCTCGCTACAAAAATAAATAATTTCACATCAAATTTAAAAAAAAAGCTAAGATGAAAGTAATAATAATCAACCAATTAATCCTGACAATTAAATTATATTTCTACGCAAAAAGTCTTGTAGAGACATATTAAAATACATCTCTACAATTAATTAATTAATTATTCTTTTCCTGAGATTTTTCTTCAGTACCCGCAGGTTGTACCTTATCTATCACTTTAATTTTACCATCTTCTTCAACCTGCCAAATATCATAACTCCCTACTACATCGCCATTTTGATCAATATCCACATTACCACTCGCACCTTGATAATTAATATCTTGACCCTCTTTCAAGAGTTTAAGAGCCTCACAAACATCTGTTACCTCAGTTCCGGGAGCGTTGGACACTTCTAAAATTTTACTTTGGATCCCTTCTCCCGTATTGGTTTTAGCCGCCTGTGCCGCTAACATTAACAACACGGCCGCATCATAAGAATGGGAGGTAAAAGCAGTGGCTTCTTTTTTAATTTTCTCATCCCATAATTTTTTAAAACCTTCTAAAGCCTTACCATCAGCCCCCGGCACCGTTCCTAAAGCCCCTGCTAAAATTAATTTACCATCGGTAGTTGTTCCCACATCTTTAGGAAACTGCTCCGTTTGCACACCATCGGTTAATAATACAGGAATACCTGCACTTAAACCCTGTTCATAAGCCGATTTTAACAAAATTGCGCCCGTATCAGGGTATAAAATAGCCACTACCGCATCAGGTTTACCTTCAAAAGCGGCCTTCGCTTCACTATCAAGGGTTGTGGCCTTTTCATCATAACGCACGGGGTTATCCTTGGTGATCACCGTACCGCCTAACTTTTCAAAAGCACTGATAAAAGGTTCTTCAAAGCCGATCCCATATTCATTATTAATTACCACAAGGGAAACTTTTTTAAACCCTTTTTTATGTGCCAAAGCGGCCAAAGCTTGTGCCTGATAGGTGTCAGGGGGTGCAGTTCTCGCCCAATAGCCTTTAAAGTCGCCATTTTTCGCCCGTTCCGTGAATTTTCGGCTAGTGCTTCCGGGGGAGATCATCATAATTTTATTTCTGACGGCAATATCAATGGCGGCCATGGAAACACCACTGGCAAATGATCCGATCACACCGGCCACTTTATCAGCTTCGGCTAGTTTCGTCATAGCGGTAACACCCTTAGCCGGATCGGTTTCATCGTCTTCGGTGATCATGGTAACGGGGGCATCATTGACACCTCCACAGGCGTTAATGGTATCTACTGCCAGTTGTGCCGCTACGGGGAAATTTTGCCCAAGGGAAGCCAAGTCTCCGGTAGTGGGTGCTAACACCCCTAGTTTTAGGGTGTTAGTGGCTTGGGGTGTTTCACCTTGAGGAGTTTCGGTAGTTTGGGTATTACAGGCGGTAGTTAATAAAGCTGTACCAATACTGATCAGACTTAAGAGTAAAGCGGTTGAGCGCTTTTTTATTAAAATTTTCATTAAGATCCTCACACTAATTTTTTCTGATTAAATTTTGATTAAAAATGTTGTTTTAATTTTTATATTAACGTCAATATGATTGATTAAACAATCAAAAGTTTGCCTTAATGTTTCTTCTTGTGTAATTAAAAATAGACGATGATTATATGAAATTATCCTCTATTTTTCTGGAGAATTACCCTCAACATTTTAACATTTTTAGAAGAAATTGCAGTAATTTTTAATTTTTGAGTATTTTCTTTGATCTGCGATAATTTTTTCTTATCACAAGCCAAGACTTTAATACATAGATACTGATTGTCGTTTCAAAACTAACGATGAGCTTATGAGTGCTATAATCTGAAGTTTAAGCTTAATATTTCTTAATAAAAATTATGTCTGAAAATACGACTCAAACTCAAGATAATACCTCAAAAACTCGTCAACTTCTCGGAATGAAAGGGGCTACTTCCGGCGAAACTAATATTTGGAAAATTCGACTTCAGTTAATGAAGCCCATCACATGGATCCCCTTGATCTGGGGGGTAGTGTGTGGGGCGGCCTCCTCCGGTGCTTATACATGGAGTTTTGAAGATGTGATGAAAGCTTTAACTTGTATGCTTTTATCAGGGCCTTTAATGACGGGATATACCCAGACTATTAATGACTATTATGATCGGGAAATTGACGCTATTAATGAGCCTTATCGCCCTATTCCCTCTGGTGCAATCACCGTTCCTCAAGTAATCACTCAAGTGGTAGTATTATTAGGAGGGGGTTTAATCTTATCTTATTTATTAGATCTTTGGGCTGGCCATGACTTTCCGATTATGCTATGTTTAACTTTATTAGGAACATTTTTGGCCTATATTTATTCAGCCCCACCGTTAAAATTAAAACAAAATGGTTGGCTTGGAAATTATGCTTTAGGAGCGAGTTATATTGCCTTACCTTGGTGGGCTGGCCATGCTTTATTTGGTGAATTAAATTGGACAATTGTAGTATTAACTTTATTCTATAGTTTAGCAGGTTTAGGGATTGCGGTTGTTAATGATTTTAAAAGTGTGGAAGGTGATAGTAAATTAGGTTTAAAATCTTTACCTGTGATGTTTGGAATTAAGGCGGCCGCTTGGGTTTGTGTGATTATGATCGATCTTTTTCAAGTGGGAATTGCAGGTTATTTGATCACCATTCATCAACAACTTTATGCCACAATTTTACTATTATTAGTAATTCCTCAAATCACTTTTCAAGATATGTATTTCTTAAGGGATCCTTTGAAAAATGACGTTAAATATCAAGCTAGTGCGCAACCTTTTCTAGTATTAGGAATGTTAGTAGCTGGTTTAGCTTTAGGCCATAGTGCCATCTAAATTATTTGAAAAGCTAAATTTTCAAAATTTAAGACTAATTAAAATCGGGTATTTTTTAAGATATAAAAATATCCGATTTAATTTTTTGAGCATTATATTGACCTATTAGTTTACAATAAAAAAATAATAATTACCTCACCCTTGAATAAAATAATTGATAATTATTCACTGTCAATTGTCAACTAATAAAGAAGGCTGAATTATGTCTCTTAAAAATAATCTAATTTTATCAATTTTACTGATTAGTTTAATTAGTTGTAGTGAACCATCAACTAATAATAATAAAGTACCAAGATTGAAATTACAAGAATTAGAACAAGCCATTTTTTTTGCAGAATCAAATTTAGGAGGTTTTGGTGATGCAGGTTATGTTAGATATACCCCCACTACAGCCGCCATTCAATTAGTAGAAAGCATGAATGCGGCACAAACTTTAACCCCAGAGGAAGAAAAAGAATATCGGGAAAGGGGAATGTTTATTCCCAAGGCTATTCCCTATGTTTTAAATGAGCCAACAGGAAAATGGCAAGTTGTAGTTATTGGGGATGAAACTGCCCAAAAAGTAATTCTTAAAGGTTATGGTTACGACTTAACCCAACCTTTGATCGTTAATGAAATTCCTTGTTGTCAATTTTAAGTATTTTTCAGAATAACATTCAATCTAAAAATAATAAATCGCTGTAGGGTGGGCAACTAACATTAACTTTATTTTTAATAATTAAATTTAAAATAGTTGCCCTCCTTACAATTTATGATCAAAAGTCGGTGACTTTAAATAAGTTAAATTTAAGAAGATAACTTAAAGAAAATCCCCGACTTTTTTGAATTTGATTATTTTAATTCTGGAATATACTCATTTTCGTAATTTTCAATTAAAATACCAATAATTTCCATTAAAGAAGCTAAAGGATGATTTTCATTTTCTCCCACTTCATCAATTAATTCATCTAGTAAATTAACAAGATGATTATATTCTTTTTCTGTATGAGGTACATAAATTTTATTGGCTAAAAAAGACCAAGAATTAATTGTTTTTTCCAATTCAAGAGTTGTCATAAATTTACTCCTTCCATTTATTTTTATCGTAATCTGTATGGGTTAAAATTGCTCGAATATAAACTTTTTTACGATTATAATGTATCGCTGTAATTAATCTTACTTTATTACCTCCAATATTAAAAACAGTTAATTTCCCCACTTGATCAGCCGAGGGGAAAAATGTTCTTAATTCCACAAAAGAACTAAAATCATTATCTTTTATTATTCTATACCATTGAATTAATGCTGTTTTTGTTTCGGGATATTTTAACGCAAATTCATTCAGTCGTTTACGGGTAATAATGTGCATTTTTTGTCATAGATTTTTGATTTTACCGAAAATTAATAAAAGTTTCAAAATTATAATTAATTATGACATAATTAACAATTAAACAATAATAAATCATAAATCATAAATCATAAATCATAAATCTCTGTAGGTTGGGCAACTAACATTAACTTAATATTTAATAATTAAAATTAAAATAGTTGCCCTCCTTATAGATTAATTAATTTATTTTTTTATAAACTCCCTGACGATGGCCAATTTTAATAATTTCAATAATTAATAAATTAGATTCTATATTATAAATAATTCTATATTCACTAACTCTAATCCGATAAGTATTATTACTACCAACCATCTTTTTTATGCCATTGGGATAAGGATTTTCAGCTAAAGATTCAACCGTTGTTATGATTTTAGGAATTATCTCTTTAGCTAAACTTTTAAGTTCTTTTTTAGCAGAGTTTTTCCATTTAATTTGATAGTAAGCCATCTTGTTTCAATTCATTAATTAAATCTTGATGATCAATAGTTGATTCATCTTTTCTTTGTGTTAAAGTCACCAAATCTTCAAATTCTTCTAAAAGTTCTTGAAATTCAGAAATAGGTAAAATAACGGCGGTTTTTTCTCCTTTTTCATCTGTTATATATTGAGTATGTAGATTGAGAGAATTAATCATAATAGTCTTGTTATTGTAATATTTTTTAGATACATTGTAGCACAAAGTTATAAAAATAAAGTAGTCTGAGCAACTAACATTAACTTTATATTTAATAATTAAAATAAAAATAGTTGTCAACCTTACAAATTAATTTATTAAACATAAATTTCCACAGGTTCATAATTTAATACTATCAATTTATCAGCAGGAATTGTTTCCATTGCATAAGTATTCCCCTGATGATCAGCAAAATCTATTAAATAAGCTGTTTGATTAAATGCCATTAAAACTGTACCAACTTGTCCACGTTTTAACAGAATTGGTTTTTGATTTTCTTTATGAATTGCGGAAAAATCTTCAGTTAAAACTACAACATCATATTCTTGAATATTCATAATAATTTCCTCATTTATTAACAGGATAAGTATTAGTTAATCTGGGGAAGTCTTCTTCTTGACGAATGATCCAACATCCTAATATTAAAGAACTTCCGATCTTAGTTGTTAGAGTAAATTTGACATCATAATGTGTGCCGTATTGGTCTATTCTATAAATAATTGCTTCATTTTCAAGTAAAGATTTTAATAAGGCTTGTTCTAAAATATCTTTATTATCTAAGGTTATTCCTAACCTATCTCTAAATATAATAGCCTTATCTTTCCCTTTAGAATGATTTAAGTTTAAAGAATAACGCTCTAATTTATCTCCAAGTTCTGCTTTTTCACCATTTGGTACTTTCATTTAATTAATAATTTATTAATTTATAATGGCAATATTATAACAAAAAAAATAAAAACAGGATAGGCAACTAACATTAACTTTATATTTAATAATTAAATTTAAAATAGTTGTCATCCCTACAAACTTAAATATTTTCTTCTACTTCTTCTAAACTTAATCCTAAAGCTTCTGCTATTTGTTCAGCAGTTAAACCTATTTTTAATAAGTTAGGAATAGTCTCTAATTTTGCTTTTTTCTGTGCTTGTTCAATGATTAATTGATAACCATTTTTAGGATTAGATGAATTTTCATTATTAACTTCTTCAGCATCATTATTGATGAGAGAATTATCATCATTTAATTCAGGATTTCTACAAAAATTAATACTATTAACTTGAATAGGATTAAACAAATGAGATTGTGTATTAGAAAAAAGATGAGAATTTGTATTAGTAATTCCTAATCTTTCAATTGTGGCACAAAAATTTGATTTATTAATATCTTCTCCTAAAGTTTTCGATAAAATACGCCATAATTCATAAGCAGAATCTTTAACATGACCTTTACTACATTTATGATTTTTAGCTATTTCTGAATATTTCTCACTATTATAAACACCTTTTAAAATTGAAACTTGTAAACTATCTAAATGTTTTCCTGTTTCATTAAAAACTAAATTATCTAAATAATCTAATACTTGAGATTTCATAATGAATAACTCCTAACGACTTTTTCCGCTATTTTCCGTCATTATACTATTTTTGTAACAATTATTCATAAAGTTCCTTCTTTTTCCGCCCTTTTCCGACTTGAACAAATAAAAATATACATTATAATTGAATATAAATTTATTTTTAATTTATTAAAATATTGAGGTTCCATATTTATGAAATTGTTTTTGTTTCTATTTGTAATTATTTTTAATGCCATTGTTTGTGGTTATGCGGGGAATTTTTTATTGGGTCCATTTGGGGCTATTATTGGTGCAATTTTTGGAGCATTTATGGGGGTATATATAATTGGAAAAGCCGGTTAACTTATCAATTAATTATATAAATAAAATTACACTATTGAGTAAGTAGTAGTTAGGATGAGTAACTCAAATTAATAAAATAGTTGTCCATCTTATAACTTAAAACTTTAAGCAGATTCTAATACGAAAGAGAATTAATCTATTTATCCAAATTTATCAATATAAAGGTATAAAAAAATGAAAATTGAAAAATTAATTAAAAAAGCATTTGATATTATTGAATATGAAAATTTAGACAATACGCCATTTGACAAACAATCAAAACACAAGTTAAATGATTATTTTGCCAAATTAACAGAACAAGAATATAGCAAGGAAAATTTAATAAATGATATGCAAAGTCTAATAGAAGAAATAAATCAATTACCAAGTGATCTAGGAATTATTGATATAAGTCATATAACAGAAAATCCATTTACTGAGATTTTAAGTGGTGATCCAGTAATTGTAGTTCCTTTAAAAGATAGGTTTATCGTACCTCTTGCTATGGTTTTGAATGAAAATCCTAATTTTTATCAAAAGGTTAAAAAAATTATTAATAGTAAAAGTAGGTAGGGTGGACAACTCAAATTAACTTTATATTTAATTCTTAAATTTTAATAGTTGCCCACTTTTGGAGAATTATTAATCATTATTTTTGACGTGGATCATCAATCGGAGGATGCCAATTGGCATTTAACCAAAGTTGACGGGAATTGAGAATAAAACCTTCATCATGAAATTCATCATTAAAATCAAAACGATTACAAGTAGCACGACCGATCGCTGTTTTTGGAATAATTTTTAAGCCATCTTTTGACCACTCAAAATGTTCTGACCATTTATTTTTTCTAGGATTAAATAAAGGTACTTCTGTTTGAGTTTCCGGATCAATTCCTTTGGTAAAATTATATCTTCTTTGATTACAACGATGACAAGCTAAAGCTAAATTATTAAGATCATCTAAACCACCTAAAGATTGAGGAATAAGATGATCAATTGTGAAAGGAGTTGCATTAGATCGCTCTGGCGAATGACAATATTCACATAAATTTTTTGCTCTTTTGCGAACATTTAAACGAATAAAATTATTAATAACCATGATTTAAGAAGCAAGTTTAGCATTAATAAAACTAAAGATCTTTTCTAATTCTAATAAACCTGCTAATTCTGCTTGTTCATCATTATTTAGTGAATTATTTTTATTTTTTTCTAATAATTCTTCTAACCGATTTTGTAATTCTTCTGTAAAAGAAAAAGGGCGAAATTGATCGCAAGAATTAAGTTTAATACCATTAGATAGCCAAGATGAAGGCTGTTTCATTAGTTGTGTCATCTCTATCACCTTAAAATAAAACTTTTTTATATTATAACACAATCCCTAATTCAACAATCATAAATCTCTGTAGGGTGGACAACTAAAATTAAGTTTAATTTTTAATAATTAAACTGTAATAGTTGCCCACCTTACAATTTATTATGAGAAAATTCATCTAATATTAAAACTCGGAGCAGGTGCGCCTCTGAGCATTCCTTCTGTACTTAAATCTTCATCAATTTCTTCCCAATGAATACCATAACCTGCACCACATATTTCATAAGCGAGACGCTGTTGGGGCGTTGCTTTTAATAGTTTTGGATACCAAGTTAAAGGCACAGTAATAGTTCTACCATCCATTAACTCCACACTAATTTCTTCTTCATTAAATTGAACATTTTTAACTCTTTGATCAGTTTTTACTAAAGTATTCATACCAAGCCTCCAATAATGTTTGTTGATGTTCTTCTACAAGAGATTGTAATTTTCTTAATTCTTTAGAATTAAAACCAATACTACTAGCTAAATTAGCATCTTTGAGCCAAAATTTTGCGGTAGACTTATCACGATCAATATGTATATGAGGAGGCTCGTTAGGTTCATGACTATAGAAATAGAAACGATATGCTCCTATTCGTAAAACTGTTGGCATTGTCTTAACTAAACCTCTCTATCAAAAATTGACTAAGTTTGATCATAATTTTAATCAAAAGTAAGTAAAATTGGCAACTAAAGATTCACTTAATATTTTATCATTAAATTTAAAATAGTTGTCCACTTTACAAATTAATCCCTTAAAATAATAAACGCCTTGCAATAAATTGACAAGGCTTATAGCTAAACTCTGCTAAAGCGAGTAATATTAAACAATTACTCATTTTAATATTACTTAATTCCTTTAACAAATAACCATTTTTGTTGATCTGAATCCCAAGTTAAAATATAACCTACAGTTTGATTAGTAACATTTCCATTATTGTTAATAAATTGTAATGATACTGAAACTTCTGCTGAATTATCAAAACTTTGAATTAATGATACTGACTTGACATTTACTTTATCAATTTTCGACCAAAAGCTAGTATATTCGGAATAACTTCCTGCTTTATCTTGAAATCTCTTAGACAAATGTGACCAAGCTTCATCATAATTCCCTGAATTAATTAAATCTTCATAATAATATTTGATAAAATCTTCAGCAGACATATTAACATTAGAAATATTATTTTGTGCTGGATTTTGAAATTCAGAATTTGTAGAGCTTGTAGATGGAGAAGATTTACCACTACAATCATCAACAATTAAAGTAATTGTATCAGCACCATTTCCTTCTACTACAATTCCACAATTTTTAGGAATAAAAAACTGAAATTTTTGATTTAAAGCAAGATAACGAATTTGTTCCCCTTGTTTAACAATTAATGTTTTTATTCCCCCTGATTCTGATGAAGTGTAACCTATTGTTCCAAAAGGAGTTTTAACATCTAAATTAAGCTTAAAATTGCCATTAGTATCAACACAAACTGGCACCATAATAGGACAAAATTCAATAGCTATTTGTTGATCTGGATTAATTTTTCTTGATGGTCTTGCATCAAATTCTTTATTTAAGTCTTGCCATTCTTTATTAAACTCAAGGAAATGATCTGCTCCATTTTCTAGTTCCTCAATAGATAGTGAATCTAAATTTTCTAAATCATCTTCTTTAAAAAAAGTTAAAAGTGATTGCCAATTTTCATGAATATTTTTAAAAGAATTTGGAGGTAAAATAATATCTAATTTTGGTAAATTACTATTTGCATCTTTTTTTAAATTTTTCCATTCTGTATTAAGAGTATTTTTCGCAGTTTTTAGTTTAGTTGTTTCTCCTAATTTTTCAGATGTTTTGATATCTTGTACAGCTTGATAAAATGATTTAATATGGCTTACTGTGCTTTCTATATTATCACAAAGCTCATTACAATATCCTTTTTCTTCGGGATCTAGTTTCGTTGTTGAAGTTGTTTCACATCCTTGAATTAAATTTGAAAAGAATATACCAATAATTAATAGTTTAATAGTTTTATTTTTAAATGAATTAAAAAACATCAAAATTTCTCCTTTTTTTATTGTTCAATCTAATATTTTGACCCATTATTTTATCCTAATACCATTTACAAAAAGTAAGTTCAGGGTTAGTATAGGAATAGATTAACAGGAGCAATAGTATGTCAGGAATATCAAAAATAGAAGTAATTGAATCAGCAGATACACTAAAAAATCTCATGAAACAACAAAAAACAGCTTTGAATTTTGCCAAAGTTCAAGCTTTATATCTTTGGAAAATTCAAGTGGCTGAAACGATCAGATACTTAGCGGTAATGATGGGGCGTAGTGAGAGAACAATTTACGAATGGTTTCACTTATATAAGACGGAAGGATTAGACGCATTATTACAAGAACATAATAAAACAGGAAGACCAAAAAAACTAGAGCTAGAAACAGTTGCTCTAGTCAAAAAGAATTAAGTGAGCCTCAAGGATTTAACAGTTACCAAGAAATAAAAATATGGTTATTTACTTGTCAAGATATTGAGATAAGTTATACCACAATACATCAATTAGTGAGATACGAATTAGGGGCAAAATTAAAAGTACCACGTCCTTATCATGAGTATCAAAATGAAGGGGTAATATCCGTATTTAAAGAGTATTTACCCATAAGATTAAAAGGCATAATAGCTCAAATAAAAGAGAAATGGGGTGATACTAAAAATATTTGTTACTGGTGTCAAGATGAAACTAGATTAGGTTTTAGAACAGAATTAGGAAGGAAAATAACTTTAAAAGGAGTCAAACCAGAACAAGAATTACAATGGCATTATGACTATTATTATCTTTATGGATTAATCGAAGTAGAAAATGGCAAAAGTTTTTTCTATGAACTATCTCATTTTAATAGTGAATGCTTTGGTAAATATTTAACAGAATTTAGTAAAGAATATCCCGATGAGGTTCATATAATACAGTTAGATAATGCACCCTGTCATACTGCCAAAAAGTTAGAAGTACCTGAGAATATAATTTTGTTATTTCAACCACCTTATTGTCCAGAAGTAAATCCGATTGAAAGACTGTGGTTATATATCAAACAACAGTTAAAAAATATCTGGTTTAAGAACTTAGATGATGTCAAAAATAAAGTAGCTAATATCTTAAATAATTTACAAGAAGATTTTATCCTGTCTTTAGCAGGTTGGGATTATATTGTGAATGCTTTATCTGTGTAGCTACTAAATGTAAATGGTATAATTTTGTTATTTCAACCACCTTATTGTCCAGAAGTAAATCCGATTGAAAGACTGTGGTTATATATCAAACAACAGTTAAAAAATATCTGGTTTAAGAACTTAGATGATGTCAAAAATAAAGTAGCTAATATCTTAAATAATTTACAAGAAGATTTTATCCTGTCTTTAGCGGGTTGGGATTATATTGTGAATGCTTTATCTGTGTAGCTACTAAATGTAAATGGTATAATGAGTGATCTGAATCACAATCACATTAATTTATTAATAAATTCGTATTGTTTAGTAATTTAATTAATAAAAAAATCGGGGATTTTATTAATATCTAGTAATAAACTAAATTCTAACAAATCCCCGACTTTTGAAGTTTTTAGATTAAAATTAATTAACCCATAACTTTTTTAGCTGTTGCTACTACGTTATCTACAGTAAAGCCAAATTGTTCCATGATGATATCACCCGGAGCAGAAGCACCAAAGGTATCAACACCGATACTTGCACCAGCATCTCCTACATATTTACTCCAGCCGAAAGTTGTACCTGCTTCCACAGAAACACGAGCTTTAATCGCTTTAGGTAATACTGACTCTTTATACTCGGCAGATTGAGCCTCAAATAACTCCCAACAAGGCATAGAAACTACACGCACTTTCTTACCTTCTGCTTTTAATTTTTCAGCCGCTTCTATACAAAGTCCTACTTCGCTACCTGTACCGATTAAAATTAAATCTAGTTCAGAAGGAGCAAAACCACAAGCCGCTACATAAGCACCTTTAGCCACTGCGTCAATAGAAGAACCTGCTAAGTTAGGTAAGTTTTGACGGGTTAAAGCTAATAAGGAGGGTTTGGTGGTACTTTCGATCGCCACTTTATACGCTCCAGAGGTTTCGTTACCGTCAGCAGGGCGGAATACCATTAAGTCAGGAATCATCCGTAAAGAGCCAACTTGTTCAATGGGTTGGTGAGTGGGTCCGTCTTCTCCTAATGCGATGGAGTCGTGAGTCATAACCCAGATTACACGAGCCTCAGAAAGAGCAGATAAACGGATGGAATTTCTCATATAATCAGAGAAAATTAAGAAGGTTGCACCGTAAGGGATTAAACCTGTACCATGAAGGGCGATCGCATTACAAATCGCACCCATAGCGTGTTCACGCACACCAAAATGCACGTTACGGTTTTCGTAAGCTCCTTTTTGGAAGTCGCCAGAAACGTGAATTTCCGTTAAGTTAGAATGGGTTAAATCCGCAGAACCACCAATTAACTGAGGTAATACTTTAGCGATCGCATTTAAACAATTTTCAGAGTGTTTACGACTTGCCAAAGGTTTATCTTCGGGGGTGTAGGAAGGTAAACAATCAGCCCAATTTTCAGGTAATTTACCGGAGGTAATCTGTTCAAATTCGGCCGCTTCGGTGGGATATTTCGCTTTATAAGCTGATAAAGTTGCATTCCAATCAGCTTCAGCTTTTGCACCACGCTCGATCGCTTGGAAAGTATGGTCATAAACCTCTTGAGGGACTACGAAAGGCTCATAATTCCAATTCAGAGCTTTACGAGTTGCTTCCACTTCAGAAGCACCTAAGGCCGCACCGTGAACTCCGGCGGTATTAGATTTATTAGGAGAACCATAACCGATAGTTGTGGTAATCTTAATCATGGAAGGCTTATCAGTCACAGCCTTAGCGGTTTCAATTGCTTTGGCGATCGCCCCTAAATCAGTATTGCCATTTTCAACGTGCTGAACGTGCCAACCATAAGCCTCAAAACGCTTAGACACATCTTCAGTAAAGGCCACATCGGTGCTACCATCAATGGAAATATGGTTATCATCGTAAAGGGCAATTAACTTACCTAAGCCCCAGTGACCCGCTAAAGAAGCCGCTTCACCAGAGATCCCTTCCATATTACAGCCATCACCTAAGATAACGTAGGTATAATGATCGATTAAGGTAGCATCGGGTTTATTATATTTAGCCGCTAAATGGGCTTCAGCTAAAGCCATACCCACACCGTTAGCAATACCTTGACCTAGAGGGCCGGTAGTTACTTCCACACCCGGAGTAACAAAGTTTTCAGGGTGGCCGGGGGTTTTAGATTTCCATTGACGGAACTGTTTTAAATCTTCAACGCCTACACTGTCATAACCAAAAAGGTGTAAGAGAGAGTATTGTAACATTGAACCATGTCCTGCCGAGAGGATAAAACGGTCACGGTTTAACCATTTAGGATTTTTAGGGTTAAACTTCATGAACTGATCCCATAAGACAAAAGACATAGGCGCACAACCCATAGGAAGGCCGGGGTGTCCAGATTTTGCTTTTTCTACGCCATCAATAGATAAAAAGCGAATGGCATTAACACATAATTCTTGAGTAGATTGAGCTACCATAAATTTAATTTTTTGATTTAATGAAAATAAGTTTGTACAATTTTGACATTGTAGTACAGGCATACTTAGCTGACCTTTCCCAGTCTCAGGGCTAAAGGCTCAGTAAAAGCCTTGCCTGTGCCACAATTGTTAGTTTGAGTTTTCACAAACAAGATGTTTGTGTAACAAGATTGACCATTACTAAAATATTCCCATTGATAGGACTTATAATCAAGTCATCTTGACAAATTTTTCTAAAGAGCTAGGCCTATTTTTGTCAAGTTCAGGTTTCTCAAAAAAAAACCCTTCTCCCCGTGAAAGGGGATGAGGGTTTTTTGCCCTGATCACTGGTTACTGAATGGCGGGTGTAGTTTGAGCTTCTTGCCATAATTTCAAAAGGAAAAATTCAGCCCTTTGACTTAAAGTGGTGATGAAAATTCCTTCTTGAGTGTTGGTATGTTCGGCGATCCAATTTCCATAAAGACTAATTTCCACAAACTCGTCATCGGCAGGGGCGATCGCCATAATTTCACCATTTTCAAATTGAAGTTTGAGCAAACTTTCTAAGCTTTTTAAATTGGCAGGGATTAAAAAAGAAGCTGAACTTGGCTCAACGAAAAAGCTTGTGGCCGCCCGTACCGACAGCAATAAACGATTTTTTAACCATTTTTCTAAAGATTGATTTAAAAGTTCTAAGTAAAAGCCATTTTCGGTATAAGTTAATTTTAACATCTGTGATTTTCTCCTTTGATCAAGGTTAATTTCCGAAACGCTGTTGGTGCTAAAGCTTTGTTACAAATAACAGTTAAGCTTATTTGCTAGGACTAATTTAGGACTGGGATATTAATTAATGAATTAAAAGAAAAAATCCCCACTTCTTAAACTTAAGAGGAGGGGAAAATTAAACTTTGAGTTAATTTTAGGTCAGGACATCAGTTGACATTTTAATAAAAACCTAATTAGTTTTTGGTTAAACCTGTACCTTTCCCCTAATAAATTAAGCTTGGGACTATTAAATTTTTGATTAAATATTTGATACAAAATTGGATAAAATGTTACATGATCAACTTTGGTTTTAAGTTGAGATAGAAAGTTACAATTGTGATCTTTAATTATAATTATGCCCATTCCTAAAAAATAACCACCAATAGCCGTTAAATGCCAGTTAAACTGGCAATTTAAGAGGTTTTTGGCGGGAAGGGGTAACAATAAAAAAGTCATAAAATTAGATTTAATTTAATAAACGTGGTCAACTTTCCATTTCCATACTACACTTGTATTATAAATCTGTCTAGTATTTTGGAGAAAAAAATTATGGAAACTCAAATTCGTACTGCCACAACCCAAATGGAAGTTACCAGTATTCGTTTAGAAAAAAACCTGAAAGAGAAGTTAAAAGAGCTTTCGGGCAATCAAGGTTATCAGGCTTTAATTCGGGATATACTTTGGAATTATGTCCATCAAAAATCAGGTGATTATCGCCCCCATTTTTCAAAATTTGATATTCGCGCCACAATTGAGGCGATCGCGCAAAAAGATGAGAGTTGTGTGTTAACGGGAGAATTAATACGGCAAAATCAGGGGATGTATTTGGGTTTAACCTTAAATGGGGATCTTGTGCCGTTAAGTATTAATTCTTTTAGATAAAAAATGATAAAAAACGTCTAAAAGTATTAACCGTTTGCCCTTCTCCCGTAGGAGAAGGGTGTATTTTTTCTAAGTATTAAATCAAAAATCAAAATAAATATAAGGTAAACTTCCTTCGGGGGAAAATAACCAAACTAGATATAAACAAATGGGTACAAAAACAATTTTAATGGGGTAGTTTAAGTGCATTTTCCAACGTCTTTGAATTAAATAAATTAAAGACATTAATATTAATAATATTGTTAAAATTAATGTCACATAAGGGCGATTAATTCCTAAAGCTTCAACATAAACTTTTTGTAAAAATTGTTGATCTCCTTTAAAATTAAATAAATGTTGATAGACTAAACCCGCTTGATTAAGATTAGGTAAACGAAAACTTATCCATGATAAAAATATCATAATTTGAGTGATTAACCATGCTAAAATAATCCCCGGAATTGTTGACCAAATCTTTTTTAAAAACTGATATTGATTACTAATTACTTCCGTTAAACGATGAATTACTAAGCCCATCCCGTGCATAATTCCCCATAAAATAAAACCCCATGAAGCACCATGCCAAATTCCACCGATTAACATGATCAAAAATAGATTTATACAGGTACGAATTAACCCTTTTCTTGAGCCACCTAAAGGGAAATATAAATAATTTCTTAACCAGTCTCCTAAAGTAATATGCCAATGTCTCCAAAATTGAGCAATGCTAGTAGTAAAATAGGGAAAATCAAAGTTTTCTGGTAAGTTTAAACCGAGTAATTTAGCGCTACCTCTAGCCAGATCAACATAGCCACTAAAATCTAAATATAATTGTAATCCATAAGCAATAATTGTTAACCATAAATCATAACTTCCTGCCCTTTCCACACTGTTAAAAGATAAGTCTATAAAAATGGCCAATTGATCGGCAATTAAAGCTTTTTTGACAGCCCCACAAGCAATTAACCAAAGGCCTTCAACCCATTCTTCAAAAGCTGGAAAAGCTTGATTTTTTAATTGATTAGCAAAGGTATGATAACGGGTAATTGGGCCTGAAATTAACTTAGGAAAAAAGAATTTATAACTAGCAAAAGAGAGAAAATTTTTAGTAGGTGGTGAGCCTCGATAAACGTCTATTAAATAAGCCAAATTTTCAAAGGTAAAAAAAGATAAACCAAGGGGAATTATTAAATTATCACTTACCCATTTTGCCCCATCTAAAGCAATAGGTAAATTGAAAATCATACCGATAGAATTAAGCAAAAATGGGATATATTTAAACCCTAATAATAATAATACATTAAAAATTATTCCTATACTTAATAAAATAGTTTTATGGGAAGCAAAAAAATCAGGATTAGGATTAGATTCTTCATTGTGATGATTAGCTAAAACTAATCCTAATAGATAATTAATTACCAAAATTATCAATAAAATAAAAATAATTAAAAAATTATCTTGATAGGTACGATAAAAAGCCAGACTAAATGCTAAAATTAGAATAGTTTTAAGTTGATTTAACTGAGGAAAAATCAAAGATAACCCCCAATATAAACTAACTAATATTATTAAGAAAAAACCGTAACTTTGGGAAATAAAATTCATTTTTGTTATTGGTTATTCGTTATTTATTCAATAATTGTAGGGTGGGCATTGCTCACCTTATGTTTAATTACAATAACTTACTTTAAACAATCAATATATTTTACAATTTTGTATCTGATAGGATCATTTGATTAGAAAAATTGTGCTAATAACCTATCATATATTGTTTTAAGACAAGTATCAATTATCAATTGACAATTGATAATTGACAATTAGTTGATTATACCATTTACAAAAAGTAAGTTCAGGGTTAGTATAAGAATAGATTAACAGGAGCAATAGTATGTCAGGAATATCAAAAATAGAAGTAATTGAATCAGCACATACCCTAAAAAATCTCATGAAACAACAAAAAACAGCTTTGAATTTTGCCAAAGTTCAAGCTTTATATCTTTGGAAAATTCAAGTGGCTGAAACGATCAGATACTTAGCGGTAATGATGGGACGTAGTGAGAGAACAATTTACGAATGGTTTCACTTATATAAGACGGAAGGATTAGACGCATTATTACAAGAACATAATAAAACAGGAAGACCAAAAAAACTAGAGCTAGAAACAGTTGCTCTAGTCAAAAAAGAATTAAGTGAGCCTCAAGGATTTAACAGTTACCAAGAAATAAAAATATGGTTATTTACTTGTCAAGATAAGTACCTAAGCAAAATTAATTACATATTCCGTTCCTAATAAATCAAGGACTTTTTTTAGATAGTTAGTAAGATTTTCCCAACTATCATATGCTGATAATTCAATCCATTCATATTTAATAAATCTCCATAAGATTTCAATTAAATTAAGATGGGGTGAATAAGGGGGCAACCAGAAGATTTGTAAATTTTTCTTTTCCCATTCTTCAAGCTTGTTTAAGATTTTTTCACTGGTATGAATTGAGGCTTGATCCATTAATATTACCGTTTTTTTACTATTCTTTTAATGGTATCTTTACTAACTTTTATTCCCCATTCTTTTTCTATTTTTTCTTTAACTTTATCTAACTTTTTTGGGTCTTCTTTTACCCATGCTTTTACTTGAACTTCTTGTTCTTCTTTTAATTTTGGTTTTCTTCCTCTTCCTTTTTGATTATATAAGCCAACTAATTGGTAATTATCCCATGCTGTGAACCAATTAAAAATTGTTTTTCTTGTCACCTTAAAAATCAAGACTAATTGCTCAATTTTTAAACCATGATAACTTAACAAGATGCAACTAGCTCTTTTTCTTACCTGAGCAGATTTACTTGAGTTTTGAATCCGCTCAAGCATCTTTTGTGTGTCTCCACTTAATCCTCGAATAAATCTCATGATTGTTTCTTTTTTACTTGTTCCACTTTTAGTTTAGCGCTTTTTCTGTAAATGAGTAATTTTTTTTGCATAAGCACTTAACAGAATTTAGTAAACAATATCCCGATGAGGTTCATATAATACAGTTAGATAATGCACCTTGTCATACTGCCAAAAAGTTAGAAGTGCCTGAGAATATAATTTTGTTATTTCAACCACCTTATTGTCCAGAAGTAAATCCGATTGAAAGACTGTGGTTATATATCAAACAACAGTTAAAAAATATCTGGTTTAAGAACTTAGATGATGTCAAAAATAAAGTAGCTAATATCTTAAATAATTTACTAGGACTTACGCATTGACAAATAGAGAGTAAAATGCTCATTGAAAGATTTGTATCTTAGAATACATTTTTCTCTAAAATTTCTAGTTGAAATTCCAAACTTGACAAAATGTCCATTCAAACCCAAAATATAGTCCTTGAACAATTTAAGATTGAATTGATTGACAATGAAACTAAAACAAAAACAGGAAAAAGCTAAATGTAATTTGCCAACATATACCTTATTTTTATTGTCAGAACCTAAATTGATTAGTTGTCAAAGATTATCGGATATTTTAGGAGATCTATCTCATGATGCCATCAATCGTTTTTTAATTAGACAACAATATACTCCCAAGGATTTATTTGAAGCAATTAAGACTTTAATTAATTTAAATGGGGGAACATTAAGCGTAGATGATATGGTAATAGACAAGGAACAAGGCTTTTCATTTGCCTTAAAATCGAACCGAAAAGTGGCGATTGAACAAGGTAAATTTGTGCAACTCAAAGACCTAGAAATTAAAGAAGAAGGATTAATCGTTGATCTCAAAGAAGTAGGTTTGGTAAAAGTATTTACAACTAGATTCAAAAACGAAACTAGGTATTATGCTATATTTTTACCAAACTATCATGAACTGAAAAAGATTAATAGAGAAAAATTTACCATAGTTCATGATCAACATTGGGGAATTGAACAATATCATCGAGCGTTAAAACAAGTTTGTAATATTGAAAGATTTTATGTGCGTCAAACTGCGGCAATTTCCACTCATATTTTTAGTTCAATCTGGGCTTTTATTCAATTAGAATTATTTCGATTTAATTCAGAGATTATCAATTGGTATCAGTTGAAAAGAAATATGTTTAATGAAGTAATCCGCTCGTTTATTCTAAATAATTTAGATTCTAAATTTCTTAATCTAAATTATTTGATTTCAGATCATATTTAAAGGTTTAATACATATTTTGTTTTTTTGTCAATGCGTAAGTCCTATTTACAACAAGATTTTATCCTGTCTTTAGCGGGTTGGGATTATATTGTGAATGCTTTATCTGTGTAGCTACTAAATGTAAATGGTATATGATAAAAATTAAACTTCTAAAGACTAATTAAAAAAATTAAAATCTTTAGAAGTTTAACTGTAATTAAATATGCAAGATATATTATTATGGCGCTAAAGCATTACCTCTTAAGAGGCTACCAATAGTTTTGGCTGTGATTTTTAACTGAGTAAAAGGGTTGGCAGGAACGACTGTTTTATATAAATAACTGTCAAAAGTTAACTTTTGCACATCTATATCGGAACACATCTCCACAAATGCCTCACGAGTGGCATCACTGCGATAAAATACCCGTTGCAACAAGTCTAATACTAGATAAGTCGCACCGTATTGTTTATTCCAGCGTTTTAAGAATTGTTGTAAATCTCCTTCGGTGGGGATTTTTTGCCCGTTGTTACTGGCTTCCACAATGGTTTGCGCACACATTCTACCTGATTTGGCCGCAAAGTAAATCCCTTCTCCAGAAGACTTGGTAACAGTGCCTAAAGCGTCTCCCACTAAGACTACACGCCCTTTGATCGGACGAGGGCGGGGATGTTCGGGGATGGGGTGCGCTTCAACTTTGATGATTTTACCCCCTTCTAAGCGTTTGGCCGCTCTTTGGCGAATACCCGCTTGAAGGTCTTTGATAATGGCTTTATTCACCTTCATTGTACCCGTCCCCACCGCAACGTGGTCATATTTGGGGAACACCCACGCATAAAAGTCCGGTGATACATCTGTACCAACGTACATTTCCGCTAATTCCTCATAATAAGCCATTTTATCCTCTGGTAATCTAATGCGCTCTTGGAAGGCGATCGCATAGTTGTAATCACCTGCGTCAATAGCTTTCGCAATGCGGGAGTTAGCACCATCAGCACCGATCACCACGTCAACTTTCAGAGTTTTCATCACCCCTTGGCTATCACCGTTAGAATGATCAGCATAATGGAGGGTGTAAGGCTCAGAATTATTACTGGGTAAATCTAATTGATAAACCGTACCATTAATTAAATTTGCACCATATTTAACGGAGCGATCACGCAAATAACCGTCTAAAATCTCACGGCGACACATTCCGATATATTCATCGTCTTTGAGAGTCTGACCGATATTAACCTCAATATTAGAGGGAGAAATCATTTTCATTTTGCGCACACGGCGATCGATGATTTCAGGGGGAAGATCAAACTCACTCACCATACAAAGGGGAATCGCACCGCCACAGGGTTTGGCGTTATCAAGTTTGCGCTCAAAAATATAGGTTTCGATTCCAGCTTTGGCTAAAGTTTCAGCCGCCGATGAACCCGCAGGCCCACCGCCCACAACAGCAACCCGTAGTACCAAGATTTTATCTCCTTAAATTATCTGTATAAAATTAATATTTGGGGATCCTACCACGAACTCACAAAAAAAACCGCCGATTGTAAACTTTAGTTACATTTTGTTAAGAAACTATTAAAATTATTATTTATTGGTTATTTATTATTTGTTGACTTAATTATTGATTGCTTAATAAAAATGAATTTAGAAAATGATTATAAAACAAAAATTAGTTTAAAACATCGTCAAAAGTTTGCCCAATTTTTTACGCCTCAACCGATAGCTGAACTCATGGTTAATTGGCTTTTAGGTAATAACAATTTAGTCACAATTCTTGAACCTGCTTTTGGCTTAGGAATTTTTACCCGTTTATTTTTAGCAAAAAAAACCGATCTAAAAATTACAGGTTTTGAGATTGATTTGCTTATTTTAACACAAGCAAAAGCCTATTTTCAAGATAATTGTAATCTTAATTTACAATTAAAAGATTATTTATTTAACGATTGGGAAAATCAATATGATGGTATTATTTGTAATCCGCCTTATTTTAAATTTCATGATTATAATAATCAAGTAAGTTTACAAGAAATAAAAACAAAACTAAACATTAATCTTAAGGGATTTACTAATATTTATAGCTTATTTTTATTAAAATCAATTTATCAATTAAAAGAGGGAGGAAGGGGGGCTTATTTAATACCGTCAGAATTTCTTAATTCTGATTATGGTAAAAATATTAAAGAATATTTAATTAAATCTCAAACCTTAAGAGAAATTATTATTTTTGATTTTCAAAAAAATATTTTTGAGCAAGTTTTAACCACCAGTGCGATTATTTTATTCGCTAAAGATAGTCATAGTCAAAATATTAATTTTACCACGATTACTAATCAAAATCAATTAGATCAAATTCACGAAATAATTAATAATTACCCTAATCATAATCCCAATATTACCATAAAACAAAATGACCTTAATCCTCAAATTAAATGGCGAAATTACTATCAAAAACAAGCTAGTTTAAACTATCAAAAATTAATCCCATTTCATCAAGTTGCTAAAGTAGTTAGGGGTATTGCCACAGGTGCAAATGACTATTTTATTTTTAACTTAGAAAAAGCTGAAAAATATCAAATTAATATTGATTATTTATTACCCTGTATTACTAAATCAAAAGATATAATTAATGCCTTTTTTACCCTTGAAGATTTTGAGAGATTAAAAGCTAATAATCGTAATATTTATTTATTAAATGTAGGAAAAAATCCCACGGATCAAAATGTTTTAAAATATTTGAAAATGGGAGAAGAAAATAAGATTAATCAAAAATATTTAACCTCAAAAAGAAAGCCTTGGTATTTATTAGAAAATAGACAGCCCTCTCCCATTTTTGTTAGTGTGTTTAACCGTAGTAAAATTAAATTTATTTTGAATGAAGCAAAAATTAGTAATTTGACAAACTTTCATTGTGTTTATGTTAAAAATGATCTATATAAGATTAATCTTGATCTACTTTTTGCCTATTTATTAACAGATATTGCCCAACAAATATTTAATGATAATCGTAGGGAATATGGAGATGGTTTAACAAAATTTGAGCCTAATGATCTTAATTTTGCTTTAATATTAGATTTATCTTTATTAGATCATAAAACTGAAAATTTAATTTTGCAATTATATCAAAAATATCGTTATTCTGTTATTACTAATCAGGAAAATAAACAATTAATTAATGAAATAGATTTGATTTTTAAAAACTATTTTATAAAATCTAATTGTTAACTTTTTTAACATTAAATGTAGGATGGGCAATGTCTAAAATAAAATGAATAAAGCCCTAACCCTAAAGGGTTGGGTTATACAGACAAAACCTGCCTACGCAGGTTAGAATAAAGTCTTTTGTTTTTGTAGCATAAAGCTTTGGCCTTAATCAAATCTAATCAGCTAAACTATGGATATTTATATTAAAGGAAAAAAAGTTAAACTTTCCCCACAAAAATCAATCGGAAAGGGGGGAGAAGCGGATGTTTTTGACTTAGGAAATAATCTAGCGGTTAAAATATTTAAACAGCCCGATCATCCTGATTATCAAGGTTTACCTTTTGAACAAAAAGCGGCCGAATTAAGATTAAAAGAACATCAATTAAAATTAAGAAATTTTCCTCAATTTTTACCTTCTAATGTGATTACTCCTCAAGATTTAGCTACTGATCGAAAAGGTCAATTAATCTTAGGTTATACCATGACTTTATTAAGTCAAACTAACCCTTTATTAAGGTACAGTGATCGCAATTTTCGCACCCAAAGTGGCATCAATCAAGAAAGTATAATTAAGATTTTTCTTAACTTATATGATACTATCATAAAATTACATCAAAATCAAGTGGTTATTGGTGATTTTAATGACTTAAATGTGTTAATAAATCAAGAAGAAAAAGCTTACTTTATTGATGCAGATTCCTTTCAATTTCAGAATTTTTATTGTCAAGTATTTACCAGTCGTTTTGTAGATCCTTTATTATGTGATCCCCTAGAAACTTCGCCTATTTTAATTAAAAATCATAATAAAAATTCAGATTGGTATGCCTATCATGTAATGTTAATGCAATGTTTATTATTTGTTAATCCCTACGGTGGCGTTTATAAACCAAAAGATCAAAGTAAAAATATTCCCCATACTGCCCGACCTTTACATAGAATAACTATTTTTGATCCTGAGGTAAAATATCCTAAACCTGCCCTACCCTATTCTATTTTATCTGATGATTTATTACAACAATTTCACCGTCAATTTTTAGAAGATCAAAGAGGGATCATCCCCCTTAATTTATTGCAAAATTTACGTTGGACAAAATGTGTTAATTGTGGCATTGAACACGCCAGATTAACTTGTCCTTTTTGTACTCAAATTAAGCCACAATTAACAAAAGTTACCCCTATTTTTGTTAAAGGAAGTGTAACTGTTACTTCTATTTTTAAAACTGAAGGAATAATTTTAGTTACTAATAATTATGAGAATAAATTAACCTATTTATATTATGAAAAAGGGGAATTTAAACGGGAAGATCAAAGAATAATTTTTACGGGAAAATTAAACCCTAAAATGAAATTTTGGTTACAAGAAGATTATACTTTAATTGGTCAAGAAAATCAAGTAATTAGTTTTACTAAAAATGGTGATGTCACTAAAAAAATAGTTGATCGTTATCAAAATTTACCCATGTTACAAACTCATCAAAATCAGGCTTTTTGGTGTCATAATGGCCAATTATTAAAAGATGGAAAATTAGGGCAAGAATATATCGCAGATGTGTTACAAAATCAAACTCAATTTTGGTTAGGTAGTAATTTTGGTTTTGGTTTTTATCGAGCGGGAAATTTGAATGTGGCTTTCACTTTTGATTTTAAAAGACAGGGTATTAATGATCAGATTAAATTGCCAATTTTATCAGGTCAAATTTTAGAAATTAATTGTATTTTAAGTGATCAATATGCTTGGTTATTGATTAATTCTCAACAACAAGGCCAAATTATTCAACGAGTTTTTGTCATTGATCAAAATGGTCAAATTTTAGCTAATTTAGAAGCAATTTTTGGGGATCAACCTTGGTTAAATTCTCTTGATGGCCATTGTGCTATTAATAATTTTCTCTTAGTAGCAACTGATGAAGGAATTGTGAGAATAGAGTTACAAAATAGGCAAATTGTACAAACTAAAATTTTCACTGATACGGAATCTTTTGTAGATAGTAACTGTCAGTTATTAGTGGGAGATCAAGGTTTATATGTGATTAGTGAAAAGGAGATTAAACATTTAAAAATTAAATAGTTTCCCAACCTGTCAAATTTTATGACACTATTATCTTTTTATAATCAATTGTTAGCTTGTTTTTGATATTAATAAATCAAAAATGATTAAGAAAGAGATAATTTCTAAGAAAAATTAGTTCAATTTATTGAACGATCACTATTAGCCTTGAAATGAATTTCAAGGCAAGATTAATACTTTTAGGGGCAACTTTTAAGAATTAACACGCAATGAAATTAATTTCATTGCTAACATAAATCGTTCAATAAATTGAACTGTTAGGGGGTGAGGGAAAAATAGACATTTTTAAATATTTAAAATATCATAATTACCAAAAACTTTAACAATTTCTGCATGATTTTTTAAGTCAATTAAAGCATCTTTAACTGTAGGTTGATTTTCACATCCTTCGATGTCAATATAAAATAAATATTCCCCTAAATATCTTTTAGTTGGCCGTGACTCAATGCGACTTAAATTAATATTTCTTTTGGAAAAAATATGCAAAGCTTTTTCTAATGCCCCCGGAATATTTTGAGGTAAAGTAAAGGCTAAAGAAAGCCGATCGCCTTGAGTAGAAGAATTAAAACCTAATACCCAAAAACGAGTACAATTTTGAGGATAATCATTAATATTATTAGCTAAAATTGGGATATTATAAATATCCGATGCCCTTGGGGAAGAAATAGCGGCCGATCGAGCTTCATTTTTGATAATTTCTAATGCTTCAGTCGTGCTATTCATGGGGATAGTATTAGCAGAAGGTAAGTAATTTTCTAGCCATCTTTGACATTGGGCTAAGGCTTGGGGATGGGAATAAACTTTATTAATATTTTCGAGGGAATTACTATTAGATAAAAGGGCATGATTGATGGGTAAAATTAACTCTTTTTGTATCTGTAATTGATCTGATTCCCAAATAGTATCTAAGGTAATTACTACACTACCATGAATTGAATTTTCTACGGGTACAACTGCTAATTTTGCTTGGTGATTAGTGACGGCGTGTAAAGTTTTTATAATGCTAGAATAGGGGCTTAAAATAAATTTTTCTGTTGTTTCTTTTCCCAAATATTCCAGATAAGATAAAGCGGCATTTTCTGTATATGTGCCTGTAGGGCCTAAATAAGCAAGATAATTAGTGATCATAAATAAAAAATAAAAATTAAACTTTAACATTTTAATTTTTATTATAGCTTATTTTGTTTAGAAATTATTAAATTTTGACATAAATATGAATAAAAAATGAATTAAACATGATCATTGATTATGATCAAAATAGGTTATAATAATTAAAAATTAGTATTGATTTATAATTAAATTTTATGGAATTTCTGACACTTTTATTATTAGCGATCGCCTTGGCTATGGATGCTTTAACCGTTGCTGTTACCAGTGGAATTATGATCAAACATATTCACATTAATAAGGCCTTAAAAATTGGTTTATTTTTTGGAGTTTTTCAGGGAGTTATGCCCATTTTAGGTTGGTTAGGAGGCTTAACTTTTAAAGGTTTAATTAGTAGTTATGATCATTGGATTGCTTTTATTTTATTATCTATTATTGGGGGTAAAATGATTTATGAATCTTTCCATTTAGATGAAGAAGAAAAACAATATGATCCCCTTGATAATTATACCCTTTTTACTTTAGCGATCGCCACGAGTATTGATGCTTTAGCGGCGGGAATTGGTTTAACAATGATTAATTATTCTATTTTTTTAGCGGCCACCTTAATCGGTTTTGTGACCTTTACTTTATCATTTTTAGGGGTATTTGCAGGGCATAAATTTGGCAATTATTTTAATAAAAATTTAGAGATTTTAGGCGGTGTAATTTTAATTTTAATTGGCGTAAAAATTTTATTAGAACATTTAACTCAAATTGCTTAATTTAATGTTATAGTAATAGTCAAGTATCTATTAATTAATAAAAAAATGCGTCCAAAAAAGAAATTTGCTCAACATTGGTTGAAAAGTGATAGAATTTTAAATCAAATTATCATGGCTTCAGTTATTAATCCTGATGATCGGATTTTAGAAATTGGGCCGGGTACGGGAATTTTAACTCGCCGTTTATTACAACAAGCAAAGGAAGTTATTTCAGTCGAAATTGATCAAGAATTATGTAGAAATTTAGTTAAAAAATTTAAAGATGCTGAAAATTTTTTACTCTTACAAGAGGATTTTTTAGATAGTAATTTAGAAGAAATTTTAACTAATTTTCCTCAATTTAATTCACCTAATAAGGTTGTGGCTAATATCCCCTATAATATTACTGGCCCAATTATTGAAAAATTATTAGGAAAAATAGCTACGCCTAACCCTAATCCTTATGATTTAATTGTGTTATTAATTCAAAAAGAAGTAGCTGATCGCATTGTAGCCACTCCGAAAAATAAAACTTTTGGGGCATTAACAGTGAGAGTGCAGTATTTAGCCGATGCCCATTTAGTCTGTGATGTACCAGCGAAAGCCTTTGATCCCCCACCCAAGGTAGACTCGGCCGTTATTGCTTTAACTCCCCGTACATTTAACCTACAAGCTCATAATCCTCGCAATTTAGAAACAATCGTTAAATTAGGCTTTGGAAGTAAAAGAAAAATGTTAAGAAATAACTTAAAAAGTTTAATGGAAATTGAAAAATTAACCGCTATTTTAGAAAGTTTACATCTTAATCCCCAAGCCAGAGGAGAGGAACTTTCTGTGTTAGAATGGGTTAAATTAAGTAATGAAATAATTAAGCATTTATAAGAATTGGTTATTTTTTATTTATTCGTAAAAAATAACTATTTTTAAGCAAAATTTAGTTCAATTTATTGAACGATTTATGTTAGCCTTGAACTAAAGTTCAAGGTGAGTTCAATTATTATAAAAAATCTCCTAACTATCTCATTTTTTTAGATAGAAGTTTAACCTAAAAGTATTAATACCGCCTTGAAATTTATTTCAAGGCTAATAGTGATCGTTCAATAAATTGAACTAATCTAATTTTAACATTAATCTGTTATTTATTATTAACAAATAACCAAATTAATGCTTAACAATATAAGCTTTTTTCTGCTTATCTTCCCACCATTCTTGATGGGAAAGATACCATTTCACCGTCTCCCTTAAACCTTCTTCCACTGTAACAGAAGGAGTCCAACCTAATTCAGTTTTAATTTTCGTTGCATTGATGGCATAACGGCGATCATGGCCAGGGCGATCTGTCACAAAATTAATTAATTTTTCAGAGGGATAAACTGGTAAATTTGGGGCTAATTCATCCATTAATTTACATAAAATTTTAACTAAATCTATGTTTTTAACTTCATTATTGCCACCAATATTATAGGTTTCTCCCGCTTTTCCTTTGTGAATTACACAATCTAAAGCTTGACAATGATCTAAAACATAAAGCCAATCTCTCACATTTTGACCATCACCATAAACAGGTAAAGCCTTACCCTGTAAGATATTTAAACACATTAAGGGGATTAATTTTTCAGGGAATTGATAAGAGCCGTAGTTATTTGAGCAGTTGGTAATGATAGTGGGGATTTGATAGGTGTGATAATAGGAACGTACTAGGTGATCACTCCCTGCTTTTGAGGCGGAATAGGGGCTATTGGGGGCATAAGGGGTAGTTTCACTGAAAGGGGGATCATTTGCTTCTAAACTACCATAAACTTCATCGGTGGAAACGTGCAGAAACCTACCAAAATCTTTTTCTTTAAACAGAGGATTATGATTGTAATGCTCTCGATAGGCTTCTAACAGGGTAAATGTGCCAATTACATTGGTTTGGATAAAGACATCGGGGGCGACAATGGAACGATCTACATGGGATTCCGCCGCAAAGTGAGCAATTGTGTCTATTTCTTCCTCTTTTAAGAGGCTATCTATTAAGGTGCGATCGCAAATATTCCCTTCCACAAAACGAAACTGAGGGTTATTTTCTAAAGCCGTTAAATTATCTTTGCTTCCGGCATAAGTCAAAGCATCTAAGACAACAACCCGATCCTGTGGGTATTTTTCGCACCAATGATGAACAAAATTTGAGCCGATAAAACCTGCTCCTCCAGTAATTAAAAGATGACGGGGTGATCTATTTGTCATTGTTGTTACTTTTCTTAATATTGTAATTATTAATTAACTTTACCATAAAAATTGTTATAATAAAAATAAGACAAACTTTAAAAATTTGATTAAAAAAATTTTTTTCTTTACAAATTATTAATATTATTGATTATGGGGGAGGTAAATATTATGAAAACCCCAAGTAAAGCGATTATTAATTATCTATTTGATCCCGATCACTTAAGTCAAAATAAAGCAAATTTTTGGTTAAGAATTGGCACAATTTTTTATAGTTTTTTACTATTATTAATGTCTGGTTGTGTTAATCCTGTTAAAAGTCAAACTTTTAGTCAAAATGATCAGATCAAATTTTATGGTAATGATTCTTCCCCCCAGACAATAGGGGCTGATTATTTTATTTTTAGAGAAAATGGTAATCAAATAGAAGGATTAATTTATGTTCAAAATTCTGATGTTTTTTCCTGTGTTAATGGTAGTTATAATAGTCAATTAAATCAAGTTGAAAATGTTATTTTTTCCTATCCTGAAATGGGAACAGATCATTGGGAAACTTTTAATTCTGATGACCCAATTAAGTTCAGTGATTTTCCTTATCAATTTAATTATAATCAAATTAATCAGGATGTTAATTCTTTATTTGCATATTGTCTTGAAAGATAATGATGAAAAAACAAGCTTTATATTGGCGGCTAATCATTATTTTGATTAGCTATATTTGTTTGGGATTTTTATTAAATTTATATCATGTTTCCTTGTTAATTTGGTTATTTACAATTTTGAGTATTTTATATTTATCTTGGGCAGGAACGGGAGCGATCGCCCTAGTCATTTTCCTAATATTGTTAATAGTTGGTTTTAGTATTTATATAATTAAATTAGATAGTTGGTGGCATAATTTTTTATTTTTAAATCAATATCAATGGTTTTATGATATATCAAAGTTTATTTATTCTATTCAATTTTCTTTTTTTAAGCCAACACCAAAAATTTTGATTTGGGTTTTAAGTTTTGTGTTAATTTGGTTATTAGGTACAATTATCACTTTTTATCATGGTATGACCCAAGAAAAATTATCTCAAAATTTTGAGCAAAAATTTTCCATATTTACAGTATTAACTATTATTTCTTTAATCGGTTTAAAGATTGGACAAAGTTTATTAAATCCTAACTAATAATAATGAATAATAATAATAAACAATTTAACACCCCTGAAGAATACCTTAAATTAATTGATCCTGATATTTTGTCAAGCTTTTCCCCCGAACAAAAAAATGAAATGATCAGATTAATTAATAAATTAATTTCCCCGCCTTCGCGCAAATTAGTTGATTTAAGATTTACAGTAGATTTAATTATTACTCGTTATTTTGTAGTTTTATTAGTGGGAAAAGATCGCCGTAGTCAAAAACGAAATTATCTTCCTGAAAATGTTAGTAAATTTGGCAATCTTGTTACGGCTTCGATTATTTTAATAAGTTTAAACTTATTTATTATTGGTAATATTTTGTTAGGTCTTTATTTAATTAAATCCGTTGTGGGAATTAACTTTTTTCCGGGTCATATTTCCGATACGGTAGAGAAAATTATCAAATAAAAAAAAAGATTATTTGTTGACAGTTGAAAATTGCTTTTAAGTAAAAGTCAACTGTCCATTATCAATTGTCAATTGTTCAAGATTTAACTAACCCTAAATGATCAGTTACTCTGCGCAACACACCATTAATAAAACGGTGTGCATCCTGATCAGAATAGCGTTTTGCCAATTCAATTGCCTCATTAATTGCCACTTTATCAGGTATTTCTAAAAATAAAATTTCTCCCACTGCTAAACGTAAAATATCTTGATCAATTTTGGGTAATCTTTTAAATTGCCAATCTACTAAAGCTTTATTTAAAGTTTGATCAATTTCACTTTTTCGGCGTTTAATTGTGCCAATTAATTCAATGGCATATTTTCTAACTTCATATTGGCCGGCTACTTGAATAAATAAGGGTAATTCTACGGCCACTCCTAAACGATTAATCGCTATTTTTGTTGATTCTAAAGCTTCTTCTACTCTAGTTTTACAACTTTGTAAATCACTAGAAAGTAGATCACTTTGTAACAGGCGATCACTACCTTTTTTTACTTCACTAGAAGCACTTTCTAAAATATCTTTAATTTCATCAGTTAAAGCATGAATAGCGGCCGAAACTAAATCTTCTAATTCTTTTTCTTCTAATTTTTCAGCCGAAGAACCTTTAATTTGGGATAAACTTAATAAAGCTAATTCACGGGCAATTCTACGAGGTTGTGGACGAGACATAATAGGTAATAAATAATAATTAATAAGTAATAAGTGGGAAGTAGAAAATAATAAGTAAAAAGTTAATATTTTTACAAATAACCAATGACCAATGACCAATGACTAATTAACAACTTCGGGTAAAGATAAAGGAGAAGAATTAATTTGTTCAGCAACAGAAGGATTAACAATACCACCAGAAATCAAAACTTTAAAAGCATCTTCGATAGACATAGAAACATTAATTAATTTTGATTCAGGTACAATCGCATACCATCCCGAAGTAGGATTGGGTGTAGTGGGAATAAATACACTTAACATCGGTTCAGATAGATTTGATTGAAGCACCGTTGGTAACTGTCCTGTGACAAAACCTAAACTCCAAATTCCTTGACTGGGATATTCTATCATAACAACTCGGCGAAAACGGGTTTTAGAATCCTTTAAAACCGTTTCTAGCAGTTGTTTGAGAGTTTTATAAACAGAGCCGGCCAAGGGGATAGCCTGTAAAATTTGCTCTCCCACATCCAATAACCATCTTCCCACAATATTTCTGGCCATTAAACCAATCAATAAAATGGACAAAAGGGGAACTGCAAAACCCACCACCAAATTTAACAAATTAGTTAAAATCGGATCTAAACCATCAAAAGGATTAAGTTGTTTTGGTATGCGAGTTAAAAAATTAATCACCCACGAAGCTACGGTAAAACTGAGCCAGATCGTAGTGGCCAAAGGTATTACCACTAATAATCCGGCGATTAAATCATTTTTTAAATCCTGCTTGAAGTGTTGTAGCACTGAAGGCTCACCTCTCCTTATTTGCTTAAAATAAATACTCAATAATGGTTATTAAATCTTTATTGTAAAGGAAAATTAACAAGATCGCACAGCTAAATTAATTATTAGTTATTAGTCAATTGTCAATTGACAATTATTTAAAAGATAGCCATGCTAAAACAGCGATCGCAAGATAACCCACCGCTAAAAATAAACTTCTAAAAGTAATGCGCAGACCCTGTTTAAAATATTTATCATTAGTTTCTTTCGTTCTATTACTTTTTTGCGTTTCAATTTTGTTTTTAATTTCTTTAATTTGACTATCTAAATTTTGGGGATTATCCTTAAAATTTTTAATAGTTTCTAACTGAGTACGTTGGGCTTGTAACTGTTGAATTTCTTGAGGAGTAAGAGTTTTTCCATTATATTTACCAGAACTTAAAGCCTGATTAATTTTTGGTAATTCCGTATCTATTTGTTGAACTAATTGTTTTAGTTGTTGTTGATTTTGAAAAACATTAGCTAATTGATTTAAAGTTTGATATTGATTTTGAAGTTGAATTTGAGCATCTCCTAAATTTTGATTTTGTTCAATTTTGGTAATTTCATCGGCTTTAACTTGATTCAAATTAGTTAAATAAAAGGGAATAAAAGTTAAAAAGATTATGCCTAAAATTCCAGAAATAACTAAACTCCAAAATTTTAAAGTTAAAAATTTAGATGATTGGGATTGATCTTTGCTTTCTAGCCAATAACTAGCAAGAATAAAACCTAAGCCAATAATAGGAGTTAAGCCAGTATCAATAATTTGACCCATGACAAGTAATTTTTGTGCATCTTGGCTAGTGGGCAGGGTCAAAAACAGTAAATAGTCTAAAATAGCACACAGAATTAAAATAATTCCTGTTACTTTTAAACTTAAAGCAATAAAAAAAAGTTGATTTGAACGGTTCATCTTATCTTCCTAAACATAAAACTAAATATTTAAAATAGCAGATCTGGGTCTAAAATTTAACATTTTTACTCAAAAAATCTAACAAAATTTTTTGATGAGGTTCACCAATCGGACGTATTTGTTTTGCTTTTTCTGAATAAATTTGTCCGTGATTAATTTCTTCCACCGTAACTAATTTAAAATCCCAACCTTCATTTAAAGTTAATTGATCTATTGTAACGGTTAAGGGTGCAGAATAAACATATTTAGAAAAATTAGCTTTTTGTTCCCTCCAAAATAAATTAAAATCTTGACAATTATAATTAATTTCTTCTAATAATTCCCTTTTTAAACCTTCTTCAATGGTTTCTCCTGCTTCAAGATGACCGCCAAAAAATCCCCATTGCCCCGGATAAAGAATCCCCTCAATATCGTCTCTTAATTGCATTAAAAATTTACCTTCTCGATATAAAATCGCCATCGTTACAATAGTTAAATTCTGATGATTGTTCATATTATTTATTCCAGATTAAAGATTAATTATTAACTATTAACTATTAACTATCAACTATCAACAGTTTCCTGATAAGCTAGATCATTGAAACTTATCTAATTAGAAAAAATGGATATTAAAAACGGATTTGTTGACACAATTGGCCATACGCCTTTAATTCGCTTAAATAGCTTTAGTGACGAAACGGGCTGTGAAATTCTCGGCAAAGCTGAATTTCTCAATCCCGGAGGCTCTGTTAAGGATCGCGCCGCTTTATATATTATTGAAGATGCCGAAAAAAAAGGACTGCTCAAGCCCGGTGGCACGGTGGTGGAAGGCACGGCGGGGAATACAGGGATCGGCTTGGCTCACATTTGTAACGCTAAAGGTTATAAATGTTTAATTGTAATTCCCGATACCCAGTCTCAAGAAAAAATTGACACTTTGCGCACTTTAGGGGCGCAAGTTCGCACCGTTGCGGCCGTTCCCTATTCCGATCCCAATAATTATGTTAAATTATCCGGTAGAATTGCCCAAGAAACGGAAAATGCGATCTGGGCGAATCAATTTGATAATTTAGCTAATAGACAGGCTCATTATGAAACCACAGGCCCAGAAATATGGCAACAAACGGACGGAAAAATTGATGCTTGGGTAGCCGCTACGGGTACAGGTGGCACATTTGCAGGAGTTTCTTTATTTTTAAAAGAAAAAAATCCTCAGATTAAATCAATAGTAGCGGATCCGATGGGAAGTGTTTTATATAGTTATGTTAAAACAGGTGAATTAATTAAAGAAGGTAACTCAATTACTGAAGGAATTGGGCAGGGAAGAATCACCGATAATATGAAAAATGTCCCCATAGATGATGCCATTAGAATTGATGATCACCAAGCCTTAAAAGTGATTTATCAACTATTAAGAAAAGATGGTTTATTTATGGGTGGTTCTGTTGGCATTAATGTGGGTGCGGCCGTGGCTTTAGCCAAAGAAATGGGGCCAGGTCATACGATTGTTACGGTTTTATGTGATAGTGGTTCACGTTATCAATCCCGTTTATTTAATCAAGATTGGTTAGCGAGTAAAAGCCTTTTTATCAGTTAATAATTACTGATTTGATTCTGTCAGAATGAAGACCTAAAAACCGTTTTATTTATGACCTTTTTAGTTCTTCATTCTAACAACTTTTCTAATTAAAGTTGAACCTTGTCCATTATTAACTGTCAATTGTTAACTGTTCTTCTACTTCTAATTCAAGATAATTTTTTAACTCTTTTTCCCGATCTAAGGTTTGCCAAATTTCTTGTAAAAGATAATCTATTCCCTTTTTACTAACAGCAGAAATTTTAAAAATAGGTGATTTTGTTACTTTTTGAAATTCCTCAATGATTAATGTTTGAAATTCATCGTCTACCGCATCAATTTTATTTAAAGCTAAAATCTGAGGACGTGCTTCCAATCCCCTGCCATAAGCTTGTAATTCATCTTGAATTGTTTGATAATTTTTCAGAGGGTCTTCTGCTGTAATATCAACTAAATGTAATAAAACATGGGTGCGTTCAATATGTCTTAAAAAATCATGGCCTAAACCCACACCCTCAGAAGCCCCCTCAATTAAGCCCGGAATATCCGCAAACACCGTCCCATCCCCGGTCGGTTTTCTCACCACTCCTAAGTTGGGAACTAAAGTAGTAAAAGGATAATCGGCAATTTTGGGACGTGCAGAAGATAAAGAGGAAATAAGAGTTGATTTACCCGCATTTGGTAATCCAATAATACCCACTTCAGCAATTAATTTTAACTCTAATCGTAATTTTTTTAACTCTCCATCTAGGCCAGGCAGAGCATAATCCGGCGCTCGGTTACTATTACTTAAAAAATGACGATTTCCTAATCCTCCTTTTCCACCTTTAGCAATACAAATTTTTTGTTTAGCTTCTACTAAATCTCCTAAGATTTCCTCTGTTTCTAAATCATAAATTACCGTTCCACAGGGAACTTTTACAATTAAATCATCTCCCGATGCACCCGTACAGTTATTAGGGCCGCCTCTTTCACCATCTTGAGCCTTAAAACGGCGCAAATATTTAAAATCCAAGAGGGTTTGTAATTGTGAGTCAGCCTCAAAAAATACTGAGCCTCCCCAACCTCCGTTACCTCCGGCCGGCCCTCCGGCAGGTACATATTTTTCTCGGCGAAAAGCGACAATTCCATCTCCACCTTTTCCGGCTTCTACTTCAATTTCAGCGTGATCTATAAATTGCATTTTTGTTAGTTGTTATTGGTTATTTGTTATTAGTTATTGTTTATTGGTTATCTGTTAAATAATAATTGTCAACTATCAACTGCCAACTGTCAATTGATAACTAATTTCTTTATTTAATTTTCCACTTTGATAACCTTCTAAGTCAAGAGTAACAAACAGAAACCCGAAATTTTGAAACACTTTAACTAATTCTTTTAAATCAGTTTTTTCCACAAAATTTTTAATTTGCTCAGGTGGTAATTCTATTCTAGCCGTATCCCCTTGCGATCGCACCCGTAAACTGTGCCACCCCTGTTTTTTGAGATAAACTTCCGCCCTGCCTACCCGTTGCAATTTACTAACGGTAATTTCCTCACCGTAGGGAAAACGGGATGACAAACAGGGTTGAGCGGGTTTATTCCACCAAGGAAGCCCTAATTTTTCGGAAATTTGCCTCACTTCTAATTTTGTTACCCCCACCTCCGCCAAGGGTGATCGCGCTCCTCTTTCCTTGGCCGCTTGAATACCGGGGCGATAGTCTTGGAGATCATCCGCATTTACACCGTCTATAACGTAGGCATAGCCTCTCATTAAAGCCAGAGGTTTCAGAGTGTCATGGAGTTCACTTTTACAGAAATAACAACGATTGACAGGGTTTGAGGTATAATTAGGATTTTCCATTTCATTTGTGTTAATTAATTCATGTTTAATGCCAATAAAATCTGTTTGAATCTGAGCATCCTCTAATTCTTCAGGTAAAAGAGACGGAGAAACCGCCGTAACGGCTAAGGAGCGATCGCCCAAAACATCATAAGCAATTTTAGCAACTAAAGTGCTATCTACTCCCCCAGAATAGGCAATTAAAGCCCGATCCATTTCACTGAAAAGATGATAGAGTTGTTCTAATTTTTGTTCAATCATTGACTCAACTTAAAAAGGAAAATTAATTAACTTTTTTAATAATATCATAAAATTAGTCATTTGTTATTATTTAGAATTAATTAATTTTAAATACTGGGGAGGAACATGATCAACTAACCAAACATTATTATCACTACAATAAAAAATAAATCCATCTTGATTCATTTGTTGAGAATTAACTGCAAAAATTACAGGTTTACCCCTTCTTTGACCAACTTTTTGAGCGGTAATAATATCTAAAGATAAATGTACATGATGACGGGACATTTTTTGTAAACCTTGTGCTAAAATATTTGTTAATACTTGATGATGAGTCCCATGATATAATAAATCAGGAGGTTGTTGAGGAATTAATTGTAAATCTATCTTAATACTATGACCTTGATTAGCTCTAATTTTAGTGTTAGTTTCATCAAAGGAAAATCGTTTTTTATCGTTATTAATAACCACTTGAGTTAATTCTAATAAAGACAAAGAAAAATTATTTTGCTCACAAGCATTTAACAGATCATCAATGTTAACCCAGCCACCATTTTCTAAAATTAAATCTAATTTTTCAGGGTGATGGCGTAAATGATAACTTAAAAATTTACTAATTTCAGTCAAACGGGAATTATTCATACAAATTAGAGTAGATTATTTTTATTTTAGATGGTAAAATATAATTTTAAGTTCAATTTATTGAACGATTTTTATTAGTAATAAAATTAAGTTCATTATTTTTGATTACAAAATTATCAATTTTCAATTTATTTTAACATTATAAATTATGACAACATCTATTAACTCTCAACCTCAAATTTATGAAGGTCAATATGGACAGTTTACCATTACTTCTGAAGATAAAAAAGAAGTAATTATTTATCGCTGCGGTTTAATCTTATCAGCTATTAGCTTTTTAATAGAAACAAATTTAGTTTTATTTTATCCTCAATTAGCTATTAATTCAGTTATTTCTAATAGTGTTTTCTTCCTATTTATTTTAGGCTTAGGAATAAGTTTAACTAAAATTCATATCTATTTAAAACCCTTACACAATTTGTTAAAAATATTTTGGTTTATTGGTACAATTTTTAGTATTTTTTTATTATTTAAAACTAATCAACCAATTATTGAATATGTTTATAATTACCCTTTAAATTTATTCGGCCTTGGCTTGATTTTTGTGGCTTTAACAGGGATTTATTTTAAAGAAGCCTTTTGTTTTAACCGTTTAGAAACAAAAATTTTAACCCCTTTAGTACCCATGTTATTATTAGGCCATTTAGTTCATATTTTATCAGTAAAAACAGAAAAAATTGGGTTAGGAATATGGGCTATTTTATATCTTGTTTTTGCCTTAAGAAAATTCTGGCAAAATATCCCTTCTGATATAGGAGATAAATCAGTTTTTGAACATCTGAAAAAATAATTTAACCCTCTTTAATTAAGGATCGGAATGATCCCAAAAAACTAATATTTTAAATTGAGTAAATTTAGTTTTAAATTACTTAATTTGACAAATAAAATTAATTATTATTTAATAGTAACGAATAATTAATAATAAATAACAAAAGCAAAATTATGTTAACACTAGGTGTCAATATTGATCATGTAGCCACCATTCGACAAGCTAGACGCACCGTTGAGCCTGATCCCGTGGCCGCCGCCGTTTTAGCTGAGTTAGGCGGGGCCGATGGTATTACCGTTCATTTACGGGAGGATCGCCGTCATATTCAAGATCGAGATGTTCAGTTGTTGCGTCAAACCGTGCGCACTCATTTAAACTTGGAAATGGCCCCTACCCCCGAAATGATTGCGATCGCGCTAGAAATTAAACCAAATTATGTTACCCTTGTACCTGAAAAAAGGGAAGAAGTGACAACGGAGGGCGGTATTGACATCGTAGGTAATTTTCAGAGGTTTTCGGAAGTAGTGGATCAGCTACAGAGTGGAGGTATTCCCGTAAGTTGGTTTATTGATGCAGAGGAAAAACAGATTGAAGCCGCAAAAAAAACTGAGGCGATGTTCATTGAACTTCATACGGGCAAATACGCCGAAGCTACCACCGAACAACAACGCCATGAGGAGTTAAAGGTGTTGGAAAGAGGATGTGAACAGGCTTTATCATTGGGTTTAAGAGTTAATGCCGGCCACGGTTTAACCTATTGGAATGTTTATCCAGTGGCTTGTTTACCCGGAATGGAAGAATTAAATATCGGTCATACGATCATCAGTCGGGCAGTCTTAGTGGGCTTAGAAAGGGCTGTCAAAGAAATGAAACAGGCCATGAAAGGACAGTGATCCCCAATTATTTAATCATTATTCTTCACTTAACTATTAAGTTATATAGTTAAGTGAAAATAAAAATCGGATGAAGTGGCTAGTTTTAATGTAAACTACATAAGTCGTATTTTTTTATCATAATTTTTACGAAAGGAGATTAAGCACCATGACAACTTATCATTACGTTTTGGCCAGTCAAAAGTTTTTATTAGAGGAAGAACCTTTTGCAGAAGTCTTAAAAGAACGTACCAGAGACTATAATGAAAAAAATAAAGAAATTGATTTTTGGTTAGTCAAACAACCTGCTTTTATTGAAAGGCCAGAAATGAATAGTGTTAAAGCCGAATGTCCTCAGCCTTGTGTAGCGGTAATTTCTACTAATTCTCAATTTATTACTTGGTTAAAATTACGCTTAGAATATGTTTCAACAGGTAATTTTGAGGCTTCTACACAGGATGAAGCTTTAGCTTCTAACGAAGCTTAATTTAAAATAAGCAACAAAAATTAAGATTAAACTGTCATGACTTTTAGATCGTGGCAGTTTGTCTTAGAAAATTACCTTGAAATGGGAAAAATTAAGCTAGGATCCAAAATAACTGTATCTTGATTGTTTTAAAAGAATTTTGACCTCAAAAAATCATTAACTTATGATGAGACTTTCCTTCAACCTTAAATCTTTTTGTCTGGCACGTCAATTAATTTTCTGGGTAAGTTTTCTGAGTTTATTACCTCTGGAAATGGGTTTGGTGGGCAAAACTGCCCCTAGTTTGGCTCAAGTGAGTTTCCCCACCTGTCAAGCTCCCTTGGACAGGGAATTTTTGTTATTAATCAATACTCCCAATGTGGAAAGTCAAGAAAGACTGCGTAATAGTATCCCCACTCAAATGAATCAAATTGTTTGTAGGTATAATGATCAGATCGTAACTCGCTTAGGGGGTTTTCGCTCTTTAGATGAAGCCGATCGCTTTGGAAAATATGTAGTTGAAGTGGTGGGTCTACCCGCCGTGATCGCCACGCCAAGGCAATCTCAAATTCCGACAGAGGAATTCCCCAGTCCCTCTAACCAGCCTAATAATCCTCCCACCGTAGGCTATAACCCCCAACCCTTGGGACGTGGTTATGTGGTATTAGTTAATTATTTTAACCGTCCAGAAACTGCTAACGAGTTAAGAACGATCACCGGAAAAGAAGTAGGCTTAGGGGTTTATTTAGGAAATCCTTATCTTTTAGCATTACAAACTAATAATATGGCCGAGGCCAATCAACTTTTAATGCGTTTAACAAATCAAGGTTTTTGGGCGGTGGTAGCGGATAGTCAAAGGGTAATCGTTTTAACTTCTCAAGTTAGATATTAGAGTTTTAAGATAAGAAATCCCAAAGAATTGATTTTCTTTGATTAATTATAATTATTTTGGCCATAGGTCTATCAAATAATTTTAATGGTTAACAAAAAAGCAGTTTTTCTAGTTGTTGACGTTCTAATTGATTAACTTCTCGCCATTGGCCGGGGGCTAATCCCGTTAAATTTAGTTGAGTAATCTTTTGATTTGATTTTGACTGTTTCCATAATGGTTGTAAGGCGATGGCCGTTCTCACTAAACGCAAAGTGGGAAAGCCGATCGCCGCCGTCATCCTCCTAACTTGACGATTCCTACCCTCAGTTAAAGTTATTTCTAACCAAGCAGTGGGTATATTTTTGCGATAACGAATCGGAGGATTGCGAGGAGGAAGTTCCGGCTCATCTGTCAAAATTCGCGCGATCGCCGGACGAGTACAATAATTTTGAATGGTTAAACCTTGACGAAGGGGTTGAAGGTCTTGATCCGTTGGGACTCTTTCCACCTGTACTAAATAGGTGCGTGGATGGGCAAACTCTCGATGGGCTAAACGGTGTTGTAATCGCCCATTATCGGTTAATAATAATAAACCTTCACTATCATAATCTAAACGGCCAACCGGATAAATTTCAGGAATATTAAGATAATCTTTTAAGGTTTTACGGGGTTTTTCTTTTTGGTCAGCATCGGTAAATTGACATAAAACCTCATAAGGTTTATAAAATAAAATATAATTAAACATTATTCAACAGTTAACAATACACAGTGGATAGTGATTTTTACTTCAAAGTAGAGGATTGAAAAAAAGGAAAATTAAACAATTTTTTATCTTTAAAAAAAGGGGTTCTTTGACCTAATTAAGCAATCCTCCATTGTCCATTGTCAACTAATAATTGTCAAGGTTTGTTTAAAAAAATGTGAAAATTGAGCAAATTGAGCTTAATTTTAATAACATAGAACTAACATCAAGACTCAACTATTTATTAAACATAAAAACAGTGAATATACCTAGTAATATCCTTACCCTAATTTGTGGAATTATTTTAACCCTTGCGAGTCTTTGGTATGGTCAACATCACAATTTAATGCCCGTTGCGGCCTCAGCCGAAGCCAATGACGTTGATTCGTTATTTAATTTGATGATGACCATTGCCACCGGACTATTTTTATTAGTAGAAGGGGCTTTAATCTATATTTTGATTAAGTTTCGCCGTAAAAAAGGCGATCAAACTGATGGGCCTCCCATTGAAGGAAATGTGGGCTTAGAGATTGTTTGGACTGCTATCCCCACTATTATTGTCTTCATCTTAGCGGTTTATAGTTTTGATATTTATAATCGCATGGGCGGCCTTGATCCGATGGCTTCCCATGATATGGGAACAAAGATCGCCCATCACCATGACATGAAGATGGATGATCAGGCTTTAGGGGATAATCTGGTAGCCTTAGATAGTCAAGATCGCACTGTGGCTTTAGGTTTAGGTACTCCCTCTGGGGCAGTGCGCCAAAAACCTTTAGTAATTAATGTTAATGGTATTCAATATGCTTGGATTTTCACTTATGAAGATACAGGCATTGTGTCAGGGGAGATCCATGCACCCGTTGATCAAGCGATCGAGCTAAGAATGGTGGCCGCAGATGTGATCCATGCTTTTTGGTTGCCGGAGTTTCGCATTAAACAAGATGTTGTACCAGGTAGAGAAACCCTCTTATCGTTTGTACCTACTCGCATCGGTACTTATCCGATTATTTGTGCGGAGTTATGTGGCTCCTATCATGGCGGGATGAAAACTACTCTTTATGTAGAAAGTCAAGAAGATTATGATCAATGGGTACAAAATAACACCTTTGCTAGTAATGATTTAGATCAGGCGGTTGCTACCAATGTGAAAGAACTTTCAGATCAAGAGTTTTTAGCCCCCTATTCTGAGGAAATGGGTATTGATTTAAAAACCTTAACTATTCAACCCTAAATAATTCTCCCCTTCTGGGGAGTAAAATTCTTATCCCTCACCCTGCCTTCAAAGCAGGGTTTTTTCAAAATCAAATTTTATGATCTTTGTAATCTTTTTATGTTAGGCTTTTTCACTTATTTTTAAGATTAATAAATCACAAATTATTAAAAAAGTGATAATTTCTAATATAAATTGAACTAAGAATTGCATTTTACCACCGACTTTGAAACCCCCCCCATTTCGGGGAGAGGGTTTTTTTAAATCTGTTTTAAAGAACTTTCTAAACGAATTTGATCCCAACCTTTTTGATTTAATAATAACCATGATTGAATTAAATCAGGCCCTTTTAATTCTCCCATGAAACCAGCCCTGAGCGATCGCATAACTACACCCTTTTTAACATTGTGAGCTTTTGTTACTTGATTAATTAAAGTTTGAGCTTCATCATGGGTTAAATTAGTTTTATCCTTAATTCCCTCTAAAATTGAGCTTAAAACCTCTTTAACTCCCTCTTGTTTTAATTGTTTTAAAGCCTCCTCATCATGGGTAATCTTTTCCCCAAAAATTAAGCGAGATTCCTTCACACAATCAGTTAAACGAGTTAAACTAGGTGCAATCATAGCAGTTAAACTCCCAATCCACTCTTGATCTTTATCTAAATTAATAGAATAACCTACTTTTTCCCAGTAAGGAATTAATAAAGAAACTAACTCATTAATGGGCATTTTATGTAAATATTGACTATTAATCCAGTCTAATTTATCCCAATCAAATTTAGCACCTGCCTTATTTACCCTTTCTAAACTAAAAGTTTGAGAGGCTTCTTTTAAGGTAAAAATTTCAGCAGTGGCATCAGGAGGAGTCCAACCTAATAAAGACATATAATTCCCCATCGCTTGAGGTAAAAAGCCCATATCTCTAAAATCATCAATGGAAGTTACACCATCCCGTTTTGAGAGTTTTCTGCCTTCCTGATTTAAAATTAAAGGAGTGTGAGCAAATACCGGAACAGTCGCTCCTAAACCCTCATAAAGTAAAATCTGTTTAGCCGTATTAGCGATATGATCCTCACCTCTGATCACATGGGTGATATTCATATCAATATCATCTACCACCACCGCCAAATTATATAAAACCTGCCCAAATGGAGCATTTCCCGTTTCATCACGCCGAGCGATCACCATATCACCCCCCAGATCGCTTCCTTTCCATACCACTTTACCCCTAATTTGATCGTGCCAGACAATTTCCCGATCATCCTCAATTTTAAAGCGGATCACAGGTTTTCTGCCCTCAGCCTCAAAAGCTTGTTTTTCTTCCTCACTTAAATTACGATGACGGTTATCATAACGGGGGGCTTGTTGATTAGCCTTTTGCTTTTCTCGCATCGCTTCGAGTTCTTCGGGTGTACAATAACAGGGATAGGCCAAACCCTGATCTAATAAAGTTTGAATAGCTTTTTGATAATGTTCGAGGCGCTGAGTTTGGAAAAAAGGCCCCTCATCCCAATCAATCCCCAACCAAGTTAAACCGGACATGATATTATCAGTATATTCTTGACGTGATCTCGCTTCGTCCGTATCTTCAATCCTTAAGATAAAATTTCCCCCTTGATTACGGGCGAAAAGCCAGTTAAATATGGCAGTTCGAGCCGTGCCAATATGTAAATTACCAGTGGGAGATGGTGCGATTCTTACTCTAACAGTCACAATTAAATCCTTTTTGATAAAGTGTGCAATGGTTTATTTTCTCATACAAATGGTTTTGTTGCTATTGAGATCAATTAAAATCAGATTTAGCTTTAACGTAAATTATTATGTAGTTTACAATTTAATTACTGAGTAAATATAGAAATTTAAGAAAAAAGGGATAAAAGATGATCCTTCTTTTATCCCCCCTCAACTTAAAAAAAATCAATTAACCTATTTATACAGGCTCAAAACTAGGTACAACAATGTCACTATCTTGCTTAGTTAACTTGTTGTATAAAATTTCCGTATTAGGGAAGTTAGCCGCAGGTAAAGTGGGGAAACGCCGATAAGGGACGGTATCCTCATTAAATACATCCGCATATTCCATCGTACCAACTAAAGCACTCACAAAAGCTTTTAAACCTTGGGTTGCTAAAATTTGGTTATAATGTTGAATTTCTTTTTGGTTTAAAGGCGCACGTCCTAAGAAATGTTTAGTCCCTAATTCAATCACTTTAGTGTTAGGATAGGGAGCGTAAAATTCCTTAATATAAAGGCTAGAAGTGCCTAAACCTTCAATAAATTCTTTAACGGTAATTTGTCCATCCCGCAGACGAGCTTCTAAAACAGAAAAATCAGACTCGATGGTGAAAGGAGCAAGATCCCTTTCAAATACTTGACGATAAGCCGCCGCAATTAAATTATTAACTGCAACTTTATCACTGCGATCGGTTAACTTGAAGGCTTTAGTTTGAGTCCGTTGTGCCGATACCCCTTGGTTAATACGGAAGTTAACATCAGGAGTAGTACGCATTTGGGTAACTTGACCCAGTTCGATAAAGCGGGGTGTTTCTTCTTTAACCACTTTGGCACCGATCCCTTTACCGATCGAACCCGGACGCACATGACGTAATTGTAAACCGGCCGGAGTTAAATAGCGCTCGTAAGGTACGGTATCTTCACCAAAAGCTTCAGAATACTCTTGGCTGTTGATCATCGTATCAACTACGGCATAGAAGCCAGACTTAGAAGCAATATCGAAATATTGGTTCATTTCCGCACGGCCGTAAGTGGGACGGCCTAAAATACGGCGGTGAATATACTCGATCGCTTTACAAACGTAGAAAGGAGTCCAGTATAAACTACGGAAAGTATCAGACTTAGCTAAAACTCTCACAAATTCTTTCATACTGATCTCGCCGTTAGCGAAACGAGTTTCTTCCTGTGCCACTTTTTGACCTTCATACACATCCCGTCCAAAAATTTGACGGTAAGCCGCTAAAATTAAAGCCTTAGCCGAAGGTTGATCTTCACCTGTGGAAGCAGAAGCCTTAAATACTTTCGCCCCTAAAGAACCAGGGTTAACCGCTTTAGCCGAAGGGTTAGAAAGTTGGTTATTAATACCAGGCCCACGATGGATCAGGATCCGACGGGTATCCTTGCCAAAAGGAGCAGGACTAGCACTCATATTACGGGTTTCTTTCGGGAAGATCGCACCAAATTGAATTTCAAGGGGATCATTGCCAGAACCGTAAACGTGCTGATCGGGTAAGGGTTGATTGCGCTGTGCAAAAGTGGTAATAAAGTGAGGTATTTTACGGAAAGGAGCGCTATACTTAAACAGGTCATGTTGCATTCCCCATGTCCGAGCCATTTGAGCTTCCTCTCCCAAATCACGAAGATAGGGGACAAATTCTTCACCGAAATATTCCCCATACTCATTCGAGTTCACAAGCTCATTGACTAAAGCGTTAAGTCCACCAACCGAAACAATCGCAAAATACTTTTGGAACTCTTGTTGGGTACTAACACCACGTCCTAAAATATGACGAAAAGCCAATTCTACCACTCGACTGTTAACAAAGGGTTCGTAGAATTGTTTACGGTAAAGAGGCCCTTGGCAAATACGGCGGACGAACTCTCTCATTGAGATGTCGCCATTTTTGACTTGAGTTTCTAAATAAGAATCTGATTGACCGTAAGCTTTGGTGATGTCACGCTCAAAAATTTGGCGGTAAGCCGCTTTAAGCACATCTGCCTTTTCCACCCCAGATAAACCGGGTCTCATCGCAAATTTTTGTATTCTTTGAGCCGCATTATAATAACTTTGAGGCAATTCTCTGCCCCATCCGTTTAAATGAGGATTAGGGCGCAATTTATTCTCAGGAGAAGGTGCTTTAAGTTCCGCAATTAATACACTAAAGTATTGATCAACAATCTCTCTGGCTTGAGCATCTCCTCTAAAATATTCTTTTGAGGCCGCTCCCATCTCTTGTAATGCTACAATTGCCGCACTAATTTGACAAGCATTAGCGATGACATCCTGTAAACCTCTGGTATTCACCACCAGAATACTGGGATCACCTGCTACAATGGCGTAGGTGACATAGCGTAAAAACCAAGATAAATCTCGTAAAGATTTGGTCATCCAAGTAGGACCATAACGAGAAACATTAATGGGACGAAAACCAGCAGGAATGGGGCCCGCACCACTACCAGCAAAAAGATTTTTGATTCCGCCAAAAATCCCCTCACCTTTGTTTTTGCTACCACTAGCATCAACGTATGTAACAGTACCTAATTTCATGCCTTCTTCCACCGCCGAAGTCGCTGAAACCAGCGCCTTTTGAGGAGCGACATCTTCAGGCGGTTTTTCCAGAAAAGACATTGGAGAGCCACCAGTAAAAATTCGATTCGCCCCACGAGAAACGATCAGATCGGAGTTATCACTGAGAACTTGAGCAATTTCCAAGCGTTTGTTACCCGATTGGAAATAGGCGGTGAGTTGAGTTAATTCACCAATTTCAGGAAAACGATCTTGTTGTTCAGCTTGACTAATCGTGGTTAAAGCGACAGTTTGATATAGCTGTGGCCGTGCCACAAAAGTTCCACCACTGGAGTTAGTACTCATGATTTATTAAAGATCTCCTATCAAATGTTGAAATATAGAGAGTTTTTTTTATCTTATCAGATGGCCTCAACTGGGTAAAAACTAGCTAAATCCAGTTATTACAATAGTTTTGGCTTGTTCTGTGGTTTTTTCTATGAAATAGAAAAGATATAACTTGATTGATTTTTGATAGATCAGTCAGAAACTAGATTAAACTGTTTTGGTATTTCTTAGTTGATTTATTAAGAATTGTATATTTTTTTAACAATTTCAAAAATCTTGATCACTGATTCTTCAATCAAAAATTACAAAGCCAACTCCCCTAACTGCTAGAGAGGAGTTGGCTTTGGGGTTAAGAGTTAACCGTAAACTGCTTCAGGACGAATGATTAAATCACCACTGGCTGGGCGATCGATTACATAATCATCAAGGCCGCTATGATGAAGATCTAAATATTGGGCTAATTTTTCTTTAATTTGCCGATCGCCCATCTGTGGGGTAATCTTGACCTGATCTTGTGTTAAATCGTAGGAGCGTCCTTCAAAACGTAAATGTATCATTTTTCCTCCTTAGTCATCTGTTACTGATGAGGATTAACTTTTATTGGCTTCTCTTTCTAGGCGTTTTTTGCGATCGCTTTCGATGGTTTCTTGAAGCAATAATAAAACTTGCTCTATTTTTTCCAGATTACTACGATAAATATCTAAATCTTTTTGAATTTTATCTTGAGAAAAACCTAAAGCCAAGGCAATTTTTTCTAAAACAGAATTACGTTTTTGACTATCGGCCGTTGATTGGGGATCAATTTTCTCCATTAAAGCATAGACCCCGATGGCAAACAGACGACTATATTTAAAATTAGGATTTTGACGGATCGAATTGATGGTATTAGTTAAAATTTGAGTGCCATCTCCATCCTTTGGTTGTGTGATCCAGTTGAGAAAATCATCCATAGACCAATTTTCCGGCAAACAAGACACGGTTTGAGCCTCTTGACGATAAGTTTCAGGTGATCCCCCCACTGACTGACAAAGGGCATTAAAAATTGAAATTTTATCAGTTTCCGGTTGGTATCCAGCTAAAAAGCGATCGAAAGCAGTAACTACACCTAAACAATAAATTGCATCTTGGCGAAAATCTGCATTAACAGATAATAAGTGCATTTCTACCAATAATTCTTCAACCACCTGTCGGTAAATAGAGTTGATCGGGCGGTTATGATGGGTATAAAAATCCCTTTTAGTATCTGAAACTGTACGATTTGTATTCACGAATAATATAATCTACTTTAATAAACATTATTTCTATTGTCTCATTGATTGGTCATTAGTCATTGGTAACTGATTAATAATTACTCCACAGTCAATCTTCCAAAATTGAGATCTAGCAAAATTATCAACGGATTAAGGATTAAGGATGATCAAATTTTCTAAAATTGTTACAATTCAAATGTAATGTAATCTTTATTTTTTTCAAGGATAGATCTATGTCAGCTAAAGTTCAGAAAACCGAGCAAGAATGGCAAGAAGTTTTAAGTCCCGAACAGTACCAAGTTACTCGCAAAAAAGGTACGGAAAGGGCTTTTACCGGCCAATATTACAATTTAAAAGATAAAGGTATTTATCAATGTGTTTGTTGTGGGGCTGAACTGTTTAGTTCTGATCAAAAGTTTGACTCAGGCACGGGATGGCCTAGTTTTTGGCAACCTCTCCACGATGAAAATGTGGCCACGGAAAATGATTATAGTTTCTTTATGAAACGCACAGAGGTGCATTGTGCCTCCTGTGATGCCCATTTAGGCCATGTCTTTAATGATGGGCCTCAACCCACCGGCCTGCGTTATTGTATTAATTCTGTTTCTTTGAATTTTAAGCCAGAAAGTTAATAAATAAGAATCAGTAATAAGTAATAAGTATTAGGAGAGGACTATTTTTTTTGTAAAATTGAATCTTCAATGGCACTTTTTGAGATCAACTAACGTCTTCACATTCAACAGTCAACTGGGATCAGTAACCTGTTTAATTAATGTTACAGTATAGAAATATTTAAAGTTTTCTGACAATATATTTTTATCAATTATAGTAATTTTACTTTTAGTTTAAATAGTTATGTTATTCTCAAAAATGCCTTGGAAATCTACTTTTGGAATAGTTTTATTATCAACAAGCGTCATCGTTGGTTTTCCCCAAATAGCTAAAGCTGAATGTAGTGGTTTAACCTTATGGAGTGGCCTCCAAGAGCGGGGCGATGAATTGCCCTTTTGTTGGGATTTTGGCATGAGAGCTAATGCTAGAGAGCGTTATCGCTTCAATATTCCCGCCGAAAAAATCACCGAAGGAGTATCTAAAATTCGCATTAGTTATGAAGAAAGATTTAATGGCAGAATTGACTCTGATAATATTGAATTAAGAATTAATGAGGAGTCAGTACCAAGGGAGGCATTAGATATTATTTCCGATGAAGAAGCTAATTTTGTGGAAATAGGTATCAATTATGATCAATTAGATCAACTTGATAAGACTTATTTAAGAGAGGCTTTACAGAGGGGAGATGCTTTAGAAGTAGTATTTAGTAATGTGAGAAACCCTCGTTTTGGTGGAATGTTTTATTTTAATGGCTCATTTATGCCGGCCAATAATGAAATTCCTTTATATTTAAAAATTGGCACTTGGATCGTTTCTGTGAACAGACGTTAATTAATCAAAAATAAACCCCTCTCTCATTTGGGAGAGGGGGTTTAAGGGGATCGAATTTTTAAAATTTAACCGCCAAAAGCAAAGGGAAATGATAATTTTAAGGCGGCGGTAATTAATAAATTGGCTAAAGAGACGGGTAACATAAATTTCCAACCTAAATTTAATAATTGGTCAATTCTTACCCTTGGCACTGTCCAACGTAATAATACAGCTAAAAATACTAAGAAATAAGCTTTTAAAATGGTCATAGTGATGCCCAAAGAAGCGGTTAACACTTGTAACCATGGGGTTGTTTCGCTCACGCCGATCCAACTGGCTAGTTTATCAATGGGAATAATAAATTCCCAACCACCTAGATATAAAACGGCAAAAACGAGGGCAGAAAGGGTTAAATTAACATAAGAACCAACGTAAAATAAACCAAATTTCATTCCGGCGTATTCCGTTTGATACCCTGCTACTAACTCCTCCTCCGCTTCGGGTAAGTCAAAAGGTAATCTTTCACATTCGGCTAAAGCGGCGATCCAGAAGATGATAAAACCAACGGGTTGTCGCCAAATATTCCAGCCTAAAATGCCATAACCTGACTGTTGTTGTACTATATCAATAGTGCTTAAACTATTGGACATCATGGCGATGGCTAGTACAGATAAAGCTAAGGGAATTTCATAACTAATAGATTGGGCGGCGGCTCTTAATCCTCCTAATAACGAATATTTATTATTAGAGGCATAACCTGACATTAAAAGACCAATGGGGGCAATACTAGATAAGGCAATCCATAAAAAAATCCCAATATTTAGATCAGTAATTACGATGTTTTGACCAAAAGGTACAATTAAATAGGATAAAAATACGGGGATGACCACTAAAGCAGGCCCAATGGTAAAAAGCCAGTTGTCAGCATTAGCAGGGATCACATCCTCTTTAAAGACTAGCTTTAGACCATCAGCGATCGGTTGTAACACCCCTAAAGGCCCGGCATATTCAGGCCCGATCCTCTGTTGGGCGGCGGCGGAAATTTTACGTTCTAGCCAAACACAGACTAAAACTCCCACCGTAGCGGCAATAATCATCAAAAATAAGGGCAGGGGGATCCACAGTAGTTTAGCCAGATCCGCCGGAAGTCCTAAGTCCGTTAGACTTTTTATAAAACTATCCTGTAAGTCAATTCCAGAGTTCATCTTTTAAATAACTAAGGTTAAATTTAATCTATCAAGATTGTATATTTTTCTGTGAGATTATGCTGAATATTTTAGCCGTCAAGGGGTAACAAAAAACTGAAAAGCTTTAGAATAGAAGGGATTTTACCCGTCAATGTGCAATTTCTAAACGATTTCTACCGTTAGCTTTGGCGGTATAAAGGGCTTGATCGGCTCTTTTAATTAAATCACTGGGACTATGATTAGGATTAAGGATCATGGTACTAAGCCCACAACTTAAAGTAACATAAGGATTAACATTTGAATTAGGATGGGGAAGATTAAGACTATTAACTGATTTATGTATCCTTTGACCAATTTGGATGGCATTTTCAAGGGGGGTATTGACTAAAATAACAGCAAATTCTTCTCCGCCATAACGAGCAACTAGATCGGTTTGACGCACGGCTTTACTAATGGCTTGGGCGACTTGGTGTAAACATTCATCCCCTGCCAAATGTCCTTTAGCATCGTTATAATTTTTAAAGTAATCTATATCACATAAAATTAAAGAGATTACTTGTTTTTCTTTACTTTTGCGCCACCATTCTTTTTCTAAAAATTGATCAAAAAAATAACGGTTAGCTACTTGAGTTAATTGATCAATTGATGCTAAATTTTGTAAATAACGATGGTGATAACTGGTGATAATAATAGATGAACTAATAAAGGCCGTTAAGGGTGTGATTACTGGAAGCCACCAACCACTTAAAAAAGCCAAATAACTAATAGTGAAAATTAATAAACTTCCTGGTATGATGAAAACCCCGATCATTGTCCATTGAGAGGCTTTATGATGATTAAATAAACGGGCTTCTAATAATAACCAACGGCCAATGGTTCCGATCGATGACCAAATTAAAATCCAAAGCCATTCGATGGGATCTGACCACACTTTTAATAAGGCTCTGCCATCTAAGGCCGCACTGATGATCTGACTGGTTAAGTTAGCATGGATCACTAAAGCTGAACTGCGACTGGGACTACCCAAAAAATAATAACTATAGGGGGTGTTAAAAAATTCGTTGATACTTTCGGCCACTGAACCGATAATGACGATGCGATCGCTGATTAATTCCGGTGGAAATTTTTGATCTAAGACTTCTCGAATGGAAATTCTTTGAAAATGCTCGATCGGCCCTCGATAATTTAACATAATTTGATAACCCCCGTTATCTACGCGCACATAACTACCATCATTTTTTCTAAGGGGGGAAAAGATACTTTTTCCTAACTGGATTAAATTGGGATGATCAGCAATAGCTTGGGGTTTAATCTTGTCTTTTAAAAGATAGTTTAAAGCTAATTGAGTAGCAAAACTTAATTCAATTGTCTGATCCGGTTGACGAATGGAAATTAAACCTCGTCTAATTTTGCCATCTCCATCTAAAATTAAATCCGCAAAACCAACCTGATCGGGATAGGGCAAACCGTCAGGAGGTGCAATTAACTTACCAACAGCTTTTTCCACCCCGATCAAATAGGGCGTAGTTTGGTAAATTTTTAATAATTCTTGAGTGCCGGGTTCAATGGAAAAATTACGATAAAGGTCTAAACCGATTACCCTTGGCTGATATTGTTTTAAATTGGTGATGACTTGGGCAATGGTTCGATCGGATAAATTACCCTGTCCAAGACTATTAAGATCATCTTCATCAATGGTCACTAAAACAATGCGAGAGTCAGGAGTCTCAGAAGGACGCAAACGAAAAAACTGATCCAGAGTCGCCCATTCTAATAATTGAAAAAAACCCGTTAGGATTCCCACAATAATTAAAATAACAACCGCCGGAACTGTCAACCAAATTCCCCTCCATTGCCATAATTGTTGTTTGAATTTTTCTCGCTGCATTCTAATGCCGCATCTTGATTAAAAATGATTAAAATTAACGGAGAGAGAGGGATTTGAACCCTCGATGACGTTGCCGCCATAACAATTTTCGAGACTGCCGCATTCAACCACTCTGCCACCTCTCCAGATATTTAGCTTTTTTATTTTAATGTATTTTGCTCAAATTGACCACTTTTTTGTAAAAAATGATGGGTCAACTGTCAATTATTGACCTTAATCAAAATTTGATCAAGAAATTTTAGATTTTGTTAAGAATTTGACTAGCAAATTGACCAAGTTTGTTTTAAAATAAAAAAAGTTAAGAAAAGTAAATTTTTCTCACAATTGTGTTTATCACCATAAACACAACGCCCTAATCTAAAATAAAAATTTGTACTTACATCTAATTTAGGAGATTTACGTCATGACAATTGCGGTAGGACGCGCACCTGCTCAAAGAGGCGTTTTTGATGTCCTCGATGACTGGCTCAAACGTGATCGTTTTGTTTTCGTAGGCTGGTCTGGAATTTTATTATTTCCCACTGCCTATTTAGCTTTAGGTGGTTGGTTAACCGGAACAACCTTTGTAACCTCTTGGTATACTCACGGTTTAGCTAGTTCCTACCTCGAAGGCTGTAACTTCATTACCGCCGCCGTTTCTTCCCCTGCCGATAGCATGGGTCATTCCCTGTTATTTTTATGGGGGCCTGAAGCTCAATGGGATTTCACCCGTTGGTGTCAGATTGGCGGTATCTGGTCGTTTGTAGCTTTACATGGTGCTTTCGCCCTAATTGGCTTTATGCTCCGTCAATTTGAAATCGCTCGTCTTGTGGGGATTCGTCCTTATAATGCGATCGCTTTTAGCGCACCTATTGCTATTTTCGTGAGTGTATTTTTAATGTACCCTCTCGGACAGGCTAGTTGGTTTTTTGCTCCTTCTTTTGGTGTAGCGGGAATTTTCCGTTTCATCTTATTCTTACAAGGTTTCCACAACTGGACTCTTAACCCCTTCCATATGATGGGTGTAGCGGGAGTTTTAGGTGGTGCTTTACTTTGTGCTATTCACGGTGCAACGGTAGAAAATACCTTATTTGAAGATAGCGATGAAGCTAATACTTTCCGTGCATTTGAACCGACTCAAGCGGAAGAAACCTATTCGATGGTGACTGCGAACCGTTTCTGGTCTCAGATCTTCGGGATTGCTTTCTCTAACAAGCGTTGGTTACACTTTTTCATGTTATTTGTACCCGTAACGGGTTTATGGATGAGTGCGATCGGCATTGTGGGGTTAGCTTTAAACCTCCGTGCTTATGACTTTGTATCTCAAGAGTTAAGAGCCGCAGAAGATCCTGAATTTGAAACATTCTATACCAAAAATATCTTATTAAATGAAGGTATGAGAGCTTGGATGGCTCCTCAAGATCAACCCCATGAGCGCTTTATCTTCCCTGAAGAAGTATTACCTCGTGGTAACGCTCTCTAAGGCTAGATAAAGTTGCTTTTAGTTCTCCACAAACCCCTCTCCATCTGGGAGGGGTTTTTTTTATTAGTTAAAAGTTGATATTTGATAGTTGAGAAATGTTGAATCAAGGCTTATTGATTGGTTTCAAAGCCTGTCATCTTAGATTTTCCTGCATGAAATAAGGCTAATTTTTGATATTTTTTGGCGTGTTCAATTAATTCTAAAGCCTGTTGTTGAGATACATCTTTGACTTTTTTGGCGGGAACACCCATCACTAGAGAATAGGGGGGAACATCTTTTGTGACGACTGATCCTGCTCCAATAATACTGCCTTTGCCCACTGTAACTTGATCTAAAATAATCGCTCCAATACCTATTAAACAACCTTCTTCGATCTTTGCGGCGTGGATCACTGCTCGATGGCCAACGGTGACATAATCTTCTATGATGGTGATTTCACCTGGATCTCCGTGTAAAATTGCTCCATCTTGAATATTGGTAAAACGGCCGATCTCAATACGTTCAATGTCAGCCCGTATTACTGCATTATACCAGATACTACAACCTTCTTTTAAGACTACATCGCCCATTACAAGGGCATTAGGGGCAATAAAACTACAGGCTGAAGTATCGGGAGATGGCCAATAATTAGGATTAACTGAACTCATTTGATTGTTGACTGACAAGATTTCTGAATTAAAATTAAATTAGAAGTTTAAAAATTTCTGATTTTAATTATATCAACAACCAAGGCACAAATAATGGATTTACCTTCGCAATACCCGATTTTTGGCCCGGAAATTAAATGTCCCCATTGTGATGCTACGATTGGGGCTTTAACTTTAACTGATAGTTATTTATGTTCTCGTCATGGGGCTTTTGAGGCTGATGGGAATACGGGAGAACTTGTGCATTTGCATTCGGGGCGACATTGGCGTTATTGGCAGGATAAATGGTATCGTCAACATAATCATCCTGATGGGATACGTTTTGAAATTCATGAAGCTTTAGATCGGCTTTATTTAGAAGGTTATTTGGCGACAAAAATAACTATTTCTTATCGTTATCAAGATTTAATGATTAGTTATTTAGAAACTGGTAAAATTGTTGGCCAAGAATCGGAATTTCAGAGTTTAAAATTATATGGTATTCCAGTGGAATTTAGTGATCAATGTGATGGTGATCCTAGTTGGGAAATTGTTAATTTTACTTTGGAAAAAAAACAGGGAATCGCTAAAGAATATCCCTATTATCAATTATTTGAATAGGGTATTTTTGGGGTTGAATCAATTATTAATAATTAATTATTTTGGCTCTTTTAAAGAGGTTTTAAAGTGTTCTTGATGGTGGGCTAAAATTTGCTTGGCTTCTTCAAAGTTGTTGACACAAATGGGAATTTTAAGATCATCTAAAGAGGCTAGTTGATTAGGGTTATTAACCATATATTCTGTTGCCCAATCACAAAGTTCTGACCACATTTTTCCCACCATAATTAAGGGGGTATTTGTTAATTTTTTGACTTGAATTAATTGCCAAATCATAAAAAATTCTAAGGCCGTACCAATGCCCCCTGGTACTACCACAAAGGCATCAGCAATTAAAGCAAAATGTTGTAGGCGTGAAAAGAAGGTATGATGATGGTAAACTTCTTCGACAAAGGGATTAGTATGTTGTTCAAAATCAAGATCAATTCTAATACCAATAGATTTAGTTTGATCTAGGGGATCTCCTAAAATACTTCCTTCATTGGCGGCCTCCATTAGGCCTGGGCCTCCTCCTGTGACAATATCACAGCCTAGTTGAGTTAAATCAAAAGCAAATTTTTGTACTTCTTGATAAAGGGATTTTTCTTTTTCAATTCGTGCTGAACCAAAAATGGTGACTCGATAATTTTTGCGCTCATGTTTGAGAAAGGCGGCTAAGGCTTCTTTTGAAATCATTTAAACTGAAATAATTATAATTTGATTAAGGAAAATTTTGAGGTTGATTAGTGTATTTTATAACGCTAGGTTCAACAAAATACATTCAATTAGAATTTTGATGTGTCAAAAAGTTAAAAAAAGCTAAAATTAAAGCAAAAATATTTAAAATTAAAGCAAAATCAAGTTATTGAACAGTTGACAAGAACCTTTACTTAAAAATGGAGGTTTGAAAATAAGAAAAAATTTTTTTGTTTTTGCACTTTTTGGGGTTTTTAAACCTAATTAAATTAATGTCAATTGTCAATTAATAAAAGATGAATGAATTTTAAGTATTTTTAGATTGTCTTAATTTATCAAAATTACGAGTTATTAATACGGAATTATTATGGATATTCAACTGGTTAATATTGGTTTTGGGAATATTGTGTCGGCAAATCGAATTATTGCGATTGTTAGTCCTGAATCTGCACCGATTAAACGTATTATTAATGAGGCTAAGGAGAATAATCGTTTAATTGATGCAACCTATGGTAGACGCACAAGGGCGGTGATTATTACGGATTCTACTCATGTTGTGTTATCGGCAATTCAACCGGAAACGGTGGCACATCGTTTTATTAATCATAAATCTATTAGTTAATTGTTAATTTTAATGACCATTTACTGTTATGATTGATTAATAATTTTCAATCATTTAATGTTTAATAATTGGTGATTTATGTCCATTGGAAAATTAGTTGTAATTACTGGGCCAAGTGGTGTTGGGAAGGGGACTTTAGTTCGATCGCTTTTAAAAAAGTATTCTAACTTAAATCTTTCTATTTCTGCTACTACCCGTCAACCTCGTGAGGGTGAAATAGATGGAAAGGATTATTTTTTTCTAACTGTAGATGAATTTAAAACTAAAATTGAACAGGGGGAATTTTTAGAGTGGGCGCAATATGCGGATAATTATTATGGAACGCCGCGCCAAAATATTGAAAGATTAATTAATCAAGGGAAAACTGTTATTTTAGAAATTGAAACTAATGGAGCAAATTTAATTAAAAAAAGTTTTCCTTCTGCCTTAAGAATTTTTATTTTACCTCCTTCAATTGAGGAATTAGAAAGACGTTTAAGAGGCCGTGGAACTGACACAGAAAATGTAATTATTAAAAGATTAAATCGGGCAATAGAAGAATTAGAAGAAGCGTCTAATTTTGAGGTACAAATTATTAATGATAATTTAGATTGTTCTTTACTGACTTTAGAAAAAGTGCTTCATTTATCAATTGACAATTGATAGACAATTGATAATTGTGATCATTGACAATTGATAATAAAAGTCTTATTTTCCCGGAATAATACCCCTTCTACCTTGGGCAATTGACCCTTCAATAAAATTACATAAATGTTCAATATAATTATTTTTTTCTTGATTTTTTAAGGTGGTTAGTGCTTGAGTAAAAGTTAAATCAGAATGATATAAAAGACGAAAAGCATCTTTTAAACTTTTCATTTCATCTGATGTTAAACCTGCCCTTTTTAAGCCAATTAAATTAAGAGATCTTACCCTTGAAGGATTACCTTCAACTAACATATAGGGAGGCACATCTCGCTCAATACGACTCATTCCTCCTAACATGGCCATTGTACCAATATGGACAAATTGATGAACTCCTAACATACCCCCGATCACGGCTTTACTTTCAATTTCAACATGACCGGCCAAGGCCACATTATTAGCAATAACAATATTATTTTCTAATTGACAATTATGTGCCACATGAACATAAGCCATTAATAAATTATTATGGCCAATTTTGGTAATTTCACCTTCCGCAGTAGCTCGATTAATGGTAACATATTCCCTAATGGTATTATTATTACCAATAATGACCTTACTTTGACCACCTTTATATTTTAAATCTTGGGGTTCTAAACCGATCGCCGCGCCGGGGAAAATGCGATTATTTTCGCCAATTTCTGTTAGCCCATCAATAATTACATGACTTCCAATGGTGGTATTTGCGCCAATTTTTACCCCTTCTCCAATAACAGCATAGGGGGCAATTTTCACGGTGGGATCTAGTTGAGCTTGAGGATGAATAATCGCAGTAGAATGAATCATTTTAATGGATAATTAATAATTGATAAGTAATAATGGATAATTGATAAGTAATAATGGATAATTAATAATTGATAATCACAAATAACTAATAACCATTAATCAATTAAAGAAAATAACATTTCTCCTTGAACAACTTTTTGATTATCTACTGTTCCCTCGCCCTTCATTTTAGCAATTCTTTGACGTTTCATCGTTAATAATTCTACCGTCATAATTAATTGATCCCCAGGGGTAACGGGGCGGCGAAATTTAACTTGATCTATACCAGCAAAAGCAAAAAATTTTCCTTCAAGTCCGGGCATTTGAGTTAAAATTATACCCCCAACTTGTGCCATTGCTTCTACTATTAAAACCCCTGGCATTAAGGGTAAACTGGGAATATGACCGGGAAAAAATGGCTCATTATAAGTAACATTTTTAATGCCCACAGCTTTCTTTCCTGGGATATAATCAATAATTCGATCAACTAAAGCAAAGGGATAACGATGGGGTAATAATTGATGAATTTCTTGAACATTAAAAGTAGTTTTTATGGGAGTTGTTTCTTCTGACATAACAATAATAATAATTAATAAATAATAAGTAATAAATAACAACTAATGACTGATAGTTGATAGCTGATAACTGATAGCTTTAGCTAAACGAATATGTAAATGATGACTGGCTTTATAGGCTAAATAATGAGCTTGGGGAATAGTTCCTAATAAACTTAAATCCCCTATTAAATCTAATAGTTTATGACGGACTGGCTCATTTGAAAACCTCAAAGGTGGATTTAACCATTTTTCATTGTCACATACAAGGGCATTTTCTAAACTACCACCTTTAATTAAGCCCATTGCTTTTAATTTTTCCACCTGATCCGCAAAGCCAAAAGTTCTGGCCGGGGCGATGGCCTCCGCAAAAGAGTCTTTCTGAGGATTCCAACTATACCATTGATTGGCGATCGCCGGATAGGGAAAATCAATTCCATAGGTAAAACGCATCTCACTAGAAGGGAAAGCCGTCACAAAAGCCTCCCCATCATAAATAGAAATAGGTTCTACAATTTTTTGTTCAGAAAATAAATTAAGATTACCCTCTGAATTTTGGCTTAATTCAGCCTTTGCTAAAAGTTCAAGCCAAACTTGAGCCGAGCCATCTAATAAAGGCACTTCAGCCCCATTAATTTCAATGCACACATCATTAACCCCAAAAGCAGTTAAAGACGCTAAAAGATGCTCCACCGTGCGCACTTTAGCCCCATTTTGAGTTAATTCAGTGGAAAGGGTAGTTTCCCCCGCCGAGCTTAAATTAGCGCAAATTTGAGGCTGATCCGGTAGATCTACGCGCACAAAATAACGCCCTTGATCAGCTTGAGCCGGAAGTAATTTAACGTGAGTTATTTCCCCCGAATGAAGCCCGATGCCCGAACATTCAACCGGATTTTTAATCGTAAAAGTCATAAAATTGGTTATGTATGATTGGTAAATATCAACTGTTTAAAATCTTTCCCCAATACCGAAATGAACTTTACTGTCACCACCCTCATTTAAGGCATAGTCTACCCGAATCGGGCCTAAAGGAGATTGTATTCTCACCCCTAAACCATAACCAAAAGCATCACCGGGTTTATTTCTCACACCGGCCGGATCTCCCGGAACACTGTTACCCGTGCCAAGATCCGTGCCATAATCCATAAATAAAGCCCCCCCTATCACGGAAAATAAGGGAAAACGATATTCCGCCGTTGCCTGTAAAAAGGAGCGGCCACTGCCCACATCCCCTTCATCATAACCTCGGATCGAGTTACTCCCACCCAGAGAAAAAGCCTCATAGGGCGGTAAATCGCCGATAATCGTTCCGGCCTGGATATTTAAAGCGATCGTCTGTGGGCCTTCACTTAATTTGAGGTAGTCCACCGGAATATAATAACTATAACTACCACGAATGCGATTAAATAAAATACTACCCGATCCTAAAGGTACGGTTTGATCCATTCCTAAACGCAAGAAAGAGCCACTGGTAGGCTGTAAAGCGTCATCACGGCGATCTCTACTCGCTCCAAACTGAAAAGTAATTAAATCATCAATGCCACTATCACTAAAACTGGTCTGATTTCCTAAAGCATCCAAGGGGCTAGTATTTCCATCAGCATCGGTTATTTCTATTCTTTGATATTCTAAACCAGTGGAAAAACGCCAATCAGCCTTTTCAAAGGGATTAGCTGGAAATGGGCGAGAAAAACTAACTCCGCCACCTATGCGCACAATGCGAGGGCGATCGCCATTAGGTAAATTAATTTCAGGATCTCCCCCATCAAAAATAAAAGAAATGGAACGTCTACGGAAAAAGTCCACCGTGTAGGAAGTACGATAGGGATCTCCTGCGATCCAAGGATCGGTAAAACTCAAATCAAATAATAATTCCCTTGTGCCTAACTGCACTTCACCCCCTAAAATTTGATTATTACCCCCTAAATTTTTCTGTTGATAACTAAGAGTTCCAAATAAACCACTGGCGGAACTTACACCCGCACCTGCGGCCAATGATCCTGTATTACCTTCCACTACATCCACATTAACCACCACCTTACTGGGATCTTCCCCCGGACTAAAAGAAAGCCTCACGTCATCAAATAAACCCAAACCAAAAACCCTTTGTAAATCCCTTTGTGCCAGATTACGATTAAAAACATCACCCGCTTTTAATTCCACTTCTCGTTTAATAATAAAATCCCTTGTCACTCCTTCCACTTCTTCTTGATTTTCATTAAAATATCTAACTTTAATATCTTCTACCACACCTTCAGCGATAATTAAAGTAACTACTCCATCACTAGAAATTTCAGGTGCGCCCACCACTTGAGCCAAATCATAACCTTGATCTTTATACCATTGATTTAAAGTTTGAATACCCTGTTGTAAGTCTTTCAAATTAAGAATTTTGCCGTAATTATTAGCAAAAATTTCGTTAATTTTATCATCTGGTAAAACAGAATTGTCCATATTAGCGGGAATATGTTGTACTTCAACCCTTGTTAAAATGGGATTGGGTTCAACTTGAAAAGTAATCCTCACACCTAAATCCGTATCTTCGGGAATAACGGTTACATCGGCAAATAAACCCGTTTCATAAACCGCATTGACATCGGCTTGTAATTGAGATCTACTGGTTTGCGTACCCGGACGAGTTTGAATGGTATCTAAGACTAGATTTTCAAATTCTGGAGTGATTGTACCGGATTTTTGAGAAACCACAATTTCCGCTACTAAAACTTTTGCTTCTGATGTGTTATTTTGAGGTTGGGTTTCATTTTGAGCGATTAATTCAGAATGATTTGATTGAACCACGATTGGAGTTTCTTCAAGAGTCTGACCATGAGCAGGTTGAGCCAAACTTAAAGGACTAACAACAGCTAAGATGCTAAGAATAACAGGGGTCAAAGTTAATTGTTTAATTTTTTTAGACACTTCCAAATACCAGAATAATAAAAGTTTGTTTTTTCAGATGACAATTGACATCTGACATTATATCAGATGTGCTGACTACGACTACTTAAAAATGTTCCTCTCTGGGGGGTGGCGTTGCTGAATTAGGGTATGATTTGTAATTATAATTTTTGGATTTTTTCTACTACTGTGATTAATTCTTTAACTAATTCTTGAATTAATAAATCACAATTACGGGAATTTAATACTGTAACTAAAGATTGATAATACCAAATTGTCCCCTCTTTTTTGCCGTGAAAACGCTCCCAAATTTCATCCCCTAATAAGTGATAATCCTTTAAAATTGAACGGGCATTATATAATTTATCGGCTGTTGCTACTAATAAAACTGATTGATCTGCCTTTTTTAAATGTTCTAAATAGGCTTTTTTTCTCTGTTTCCAAGGTGGTTTAGGGATAGTTTGTGAGTCGCTACAACCTTCGACAATTTTGGTGACTTTTTCCCCAAAACGGCGTAAAATCTCGTCTCTGGTGGCGATCCCGCCCTGATCCTCGATCGCATCGTGAAGTAAGGCGGCGATCGCCTCATCTTCATCGGCCCCATATTCTAAGGCTAAACTGGCCACCCCTAATAAATGGGAAATATAGGGAATACCAGAGCCTTTTCTCTCTTGATCTTGATGGAGTTCAAAGGCAAAGCTTAAAGCTTCTGAAAAACGCTGTGATAATTTCACAATAAGTATGAAGTATGAACGATGAACGATGAAAAGAAATAAAAATTATGAAAAGGAGATAATTGCTGTTAGAAATTTAGTTCAATTTATTGAACGATTTATATTAGCCTTGAACTTAAGTTCAAGGCGGTATCAATATTTTAAGAGATCATGGTGAGTAATTTACCCGCAATGAAATTAATTTCATTGCTAACAGTGATCGTTCAATAAATTGAACTAAGAATTGCATTTTACCCCCGACTTTGAAAACGCCATGCTTACAGAGCAGGGTGTTTTCAAAGTCAATTTTTATGATCTTTGTAATCTTTTTATGTTAGGCTTTTTCACTTATTTTTAAGATTAATAAATCACAAATTATTAAAAAAGTGATAATTTCTAATATAAATTAAGTTCAATTCATTGAACGATTTATATTAGCCTTGAAATTCATTTCAAGGCGGTATCAATACTTTAAGAGATCACGGTGAGTAATTCACTCGCAATGAAATTAATTTCATTGCTAACAGTGATCGTTCAATAAATTGAACTCATCTAATTTTTTATTTATCTAATAATTACCAATAACCAATGACCAATGACCAATGACAAAATTATATTAAACTCCGAATAGCCTCTAATAAACCTTTAGCTTTATTCAGAGTCTCTTGATATTCTTTCTCAGGCTCAGAATCCGCTACAATTCCCGCTCCGGCCTGAACGGAAACTTGATGACAATTTTCCTGTTGGGAGCGTACCACCATCGTTCTAATGGCGATCGCCGTGTTTAACTGCCCTTCAAAATCATAATAACCATAAACGCCGGAATAGGGGCCTCGTCTTTCCGGCTCAAGTTCATTAATAATTTCCATCGCCCGAATTTTGGGCGCTCCGCTTACCGTACCCGCCGGAAAACAGGCTTTTAATAATTCCCAAGCGGTTTGAGTTGAGTCTAATTTGCCGATGACATTGCTCACAATGTGCATCACATGGGAATAACGCTCGATCACCATTAATTGATCCACCTCAACGCTCCCTTTTTCACACACTCGCCCTAGATCATTGCGCCCTAAGTCCACTAACATGATATGTTCGGCAATTTCTTTGGGATCTGCTAATAACTCTTGGGCTAAAGCTTGATCCTCGGCCTGGGTTTTACCTCTGGGGCGTGTTCCGGCGATCGGGCGCACAATGGCTTTTAAACCTTGATCCTCTAAACGCTCGGCTTTTACCATCACTTCAGGGGATGAGCCGATAATTTGCCAGTCTTTAAAATGGTAAAAAGCCATATAGGGAGAGGGATTCACCAATCTTAAGGAGCGGTATAAATCAAAGGGATCGCCGTGATAGGTAGCCTGTAAGCGTTGGGATAACACCACTTGAAATATATCCCCTGCCTTAATATATTCTTTGGCTTTGATTACATTCTCACAAAAAGCCTCTTGAGTGGTATTACTGCTATAGTTCAAAGGCTGATGATAACGGGGATTTTGGGGGGAGTTCCATTCTAACTGTTTGGCTTTGACGGGGAGGGGTAATTTTAATTTTAAAACTAATTTTGTGACTCGATCACAAGCACTTTGATAGGCTTCTTCTAAATTAACGTAGGGATCCCTTAGATCGGCGTAGGCGATCGCCCAAATTTTGCGCTTAACTTGATCAAAAATGATTAAATTATCAACCTGCATCCAAATACCGTCTGGCAGATCCCCCTCTTGACGGGGATAGATCGGCACAGTGGGTTCAATCCAATTAATTAACTCATAACCCCAAAAGCCAAATAAACCGCCGATTCCGGCCGGTAATTCCGGTAATTTCACGGGCTGATAGGGTTTGAGGCGATCGGCTAAAATCTCAAAAGGATTACCCTCAAAAGATTCTACCGTACCATCTCGATGGGTTTGAATAGTCTGATTTCCCTCACAAGCTAAAACCCACACCGGATCACAACCTAGAAAACTATAACGTCCGATGGTTTCACCCCCTTCTACTGATTCTAATAAAAAACTATAGGGATGATCAGCACAAATTTTATACCATGCGGAAACTGGAGTTTCTAAGTCAGCAACCCATTCTTGATAAACGGGAATAAAATTACCACCACTAGCAAGGGTTTTAAATTGAGAAAAATCGGGAAAAATCATAATTTTAGTTATTTGTTCTTCGTTATTGGTTATTGGGGGTTTGTAACAGTATATTAAATCATATCAAATAACTTTATTTTCAATTCTCTACTTTTAAATAAGGGTAATTGTCACTTGTCTAGTGTCAATTGTTGAAGACTAATTTTGTAGATAAAGATTAAGATAGAAAATCAGATACAAATATAAAAGTGTATCAATTAATGTCAATTTAAGGTTATTGTAGTAATTTGTCAACATAATTTAAACCTCCTGACTTTACTTAAATGTTTTTAATCTATCTTTATTTTAATCTAAAAATATCAATATATGACCAAAATTTAATCTTTAAAAGTGAGGAAACTTCCAGCGGCCAAAACAGTCTGATCAATTAACATTTAATCTATTTTTAAGACTTGTGTTAGATCACCAGCTATAGTTTACAAAAAGTTAAAAATTTGTTGTACTAATTTGATTTTAAAATATTATGAGCCAAGTTAATTCCTATCATCTTAATTTCTGGAAAGTGCTTACTTTCTCGGTTATTGCCCTATTTAATTTTTTAACTTTTCCTGTTTTGGCCGCTCAAAATTTAATCTTAAAAATTGGGCCTTTAGAGCGATCGCTCCCCGTTAATGATTTAGTTGAATTTGCACAAAATGGAGAAATTTCTGAAAATTTAGAAATTTATAAACCTTTATTAAATCCTCAAATTCAGCAATTATTAAAAGCAAAATTAGAAATTGATCCCAATATTGGCGATCAATTAATTGAGGAATTAAGCCGATCTACTCTTGGTAAATCATTATTAGAAAAAATTATTACTGCTATTCCGGGCAGTAGTGTGGAAGTGTTACAAGCGGCGATCGCCCTTGCCATTAGACAAAGTAATGAGTTAAGCATAGTCAGTATTTTACAAGCCTATCCAGAGGAAAATGTCACCATAGATCTAACTAAAATTGTCGGAATTGCTTTACAGATCAATGGCTCACATTTACAGAGTCAAATGATTAATCCTCTTTTAGATCGCACTCTGAAACAGGAGATTCATCCTGAAAATTTACCGCCTCTTAATCCTGCTTTAGCTGATCAAATGCAAGTTTTTCAGCGTACCATTAATTTTTATGATCACACTCGTAATCGTCAGATTCCTGTAAATATTTTTACGGCTGAAAATACTCAAAAACCTCTGATTGTGATGTCTCACGGTTTTGGCTCAGATCGTCAATTTCTGCGATATTTAGCCGTGCATTTAGCTTCTCATGGTTTTACAGTGGTAAGTGTAGAGCATATCGGAAGTAATTTTAATATTTTTAATAATCTTAATTCTGGCTTAGAATTAAGTCAATTATTATCCCCACAGGAATTTATTGATCGCCCTGAAGATATTAGTTTTGTTTTGGATCAATTAACTTTATTAAATCAAAGTGATGAAACTTTAACCGGAAAATTAAATACAGAAAATGTGTCAATTATTGGTCATTCTTTCGGAGGTTATACCGCTTTAGTATTGGCAGGAGGACAATTAAATTTCAATTATTTAAAAGAATATTGTCATAATTTAAGTTATTTTGGTAGAAATCCTGCTGATTGGCTACAATGTGTGGCTCAAAATCTGCCGAATCAGAATTTTAAGTTACAAGATCCGAGAATTAAACAGGCGATCGCGCTTAATCCCCTAGTGGGATCATTATTTGGGGAAAAAGGGTTAGAAAATGTGAGTATTCCTACGATGATTTTAGCATCAGGAGATGATGCCCTTACCCCCACAATTCAAAATCAATTACGGCCTTTTAGCCATTTAAAAGGAGAAAAATATTTAATTGTGGCACTGGGGGCAACCCATCTTAGCGTTACGGATCAACAATTTTCAGGGGATGCCATCAGAGAAAATAATCTTACAACCGAAGTTATTGGCACAGAAACGGATAATTTAAAACAAGTAATTAAAGGAATAAGTTTAGCGTTGATTAATCAATTAAATGAAGAAGAAAATAAATATAAATATTTTATTTCTGCTGATTATGTTCAAAATTTATCAACAGATCAAATTCAATTAAGATTTACTACAGAAATTCCCTCGAGTTTAAATAGTTGGCTTAATAGTTTTACTGTAAATAATTAGACATTCTTCACATCTTAAATTTTTGCTTGATTTTACAAAATTACAACTTGTCCTCGCCCCAAATATTGCGAAATGTAACAATTTTTTGCTAAAATCCACAAATAGGGTTAAGTTATATAACTATCAAGTTATATGAATATTGAAGGAATTATTAAAATTATGGTAAGTACCGCAATTAACCCCTCTGGGCATATAAAAATTAAAGAAGTTAAAGAAAATCTGCTCACACCACGCTTTTATACTACAGATTTTAAAGCGATCGCCAAGATGGATGTTTCTGCCCAAGAGGAGCAACTTAAAGCCATGTTAGAAGAAATGAAAGCGGACTATAATAGTCGCCATTTTATGCGGGATGACGATTTTGAGCAATCTTGGGAACATATTGATGAAACAACTCGTAAAGCCTTTGTTAACTTTTTAGAGCGCTCTTGCACTTCTGAATTTTCTGGATTTATTTTATTTAAAGAAATTTCTCGCCGCATTAAAAACGAAAATCCATTTTTGTCACAAATATTTGGCTTAATGGCCAGAGATGAAGCCCGTCATGCCGGATTTTTAAATAAAGCCATGAGTGACTTTAATATATCCTTAGATTTAGGCTATTTAACTCAACATCGGACTTATACTTTCTTTAAACCAGAATGGGTAATTTATGCGGTATATTTATCAGAAAAAATTGGTTATTGGCGTTATATTATCATGTTCCGCCACTTAGAAAAACACCCCGAATTTCAATTTTATCCACTGTTTAAAAAATTTGAAAATTGGTGTCAAGATGAAAACCGTCACGGAGATATTTTTAACGCACTTTTAAGATCTCAATCTTCAATGTGGGATGGCTGGAAAGGTCGTCTATGGGCAAGATTCTTCCTTTTATCTGTATTCGCTACCCACACTTTAACCGTACATGAAAGAGACGATTTTTATAAAGCAGTAGGCTTAGATGCAACGGAATATGATCGTCAAGTTACCCGTAAAACAAATGAAACGGCCGCGCGTTGTTTCCCTGCCATTTTAAACACAGAACATCCTGAATTTTTCCCACGTTTAGAAAGATGTGCAGAATATAATCAAACTATTGCTAATCTTGATCAAAGTAACGCTCCCTCTTTGATTAAATCTTTACAAAAATTACCCTATCAAATTGCAATTTTGTGGAATTTAATTATCTTATATTTGATTAAACCAATTGATGCTGAAGCATTAAGAGATACTGTACGTTAAACTTAACTTCCACCTCATAATTAATGCAAAAGTAGAGACATTTTGGTGCAATGTCTCTACTTTTCAACTAAGTAGATGTGTGTAATTAATTACTCAATGGTGGCACAGGCTTCTAGCCTGTGACGGGCAGGATGCCCATTCCACATTATGTAATTAATTTTGCTTAGGTACTTATTAATTATTCCCACTCGATCGTGCCGGGGGGCTTGGATGTAATATCATATACTACACGGTTAACGCCTTTAACCTCATTCACAATGCGGTTGGAAATAGCCTCTAAAATATCATAAGGAACTCTCGCCCAGTCGGCCGTCATGCCGTCTTCACTGGTTATAAAACGTAATACAACGGGGTGCGCGTAGGTGCGTTGATCCCCCATTACCCCCACACTACGGATCGGCAATAATACCGCAAAGGCCTGCCAATAGTCATGGTAAATGCCACGTTTAGCGATCTCATCGCGCACAACAAAATCGGCATCCCGTAAAATATTGAGTCTTTCTGAGGTTACTTCCCCAATAATGCGAATAGCTAAACCCGGGCCGGGGAAAGGATGACGGCGCACTATTTCTTCAGGTAAACCGATCGCTCGTGCCACATTGCGCACCTCATCTTTAAATAATTTGCGCAAAGGCTCAACCAGTTTAAACTGAAGATCCTTAGGTAAACCGCCCACATTATGATGACTTTTAATTTTAACGGCTACCCTTTCCCCCGTTTTGGGATCAACATTGGTATCCGCCGACTCGATCACATCGGGGTATAATGTACCCTGTGCCAAATAGTCAAAAGGCCCTAATCTTCTTGACTCTTCTTCAAAAACCTTAATAAACTCATGGCCAATGCGTTTGCGTTTTTCTTCGGGATCGGTAACACCTTTCATTAACTCTAAAAAGCGCTCCCTTGCATTAACATATTCCACATTGATGTGAAATTTTTGATCAAAAAGCTCCACTAGACGCTCCGGCTCACCTTTGCGCATAAAGCCCTGATCAATAAACATACAAGTTAACTGATCCGAGATCGCCTCATGGAGTAAAAAGGCCAAAGTTGAGGAGTCAACGCCACCTGATAACGCTAATAAAACCCGTTTATCCCCTACCTTTCCTCTGATTTCTCTAATCGCTTCCTGTACAAAAGCCTCAGTTGTCCAGGTGGGTTCACACTCACAAATGTGATAAACAAAATTACGAATTAAAGCTAACCCATATTGGGAATGTACCACTTCGGGGTGAAATTGAACACCATAAAGTTGTTTGTCATGATCGGCGATCGCCGCACAAGAGGTATTATGGGTATGAGCCAAAATTTCAAAACCGGCCGGAAGGTTAGTACAAGAGTCACCATGACTCATCCACATGGTAGAACCCTGCTCCACATTGGTCAATAGATCCGTGGGATCATCAATAAAAATAGAAGCCTTGCCATATTCGGCCAATTTTGCCCTTTCTACCTTCCCTCCTAACTGTTTCACCATTAACTGCATCCCATAACAAACACCCAAAACGGGGATCCCTAAATTCCAAATTTCGGGATCACATTCGGGCGCATTTTGATCATAAACAGAATTAGGCCCACCCGATAAAATAATTCCTTTAGGAGCAATTTTTCTTAACTGTTCAGCAGAGGTACGATAGGATATAACCTCAGAATAAACTTGAGTTTCTCTGATTCTTCTTGCAATTAATTCAGAATATTGAGAGCCAAAATCAATTATTACAATTATTTGACGATTTAAAGACCCAGAAAAATCTTCTTGATTGAGATTTTCTGGCATAATTTCCTTAGTTATAGATGAAGTATTCACTCTTAATAATTACCTTAATTCACAATAAAAGTTAACAAATAAAAATGTAAAGATTAATTAGGTTGAAAACCTACCCTTAGATCGGGTAAAAATAAAAAAATTTTTTCAAATTTTTTTCTTATTTTCAATTTCTCCTTAATTTTCAATATCTCCTTATTTTCAATTTCTCCACTGCTAGTAGAGGTAATTGTCAATTGTCCACTGTCAATTGTCAATTGTTGAAATTGCCGTTTGATTATTTTGCTTAGAAAAAGTTATAATATCTAACAGCATTTTTCTATCTTTCTCTAAATGGATAGACTTTTTATAAATTCAGATCATTATAACATAAGTTAGTAAAAATTGATGTACCTTCAGCACTTTTTATAATAATCTTTCTTTGACGATCGAACAGGATCGAGCCTACTGTAATCTCAAGAGATGTATGTTTTTTAATATGTTCTTGCGCTCTTTGATCGATCGTTAAAGCAATTTGTTGATAAATATTTTCTACCCAATTACTATTAGTTTGTTGATCCACTTCTTTTAAGATCATTAAAGCATCTTCTGTGGTTTCAGTTAATAAAATTTTTTCTAAGATCAAATAGGGTAATTTTAACTTAACACAATGATAAATAAAAATCTCTTTTCTCGCATCAGCTAAATGATGATGGGTGTGAAAAATTCCTCCAGCTAATTTAATTAATTTACCATGATAACCAAATAATAATATTTCTTCAATTCCTAATAAACTAGCTTGTACTAACATGGGGCTGATCCAGTTAGCTGTTTTTTGTAATTGTTGGGAATTAATACCCATTTCTTGAGCCAAACTTAAACCATTTTCACCAATACAAAATACTAAAGTTTTAAACTGTTGAGCTTTAACTTTTAATTCCTCTAAATAATATTCTAATTGAGCTTGAGAACTCAAGGGTTGAGCCACTCCAGAAGTACCTAATAAAGATAAACCTTCCACTACCCCAAAAGCCTCATTAGATGTTCTTTTAGCTAAACTTTTACCTTCAGGTAAAATGATCGTAACTGTTACTTTTTCATGGGGAGTTAATAACTTTTTGAGATTAAAAATCATTAATTCTTGGGCATAACTATAAATAGCAGGTTGATCATTTTCCTTAACTTTTTTACCGATACCTTCACCCCCTTTAATAATAATTTGTTCGTCTAAAATTGGGTTAATACTTTCTTCTAATTCTACTAATGCCCAGACGGGAGTATGACGAGTTAGATCTAAATTATCCCCCGGATCACTGAGGGTAATAGCTAAGGCTTGATTATCTTTAATTCTGGCCACTTGTTCAACTTTAATTGAAGCTATTTGAGCAGGTTTTATTAATTCAAGATTAATCGTTTCAATTGTTTTTTCTTCCTTTAAATAACTTAAAGAAGCCATCGCACTAGCCACCGCAAACACGGGTAAAGTATAACCTGATTTTAAATTTTTATTATTATCCATAGGGTTTAAATTACTTAAATAAATATTATTTTTAGGTGGGAAATTCCCACTTTACCACTAAATTTTAATCCGTTGAAAACTACGTTTTAAAAGATTAAATTGCCCCTGTAAATATTCAACATTTTGAGGTTGATCTCCATAGTGCCAACTTACATAAGCTTGCGCAATTTTTAAAATAATTTCTGCCTGTTCTTTTTCATAAATATTAAAACAACTTTGGGCATATTCTAAAGGAGTTTGAGCCGCATATTTAGGATAACCTTTTTCTGCTAAGAAATCAATCATTTCTTGATATAATTTAGCTTCGGGTGATAGTTTAGATAAACCTATTTTTTTGAGCCATTTTTTAACTTGGTTAAAGCCTAAAAAACTAATTAAACTAAGCAATAAGAAAACAATAATTACTGTGAGAAAACCAACAATTCCACTGGAAAAGAATTGCCATAATTTACTAATTAATGTGATTAATTTAACAATGATAAAATCCCATATATTTTTCAAAAATCCAGTAAGAGGAGAAGGAAGCCAACTTGCTATCCAATCCCAAAATTGTTTAACTATACCAAAAGGTGTATATTCTTCAATGGAAGGTGGAAATAAATCATGGCCAGGGATGGGATCAAAGGCAAACCAACCATAACTACCAAAATAAACTTCTGTAATGGCATAAGCATCGGTATTATGTACTAAATAATAACCCGTAAAAGGATTAAATTGGCCTGGGGCAAAACCAACGGTTAACCTTGCAGGAATACCGATCGAGCGTAACATTATTGTTAAGACGGCGGAAAAATGATCGGGATAACCTCCTTGATATTTGTCTAAAAAAGCGGTGACTAAATCTTCATTTTCATCAAAAAAAGGTATCTCTGGAATAATACGATATTGTTGTTTTAAAGCTTGAGTTAAAAATAAAGCTTTTTCATAATTAGATGTTAAATCATAAGTAGATTTCGCCATTAATTCTTCTGCTTTTTGTTTAACTTTTGCTTTAATTTCTTCAGGTATTTGTAGATAATATTTTTCAAATTCTTGAGGATATTTTGTTGAGGCCGTTCTTAATAAAGTCCGGTTACGATAGGGAACATCAGAAATAACAGTATAGGTTAAACCTTCTGTCATAAAAGTAGGAGAAATCAAACTTCCTTCCGGATCTAAAGCGATTTCTTTAGTGGGAAAAAATAAGGCCGATGGATGAGTTAAAGCAGGGATAATATTAGGTAAATCAGAGGCTACCGTATAACTTTGAATAATTCTTTTTGTGCCTCCCTTGATAAAAGGAGGATAAATATTAAAGCGATAAGTCCAGTTGGGACGATTGATCGTCTTCAAATCATCTGGCCGTGAGGATTCCCAGCCTTGACCATTATACCGATCAAATGCTAAAACTCGCCAAAAGCCCGGATTTTGCGATCTCACCCTTAACACTAATTTTTTCTCCATTTCTCCACGCAAATTCATATTCATGGTACGGTTGAAACCATAATAAAAAGTCTCATCCATCTCACCCTGTCCTGAAGTTGGGCTATTGCCCTGATTTTGGCCTCCCGTACCCTGTTCCCCCTCTTTCACATAACCCGGATTAGAAATACCTTGATTATTTTCATTAAATGTTTGTTCTTTTTCATCAATTTGTTCAATGCCACTACTGACGGGAAAATTTTGTAATTGATAACCCGGAAATCTTGGCATAATGGCAAAAATGAATAATCCTAAAATTAAGACAATTCCAAACAAACGAGCTAATTTACGAGGAGCGATCGGAAAATATTGTAATAATTTAAAAGATTGATTTTTAGAATCTTGATTAGGCGGATTTAATAATAATTGATCTAATGGTTTTAAACCCAAACGGGAACGATAATCTAAAATTAAAACAGGAAAAACTAAACCTAAAAAAAGTAATAAAAAAGGAGCAAAAGCCAGAGTTTGAGACACCGTTCCCGCTACCCCTAATAAAATAATTCCGATGAGAGTTGAATAACCTAAATCTTTACGGCGAGGTAAATCAAAACTATGTAATACTTGTAATTCAATTAATAATTTAGCTAAAACTAAACGAGTATCATTTAAACTTCTAAATAAATCGCCAAAAAACAATAACATCATGGAGATCATGCCGATGGCAATTAAAAATTTAGCCGTAATATTGGGTTTTTTGCGATTGTGCCAACTCCAGATCGCCCCAACGATCGAAAGGGGAACAGCCCATAAACTGAGCCAAGTTTCCCCCGCCACATCCGTTGCAATAATTCCCACAATCACTAAAGCCTGTACAAAAATCCTCAGTAACACCGATTCTTCCGTCTTTGGCACAGGCAAAGACTCTAAACGCTCTTGAAATTTTTGAAAAAAAGATTTTTTGTGCGATTGTTGCAGTTTTACCATAAAAATTAATTCAATTTTATTTCAATTATCAACAAAAAATCAGTACCTTTGTTGAATTTGACCTACCCTAATCCCAATTATTAATATTATCAGAGATCAAAAATATTAATTGTTTTTGCTCTTGATTATTTAAACAATTTAATGAAAAATGGAACTTATTAAAGTTAAAATCGTTCAGATAAACTAGATTATTATTTATCAATTATTATACAAGCTGGTTATTATGTTAAATATTCAATCCTTATTGCCTTATTCCGTTCGTTCTCTGGTCATTGTCGCCCTGACAGGGGTGGGCTTAGGTTGTGGCCTTATTCCCGAAATTTCCCCTCACTCCAATCATTTTGAATTAAATTTTATCGTTTCTGCCCAAACTACTAATTTTAGCGATACACAACTGGAAAATTATGCTAGGGCTGTTTTAGCGATGGAAAGTGAACGACAGTCAACCTACGACTTTATCAAAGAAAAGGCAGGAACAGTACCCGAAATATCCTGTTATCAATCAAATGGGAACGAAATTCAACCCATCAGCCGTAGTCGCTTAAGAGAACAACTACAAAGAAATTTAGCCTCATTAAATGACTCTAACTTAAATCAAGTGGTAGATCGAGCCTTTAATTATTGTCGTTTTGCCCAAAGAACAGTTCATGAAAGCGGTTTAAGTAGTAGAGATTTTAATACAATTACCAATAATTGGCAACAATTAGCTTCCCGTCTTAATCCTATTTTGATCCGTTTACAACAAAATTAATGATTAGTTGACAATTGATAATTGTCAATGGTTACTTGACTTTTGACCTAAAATATGATAGATTGGGGAATGTACCAATCAGCGGATGTGGTGGAATTGGTAGACACGCACGCTTGAGGGGCGTGTAGCTCACGCTATGCGAGTTCGAGTCTCGCCATCCGCATTTTTAAGATTTGTTTGTTCACAGATCTTTGATAATAGAGAATAATTAATAATAGAATAATTAATAATAAAAGAATAATCGTTGTTTTTTTTAGTCTTTGATGCTAGACCAATTCTTGACTTACTTTGATCTAAAAACATCATTTCTATTAATGATCCTAATCGCTTTAGAAGCTGTTTTATCGGCCGATAATGCGATCGCCCTAGCCGCTATTGCCCAAGGTTTAAAAGACCCTAAACAGCAGACTTATGCTTTAAATATCGGCTTATTAGCGGCCTATGTCTTGAGAATCACTTTAATTTTAACCGCCACATGGGTGGTTAAATATTGGCAGTTTGAGTTATTAGGTGCGGCCTATCTACTCTGGTTGGTGTTTAATTATTTCACTTCTGATAAGGATGATGATCAACAACATCATCACCACCTTAATTTTAAATCTCTTTGGCAAACCATTCCCATGATTGCCGTCACTGACTTGGCTTTTTCTCTGGATAGTGTGACTACTGCGATCGCTGTAGCTGATCAAACGTGGTTAATCATTTTAGGGGGTACAATTGGGGTAATAACCTTAAGATTTTTGGCCGGTTTATTTATTAAATGGTTAGAAGAATACAAACATTTAGAAGATGCAGGTTTTATCACTGTAGGCTTTGTTGGTTTAAGACTATTATTAAAAGTAATTTATCCCGAATTTTTACCGCCAGAATGGTTAATGATCGTGTTAATTATGGGTATGTTTGTGTGGGGTTTTTCTGAGAAAAATCCGATTCAAGAAACAGAAATAAAAGAAGTTATCAACAAAGAATAATTAAATTTGCTCAATAATTATTTTAATTCAACAATTGACAATTGACCATGATCAATTGTCAATTATCAATTGGTCAACTTAATTTTAATTAGATAGATTTTACTTTAATTAAGGCATCTTCAGCCGCATCTTTTTCCGCCTCTTTTTTATTTTTGCCCTGGCCTTGGCCATAACATTGATTACCTACATAAACTTTAGAAACAAACTGAGGAGAATGATCGGGAGTTCCCTCAACTTTTTCCGTAATATATTTAGGAGGAGTGCTAGAAATATTAGCTTGTACCCATTGTTGAAAACGATTTTTTGAGTCCACATTTGAACGTGCTACCATTAAATTTTTGGGTACGGAATCAAATAATTCTTCTACGATTTTTGCTACTTGTTTAATATCACTTTTATCTAAATAATAAGCGCCTACAACTGCTTCAAAAGTGCTACTTAAAAGGTTAGGATTATGAAAGCCACCATCACGGATCGCCCCTTGTCCTAAGCGCATTTTAAAATTTAAACCTACTATTTGGGCAAATTTTGCTAATTGTTTTTCATCAACTAAAGCGGCACGTCTGCGAGTCATTTCTTCCTCACTCATATTATTATTATGATGATATAAATAATCACCACTTAAAAAGTTTAAAATCGCATCACCTAAAAATTCTAATCTTTCGTTATCTTCGATATTATCCGTATTCTCATTGACATAAGAACGATGGGTTAGAGCCTGTAATAATAATTTTTGATTGTTAAAGTTTAATAGTTCGTGCATAATTTTTGTTCAGATTAAGATGAATTGTTTAAAGTAATAATAAGGTGGGCAAATTTTCAGGAGTCTCAAAACCTAAAAAGTAGCTCAACTATCACCAATTTTTAAAATAACTAGCAGGAAAACTACTTTTTAACTTAAATTATAAGTCTCAAAAATACAATCTTTAAACCTAATCCCTTTGTAAATCTTCTCTTTTGATTTAGTAATGGTTTAGTTACAACTAAATCAAGAGAAAAGATTTACAAAAATGTTAGATTTTAAGTTTATATAGATGAGACAAATATCAAGTTAAAGATATTTAATACTCTGCCTTATTTGTAGCATAATAATTGAATTGTGTCAAGAAAAAAAATCAAAAGTCTGGGATTTTTTCTCTCTAATTTTTTTTGTCCATCTTGTTAAAAAATCTTACGACTTTTTTGTTATAAGGTGGGCAATTAATAATTTAAAAGAAAATTACCCACCGGACAGATTAACCCTGAAGAAATTTAACTAATTCTTGTAATTTATCATAAGCTTTCCCACTTTTTAATATGTCTTTTGCTAGATCAATTCCTGCTTGATGATCACCCCATTTGATCCCATCCCCCACTTGTAAAGCTAAACTAACATTTAAAGCAACTACATCATTTTGAGCAGGTGTACCTTTTCCTTGTAAAACCTTAGTTAAAATGCCTTTATTTTCTTCTACTTCTCCTCCTTTTAAATCGCTTAAAGTTGCCTTAGTTAAATTAAATTCTTGGGGATTAATTGTCTCAATTTTTAAATTTTGTCCCTCAATAAAAGCAATATCTGTTAAATCGCCTAAACAAGCTTCATCTACTTTTTCTCTACCATATAAAACCATTGCTTTTTTTATACCTAAATTCTGTAAAGCTTCACCCATACTTGTTAAAAATTGAGGGCTATAAACGCCGATAATTTGACCATTAGGCCATAAAGGATTGACTAAAGGCCCTAATAAATTAAATACAGTTCTTACTTTTAAAGTACGCCTTAACGGGACAACATTTTTCATCGCTGGATGCCATCCCGGAGCAAATAAAAAGGTAATTCCTACTTGATCTAATGCTTGTTTTACTGTTACTAAATCCGCAGATAAATTAAGGCCTAAAGCTTCTAAAACATCGGCGGAGCCAACCTTACTAGATGCGGATCTATTCCCATGTTTGGCCACTTTAATTCCGGCGGCTGAAGTAACAAAAGCCACCGCAGTGGAAATATTAAAAGTTGATGCCCCATCTCCGCCTGTGCCACAGGTATCAATTACGGGATAATTATAAGTAATAAGATCAGCTTGATTTGCTTGATTTTGTAGCACTTTAGCCATTCCCGTTAATTCATTTCCTGATACACCTTTACATTGAATTGCTGTTAAGATTGCACCGGATAAAACCTCAGGAATTTGATTATTTAACCACCCTGTCATGAGGGTACTGGCTTGATCAATTGTGAGGGATTCTTTATCTAATAATTGTTGTAATAAATTTGACCAGTTTTCTGTATTATTATTATTCATAAATAAAATTAAGCTATAGTTTTTAAAAATTATCAATTGACAATTTTTCCTTATTTTCAATCCTCTCACGTTAGTGAGAGGTAATTGTCAATTGTTGAACATATCTTAATTAAGCAAGGCTTAAAAGTCTAATATTTAAAATGGAATATCATCTAAATTTTCTTCTGAAATTTGATTTGCATTCTGATTAAAAGGGCTTGATGATGGGGTTGCAGTAGTAGTAGGATTACTTTGAAAAGGAATGACATTACTAGAATTACTGGCTTGATTTGATGTTGTTGAAGTTTGATAATTAGATGATGAAGATGAGCCACTAACGCCCACAATGCGAGAAATAATTAATTCTGCTCGTTTTTCCTTAAAGCCCTCTTGACGCTCGATCATATTCATAGATAAACGCCCTTCCATCACGATCTGATCCCCTTCTTTATACTGCTCATTAATTTCTAGGGCAATATTCCCCCAGCCCACCGCTTTCACTGTTTGGGGTGGATCATTGGGGCTAACTCCTTCAAACTCAACGATCATATTAGTTACAGGCTTTTGATCAACGGTATAGCGTAACTCTGGGCTTTTAATCACTTTTGCCATTAAAACGCAACTATTCATGATTGAAACTCCTTATTTTTTGATAATTTAGAACAATTGTACTTGATTAATTGATAATTGACAATTAATTAATTAATAATGATCAATGATAAATAACAAAATTTTAACCTTCAAGTTCGCAAAGTTCAAGCCATTTATTAGTAGCTTGATCTATTTCTTCATTAATTTTAGCTAATTGTTCGGTTAAATTTTGTAATTCATTATAATCATTAGGGGGATTTTGATAAAGTTTAGCTTCAATTTCTTCTTTTTTACTTTCTAAATCGGGAATAATTATTGTTTCTAATTTCTCTAATTCTTTCTTTTGATAATTAGATAAACGCTTTGGTTTTTGAGGTGCATAATTAGTTTTAACTTTCTCTTTTTTATTAACAGTTTCTTGAAGATTATTAGTGATTTTAATTTCTTTTTCCTCTTGTTTTTTATAATCTAAATAGACAGAATAATTGCCCGGATATTGGCGAATTTTACCATCTTTTTCAATGGCAAAAATTGTATTAACCGTGCGATCTAAAAAGTAGCGATCATGGGAAATAATCACCACACAACCATTAAATTTTTCCAGATATTCTTCTAAAACTGCTAAAGTTTGCACATCCAGATCATTAGTAGGTTCATCTAATAATAAAACATTGGGCGCACTCATCAAAATTTTTAATAAAAATAGCCTTCTTTTTTCCCCCCCAGAGAGCTTAAAAATGGGGGTATATTGTTGATTAGGTGTAAACAAAAATCGCTCCAACATTTGAGATGCCGTGATCTGTGTGCCATCGCTAGTTTCCACGATCGCCGCCACATCCTTAATATAGTCAATCACCCTTTTCTGAGCCTCGGCATTGCTCACAATGTCTTCAGAGCGTTGATCAAAATAACCAAAATGGATGGTACTGCCGATCTCCACAGTTCCCTGATCTGGGTCAATTTGCCCCGTCATCATATTCATTAAAGTGGATTTTCCCGCCCCATTACCGCCAATAATACCGATGCGATCGCCGGGGACAAATTCATAACTAAAATCCCTAATTAAAGTGCCATTATTAAAGCCTTTGGAGATATTTTTAAGCTCAATTACTTTTTTACCGATCCGGCGGCCGGGGGTATCAATTTCCACCTTACCTTGAGCCTCTTTAAAAGTCTTTTCCTGTAACTCATAAGCCCTGCCTATACGGGCTTTTTGTTTGGTACTACGGGCTTTAGGGCCTTTTTTCAACCATTCTAACTCACGGCGTAAAATACCCTTATGTTTTTGTTGGGTACTCGCAATAGATTCTTCAGCTAACGCTTTTTTCTCCAAATAATAACTATAATTTCCGCTATAACTATATAAATCACCCCGATCTATTTCTAAAATACGGTTAGTAACTTGATCTAAAAAATAACGATCATGGGTAATTAATAAAATAGACCCTCTGAATTTACTTAAATATTCCTGTAACCATTCTACGGATTGTGCGTCTAAATGGTTAGTCGGCTCATCCATTAATAATAAATCAGGATCAGCCATTAAAGCCGAAGCTAAGGCGATGCGTTTACAATAACCCCCAGATAACGCACTCACTTTAGCCTCAAAATCCTCAATTCCTAATTTTTGGAGGATAATTTTCGCATTAGTTTCTAACTCCCAAATACCCTCATTTTCGATTTTTTGGGTAATTTTAGTTAATTTTTCCATTAATTGGGTTTGATTTTCTGAATTTTCATGAGCTAAACGGTGAGTTAAATCCTCATATTCTTTAATTAATTGCATTTCTTGACTACAATTAGCAAAAACCTGCTCTAAAACCGTCAAATTTTTATTAATATTTTCCTGTTGAGGTAGATAAACAATTTTCGCTCCAGACTTAACAATTTGTTGGCCACCGTCACTTAATTCAATTCCTGCTAATATTTTTAAAAGGGTAGATTTTCCCGATCCATTAACACCAATTAAACCGATTTTATCATTATCTTCAATGCTAAAAGTAGCATTTTTTAATATTTCTTTAATCCCGAAATCTTTTTTAAGAGATTGTACTGCAATAATAGTCATATTTTAAGTTTTTTTGATTATTTTTTATCTGAAATTTATTGATTAAAATTAATTTTATGCTTCTACATATTGACATTCTGTCGTCGGTTGTGGAATAGGTAAACCTTGAATTTGTAACCCTTCTAAATGAAAAGAGATAGCTTCTTTAATATTTTCTTCTACTTCTTGAATTGTATTTCCCGTTGTTACACATCCGGGTAAATCTGGCACATAAGCAGAGTAATTATTTTCTGTTTTTTCGATGATAATTGCATAACGCATAATTTTTTGTCCTTTGAATTTACTTAATTTACATTTAATTGTGCTTGTTTATAAATACTGTGTAATGTCCCGATGGCTAAATCATCAGATAATTTACCCGAAATGGTCACTAAACTTGATTTAATTGAATGTTTAAATTGACGATGACTGCCTTTAGTTCTCACTAAATACCAGCCATCTTTTTCGATTAATTTAATTACATCTTTTACTTTCACAATTTTATTTTACCATAAATCAATATTATCTAATAAAAATTAATTTTTATTAAATAATATTCTCTCACATTTAAGTTACTAAAGCAATAACTTCTTGATTAATTATTTCCCCTAATTTATCCTCTGCTAGATCTAAATCATAATCTAATTGTAAACCTAGCCAAAATTGAGGAGATATTTTAAAATAACGACTTAAACGTAAAGCTATATCAGCAGTAATCGGACGTTTTTGTTCAATTATTTCATTGATAAGACTGACTGAAACTTTAAGGTCTAAAGCTAAATTTTCAGGTGATAAATTTAGAGGAATTAAAAATTCTTCTAATAAAATTTCTCCGGGATGAATTGGGTTTAATTTTTCAGTTTGCATAAATTTTATCCTTAATGATAATCTACAATTTCTACATTAAAAGCGTTATTTTCGTACCATTCAAAACAAATTCTCCATTGATCATTGATTCTAATACTATACTGACCTAATCGTCCACCTTTTAGTTTTTCTAAACGATTAGCAGGAGGAATTTTTAGTTCTTCAAGGGTTTGTACTCGGTTAATCATTCTTAATTTTCTTAAAGCTATTTGTTGAATATCTAAAGGCAATTTTTTAGATTGTTGTCTTTCAAATATTTTTTTTGTTTCTTTATTTTTAAAAGATTTAATCATTTGATTTAATTAAATACTTAATAATTATAAGGATTTTTTGGCGTTGGAATCTCTTTAATATTCTTAGAAACTAATATTAATTGACGTTTTCCTGAAGTAGTTTCAGTTAAAGTATTAGCATCAACATTTAAAGTTTCTGTAGCCATTTCTCCTTCTATTTCTAACCATGTATCAGGGGGATAAGTTTGACGAGATGCGTTTAATTTTACCGGAATACCAACGGGATAAGCGTCCACTGCACAACAGGTTAACACAAATCTACTTATTAATAAATAATTCTCTGGAAGTTGGGGTAAATGAATCACAAAACCTTGAATTTTTGCTTTTTGACCTGTATAGGCATCGGGTTCGGGATAGGCGTTTAAAGTGCGGATCCATTCGATTAATGTTCTCTCCTCTGGTTTACTATTTAAACGGAATGATTGAGGTTGGGATCTAGTAACAGGTAAAGTCTCACTAACTCCTCTTTGTAAGGCAGTTTGAGAGGTTAAAACTTGAGGAGAAATGATCAAACCGATCGCCGCCGTAACTGTTAATAAACCGCTACTCCATCCGGGGGGTAAAAGGGTTAAATGTTCAACCATAGGCTGATCTAAACCTTTGGGTTTTTTGACTTGTTTAATAATTTCGATTGTTTTGAAAATACTTAAGATTAATAAAGTTATTCCGGTGATTTTTACTAACAAAAAATAATTAGGATGAATTAATAAATATAATTCATTGGTTAACCAATATTTAACTAATAGTAAACCCCAAGCAAAAATGGCTACGACATCTAACCAGATTGTTAATTTTTTATTTTTAAGCATAGTTAATTAAATTAATTTTAATAATTTTAAATAAATTTTTTAATTGTTCAAATAACGAATAAAGAATAACCAGTAACCCATAACAAATAACTTAAAAGATATAACCGTAACCTAATGTTAAAATAAAGGTTAATTGAGCGGCCAAAGCAAATAAATATATTAACATTTTTGGCTTAAAAATTGATAACATTAATCCGATCGCTTTAATATCAATCATCGGGCCAAAAACTAAAAAAGCCAATATCGATCCAGTGGTAAAAGTAGAGGCAAATGAGAGGGCAAAAAATGAGTCTACTGTTGAACAAATGGACACTACGGCCGCTAAGATCATCATCGCTACCACTGAGGTTATCTCATCTTGCCCTAAACTTAAAATAATTTCTCTAGGTACAAATACTTGAATCATAGCGGCGATCGCGCTACCAAAAATTAAAATAGCTCCTAATTCCCGTAATTCTTGAGTTAAATTTTCTAAAAAAACCATCATTTTTGGCTTAAAAGATTTTTTACCAATTAAATTATCCTCTAATTGTTCCATCGCAAGGGGTTGACCATCATTATTTAATAAAAATGTCCCCGACTGAAGTAAAGGTGAAATATTATCAGTTAATTTTTTAGTTTTTTGACCTTGAGAATTACGTTTATTTAACCATTTGATTCTTTGAGCTAAAATAGGTTGTAATAAAGGGCTTAAATCCTTTTGGACAGAGAACACCCACCCTAAAATAGTGGCAATTCCAAGGGAGAAAATTACCCTAAAAATAACAATTTCAGGTTGATCTTTAAAAGCCACATAAGTAGACCAAATTACGATCGGGTTGATGGTGGGGGCGGCCAATAAAAAACTCACCGCTACAGAGGCAGGGATGCCCTGAGTTAATAAACGTCTGGCCACAGGTACATTACCACACTCACAAACAGGGAATAAAAAACCCGCACAACTACCTACAAAAGCTCCTAAAAAGGGATTTTTGGGTAATTTCGCAATTAATTGTCCTTCATCAATAAATAGTAATAATGAACTAGAAAGCAACACCCCTAACAATAAAAAGGGCATGGCTTCCACTAATAAACTAAAAAATAAAGTTAAAGCGGCATAAAATTGATCCATGCTGGTTAAAATAGTCCGAAGTTTAGATTTTAAATTTTATATTTAAAAGTAACAAATCTGAGTAATTAAAGTATGATAAATGATTAGCAACAATGATACCAAGCAAAATCCCAATCTCACAATTCAATTATGTTAACTTCTACTAAAAAATCAGCCCTTGCCCGTCTTGAGGAAGAACGCATGAAGGAAGACCTAATGGAACAGGAAAAAATGCGCGAAATTCATCTTTTATTAGAAAATTTATTTAAACGGGAAGAAACTACTGTGAGGATGGTTTTAGCTTGTTTATATGATGTGGGTTCAATTCGGTTAATTAACAAAAAAATTCATAATCGCTCTGTTAATGGACTTATGAAATATATTATTAACCTCTCTAAACCTCTTTTTTTAATTATTGCCCTACGTTGGTTTCATAAAAATGTTCCCACTCGCTTAACTAACTGGTTGATCACTAAAGTTAATTTTTAAGTAATGTAAAAAAATTTTTTTTTGACTGTTACTCAAGTTTTTTTTGGTTTAAAGCTTGTTATAACAGATTTTTGAGCAATTATAAAATTTTCATAAAATTTTTCTATTGTCCTTTAGCTTAACAAAACTTTATACTAAAATGGACTTAACTTTACATTTCGTAAAATATGTTGATCTCAATTCTCATTTTTGATGTGGTGCTGGTGGCTTGGTCATTGAATTTAATGCAAAAAGCCTTTGATTATCAAGAGTTTTCTTTTATGTTTGCGGGTACTTTAGTGGCTTTTTCTGCCGCCGCTATGTTAGTCGTTTATTTTTTAATGGGAAATTGTCTTCTCCATTTTCAACAAATTTTACATTAATAGACCTCTTGCGAAAGTATCAGACGATCGCCAATTTTGTCTTCAAAGAAAGCTCATAATTGTAAATACCTGCAATTAAATTAAATCTTAATCTAAAACGTTTTCTTCTATTTCTATATCGTGATGAAAGTATTTTAAATATTTTCAAATGACGATGAATATGTTCAACAATTATCCTTTCTTTTGCTAGTTGACGATTAAATTGTTTTTCTTCTGAACTGAGTTTTTGTTTCTTCTTTTTTGATAGGGATGGTACTATTTTTATGAATTTTATTAATTCCTTGATACCCTTTATCTGCTAAACATTTGGTATCTTCATTTAGATTTATTTTACTTTTTTAAACAGGTTAAAATCATGAATTTGTCCTTTTGCAAAAGCTGTACAAATTATTTCTGCACTTTTTTATTGATCAATAGTTGGGATTTTATTGTATGATAGCCTTGCTTCCCACTATAATAACTTTTCTGTTTTTTTTGAGGACGTTCTATCTCATGTTCTGAGACATCAACTGCTACTATTTCGATCTCATTCTCACTTTGAATTAGCGTTCTTTTCCCCTGTAAAGTAAACAAACCTGAACTAATTAAAATTTTCTCAATTTTATTCACAATTCGACAAACATTTGATTCATGAATTCCCCAATCAATTGCTAAATGAAAAAAGAACGATATTCTCTTAAATAGGCAAGAGTCATTAATATTTGATCTTCTATAGATAATTTGCTTTTCCTTCCCGGTTTTTTTTGGAGTATTTTTTCAGCTTTGACAATTTTTACCATATCATTAAATGTTTCGAGCTGAACTCCACAATAGCGTTTAAACTCAGTTGAGTTTAATTTTTTGACTTCTTCATAATTCATATTCTGTTCTCCAATTTTTTCTTTATTGTACTTTCATGATCCCACTTTCGCAAGAGGTCTAATTATTAATGAAAATTAATTAAACTTAATATTAGTGCCAATTAGCGATTGAGTTGATTACAATTTAATCAATCTCTTTCTATATTTTGGAGAATCAATCAAAAGAATGAAAAAATTTTTTATTTTACTACTATTTTTATTGGTTACACCTTTAGGTTTAGTAGGATGTGGCACATCAACAATAACCTCAAATAATGGGGCAAATAATACCACTAATCCCAATCCTCCCCCTCCAGAAAATCCCCAAGAATCTTTGACTAAAGATTGGGTGGAATATACCTCAAAAGATAATGATTATACTGTTAAATTTCCCGCTACTCCAAAACAGGAAACACAAACTCAACCTAGTCAAGTTGGAGATTTAGAACTATTAATTGTAATGTATGAAGATACTAACAATAAACGGGCGTATTTAACTAATAGTATTACCTATCCGATCGATCCTAAAGATTATGATGCACAAAAAGGAATTGAGGGAGTAAAAAATGGGATTTTAGGTAGTGGAGATAAATCTACATTAGTTTCTGAAACAGATATTTCAGAAGAAGATATTTTAGGCAAAGAATTACTAATTAGTGATGCTAATGGTTATCAGAAAAAAGCCAGAATTTTTCTTGATCCTAAAGGGCCTACTCTCTATCAAGTTTTAATGGTAGTAGAAAAAGGTGATTTTAATTTTCCTGAAGCGGATGCTTTTTTTGATTCTTTTACGATTAATAAATAAAAGTAAATCCTCCTTTCCCAAAGGAGAGGAGGGATTATTTAAAAATTTGAAGCTTGGTAAATTGTGTATACTAAAAAACTAAATAAAAGGGTATTAATTAAAGTGAAACCATAACCTACACACATTAATAAACCATCACTTTCTAAAGTAGCAATAACTAAAGTTAAAATAGAAATAGAAGGAATAGGATTAGTTAAAGGAATAGGTAACATTAATAAAATAGTTAACCATGCAATACAATATCCATTAATTTTCCAAACAGAGGGATTTTCCGCTATTTCAAACCAACGAGGGCGCACAAATTTTTCTAAAAATTTAGTCAAATTGTTTAATCTTTTTAATAAAATAATACTAAAACTACGGGTAAATTTTAATTGAGCAATTCTTTTTGGTAGCCAAGGAGAACGCCTCCCTAATGCCATTTGAGAGGCTAAAAATAAACACCCTAAACCAAGAGGAATTGATAACCCCGGAGGCATGGGAAATAAAAAAGGTAAGGTTAATAAACCAATAGTTAAACTAATACCTCTTTCTGAAGTTTCTCTTAAAATTTCTTCTAAAGTTAAGGGGCTTTCTCCTGATTTTTTGAGTAAAGATTCAATTTCTTGAGAAAATTTTAGGTGCATTGATTCCGTTAACAGTTGACAATTAACAATGGACAATTGACAATTAAAAAAGTCATTATCTACTGTCAATTGTTAATAATTAAATATTATAACATTTTTCTCATTGATTAGAGGAGGGTTTTTTCAAAGTCGGGGTTAAAATGCAAAATAAAAGTGATCTTTTCTTGATAAAATCAGAAAGTAGATCACTATTTTTTTTGGCTCTTTATACCATTTACAAAAAGTAAGTTCAGGGTTAGTATAAGAATAGATTAACAGGAGCAATATAGCAATCCTAAATAGGTCATAACAGATATAATATTAATTATAATCTAAATTCAAGGAAAAAAAAATGAACATTATTTCTGAGTTAAATGATTTTATCAATCAAACAAAAGAGGCTAAAGAAATAAAAAGGGCTTTAGCTGTCAAAATGATTTTAGAAGGAAAATCATACCATGAAGTAAAAGAATTATTACAAGTTTCTCATAGCTTTATTAGTATGTGGAAAAATCAAGCTCTTTTTTGTGGAGTAGAAAGCTTGAAATTACAGTTTAAAGGAACTAAAAGTGAATTAAAACCAGAAGAAAAAGACCAAGTTATTAATTGGTTAAGAGAGCAAGAATATTTAAGATTATCAGATTTAAAAATTTATTTAGAGCGAGAATATAATATTATTTATAAATCCAATCAAAGTTATTATAGTTTGCTCAAAGAAGCGAAAATAAGTTGGAAAAAAACTCAAAAAAAGAATCCGGCTAAAAATGACGAATTAGTCGAAGCTAAAAAAAAGAAATCAGTGAAAAATTAGAGATTTGGAAAAAGAAATAGAGAGTGGAGAGCTTGTAGTGTTTATGATTGATGAATGTCATTTACTTTGGGGAGACATTTTAGGTTATGTTTGGGGAAGAACAGATCAAAGAATAGAAATTCCCATTAAAAATGAAAAAAGCCGACAAACTTATTATGGGGCATTAGACTATCAAACTAAAGAATTTATTGTCAAAGAATATGAAAGTGGAAATACAGAAAATACGATCAAATTTATCAAGTATTTACTATCAAAAAGAAAAGGAAAAAGATTAGCAATATTTTGGGATGGAGCAACCTATCATGACTCAAAAGAATTTAGGGAGTATTTAACTATAATAAATCAAGATTTATTGGAAGAAGAATGGTTAATTACTTGTCATAAATTTGCCCCTAATGCTCCAGAACAAAATCCGGTAGAAGATATTTGGCTACAAGTGAAAAATTTTATTAGACAATTCTATCATTTATGTAAATCATTTAAAATAGTAAAGTGGCTATTTAAGTTTTTTGCGCATGGTCAAATATTTGATTTCCCCAAACTTTATCAATATGGAATTTTGCCACAACCTATTTAGGATTGCTATAGTATGTCAGGAATATCAAAAATAGAAGTACCTGAGAATATAATTTTGTTATTTCAACCACCTTATTGTCCAGAAGTAAATCCGATTGAAAGACTGTGGTTATATATCAAACAACAGTTAAAAAATATCTGGTTTAAGAACTTAGATGATGTCAAAAATAAAGTAGCTAATATCTTAAATAATTTACAAGAAGATTTTATCCTGTCTTTAGCAGGTTGGGATTATATTATTAATGCTTTATCTGTGTAGCTACTAAATGTAAATGCTATAACAATCAAATTTAAGTCTGATATACCTTATTAATTAATAATATAATTACTTTATGCAGGTCTAACAATTATAATAACTTTTCCTGTTATATCAAATATCAATTCTACGATATAATGTTCTTGAAAAGCTTTAGCAACTAATGAACCGCCAAAGCCAATTACTCCTCCTGTTAATGCTCCGGGGACTACACCTACACCTCCAAAAAAACTACCAATTCCTGCACCAATACCAGTACCTAATGAAGTATAACCAATAAAAAATAAGGTATCAATATTAAGGTCTATTTGTATTATATTTTCAATATTATTATTAGGGAATAAACTTGTTACTTCAATAGCATTTGTGTCTATTTCCGTTAATTCTGCCGATAAACTTGGCGTAGTCATATCATTAGATATTTCTATTGGATCAATTTCAGTATCATCTGTTATGGGAATTATTTTTTTTAGATTTTCTGGAAATTCATCTGTCGTTTTATAAGGAGTTACAATTTCAAAAGTTTCATCTTTTCTAATTGATTTAATTACGTTTTGATAAAAACTCAATGAATCTGAAAAATTTATTTTTTTGATATTTTCTTGAATTTCTATATTCGTTGAAGGATTGATTGAAGTATCTAATGCAAATACAGGGAAATTGACAATTGTGTTTACTAGGAAAATTAAGGCAAGAGTCCAATTTAATAAAGCTCTTAACATAATGTTGTCTCTCACAGTTAATTTGTGTAATGTTATTCTATTTTAATATAAATAATCCCAATTTGAGAGATTAAGATTTATTAATCTTAATAAAAAATTAGTTACATTAAATTAAATAATCTTTAAGATTATGAATATACAATTAATTGCCATTGACAAAACTTCAAAGCCAAGACAATATAAAATTAACGTCTCAATTGAAGGTTTACAAGATCAATTTATGATCAAAGTTGAATCTGTAAATATTGCTAATCAAGAAATACAAGTTACTAATGGAGATGATCATTTTTCTCAATTTTTTAAATTTAATCAGATTATTGCTTCTGATATTTGTAAATTAGTTAATCAATTTCATAATCAGGAAAATATTAAATTACCTGTGAAAATTGAATTGGAAGAATACGATTCCGAAGATGCAGTAATTAAGGTAAATAAATTACCAATTAAAACTTAATTTGTAGGGTGGGTATTGCCCACCTTAACCAATTATTTATCATTTAATCTGCTATTAACATCATTAGCAAAATCTTCATAACGGCGTAAAGAAGTTACTTTAATTTGAACGTGCTGACCCATTTTTTTCATAATAGGTAAATCAAATAAAATTTGATCTAAAGTATCAGGAGAATCTACATCAACAATCACAATAACTCTGCGCATTCCTACACATTTCCATAAGTCTATTACCACCCCTTTTGACTTAGCATCTAAAGCCACTTTCGCTTCTTCAGACCAAATTTTAAATAAATCTTGTTGACTCATTTGCGCTGAATATTCTACCTGAAAATCAAGATGATATAACATAATTAATTAAACTCCTTATCAGTTGAAATTTGACAATTAATTTAGTTTCATTTTAGCTGATTAAATTAACTCGAAATTTTAAGAAAATCTAAAATTATGCACAATTCACAAAATAATCAAGCAACCTTTCAAAAATTACAAAAACTAGCAAACTTATTAGATAATGCTGTGACAATTCCTTTTACTTCTTATCGTGTAGGGATCGATCCTTTATTGGGTTTATTTCCGGCGATCGGGGATTATTTAGGATTAATTTTTTCTATTTATATTGTTTGGGAAAGTGCAAAGTTAGGTGTTAGTAAATCTACTCTTTTTAAGATGATTTTAAATATTATGATAGACTTGACAATCGGGATTTTTCCGGTAGTGGGAGATTTTTTTGATCTGACATGGAAAGCCAATTCTCAAAACTTAATTTTACTAGAAAATCATTTAAAATCTCCCGAATCCAGAAAAAAAACAGACAATTTATTTTTATTATTAATGTTTATTATTCTCATTATATTTGTTAGTCTAATCTCCCTAATTTCTTGGTTAATCTTAACCTTAATTTGGAATTTTTTGTCCCCTAGTTAGGAAAATGGAGATTGTTTTTAGCAAAAAAATGAGAGATAAGAGTCGGTTTTGGTGAAAAAATTGGTGTTTGATTTCCAATAAAATTCGGTTTTGCTGACGATTGATTAGTCTGCAAAAATAAATATAAAGATAAAGTAAAGACAATTGCTAAACAAAATTTTTCTAACATCTCTTTTCCCCCATCGTCAAATCAACGGATAATTTAATTATGGCTATGTTTTTTGAAAATTACAAGGGAGATCTTACCCAAATTTGGTAAATTCCCTTGGGTATGATCCGTATATTTACGGATATACTTTGCGTGTATTTACTGATCTAAGTATGATCTAAGTAAAGTTTTGATACAGTATTGTTAAATACTTTTTAATATTTCTTAACAAAAATTAACTTAATCAGGAGTTGACAATTAAAATAAAAAGCGTAATAATAATGAGCCAACTCCCGTCAAAAATTGGCCAAAACCGCCATCTCCCTCACTTTCAGGATTCATGGCCACTTCTAAGCCTTTAATTAAATTTTGAGAAGCCTCATAGCCTTGGGTATTTTCTTGAGTTTCAAAGAGTTGGGAGGCCATCTGAGCGTCTTGCATGGCACCGTTGAGATCCCCCATGCGATAACGTAAAATTCCTCGCCCTAAATAGGCGGGAGCGTATTCGCCATCAACGCTAATGGCTTGATTATAATAGTTAGCGGCCGCTTGATAATGTCCTTGATTGACTTCGGTTAAAGCCCAGCGTTGGAACTGTTCAGGTGTTCCGGCATAATTTGGCACACCGATCGCCCCTTGAAGATAGACTAAATTAAGGTCTACTCCCATTAAATTACTATTAACTAAATAGGCATCCCTTAAGTCAGCGCCCGTCAAGTTAGCGCCCGTTAGGTTAGCGCCCGTTAGGTTTGCACCATTTAGGGAAGCGCCCGTTAAGTTTGCACCTGTGAGATCAGCCCCAGTGAGATCGGCACGACTTAAGTTAGCTCTGACTAAGTTAGCTCCCCTCAAGTTAGCCCCCACTAAGTTAGCCATGACGAGGCCACTGTTAGAAAGCTCACAATTTTCACATTGTTTAGTATTGATTAATTGTCTTAAATGGGTGAGATTTTCAGCTTTAACTGGGCTAGTTAGGTTAAAGACTGAGGCGATCACTGTGAAAATTATTATAGTTTTTTTCATAATTATTATTATTAAATTTTGAATATTAATGATAATCATTAAGGCTAAAGCCTGCGCGGGCAGGCTTTGTCTATCTAGCCCGACCCTTGAGGGTTTGGGGCAATTCAATTGTCAATTTTCCATTGTCAATTGATTAAACAATCTTTGAGACAATAAACCACCCTTTCTTGTTCCTCAATGGTTAGATCTGGAAACATCGGTAAAGATAAAACTTGACCTGCTACCTGTTCTGTAATGGGAAAATCCCCCCGATGATAACCTAAATTTTGATAAACTTCCTGTAAATGTAAAGGAATGGGATAATAAATCATCGCAATTACCCCTAATTCTAACAATTTTTCCCTAACTTGATCTCGAAAATTATGCTCCGAAGAATCATTATTTTTAATTAAAATAGTATATTGATTCCATGTATGTTTTCCCCCTTCTATCCTTTGGGGTAAAGTTAAATGGGGGATATTTTTTAATAATTCATGATAACGGCCGGCGATGGCACGGCGTTGGTCATTCCATTGATCCAAATAACGTAATTTAACCGCTAAAATGGCCGCTTGAATGGCATCTAAACGACTATTAATTCCTATTTCTTCATGATGGTATCTTTGACGACTGCCATGCTCTTTTAACATTCTAATTTGGGCGGCCAAATGATGATCATTAGTGGTGATCGCCCCCCCATCACCACAAGTACCTAAATTTTTGGTAGGGAAAAAACTGAAACAGCCGATCTGGCCGATACTACCAACTTTTTTACCTTCCCATTCTCCTCCTGTGGCTTGGGCGCAGTCTTCAATCACAATTAAATTATATTTTTGAGCTAACTCTAAAATTGGATCCATTTTCACAGGTAAACCGAATAAATGTACCGGAATAATGGCCTTAGTTTGGGGGGTAATTTTAGCCTCAATTTGACTCACATCAAGATTAAAAGTTTCCCTATTAATATCAACAAAAACAGGTTTAGCTCCTACTGTGGAAATAACTTCAGCCGTAGCAATAAAAGTAAAAGCAGTGGTAATTACCTCATCTCCCGCCCCAATATTTAAAGCCCTTAAAGCCAAATAGAGAGCATCAGTACCCGAATTACAACTAACACTATAGGAAACATCATGATATTGGGCAAATTGTTGTTCAAACTGACTGACTACCTCGCCGCCGATATAATGTCCAGAGCGAAGAACCTCTAAAACGGCACAGTCAAGCTCTTGGGCGATGGTTTCGTATTGTTTTTTAAGATTAACAGGAGGAATGGTTTTGCTCATTGAATATCTAAAATCGTAATTTATTATCTTTGTAGAATAACGGAAAAGTTGCCTTTAATCTAACAAGAGTGATTAATTTTTGATTATGGTTCAAAGGAGATTTTTGATTTTATTTTATTTAATTTTTTATACTACTGTAAATTGGCATTACAATTAATTTATGATCAGTTGTTGATGGCCTGTGGTGATCGCCCCGTCATCATAACCTAATCAATCCCTAGTTCCCAACAAGTCTAATCTTTATGGCTACCACTTACATTGTTGAACCAATTTTAAAAATTAACGGCTCTGCGGCCTCCGATGCTTTGATTGAGGATATTTTACAAATTTGTGTGGAAGAAAGTCTCCATTTACCCGCTATGGTAACGATCATTATTAAAAATGATCCTTTTTCAGCCCGAAGCAATGATCAGATCTGGAAGCATCAGAGTTTATTTGAAATCGGCACGGAAATTTCCGTTGGTTTTGGTTCTAGTACAATGGATGATGCGGAGTTTGCCACTCAGTTAAAAGGTGATATTTTTCAAGGTGAAGTCACGGCGATCGAAAACTTTTTTACTCAAGAATCTCAAGCCCCCATTATCATCAGAGGTTATGATGTGGCACATCGGTTACATCGGGGGCGTTTTAACCGTTCTTTCCAAAATGTGAAAGATTCTGATGTGGTCTCAAAAGTGATTGGTGAAGTGGGGATCTCCGCCGGAACAGTGGAGGCTACCAGTACCACCCATGAATATCTTTTTCAAGAAAATCAAACTAATATGGAGTTTTTGCGCGAAAGGGCGGCGCGTAATGGTTATGAGTTGTTTGTGCAGGATGGAAAATTGAATTTTCGCAAACCGAAAAGTGGGGGATCCGTTGCTTTAACATGGTTAGAAGAATTACAAAGTTTTAAAGTTCGGGTCAGTAGTGGTGAACAGGTTAATAAAGTTGAAGTAAGGGGCTGGGATTATGAACAGAAAAAGGCCATCGTGGGAACGGCTAGTAGTGCAACGGTTTTAACGTCTAATCAACATGGTACGGGATCGGCTAAAAGTAGTGCTTTTAAGGGTAAACCCACTACTCCCACTGTCACTATCGTGGATCAGCCTGTTTATTTAGCTACGGAAGCCACCTCGATCGCCCAGTCTTTATGTGATGAGTTGGGAGGAGAGTTTATCCAAGCCGATGCGATCGCCATTGGCAATCCTACGATCCGGCCGGGGAAGGTGGTAACTTTACAGGAAATGGGCAAATATACGGGGAGTTATTATGTCACGGAAACCCGTCATTTGTTTGTCAATCGGGTTTATACCACTGAGTTTAGTGTGAGGGGCTTGAGGGGGGGTGATATTTTAACGGCTTTATCTCCTCAAACCCGTTTACAGCCCGGCCAAACTTTAATGATCGGCATGGTGACGAATAATAATGATCCCAAAAAATGGGGACGGGTTAAGGTTAAGTTTCCTACTTTAACGGAGGAACATGAGAGTCATTGGGCAAGGGTAGTGGCGATCGGGGCAGGCCCTGATCGGGGTTTTGATTGTTTACCGGAGATCAATGATGAAGTTTTAGTGGCTTTTGAACATGGTGACATTCATCGGCCTTTTGTGTTGGGGGGTGTGTGGAATGGGAAGGATGCCCCTCCCACCGTTGTTACTGAGTCGGTAGTAAGTAGTAAAGTGCGCTTGAGAACTTTTAAAACTCGCACTGGCCATACTTTACAATTTGTAGAGGAAGATAAGGCCAGTAGTAAGAAGGGGGTTTATACTGATACGGTTTATAAACATAAAATTCACTGTAATGATAGTGAGAAAAAAATTAATATTGAAACGGGGGGATCCCACTATGCTTTATTAGATGATCAAAATAAAAAAATTGAAATTAAAACCTCTGGTGGTCATAAAATTTTAATGGATGATTCTGCCAAAAATATTGATCTGATTTCTACTGGTAATATTAATGTAAAATCAGGCACCAGTGGCACTTCTAAAGATATTAATATTAATGCGGGGAATATTAATTTAACCGCAATGACGAAAATTACCTTGAAGGTTGGTTCTAATACTATTGAAATTAGTCAAAGTGGTATTAAAATTAATGGTGTTAAGATTGAGGCTAAAGCAACGGCTACTGCTAATTATGAAGCCAATGCTTCCATGACGATTAAAGCCTCTGGTATGATGACGGTTGAATCTAGTGCTATTACTAATGTTAAGGGATCAATGGTTAAGATTAATTAATATTAATTAGGTAACGATTTAAACTTATTTTGATAAACTAAAATTAAGGTGTTCATTTCTTAATTTATTGGATCACAAAGAAAGATGACTCAAGAAACTCAATTATCAGAACTTTTACAAAATTTCCGGCGATCGCTTGAGTTGTCTGATCTTTCTGTGACTGATTTTTCTCAAACGATCGCCAAGGTAATCCATCAGCAATTAAAATTAGAAACTAATAGTATTAATGAGTTAGAATCAATTATTCAAACTAAATTAGAAGAAATTATCCAAACTAAGTTATTGTCACAAACTAAAGAATTAGAAAATAATTTGATTTTTCAAAATAGTATTATTAAAGTTACGCAACAAATTCATAGTAGTTTAGATTTAGAAACTATTTTACAAGTTTTTGTTAAAGAAATTCATCATGTTTTAATTTGCGATCGAGTTTTAATCTATCAATTTTTAGATGATATTACCGGAAAAGTTATTGTAGAAGCGATTAATGATCAAGTTAGTTCTGTTTTAAATCTTAGCAATCAAGATCAATGTTTTATTAATAATTATGAACAATTACAAGCTCCCGATTATGTTAGGATAATTAATAATATTACACAAGCTGATTTATCACCTTGTCATCAAAAATTTTTAGCACAATTAAATGTTAAATCAAGTTTAATCGTTTCTATTAGTGTAAGTGGTAATTTATGGGGTTTAATTATTTGTCATCAATGTAATTCTTTTCGGGAATGGCTACCTCAAGAAATTAAATTACTTCAACAGATTTCTACTCAGGCCGGCATGGCAATTTATCAAAGTCAATTATATCAACAAAGTTGTGAAACGGCTGATATAGCAACCGAAACGGCCTTTAAATTACAAAGGGTAATCGAACAACAACAGGCTACTTTTAGAGTTGTTACCAAGATCAGAGAATCCCTTGATTTAACTACTATTTTTGAGTCAACTGTTGAAGAAATTAAACAGGTTTTAAATCTCGATCGAGTGGCTATTTGTTGTTTAGAAAATCAATTATTTAATCAAACAGATCAGCCCATTACTATCAATTTTATCGCCGAAGGATTAAACGAAAATTGCCCCTCATTGTTAAAATTAAAATTTGATTATCCCTATTTAACTGATAAAATTAAATCAATTTTTGAAAAGGGATTAATTGAACAAATTGATGATGTGGAACAAGTACAAGATACTTTATTGACAGAAGAAAAAGAATTTTTTGGACAATATAATATTTTTTCCCATTTGGGGATCCCTCTATTTAAAAATGATAATTTATGGGGGATAATTTATTTACATAACTGTCATTATGCAAGGGAATGGCTACCTTCAGAAATTCAATTTGTTCAACATATTTCCACTCATTTAGGGGTAGCAATTCAACAAAGTTCATTATTAACTAAAACTCAACAACAAACGGAAAAAATCACCAAAACTTTAAATGATTTAAAACAAGCCCAAACCCAGTTAATTCAAGGGGAAAAACTCTCAAGTTTAGGGCAATTAGTGGCCGGAGTTGCCCATGAAATTAATAATCCAGTTAACTTTATTTATGGAAATTTAACTTATTTAGAAGGTTATATTAAAGATTTAATGAAGTTAATTTCTGTTTATGATCAAGCCTATCCCGATCCGCCGGATCAAGTATTAGATGAAATTGAAGAAATTGATTTAGAATTTATACAGGAAGATTTACCAAAAGTAGTTAATTCTTTAAAAATTGGGGCCGAAAGAATCCGTCAAATTGTGTTATCTTTGCGCAATTTTTCCCATAAAGATCAAACAGAAAAAAGATTTCTTAATCTTCATGAAGGTCTTGATAGCACTTTATTAATATTATATCATCGTTTGAAAGCTAAAGGTTCTCAACCGGAAATTACAGTTATTAAAAATTATGGTGATCTCCCTGAAATTAAGGGTTATGCGGGGCAATTAAATCAAGTTTTTATGAATCTTTTTAGCAATTCTATTGATGCGATCGAGGAAAAATTAATGCTTAAACCTGATTTTGCTCCAGAAATTACCCTTTCCACTCAAAACTTTCCCCAAACTCAAGAAATCTTGATCGAATTGAGTGATAATGGCAAAGGAATGCCGGAAACTGTACGTCAATCCATTTTTGAACCTTTTTTTACTACTAAGCCTGTGGGAAGGGGTACAGGCCTCGGTTTGGCTATTACCCATCAAATTATTGTGGAAAAACATGGGGGTAAAATTCAATGTTTTTCTGAAGAAGGTAAGGGTACAATTTTTAAAATTACTTTACCTTATTAGTTTAATAATTGACAATTTCTTTGACTTAAAATTGAATATCTTACCCAATTTTTTATTTGTTATTTATTGATTAAATTTTGATTATGCCATTACCTTTATCATGGGATTTACCGGAAATTATTAAAACTAGATTTGGCCAAAAAAGTTCGGGAAAACAACGAGCAATGGAGGCTCAAGGGCATTTATTATTAGTTTTACATAAAGCCCCTCGTCAACATCAAAAAAATCGGGAAAGTGTTTTTTATTGGCGCAAACCTTCAGGTGAATGGTTATCAAGTGAACAAAAAAACACTTTATTAAGTCAACAAAAAGCCGCAGGAATTAAACAATTAATTAATCATCTTCAAGAATATGCGCAAATGGAAAGGGATTTTACTCAACAATATCATAATGCTAAAAATGCTCAAGATTATTTTTTAATTTTACAACATTTGACTCCTCTTAATCGTTCGATTAAAAATTTACACGCTACTTTACAATCAGCAAGAGAAGAAATCCCAGACGATCGAGATTTAATAGATTTAAGGGATTTTGCTTACGAATTAGAACGTAATTTAGATTTAATTTATACTGATACTAAGAATGCCCTTGATTTTTATTTAGCACAAAAAGCAGAAGAACAAAATCGTTTAACCATTCAATCTTTGCATTTTAGCGATCGTCTTAATATTTTAATGGCAATTTTTTTGCCTTTAACTGCTATTACAAGCGTTTTTGGGATGAATCTACCCAGTGGCTTAGAAAATAGCCCAACTATCTTTTTTTGGTTGATTTTTAGTGGTGGTATTTTCCTTGGTTTTGTGATGAGAGGTTGGGTTTTTAATAGTAAAATTCTCTCTAATTTTAGAGAAAAAGAAAAATAAAATCCCCGACTTTTAAAAATGAAATTAGGCGGCAGTTAGATCATATAAAATATTTTTAGGTTGGGGTAATTCTTTTCCATCTTCTTGATAAATTTCAATGTAACTTTCAATTACTTCTCTACCATGTTTAGCCGCTTCTTCATAAGTATCACCATGGGTATGAAATTCTTGAAAAGGAAAGTCAGGTAAATGGACTAAATAACATTGATCTTCGTCACTCCATGTAATAACCATTGAGTAATTAATATTCATAATAATTCCTCCAGTTGTTTTAATCTTTGATTAACTTGTTTTTCTAAATAAAGTTTAGCATCATTACCATTTTTTTAATTCTCTAATCTTTTTTAGCATAAATCAACAATTTTTAATCAAAATTATAACAAATAATCTTGTAAGGTGGGCAAATTTTATTTAATTATTGTTTCTTTGCCCACCCTACTATTTTAAATCATTTCTTCTGCTAATAAACGTCCATCAACTCTTTCATATTCATCTTCAAGTAACCAAGAATTAGCCTCATCATAATTTGAAGTAGAAAAAATAACTTTATTATGATTAGCAATATCACAAATATTAAATTGATTATTTTTATTTTTAATTAACATTAATATTGTAGGAGGGAAAACAATCGGATCAATCCATAATTCGATAAATTCCCATTGATTAAGTTGTTTTTCTTGGATTAGTTCTGGGGATAACATGATACAAATTGTCTCCTTTAATAATTTTTATTTCGGCGTAGTAAAGAGGGATTTTACTACCATCAATTTTAATTATATAGCCAATGGATTCAGTAAAATATAAACCATATCTTTCATATTTATCCGTCTCATCATTAATTCCTGTTTGTTCACCTTGATTAATAATAATTTCAATTACCCTTTCCATTGTAGCCTGATCATTAAAAACATGAGCTTTCCCTTCCTTTTTTAATAATCTTTTAACTTGTGTAGTTTCAGGTAAATGTTTTTGAAATAAACTAATTCTAGGATCAGGAATAATTTTTTTATTAATTCCAGTCATTTTTTAATTATTATATTCTTCAACTTGATCATTATTAAATATATAACCATTTTCATTAAAATTTTCCTCTAAATGATCTGTCATAATTTCTTCCTCTAAAATATCATCTTCGATCGGTGCTACAAGTCTAATATTAATATCCACAAAAACTTTATTTTGTTTTAAGTTAATTTGTGCTTTTCTAACCTTAACATTAACATCTAAAGAATTAATCTCTAAAGAAAAAGCATCTTCATTATTAAAATCATGAGGTGATTCTATTTTATAACCAACTTCTTCTAACCATCTCACCACTTGCTCATAATTATCTAATTTATGATCACATTTATTAACTAACTTTTTAACATATTGATATAAAGTATTACAGAAATTAGCTTCAATACCTCTATTTTTTAAACCTCTTTTGTTTGCTATTTCCGCCGGACTATAACCACATAATAAACCTCTTAGATGCAATTTTTCAATTTCAGTAAGAGGTTTTCCTTTCATTTGTGCTAGATCTTTGTAAAGTTTTGTTAAGTCCCAAGATTTTTCTGCTTGTCGAAAATGATTGTTTGTAATAGCCATATTTATTTGATTTTTACAGTAACTTTGACTAACTAGATTATAACGTAAATTATAACTTAGTATAACTTATTTTGGGGAAAATATACTTGAAACTAACTAAAAACTAAAGTAAGTTATAAAAAAATAAAAATATGGGTTAGTTTTATGAGTCAAATTAAGTTACTACAAAACAAAATAAAGTCACTACCAATAATACAAAAAGTAATAATCTTTGCAATAATAGGATTAGTTATTTTTGTTTTTAGAGGTTTTTTTGGTAAGATTCTTGCTTTTTTAGTATTTTTTGGAATACTTGGTTTACCCTTAATTTTAGTTTTCAAATGGATCTCAAATAATCAAAAGAAAAGAGATAAAATTCAATTAGCCTATCAAGAAGCATTAGATAAATTACGAAAAGAACCCAATAATTCAGCCTTGAGATTTGAGGCTTTACAAGCAGGAAGAAATTATTATCAAAGTCTTCGTGATGGGATGCTAACTATTTATGATGAACAAGCAATCAATAACGATCTCAATACTATTATTGGGACAAATCCATCTAAATAGTCCCCCATTAGTTTAATATTAATTGTTATATAAATTCTCCTTTTAAGAAATTGTTATAAAAGTAGGTAATTTTTAAAATTTCCTACTTTTGAAATTGAAAATTTATCAACTAATACCATTTACATTTACTAGTTACATAGTTAAATCACTGAAATCTTTGTGAATAAACTATTCTATTAAGCCTCAGTCTGAATTTACTTTATGTAAATGGTATAAGGTAAAAATTCTAATTCATTAGCAATTAAATCTTGAAAATCTTGATCACAATGGCTGTGTAAATGAATTGTAGATGCTAATAATTCTGCTAAAATTTCTACTGTTTGTTTGTTACTTAAATCAGATAATTGTAATTGATTAATTAAAGAAATAACATTTTGACATTCTTCTCCCAACTCCATTATTAAATGATTTAAAGTAGAGTTATTTGTAGTAATGTTTCGTTCTCTAACTTTCATTCTTATTGATAAATTTCTTTAATTTTAAATACAAGAAACGGTTTTAACTTGAATATTAACATTAAGATTTTGACGAACAATATTAATAATATTAGTTAAATTATTCATCGTGGGATTACCTTTAGCTGATAACATTCGATGAAGACTTTTACTAGGTTTAGAAGTAGCGATCGCTAATGCTTCAAAACCAATTGTAGCATCAATAACTTCTCTTAAAATTAATCTTGCTGTTTCGGCTTCCCCATTAAGAAAAAGATAAATAGCTTCATCAAATAAAGCTCTAGCAAAAGCTTCATCTTGTTTAATTCTTTCTTTGATAGTTTCTTTATAATCTCTTGTTAACTTCATAAAATTTACCTCTTTTTATTATTTTTAGATTTTTCTTTTGTTTGTTTAGTAATTGCTTTTTTTCGTTGTTTATATTCTTGATAAAGTTGTTTAGCTTTTTGAATATCAGCTTGTTGATTTTTTTTTGTACCACCTCCAAATAAAATAATTAGTTGTGTTCCATCTTGAGCTAAATAAATTCTATAACCTACACCCCAATTGATTTTATATTCGCCAATTCCATCAAACCATTTAATATTTGATGTATTGCCTAATTCTAATCTTGTTTTAGCAACTGTCACTTTGGAGGCCGCTATCGGATCAAGACTATTAAACCATTTTTGATAGGGATTTGAGCCATCTTCTTTAATATATTCTTGAATTTTAATCATAAATACTAATAGTAACATATAAGTTACTTGTTTAGTAATAATCAAAAGTCGGAGATTTTTAAAATCCCCGACTTTTGTTCTCTAAAACTTCCCAACTAAAGCATCATTACATCTTTCACAAATAGTTGGATCGTCTTTAAACTCTCCAACTTTAACTGAATAATTCCAACAGCGATCGCATTTTTCACCATCGGCTTTTACTACAGCAATTTTTAAATTACCATCAGATAAATTAATTACATCGTGATAGTTTGATTCGTTAATTTTAGCCTCATCTGTGATAATTTCAACTTGAGAAACTAGGATTAAATAACGTAATTCATCTACCCTATTTTCAGCGTTTAAACTATCAATAGGATTGAGTTTTGTTAACCAATCTATTAATTTTTGACTTTCATCATAAATTAATACTTTAGCCTCTAAAGATGAACCAATTAATTTTTCAGTACGGGCTTTTTCTAAAATTTGATTAACTCCCGTGCGAATATTTCTTAATTTTTCACCTTTTGCTAAAATTTCAGGGTTTTGTGTCCATTGAGTTTCTAACTGTAACCAACCTGATTCAAAGACTGATTTAAACTCAGTTTTGTATGGTAAATTTTGCCAAATATCTTCCGCCATGTGGGATAATACGGGAGCAATAACTTTGGCTAAATTTTCTACAATGATTGCCATTACTGTTTGACAACTACGGCGGCGTAAAGCATTTTCAGCAGAAATGTATAAGCGATCTTTGGCAATATCTAAATAGAAATTAGATAAATCTACTACACAGAAATTCTGCACTTTTTGGAAGAATTTGAAAAATTGATATTCTTCAAAAGCTTCCGTAATTTCTGTTAGAATGTTACTCATTTGATGTAACATATATTTATCTAATTCTGGTAAATTTTCATAACTTACTGCATCAGTTTGGGGGTTAAAATCATGAATATTTCCTAATAAGAAACGGGCAGTATTACGAATTTTACGATAAACGTCTGCTAACTGTTTTAAAATAGTTTGACCAATGGGAACATCGGAAGAATAATCAACGGAAGAAACCCACAAACGTAATACATCCGCACCGTAAGGCGGTTCTTTTTTCTGATCTTTTCCACCGTTAATAATGATATTTGGATCAACCACATTTCCTAATGATTTACTCATTTTATGCCCTTTTTCATCGAGGGCAAAACCATGAGTTAACACCGTTTTATAGGGGGCAATTCCATTAACAGCCACGCTAGTTAATAAACTAGATTGAAACCAACCCCGATGTTGATCTGAACCTTCTAAATATAAGTCAACTGGGTATTTTAATTCTGATCTATTATTAGCAACAGCATTCCAAGATGAACCAGAATCAAACCACACATCCATAGTATCCATACCTTTCCGATAGGTTTTCCCATTATTACGATAACTAGGGGGTAATAACTCCTCCACTGACATTTTCCACCAAGCATCTGACCCTTCTTTTCTAATAATTTCTTTCACAAAATTAATAGTTTCTTCTGTTAATAAAGCCTCGCCTGTTTCTGTGTCATAAAATACGGGAATGGGAACACCCCAAGCACGTTGACGGGAGATACACCAATCACCTCGATCGCTCACCATAGCGGTGATTCGATTTTCACCGATCGAGGGAATCCAATTAACATTTTTAATCGCCTCTAATGCTTGATTTCTGAAGCCTTCAACCGATGCAAACCATTGTTCAGTTGCGCGAAAAATAGTAGGTTCTTTCGTGCGCCAATCATAAGGATATTTATGTTGATAAGCCTCCTCTTTTAATAATGCACCGCAATCTTTTAAAGAATTAATAATAGTTTGATTCGCACCTTTAGGAGTTTTATCTAATACATTTAAACCGGAAAATTGACCTGCTTCTGATGTAAAATTACCGTTAGCATCCACAGGGCATAAAATGGGTAAATGATATTTTTGTCCTGTAAAATAGTCTTCTAAACCATGGCCGGGCGCTGTATGAACTAATCCTGTACCGCTTTCTGTGGTAATATAATCACCCCCAATCACAACAGGACTTTGACGATCGAACAGGGGATGTTTATATTGACAATGTTCTAAAATTTCTCCTTTAAATGTGGCTTTTACTGTTAATTGAACTCCTAGAGTTTCTGTTAGTTTTTCCGCTAAATCTTTAGCAACAATTACATATTTTGTAGCAATATTTTCAGCAGAATTAACTTCAACTACGGCATAATCTAAATGACCATTAATCGCCACAGCCAAGTTTCCGGGTAATGTCCAAGGGGTAGTAGTCCAAATTGCAACAGCTAAATCCTCTTTATAATCGCCCAAAATATTCTGAGCTTTATCACTTAATTCTGTTACTTTAAAAGCCACATAAACACTTCTGGAGGTGTGACCTTCAGGATATTCTAGCTCAGCCTCAGCTAAAGCAGTTTGTGAGGATGGACTCCAATGCACAGGCTTTAAGCCTCGATAAATATAACCTTTCAGAGCCATTTGACCAAAAACTTCGATCTGTGCCGCCTCATATTCAGGATTGAGGGTTAAATAGGGGTTTTCCCAGTCGCCCCAGATGCCATACCTTTTGAAACCTTCAGCCTGTTTTTGTTGGGTTTTAAGGGCAAAATCACGGGCTTTGTAGCGGGTTTTGAGGGGGGTTAAACCCTCTCTCGTTTGTTGATCCATATTTTGCAACACTTTAAGCTCGATCGGTAGCCCGTGACAATCCCACCCCGGCACATATCGCACCTTATGACCTTGCAATAACTTATACTTATTGATAATATCCTTTAAAATTTTATTTAAAGCATGACCCATGTGCAAGTCTCCGTTGGCGTAGGGCGGCCCATCATGGAGAATAAACGGCTCTTTGGGGTTATTTTGTGCTAATTTCTCATAAATCTGCTCATCTTGCCAAAATTTCTGGATTTCTGGCTCTTTTTTGGTAGCATTTGCCCTCATATCAAACTTAGTTTGGGGCAGGTTAACCGTATCTTTATAACTTTTAGTTTCTTCAGTCATGATTATTGTTAAAATAGGTTTACATTTGTTTATATTATCGTGTCTAGGGATTTTATGTTATCTTAATATTAAAAATAACTTTAATTTTATTGAATATAAAGTGACTAAAAAATTTTTTTGTTCTTATCTAAATAGTTTAGTAGAATTAACTTTTGAATATGACAAAGAAGGGGATATACTTTATATTAATAAATGTGATACCTATGCTGAACAGGAATCAGAAGAAATTGAAAATTTAGAAGTAATGTTTTTTTCTAAAAGATTACTTCTAAATCAATGGTTTGAATTGCCAATTAAAGCTAATTTTTAACTAAGTTTAACAGTTTGAAACCATCATAAATTTATTTATAAACCATGACAATTTTGATATAATTTTCCCGATCCACAAGGGCAAGGATCACCTTGATTAACTTTAGCAAACATGGTATTAAAAGAGGGTAAATAATCAAAATAATCATCAGGAGGATGGTTGTCTGTTAAAGATTGAACTTGATTAACTTTTGTTAATAATTCTATATTATCTGTTAAAGATTTTAATTCAGAAGCTACTTCTAAAAGTGAAAAATTAAAATTATATTCTTCTTGTAAAATTTTAGCTTTTTTCATAATATTTTCACTGCTTAAACTTTGATGATTATTGGCAATAATAACAATATTTCCACTTGCTAAACTGCAAACATAAACATATTTAAAACATTCTTGAATTGTTTTTATTTTTTCTAGTAAAAAAGGATCGGTTTCTACTAAATTAATAATCATCACACCCTGATCTGATAAATGATCTTGACATAGTTGATAAAATTCTTTAGTAAAAAGACGATAGGGAGTATAACCATTACCTAATATAACATCAGTTATGATCAGATCATATTTAAAATCAGGATTAACTTTAGTTAGAAAAACTCTACCATCATCAGGATCAACAGTTAATCTATCATCAAAATCAAGGCCAAAAAATTGATTAGCTATTTTAATAATATTGGGATCAATTTCTGTGGTATTAATCATAGTTTCAGAAAAATAATGATAGAAAAATAGGGGAATTATGCCACCACCTAAACCTGCAATATAGATATTTTTCGGATTATTTTGCCACAATAAAGATAAGACAATAGCTTTACTATAATCAGCAATTAGATTAAAAGGATCATTTAAGTTAAATTGAGATTGAGTTAAAGCAGAAGATAAATTAACTTGATCAATTAAACCTAATTTAATAAAATTTTGTTGTTTTTCTACTACAATGAAATGAACTCCTGAAGGTTGATAAAATAAAAAACCATCAGGTTTAGTTTGTAATTGTATAAACTTTTTTTGTAGTAAACTAAAATGATTTTTTTGAAAATTTGGGTTATTATTTGTCATGGTTTTACTTAAATATTTTATGTTCAAAATTGGAGTTAACTTTAGCTAAATAATATACTAAATTGGTTGATAAAACTATAGAAATGATTATCAAAAATAAGAAAAGAAAATTACTAATATTTTGATTTTCTCTTACAACCAATTACCAACTAAAACATAGGGGGCCCAATAAAGTGGATGGGAAGACTCGGGATTTTTTAAAAGTTTGATTTGGGCTTGGCGCAAAGCCTCCGCTTTGGTAATATTTGGTTTTTGTAATTGTTGATAAAATTCAATCATTAATTCAGAAGTTGCCTTGTCATCCACATACCACAGGGTTGCAACCGTACTTCTAGCTCCCGCTCTGACGGCGATTCCGGCTAATCCCAACGCCGCCCGATTATCTCCGGCGGCCGTGCGACAAGCACTTAATACTAATAATTCAACATTTTGTTTTCCTGAACTCAATAAATCCTCTAATTGTTTAGCATTTATTTTACCATCGTAGGTCAAAATAAATGTATCTTGTGCTTGTGAACTAAATTCGCCATGAGTGGCTAAATGAATAATTGGAAATGAATTATTACTAATAATTTCTTGTAAATGATTATAAGTAAAATCTTGATTTAATAAAATTTCATTACTGATATTTTTAGCGATTTCTTCTAATTCTATCTCCACATTTGGTAGCGCATTAAAACCTTGAATCTCGTCAGTAATTCCCCCTAATAAAGTATTTAATTTTACTCTTGCTAATTGTCTAGTTTCTAATAGTTTTAAACCGGGAGATACGGCGATTGCATATTTTTCAATTAAATATTTTTGTCCATCATTTAAGATTGACATGGGGACATTTCTTAATGACCCATCTAACACAAAAGCTAGAGTTTTAATATTATTTTTACTTAGGTCAGGTTCAGTTTTTCTGATTAATAAATCATAAAGTTGTTGTGATAAAGGAAAATAATCATTACGACGGGTTACACGATTATTCGTTAAGAAATTTTTAATTTTTCTTAAAGTTGACTCTAATTCTGTTTGAGGAATGGGGTTAGAATAATATTTTAAATCTTGGCCGGGCAAGGATAAAATTAAATCTAATCTATCAGGTAAAATTATTGGATAAAGAACGGCTGTATCGGGGGATAATTGAGTAATATTTTCCGTTTTAACTTGAGAACAAGCATCTTGGAAAAAGTTATCTAATTCCGCAATTTGTAAAGATTCCATAATATCTAATGCTTGTTTTAATTGAGCTTGAGAAGGATTATTTTCTAATAATAAAGAGACAAATTCACGGTAGATAGGCTCAACAGTTTCACGGAAAGAATATTGTAAATCTTTATTAACAATTACAAGATCACTGCGCAAAAATTTAAGAATATTATAAGCCCGATTATAAGCAATTAAAGCTTCTGATTTTTTCCCTTGAGCTTTCAATATTCTGCCCAGTTGAGACTGCCAACGATAAGCAATATCATCTGCTTTAATTTCCTCTGTAATCATAATTGCTTTTCTCGTCAATTCTTGAGCTTTTGCTAATTGATTTTCCTGCTCATATTTTTCTCCTAAATAACCTAAAATATAAGCCTGAGCCTGTAAATCTTTAATTTGATTTGCTTCATTTAAGGTTTGTTCTAAAATTGGAATAACGGGTTTATTTTGTCCCGCAATAATATTAGAATAATTATCAAGAGTTTCTTTATTTAAAGTAATTAATTTACTTAAAGTGTAGCTATAATTAATTTTAGTATAAATTGAAGTGTGATCGATAATTAATTGATCAATTTTTGATTCAACTTCCCCTAATAAATTATTAATTTGTGTGAGAATAGCTTGTCTAGTTGAACCAAAAATATTATGATTAGTATTTAATTGAAAAATTAAAGTATTTAATAAATTTAACTGAGCTTGAATTTTGATAATTGGTGATTGAGTATTTTCGATCGCATTTTGATAAGCTTTAATTGTTGCTTGAAAATCATCTTTTTGATTTTGAAGATTATAATATAAATTACCTAAACTTAAATAAGATTGACTAATATTTTCTTGATCTTGTAAATTTTGAGCAATAATTAAACTTTGATCTAAATAGGTTTTACTATCTTCAAGTTTACCGATTACTCTTAAACTATCACCATAAATTCTAAAGCCAATTGTTTTTAATTCAGAATCTGGTAAACTTGCTAATTGTGGTTCAATTTCCGTTAATATTTTGACTGATTGAAGATTTAAACCTAATCTTTCTAAGGCTTGAGATTGATTAATTTTAACTCCAATAATTGAATATTGATCGTTAATTTGATTATACATTTTTTCAGCTTCTAACCATGTAGAAAAAGCCCTTTCTCCACCCCCCAAAACAAATTCTAAATTACCTTTATTATTAAGTGTTTGTGCTAATATTGCTATTTTGTTTGTGCCTATTTCCCCTTGTAAAATTTGCCAAGCCTGATTAAGAGTATTCTGAGCATCTTGCCACTGCCCTAACTGTAGATAAGCCGAACTTAAATTATTCAAAATCAGAGCTTGATTGAACAGATCTCCCGTTTGTAGTGCCTGATCTTGCCCCTGAGTCCAAAGCTCGATCGCTGAGTGAAAATCCCTCTTTTTGTAAGCTTTACGTCCTTTTTCGATTACATTTTCAAGGGAACTGGTTTGGGTTAAAACCAGATCACCATTAGCCCCCAAATCCCACGCTCTGACTTGATTTAAAGCACCTTCTTGAGCATTACGATTAAAAGACGAACCCAGATCCACAATCATAGTTTCTTGAGATAAAATACCCGTTGGATTAGGAGGTAAACCCCCTTTTCCTGTTACAATAAACTCACTAGATTGACCTTTATTACAGATATTTTGACCAATTAATTTAGAGGGATCAATCGGGCTATTAGGTAAATCAACTAAGCCTTGACTCACATCCACATCGGGGGAGGTAATATCCACAATACCAGACTGTCCATATTGAGAACTAGCGGTAATATCACTAAAAGAAGTTTGTAGATCACGGAATTTAATGCCATAAATACCCGTTGCAGAGATATTAATATTACCACCATTGCCAAGAAAAGCATTAGCCGTAATATCACTATTTTCATTGGCAGGAGCGACAATAAAAGGAGAATTAATCGTAATATTGCCCCCATCGCCACCGCCCCCCTCTGTTCCGGCGGTAGTAGAAATTAAACTATTATGTCTCATTAATAAATATTCACTTAAATTAATATTAATGTTTCCACCCCCACCAGTTAAACTTTCTGCCGTAATACTGCCTTGATTATTTAAAAGTAAAGAGTTAGCTGTAATATTCAAATTACCCGCCTCTCCAAAGCCAAAACTATTAGCAGAAATTTCCGCTCCATTTTGAATAATCAGACGATTGGTATTAAGATTCAAGTTACCACCATTACCGGTCGGTTCAAAGGGGAAACCTTCGAGTCCAGAGGAAACAGATATTTGACTGGGCAAAAATGGATTTTCTAGTTCTATGGCAAATCCACTTCCCATTAAAGTTATAGATTCATGAGCATTCAGATTGATCGTACCTCCTGCTCCATCTCCAACAGTAACTGCTAAAATACTTCCACCATCTATGATACTTAAATTTTTTGTGTTAACTGTTATTGCCCCACCATCGCCACTGCCGATACTAGAAGAAGTTAAAAAACTTGGTTGACTACTACTGACACCAACAATTTTGACTGATTCAGAAGCATTAATAATTAAATTACCACTATTTCCTGAATCAAAACTTGATACTGAAATGGCCGCACCATTGTAAAGAGAAAAATGCTGAGTATTGAGGATAACTGTCCCTCCATTACCCGATGAAGCGACATTAGATATAATACGACTATTATCAAATAATACCGAATTAATACCATTAACTGTTAAAATTCCTCCGTCATTCGCTCCTATTACATTATTTTCTATTCGAGATCTATTAGTTAGAATAATATTATGACCCTGTAAATTAATAGTTCCTCCCTCGCCACTTGTATTAATTTTAGCTCCATTTAATAGTTGAATATCTTGAAAAAGATTAACATTTCTATAATCAAAAATAAAGCCTTTATTACTATAATTAAGATTCACTAAACTATTAATTCCAACACTTCCTAATTCTACTTTGCCACTTTCAGCCGTTAAAGCACCTCCATCTAAAATAATATTTCCACCTAAAAGAGATAAACTTTGATTAGAGTTAACTTGTAAACCAACTTTTTGATTATTATTAGTATAAACTGATCGATTAATGATATTTCCTGATAGATTACTAAATTGCAAACTAACAGGATTACCAATTGTTAATAAAGGAGAAGTGTTAACATCTGTGGTACTAAAATAACTACCATTAGCAAAATTAATTCTACTAGCCGTTGTCCCTAAAAAAGAACCACCAATATTAAGTGTAGCTTGAGAACCAAAATTAATGCCATTGGGATTAAGTAATATAAAATTAGCATTATTATTAGATCTAATTATCCCATTAATATTTGAAATAGAATCACCTGTAACTCTAGTAATAATATTATTAATTGTTGCTGAATTATTAAAAAAAGCTTCGGTATTGGTATTAACTGAAAATTGACCAAAACTATGAAATAAATTATTATTAACAGTTATTCCTCCGTTGATTTCAAAAACATTTCCTATTTGTTGAATAGTCGTTGGTATTGTGCCATCTGTACTTATTTGTGCTGAAATAGGATAGCTAATTGTAATTAATAGAGATGTGGATATTACCGATAATAAAGATTTAGAAAAAATCATTTTAATTTAAAATGGATAATAAGAGAAAAGACCGTAAATAGGGAGAAATAAGCTCCCTATATAAAAAATTTTTCTAATGGCAATAATCTAAAGTAGATTAGAGAAATTACCCAATCGGAGCAATTCCAAAAATGATAATTTTGTCTAACTTAACAAGAAGCAGGATAACACTTATTTTGAGGAGCAACTATATCCGAAAAAGGATTAGCATCAGCACCACCACGAGTTGCTCTTAATAACATAGAATGATCATCTCCATCAATTAAAGTCATTAAAGCTTCTTCTAACATCATAGCGTGATGATCATTTCCTAATGTTTGATAGCCTGTTTGTGCTTGTTGTGCTAATTTTCCGGCTTGAAATTCATTTCCTAAGATTAAATTAACTCCGGCTAAACCTGCTTGAGCATTGGCTAATACTTCTAAATTATTATCAGTTTGGGCTAATTCTATTGCTTTATAATAGCTTTCTTCTGCTAAAGAATTAAGGCCGGTTTCTGCATAAAGATCCCCTAACATTTGATAAACTAAAGCTGTTTGTGTTCCTTCAGAAACTAATTTTTCTAAAGTAGCGATCGCATCAGCATTGAGATTAGTTTGATCATATAAATTAGCTAAAGCAATAACTTTATTTTCTGAGGTTAAATCACTATTATTGATCTTAGCTGATTCTGTTTCAACTGAGTTAATTACATCATTATTTGCTAAAAAGAAAGCAAAACTTTTACCTTGATCATCATCAGAAGAAGTGGCATTATCTGCTTCTACAGTCACTAAGTAAAAAGTGTCAGGTTCTAAGGCTTGTTCTCCATCATAAAAGGTTTCTGTACCATTAACTTCTTTAGTCCAATTTAAGCCATTTTCCCCTTGTAAGGTAACTCTATAAATGTTAGCGCCTTCTACTTGATTCCAACGAATGGGAAATTGACTATTAGCTAAACCAGTAAAACGAGGGGTTATGACATAAGGGATCGAGGCATTATCTCCACCTGCATTAAATTCAAAGGGATTATCTTGAGCTTTGGTAAGATTAGGGAAAACAAGTAAACTTGCCACTGCTGTTAAAACCGTTCCCGTAAGCCAATTGACTTTTTTCATAGTTAAGTTCCTTGAATTATGAATAAATTTTTTGACAATAATTAAGTTGCTTTTTTCACAAAAAAAAACTGAAAAACGAGGCTATTTTTTTTGATTGAAAAACAATTTGGCAATTTTAGTAAATTAGACTTGAGCTTATTATAGTCTAACTTTCTACAACTTAAATCTAAATCAGGATTAAGATTTGTTATATAATCTATGTTAATATTTATTAAATAAAATTAAGGTATAAGTTTAAATTTATGGGAATCAATCTCCAACAGGCTTTTGAAGTGGGAAAATACCTAGTCATGCAAAGATTAAAAGGAAATAAACGGTTTCCTTTAGTCTTAATGTTAGAGCCTTTATTTCGTTGTAACTTAGCTTGTCCGGGTTGTGGTAAAATTCAACATCCAACGGATATTTTAGTGCAAAATTTAACCCCCGAACAATGTTTTAAAGCGGTTGAAGAATGTGGCGCTCCTGTGGTATCTATTCCGGGAGGTGAACCTTTATTACATCCCCAAATAGATCAAATTGTCAAGGGTTTAATTGAACGTAAAAAATTTATTTATTTATGTACTAATGGCATTTTATTAGAAAAAAGTTTACATAAATTTGAGCCTTCTCCCTATTTAACTTTTAGTGTACACTTAGATGGTTTACAGGAAGAACATGATCAGGCGGTCGATCGCAAGGGAGTATTTGAGATTGCCGTCAAAGCGATTAAAGCGGCCAAGGCTAAAGGTTTTCGTGTTACCACTAATACCACGATTTTTGATGGTGCTGATCCCCAAGAGGTGCAAAAATTCTTTGATTTTCTGGAAAACTTAGGGGTTGATGGGATGATGGTATCCCCCGGCTATAGTTATGAATGGGCCCCTGATCAGGAGCATTTCTTAAAGAGAGAACAAACTAAAGCCCTATTTCGGGAAATTTTAGCACCCCATCGCGCAGGGAAGAAAAAATGGAATTTTAATCATAATCCTCTCTTTCTTGACTTTTTAATCGGGGAAAAAGATTATGAATGTACCCCTTGGGGCAGTCCCAGTTATAGTGTTTTAGGATGGCAAAAACCTTGTTATCTGTTAAATGAAGGTCATTATCAGACTTTTCAAGAATTATTAGATCAAACCGATTGGTCAAAATATGGCCATAAAAGTGGAAATCCCAAATGTGCAGATTGTATGGTTCACTGTGGTTATGAGCCTACGGCGGCCGTAGATGCGATGGAATTACCTAATATTTTGAATACGGTTTTAAGATTATAAAACATAGTGGACACTTTGAGCCTTTCCCTTTCAAAGTCGGGCTTAAAATCAATTTCTTAGTCGGTTTTAACCGACTTTTTATATTGGTTAGGAAATTGATTATGATTAACTGGCCGATCATTACAATTATCGTTTCTAATGATCCTGATTAATCTCATTTAAAGACTCCATTAATTTATGGCCTAAGTTAGTTACGGCCGGATTTTTCATCAGTTGAGACAGTAAAGAGATAGCACTGGTAGCCATAACCAACTTCGTTGCTTCCCCCGTCTCTTGCCCATTTTGACCACCTGCGACAATTATCGGATTATTGCCTAAAATTCCGGGTTGGGGTGCTAAAGCCTCCATCACTTCAGGTAATACTGTGATTAATTGCCCCATATATTGTTCTGCTAATTGAATTGTAATCGCTTTAGTTGAGAGTGTATTCTGAGCATCAATCATTGCTTTTTCACCTTCGGCTTTTTTCAAGGCTTCTTCTAACTGAGCGGCCGCTTTAATTTTCAGAGCCTCGGCTTTTTCATTAGCAATTACTTTTTCCACTTGAGCCTCTAATTGTTTCTGTTCTAAATCACCTTTTTTCGCAATTAAAGCAGTTTCTTTATTTTTTTGAGCCATAATTAAAGCTATTTCTTTTTGACGAGTTTCTTCTCCCGTTTTAATAGCCGTTTCTTTTTGTACCTCTGCGATCGCCACTTCTTTTTGTTTAATAATTAATGCTTTTTCAGCCTCCGCTAACTCTTGATTTTTTTCTCGGATCGCCACCTCCTTAACAATTTCTGCCTGTTGAATTGCCAATTGTTGTTCAATTTCCTTCTCTTTTAAAGTTTGTTGACTCGCAATTTGTTGAGTTTTAAATTCTTGATCTTTTAAAGTAATTGCAATATGACGATCAAATTCAGCTTCTTGAATTGCCTGTTGTTGATGAATTTCTTTCTCCTTAATTAACTGTTCACTAATTAATTTTCCCTCATGAATTTCTTGCGCTTTTTGCACTTTAATTAACTCTTGTTTAGCCTGTTCCGTCTCCTTAATTTCTAAAACTTGACGAGCATTTTCCGCCGTTAATTGTTCCACCGCTAAAGTATTTTGTAACTCTTTTTCTGTTAACATTCTTTGCGCGGCTAACTGTTTTTCCGTTTCCGTTAAACGTAATTCTGCGATCTGAGTTTGAGTTTCTTGGCGCACTTGTTCAAGTTCTTTTAAATTTTTTTGCACAATAGACTCCCTCGTTACAACTGCTTGAGAATCTAAATAATTTTTCTCATCATAATCATTTAATTCATCAATATTTGTAATAGCAATATTTAACAATTCTAAGCCAAATCTTTCAAGATCAACCTTAACTTTTTCCCGTAAATAATTAGTCACATTTTCCACTTTACTTTGTAATTCTCCTAAATTACTTTGAGCCGCCGCATCCCTTAAATGACCCTCTAAAATATCATTAACCCTTGTTTTAATTTCATTTTCACCTACTGCAATTTCCTGATCGCCACGTTTCCCCGCACCCAGCAACATGGCCGCATTCAAAATACTTTTTTCTTCAGGAAAAACCCGCACTTGTAAACTACCATTAAAAATTGCTTTTAATAAATCTTTAGTTCTTAACGGTTTTTCCCTTGTGCTACCTCTGGTAATAGGTACGGTCACTTGATTTAATGAGACAACCGTAATAGTTTCAAAGCCCGGAAAAAATAAAGTAGCCCTTGTAATTACCTGTTTATTTCTAACAGGCCCAGAGATAACAAAAGCCTCATTAGTATTACAAACTCGGTAAAACTTAGCAAATAAAATATAAGTAAAAACAATTACAAGAACTAAACCCCCTGCTAAAATACCCACAGGGATTAACCAACTAAAATTAGTATTAGAATTAAATTGAGCTAAAATTAGTTTATTTTCAGCAATTTCGATTACTTGATCTTGATTATTTTTGTTTAATTGATCTTTTAACTGTGCTAAAAAATTAAGTTCAAATTTAGGATCCATAGCTAACCTCTATTTACAATCAAACACTAAAATATTATTTAATTTTTAGTTCTAGGTTAGACTATTAATCAAAAAAGATTGAAAAATATAAGAAATTTTTAATGATTATGTTAATAAAATTTAATAAATCATTTAATATTTAAAATGTATAGGCTTTGGTGAATCAATAGTTAAAAATAATTTGTCAAATTTTCACCATCAACGAGGAAAAATTTAGATAACTTTAGAGCCATTTTTTTGATTGAACGAGCGCACTTTTCCAAGGGGTTTATTCCCTAATAAAAATAATAGAGACGTAAAATTTTACGTCTCTATAAAATTACTAGATTTTGAATCTTTATCGAGATTTATTCGATAAAATTGGTTTGCTACTAGATAAAGATTTACGCATAGGTTTACGGCTTCCACCGCTACCCGCATAAGGCTTACGACTACCGCCGTCTCCACCTTTACTGGGCTTGGGTATACCTGTTTTTGACAATTGTACTTGGGGTACTTCCCAATCGCTTTGCATCCATGATGGACAATTTTGATCATACATCATCTGTAAAGCCGCCGCTGCGATCGCTTGGGGATCATATTCTGAGCTTAACTCCCTCACAATCGGCAGAAAAGAGGCCATTCTTTCACCAGCTAAAGCTTCTTTAATCTTATCTTCTAGTTTAGTCAGGCGTTGACCTTCCACTTCCGCACGGTTAGGAACTTGGCAGATATTCAACTGTTGACGTAAACGGCGTTCAATCTGGCTTAACATCCGGCGATCGATTGGTTGTACTAGCGCGATCGCAGTACCTTCTTTCCCAGCCCGACCAGTCCGGCCGATGCGGTGAATATAGGTTTCCGTATTATCAGGCAAATCATAGTTGATCACATGGGACAAATGTTCCACATCTAAACCACGCGCCGCAATATCCGTGGCCACAATCATGTGGATTTTACCCTCACGAAAGCGTTGTACAAGGCGTTCCCGTTGAATTTGGCTCAAATTGCCATGATATTCGTCCACACTTTGGCCGGCTTCCTGTAACTGTGCCGTCACCTCAGAAGCGGTTTTTTTCGTGCGCACAAAAATAATCGCTGACTGGGGATTTTCCATCTCTAAAATCGGTAATAAAACCTTAGTTTTAGACCAGCCACGAGGCACAAAATAAACATTTTGCGTAATACGGGCAGGGGCGGCCTTAGGTTGCTCCACCGTCACATTGACCGGATCATTTAAAAATTGTTTGACCAGATCACGGATTTGACGGGGCATGGTAGCGGAAAAACAAGCGGTTTGACGATCATCAGGAGATTGGGATAAAATCTGTTTTACATCGTCAATAAAGCCCATACTGAGCATTTCATCCGCTTCATCTAAAACCGCCCATTTGGTATGGTCAAGATTTAATTTTTTCCGTTCTAAGAGGTCAATCACTCGCCCCGGAGTACCCACCACAATGTGAACACCCTTTTGTAAACTACGAATTTGACGATCCATAGATTGACCTCCACAGACCGTTAACACATAAAGACGACGATTGCCACTAAAATCTTCAATAGCTTGGGCAACTTGTTGAGCTAATTCCCTTGTGGGACTCAGAATCAAAGCCTGTACATTCTTATTATCAGGATCAATTTGTTCTAAAATGGGTAAGGAAAAAGCGGCCGTTTTACCCGTCCCTGTTTGGGATTGGGCTACAATATCGCGCCCTTGTAACATTTCAGGAATTGCCTGAGTTTGAATGTGAGTAGGCGCACTAAAACCTAAAGATTCTAATTGCTCAACAAATTGTTCAGATAATCCTAAGCTTTGAAAAGTAATGGTCATAAGAGATTGATTTGATTTAGTTTTAATAATTTTGGTTGTTTGTTATTGGTTATTCGTTATTGATTATTCGTGATTAACGGATTTTTAAACTAATCAAAAACAAACAATAACTCATTGTTTGAACCTTGGTCACTGGTCACTGGTCACTGTTAACTGTATACTGTTTCGCCATAGAGGTCATAAACATCTGTAGCGGTGATTTTCACAGGAACAATAGAACCTAAATGTGCCTCCCCTCTCACATAAACCACACCATCCACCTCTGGTGCAAATCTGGGGGATCGACCAATTAATTCCCCCGTTTGGGGATTTTCTTGTTCGATCAGTACGTCAACAATTTGACCGAGATTTTGTTTGTTTTTGCGTTCAGAAATTGGCTGTTGAATAGCCATTAAACGCTCTAAGCGTTCATTTTTCAGTTCCTGTGGGACTTGATGGGGAAGACTGTAGGAAGGAGTTTCCACTTCAGGAGAAAAGGTGAAAACCCCCACATGGTCAAATTCGTGGCGTTTGACAAATTCAACTAAATGCTCAAAATGTTCATTGGTTTCCCCCGGAAAACCAACGATAAAAGTTGTTCTCAAGGTAGCGTTAGGAATGGCATTTTTAATATTTTCAATGATTTGATCATTAACTCGCCCCTGCCAAGGCCGTTTCATTGCCCTTAAAATTTCAGGGTGGGAATGTTGCAATGGTAAATCAAGATAGGGTAAAACATTAGGAGTTTCTTGAATCGCTTGAATTACTTTAGGAGTCAGGCCAGTAGGATAGGCATAATGAATACGAATCCAAGGAATATCAACTCGCCCTAAAGCCCTAATTAATTCAGCTAATTTAGGTTCACCATAGAGATCAACCCCGTAATTAGTCGTAATCTGAGAAATTAAAATGAGTTCTTGAACACCTTGATCGGCTAATTGTTGAGCTTCTGCCACAATTGATTCTATTGTACGGGATCTTTGCTTTCCGCGCAACTGGGGAATAATACAAAAAGCACAATTATAATCACAACCTTCTGCTACCCTTAAATAGGCCACCCCTTCGGTGGTAGTACGATAACGAGGGATTAACTCATCGGCTATATAATTAGGTTCAGGAGAAACTTCTTTAACAATTTCCCCCTGTTCTACACGCTCAATAATATCTACAATTTTATGATAATCTCCCGTGCCAACTAAAGCAACAGCTTCGGGTAATTCTTCTAATAATTGTTCCTGAAAATGTTGTGCCATGCAACCAGAAATTACAATTTTTTTATTGTTTTCTGCTAACTCAACTAAGGTGCGCACTGACTCCTCTCTGGCTTCTTGAATAAAACTACAAGTATTAACAATCACATAATCAGCTAATTCTTCATTAGAATCAACTTGGTATCCTGCTTCGGCCAGAAGACCGATCATGTGTTCTGAGTCTATGCGGTTTTTTTCACAACCAAGATGAGAAATGGCGATAGTTGGCTTGTTGCCCATATTGTAAGTATTAAGGATGATTTAAGTAAGCTAAAAATTTAAACAACTGTTAAGTTATTTTAACTTATTAAGGGCTAATTTGGTTAATTTTTAATTTTTGATGATTTTCAATTTATTATCAATAATTATTTTTATCTTATCCATCTAAAAATAAAATGTTAAACTTGATTTATGTACATCTGTAGATTATGATTACTTTACTTTGCAATCTTTATCAAAATTAGAAAAAGGTCAATGATCATGGCAAAAGCACCTTTAGCTCCGGTCTCTCCGGTGGTGCTAGTCATCTTAGATGGCTGGGGTTATCGAGAAAATACACAGGCAAATGCGATCGCTCTTGCGAATACGCCCATTATGGATACTTTCTGGCAAATGTATCCAAAAACTTTAATTAATACTTCAGGCAATGATGTGGGTTTACCTGAAGGCCAAATGGGCAACTCAGAGGTAGGGCATCTTAATCTTGGAGCAGGGCGTGTTGTTCCTCAAGAGTTAGTGCGTATTAGTAACGCTGTTAAACATCAATCTATTTTTCACAATCCTGCCTTAGTCAAAATTTGTCAAGAAGTACGCTCTCGTCAGAAAAAATTACATTTTGTTGGTCTTTGTTCCGATGGAGGAGTCCATTCCCATCTTGATCATTTATTTGGTTTACTTGATCTGGCTCAATATCACGGGCTGGAAGATGTTTGTCTCCATGTGATTACCGATGGCCGAGATACTAATACCAATGAAGGAATTAATGTGATCACGGCTATTGAAGAACAAATTAAGAAAAAACAAATCGGCAGGATCGCTACTCTTTGCGGCCGTTATTATGCAATGGATCGGGATCGCCGTTGGGATCGGGTTAAAATGGCATACGATATGATGACCAAAAAAGGTGCAAAAGATGGTCGCACGGCTTTAGATGTAATCCAAGATTTTTATAATCAAGAACAACCTATTACTGATGAGTTTATTCTTCCCACTAAAATTACTGAAGATGTGGTGGAATCTGGTGATGGTATTATTTTCTTTAATTTTCGACCCGATCGAGCCAGAGAGTTAACCAGTGCCTTTGTTAGTCCTGATTTTAATGGTTTTGAAAGAGAAAAAATTGACCCCCTAAGTTTTGTCACTTTTACCCAGTATGATGCCACTTTACCCGTAGATGTGGCTTTTGAAGCTCAAAATTTAACTAATATTTTAGGGGAAATTATTGCTAAACAAGGTTTAAAACAATTACGCACCGCCGAAACTGAAAAATATCCCCATGTCACTTACTTTTTTAATGGCGGTTTAGAAGAACCTTTTGAGGGTGAAGATCGCATTTTAATTCAAAGTCCGATGGTGTCTACTTATGATAAAGCCCCGGCCATGTCGGCCGTTGAAGTCACAGATAAGGCTTGTGCGGCCATTGAAAAAGGGGTTTATTCTTTAGTGGTGATCAACTATGCAAATCCTGATATGGTAGGCCATACGGGAATCATGAAAGCGGCCGTTCAGGCGATCGAAACGGTGGATAGTTGTTTAGGCCGTTTATCGGAAACCGTTTTAAAAATGGGTGGAACAATGTTGATCACAGCCGATCATGGTAACGCTGAATATATGAGCGATGAAGACGGAAACCCTTGGACGGCACATACCACCAATCCAGTACCATTTATTTTAATCGAAGGGGAAGGCTTAAAAATCCCAGGTTATGGTACAAACGTAGAATTAATACAGGGCGGTTGTTTAGCGGATATTGCCCCAACTATTTTAGAAATTCTCAATATTCCCCAACCCCTTGAAATGACAGGCCGTTCACTAATTAAACCTTATCCTGTCAAAATTAACGCCAATCGCACACCTGTGAAAGTTTCCTTGTAAAATAAACTTAAAATTATTAACTATTGTTCAAATTATGAATATTACTCAACTTGTTTCAATTATTTGGTCGGTGGCCGGAGCTTTTTTAGTGGTTTTAGTCTTGCTCCATAGTCCAAAAGGTGACGGGATCGGGGGGATCGGCGGCCAAGCTCAATTATTTACCAGTGCTAAAACGGCGGAAAAAACCCTCAATCGTGTGACTTGGGGTACAAGTATTGTTTTTCTGGCTTTAACGATCATTTTAGCCGCAGGATGGCTTTAATCAGTGAACAGTGATCAGTGATCAGTTAATAGTAAACTTCTTGCTGAAGTCAAGTAATAAGTAATAAGTAAATAAGTGGAAGAATTGATGAAAACAATATCCAAAAACGAATAAAAAATAACAAAAATTTTAATTTTGAAAATAAAAAAATTTTTTATTTTTATCACTTTTATTATAATGACTGTTGCTTTAATTGTAGTTTTAAAAATACCTCAATTACAAGCTCAGTCAATTGATCCTCGTTTCCCTGATTTACAAATTCATACTTTACCTTTTGAGTTAGAACAGTGGCAAGATTTAGACCATAATGGGGATTATTTTGAGCAGATTGAAACAACCCCTTTTGGTTATTTAATTTGGTCAAATTTTCCCGTGAAAATTTATGTAGATCATCCGATCGAGCCTGATCCAAATATTGCCGAAGATCAGCGTTTTTTGCAATGGGAAGAAATAGTAAAAAATGGCATCCAAGACTGGGAAAATTATTTCCCTTTAGTTATTACGCAAAATCCAATCGAAGCAGATATTTTAATTGAAAGAAAATCTCCCCCCCTGCGTAGAGAAGTTGATCCTCAAACAGGGCGTTTAGTCAGAAGTAGAGCCAGAAGCGCCCAAACTAATTATGAATTTTATCTCAGTTCGGATTCAATTCCAATTTTACGTCACCGCATGAAAATTATGATCAGTCCGGGCAAAAATCCAGAGGCGACTTTAAGTGCCTCACGTCATGAGTTTGGCCACGCTTTAGGTATTTGGGGACATAGTAACTCAGAAAATGATGTGATGTATTATGCTCAAGTAAGAGATTATCCTCCTATTTCCTCAAGAGATTTGAATACTTTAAAGAAAATTTATCAACAATCAACTCGTTTAGGTTGGCCATTAAAAATTGATAATTATTAAACTTTAATCTGTTTTAGCTGATTAATATTTTCACTCGGCACTTTATGATGTATGATCATAATTAGCTTTTAATTATTTTTGCAATGACTACTAACTCTAGTTCAGAATTTGTCGCATTATGTCAGGCTCAAGTACAGTTATTAACTAAGAGTTTAAAGGCCGCTTGGACAGTTGTTTATTTAACAGAAGATTTTTGGCAAAATCGCCCTGAAACTTTAACGCCCGTTGTTGTCTATCCCCCTCAGATTGGGACTAATGCCCTATTTTTTCCCACAACAAAAGATCATTCTTTGTTATTATCTGGTGATGACTCTTTTGAGCAAAATAATTATATTGAAATTGATCATCATGATCATCATAATTCAGAGTTTAAAACTAATCTTAAAAAATTAAGAGATTTTCAAGAAAAAAAACAATTTATGTCACCTTTAATATATCAAGATTCGGTGATGGGATTATTAATTACAGGTAGAAATGATCGAGATTGGAATGATTTTGAAATTGAACAAATCCAAAATATTGCTGATACTTTGGCCATCGCTTGTTTTTTAGATCAGCGTCAAAATTGGTATGAAAAACAATTAATTAATCATCAAAATTTAACTTTAAAACAACAGGATCAATTAGATAATTTATTACATCAATTAAAAAATCCCATTACGGCTTTAAGAACTTTTAGTAAACTGTTATTAAAAAGATTTTTACCAGATAATTCTAATTATAATATTGCGGAAGGTATTTTACAAGAAAGTAACCGTTTACAGGATTTAATCGCTAATTTTCAGGCAGGAATTAGGGAAAAATCACCTTTAATTTTAGCTTTACCTTCTGAAGAAAAATCTTTAAGCACTTCTTTTTTATTAACAGGTAATCACTTAAAAATTGAAAGTCTTTTCTTAGTAGAAATTCTACAATCTTTAATGTTAACTTTTCGGACGATCGCACAGGAAAAAGAGATTAATTTTCAAGATAATGTAAGTATAATCAAAGGAAAATTAAAACCGATCAAAGGTAATTTACAAGGGTTAAAAGAAATTTTAAGTAATTTAATAGATAATGCCTTAAAATATACACCAAATCAGGGATCAATTTATCTTGAATTAGGTTTAACTAAAATATTAGAAAATCAAACTTATCAAGGTATAGCAATAAATGATAATGGTTATGGAATACCGCCCGAAGATTTAAAACATTTATTTGAGCGTCATTATCGAGGAGAAAAAGCGAAGGGAGATATTCCGGGGACGGGGATTGGGCTAAATATTGTAAAAGAATTAATAGAACAAATGGGTGGTAAAATTGAGATTTATAGTCCTAATTTATATTTTAAATTAGGTGATTTTCATGGCACAACTGTGATAATTTGGTTACAGGAAAATTAATTTTAAGATTGTTCAATAATGTTAATTTCTTCCTCAGTTAAACCATAAAGTTGATAAACTAATAGATCTATTTGTTTCTCAGTTGCTTTAATTTGTGTTTGGATCATTTTTCTACCTGTGGGAATAGTTTGTTCATTTAATTTTGGATATAAAGCTAACATTTGATCTACAAGTCTAATCATTTTTAAATAATTTTCATTTTGATTAAGATTAGATATTTCAGGATAAATGATCGGAAGTTGGGCAAGATGCCCTCTTTTAACTTCTGCTAAAGCTTCACCTTTTTCGGGATTAATTACATTTTGATAAACCCAATTTAATAGTTTTGAATTGAGTAAACCTAAGAAATATTTTAAATCTAAATTATCAAATTCTGGTTTTAAAATAATCGTATAAAGATTATTTCTTACGATAAATTGTTGTTGATCTAAAGTAGCAATTAAAGAATCTCCAGTTTGACGAATTACTATTTTAACAGGAGCATCATAACTAGCAGAATAACGGGGTTCTGCTAACCAATCTCCAAAACTAATCCAATAATTATGCTCCCATTTTATTTGATATTTATTAATTAAACTTCCTCTTAATAATGGTCTAAATGTTTGGTCTTTTTTAAGAGTAGCAATAAAAGGTTTTTTATTAACAATTTGTCTCGTTTGACGTGGTTTTCCTTTGCCCACTTGAAAAGGTTTACAACCTAAAGTTATTTTTAAACCTAATTCTAATTTAGGTAGTTGATTGAGTTTATCAATAATCGTAGAATATTGGGGTTTTGTTAAAATATTAACAGGTTTTCCTTCATCAGAAACCCAAGTTTTTTGAGCAATAAAATATTCTTCATTTTGTTGATCTTTATCAATTAAATTAATTTTAATTTGATGATCTGCAGTTAAAGGTAATTTATCAATAATTACGATTTGAGTATCTACCGTAACTTTAGGAAAAACTGGATAATGATAATTAACAATATTTTGAATTTGGGTTTGACTAAACAGATAATTTCTAATTTTATTAGAGCGTAAATTTAATAGCCATGTATTAGGAATAATCATCCCAAATTTACCTTTATTTTTTAAATTTATTTTAATAAATTTCTCCAGAAAAATAATATAACTATCTAATTGATAATCTTGTAATTCATAAATTTGATTAATATAATCAATTTGTTCACTAGATAAAAAAGCACCGTAGGGAGGATTACCAATAATAACATCAAAACCGCCCTTTTTCATAACATGAGGAAAACCGTCTTCCCAATCAAAAACATTTATCCGATACATTTCATCTTCATCTAATAAATCTAATTGAATATTGTTATAATAATCAGAAGAAATTAAGGAATTTCCTGATAAAATATTTTTGTCTAAATCAGGTAATGCTCTTTCTTTAAAAAGTTGTAATTGTTTAGTAATTCTTTCGCCAGATTCTCCTTCTAATACCTTTAATAATAAAGATAATTTTGTCGTTTCAACTGCTTGTTGATCTATGTCAACTCCATAAATATGTGCCAATAAAATTCGTTTTTTCTCAACAGAAGTTAAGGCGTATTTATCCCCCATTGTTTGATAAATTTTATCTTTATATTTTTTCTTATTTTGCTCATATTGTGCTAAATACCAATCTAATAAAAATTGATAAGCTACAATTAAAAATGAGCCACTCCCACAGGAAGGATCAAGAATAGTTAAATCTTTAATTTCTTCAGGTTTTTTATTTTCTAATAGTTTACCAATGGTATTTTCAATAATATAATCAACAATGTAGCTAGGAGTATAATAAACCCCTCCCGCTTTTCTAACTTCTGGTTTTTCTTCAACTATCACTTGACGTGATAAAGATAAATTAATAATTTTGCCTAAAAATTGTTCATAAACTTGTCCTAAAATTTCTACTGGAATTACTGAAAATTCATAAGGGCTTTCAGGATAATAAAGTTTTTTAATAATCTCTCTTAAGGGATAATCTTCAATCTTTAAATTTAAGGTAAAATCATCATAACTTTCCCTTCCTTTTTCACTTTGAAAATGAAATAAACCGGAATTATAACGATAATCAGCATTGATAAATAATCGCCCTAATTCTTGATAGATATTCTCTAATTTTAAGAGGTTAAATAATTGTTCATAGGGTTCAATTCCCCGATCTTCACAAATTCTTAAAAAGATAATTCGGTTAATCGTTATTTGTACCGCAAAATTTAATTCTCTAGCTTTAAGTTTGGGGTTAACTAAAACTAAATTAGTGGCTAAATTAAAGCGCCATGTTTCAATTTCTGCTAAAAAGGCTTGATCTACGGAAATTTCACCTTTAATTTTGCTTTCTAATAATTTTTCTAAACTACCTTTTAAAACCGCTTCTTTGGAAAATAAATGATAAATTTCTGTCCATTTTTCCACATATTCTGTATACTTATAAAATTTAATTCTGGCTATATTTGCCCGATCATTTTTATGGGGCATAATGCGACAATCATAGACAGCAAATTCTTCAAAATCTGTTAAAATACTAATGGGTAATTGCGCCGACCATCCATAACGTCTTAATTGAAAAGATGCACTAATATTCGTATCAATTTTAACCGCAGGTTTCTTGGCTTCCACAAAAAATTTTCTCACTCCCCCTATTCTAAAACTATAGTCAGGGGCTTTAGTTTTTTGATTATTACTAATTTTTAATCTTTCTTCTAATACCACATCTCGATATACTTCAGGCACTTGATTTTTATTACTAAGATCCCACCCTAAAGCCTCAAACAATGGATCAATAAATTGATTTCTCGTTTGAGTTTCATTAAAATTACTAGAACGATATAATTCTAATTCTTGATTAAATTGTTTAACAAGTTCAATAATTTGAGTTGGTACTTTCATAAAATTAATTTAGATTAATAAAATCGAATTAAAATAATGATTAAATCAAGCCTATTTAACTTTACCAAAACGCCGATCTCTTTCTTGATAATTTAATAAGGCTTGATGAAATTCTTGACGATTAAAATTAGGCCATAATGTGGAAGTTACATAAATTTCTGTATAGGCCATTTGCCATAATAAAAAATTACTAATTCTCATTTCTCCACTGGTACGAATTAATAAATCGGGGGCAATTATTCCGGCTGTATAGAGATGATTTTCAAATAATTTTTCATCTATTTCTTCTACTTTAATTAATCCTTTTTTTACTTCCGAGGCGATCGAGCTACAAGCATGGAGAATTTCCTGTCTACCGCCGTAATTTGCGGCAAGATTAAATTTCACACCTTGATTATTTTTCGTTGCTTCCATCCCTTTTTTGATTTCAGTTTGTAAAGATCGAGGTAACTGAGTTAAATCCCCAATAAATCGAATACAAATATTATCCGCCATTAATTCTTCCAATTCTCGTATTAAAACTCGTTCAAATAAAGTCATTAAAAATTCTACTTCTGGCTTTGGCCTGCCCCAATTTTCAGTGGAAAAAGCGTAGGCCGTTAAGGTAGAAATGCCCCAATCTTTACAGCATTGCAATAAATCTTTTAATACATCTACCCCTTTTTGATGCCCAAAAATACGAGGTTTACCTTGATTTTTCGCCCAACGTCCATTTCCATCCATAATCACGGCTACATGACGTGGTAAACGTAGAGGATCTAAATCTAAAGGAAGTTCTTTTAATGAATTAATTTTTGACATCATATTCAACAATTGACAGTGTACAATGACCTCTATTTAAAAGTAGAGAATTGAGAAAAAAAATATACCATAAACAATACAATATTCGATAAATTGTATTTTGATCATTATTTTTTATCTTGTGAATTTAAGGGGGATTTTTTTAACAAACGTTGACTAAATTTTTGCCCGACTAAGCCAATTTTACGACTCCAACGACTAATATTTGAGCCAACTACCTCCCTTTCAACTATATTGGCTAATTTAGCAGATAATAGTTCTTTTAATTTACTACTGGTTAAAGGACGATTCAAATTTCCTTTTTCGGCCAAAGAAATTGAGCCTGTTTCTTCTGATACTACCACGCAAATACAATTACTAATTCTTTCCGTTACCCCCATGGCCGCCCTGTGTCTTGTGCCTAGTTGACGGGAAGCTGTGCGATCGGATAGGGGTAAAATTACACCGGCCGAAATTAAACGTGATCCCCGAATGAACACCGCCCCATCATGTAACAGTGTGGTAGTTTGGAAAATGGTCTGTAATAATTCTTTTGACACTTCAGCATCGAGAAACACCCCCGGCACTGAAAAATCCTTTTCATCTATTGATCCTACTGTTTCAATCACAATTAAAGCCCCTGTACGATTTTGGGATAATTCTTTGATTGCGTCTACAATTTCATCAATTACATTATCAGATTGATCGGTTGTTCTTTTTGAGGATTGAAATAATGCTTGGATCTCTCCCCTTCCCAACTTCTCTAAAAAATGACGTAGTTGGGATTGAAATGTGACGGCGATCGCCACGGCCGCCCCTAAAACTAATTTTTCTAAGACAAAACTTAAGAGAATTAATTTAAAATAATTGCTAATTAAAGTAAAAACAATTAAAACAACTAATCCCCTAACCATCCACAAAATCCTTCTTTCACCAATTATTAAAAATAACAAATAAGTTAAAAGAAGCACTAAAATAAAATCAATAAGGGTTAGGGAATGATTCGATAACCAGCGTAAATTCAACAAAGATAGTGAATAATTAATAATTAATAATTAATAATGGATAATTAATAATAGATAATTGAGAAAGAATGACCAATGACTAATGACCGATGATCAATGACTAATAATTAATGATGTAAAAGTCTATGGGGTAACAAGTCTTGACGGATCAAATCTTGATAAGTTTCTCTTTGTAAAATTAAATTAGCTTCACCTTCATTCACTAAAATGGCCGCCGGCCGTGGCAAACGATTATAATTAGAAGCCATACTATAGTTATAAGCCCCTGTGGCCATCACCACCAAAATATCACCTGTTTCTGTTTCAGGTAATAAGGCATCTTTGATCACAATATCCCCAGACTCACAATGTTTACCCGCTACCGTCACCTTTTGATCTAAAGGCGCTGACATCCGGTTAGCGATCAAAGTACGGTAAACTGATTGATAGGTAATCGGCCGGGGATTATCAGACATTCCTCCATCAACGGAAATATAGGTGCGAATGTCTGGTACAATTTTACTACTGCCAATGGTATAAGCCGTAAGACAAGAAGATCCCACTAAAGATCGGCCGGGTTCTGCTAATAGTTTGGGTAAGGAAATATTATGTCCTTGACAAGCCTTAATCACCGCATTACAAGCCGCTTTTACCCATTCATCAATACTCGGTGGATCATCATTTTCGGTGTAACAAATGCCTAAACCGCCCCCAATATTTAACTGTTCGATTGATAAACCGTAATTTTCGGCCTTTACCATCCAGTCTACTAACACTTCCCCTAAGTCTTGATGGGGTTGACGTTCAAATATTTGTGAGCCAATGTGAGCATGAAGCCCAATACATTTTAAATTAGAAGTTTGGGAAACAAAAGTAAATACTTGATCGATCTCGTTGGGATCAAAGCCAAATTTACTATCTAAGTGACCAGTACGGATATACTCATGGGTATGACATTCAATTCCGGGGGTTAAACGTAACATAATGGAAATGAGTTTTTCTCTGGTTTTACCCATTTCTCTGAGCATTTCTAACTCTAACCAGTTATCCACAATAATGGTACAATCATGATCGATCGCAAGTTCTAATTCAGATAAAGATTTATTATTGCCATGTAAATAGATTAAATCGCCTTTAACACCTGCTTGAATAGTGGTGTAAAGTTCCCCACCTGAAACCACATCAAAGCCTAGGCCTTCACTAGCCACGATCGCACAGATACCTAAACAACTCCAAGCTTTAGAAGCATAAATAACTTGAGAGGGGGCAGGATAATATTTTTTAAAAGCGTCTCGATATTGTTGACAAGTGGTGCGCAGGGTAAACTCATCCACAATATATAAAGGAGATCCAAATCTTTCCACTAGGGTGGTAATATCACAACCGCCTATTTCTAAATGATCTTGATCGTTAACTTTAGCAGTTAGAGGTAATAAATGTTGATTAGGAGATAAAGGTTGACCTGTTTGTTTGGGTAAATATTTAAGACCAGAGTTAATTGTGCTGTCTTTTTCGATAGTTAACATAATTAGTTACAACTTAAAGATAGGATTTTTTTATATAAACTTTAGATTATACCAAACTATCTATCAATTAATCAACCATAAAATTGATCGAGGGAAATGAAAATAATAAAAATTTATTACCTTAAACCCTGAAGGGTTAGGCTATCTAAACAAAGTCTGCCTACACAGACTTTACTTTTGTAGCATCAGGCTTTAGACTTATTGTTTTTTAATATCATTAGTATTTAAAACATTAGTCCATTCTTTAGTTAAAGTAACAAGATCAGAAGGAATCATAATAACTGTAGTAGTATTATTTTCTGCGCCAATTTCTGTTAACATTTGTAATCTTCTCAACTCTAAAGCGGCCGGATTATTCATAATTAATTGCGAAGCTTGAGATAATTTTAAAGATGCTTCTTGTTCAGCTTCTGCTTTAATTAAACGAGCGCGTTTTTCCCTTATCGCTTCAGCTTCTTTGGCCATTGCTCTTTGCATTGCATGGGGAATTTCTACATCTTTAATTTCAACTCTTTCAATACAAATGCCCCAAGGTTCTGTAATTTCATCTACAATTTCTTGGACTTTAAAATTAATTTTATCTCGATTTTGTAGAATATCATCAAGAATATTTTGCCCTACAACATTGCGCAAAGTTGTCATGGCTGACTGATAAACAGCCATTTGATAATTTTCAACTTTATTAATAGCTTTAGATGATTCATTTTCTAATATTCGATAGAAAAGTACGGCATTAACATTTATCGTAACACTATCGGCCGTTACCGCCTCCTGTGGGGGAATATCAACGGTTTTTGTGCGCACATCTACCTGTACTTTTTGATCAATTCCCGGACAGATCCAATAAAGCCCCGGCCCTTTAACTTTTTGAAATCTTCCTAAACGAAAAATGATCCCTCTTTCATATTCTCGATCAACTTTTAAACCGTTAAGAAAGACAATAAAAGCAATAATAAAACTAATTACATAACCTTCCATAATATTAATTTTCCCTTAATTTAAGTTAATTATTTGTTTGTTATTAGTTATTGGTTATTCGTGATAATTTGTAAAATTAAGCTGTTAAACATTTAAAATAAAGATTTGTGGAACAGGCTTCTAGCCTGTTGCCAATATCAATTAATCCCCAATGAAACAGGCAAGATGCCTGTTCCACATTAATCAATTGAACTAAGAATTGTATTTTATCCTCAAATTTGTAACAAATAATCAATAACTAATCAATAAAATCTAATATTTGATGAGCTAATTCTAATTTACTACAATTATTAATTGTTTTTTGTATTTCTTTAGAATTAATTAAGATTGCTTCATTGGTATCACTGCCAAAACCGGCCTTATCCTTATCCACTGGATTAGCTACAATCAAATCTAAATTTTTTCGCCTTAATTTATCTAAAGCCGGAGTAATAATATTACCCGTTTGTGCCGCAAATCCGATTAATTTTTGATGTTCTTGTTTGATTTGTCCCAACTTGGCCGCAATATCTGTGACCGGAGTTAGTTTTAAATTCTCATTAATTTCACTTTTAGGCAGTTTATAATCGGTATAATTAGCTGGTTTAAAATCAGCGATCGCCGCCGCCATAATGATCCAATCAGCAAAATTAACTTCTTCAAAAATTGCTTTTTCCATCTCTAAAGCCGTTGGTGCGGTAATAGTTTTGATCTGACTTAAACTATTAAGAGAACTGGTATCAATTCCTGTGTGAATAAAAGTAACAGAAGCCCCACGATGTAAGGATGCAAGGGCTAAAGCTAACCCCATTTTTCCCGTAGAAGGATTACCAATAAAACGCACCGGATCCATATATTCTTTAGTGCCACCGGCCGTAATTAATAAATGTTTTCCTTCTAAATCTTGTTTACCTTTTGTATAAATTAAAGATTGAACTGTTAAGATAATTTCTTGTGCTTCTGCCATTCTCCCCGCCCCCATGCGATCACAAGCGAGTAAACCTTCACTGGTATTTAAACAATAAAAACGGGCTAATTTTTGGATTTTTTGCCAATTATTGTTAACCGTTTCTTGCTCCCACATATCCGTATTCATGGCAGGTGCAAGGATGATTGGACATCGAGAAGCTAAAACGGTATTTGTTAATAAATTATCAGCTAAACCATAAACTAATTTACCCAAAGTATTAGCGGTTAAAGGAGCAATTACCATCAAATCAGCCCATTCTCCCAACTCAATATGGAGAGGGCGAGAATGGTTAGCATTCCAAAAATCTTGATCCGTATAAGCCTGATGACGAGCTAAAGTAGAAAAAGTTAAAGGCTTAATAAATTGTTGGGCAGTTTCCGTTAGAATAACCCTAACTTCTATGCCTGTTTGGAAAAGTTTAGAAACTACCTCACAAACTTTATAAGATGCAATTCCTCCTCCAATTCCAATTAATACTTTTGGTTTCATTTTTATTAGTTATTGATGATAAAAGATTGAAGATTTAAGATTACTTTACGAATAACAAATAACCAATTTATTATTCCTCATCGTAGGCTTCAATATCTAAAAGATAACGATAAGGCTCAACTAACTCCGGTTTTTGGAAGGCGATCGCGCGTAAAAGATGCCAGTCTTGAAGAGCCTCAAAAGGAGTATTATAATCATCAGACTCCAAACGACTGGCTAAAGAAGCAATATCTTGTTGAGTTAATTGAGCAATTTCCTCTTGAGTTAAAGTTAAAATAGTCATTAATAATTCTCCTTAAATAGCGTCAGTCTAATTTTATAATAATTGAGGCTATTTGATGAAATGAAAAAGTAAATGATAGGATTAGTATTAAGTGAAAATTAAATTGTTTATGCCAAAAGTTTCAACATGAAATTTAAGAGCAGATTTAACATCAGCTAAGGCTTCTTCATAACTATCACCTTCCCCAATAACTACTCCTTGTATGCCGATCGGATAGGCAATATAACCATCTGAATGTTTTTCCACAATGATTTTAATATCTTTCATCATAGTTTGATTTTCCTAAATTTTGATTGATTTTAGACAGTTAATTTTATTTTATCACTTAATTTAAAAGTAATCTGATTTTTCTTAATTTCATAATATGATCTCTGATTAAAAAATAACTTTTTAAAATTATTATATATTAACTTTAATGGTGGGCAATCATTAAATTTATTAATTAGATACAAAATTTAAAATATATGCTATAATCTCATCAAAAAGTATTTTGTTAACAATATGAAAGAACATAAAAATACGATTAATGCTATTATTCGTTCAGGTGAACAGAAAGGTTATGTGGCAGAATGTTTAAACCTTAATGTTGTTACTCAAGGCTTAACATTAGATGAAACTATTAACAATCTAAAACAAGCAGTAGCTTTACATCTTGAAGATGAAGATTTAACTGAATTTGGTTTTAGAGAAAATCCATCTCTTTTTATCAAAAATTATTAACTTTAAGGGTGGGCAATCATTAAAGTTGTTGATTAGAATATACAATTGTCAATGGATTTCTATGGTAAATGAATATCCTTAGATAATTTTGTTATCTATATCTAGTTGTTGTAAGATGCAAGGATATATTTCTTTAAACAATCTATTCTCAGGATAAATCATAACTGTCCTTTTTATATATTGTACACTTCTTTCAAATTCTCCTAAATCTTTTAATAGATTTTGATATTTAATTACCATATTACTATAATCCTTTAGTTTTTTAAACACCGCTAGATGAATAGGAAGAAGCATTCCTTGATCAGTTACTTCATAATTTTCTGTTCCTTTTTCGTACTTTTCTAATTCTTTTCCATATTTATTACTATAATCTAAAAATGATTTCATTTTTAAAAATTCTTGAATATGATCATCAATAGATTGAACTAGGTAATAATTATATTTAACTGGCGAATGATTGTTATAATTTTTTTCATAGACAGTTTTAATTTGCCTAAAATATTCTATTGCCTGATCGAAATCACACAGTTTTATAAAAAGATTATAAATACAAGTATAAATATTATTTATATCTGTTTGTGTTATTTCAGTTGAAGATTCGATATAATATTTGAGAGCATTTGAATAATCATTTATTTCCATAAAACAAATGGCAAGATTTTTTTTATAAATTTGGTTAAAATCCCCGTATTCTTCTAATACGCTAAGATAAGTTTTTGACGCTTCTTTATAGTTATTTAATTTCATCAAACAATTAGCTATCCCAAATTTAATATCTTTTTTTATATTATTTTGAGTATGAGAGGAAAATTCCAAAAAACTTATAGGAGGTATAACATAAGTTATACATTGAACTTCTTTTGGTAATGCTAAAGTCAATGATTCTTGATATAATTTTAATGCTTGATCATATTGTTCTAATTTCATATAACATCTAGCAATACAAGATTGAATATATCCATCTTCAGGATTTATGTCTATATTTAAACTCAAAATATATGAATTGTAGACACAAAATTTTTGGCAAAAAATACTTTTATTTAGTAAATCTTTATAAATCATTATTGATTCATTAAATTCCTTCATTTCTTCAAGAGTTTGAGCAATACAATACCTAATATATTGATTATTTGGATTTGCATTTAAAATTTTATTAAAGAGATCTAATGCCGTTTTTAATGCAATTTTCATTTGGACTGACATATTATTAGTGTGTTGAAAACATAATTGAGCTTGACAAATTAAAGCCTCTTCATAAAAAGGATTGATTTCTAGTGCTTTTTTGTAACATTCTATTGCCTCTTTCAAATACTTTTCTTTATTTTTTTCAAGATAAATTACTTCATCGTTATATTCGTCATATACTATATCTGTTTGTCCAGAAAATAACACAAAGCTCTTGCCAAGTAATAACCAAGTATATTCATTCTTAGTATTAATCTTTAAAGCTTTTTTATAACAATTTATATAATTAATATTATCAATATTATATCCACACATCTCAAAAGGTGTACCACATTCTTCTATAATAAATTCACTATAATAAAAAAAATAAAACAGAATATCTCCTAGATTTATCCAAATATTTTCATTGTCAATCTCCTTTTTATTCAGATTTTCATAGATCATAGATATTCTCTGATAATGATCTTTATATTCATCGTAATCTTTATTTTTTATTTCCATTTTTTTCAAACAATTCAAAATATGCTGATATATTTTTTCATGATTGTTATTAATTTCGACAACTTTGATAAAACTATTAATTGCTTTTTTATATCTTTTAATATTTACTAAATCAAGAGCATAATAATACCACATATTTTCGTCATCATTGATAATGTCTAATGCTTTCTCATGACTATAAGTTGCTTCTTTATGGCGTTTTAATACGCTTAAACAAAGAGCATGATAATGCCAAGCATAACCATTACAAGAATTTATAGCTAAAGCCTTTTCATAAGAATTTATAGATTCTTCATATTTATCTAAGTTAAATAAACAACAGGATCTAGTAAACCAAATTTTTTCGTTATTTTTATTAACGGCAATATATCTATCAAAACAATCAATTGCTTTTTTGTATTCTTGCATATATAAAAAGCAAAAGCCTTTATTTCCCCATAGAAAACATTTTTCATCTTTTTTTAGATCAATAGATACTTTTTGTAAATATGTATCAATAACATCAATTGCTAAATCATATCTTTGATGATTCATCAAATTTATGATCTCATCAAAAGTCTCATATCTTATCGCTTGTTTGTCTTGACTTTGTTGATAGTTTAAATATGTGCTTAACCCTGTTAGAGCAAGACGTAAAGTACCATCTAAAACGATTTTAAATAAAACTTCTTGAAACATTTTTATAACTAATAAAATTAAAATAAATTAACTAAATTGATTATATTCTTAATAAGTGTGTAGGGTGGACAATGCTTTTTAAATTTTGATTTTAAACCAATAAATTTTAAATTCATTACCCAGCTTATACAATATTATCATTTCATTGACGAAATAAGTTATTTGTGTTATATATTAAGTATAGTCAACTATTAAAGGATGTGGCAGACATAAAAAATATGACATCCCATTACCTGAAAAGGTCGAGGCAAGTCCGGTAAAGATGTTCTGAATACCAAAAAAATATTTTTTGGCGGAGACTCCTTAAGGAGTCTTTGTTATTTGTATTATTTATTTAAGGTGTAGGCAATTTTTTTCCTTTTAAAAGATTATAGGCAATAGTGAAAAAACTTACTTTTGAAAATCAATAGTTCATTCTGTTTAATCAGCAAAATAAAAACATTAATTTACCTTTTATTGACTAAAACAAATATCCCATAATTTATTTAAAACTTCCTCACCAAGATCATCATTTTCTAAACATGATAAATCAATGAGATTAGAAGCACTTAAAATAAAATTAGCCCATTTTTGTAAATAATCTGGTGCTATAGATAATCTTGAATATCCTGTTAAAATATCGCTTAAACTAGGGATAATCACAAAATTATCATCTTGTGAATTTAATTTAATTTTAACCTCTTGACCATTATTTTGATATTCAATACCGATACTTTCAAGCTCAGATAAACTTCTATCTGCCCTGATTATTTCTAATAATATTTGTTTGTAATCTATTTTAACATTGGTACTAATCATAAAATTATCTCCTTGCCTTGGCAATCAATATTAATAGTTTGATCATTAATTTTAAAAATAACATTATCCTGAATTTTATTGATTTCTATTTTAATTTTGACAATAATTTTGTCTAATTGTTGTGTAATATAAATTTGATAACTTTTAGTTGCTCTTTTAATAGTTCTTTTAGTAGAATCTAGCTGTTTTTTAGTAAGAGGTAAATTACTAACATACTGATAAGCTTCCTCTTTAGTATTAAAAATTTGTGACATTAATTATTTTACTTATCCTTTAATATAATTATTAATTAAGAGGTTGTAAAGTAGGCAATACTTTTTATATTTTAATTTAAACCAATAAATTTTAAATTTATTGCCCACCTTAAACAATATTAAGATTAAAATAATTTAACGATTTGCTAAAGTATAAACCGAAGCAGATAAACCCGATCGAGATAATTTCTGGATAAATTGTTCGGCTTCATTTTGATTATCAAAAGTCGCTATTTGGATTTTTTTCCCATCAGGAAAATCCCTGACAAAAGCATCTTTAACTACTTGACGCACTTGATCTAATGAATTATTCCCCGTAAAAGGAATTACTACTAAATATCTTTGATTAAGATTTTGATTAGTTGCTTGATCCGTTTTAAGATTAGGTGCGGGTGGTAAAGTGGGAACTTCAAAATTAGTTTGATTTTGAGGCCTTAAAGATGGTGGTAATAACACGCTGGCCAAATCTTCATTATTAGTTAAAACTGGTGCAGGGGGTGGGCTTGGCACAGTTTGACTTAAAGTTTGAGGGGGCGAATCAGTAGGAGTTTGGGGGTTGAGATTATTGACAGGTGGGGCTACAGGTGCTTTAATATTACTATCTAAAGTGCTTAAATTTTCTAACTGAATCGGTGTAAATTCTTCATTAGTTAAATTAATTCCTTTGGGTACAACTACAGTAGAATTAGATGTTAAATTATTGTTGTTTAAATTATCAGGTTGGGGGGGGGTTTGATTACCTAAAAATAAATTATTTAAACCTAAATAACTAAAGCTTTCAGGCGCTAAAATTACCGTACTTAATAAAGCACTACTCACAAATAATAATAGTAATGAACCTACCCCAAGGGGAGTAGTTAAATATTTGAAATAAGAGGTTTTTAATGACGAATTTTTATCAACTTTAAGATTAGTTTGATTTGTTTGTTTAACCGTGTTTTCTTCTTCCTGTAAAGACGCTAACAATTGTTCAGTAGACTTTAAATATTGATTAGGAATCTTATTTTCAACCTCAGCAACCGAGGCTTTTTCACCCTGTGGTTGATGAATTAAACTAGAAATTTGATCAAGGGAAATACGAGCAATAATTTTACTTTTAGAAGGTTGGGAACTTTCAAAATTAGGTAATTTAAGATCCCGTCCAATCTGAGTTTTTTCTTCTGAACCAGATTGTGTTAAATTAGGATCATTAGAATAGGAAATAGATGACAAAATAGCCTGATCTTGATCTAATTCTGAGTCAAGGGTCATTAATTCAGGAGTAGGCTGATTATTGCTCATTAAAGGTGTGGAAATGGCAGGAGCAACATAACTAGAATTAAGCGAACCTTCAGCCCTTTGTTTACGTCTTTTTTGACGGTATTTTTGCAATTCATTTTCTAATTGTAAATCAAGACTATTTAAAGCTTTTTTAAGAATAGGATTTAATGTATTAATTTGGTTCATAATTTTTATGTCTTTTCAAAATATTAATTTAATTTTAAAAAAAGTAATTGATCAACCCAGTTGGGAATTACAAAAACAATATTTTCACATTTTAAAACTTTGGCCAAATATTGTTTCTGGGAAAATTGCCAAAAATAGTAGACCACACCATCTTACTCCCGAAGTATTATGGATCGCCGTTTCCAGTTCAGTTTGGAGTCAAGAGCTTTCTTTACAGCGTTATTCTTTATTAAAAAAGCTCAATCCTCATCTTGACATAACTTTAACAGATCTACGCTTTTCTGTGGCTTTCTGGTATCAAAATTCTTCAACAATGGCAGAAAATCAGCAAAATTCGCCCTTAACGTCACATCCGAGTGTGATTAAAGTTGATCGGGCTATTTTTCGGGAAATTCCCCAAGGGAAAACCCCTTTAGAGGCTTTAGAAACTTGGCAACAGTCTTTAACGATCAGATCTCAAAATTTACCCCTTTGCCCCCACTGTCAACAAGCTACCCCTCAAGGAGAATTAGATCGTTGGCAAAAATGTTATTTATGTTTTATCAAAAACAATTCTTATTAATAAAAACTTTACGGTTTTGATCTCCCCTTGAGATTATTTTTCTGAAAAATTTTTGCTCTTAGGGGTTGCTTTTTTTTCCATTTTAGCGTAATCTATTGCCAGTTTTCTTAAAAATGGAATAGATTTTTATTTGATCCCCATTGCTTTAACACTCAAAAACATTATTTTTCGATACATTGCATTTTGACACACTATCAGATTTATCTCGAAATGTAGACTTATGTAAAGGAATGATAAGAGAATATAAAGATTTTATAAAATTACAAATCAAAAAAACAGGCTTCAAAGCTATATCTTGTCACGATTTTAACCTATTTTAGTAAAAATCAAGTCAAGACAAAATAGGATTAATAATAGAATTTAATAAAAAAAATCTTTTTTAGAGACTAAGCCCATGAAAACCACAAATTGTTTAACCTCTGCTTGTCGGTATTGCCGCTTTTATAATCCCGAAGGACGTAGGGGCGGGGCGTGTGAACAGCTTGGAGTTCCCGTTGAAGCCAGTTGGAAGGCTTGTTCCTTAGCTTTACCTCCTTTTACTTCGGCTTGGGAAAGTCTGGAAGAAATTATGTTATTAGAAAGTGCTTATCATTTAGACTCTGCCACCAATTCTAAATCACAAAGTAATACAATTAAGGCGACACAAGCTAAAGCTAATTTTTCCAGAGCCAATTATTCTAAATTAAATCCTAAATATTTTAATCAAGAAGTTGTTTCCGTTTCTTAGTCTCAATTGGTTGTAAAACTTAGAAAATAGGAAATAGTAATAATAATTAAGTTGATTTAAGGTAGGAGTGAGCGCAAGTTCACCCCTACGAAATTCACTTTTAATCTGGTTTAATTTGTTGAATAAAAAATTCTTCGAGGGACATTTGTGCTAATTTTAGACTAATTAATTGGGCATTCATTAAACGCAATGTAGCAATAAATTCTTGATGATCTCCTTTTAAAATTCCTGTCCAATCTTCATCATTTGGAGTTAAATTTTCAATCCATCTTTCTAATACTTGATAGTCTCCTCCCCTCACTGTAACATGATAGGTTTCACTTGAGCCTAAAAGTTGTTTGAGTGAACCCACACAAAGTAATTCTCCTTTATTTAAAATGGCAATGCGATCGCAAATTTGTTCCACATCGGCCAAAATATGGGAGTTAAAAAAGATGGTTTTACCCTGTTCTTTTAAAGATAAAATAATCTCTCGAACTTGATAACGGCCGGTGGGATCAAGCCCTGACATTGGCTCATCAAAAAAAACCACCTCTGGATCATTAATTAAAGCTTGAGCCATGCCGATGCGTTGTAACATTCCCTTAGAATATTGTCTTAATTGCTTCTTTTTGGCGGTTTTTTGGTCAATACCCACTAAATTTAATAATTCGGGAATGCGTTTATTTTTAACCTCTTTAGGTAGTTGAAATAGGCCGGCCGTAAAATCTAAAAATTCCCAAGCCGTTAAATAATCGTAAAAATAAGCATTTTCCGGTAAATAGCCTAAACGCTGTTTGATCTGGCGATCGCCCAAAGGACGACCCATCACCGTGGCCTTACCCGAAGAAGGGCGAATAATACCTAATAAAATTTTTAATAAAGTAGTTTTTCCTGCTCCATTCGGGCCTAATAAACCAAAAGTTTCTCCCCCTTCTACTCTGAGGGAAAAATTTTGCAAAGAAGTTAATTTTTGATTAAGAAAAAAACCTGTACGATAGACTTTACTTAGATTCCACGTCTCAACCATTGCAGGATTTTCTGGTAATTGTTCGGTAGTTGTATTCATTAGGTAAACACTTTTTATTATTAGATAGATCGTAGAGACGTATGATCATACGTCTCTACAGAAATTAAAACTGGCTACCTCTTTGATATTGAAGATAGGCCGCTACAAATAAACCAGCTAAAGTAACAGGAATTAAACCCATTACCATTCCTAATAAAATCGGTTCAATCACGATGATAACTCCTATAAAATGAATTGTTCTATTTTAGCAGATTATTCTACTCGAAAATCATAGGGCAAAATCGCATAAATACCTTTTGGATCATTTAATCTTTGTAAAAAACTTAAATCCTCTTTAATTTTTAACCATTCTTTGGTCATCGGATTTAATTGATTTTTTACATTTTCTCCTAATAATTGCTCTAAAATTTCTTCTTCTAAAGTTTTGGGGATGGGATATTCTTTTAATGACCAGTCATCCCCTAAATTAGCTTTTTTGACCCCGTAGGCGATCGCATCGTTTAAGCCCCCGATCTCATCTACTAGACCGATTTTCTTGCCATCAAGCCCCGACCAGACCCGCCCTTGGGCAATTTGATTAACTTTTTCTTTGTTTAATTTCCGTGATTTGGCTACTTTATCTAAAAATAAATCATAAACCTCATTAACTGAACGCTGATAAATTTTTAATTCCTGTGGAGTTTTTGGCCGTGCCATCGTATCAATATCGGCGAAAGTGCCTGTTTTGACTACATCCCAAGTAATCCCATTATTAGTAGAAATAGTTTGGAGATTAGGTAAAATGCCAAAAACACCAATTGATCCGGTAATGGTAGTATCCTCTGCAAAAATATACGTTCCGGCCGTTGAGATCCAATAGCCACCTGAAGCGGCCACATCGCCCATTGAAACGATCACAGGCATTTTTTTACTCAATAAAGCCACCTCACGCCAGATCACATCGGAGGCCGTCACACTGCCCCCCGGACTATTGACTCTTAAAACTACGGCCTTGATCGTTTGATCATTCCTCACTTCCCGTAAAGTCTGCGCTAAACTATCACCCCCGATGGTGTTAAGATCACCTTGACCGTCCACAATTTCACCTTGGGCATAAACTAAAGCAATTTGATTTTTTGAATCAACTATTTTTTGATCAGTCTGGGGCAAATTAAGATATTGATCTAAAGAAATTTCAGGAATATTATCAGTTTCATCTTTAATTTCTGTCATTTTTCTTAATTCGGTTAAAGCTTGATCATAATAACCAATTTGATCAACTAAACCATTATTTAAGGCTTCTTGAGGATTAATAATTCCCTGATTATTGACCCATTGATTTAATTTTTGAGGAGAAGTTTTACGACTTTTACTAATAGTTTGAGTGAGATCATTCCACAGATCATTTAATAATTCTTGAGTTTGTAAACGATTTTCTGGACTAAAATTTTTTCTGGTTAAAGGCTCAACGGCTGACTTATAATTTCCTACTTTAATAATTTGCATACCTATGCCATATTTTTGTAAAGCTCCTGTTAAAAACATTTCAGGCATAGCTAAACCATTCATTTCAATTAAACCAATAGGATTCAAAATTAATTGATTGGCAATAGATATTAAATAATATTCATTTTCGGAAACATTAAGATCATAAGCAATAATTGGTTTCCCTGATGTTTTAAATTTTTCTAAAGCTTTTCTTAACTCTTTTAAAGTTGCAAAACCATAGTCTGCATAATTACCATTTGCTTGTAAAAATAAACCAACAATTTTATCATCACTGGCGGCATTTTCAAGGCCATCAATCACTTGACGTAATGATAAACTATTAGGTAAATTACCGAGCAAAGTATCTTCTACACTAGCCCTATTTTGTTGATCTAAAATCATAGTTGATAAATCAAAAACCAAGACTGATTTATCTTCAATTTTAACAGTTTCTTGACTTGAAAAAATAGCAATTAATAAACCAATAAATGTGATTAAACCTAAGCAACTTAATAAACCAATTCCGATTAAGCTACCTAGAGCGCTCACAAAAGTATCTCTTAAAAATTTACGCATAATTAATTATTTGTTATTTGTTTGATGAATAAATTTAACTGTTCATAATTAATTTTACCCTGAGCATTACGAGGAATTTGATCCACAGAAAACCACAATTTAGGATGTTTAAAAGAAGCCAATTTTGATTTAATAGCCTCTTTAATCATTATATCAGAAATTTGGTTATTTATAGGGACATAAATTGCCGTTACAACTTGCCCCCATTTTTGTTCAGCTATTCCCATAATACAAATATCTTTAACTAAATCAGTGCTTAAAATCAAATTTTCCACTTCAATGGGATCAACATTTTCTCCACCTGTAATAATTTTACGGCTATTTCTACCTATTATATATAAATAATGATTTTGATCAAAATACCCTAAATCGTCAGTAATTAAATATTTTTGATCTGTTAATATATTTGGATAATAACCTAAGCATAAAGATTGACTTTTAATGGTAATAATGCCTGTTTTATTATAACTTAAAATTTCATGTTTTTCACTAAAAATTTCAATTTGACTATGACTTAAAACTTTTCCATTACTGTTATTTCCTTTTAAAAATTCTTCGGGTTTTAAAGCAACAATATTAGAGGCGGTTTCGGTCATTCCGTAAACTAAAGCTAGATTTATATTATATTTTCTTGCTCGATCTAATAACTGATCCCAAGGTTTAGCTCCCCCTAATAAAATCATTCTAAAATTGGCTAAATATTGGGGATTTTGCTCTAATAAATATTGTAATTGGGTAGGCACAAGGGAAAGCAAAAAATCCTCTTGATTAAAATTAGGAAAAATACCTTGTTTAAAATCATTATAATTGATAAAATAAAAAGAACCGTTAGTAATAAAACTTCTAATTAATTGCATTAAACCACTAACATGATATAAAGGTAATAAACAACAAGAATTAATACGATTTAAGTTAAAATAATTAGCAAAAGCATCAACGGAATTAGTTAAAGTTTCCCATGTATGAATTGTAAATTTAATTTTGCCAGAAGTGCCTCCAGTTGGTATCATAATTAAACTTTCTTTTGTGTTAAAATCTGTTGTTATGTCAGACTTTTGATTTATTAAATAGTGATATTTAAAATCACCGATAATTAAATCAGGTTGGAATAAATTAAAAACTCCTTGCCATTCGGCCTCTTGCCATTGAGTATTTCCTAAAAATAAATGACATTTAGCTGATATTGCGGCCAAAAATGTGGGGATAAAATTTAAAAAATTTTGTTCAACAATAAGAATGTTTAAGGGTGAATATTTTTGTTTTAAATTAAGAAATTTTTGAGTAAGTTTGATGGTATAATCAGTTAAATAATTTAATTGTTTTTGGTCAACATTTATTAGCCAATGATTTTGATTTAATTGTTGTAATTTTTCGAGAATTTGATCCATTGTAATTATTAATTATGAGCCAATAATTATTATATCATAATCAATCACGCTTAAAAAATATGGGGTGGGCAATGTTTTAAAATGTTTAATTTTTACTAATAGATGATTTTAACCCTTGAATATTAAAAAAAAGCAATCTATCTTTGGCTTTCCCAAAAAAAATAGACGCTTCCACGCAAATTAAAAGTATTTGATCTCTATAATTTGAGTATAATATTATTAGTAAATTGAAAAATTGAGGTAAGCTTATCGAAACTATCTACGGCAACCTGAAAGGGTTAAAAACTAATCAAATTAAACAACTAGAGCGTTTGTATCATCAAAGGATTGACAGCGATCGCTTGACAACGGTTGAGTTTGCCCAAAGACTGGGGGCGATCACCACAGAAATTAATCAGCCTGTCACCGTTTATCTTAACCGCAGGGGGCAAGTTATTCGAGTAGGAGTAGGCTCACTTAGAGAAACTCAGATTCCTCTGTTAGAGTTACCTCGGTACGGTTCTGAGCGTTTATCAGGGATTCGTTGTTTAACTACTCAGTTAACTCATCATACTCCGAAAGAATCTTGTTTAACTTCTATGACTTTACAGAGGCTCGATGCTTTAGTGGTATTTACCCTCACTGGACAAGGTTTAACCAGAAAGGGAGGCGGAGCGACTGGTTATATTAAAGAGTCTTATCTGTGTCATTTATTGCCACAATCTGAGTTTAATATCAAAAATGAACATTATTGGACAGTTTTACCAGCTCAAAATTTAGAAACCTTAGCTCAACAAGATTTTATTGATTTTGTAGAAAATTTAGAAGATGAATTTCAACGGGAGTTTATCGCCCAAAATGTAGATTTAGAGCATGATCGGGTTATTTTAGTCGGTTTATTAACTAATGCTCCGAATACTCAACAATTTGAGGATAGAATGACAGAATTAGCTCGTTTAGTTGATACGGCAGGGGGTGAAGTCTTAGCTAATCTGATTCAACAAAGGCCAAGGGCTGATTCTCAAACCGTTGTCGGTTCGGGAAAAGTTGAAGAAATAGCTCTGAAAGTACAAACATTAGGAGCGAATTTAGTAGTATTTGATCGAGAATTATCCCCAACTCAAGTGCGAAATTTAGAGAGACAAATCGGAGTTAGAGTAATAGATCGAACTGAGTTAATACTAGATATTTTTGCCCAAAGAGCGCAATCTCAAGCCGGAAAATTACAAGTAGAATTAGCACAATTAGAGTATAGTCTTCCTCATTTAACCGGAAAAGGTGAGGCTATGTCCCGTTTAGGAGGTGGAATCGGTACAAGAGGCCCTGGAGAAACAAAATTAGAAACAGAAAGAAGGGCAATTCAAAGAAAAATAACTAAATTACAAAAAGAGGTTAATCAGTTACAATCCCATCGTTCTCGGTTAAGACAACAGAGACAAAAGCAGGAAATTCCGAGTATTGCGATTGTAGGATATACAAATGCAGGTAAATCAACTCTTTTAAATGCCTTAACCAATGCAGAGGTTTATGTGGCTGATCAGTTATTTGCTACCCTTGATCCTACCACTCGTAAAGTCGCCGTCATTGATCCGCTAACGGAAGCCACTCAAACCATTTTATTAACGGATACGGTGGGTTTTATCCATGAGTTACCCCCTTCCCTTGTAGATGCTTTTCGAGCGACTTTAGAGGAGGTGACGGAAGCCGATGGTTTATTACATTTAGTGGATCTTTCCCATCCCGCATGGGAAAGTCAAATTAATTCAGTAGAGAAAATTTTAGAGGAAATTTCCTTTACTTTGCCTTTAATTCTCTTAGCATTTAATAAAATTGATCAGGTAGATCAAGAAATATTAGAATATGCTAAAATTAATTATCCCAATGCCGTTTTTCTGTCAGCTTTTAAACGATTTGGTTTAGAAACTTTAAGACAAAGATTAAGTCAATTAATTAAATTATAGTTAATAATTATAAGGGAAAGTCTTGGATTTTCTTTACTCCATCTTTTTCAGATTATAAAATCAATATGATTTAATAGATGCTAAATCAAAAATAGGAGAGAATTTAACAAATATTGAATCCCTTAAGATTAACTGTTATAATCTTACTAAAAAAACTAAAAACTTGATTTTTTATTCTTTATTATCATTTTAACTTAAATATGTTTAATCTCAAATTATTCAAAAAAATCTTGCTCTTTTTTCTCTTGCCTCTGATTGGTTTATTAATTATTAATACCTATGCTCAAGCTCAATTAAATGATCAACAAATTGCTAATAATTGTATTTATCATGAAGAAATTTATCAAGATTTAGATTCAGAAAATTTAAAAGATGAATTAGAAACTAATGGCATTATTGGTAATATTCATGGGGCGGTTTCTGATTATAATTTATTTGTTTTATCCGTTAGAAATCCTCAAAACTTTTTCGATCATCGAGAATTTTCTTTAGTTTCTGATCGTCAAGAAATTACCGATCAATTAGCTACTTTAAAACGTCATGATCAAGTGTGTATTCAAGGGCGTTTTTTAAGAAATCCTAGCCCTCAAAAACATATTTTAATTAAAAATCTTACTATCCAAGAAAGTTATAATAATGGAGTTAATCTTGATCCCTATCAAAGAGATGTTAATTTACCTCAAGAAATAATCGAAAATACCAGTTTTATTGGTAAAGTTCATATTGTTAATAATGAGGGAGAAATTTTAGTGGTAGAATATAAAGATTTAGTAATTCCTGTTTATGTAAAAGCTCCAGAATTAACTAAAGATTTATATAGGGGTGATATTATAAAATTACATTATACTATTCAATCTAAACCGCAAAAACCAACTCATTTAAGATTAAATTTAAGGGAAGAAAATCCCATTGAAATTATTGATAGTTTAAAAAATTGGCACAGTCAAGAAAAAACTTTAACAGGTAAATTGGTGCAGTTTCCAAAAAGCCCTCAAGTTAAATTTGATGTCTATGCTTTGGAAATAGAAACCGACAATATTAAGCGTTATTTTACCTTAGTTAATTTTCAAAATCCTGAAGAATTTATCAAAATCAGAGAAAAGTTAAGTCAAATTTGGAATAATCATCAAGATACAATTATCTCAGGCAGAAATATGTTAATTAATCCCGATCTAATTATGACAGCAACAGGTATCATAAATGTGGAATCTCCTCAACAAGCTAACCCTCAAATTTTATTAGAAAATAGTGATTATATTAGACTTTTTACGCAAGTCAATTCATAAAATTAGTCATAAGTAATAAGTAATAAATACTAGAATTTAATTATCAATTATCAACAATTATTAATTATTAATTTATGTCTCAAAAAAACGAAACTTTAGTTTTAGGATTGGCTTTAATTATTACTATGGGCATCTTAGGGGGAGGTTATTGGTGGTTTACTAATAAAAATCAATTAAATTCTATTAATAATTCTAATTCTACTAATCCTCCTCTTAATAACTCTAATTCTTCTTTCCCCACTCCCACTAATGTGCCTAGAGGTACAACCATCAAAATTGACGGTTCTACCAGTATGGTACAAATTAACCAAACCTTAAAAAATGCTTTTGAGCTACAGTTTCCGGGTACAACTGTTAATACTCAAGCGGGGGGATCAACCAAGGGCATTAATGATTTAATCATCGGAAATGTAGATCTAGCGGCCATTTCACGCCCTCTGAATGCTCAGGAAACTCAACAAGGTTTAGTGGCCATTCCCGTGACTCAAGATGCGATCGCGCTGGTGGTAGGTATCAATAATCCTTTTCACAAAAGTTTAACTAAATCTCAAATTGTAGATATTTTTACCGGAAAAATTACAAATTGGTCACAGTTAGGCGGTGTAAATACTCCGATTAAGGTTATAAATAGACCCTCAGTCAGTGGCACAAATCAGGCTTTTCAAGAATTGGTTTTAGGAGGGGCATCTTTTGGTCAAGGTGGGCGTTTTATTCAAATGACTCAAGACGCTACCACGCCCATTTTACAAGCATTAGGCAAGGATGGCATCAGTTATGCCACTTCCTCTCAAGTGATCAATCAACAAACAGTGAGAACAGTTGCGGTAGAAGGCTTAACCACTGAGGCTTCCAGCTATCCCTATCAGCGCACTTTATTTTATGTTTATCGAGAACCTGCTAATACAAATGTACAATATTTTTTAGGTTTTATGACCTCTCCCAAAGGGGTAGATATTATTAATAATCAAAACTAATTAATATTTAATTCCCCTCTCTGTGTGGGAGAGGGGCAGGGGATGGGGGCTAAAAATTAAACATTTAAAACAGGAAAATGATCATGACGATAATATCTGAGCATATCATCAAATTGTCTTAATTGAGCTTCTTTAATAATCAATTCAGGATAGGGATTTTCGATTAATTGATCATTGAGTTTTTCTAAAACTTCAACAATTTTTTCCCGCTCCAAATCAGAAGGAGTTTCATAAAAATAACCTAAAGTTATATGGGCAGTAAAATCATATTGTTGTTCAATTCCTAACTCAATTAATTGTAAATTTTGATAAATTGTTCGTCTTAAATGACGAATTTGCTCATAACCTTTTTCCTCAGCAGGTGCTAAACAAACAACAATTCCCCGTGTAAATAAGGTTAATCCTAATAATTGAAAATGGATCGGTTGAGAGATGGGATATTCCTGTTGATAAAGTTTAAAACTGTGGTTAATTCGTTCGCAAATTTGTTCCTCAAACTGAGAATTTTTACTTTGTTGATCGATAAATTTATTATCCCAAATTAAATCAGCAAAAGTAATATGAAAACTACTCGCAGGGATAGGAAGAAAAAAATTACTTCCTAAATTTTGTGTTAAATTTTCTTGGGTAATTTGCAATCTTTGATAAACTAAATCATTAGAAACATCATCAGCCCAAGGTGGAGCAGTTAAAGTATATCCCGGAAAAGGTACAGCCCTAATCCGATCAAACTTTGCGGATTTTTGAATATGTTGCACCTGTTGACGATGGGTAACAGAAAGAGTCATCGGGGCTACCCGATTGACGTAATCTTGATAAGTACCGTCCAAATTAATTGTCCTCCTAATGTGAAAATATGCCAATTTACTTATTTTGGGGAGACGATGACTTTACGATGTCTCAAATGATTGAGAAAAAACGTCAAGAAGTCGTTGATCCCAACTGGATTCAATTCAACTATGATAAACTTCCCGGTGATCAAGATGATGAGATCATTCAAGGATTAAATCAAATCATGACACCTGTTTTTGGAATGGGGGGAAGATTCGTCTGGCTAGAAAATACTACCCTCTGTCAAAGTTGTTCTGATTCTATTTTAACCGAATTAAGCCGAACTTTGCCTGTTATTCCTGAAAATGGCCATCTTTTATTAAGTACCTCGAAAAAACCCGATCAACGGATTAAATCTACCAAATTAATTCAACAATATGCCCAAGTTAAGGAATTTTCTTTAATACCTCCTTGGAATACCGATGGCTTGATCAAACAAGTTAAAAATATTGCCTTAGAAGTGGGGGTAAAATTAACACCTCAAGGGGTAGATTTTCTAGTAGAATCGGTGGGAAATCAAACTCGTCAATTATGGCGAGAATTGGAAAAATTAAAGTTATATAGTCATCAAAAAAATCAAGCTCTTGATCTCGATGATGTGGCTTCTTTAGTGTCTAATTCTACTCAAAATAGTTTAAAATTAGCTAGTAGTATTATTCAAGGAAATACGGGAGAATCTTTAAAAATTATTAGTGAATTAATCAGACAAAATGAACCAGCTTTAAGAATTTTAGCCACTTTAGTCGGTCAATTTCGCACATGGTTAATGATCAAATTAATGGAAGAACAAGGGGAAAAAGATGAAGCTAAAATTGCGGAAAAAGCCGAACTTTCTAACCCGAAAAGACTTTATTTTTTACGCAAAGAAATCTCCGGTATTTCAGGGGAAAAATTATTAGCCAGTTTACCAATTTTATTAGACTTAGAAAGTCAATTAAAATTAAGTTCTAATGCCTTAGATATTTTAGAAACTAAAATTATTGAACTATGTAATTTATATCAAAAAAGAAGATTTAATTATTAATACAATTATCAGAAAAATATGATTAGTTCTTAATTTTAATGTTTCAAATTAGCCATAATTTCTAATTTAACATCCGTTAAATTTTGTTCTCCATTAACTGTTAATAAATAATTTTTTTTCTCATAATATTCTAAAATAGGAACAGTAAACTGATAAAATCTGTTAATTCTAGTCTGAATTACCTCAATCGTATCATCATTAAGATTACGTTGAATTGATCTTTCTAACATCGTTTGATCACTCACTTTTAAATAAACTGCCCAGTTTAAATTTTGGTTTAAATCTTCTAATAAAAAATCTAATTCTTCAGCCTGAAAAGCAGTTCTAGGATAGCCTTCTAATAACCACCCATCGGTAAGATCGGGTAAAATTAAACGCTCTTTAATTACCTTAATTAAAATGGGATCCGGAATTAATTCACCCTTGTCAAAATAGGGCTTTATTTGATTGCCTAAATCATTTTCTTTAGCAATTTCTTCCCGCACTAAATTACCAGTAGAAATAATGGGAATTTGGAAATGTTCTGATAATCTTTGTGCTTGTGTACTTTTACCAGAGCCAGTCCCCCCCAATATTACTAATCTTACCATATTACCTCCTTAATTAAATTTATTGTCATCTTAAATTATACAGTAATGGGTCAAATTTCATCAATTAATTAATAATCAATCATAACATTTAAGTTCTTGTTTAAGATTAATTTTTGCTTGTCGTTCTAATTTTTCATAGAAAAAATTAGTTTGATAAATTCTCTCTTTTGCTAAAAATATTTCTAAGATTTCTCGCCGTTTTTGTGCATATATTTGAGAATTTAACCAAGCATATTCTTGACGAATAGCCATCATATAAATTTTATATTCATGGACGCAAGAACCTAAAATTGCTAAGTCAAGATCTAATAAAATTTTACCGTCAAGATTAGCACAAATTTGATGATTTTTGGTTAATAAAATTAAATCTTTAACTTGATTAATCAGAGCTTGATTTAATCCTAAAATAGTTAACTTTGTGACAGCAAAATCCGCACTTTTTTCCTCATTATCAGTTTTAGTAGGATCATAAATACAATCATGAAACCAAATCCCTAATTGAATCTTATAACTATTAATTGCCAAATGTTTAACTTGGTCAAATTGGCTTAACATTCTCTTAAGATGTTGACAATTATGATAAAAACGATTAACTTCAGAATAATAACTTAATAATGTTAACAATAATTCTTCTTGTTGTGATAAACTAACTTCAAAATTAGACCATAAAGAAAACCATTTTTCTTTTAATTTTTGATCAAAAAAATTATTAACCATCACTAAAATATAAAAATTTAATTAAAATAAAAACTAACTTGTTAAATTATATTTATAAAAATTATGGATGCTTTTGACCCGATCGCGCCGGAATGGACAAAAAATGCGGTTCATTCCCTTAATTTTCGTTGTCCAAGTTGTAAAGAATCCGTATCTGTAGCCCTTAAAGCATGGCTTAACCGTCAAGCGCCCGTGATCACGGATAATTATGAACGAAAATGGCAAGAATTTTATCAATGTCAATGTGAACAAGTGTGGTGGGCATGGAGTAGCGATCGCCCTCCATCACCTTTTAACAATTGACAATTAATAGAGGATAATTAACAATGATCTCAATGTTAACAATTGTTGATCATTGTAACTTTTATCAATTAATTCTAATATAAATAATCTTAAAATGAAATTCTCAAAAATTTTAATTGCTAATCGGGGAGAAATTGCCCTGCGTATCATTCACAGTTGTGAAGAACTGGGCATTTCTACCGTGGCCGTTCATTCCACCATCGATCGCAACGCCCTTCATGTGCAAATGGCCGATGAAAGTGTGTGTATTGGGCCTCCCCAAAGTAATAAAAGTTACCTCAATATTCCCAATATTATCGCCGCCGCCCTTACCCGTAACGCTAACGCTATCCATCCGGGCTATGGCTTTTTAGCGGAAAATGCCAAGTTTGCGGAAATCTGCCTTGATCATCAAATCGCCTTTATTGGGCCTTCCCCTTCCGCTATTATTGCCATGGGAGATAAATCCACCGCTAAAAAAACCATGCAACAAGCCGGAGTTCCTACTGTTCCGGGGAGTCCGGGACTTTTAAAAGATGAAGATGAAGCCAGAGAAGTAGCCAAAAAAATCGGTTATCCCGTGATGATCAAAGCCACCGCCGGAGGGGGTGGTAGGGGGATGCGCCTCGTACCCAATGAAAAAGAATTATCAAGGCTATTTCAGGCCGCACAAGGGGAGGCAGAGGCCGCCTTTGGTAATGGTGGCGTTTATATGGAAAAATTTATTGAATGCCCCCGCCACATCGAAATTCAAATTTTAGCCGATAGTTATGGCAATGTAATCCATTTAGGGGAAAGGGATTGTTCCATTCAAAGAAGACATCAAAAACTATTAGAAGAAGCCCCAAGCACCGTTTTAACCCCCGAAATGAGGGAACAAATGGGTACGGCCGCCGTTAATGCGGCCAAATCAATTAATTATGTAGGTGCGGGAACAGTGGAATTTTTAGTAGATAAACACTGTAATTTCTATTTTATGGAGATGAACACCCGTATTCAAGTGGAACACCCCGTCACGGAAATGATTACGGGAGTTGATTTAATCACCGAACAGATCCGCATTGCCCAAGGGGAAAGATTACAATTGACTCAAGATGAAGTAGTTTTAAAAGGCCACTCGATCGAATGTCGGATCAATGCGGAGGATCCCGATCATAATTTTCGCCCCCATCCGGGTAAAATCAGTGGCTATTTACCCCCCGGAGGCCCGGGCGTAAGGATGGATTCCCACGTTTATACGGATTATGAAATTCCGGCCTATTATGACTCATTAATCGGGAAATTAATTGTGTGGGGTGCGAATCGTGATGCGGCCATTATACGGATGAAAAGGGCATTAAGGGAATGTGCGATTACAGGGATTCCCACAACTATTGATTTTCACCGTAAAATCTTAGAAAATCCCGCCTTTTTAAAGGGTGATGTTTATACCAATTTTATTGAAGAACAGATGATGAAATAACAGTAGATCAAAAGTAGGGTATTGGTTAAATATCCTACTTTTGAAAACGAAAATTGAGGATGGTCTTAATTTTAGAACTCACTTTTAAAATTATAAGTTAGACTTTAAAAAATATTAATGAGAGAGAATGAATGGTATTAATTATCCTATTAAATTAGATAATAAACACATCGCCAAACATTTACCTAATACTCCTCAAATGCAACGACTTCTAAAAAAAGGACTACCTGCTCATATTTTTAAAGATTGGGAAACTTTAGAAAGAATTACTCAAGCTATTATTGAAAAAGGAGAATATATTGGTAAAATTAGAAAATATGAACGATATGGTTTATATTTTAGTGATGTAATTGGTTATAGAATTGATCCTGATGGTACAAAAATTAATCTTTATTATGGAGAGTTAAAAATCAATGAAGATAACAAATATCACGTTATTCCCAGAACAAAACCAAGTAGAGAATAATTGGCAATTTACAGAGGTTTGGCTCGATCCTATGTTAACACCTCCTTATCTACTTTTATTATTAGTTGATAATGAAGGTAAATGTCAAATTTATGATCCAGCTAAGAATTATCAAGTAATATTTTCTAGTAATGATTATGAAACAGCTAAGTTATGGTTATTAGAGGATGAATATGAACCAATTGAGGGTAGATTATCTTTAGATGAATTACTTGTTTAATTGTTATTTTGTTACAACTTGATGAGATTACATCATGGATAGCTATTGCTTCAATTATTGTTAATTAAGGTACTATTTTAGTATATATAATTTCAACAATATCTTTTACAGTTCCTAAAGTCTGTGCTTCTGAATCACTTATCTCTATATCAAATTCTTCCTCTAAACTCATTATTAATTCTGTTGCCTCTAAAGGCTCTCCGCTATAAGTTGTTAGTAGTTTTTTGTAGCTATGACTATCTTCATGATTCCATCTATAAACTTCTTGTAAAGGGGCGGAACTAAACCAGACATTACTACCTGTATAATATTTTATCGCAAATATTTTTGTTTGAAGAATTTTAATAAATAGATTCTGATCAAAAATTTCATTAGAATCTAATTCATCAAACTCATAACAATCGTAATGATCACAACATATTTGATGTATTTTCATAAAAATATCTAATTTAGTTTCATCAAAATTTAATTCTTCTGGTAAACTTTGAATAAAATTAATAGTTTTAGTTTGCTTTTCAATTTTTAGTTTTTCTTGTTCAGTTTTAATTCTGAGCTTTTCCTGTTCAGCTTTAATTCTAATCTTTTCTTGTTCAGCTTTAATTCTAATCTTTTCTTGTTCAGCTTTTTCTTTAGCTTGTATTAATTGATCTTGTATATTTACAATTCGCTGATCAATTATATCTCTAGCAAAAGAAATCGAGACTTTATAGCCACTTTGACTATAAATGTTAGTCACTACATCCCAGACAAATTCATCTTTATTTAATTCAATTTTTTCTAAATCTTTTTGAGAATTAGTTAATTTTTGATCTAAATATTTATTGATCGCAAATTTTAAAATATGGGACTCATAAGCTTGATCAGAATTAATCATTATAATAATTTAACCTCTAAAATCTTTATTACATTATATAATTTTTAATGAATTATTCACATTAGATGATAGCATTTTTTTTATTTTTTGTCGGGAGTTTGAAGTGCGATCGTTTTTGACAAATATTAAGCTATAATATCAAAAAATCAAATCTATTTTTAGAGCATAATAGTAGGGTGGGCATTGCCCACCTCATCTAAATTAAAAGGAAGAAAATGGCAAAATATATTTACCATGAAACACAAAAAAACGTAAAATTATTTTTTAGTTAATTTATGCCAAAAATCCTCTAATAAAGTATAAATAACAGGCACAACAATTAAACTTAATAAAGAAGAAGTCGTTAAACCTCCAATAATGGCCACGGCCATGGGTTGTCTCAACTCCGCACCTGCTCCCCAGCCCAAGGCGATCGGTAACATCCCTAAAATAGTAGATAAAGTTGTCATTAAAATAGGCCGTAAACGTAACACTCCCGTTTCTAAAAGTGCTGTTTGGCGATCCATTCCTTTTTGTCTTAATTGATTAGCACAATCCATTAATAAAATTGCGTTTTTATCTAATAATCCTAATAGAAAAATTAAGCCGATTAATGAAATCATCCCGAAATCACTTTGAGTAATTAATAACGCTAACATTGCCCCTACAACTGACAAAGGCAGGGATAAACCAATTACTAAAGGCTCTAATAATCGCCCAAAAGGTATTAATAAAAATAACAACATAAAAACAACAGAAAGAATTAAAGTTTTACCAAAACTGTTTAAAACACTGTGACTTTGGGCAGAATTTCCCCATCTTTCTAATTGAATATTATTAGGTAATAAAGTTTGAGTTAAATTTATTACTTGCTCAGTGGCATCACCCACAGATTTACCCTCTTGTAAATTGGCACTAATATATATTACTCTTTGCCCATTTAAACGCTCAATTTCAAAGGGAATATTATCATTTAATTGTTGGCCTGAAACCGTAATATCAGCAAAACCAGTTAATTTTTCTACTTCATTTTTAACCTTAGTTCCTGTTATAATTAGTTCATTAATATCCGTACCTAATAACGCAATTTGTAAAGGTTTTTCACTTTCAGTTTCAATAAATTGTAAATCTTCAACACTGGTAGTAACTCCCTTTATTTTTGGTAATTTTTCCCTGAGTTTTTTCTGCACTTCAAAAGTTGTTAATTGACGCTCTTTTTTTAATTTTATATAGATAACTCCTCTGGTGGGATCACCTTTACCTCCCGCAATATTATAAACAGTTTCTACCTCCGGTATTTTTAAGACTATTTCTTCTAATTTTTCCCCAACTTGACGAGTTTTTCTTAATAATAATTTTTCAGGAGTTTGGCTTAATTGATTAAGCCATGCAAATTCATTATTTTGGTCATTATTTTGCGGTTTTTGCTCCTGTTGTTGAGTCATTTCTGCGGAAAATTTAGGCAAGGGAGTTGTATAAACAAGATTAAATTCACCCCGATCTAATTGGGGAATAAAACCTTTAGGAATTAAAGGAATTAAACCAATTCCTAATAGTAAACTGATCAAAGCAATAATCATTACTGTTTTACGATGATTAAGTGACCAATATAATAGTTTACGATAGGGTTTTTCTAAAGCAAATTGAGCGAAAAACTTATTAGTTTTACTAAGTTTAATTTCTGTATTTTTTTTCTTAATTTTTAACCAATAAATTGCTAAAACGGGGGCTAAAGTTCTAGCTACTAATAAAGAAGCTAAGACTGAAGCTGATACCGTTAAACCAAAAGGTTTAAAAAATTGTCCTACTGTACCCCCCATTAAAGCTACAGGTAAAAACACAGCTACAATGGTTAAAGTAGAAGCAGAAACTGTTAAGCCAATCTCACGAGTAGCAAGTAAAGCGGCAGTTTTAGGATTTTTTCCTCTTTCTAAATGACGGGATATGTTTTCTACTTCAACGATGGCATCATCTACGATAATTCCGATTACTAAAGCTAAGGCTAAGAGGGTAATAGTTTCTAAATTGAAACCATTAATTGCCATTATAATAAAAGTAGCTAATAGAGATGTGGGAATTGATAAAGCTGTAATTAATGTTGCTTTAAAATCTCCTAAAAATGGGACAATGATAGCTATGGCTAAAATAATTGCTGACCATAAAGATTCAATGGTTGCATCAGTGGCTTCTTTAATATAATCCGCATCTGTTTGGGCTAATTTTAATTGAATATTTGGGAGTTTTGCTTGTAAATTAGTAACAATTTGATTAACTTTTTTAACTACTTCTAAAGTATTGGCCTTACTTTCTTTAATTACTTGAAAAGCGATGGCATTTTGTCCATTAAATCTGACTAAAGTTAAAAATTTACTATGGGAGGAAGCTTGACTATTTCCTAATAAGTTAACCTTTAAAACACCTGTAATTTTTTTTAATTCTGGGATAATTTTTTCCTCAGTAATTGCAGTTAATTCTCTTAAATTTTGTTCACCCTGTACTACATAACTAATAGCGGTTGATTCATTCAAATTAAAAGGCATTACTTCCGATTTTGCATCCGTTGGAAGTTGAATCTTTTTTAAATTAGTTTCAACTAAATTAGTGGCTTTTTTTAAGTTAATTCCGGGATCAAAATATAAAGTAACAATTCCCTGGCCAGGGTAACTACTGGCTGTAATTTCGTCTAAATGTTCGAGTTTTTTTAAGGTGTTTTCTAACGGGATAGTTACTTGATTTTCTGTGTCTAAAGCCGTGTTAATTTGAGCGGAAGTTTGTACCACTACCACCGGAAAAGTAATATCAGGAAATAGTGCATATTTAAGACTACTAAAAGCAAAAATTCCTGCGACACAAATACCGAGCCAAATACAAATAGTTAACCAACTATATTTAATAGCTAAACGAGATAAATTTAATTTATCTCGCCAATAATTTCGAGAAAACTTTTTAGTCATAAAATTATTATTAGATGAAAAAGCGGCTCAATCTTGCGGTAAAATACGCAATATTAAGACACACCAATTGGGTTAATGGATTTAATGATAGCCGCTCATTTTTTAAGGTTAAATTAGACTTTAATTATTAATAAAATTACTAATAATATTAAAGAATTTGAGTGTATTACTCCTCGTAGAATCTGAAAATTTAATTTTAATCTTCCCCTGCATGATAGGAACTTCTCACTAAGGGGGCGGATCTCACATGAGAAAACCCTAACGATCGCGCGATCGCTCCTAATTCCTCAAACTCTTCAGGAGTCCAGTATTTATGTACTGGTAAATGTGCTAAAGAAGGGCGCATATATTGGCCAATGGTGAGGCGATCGCAGTTAACTTCTCTCAAATGTTGCAAAGTTTCGATGATTTCTTCTTTGCTTTCTCCATGACCTAACATTAAACCTGATTTAGTGGGAATAAGGGGATTAAACTCTTTAACATATCTTAAAACATTTAAAGAGCGATCGTATTTTCCCCCCCTTCTCACCCGAGCCTGTAAACGGCGTACCGTTTCAATATTATGGTTATAACAGGCTACATCGGCCTCAACCACAGTTTTAACCCGTTGTTTTTGGTCAAGTTGGGCATTTTTGCCACTCCAAAAATCAGGGGTTAAAACCTCTATTTTTGTTTGTGAGTTATATTCCCTAATTTTCTTGATCACTTGAACAAACCAACTAGCCCCTCCATCCGTCAAGTCATCCCTCGCTACTGAGGTTAAAACCACATATTTTAAGCCTAACAATTGTACGGATTCCGCTACTTTGTGAGGCTCATCAGGGTCTAAGCCCATGGGGGCGTGGCCTTTGTCCACTTGACAAAAGCCACAGGCACGGGTGCAAGTTTGACCCATTAAGAGAAAAGTAGCTGTGTGATTAGCGTAGCATTCCCCCCGATTGGGACAACGGCCTTCCTCACAAATGGTATAAATTTGGCGTTGTTTGATAATCTTTTGTACGGTGGAAATTTCACTAGCTTTACCGAGAGGTTTTTTTAACCAAGGGGGTAAAGCCTGAATTTCTTTGCTCCATTCTAGGTTATTTTCAACAGAAATAAATTGATTGGACATAAATTTTTTATTTTATTTTTTGTTTAATAAAGCCAACCAACTGAGCTAATTGTTTTTTCAAACTCTCAATTTCATGTTGCATTTTTGCCACTTGAACATTAAGATTTTCAATTTCTTTAGCCATAGAAGAAGTATCCCCAGTTGGAGTCATTGTACCTCCGGCCGTGCCAGTGGGACGAGGATGTTTTTTCGATTTGGCGATCGCATCTCGGATCGCATCTACTAGCTGTTTTTTCTCAAAAGGTTTTTCCACAAAAGAGAAAAATTGAAAAGGCTCAGGTAATTTTTCCGTTACTTCCTCTTTGCGCCCTGACATTAACACAAGGGGAATGCTTTTATACTTATATTCCTGTTGTACCGCCTGATAAACTTCCCAGCCACTCATGCGCGGGAGCAAAAAATCAAGCATAATCAGATTAGGCTGAATTTCTTGAATTTTATTCCAGCCTTCTAAGCCGTCTTTGGCTTCGATCACCTCAAAACCGGGGGGTAACATATCCTTTACCCGCATCCGAATAACTTTACTGTCATCAATGACTAAAACTTTTTGTGTGGTCACGGTTGTTTCCTTAAACTAAACAAGATAAATAAATTTTGACTATTATTGTAGAATAAATCTCAGTTTTTCTAATAAACCCGTTGCAAAAGCTTTGATTTTCAGTCTACTGGCAATATTGTAAAGGATGTGAGTTCCCTGTTGGGAAAAGTGATCGTCAATTAAAGCTAAAAATTATCAATTGACAATTGACAATTGACCATTAGTTAAATCACAATTTAAGGCTTTACTCATTTTATTTTTCCTCACAATTCTCAAAAATATCATAGATTTTTTAATGATTAAAAACTATTTGATTTTAAAAATTAACAATTATTTTTAGTTTTTGCTTCTTTTCACATTTTAAGCCTCACTAATAAAAGCAATTGAAATATTAAAATATGGAACGATCAACAGATACAAATATAGGTAAAATTTCCAGTGTAAGAGGTAGCGTTATTTCTGCTATTTTTCCTCAAGAATTACCCAAACTTTATCATCAATTAGTCACAGGTGAAAATCAAAATATTATTGTTGAAGTTACTAAACATTTAGACGAAAAAACCATACAAGGAATTGCTTTAACTCCCGTTCAAGGATTAGCTAGAGGTGACATCATTATTAATACAAATAATACCCTACAAGTGCCAGTAGGTAAAGAGTTATTAGGGCGAATGTTTAATGTTTTTGGACAAACAATTGACCAAAAACCGCCAATTTTAAATGCTCAATGGCGTTCCATTCATCAACAACCCGTTTCCCTCGATCGCCAAGTTACAAAATCAGAGGTATTAACGACAGGAATTAAAGCAATAGATATATTAGCTCCGTTAGAAAGGGGAGGAAAAGCGGGTTTATTCGGAGGAGCAGGAGTAGGAAAAACTGTTTTAATTACAGAAATGATTAATAATATGGTAACTCAATATGAGGGAGTAAGCTTATTTTGTGGAATTGGAGAAAGATGTCGGGAAGCTCAAGAATTATATCAAGAAATGAAAAAAGCTGGAGTTTTAGATAATACTGTGATGATTTTTGGTCAAATGAACGAATCGCCTGGGGCTAGATTCAGAGTAGGACACGCCGCTTTAACGATGGCCGAGTATTTTCGAGATGAAGAAAATAAAGATGTTTTATTATTAATTGATAATATTTTCCGATTTATTCAAGCGGGTTCTGAGGTTTCAGGCTTAATGGGCAATCTTCCTTCAAGAGTAGGCTATCAGCCCACTTTAGCCACAGAATTGGCTCAATTAGAGGAAAGAATTTGTAATACAGCATCAGGGGCTATTACCTCTGTACAAGCGGTTTACGTTCCGGCCGATGATTTTACGGATCCGGCGGCGGTACATACCTTTTCCCACCTTAGTGCCACCATCGTTTTATCCCGAAAAAGAGCTAGTGAGGGTTTATATCCTGCGGTGGATCCCCTTGCCTCAGCTTCAAAAATGCTTTCTCCCTACGTTGTGGGGCAACGTCATTATCAGATCGCAAAAGAAATTCGCAGTACTTTGGCTAATTATGAGGATTTGAAGGATATTATTGCGATGTTAGGTTTAGAGGAATTATCCCAGAGCGATCGACAAATTGTTTACCGAGCCAGACGTTTAGAACGATTTTTAACTCAGCCTTTCTTTTCAACAGAACAATTTACGGGGATGCAAGGAAAATTAGTGAGTATTAATGAGGCTTTAGAGGGTTGTGAACGTATTTTAAATGATGAATTTAGCGATCGCTCTGAAAGAGAGTTATATATGATTGGTAATATTAATGAAGTTAACTAAAATTAGTTAAAAAAACAAGTTTAATAGTTTTATTATTGATTATTTGTCACAAGATTATATTATATGAATATATGATAAAAAGTTAGATATTTTTACTTTGTAAATATAAATAAATAATTATCAAGAAAGATAACAAAAATCAAATTGTATTAGTACATAATTGTATAAGTAGAATATCAATATGTTGATAATGAGCAAAAATATTAAACTTGAAAGATTAAAAGTTATGAGTTATGAAAAAATATTTTTTACCCTTATTTTTATTATTAACTCTCGTTAATACAAAATTACCTTTATTAGCACAAACAATTATTCCTGCGAATGATGGCACTAATACTAATATTAATATTAATGGGAATCAAATAGATATTAATGGCGGTACTTTATCAGCAGATGGAGCTAATTTATTCCATAGTTTTACACAATTTGGTTTAACTTCTGGTCAAATTGCTAACTTTTTAGCTAACCCTAATCTTAATAATATTTTAGGGCGTATTACTGGAGGTGATCCCTCTTTTATTAATGGCTTAATTCAAGTTACAGGTGGTAATAGTAATCTTTTTTTGATGAATCCGGCAGGGATTATTTTTGGTAATAATGCGAGTTTAAATGTACCTGCTGATTTTACCGCAACTACCGCCACAGGGATTGGTTTTAATGATAGTTATTTTTCGGCTTTTGGTAATAATAATTATGCTGATTTAATCGGTAATCCCACCGGCTTTTTATTTAATACAAATCAAGTGGGATCAATTATTAATACAGGTAATTTAACTGTTAATAATGATCAAAATTTAAGTTTAATTGGTGGTACGGTTATTAATACGGGAAATTTAACTGCTAATGGTGGTAATATTAATATTTTAGCAGTGCCTAATAGTAGTAAAGTAATTTTAGATCAACCCGGACAGATTTTAACTTTAGAAATTGATTTACATCAAGATCAATTAGGGAATACTTTAAATTTTACTCCCTTAGACTTACCAAAATTATTAACAGGAAGTCAAGGCTTAATAGATACTCAAGGAATCGCTATTAACTCCTCTGGTAATGTGGTTTTAACGCCATCAAATACAATCATCAATCAAGGTGATATTTGCTTAAATCAAGCTAATAGCAATAATATTTATGTGAATGCGAGTAATAATTTAAACCTGATTGAAAGTCAATTAACTGCGAGTAATAATCTTAATTTATTGGCAAAAAATACCGTATATATTAGAGATAGTTTAACAAATCCTGTAATTATTAATAGTGGCAAAGATTTATATATTCAAGGTAATCGGGGGATTGATATTTTAACCTTAAATCATTTAGAAATTACTCCTTTTGTTAGTGGAGGAAATTTAACCTTTGTTAGTGATGGCATGATCTCAGGGGATGCTCATTTTGTTAGTGGCGGTAATATTTCTTTTCTTGATTTAACAGGAGCAGGAGGTAATTTTTATAGTTATTATGATCCTATTATTAGTGCCGTTGGTGATGTAACTTTTGGTAGTTATACCGGAGCATCTTTAAAAGTGGAAGCAACGGGTAGTATTAATATCACTGGTGATATTACAATTAATGCGATAGATACCGCCCTTTGTTTAGCTCCTAATACTTGTACCACAGGAAGCGATCGCTATCTTTTAGGGAATAATTATGCCTTAATTTTAAAGGCAGGAGTGACAAGTTTAACGGAAACTAATTCTGGCAATTTACCCTCTTATATTACTTCTTCTGCTAGTTCTCCTGCCTCTGTAACAGTAGGTAATATTAGTATGGGGAGAGTGGGAAGCGATCTTTATGGTGGCATGGTGACGATCGAAGCCACAGGTAATATTAATACGGGTAATATTAATGCAGATTCTCTTAATCAACCTCCATCTTTATCTAATGGTAATTTTTACCGTAATATCAGTTTAAGCAGTACCCAAGGCAATATTAACACAGGTAATATTAATACTACATCCGGTTTTCAAACAATAAATACTAGCTGGGATCGTAGTTCTAATAAGGCAGGAGATGTTACTCTTACAGCGAATAATGGCTCTATTACTACAGGTGTTATTACTGCCGAAGCTTTAACTTTTGATCCTGGCTCACCTCTAAGAGAACACCATTTTCTTAATAATCAAGGAGGAAATATTACTATTCGCAGTAGAGATGATATTACTACGAATAACATTAGTACAACTGCCCTCTCCCCCACTATTAACGGTACTACTACTATTAATGGAGGTGATATTAATATGTACAGCAGTCAAGGTAATATTACCACAAGAGCCTTATATACTTCTAATGGGTTAATTGTTTTTAATTATGGTACTGGTACTCCCACAGTTTACACTCAAGGGGGGTCTGTTACTCTAACTTTAGGCTCTATCTCTCCTAATAATCAGATTATTTTTAATTATATTAGCACATCGGCTAGAACTCCTTGTGTCGTTGGTGTTACTTGTAATATCAATACGGCGATCGGTGGAGATGTGACAATCAATGCTAATAATGGTACAGTCAGGGGCATCAGTAGTTATACGGATCATTGGGGTAATATTTCCACTATCAACTCCACTGCCACAAGATGGGAAACTAATTTCTATCCATACAGCAGTAATACTATTTTTACAGATCAAGGCGGTACGATTAATATTATCTATGGTGGAGGGGCTACGGATATACCTTTTACGATTGGGGATGCTAGTCTTAACGGCACGGCACAAAGTCTAAGAAGGGGAGATACTACCCTAACACTTACTTCTGGCTCTTTTCCCATCTTACCTAATGGTGGTAATGTAACACCCGTAGCCAATATTAATATTACCTCAGTCAATACACCTCCATCTTTAACAGGTAATAATAATTTAGGTGCAACTACTCCGGGTAATTTTGTAACTATTAATTATAGTAATTTAAACCCAATTATTACTGATCTTAATGGAGATAATACAACTCTAAGAGTTAGTTCTATTTTAACAGGAGGTATCTTAAAAATTAATGGAGTTATTGCTAATATTGGTGATCTTATTCCCACAGGTGCTACCCTTGAATTTACACCCCCTCTCACTGCTACAGGTGAAATAGTAGGATTTTCCATTACTGCTAATGATAATGTCTCAGTTTCTATTCCCCTTGATCTTAAAGTTACACTGCCAACACCAACCCCTAGTAATGACAATACGGTTACTCCCATTGTAAGGGATAATTCTAGTCTTAACGATATATTTAAAGAAAAAGATTTCGAGGTTAATTCTAATTTTGTAGAGTCAACTCCAGACTCTGAAAATGTTTTTATTCCTTTAGTGCAAACGAGTATTAATTCTGATAATGTAGCAACTTCTGTTTATGTTCAACAAGCTGATCAGACTTTAACTAATTCTTTTAATAATTATTTTGGCAATATTTTTAATACCAATCCGATAACTCTTGAGGAAGTACAAACTCAACTCAAAAATATAGAAGCACAAACAGGTATTACTGCGGCTATTGTTCATGCAATTTTTGTGCAAACATCGGGCAAAAATCTTCAATCAAATTATCAATTACAATTAACTCTTACTTCCCCTGATGCACAACCAATTATTTATAAAATTAATGTTACTAAAGAAGAAATAATTCAACTTAGTCAAAAATTGATCTCAAGTGTTACTAATATTCGCCGTCAAAACGCCTATCAACAACCATCACAACAACTATATCAATGGCTGATCAAGCCTTTAGAAGCAGACTTAAAACAATATGAAATTGAACAGATTAGTTTTGTGGTAGATCAGGGGTTGCGAGCGATCCCTTGGGCGGCTTTATTCGATGGGGAACAATTTTTAATAGAAAAGTATAGTATTGCTCAAATGCCTTCTTTATTACTCACTAATTTAAACTATTTTAACCTTAAAAATTCTCAGGTTTTAGCAATGGGAGCAGACACTTTTACTGGGCAAAATCCCTTACCCGCCGTACCAATGGAGTTAGAATTAGTAAGTAATCAACTTTGGGAAGGAGAATCCTACCTTAATCAAGATTTTTCCATTAATCAATTGATCAACGCTCGGAATACCTACCATTATGAGATTATTCATTTAGCAACTCACGGAGAATTTACTCAGGGAAACCCCGAAAACTCCTATATTCAATTTCAAAATGAAAGATTAAGCTTAAATCAACTCCATACTTTAGGATTAAATAATCCCCCCGTAGAATTAATGGTTTTAAGTGCTTGTCGCAGTGCTTTAGGGGATAAAGATGCGGAAATGGGTTTTGCGGGTTTGGCCGTTTTAGCAGGGGTAAAATCCGCTCTAGGTAGCCTCTGGTATATTTCCGATGCGGGTACACTTGGCTTGGTTTCTGAGTTTTATGAGAATTTAAAAACAGCCCCAATTAAAGCTGAGGCTTTACGTCAAACTCAGATCGCTATGTTAAAGGGAAAAGTAAGGCTTGAAAATGGAAAATTGATTACAACTAATGGCGATTTTCCCCTTACGGAAGACTTAAAACAGTTAGGAGATATTACCCTAACTCATCCTTATTATTGGAGTGCTTTTACTATTATTGGTAATCCTTGGTAAAATGTGATAAAACTAGGCTTAAATTAGCTTATAAATTGACTTTTGGCGAAATCATATAATGATTGAATATCCCTTCCATCTTGTGGAAATTGGGCGATCCCATGACTACATTCTACCTGTAAATCAATTATTTCTTGTTCATAAGATACTTGAAAAGTATGATATTTTAAAAATTTAAAAATCTTTTCTAATCTTAGTTGAATACTCTCTTTATTACTAGGATACATTGAGATCACAAAAATATCATCTTGCCATGATGTAATCATATCTTCGCGCCGTAATTTATATTTTAAATATTTTCCTAAAGACATTGATAATTGATCCGCAACACTTAAATTATATTGGTTTTTAATTTGTGCTAAATTATTAATTTTAATTACCACAATACAAACATTTTGATAATAGCGTTCTGCTAAACAGAAAAAACTAATTAATCTTTCGACAAAACGGTTACGATGAATAACTCCGGTAACGGGATCAACTTCCGTAGATTTGCGCAGTAATTTAACCCTCTCAATCCTATTAATAACTCTGATTACTAATTCTGAGCCAACAATGGGTTTATTGACGAAATCATCAGCCCCGGCCGCAAAAGCTTGATTGATAGCCGCAGGATCACGATGGGAAGTTAAAAAGATAATGGGTAAACTAGCCCAACGGGAGTCACTACGCACCAGTCTGCACAAGTCTAAACCTCCCAACTGAGGCATTTCCATATCTAAAATTAATAAATAGGGGGAAAAATTATTTAAAGTTTGCCAAAACTCTTTAATATTTTCTAAAATTTTAACTTTTAAACCCCAAGGTTCAAGATTACTTTTGACAAAATTTAAAGAAATGGGATCGTCATCTACTATCATAATTTTTGATTCTTTGGGGATAACTTGTTCTATTAAGTTAATGGCTGTTTTAATAATATCAGAAATTAAGATTGATTTATTTAAAAAACCTTTGCCCCCTAAACTTGAAATTTTAACTCTTGTTTCAAGATCATTATTATTAGTTAAGATCAAAACTGGTAAGGGTATTTTTCTTTGATTTATTTCTGCTAAAAAGCTTAAACAATTATCTAGGTTTTTAGTTATTTCTAAATCTAATAAAATTAAGTTAGGTTGAGTTTTTTCGATGGCTGTTTTTGCTTCAGCTAAAGTGATGGCTATATCGGTTTTTAAACCCCATTTTAAAGCTTCAATATCTAATTTTTCTAAAAAGTTTAATTCTTGAGTAATTACTAATATTTTGGGGGCGGTTTCATTGAAATCAAAATCTTCAGGTATAGGAGCTAAAGGACATTCATCTAAAACAGTTCTAATAGTTTTAACTTGTTCTGAGATTTGGGTGATTTTTTCGGGATCAATCTGGGTTTTAGTTTTAAAAATTGTTTCTAAATCTCTGGCAATTGCCGAAGCTCGATTAAAGCCAAAAGTGCCTAAAGAAGCCACTAATTTATGACTTTCTGATAATGCTTTTTGTCGCCATTCTTCGCTAAATTCATGATTAGTTAATGCTTCTACAACTTTTTCTAACAGATTAACACGGGCATTAAGTAAACTTTGAGATTGTTGAAAAATATCTAACAGTTCTGGGTTAATTTCAGGTAAGCCAATTATTTTTTCTTGATTATTTTCTTGAGCTATTTTAGAATTATTATTATTATTATTATTAGTTGTATTTTCTTGACTAATAACATTAGGTTGATCGTTTTCATCAAAGGTTTTTAAACGATAACCTACACCATAAACTGTTTCAATAAAATCATCGGGAACTCCTGAATTTTTAAGTTTTTTGCGCAGACTTTTAACGTGGGATCTAATCGTTGTTTCATTAGGACATTCTTCATAAGACCAGAGTAAATCAATCATGCTACTATGGCTAAAAATACGGCGACTATTACGCAAAAAAAGTTCTAATAAACTATATTCTTTTGGGGTTAAATTAAGGGGTTTATTTTGATATTTTACCTCATGTTTAACGGGATCAAGACTTAAATGTCTCCATTCTAAAATTGGGGGTAAAATTGAAGCTCCACGTCTTAATAAAGCTCTAATTTTTGCTAATAATACATCATTTTCCACTGGCTGGATGATAAAATCATCTGCACCTGAATCAAGTCCAACTATTTTTTGATCGGGATTACTTTCTTGTTCTGTTAATAATAAAATGGGCATTTGTTTACCATTTTTACGAATTTTTTGACAAAGGCGAATCCCATCAAATTTAGGTAAATTAACATTAATAATTAATAAATCATATTCAAATAAATTGATTACTTCCCAAGCATCTTCACCATCGTGGGAGCTATCAATTAAATAATTATTACTCAAAAGTGAGGTGAATTTTTTGATTATTTTTTGATCATGTTCGACTAATAGTATTTTCATTGGTTATTAATTATTTGTTCTTATTTATTATTTATTACTTATTACTTATTATTTATTATTTATTACTTATTATTTATTCCCATGAGTGGGGCATGGCAAAGGCTCAACGGTGCGATCGAGCCATCCTACGGCCTGAGTTAAATGGGAGATCGCCCCGTTTTTTTCCTGTTTTAATAGAAAAACAAGGCCGGCTGAGGCTTGTTGTAAGGCTTGGGCTTGACGATTGTTTTTTAATCTGTGCCAGTCATTAGGAGCGATCGCCAGACGTTCCGCTAAAATTTGAGCTAATTCTAATGTACTAAGTTCAGATAAGGATTGGGAAAGGGGAGAATTTAAAGACATATCAATTAAACTAATAGGTTGTTATTAATTATTATAATCAAACTTTTTTAAATTGTAATGAGTAAAAGTTATTAATTAATCATAAAAAAGTTAAATTTTAAGATTTTTTAATTTGGGAATTAAAGCTTGAAAAGCTTTACCTCGATGACTAATTTTTTGCTTTTCAGCTAAAGACATTTGAGCAAAAGTTTGTTGTTTTTCAGGTATATAAAAAATCGGATCATAACCAAAGCCTTTTTCCCCTTTGATCTGTCTCAAAATTTCACCTTGACAGTTACCTTCGGCCGTTAAAACTATTTCCCCTTGGGGGTTAGATAGGGCGATCATACAAATAAATTGAGCCTTACGATTATCTATATTTTCTAACTCTTTTAAAACTCGATCAATGCGTTCTTGATTAGTTTTTTCATAACGGGCAGAATAGACTCCTGGCGCACCATTAAGGGCATCTATGGCTAACCCACTATCATCGGCGATCGCCCATTTTCCTAAAATTTTAGCCACAGAAGAAGCTTTCAAACAAGCATTTTCTAAAAAAGTTGTGCCAGTTTCTTCTATTTCTAAATCTTGGGGTTGTAACTCAAGTTGCCAGTCTAAACCCTGTAAATAATCCTGCATTTCCTTAACTTTTCCGGCGTTAGTGGTAGCAACAATTAATTTTTTTGTCATAGTTTGTTAACTTTTAAATTATTATTTAGAGATTATTTATTATAAAACAATTGTAACACTTCAGAAATTGAATATCAAATCAGAGCCAATCCCATTGAGATCAACCTTTTAGGAGGTCAAAGCTTACTGTTGCCTTTCTTTCGCCAATTGATCAACCGTTTCACCAATCACAGCCGTTAAACTTTTACGGGTTTGCCGATGGCTGTCTTGCTCCTGTTTTAAAGCTTCTTTTAAATCATCTCTTTCTTGTAAAACCTCTAATAATCGCCCTTGTAAAGCCTCAATTGTCTCTAAACCTTTTAATTCTTCTAATAAAATAGTTTTAGCTTCAACAGAATCAGATTTTTTAATTTGTTGATTTAAAGTTAAATTAGATAATTGATTTTTAAGTTGTTCTAACTGTTGTTGAGCAAGTTTAGCATCAGTGCGTCTCTGTTGGGCTTCAGTGGCATATAAATTACGCCAATTAGCCTCACTTTCTTTAAGTTGATCCCTTTGCTGTTGTAACTTGGTTAATTGTTCTTTAAGAGAACGAATTTCCCCCAACCATTTAATAACTTCATCACTCATAAATCATTACTCCTCAAACTGTTTCTAATTTTCTTTATTGTTTAAACTTTGGCTTATTGTAACAAGTAAAATGCCCGTTGTAAATAAGCAAAAAAAAAGCTATATTATTAAATATAAAAATTTGTTAAATCTTCAATTGTTACCATGAAAAATATTAATTTTCTTGGTTTGTCTTCCTCCTTTAATTGGACAATCATTCACTTAACTATTAATAAAGCATTAAAAAAAAGAGTTTTTGGCTTATCTTCTGAAATTGCTTTTAATAGTTTATTATCCCTATTTCCATCTTTAATTACTATTTTAACGGCTTTAGGTTTATTTCAAGATTCAATCCAAAAAACCCTATTCGCCCTTTTATATCAATATCAAACAGTTTTTCCTAAAATAGTTTGGGATCTATTAGAACATTTTATCTTAGAAGTAACTCAAAGCAGTAGTAGTCAAATTTTTTCTTTAAGTATGATCATTTCAATTTGGATTTCTTCTAATGCGTTAGGATCAACCATGAATGCACTTGATCAAATTCAACAAATACCATTAGAAAAAAGACGACCTTTTTGGAAAGCCAAATTGATTGCCATTTTGATTACAATTAGTGCTTTATTATTGTTAATTTTAGCATCTTTTTTAGTCTTAATTGGGGATTATGTGATTAAATTTGCTTTATTTTTAATGCAGAAATTACCCGTAGATGATACGGGGGGTTATTTATTATTAAAAATTTGGCGTTTATTAAATTGGCCTTTAGCTTTTGCCACTATTTCAATTTTAGGAATTTTAATCTATAAAATTTTTCATCAAAAAGAAGATAAACGTCATCCTTTACGCAAAATTAGAAGTATCATAATAGGCTTAATTTTGATTATTATTAGTTTAATTTTATTAATTAGTTTTCTGTTATTTATTAATTATTTAATCAATAAAGTTAGTGATGATTATTCTGTATCTAATCTAATTGTGCAAATTTGGCAATTATTAAGTTGGCCGGTGGCTCTGGCCATTGTGGCCTTAGCTTTTGCTTTTATTTATCGCATTGGTAGCAGTATTTGGCAAGAAGAAACTCCCCTATTTCCGGGGGCAATTTTAGCTTCTATTTCATGGGTAATTGTTTCAGCAATTTTTAGATTATATGTTTCAAATTTTGGACAATATAATAAAGTTTACGGTGCATTTGGAGCGATTATTGTCTTAATGTTATGGTTACAAATTAGCTCTTTAGTCATGTTAATTGGTTATCAATTAAATATAGTTATTAGGGAGTTAAACAGTTGACAATTGACAATAATTTTTTTTTAATATTACTTATTACTTATTAATTATTATTTATTACTTATTACTTATTAATTATTACTTGAGTTGTATCATCAGTCTATTCTTCTGTATCTTCTTCTTCAGGGTTAGGATAAACAAAGGTAGATTTACCTGAGAGAATAGATTTACCTAAAGATAAAGCTTTTTGAGCTTGGAAAGCCGCTTTACGTTTCCAGTTAGCTTTGCGTTGATCTCTTTTTGCTTTAGAGGTTTTCTTCTTAGGTACAGCCATAATAAAAAATTTCCATAATATAGACAACCTTTCTATTTTACTCGATTTTGTCCATAATAGCTTAATCAATAGTAAAATAAATTTTAACTTTCATTAAAATGATTCAAAAAAATATTAATTGAAAATCTTAAACCTATGTCTAAATTAGAATCACCAATTGAACCAATTAAATTACCAAAAACCAGTGAATCTGACAAATTAAAACGCATTCGTCACACTACTTCCCATATTATGGCCATGGCTGTGCAAAAGTTATTTCCAAAAGCTCAAGTTACCATTGGGCCTTGGACTGAGACAGGTTTTTATTATGATTTTGATGCACCGGATCCTTTCACGGAAAAAGACCTTAAAGCGGTAAAAAAAGAGATGGTTAAAATTATTAATAAAAAACTACCTGTTATTAAGGAAGAAGTCACCAGAGAAGAAGCAAAAAAAAGAATTACTGCTTTAAATGAACCCTATAAATTAGAAATTTTAGATAGTATTCAAGAGCCGATCACCCTTTATCATTTGGGGGATCAATGGTGGGATCTTTGTGCTGGCCCCCATTTAGAAAATACTCAAGAGTTAGATCCCAAAGCGATCGAGCTGGAAAGTGTGGCCGGGGCTTATTGGCGTGGGGATGAAACTAAAGCCCAACTACAACGGATCTATGGCACGGCATGGGAAACTCCCCAACAACTAGCCGAATATCAAAGACGCAAGGAGGAAGCCTTAAAACGGGATCACCGTAAGTTGGGTAAAGAGTTGGGTTTATTTACTTTTGCTGATGTGGTGGGGCCGGGTTTACCTTTATGGACACCTAAAGGTACAATTATCCGTTCTTTATTAGAGGAATTTCTCAAAAAAGAACAGGTAAAAAGAGGATATTTAGGGGTAGTTACTCCCCATATTGCGAGGGTTGATTTATTTAAAACTTCTGGCCATTGGCAAAAATATAAAGAGGATATGTTTCCTATGATGGCTGAAAGTCAAGCAGAGATGGAAATAGAACAGGGTTTTGTCTTAAAACCGATGAATTGTCCTTTTCATATTCAAATTTATAAAAATGAATTACGCTCCTATCGTGATTTACCCATGCGGTTAGCGGAGTTTGGCACGGTTTACCGTTATGAACAGTCGGGAGAATTAGGAGGATTAACCCGTGTCAGAGGATTCACCGTTGACGACTCACATTTATTCGTTACTCCTGACCAGTTAGATGAGGAATTTCTGAGCGTAGTTGATTTAATTTTAACCGTCTTTAAGAGTCTGCAACTCAAGAATTTTAAAGCCCGTTTAAGTTTCCGTGATCCACAGTCGGATAAGTATATTGGCTCAGAAGACGCATGGAATAAGGCCGAAAACGCCATTAGAAGGGCTGTTACCCACTTAGGAATGGATTATTTTGAAGCACCCGGCGAGGCCGCCTTCTACGGGCCTAAATTAGATTTTATTTTCCATGATGCCCTTGAGCGGGAATGGCAGTTAGGAACAGTACAAGTGGACTATAATTTGCCTGAGCGTTTCAATTTGGAATATGTGGCGGAAGATGGCACTAGAAAACGCCCCGTGATGATCCACCGTGCGCCTTTTGGCTCATTGGAGCGTTTAATTGGTATTCTAATTGAGGAATATGCGGGAGACTTCCCTCTGTGGCTTTCTCCCGTGCAGGTGCGGTTATTGGCGGTGAGTGATGACTTTTTACCCTATTGTCAGGAAGTTGTGTCTAAGATGCAAAGTTTAGGCATCAGGGCGGAAGTGGATACTTCTGGGGAGCGTTTAGGTAAGATGATCCGCAATGCTGAAAAGCAGAAAATTCCCATCATGGCGGTGGTTGGGGAAAAAGAGAAGGATAGTCAAACCTTAAGTATTCGTACCCGTGCCGATGGTGATCTCGGCTCGATCGCTGTGGATGAGGTGATCACACGCTTAACAAGTGCGATCGAAACTTTCGGCAAATTTTAGAGTTTAATGGCTGAACTTTACCCAGTATTTAGTACAAAAGTACGGGGGAAAGTTCAGTTATAATGGAAAGGGCAATTTGGAATTGATTTAAGGAGAATCAAAATTTTGAAACAACGTCAAGAAGAAAATAATCAACGATTTAATGTTTTATTAGAAGAAGTGCGCTATTTAATAAGAAGTAATCAACATAATTAACAACATTAAATACAATGACTAATCAAAGAATTATCGAAATTTTACGTCACGGCCAAGGGGATCAAAATGTGACAATTCAAGGTTGGGTGCGCACCAAAAGAGACTTAAAAAACTTTGCCTTTTTAGAGGTCAATGATGGCTCATCTTTGGCTAATTTGCAAGTGATTCTCGAAACTACCCTCCCCGACTATGATACCATCCTTAAACGTCTTAACAATGGCTCATCTGTGGCGATTTCCGGCGTTTTAGTCCCCTCTGAGGGCAAAAATCAAAAAATTGAGCTAAAAGCCCAAAATTTGACGATTTTCGGCGATGCTGATCCTGCTACCTATCCCCTCCAGAAAAAGCGTCATTCTTTTGAATTTTTACGCACGATCGGCCATCTGCGATCGCGCACTAATACCTTTGGGGCAGTGATGAGGGTGAGAAATGCCTGTGCGACTGCAATTCATCAATTTTTTCAAAACAGAGGCTTTTTATGGGTACATACTCCTATTATTACCGCTAGTGATTGTGAAGGGGCGGGTGAATTATTCACTGTTACTAATTTTAATTTAGATAATATTCCTAAAGGCTCGGAACATAAAACTGATTATACTCAAGATTTTTTTGGAAAAAAAGCTTATTTAACTGTCAGTGGTCAACTTCAAGCTGAGGTAATGGCTATGGCTTTCGAGAATGTGTATACTTTTGGGCCTACTTTTCGGGCGGAAAACTCTAATACCTCACGTCATTTAGCAGAATTTTGGATGGTTGAGCCAGAAATGGCTTTTTGCGATCTACAGGGGGATCAAGACTTGGCGGAAGAATTTTTAAAATATATTTTTAAATTTGTGTTGGAAAATTGCCCTGAAGATATGGAATTTTTTAATCAAAGAATTGATAATTCAGTGTTAGAAACGGCCGATAATATTATTAATAATGAATTTGCCAGAATTACCTATACTGAAGCGATTAATTTATTAGAAAAAGCGGATCAAAAATTTGAATTTCCGGTAGAATGGGGAGTAGATTTACAGTCAGAACATGAAAGATTTTTAGCTGAAAATTTATTTAAAAAACCCGTCATTGTTACTAATTATCCGAAAGAGATTAAGGCCTTTTATATGAGATTAGATGAAGGGGAAAAAACGGTGTCAGCGATGGATATTTTAGCCCCCAAAATAGGAGAAATTATTGGCGGATCTCAAAGGGAAGAAAGACTTGATATTTTAGAAAAAAGAATTAAAGAATTAAACCTAAATGTAGAGGATATTTGGTGGTATTTAGACTTAAGAAGATATGGCACAGTGCCTCATGCGGGTTTTGGTTTAGGTTTTGAAAGAGTGGTACAATTTATGACAGGAATGACTAATATTCGTGATGTTATTCCTTTCCCTCGTACCCCTCTTAATGCTGAGTTTTAGTCACTCGTCACTTAATATTTTCTACTGATTATTGTTTATTGGTTATTGAAATGTTAATTTAATTTAATCTCAATGTTTATTGACTTAAATTAAATATTTACCCTTATTTTTTAGCTTTTTTTTGTTTTTCTTGAAGACGGCGATCGCTCCATTCAAGAGAAGATAAATATAAAACACCACCACTAACTACAATTAATAAAACTAAAGCAACTATTACTAAAATATTAAAAAGATTGGTTGATTCCATAGTCAAAAAAATTAATCAAAATATAAACTTTAAATAAACTTTAAAATTGATGAGAAAAAAGGTAAGATTATTTAAAATATAAATAAATCTTCGCCTTTTTTCTTCAGTAAACAAAGCAAATTAACTTTAAATCAAGAAAGTTTAGAAACCTTTACGGCCCCAAACAACCATCGTTAAAGTCCAAGTAAATAGGGCTAAAAAGGTAGCCCAACCTAATGTTAAAATATCCATCTTTGTATTTTATCAGTTAAATAAACATCTGAATTTGACATTAATTAAAATCTTACATCATTTTGAGCAATTAAGATATTTCATCCCCCAAAAAATTAAATTTCCATCTTCCCTCATTTTCTCCCCAAGATGCCCTTGATATTCTTTTAACATTTTAATTAAATATTGGCGATCGCCCCCCGTCACCAAAATTTCACTTTCGGGAAATTCTCTTAACCAATCTTTAATAAAATCACAAATCCCTGCTAAAACAGTATAAATAATTCCGCTTTCAATTGCGCAAGGGGTAGTTAAAGCCCAACGGGGAGGCAAAACATCAGAAAAATTAATTTTAGGTAAATTAGCAGTCTGAAGAAATAGGGAATTAAATTGAAGTTTTAAACCGGGAAAAATTGCCCCTCCAACTAATTCTTGATCCTGATTAATTCCTGTTAAAGTTAAAGCAGTTCCCCCATCAATTACTAAAGCCGGAAATCCGTATTTAATAAGCGTTCCATACAAAGCTAAAGCCCGATCTATACCTAAAGTTGAATAAAGATTTTTAATAGGAATATCCGCCAATGTAATCATTTTTAGTTGAGGATATTCTAAAAAAAAATTAGTTTGTGGTGGCACAACAGAAGCCAGATTAAGAGTTAATTTTTCCTCAAATAATCGAGATAAATTTAAGTTTTGAGGAAAAAATTGATTAAGATAATCTTGATTAAAATTCTCAGATAAATGTTGACTATCCCATGTAGAAATAAGACTATTATTATTAAATAAAGCCCAATGTAAACGGGAATTGCCAATCATTAAAAATAGTTCTTTCACTCTAATTTTATTAAAATTTAATTACACTTAACTATTTAATTATTTTTTTAGATTAATTATTAATAATAATGTTAAAATTGATAAGCCAATTAAACCAGCGATCGGGTTGCGATCAACACCTGTGATCCAAGGAGAAATATTATCATTATATTGCACAATTTGTCCAACATTAAAAATATAATAACCCCAAACCAAACCCCCATGTAAACCAATACAACCGCCTAATTTATTTTGATTATTTCTTTTAATTAAAATCAAATTCATAGCTAACAAAATTAATCCGGGAAAAGCAGGAAAAGAGGCAATAACTACTTCAATCGGCTTTAAAAAATGCAATAAAGCAAAGATCAAACTATTACTAATTAAAGCAGTTTGTAAAGAATAATCTTTTTCTAATTCCGATAATAACCAACCTCTAAATACTAATTCTTCAGCAAAAGCCACCCCTAAACCACTTAATAAACCTTCTAAAATTAAACGGGATAAAGGTACACTAGGCAATTGAAAATTAATTAATCCCAAAGCATTTTCTAAGATAAATAAACCACAAGTTAAACCTAAACCTAACGCTAAATAATTAATTAATTCAATCCCATTTTTACGAGAAAAAATTAAACCATATTCTGAAAATAAATTATTTTTTTGATAAACTAATTTACCCCAGATAAAAGTTAAATTTAAAAATTCAAGAAATAATGTTCCCATCGTTGCAATAGTCATTAAATTTTGATCTTTTTGCAAAACAAAATAAAAACATATAACAAAAGGTATCCAAAAAATTAATAATAAACCCAAAAAACTAAAAATTCTAATGGGAGCGGAATAATTTGCTATTTTTTGTAATTTAGAAACTAACATTATTTGTTATTATTTATTCGTTATTTCTTAACTATTAACTATCAATAATTAATTATTAATTGTTAATTATTAATTGTTTAAAAAACGTGCTAATAAAGATTTTAAAATTTCTAAAGGTTGTTCTTGACGTTCCAGATCAGTATTGGCCGCCCACTCTATTTTTTGGACAGTTTCATCAGGTAAATTTAATAATTCTACTAATTTTCGATAAGCCCTTTTTTCTTCCAAATTAATTTGAGAATCTAAGCCTGTTTTTTTACTAATAGCAATCACCATATAACCTAATTTTAAAGCTAATTCTCTGTCTTCTTCAATTGATAATTGAGGTACTAATTCATCTAATAATTCAATTGCGGGAATTTCCACAGATTTTGAAGCTAAATATGCTTTAATTTCCGCTTGTTGTTGTTCATTTTCTGCTAATAATTCCGAACAATAAGATAATAATAAATCCTGTTCTTCTTCAGAAAATTCACCGTCAGACCATGCCATTGTCCAAACAATTTTTAAAAGATTAGTTTGTTCTGCGGAAAGATGATTGATTGCTGTTTTATTCATATTTTTTGACCCTTGTTTATTTATTTATGAAATAAAATTAATTTATATTAAGTAATGTTAATGAAATTTCATTAATCTAAAACAATTATTTTAACCGATTAAGCAGATATTTAATAATATTACTCAATAAATCGTAATGTATTGATATAAAATGCAAAGATTAAAGCTATTCTATAACATTTGATTAAGTTTTGTCCAATTTTAAACATTGTTGTTAGAAAATAAATATTAGAAGTATTCAATCGAGGGCATTGTTACAAAAATTAATAAATTAAAAATTAAATTTTTGATTTGATCAGTTATTTTAAATATTGAGGTAAAAAATTATGCAAGTTTTCAAGAAAAAAAACAACCAAAAAACCCATTTACCCTCTGAAGATGATACCCGAAGTCGTATTTTAAAATCGGCCTTATATCTCTTTGCTCGTAAGGGTTTTGACGGTACAACCACCAAAGAGTTAGCGGAAAAAGCACAGGTAGCCGAGGGTACATTATTTCGTCATTTTATTAATAAAAAAGCTATTTTAATCGAAATTGCTACCCAAGGTTGGGTGGATATACTCACAGATTTATTAACAGAATTGAGTGAAATGGCCAGTTATCAAGCCGTAGCTGAGGTAATGAAACATCGAATGCTCCACATGAGAGAAAACTCAGATTTAATGAGAGTGTGTTTTATGGAGGCTCAGTTTCATTCTGAGTTAAGGGAGAGAATACAGTCAGAAGTAATCACTAAAATGACGGATGTGGCGGAGGCTTTTTTTGAAACGGCGATGGATCGTGGTATTTATCGGCGCATGGATCCGAAAATTGTGGCACAGGTATTTTTAGGAATGTTTGCAGTGGCGGGTTTTTCCCATAGTACCATGATTGAGCCTGATGCTAGTCCTAAACAATTAAAGCAGATGGCTGAGGGTTTGGCTGATATATTTTTAAATGGCGTTTTAACGAAACATAATTAAACAAAACCAATTTAATTTATGTTATAATTTATCAACTATTAACTAATTATTGAAACATCAATTTATGATTCAAGAATTTAAAAATAATGACAACTAATTTATTAACCAAAAAGTTTGTAGTTGGGCTTTAGCCCTCTCAATCTAATTTTTTAATCGGGGGTAAATTACAATTATTAGTTCAATTTATTGAACGATTTTTGTTAGCAATGAAATTAATTTCATTGCGAGAAAATTACTAAGGGTTAATTTATAAGTATTATCCCGCATCGAAATTAATTTCGATGCTAATAGTAAGACGTTCAATCAATTGAACTGTGATTAATCTCAATAATTAATTTTTAAATAATTTTTGATTAATTAAGATCAAAAATAACCTAACAAATTGATTATCAAAAGCCTACTATCGGAGGGCTAAAGCCCAACTACAAACTTTGTGATCTATGACAATATTTTTAACTATCATCATATAACCATGAATAATATAGATTTTTTACCTACAATTGAAAGTCGTTATGATCGTCATCAATTAATAGAATGGTGGGATCAAACTAAGTTAAAAAAAGCGAAAATTTTAGTGGCTGGAGTGGGGGCTTTAGGGAATGAAGTTTTAAAAAATTTGGCTTTGTTAGGGGTGGAAAATTTAACAATTATTGATTTTGATACCGTTAGTATTACTAATTTAACGCGCTCGGTTTTATTTAGGGAAAATGATCTAAATTTACCTAAAGTTGAGGTGGCAAAACAACGCTTATTAGACTTAAATCCCCATCTAAATATTACTACAATTAACGGCGATTTAGAATTTGATTTAAGATTGGGTTTTGTAGCACAACATGATTTAATTATTGGTTGTTTAGATAGTATTAATGCACGTTGGGCGATTAATCAATTAGCTTATCGCACGGGTATTCCTTGGATCAATGGTGGGATCGGCATCTCTGAGGGGGAAGTTACCTTTTTTGATCCCAAAACCGATCGAGCCTGTTATGAGTGCAGTATTTCTAGTCAAATGTGGGCAAGACGCAACCAGCGTTATTCCTGTCAAGGCTTAAAACGGGAGTTACCCCAAACGGCTATGCCCACCACCGCCGTGATCGCCTCGTTGGTGAGTGCCATGCAAGTACAACAGGCATTATTATATTTACATGGCGATGAAAGTTTTTTAAAATCAGGAGAAAAAATCTTTTTAAGTTTAAAACCTTGGCTTAGTTTTAAAGTCAAAATTCAAAAACAAAAAGATTGTTTAGCCCATGATTTTAATACTCAAGAAACCATTAAAATTAATTATGATTCTAACCTAACAATTGCAGAAATTTTAACAGAAATTAAAGAAAAATATGACCCCGATCCGGTATTATGGTTAAGAAATGAAATCTTACATCAACTGATTTGTTTAAATCCCCATTGTCAAACTAAAGAAATAATTAATCAACCCTTAAGACAATTTTCTGAAACTAAATTAAACTGCCCCCATTGTCAACAACAGCGAGATTTAGAAATTTTGGAAAAATTCTCTTTAGAAGACAATCACCGACAGATTTCTCTTAAAGATTTATGTATTTTTAAGAATGAGATCTTATATTGTGAAACCCAAAAGGGTAAAATAAAAATTTATTTTCATTAATTAAATCATTATCACAAATTTAACCTATGTCTGAAGTATCTGAACAAATTTCTTTAATTATTCGCTCGGCGGATCAAACCCGTAAAGCCTCTGTACAATTACCTATTGCCTTCACCGTTGAAGAATTGTTACAAACCACCCAAAAACATTGGAATTTACCGGCCAATGCCAGTTATGCCGTGCGTTTAGAGCGCACAGGCCAACAACTTGATCCCATTAACACCTTAGAGGAGTTAGGCTTAGAGGAAAATGATATTTTAGAAATTTTCCCCATTTTGGAGGCTGGTTAAAATATGAGCGTATGGCGAAAAAGGCTTGACAACGACTTTCAAGAGTTATCCCGACTGGTAGACTCATCCCAAGGGGTTTTACAAATTGTTTCTTATAATCACAATCCTCCTAATGAATATGTGATTGAATATCAATGTCGAGGCCTTGAAAAGTTAGAAAATAATCAGCCTATTTTTCGCTTTATTCATCAAGTTAGATTTAGTTTAGGACAAAATTATCCTAAAAAATCCCCTTATGTTAAGTTCCTCACACCTATTTTTCACCCAAATATTTATGAAAATAATGTGGTTTGTTTAGGAGATTATTGGACGATGGCTGAAACTTTAGCGCAGTTAGTGATCCGCATTGGCAAGTTAATTCAATATGATCTGGCCGTTGTCAATTTAAACAGCCCCGCCCTTGCGATCGCCGCTAGTTGGGCGAAAGAGAATCAATGGCGTTTTCCCCTTGATCATCATACTTTTAAAGTTCCCTCTCAAAAATCCTTACATATTAACTGGCATGATCTGGCATAAATTAAAACAATTTTGGCATTCCCTCTCCCCTCCCTTTAATTATGAGGATAATGAGTCTCTTGTTAGGAAAAAGTTACCCTCCCCAAACCCTGAAAATCAAGCAAAAATCACGATTAAACCCTTTGAACTAAATTTACAACCCCAACCTCAGATAAGCTCAGAAAACTCACAAGCCTTGCTTCCGCGCAAAAATCATATTTTACCGCCCAAACTTACCAGAAAAACCTCTCAAAAAAGGATTGGTCAGCCTTTGACCTCGGTTCGATCTCCCCAACTCCCTCCAATTAAAGCACCATCTATCAAATCAGAGCATTTTAAACAAGTAATCTGGAAAGATTGTGATGATGTTTACCGTCCAATTGATAAACCTTTTACTCAATTTTGGCAAGAAGCAAATATTTTGCCTCAAGTTAACCCAGTTTACATTGAAAAAAAAGCTTATTTAACCATAATTAATCACCTAAAATCAGATTTAGAAAAAGAACAAGGAGGCATTTTATTTGGAAATGCCTATCGGGATCCCGAAAAAGGAATTTATGTGAAAATCGTTAGCGCGATCGCCGCCCCCAATACCCTTGCCACTAAAGCCCATCTTGAATTTACCGCCCAAACATGGCAAGGTATTATGGATTATGCCAAAAAAATCGAACTTTCCGAAAATATAGTAGGCTGGTATCATTCCCACCCTAATATTGGAGTTTTCATGTCAAATACGGATTTAAAAACACAGGAGGCCTTTTTTTATCATCCTTGGAGTTTATCAATAGTTTATGATCCAGTCAGACATGAAATCGGTTATTTTTTAGGAAAAAAAGCTCAACCAGTTAGACCAGTAATTTGTAATTCTGCTATCGTATAATAGGGATGAGAAAATGGAAATTTTAGTAACAATTATCATCGGATTATTATTAACAACTATTATAATCGGCTTACTTTATGCTGAAGATGATCAAAGCTCAGTAGGGGAAGAATATTATCAAAAAAATGATGTTGGGGGTAAGCCAAAAAAACTAATCCATCAAACAGTTAATGTAGATCAAATGGACGCAATAGTTGATGATTCTGTATTCTGGCAAAATTTACCATTAATAAATCAAAGAAAAATAGAAGATAATGATTTAATTTCCGAAGCAAAAATCTTACACATTTTAACAAATTTAATTGGACAAAAAGACTTAGTTAGTGGAGAGATTTTAAAATCAGGAGAAAAAATTTATGTTTGTTTAAATTGTAAACTTGGCTATCATGAAGATAGTTGGTATTATTTAAACCAAAGATGCGAACAATGTAAAGCCAATATTAATCAAATTAAAAGTTATATTTTACCAGAAATATTATCAGATTCTTTACCAAAAATTGAAGATAACAATGAAGTTATAGAACAGATAAAATATAGTTTTAGAACAATAATTGAATAATAAGTACCTAAGCAAAATTAATTACATAATGTGGAATGGGCATCCTGCCCGTCACAGGCTAGAAGCCTGTGCCACCATTGAGTAATTAATTACACACATCTACTTATCTCAGTGGTAAATTGATCATTGCAAAAAAAGTTAACACTTTTGTTATTCGTTTTTAATCTTAGAAAAAAAAGCCCCCCTCCCTACTGCGGAAAGGGGTTTGGGGTTAAGAATATACCCCATTAGTTATAAATCCTTTAAAGACTTTCTTAATTGTTCTAACTCAGCATCTACCTCAGAAACAGGCTTATCAGTGGGGGTAGAAGACGCAGGTAAAGCCCCTTGAGTGGGAGAAGCACCAGTTAACTGAGCCTTCATCATAGCCAACTCATCATCAACATCGCTTCCCGCTTCCAGTTGAGCAAATTGAGATTCTAAATTAGTACCCGTTAACTCATAGGCAGACTGGGAAGCCGCTTCTAAAGATAAAACCTTGTCTTCCATACGCTCAAAAGCACTTAAAGCACTACTTGTACCCATATTACTCATCGTCTCTTGTAGTTGCTTATTAGCTTGAGCCGCTTTAGCTCTAGCTTTGAGCATTTCTTTCTTAGTTTTTGCCTCGCCAATTTTACTTTCAAGGGCAATTAAATTTTTCTTCATCTGCTCAGACTGGTTAAACTGTTGATCTAACTGCTGTTTGAGCATAGCGGCCGTATCGGCGGCGGCTTTTTTGCGTTGTAATGCTTGACGAGCGAGATCCTCATCTCCCTTTTTTAAAGCTAATTCTGCCCTTTGTTGCCAACTATTAGCTTCAGCCTGATTTTTATTATATTGCTGTTCAGTGCGTTTTTGACTGGCGATCACCTGTGCTACGGCTTGACGAAGTTGCACTAAATCTTCCTGCATATCAATGATAGCCTGTTCCAAAATTTTCTCTGGATCTTCGGCTTTACTGACTAAATCATTAAGATTTGCCCGTACCACACGACTTAAACGATCAAATAATCCCATAATTCTTATTTATCCTCTGACGATATATAAAGTAATCAAAAAAATTTTAAGAGATGATTTTCTCTCTTATTCTAGTTTAATCTAATGTCTAAAAAAATTAAATTGCATAGGGGATCTATTTATCTTTTATTTCCCCCTTTTTTGTGATCATACATGGCAGTATCGGCTTTTTTGATTAAAATTTCAGGATCTTCTCCGTCCAAGGGATAAATACTGATGCCAATACTAGCACTAATATTAATTGAATGATTATTAATCATAAAAGTTTGGGCAATATTTGAGGCTATTTTATCGGCTACGATCGCGCCATCAGTGGCTTGTTTAATACCAGGTAAAATAACGGTAAATTCATCTCCACCTAAGCGAGAAACCACATCACTTGAGCGCAAACAATTTTTAATTCTTTTGCCCACTGCCTTTAATAATAAATCCCCTAGATCGTGGCCTAAATTATCATTAACAGGCTTAAAACCATTCAAATCTAAATACAATAAACCGACTAATTCTTGATGTTCTGCACCCCATTTTAATAACTCTTTAAAACTTTCATTAAATAGTTGACGATTAGCTAATCCCGTTAAAGGATCATGGTGTGCCAAATAACGTAATTTTTCTTCTGATTGTTTTAAATCTGAATTAGAACGCCTCAATTCTGCTGTAGTTCTTCTCAATTCTTGTTCGATTAATTTGCGCTCGGTAATATCCCGAATTACACCGATTAAAAAGATATTTCCGGCGCGATCTTGATAAAAAGATCGCTTAGTTTCAGTAAAATACATATTACCATGAATATTAGTAAAAGTTGATTCTTGTTCGAGAGTTGCCCTTGTTTCTAAAACTATTTTTTCTTGTTCTAAAAATAATTCTGCTTCTTCTTTTTTTAAAAAATCATCATTAGTTTTACCTAATAATTTGGCCACAGGTACACCAATAAAATCACAAAAAGCTTGATTTAAAATGACCCATTCCAGATATTGATTTTTAACAAAAATTGGATCGGGAATATTATTAATAATTAATTGAAAGAAATCTTTTGATCTTTGTAATTCTTGTTTTTGATAGGCAAAATAAGTAATTAAAATTGTGCCTGATCCGATCAATCCTAATAGGGGTGGGACGAAGGGAAACCACCATCCTCCTAATATTAAAAGATAACAAATTCCTCCTAAAAAGAAACCGCAAATTGTTAAAGATAAAGATGCTTTGAAAGGCGATCGCCAACGCCAAATTAAAAGAGAACCGATCACCGTCCAAACGTACAACCACAAATAATCAAGCCATTCGGGTAAAACTTGAATTAAAGGTCTTTGATCTAAAACACTACTAATAATTTGACTGGTAAAATTAGCGTGTAATTCTACTCCTGAAATACGATTAACTGTTTGATTAAATTGATAACTATAGGGGAAAGAAAATACATCTCTAACACTCAATTTTGTGGTATAACCAATTAAAATAATCCGATTTTTAATTAATTGATGATCAAAATTTCCCGTTAAAACTTCCCCCATTGAAACTGTTTGAAATAGATCCGGAGAACGAAAATTTGCTAAGACTTGATAGCCTTTACGATTTGCTCTAATATAAGAGCCATCATTCCTGTTAAAACGTGGAAACTCTACTGCTCCTATTTTAAGATTTTTATCACTTTTTGATTTAATTCCCTCTTGTTCGAGATACCTTAAAGCTAATTTTAAAGCGAAACTAGGGTAAGCTTTTTTTTCTTGATAATTAATAATAAAATTACGTCTAATTACTTCATCTGCGTCTGGTAAAAAATCATTAAATCCAATTTGTTTTTTCTCTTTTAAAATGGGAGGAGGATCCACTCCGTCCATCTTATTTATTGCTAATTTTTCAATGCCAATAATATTAGGAATTGTGTTAAAAACTTCCTTAAGTTGTTGATGGCCAGGTTCTTTAGGAAAATTACGATAAAGGTCTAAACCAATGACACGGGGCGAATATTGATTAATTTTTGTGATTAATTCAGCAATAATTTGATCAGAAAAAAACCCTTGATATTTTTGATAATCTTCTTCCGTAATACCCACAATTAAAATGCGATCTTCGGTTTTTTCTTGAGGGCGTAAACGGATTAATTGATCAAATGTGGATAATTCCCAAGGTTGTAAAATCCCTGCTAATCTTAAGATAATTAAAACAAATGTGACAGAACTTGATGAAGTCAAAACATCACGATTTTGTGTTAACCATTTTTTGAACATTGACCATAATTTGAATAATTTTACTTTCATCATTTTCCATCAATTTTGATTACAATTTAATTTTTTTTAGTTCATTTATTTTAGATCATAGGGATTAACCAGCCGTTAACCCCTACAAGATAGCAGAATTAACTAATTATCTAAATTTATATTTAAAATTGGTAGAGCCTGTATAATTGGAAAGATTGGCTAATTTTTGTAAAGTCTGCACCCCGCTTTCTATTTTACCGTTAATTTCCCAAGCCGGATAACCTTCAATTCCGGCGGCTTTACATAGATCCGGTTGGGGGTTGACTCCCTGTGGCGCACATTCAATATATTTAATTTTAGCAAAAGCTTCTTTCCCAAAAAGTTCTTTTTGCTCATAACAATGGGGACACCAAAATGCTCCATACATTTTAATTCCTGAATTGCTTAAATGCTCTGCTAAGGCTATTTCGGCCGCCGATGAAGTGGTGGTGATCTCCCAACCATGAGGGGCTACGGGTTCAGTCGTGGGTTCGGGAATTTGTAAAGGTTCTCCGGTAAATTCTGTTATATTTCTATTATTAGTAGTATTTTCCAAACTAACATTCGCATATACTCCTAAAGTTCCTACTAAAGTAATAACTGCCACAATTAAACCTGTAAAAAACATTTCCCCTAAGTCTTCCCAGTCTTTGCCAAAAATCGTAAAAATTAACAAGCTCGTAGAAGAAATTGCGGAAGTTATACAATAATAACAGGGTTCTGTTAATTTTAATTCGGGAATTAAAATAGTAAATAAAATATACATTAAATAAGCACTAAAAACCGTCATGGCCGTAGAACCAATTAACAATAATAACCATGTCCATTTTTCTACTTCACCTCTTTTTTTGCGGTTCGTTTCTTGATTAATAAATAGGGGAATTATTGCAAAAATTAACATTGCAATGTAGGCGATTAAGCCATATAAACTAAGGGGTAAACCGAAAATTTCAGCATAAGGACTTTCTAAAACTCCTTTACAAGGAGAGCCAACATTTGGGATTTCTGATGCTTTACAAATTACTTCTCCACCTAACAATTTAGTGGTGGTGAGATAGCCTGTATTAATAATACCTAATCCGGCGATCGCCGCAATAATTTGACGTGACCAACGATGATTCCAAGGAATAGAACGTTTACGAATCATAGAAATAAGTTAAATAATTAATAATTTTGGTACATTGTTTTTGCTGAAGATCGATCTTAACCTGTTTTCTTGATTTTGAGTAATCAAAAGGGCTGATCAAGATAATTTTTTAAATAAATTATTGATAATTATTGATAATTTTTTTAAAATCGGTATTTTTTCAGCTTTTTGAATTTCAGTGATTTCTTCTTGAATTTCTTGATTTTTCGTCTTTTGTTTTGAGGTTTTATTAATTAAATTATTGTTTAAATCTTGATTGTGAGTTTGATTTTTTCCTTGTGCTACCTGTGATAATTTATTATAAGCATAATAAGCATTTAATAAATCTGCATTATATTCGGGTGAATTTATATTGTGATGAATTGCATACTGAGGCTGTTTAGCCGGAATATTTTGAGATTGGAGGTAAATCCACTGATTATTAAAATTATTTTGCGTTAACTGTGTGATTATAGTTTGATTATTCCTTTGATTAACCTCTAAATCTTCAAGGACTTCAGAAGCACTACTATAGCGTTTTGTTAAATCAGAATGGATCATTTTATCTAAAATATCAGCAAATTGGGGACTAATTTCAGTTTTTTCTCGCCAATTAATTATATTTTTATCATTGTTATCCTGTAATTCTGAAGGACGATGACCCGTTAATAAAAATAAACAAGTCATGCCCAAAGAATAAATATCACTAGCATAAACGGACTTTAATAATAATTGTTCAGGGGCGCAAAAACCCAAAGTACCGATAAAATGTTGAGTCAGAGATTGATCTAAATTATGATCATTAAGGTGTAATTCTTCCTTTACTGAGCCAAAATCAATTAAAACTAAACGCCCATCATCGGCCGCTAAAATAATATTTTGAGGTTTAATATCACGATGAATAACTCCCCTTGCATGGATATAACTTAAAACGGGTAACATACTTTTAAGAGTGCGTTTCACAAATTCTTCCGGTTGCACTCCATAGCGTTTAACAATTTTGGAAAGGGTATAACCTTTGATAAATTCTTGTACCAGATAAAATTCTTCATCAATCACAAAATAATCTAATAAAAGGGGGATTTGAGAATGATGTCCTAATAAAGAAAGGATTTTAGCCTCTTTTCTAAATCTAGTTTTGGCACGGTGAAAAGCATCGGGCAGACTGCCTAAAGGTAAACATAACTGTTTGATCACACATAAAGGGGATCCCGGTAATACCACATTACACCCCAAAAATGTGACCCCAAAACCACCACGCCCCAATAATTGGCGAATGTGGTAGCGCTCTTGAAATAATTGTTTTTTCCCACAAAGGCGACCTAAACGAGTATGTTCAAGAATTTCTTGATAAGACAAGAAAGATTTAGGGGATGAGGTAGTCATAGTGATTATTGATCATTTTAACATTAGTTTAACTAAAATTCTATTTTAAATAAATACAATAATATCTTATTTATTCTAATCAAATTATTTTAAGTAGACTTGTTGAGATAATCTTAAAATTTTAACTTTAATCTTTCTGAATTTGAGAGATGTGGTATCTTAAAGTAATGTAAAGATAAGTAACGAATATTAAAGAATTTTGTTTAATTTACTCATTTTTTTTCAATCTCCTAGTGTGAGAAGTGATCAAACTGCTGACACTAACTTATTTTCTTTAGTGGAGCGTTTGTACCGTTGGTTAACTTTAGAACAACGGGGGTTAATGTTTGGGGCGGCCTGTTTTTTAGTATCAGTGCCTGTGTTTATTCAAGCCCCTTTAGTGAGGTTAAATCCTTGGTTAACTTTGATTTTAACATTTTTTTGGGTAGCTTGGGCATGGCAATTATGCCAAAAGCCCCAAACTCAAGTCTGGGGAGACTTACTTTTTGGTTTTAGTTGGAGTTGGTTGGCCGGCTCTATTTATTGGGGATGGTTTCGTTGGGAGCCTTTATACCATCTCCCGATCGAGGCGATCGGTCTACCTTTTGCCCTTTATGGTTTGAAAAAAGGGAAATTAATGATCGGTAATTTATTTTATTTAGGCTCATTATTTGGCACAATTGTTACCGATATTTATTTTTATTTAACTGATTTAATTCCCTATTGGCGCGAATTAATGTTAGTTGATGCCAACTTAGCCAAACCCATTTTTCAACAAGCTTTAACTCAAATGCAGTCTCTGTGGGGGATCTGTTGGGCGATCGTCTTAGTTAATCTTTTATTAGCCTGTGGTTTGATCGCTTTACAGGGGAAAAGAAATTATTGGTTTGCTTGTGGGGGGGCGGTTTTAAGTACCCTCTTTGTTGATAGTTTATTTTGGGTGGCCGCTAGTTTAGCCTAGTTATCGCCTGAAGGTTAATTAAATTTTAATTTAATTAATTGTCGTAATTTTTGTTAGTTTGAATCAAGTTTTAATGCAATTATATTTATATTTTATTGAGTAAAAATTTAACATTAATTTACTATCATTTTTAGATTATAATTTTAATTGACCTCACCCCCCAAGCCCTAACCCTAAAGGGTTAGGCTATATAAACAAAGTCTGCGTGGGCAGACTTTGTTCTTGTAGCAGAAGGCTGAAGCCTTCTGTGTCGTCTCTTTTAATTATTAATTATTAAAATTATTATGGCAAAAATAACTAACACTGAAACTTTAAAACGTACCCCTTTATATGAACTTTCCGTAGCGGAAAAAGCCCGATTTACTCCTTTTGCAGGGTGGGAAATGGCCGTACAATATGAAGGTTTAAAACCTGAACATGAAACTGTTAGAAATAGTGTGGGAATGTTTGATATTTCCCACATGGGAAAATTTAAACTTAAGGGTAAAAATTTAAAGGATCAATTACAATCTTTAATCCCTTCTGATCTAGCTAAAATTACCGCAGGACAAGCTCAATATAGTGTTTTATTAAATGAAAATGGAGGCATTATTGATGATATTATTTTCTATGATCAAGGTATTAATAATAATGGGGAAGAAGAAGGAATTTTAATTGTTAATGCTTCCACTAAAGATAAAGATCAAAAATGGTTACTCAGCCATTTAGATCATAATGTAATTAATTTTCAAGATTTATCTGATGATCAAGTTTTAATTGCAGTTCAAGGCTCACAATCTTCACAGATAATTCAATCTTTAATTACCGATAATCTAAATAATTTAAAAGCTTTTTCCCATTTAACTACTACTTTATTTGATCAACCCGCTTTTATTGCCCGTACAGGCTATACAGGGGAAGATGGTTTTGAAATTATGACCGATGCCCAAACTGGTCAAAAATTGTGGCGATCGCTGAGGGAAAAAGGGGTTAAACCTTGCGGTTTAGGGGCGAGGGATACCTTACGCCTAGAGGCGGCCATGTGTCTTTATGGTCAAGAAATTAATGAGGAAATAACCCCTTTAGAGGCCGGTTTAAAATGGATAGTACATTTGGACGCTAAAGGGGATTTTATTGGTCGTCAAGCCCTAGAAACCCAAATCAGAGAGGGTTTAAATAGAGTTTTAGTAGGCTTAAAAATGGAGGGACGACATATCGCTAGACATGATTATTCTGTGTTATCTGAGGGTAAGGTCATAGGAAAAGTAACGAGTGGGACATTTTCCCCAACCCTTGATTATGCGATCGCACTGGCTTATGTGCCGAAAGAATTGAGTAAAATTGGGCAAAAATTAGAGATTGAAATAAGAGGAAAACTTTATCCGGCCACGGTAGTTAAAAAACCTTTTTATAAGTCTAAAACTCGGCTGAAAAAATAAAAGAGATTTTCTTGGTTTTTAAAAGTTGGGGATTTAACAAATCCCCGACTTTTGTTATCTTAATATTTAGTTGGTGGTGGTGTATGTAACAATATGTTAAAAAATTAAAGATAATCAGTTTACCCAAAGACACAAAGCTTTACACTCAATGAGATAAGATCCATATTTAAGCATAGGTTGAGAGTTTTAAAGGGTGTTTTTTTGTGACACTTAGCGATCGCCTATTGTTACAAGATACGGTGTACATTTAAAATTAGTGTGAACAGCCCAAGATTAAAAGTAAATCAATTTTAATCTGTGGGGATTTTATTTAACCAAAAGATAAAATGAGCATAGTTAGCCAAGTCATTCTCAAAGCGGATGATGAATTACGTTATCCTAGTAGTGGAGAACTTCAAGGTATTGAAAGTTTTTTAATCACAGGAGCGCAACGGATCCGCATCGCTGAGACTTTAGCAGATAACGAAAAGAAAATTGTAGATCAAGCCAGTAAACAATTATTCAGACAACATCCTGAATATAGAACTGCTGGTGGTAATGCGGCGGGAACTCGTGAATATAATCAATGTTTACGGGATTATAGCTGGTATTTACGTCTGGTGACTTATGGCATTTTAGCCGGAGATAAAGAGCCAATTGAAAAAATTGGTTTAATTGGTGTCAAGGAAATGTACAATTCTCTTGGTGTTCCTGTTCCGGGTATGGTAGATGCGATCGTTGCTTTAAAAGATGCGGCTCTGCCTTTACTTAGCACAGAAGATGCCCAAGAAACAGCACCTTATTTTGATTTCATGATTCAATCTTTATCTTAATTTTCAAGTTTTTTATTGGAAATTTACATTCAGTCACTAGCTTTGTTAAAATTATTTTAATTAAGTTAGTGACTGTTTGTATTTTTAGTTATTTGTTATCCATTATCTATTATCTATTAATTAATGTGTTAATAAAGTTAAAAAAAATACCTTGGTTAGCCATTGGTTTATTAATCTCAACTTATAGTTTATTTGGTAAGATTTATAGTCAATCTATTCCTAACTGGGTTGAATCTTTCCTCGAAACAACTGCATTTTTTGATCTTCATATCAGTGAAACTATTTTGTTGATTATTTTAAAAATAATCGGTTTTGTTTTAGTTTTATTTATTGCTTTTATTTTAACTAAGCCTTCTGCTTTATTAAATTTTTTATTTGGTAGTTGGTTAACATCAGATACTAAAGCTTTACTTGCTATTTTAGCATTTGCATTGGCGGCGGTTTTAATTGGTTGTTGGTTAAAACAATTTATTCATATTTTAGTTTTAGTTTCTTCTGCTATTCTATTACGTTTTGAAATGCAAAGAGCAGGTTATCGTCAAAGTCAAAGAACTTTATTATTAGCTATTTTATCTTTAATTTCTTTTACAATTGGATTAATTATTTAATTAATTATTGCTACCAAATCTTAATTATTAATTATCAAAATTAACGGTTAAAATCTTCAACTTAACCCCAAACCCCTCTCCCTATGAGAGGAGCTTCAAGTAAGTTTTTGTGATCAAATTTTATTCTAAAGTTTTCAGATCGATCGCCTGATTTTCTAACTTTTTAGCGGCTTCAGTTTGTTGAACTTTCTCTAAAACTTCCTCCGTTAACTTGAGAAAAGCCCTTGCTCCTGCTGTGGCAGGATGGGATAAAACCACAGGCATAAAAGTATCTAAAGCCTTAGAAACATTAATATCCATTGGTATTTTTTGCTGGAATAATTCAGTGGGTTTAAAATCATTTTGTACCCTTTTTATTACTTGTTTATAATAGTTTCCTAATAAAGTATTACCTGATAAAATAAAAACAATTCCTAGTAATTGAATTGATAAAGGATTACTAAATTTATGATTTTCCCTTAACTGTTTAATTCTTCTTTGTAAAAGCTGAATACCTATCACAGACAGAGGTTCAGGCCGTGAAGGTAATAAATAAAAATCACTGGCGGCCAATCCACTGCGAGTAGTTAAATTATAGCCGGGTGCGCAATCCATAATAATAAAATCATATTGATCTAAGATCGGACTTAAAATATTTTTAACTAAAACTCTTTCAAAATCATTCCAAACTTTTTCAAATTCAATATTATCTTGTTTTATTGCACTTTGATGGAGCATTTCAGAAACTAAATATTCATCATAAAGTTCAATATCCCCTGGTAATAAATCTAAACCATTTAAGTTACAAATATAAGTTTTTACAACATCATTAATATCTAAAGTTTTTTGATTAGGTTTAATTTGATTATTAATTAAAGAACTAATCGTGCGTTTTTCTTTTCTTAGTTTAGCAAAATCTTGAGGAGGCATTAAACTCAATGTCGCACTAATTTGTGCGTCTAGATCCACCACTAAAACTCGTTTTTTATGATTTTTAACTAAAGAAGCGGCCAAGTTGACGGTGAGAGTTGTTTTCCCCACACCACCTTTCATATTGACTGTACTAATAATAATTGCCATTAAGGTTAATCCTAAAAATTTAAAATTATTTTGATATTAAATTGATTTTAGCAAAAAATCAAGAATTTAAAAAAAACTAAATAATTATTTTGTCTAATGCTAAATATTCAAAAGAATATAATTTAAAGACAGATTATTAAACATAATTAAGGATGGGGAATTATTTGATCGATGGTTAAAAAACCTTGCCCCGGCCCATAATACCAAAAAATACGCCATGCACTGGGGGTATGTTGTTCGACATAAGACTCGAACACTTTTTCCCCTTTTGCCCCTGAAAACTCCGCATATTCATGGGTTTGTAAACTGTGATGGCGCAAATTTGAAGTCATTGTGCTTAAAGTTTTGAGAACTTTTTTATATTTTTTCTGATCATTTTTGGCTAAATGAAATAATTGAGATCGAGCTTGGGGAGAAAAAGCTAATAAAAATTCTTCTTCTGTTTCTTCTAAATTTTCTTGAGTTAATTGTAATGTTAGAGGTTGTTTTTTTATTTTATTTAAAGTAATTTGTAAATGGTAAAGCTCCTCTTTTGTTGATAATAATTGTAAACTTAATTCTTGATTTTCTTCTAATAAATTATTATTTTCTTTTTCTAAAAGTTGATTTTCTTCTAATACATATTGTTCAAATTCTCTTGCTTCTTGTCTAACTTGTTCTAGTTCGGCATTTTTGGCCGCAATGATCGTTTGCAATGCCTTTTTATTATCGTTAACATCCTCTAATGTTTCTTGAATTTGATTAATTTCTTTAATTAAATTATCAATTTTTTGTTTAAAAATTTCCTGTTGCTCTTGTAATTTAACTATTTTTTGATTAGAAAATTGACTATTTCTTTTTTGGCGATATAAAAAAGTTTCTAACCCTAACCATGTGGTGAAACCCCCTGTTATAAAAAAAGCAGTTTTCCATTGATTTAAGCCGATTTCTTCCGGTTTAATTTGAGCAGTTTCCACATTAGGTAATTGATCAAGGGTATAAATTCGCCCCTCAATTATTGGCGGCTCATTAGGATTATTTTGCTCACTAGAATGGATTAATTGGTAAGGATAATTACTTAAATTAGCACTTAACCAATCTTGGGAAATATTACTTAAAGAATCACCAATATAAAGTAATTTTTCCTCTGGACAAATTGGCGTTAAACTGTTACAATTAGTAATCACAAGATGGGAATTTTGGTTAAATTTTAAACTAGAAAAATGATCAGTTACATTTTGATTTGATAAATTTCTAGCTTGAGTAGAAATTCTCGGATTATTCCAGTTAACAAAAGTAGACATCAAAAAAGCCACAGAGCCAATTAAGGTGAATCGGCTGAAACTGCGCAAAATTTTATGATTCCAAAGATAGGAGATAAGTCGCCTCATAATTTTACACCTCATCAGATGATGTAATGCTCGATCGCACCCCTAAATTAGTCGTGGCAAGGTTAACGCTTTTCTGATTTGTTATTAGTTATTCGTTAGTATAAACAAGGCTTTAGCACTTTTTTAAAAACTAATTAATTTGCTCCAACCTATTTAGGATTGCTCTATGTCTACCATAACCAAAATTTTAGAAATTTAGTAATTGAATAATTAATATTTTTTTTAATTTAATCTTTTTGCAAAACATTGCCATCTTTAAACCAAATAATGCGCTCCGTTAAACTTGCCACATCAGGCTCATGTGTCACCATTACCACCGTAATTCCACTATCATGTAATTCTTGAAAAATCCCCATTACTTCCGCCGTAGTTTGTGAGTCTAATGCGCCTGTTGGCTCATCTGCTAATAATAATAATGGTTGATTGACAATGGCTCGCGCGATCGCTACCCGTTGCTGTTGCCCTCCAGAAAGCTGATTAGGCTTATTTTTGAGTCGATCTTTTAAGCCAATTTTAATTAAAGCGGCCTCTGCCCTTTCTTTTCTTTCAGAGGGTGGGATTCCTCCATAAATCATCGGTAACATCACATTTTCTAAGGCCGTCATCTGAGGCAAAAGGTGAAATTGTTGGAAAACAAAACCGATTTTTTGATTGCGAATTTTGGCCAATTCCTGATCCGATAATTGGGAGACATTGATCCCATCTAAATAATATTCTCCCGATGAAGGCCGATCCAAACAACCAATTATATTCATCATGGTGGATTTTCCAGAGCCAGAAGTCCCCATAATTGAACAATACTCACCTTGATTAATCATTAAATTCACATAATTAAGGGCAATTACCTGAGATTCATTTTTTCCATAAATTTTGGTAATGTTTTCAATCTTAATTAAAGGTAATATTTCAGGGTGATTATCATTATGATTAGATGGATTTAAAGTCACTAAAGAATTATCCATATCTGGTTTTTAAGATTACACAACAATTTGACTCAAAAAGAAACACATTTAACTAGAATTGATTTATACTAGCTAAGTATAATTAAAGATAAAACAATGTTAGGGGGAGTAAAATCTCCCTTAAATTTAGTGTAAAATTAACTTTGTTTCATATTATTTCTGATTTTAATTGTTTAATTATGATTAAATTATCTTATGTTAGTACCCTTGCATTTAGTTCTATTTTATTTACAACTATTGTTAATGCCCAACCTATTATATCAAATAATGATCACAATAGTACAGGTACAATTATCAATCAAAATGGTAATATTTTTAATATCAATGGGGGAACTTTATCTGGAGATGGCACAAATTTATTCCATAGTTTAGCCCAATTTAATTTAACCTCTGGACAAATCGCCAATTTTATTTCTCAGCCAAACATTAATAATATTTTAACAAGAATTACCGGAGGCAATGCCTCAATTATTGATGGTTTAATTCAAGTTACAGGTGGCAATTCCAATTTATATTTGATCAATCCGGCTGGATTAATTTTTGGTTCAAATTTTAGTTTAAATGTTCCGGCCGATTTTACGGCAACTACCGCCACTGGCATGGGTTTTGATCAGAATTGGTTTAATGCTTTTGGTGAAAATAATTATCAAAATTTAAACGGAAATCCTACAAATTTTGCTTTTAATTTAAGTAATAATGGAACAATTATCAATGCGGGAAATATTGAAGTTTTGGCAGAAAATAATATTAATATAATTGCAGGTAATACTATTAATACAGGTACAATTAAAGCCCCTCAAGGTAATATTAATATAGCCTCGGTTGCAGGTTCAAAAGTGATAACATTAACCCCTGAAGGCTCTTTATTAAGTTTAGAATTAGATCTAGGCAAAACTAACTTAAATCTTACTGATTTAACACCCTTAGATTTACCTCAATTATTAACAGGAACTGGAGTTAATACGGGCTTAGAAATCAATCAAAATGGTCAAGTTGTTTTAAGTTCAACTAATCAGATTATTCCTAGTGAACAGGGAACAACTATTATTTCAGGTTTAATTGATACTTCTAGTAATAATAACGGTGGAAATATTAACATTTTAGGAGATAAAATCGGTTTATTAAATACAGAAATTAATGCGAATGGAAATAATAATGGCGGTACAATTTTAATCGGTGGAGATTATCAAGGTCAAGGTGTTATTCCTAATGCCAATTATACATTTGTTGATCAAAATACAACCATTAATGCTAATAGTTTAGTAACAGGAAATGGCGGTAAAGTCATTATTTGGTCTGATCAAAATACTGCCTTTTATGGTGAAATAAATGCTCAAGGTGGGAGTATTTTTGGTGATGGTGGTTTTGTGGAAGTTAGTGGTAAAAATAATTTAATTTTTCAGGGAAATGTTAACACTTCTGCTGTTAATGGTAACACAGGAACATTACTTTTAGATCCTACCAATATTATTGTTGTGTCTGGAAGTGTTATAGATACAGCCGATCCAGTTTTTGATGATTTTTATTGGTCGTGGGATGAAAATATAGGTGATCAATTTATCGGCGTTGATGATATTAATACTCTATTAAATGCTAATGATTTAATATTAGAAGCAAGTGATAATATTTTTTGGAATAGTGATTTTGATTATACTGGTACAGTTGATCGAACTTTAATTTTATTAGCCGGAAATTTAATTGAAATAAATAATAGTATTTTTGCCATCAATGGCTTATTAAATTTAGATTTAATAGCTAGTTCTATTAATATTAATGCGAATGTTAGTACCCAAGGAGGTTATATTAATTTAACAGCAAATAATGGCGATATTAATATTGCATCTGGTCTAACTTTATATACAGGAATACCAACTTTTCTTGATGGTGGAAATATTAATTTAACGGCTAGTAATGCGATAATTATTAATAGTGGAACTGAACTTAATACGGAAAGTGGAATAGGGGGATTTCTTAATATTACAGGAGATGTTACTCAAGATGGTATTTTAACTTTAGGTGCAGGAAATCTTACTCTTCAAGGGGCTGAAATGTTTATTGAGCAACCAATTGATGATGACCTTAGTAATTATGATGACCTTAGTAATTATGATGACCTTAGTAATTATGATGACCTTAGTAATTATGATGACCTTAGTAATTATGATGACTTTAGTAATTATGATTATTTTAGCAATTATGATTATTTTAGCACTTATGATTATTTTAGCACTTATGATGACTTTAGTAATTATGGTGACTTTAGTAATTATGGTGACTTTAGTGAGCAATCTTCAGATCAATCTTCAGATCAATCTTCAGATCAATCTTCAGATCAATCACCCGATCAATCTGATGAAGAAGTTGAAACAAATAAAGACAGTGAATCAGTTTACTATGCTGATAATTCAGAGTTATTTACAGGAAATAAATTAGCAGAAGTTAAAGAAGTTGAAAACAATATAAAAGGACAAATCAGTAGTTATTTAGGGCAAAATATTCCATCTCAAACAACAATTTCTCCTGAAGATCGTCTCAGACAAATTGAAGAAATAACGGGAATTAAACCAGCTTTAGTATATGTTCATTTTGTGCCTCAAAATGAATCCGATTCCGATAATAATAATTTAATTTGGCAATTTCCTACTAATAATTCTAATCGTATAAATATTCGTACTGAAGAAGAAAAGGCTACCGATCAATTAGAAATAATTGTTGTTACTTCATCGGGCAATGTGGTTAAACAAAAAATAGGCGATTATACTCGTAAAGATATAAATAGTATCGTGAATGAATTTCGAGGAAAAATAACTGATGTAAGACGCAAAACTGCTTATCTTAATTCAGCCAAACAACTTTATAAATTGTTAATTGAACCAATTGAAAATCAATTAACAAAAGAAGAAATTAATAATCTTAGTTTTATTATGGATCAAGGTTTAAGAACTGTACCTATCGCCGCTTTATATGATGGAAAAACCAATCAATTTTTAATCGAAAAATATAGCTTAGGAATGATGCCAAGTTATGCTTTAACTAATACTGAATATGTCAATTTGAACGATCGACCTATTTTAGCAATGGGAGCGGAAAAATTTGAAAATCTGAATAATGAACAATCTCCTTTACCTGCCGTACCACTTGAATTATCCTTAATTACACAACAAATTTGGCAAGGGGAAGGAGAATCATTTTTAAATGAAAATTTTACCATTGATAATTTACAAAAATTAAGAGAAAGTAGAGCTAATTATGGCATTGTACATTTAGCAACTCACGGTGAATTTAGTTCAGGGAATGCTGATAATTCCTATATTCAATTTTGGGATGATAAGTTAGCTCTTAATGAACTCGAAAAACTAAGTTTAAATGATCCTCCCGTTGAATTATTAGTTTTATCCGCTTGTCGCACGGCGGTGGGGGATAAATCCGCAGAATTGGGTTTTGCTGGCCTTGCGATCGCCGCCGGAGTAAAATCGGCTTTAGGCAGTTTATGGTATGTGTCAGATGAGGGTACATTAGCACTAATGAGTAGTTTTTATCAAAAATTAAAAGATTACCCCGTAAAATCTGAGGCTCTCAGACAAGCCCAAATAGATTTAATTAGGGGTAATACTCGCTATGAAAATGGACAATTAATCACAAAATTAGGAGCAATCCCTTTACCTGAAAGTTTAAGTCAACAAGTTCCCGATCTCTCCCATCCCTATTATTGGAGTGCTTTTACCATGATCGGCAATCCTTGGTAATTAATAATTGATAATTGATACAGCACTTTGCCGATCGCTGTGGTACACTTCATCAGTTTGAAAGCTAGTCTTTATAAGGATAACAAACTAGCTGATAGCTCATAGCTGATAGCTAAATGCTGTAATATAATTAACGAATCACAAATGACTAATGACTAATGACCAATGATAAAATGACTAATTAAGCTTTAATATAATCATAAATTGTTACATATTCATTACCTGGTTCATTCCATGAATAATCACAAGCCATTCCTTGTTTTTGTAATTTTTGAAATTCTTTAGGAAACTGGTTATATAAACCGATCGCTCGTTCCATGGCCGTCTCTAAAGCATGATTATCACTTTGATAGAAGACATAACCATTTCTTTTTTCTGGTGGTAAATTTTGATCATAGTCTCGATCAAATACCGTACTGACTAAGCCACCCACACCGCGCACAATGGGAACAGTACCATATTTTAAACTGATCATTTGAGTTAAGCCACAAGGCTCATAATTACTCGGTACAACCATCAGATCAGCCCCTGCATAAATTAAATGGGCTAATTCTTCATTAAATGCTAACTCTAAATGACAATCTGGATTATTATTTAGATGGTGTTTTTCGTGCCAAAACCAACTATTAATATTCGGTTCAGTAGCCGATCCTAATAATACAAATTGTGCGCCTCGATTTAAGGCATAATACATGGCATGATGCACTAAATGTACACCTTTTTGATCATCTAAACGACCGATAAAACAAACAATTGGTTTATCATTATCTGCTAATAATAAACGCTCTCTTAATGCCTTTTTATTTTGTGCTTTTTCTGCTAAAGTTTCGATATTATATTGAACAGGAATATATTTATCAATTTCAGGATTCCAAATAGAATAATCAATCCCATTTAAAACCCCACTAAATTTATTTTGGTAAACATGGAGAGTATGACCTAAACCGCAACTAATATCGCTATAACGTGCTTCCCAAGCGTGATGAGGTGATACAGTGGTAACATGATTAGCATAAACAATACCCCCTTTCATGTAATTTAATGCAAGGGGGTTAAAATTATCTTGAAGGCGATCGTAATGGAAATAATAAGGCTCATTATTTAAACCTGTAGCCCAAAGTACATTTGTTCCAGCAATACCTTGATGTTTAAAATTATGGATAGTATAACAAATCCGTTGATTCCATAGGCCATGCCATTTATACATTTCAAATAACATCACGGGTAATAAACCTGTTTGCCAGTCGTGACAATGGATCACATCGGGGCGTTTATTACTTTTTAAGAGAAATTCTAAGGCCGCTTTACTAAAGAAAGCAAACCTCATGTGATCATCTAAAGCTCCATAATAATGACCACGATTAAAGAAATTATCCCCCGAATTGGGACGAATAAAGAAACAAACTTGACCATGTACCCAACCCACAAAAACCGAACAATGGATCGCTCCGCCAAACCAAGGCACCCACAGATCCCGATAGGCCTCATGTAAACCCCAAATATGGTCATAACGCATACAGTCATACATGGGCATAATGATCTCAACGCAATGCCCTTTCATGGAAAGTTCCCGACTTAGCCCGTAAACAACGTCACCCAGACCGCCAACTTTGGCTACTGGTGCGCATTCCGAAGCTACTTGCACAATATACATAAATTAAGCCTCAAACTTAACAAAATTTTATTTGTCTCTATTTAACAACAAAATTAGATTTCTCGCACAAGACTTCTTACTTTTAGCCGAACAATAGGCAAAATGATTAATTTGTAGGGTGGGCATAACTTATTCTATTGTCTTGCCAAAGTATCATTATAGCAATCCTAAATAGGTTGTGGCAAAATTCCATATTGATAAAGTTTGGGGAAATCAAATATTTGACCATCCGCAAAAAACTTAAATAGCCACTTTACTATTTTAAATGATTTACATAAATGATAGAATTGTCTAATAAAATTTTTCACTTGTAGCCAAATATCTTCTACCGGATTTTGTTCTGGAGCATTAGGGGCAAATTTATGACAAGTAATTAACCATTCTTCTTCCAATAAATCTTGATTTATTATAGTTAAATACTCCCTAAATTCTTTTGAGTCATGATACGTTGCTCCATCCCAAAATATTGCTAATCTTTTTCCTTTTCTTTTTGATAGTAAATACTTGATAAATTTGATCGTATTTTCTGTATTTCCACTTTCATATTCTTTGACAATAAATTCTTTAGTTTGATAGTCTAATGCCCCATAATAAGTTTGTCGGCTTTTTCATTTTTAATGGGAATTTCTATTCTTTGATCTGTTCTTCCCCAAACATAACCTAAAATGTCTCCCCAAAGTAAATGACATTCATCAATCATAAACACTACAAGCTCTCCACTCTCTATTTCTTCTTTCCAAATCTCTAATTTTTCACTGATTTCTTTTTTTTTAGCTTCGACTAATTCCTCATTTTTAGCCGGATTCTTTTTTTGAGTTTTTTTCCAACTTATTTTCGCTTCTTTGAGCAAACTATAATAACTTTGATTGGATTTATAAATAATATTATATTCTCGCTCTAAATAAATTTTTAAATCTGATAATCTTAAATATTCTTGCTCTCTTAACCAATTAATAACTTGGTCTTTTTCTTCTGGTTTTAATTCACTTTTAGTTCCTTTAAACTGTAATTTCAAGCTTTCTACTCCACAAAAAAGAGCTTGATTTTTCCACATACTAATAAAGCTATGAGAAACTTGTAATAATTCTTTTACTTCATGGTATGATTTTCCTTCTAAAATCATTTTGACAGCTAAAGCCCTTTTTATTTCTTTAGCCTCTTTTGTTTGATTGATAAAATCATTTAACTCAGAAATAATGTTCATTTTTTTTTCCTTGAATTTAGATTATAATTAATATTATATCTGTTATGACCTATTTAGGATTGCTATAGTTATTTTTTGCATCCTAATATTCAAAGATATATATATTTTTGCTTTTTTAAAAAGTATAGTTTATAAAATTTATTCTTTAAATGGAAAAAAATAATTTTTCTATTTTTGTATTAATTTGATCAATTTCTTGCTGTTTTAAATTAATCCAATGTTGTTCAGTTTGTCTTTGTTCTAAGGTTTCTTGATAAAATTTATCTTGTTTTTCTAAAAGACTTTCATAAATAAATATAGTTTCATCAATAGCTTTTCTTGTTAATTCCATTCTTTCATTAAAAATAGATTCTATTTTACTATCAATTTCTGGAAAAATTTGCTCTAACGATTCTGTAAAACGATTTATTCCTAATTCAAAGACTTTTGTTTTTATGTTTCTTTCTTTTTCTCGATCATTGCCTCCTCCAAACCATCCCAATAAATCACGAATTGCTGAACTTCTTAAAATTACCATACCAAGGGGGTAAGCTAATCCTAAAATGGCAACAGTAGTACGAATACCAGTATTATAGATTCCACATTCCACTTTGATATGTCCGATTGTTGTATTTATTTGATTACTTAATTTATTACTAATATTATGATTTTTTATGTTAATATCTTCAATATTTTCTTGTATTGTTTGAAATTCTGCTCTAATATAACTATCTAAAAAATCAAGCTTTTTTTTCAAAATAGAAATAAAATATTGATTTTCCCATTTAGATAATTCTTCCTTTAAATCTCTAAAAAAACAATCTTGATAATCTTTGATTACCTTTTCTTGATCCCAAAACATTGAATGATCAGATTCCCAATATTGAGATTTTTCTATTAATCTATTGTCCAAATTTTCTACCCATTTATTCCATGAGTTTGTCACTTCATCAATTGTTGTTTTTGTCAATACTTCTCCTGTCTCCATTATTCGATAATAAACGCCACTAATTTCTCCAATTTGTTCTAAAATATTAATTTTTTCTGATTCAGAAAGATGAACTTTGCCCTCTAAAATTCCCTCGGTTTCTTTCAACTCAGCTTCAATAGATTGAATTAAAGAGTTAAGTTTATTAATTATTTTTTTTACTTCTAAACTACCCCTTTCAATAATAAGAAAATGCTCTAAGGATTTTGTAAAATCTTGAAATTTAATTAAATATTTATTTTCAGTTTGATTAAGAATTGCATCTAAAGCGAGTTGAGAAGATAGAAAATGGATTCTATTATTGCCAGTAATTAAAGGCTTTTCTCCTAAGACAAATCTTTTAACTCTTTCTTCAACTTGTTGTAAACCTTTTTCACTGCGAATTAAATCACAGAAATTCACCACAATAAAAAGATTTTCCGCAGGTTGATTATATTTTCCTGTAAGTTTATTTTTTAAATCTTCAATTAACTCTCTTTCACCTTGAGTTAAAAGACGAGAAGCATTAGTTAAAAAGATAACTGCATCAGTTCCTTCGATTAATTTTTCTGTAATAGATGTTCTATCTGGATGTTCATTTAATCCGGGTGAATCAATAATAACCACACCACTACTACATAAATCTAAATTAGGGTGTTCAAAAATAATCTCTTTCAAATTAGATTTTTCTAATCCTTCACTTAAACTACCTAAAGCTATATCTTCAGTAATTGATGCTTTTTCTTGATATAGAGAATAAGATATTTCTTCTTTAGTTCCATCTTTATAACAACAAATTACTCGCTTTTCTTTTCCATATTTTAAAACAGTTATAACCCCACTACAAGGAATTTCTCTGACTGGTTGTATTTCCTCTCCTAAAAGAGCATTAAGTAAGGTAGATTTTCCCTGACTAAATTCACCAACTACTGCGATCCGAAACTCTTGAGATTGTATTTTTCTTGAAATTTTAGTAATTTCTTCTAATAAATTATTCCGAATAAAGTTACGTTTTTGACAATCAGAAATAATTTGATAAAGTTCATGGCAATAATTGTCAAGTTGTTTTTTATATTTTTGAAATTCTTTTAATTGTTGATAAGATTTATTAGAAGTTTGACGTTGATTTATTCTTTTTTCTTGAATTTTGATAGCTGTTTTTGGCAATTGTTCAAAAATATGTTGAGCCGCATGAACAAATATTGGATCAAGTTCTTGAAAAAGTGCAGGATTTAATAAAAGTTTAATTTTCTCTAAAATATTTTGATCTATATTTTGTTTTTTTGTAAAGATTAATTCTAAACAATTTAGATATTGAATATTAATCTCTAAATTATTACTAATCAACTGCAAATAACCCTTTTCTTTCAAATCCATATCTCCATCTGCGGTTGACATTTCATAACCAAAACTAATTAATAATAATTTTTCAGATTCGTTAAAAGGACTTGTTAATTTATAAAAAGCCTCAAGGTTATTATAAATTTTTACTTTTTGTACTCCCTTCAGAATTAGTCGAGAAAAAGGAACAACCTTACTAGATGGTGGAAATAAACGGTTAATAATATTATTGAGTCTTTGTGTTTCTTCAATTTTTACTACGTTATCAGCATATAATACTCCCACTAAAACACTCAAAACAGCAGTCGTAAAGATTACAGGTGGTGTAACATCTTGTAACAAAAGTGGTTGCTCTAAAATTTCAGCTACAATTTCCACAATATCTGAATTGATTAGTTTTTTATCCATAAAATTATGATCTGTAATTCTTCTTTATAGTTTATTATAAAATAAATATACCCTCATTTTATAACTAAGAATTATAAATTTTTGTAAAAGGAGTTAATGCAAAATGCAACAAGTAGTATATATTTTTGCTGATCATATTCAAAAAGGGATTGAAAATGGAACACTCATAATTGAAAAAAGTAAAAAAACTGGGGAATTGATTGGTAGAGTTAGAGATGCTGTAACGGGTCGGTATGTTCAAGATGGTATAGCAAAAGCCACATATATTGATGATAGAATTTTAGACCCCTTGGCTATTTCTAAACTTAATGGAATACAACATAGTTTAGGCATTTTACAAGCTTCTACTGCTATTATTGGTGTGGGAGTGGTTGCTAATATTGCTTTATCGGCGGCTAATTTATGGCAGACTTTAAAATTAAGAGAAGATGTAAAACAATTAAGATTAGAAATTAGAGACGGTTTTATTGATCTTAAACAAGCATTAAAAAATCAAGGTATAGAGATTATCCAACATATTAATGAAGTTGCTCAAGATGTTAAATTTAATCAACATCGTTTAGAATTAATTAAAGCTTATGGCAAATTTATTGAAGCAACAAAACTAATTAAAACAAGTTTAGCCTTTCAAGATATAGAAGCGAGAAAAAGAGAATTAGCTAATGCTAGACAAACATTAGGAGAAGCTTTAGCTATTTATAATAATACTTATTTATTAGATGATATTTGTAATCCCGGAAAACTTCGCAGATATGAATGTGCATGGATAATTGAACAAACAATTATTATGACTTATCAATTACAAAATGAATTGAATGCTGTGCAAGATCGTCTTTTAGAATTAAGAGATACAATTGAAAATCACTGTCAAACAATTGCTGAAAATTGTGAAGATATGGATGAACTTGATTTTATTTTTCCTGAAATTAATCATATTTATAATCATGATTTAGTTAACTTAAAAATTTGGCAAAATGAAACAGATTGGAAACTTTCTTTATCATCATCTGAGCTTAAAGAATTAACAATTATAGAAGAATCTAATATAGATTTTTCTAAATATAGTTATCTATCAGTTAATTTAGATAAACCAAAAGAAATGATTATATATGAAGAATCAAAAGAAAAATCTCATTTTTTATCATTATACATTCAGCTACAATTGTTGATGTTTCCTGATCGCCGTCAAGTATTGGAAGAATATATTAGTGATCAAGCAATCCAATCTGGTCATACAATGTTAACTGCGTCAAATTTAGAAAAAGCATCAAATTTAACAATTGCTAATCTTTTGTGCTATTTTGATAAAAAAGAAGATTAAGAATAAGTTTTATAACAAATTTGCTTTAATTTTTTTAATTAATGGTAAATACAGAGTTTTTAAGGTGGGCAATTAATATAAAATTGATCGGTAAAATTAAGATTAAAAGCACTGGTAACTTACAAACTATTATGATATTATAAGTTATATTATTATATTAATGTTTTTATCATCAATCAAATATAGCAATCCTAAATAGGTCATAACAGATATAATATTAATTATAATCTAAATTCAAGGAAAAAAAAATGAACATTATTTCTGAGTTAAATGATTTTATCAATCAAACAAAAGAGGCTAAAGAAATAAAAAGGGCTTTAGCTGTCAAAATGATTTTAGAAGGAAAATCATACCATGAAGTAAAAGAATTATTACAAGTTTCTCATAGCTTTATTAGTATGTGGAAAAATCAAGCTCTTTTTTGTGGAGTAGAAAGCTTGAAATTACAGTTTAAAGGAACTAAAAGTGAATTAAAACCAGAAGAAAAAGACCAAGTTATTAATTGGTTAAGAGAGCAAGAATATTTAAGATTATCAGATTTAAAAATTTATTTAGAGCGAGAATATAATATTATTTATAAATCCAATCAAAGTTATTATAGTTTGCTCAAAGAAGCGAAAATAAGTTGGAAAAAACTCAAAAAAGAATCCGGCTAAAAATGACGAATTAGTCGAAGCTAAAAAAAAAGAAATCAGTGAAAAATTAGAGATTTGGAAAGAAGAAATAGAGAGTGGAGAGCTTGTAGTGTTTATGATTGATGAATGTCATTTACTTTGGGGAGACATTTTAGGTTATGTTTGGGGAAGAACAGATCAAAGAATAGAAATTCCCATTAAAAATGAAAAAAGCCGACAAACTTATTATGGGGCATTAGACTATCAAACTAAAGAATTTATTGTCAAAGAATATGAAAGTGGAAATACAGAAAATACGATCAAATTTATCAAGTATTTACTATCAAAAAGAAAAGGAAAAAGATTAGCAATATTTTGGGATGGAGCAACCTATCATGACTCAAAAGAATTTAGGGAGTATTTAACTATAATAAATCAAGATTTATTGGAAGAAGAATGGTTAATTACTTGTCATAAATTTGCCCCTAATGCTCCAGAACAAAATCCGGTAGAAGATATTTGGCTACAAGTGAAAAATTTTATTAGACAATTCTATCATTTATGTAAATCATTTAAAATAGTAAAGTGGCTATTTAAGTTTTTTGCGCATGGTCAAATATTTGATTTCCCCAAACTTTATCAATATGGAATTTTGCCACAACCTATTTAGGATTGCTATATCATATGCTGATAACTCAATCCATTCATATTTAATAAATCTCCATAAGATTTCAATTAAATTAAGATGGGGTGAATAATATGATTGTCCACCATTAATATTAATATATATTAATCAATCTTTGTTCACTCATCTTCTAAAGTTTCCCATAATTGATCAATTGGTATTGTTTTATCTGTTTGAGCTTCATGCCATGCTTGACGAAAATCATCTAATATTTCTGATTGAGATAAATCAGAATAATCATTTTCTATTTCTTCAGGGAAAAGTAAGTAGATGTGTGTAATTAATTACTCAATGGTGGCACAGGCTTCTAGCCTGTGACGGGCAGGATGCCCATTCCACATTATGTAATTAATTTTGCTTAGGTACTTACAATAATTTCTACTCTCATATCTTTAGAAATAACTAAAGGTTGATCAAGAGTTATTTGTCCAGTTTCATTAACTGTTGCCATTGTTTTAAATGCTTTCATCTTAAACATCCTTGATTATAAAAAGCAGTTTATTTATTTCATATTATAGTAGTATAGGCAATCAGCATTTAATGATGAATTAAATCAATAATCTTAATGATTGCCCACCATTAATATTATTAATATTTAAAAGTTAAGGTGGGCTTAATCTTGCTATCTTGAATAATTATTAATTATCATTAATCATTTTTCACAGGACGATAAATATTAAGAAAATTAATTAAAGGAAAAAGATTACGAGATTGAATCCATAAACGCCCTTGACCAGAAAAACGACAAACTAAGCCTTCACCGCCAAAAATACCCGTTTTTAATTGTCGCCATGATAAACCGCCAATCATTTCCACGTTATAGTTTAAAGTGTCTTCAAAAGCGACAATATAACCCGTATCTACAACATAATCACCTTCTACGGGAATTTCTAAAATTGCACCATAAGAACTAAACCAAAAATCCCCGTCTCCCGATGCCTTTAATAAAAATAAAGATTCTCCACTAAAAAACCCTTTAAAACCTTGAAATTTAGTGTCAATTTCTACCGTTGGACTACAAGCAATAAAACCGGAAGATTGTACCATTAAATTACAACTAGAATTAACTCGATAATGTTGAATATCACCCGGAACTCCGGGTGATAAATATAATTCTGCGGCCTTACCTTCGGCGGTAAATTCACTCAGAAATAAAGACTCACCTCCTAACATTCGGCCGACTCCTTTCATTAGGCCTCCTTGTATTTTTGATTTCATTTTTAAACAGGAGTCCATAGCCGCCATTGCTCCCGATTCTACAAGGACATTTTGATTAGCTTGTAGTTGTAAAATTAGGGAAGCATAGGAAGGATTATGTTCAATTTTATAGGCAATTTCTGACATTTTGATTTCTCCTAATATTGGTGATTAGTTATTGCTTATTTGTCAATTATTACTTATTAATTATTACTTAATTATCTGGGGGGAAGTTGAGAACCCACTAAACGGCCAAAAGCCCCCGCATTATGAGTTTGACAATAAATTTTTCCCTTACCTTTAAAATGACAAACTAAACCCTCACCTCCGAAAATTGCCCCCCACCAACTTTTATTAGCTTTACCAATGGTAAAACTGAGGGTATTTTCAAAAGCCACAATATGACCCGTATCTACGGTGTATTCATCCTCTACATTTATTTCATAAATTGCCCCAAAGGAACTTAATAAAACCGTGCCTACTCCGGTAACACTTAACCAAAAGATGGACTCCCCCGAAAAAAAAGATTTAAAACCTTGCCATCCCAAATCAATATTGACATCGGAGGTTGAAGCTAAATAGGAGGTAGCTTGAACAATTAATTCATTGTTATTCATTTGATAGCTTTTGAGATCCCCCATTAATTTTGGGGCAAGGAAAAGTTCACAGTCATTAGTAGGCGCACGAAAAACGCTTAAAAAGAGAGATTCTCCTCCTAACATTCGTTTTAAACCGCCCATGATCCCCCCCCCTTTACCTTGGCGTAAAGTGGTACTAGGGTTAATTTTGCTATTCATGGCGATCATCGCCCCCGCTTCCGCCACGATTTCTTCTCCCGCATCTAAAGTGATCTGGGCGATCGCATTATCCGGTTGTTGTAAAAGTTTAATATCCATTTGTTTAGTGATTGATTATTAGTGATGAAACTTTAAAACTCTCAAAAACGATTCTAAAAACGCATTTTTGGACGTAAATATTTAACTAAACCCGAAATACTCCGAGATTGAAGATAAATTAAACCATTACCCGATAAACGGTTGACAAAACCCTCTCCAGAGGTAACGGATCCCACTAAACCGCCCGAAAGTCCAAGATTCATTTTAATTCCGGGTTCATAAGCCACTAAATGACTGTTATCTACCACAAAGTCACCGTTAATTCTTTTTTGAGTTAAGCCGCCATAACAACCAAAAAAGACTCGCCCGTTACCCGTGCATTTAAGTTTAAATAAACCTTCTCCAGCAAACCAACTTTTGAGGCCAGCCCATGCAACCCCGATTTTTACGCCTTCGGTATGTCCAATATAAGCCCCCGGTTGAAAACAAATTTCATGACTGGGTAACTGTGCCAGATCTATGCGATCAATATCCCCGATCGCCGATTGAGTTAAAGCTAAATTTAAAGGTTGATTGGTGCGATTAGTATAAATATTAATAAACATGGACTCCCCACCTAAAAAACTTTTTAACAAGGCTGGGATCAAACCCCCTGAAAATTTAGTTTCAATGGTAAGGCGACTATCCATGCTAGTCATAGCCCCTGCTTCAGCCGTAATACTTTCTCCTGGGGCTAGGGTAACAAAAATACTGGCAAAAGACGGTTTATAACGAATTTCATATTTCACGTTTTGACCCTCCTGATCAATTTTTGCTCAATTATAACTAGAGATTTTACTCAGATGAGGATTAAATACAATTTTCTTAACAGAATCGGTCATTAGACTTGTTGCCAAAGTAATCAATATTAACTAATAAAATCAATTTTTATGAAGTTTTTATCAATTATGATACTGATTACTCATTAGTTGACTGGGGCAAGAAGTCTAACCGATAACTAATTAGCAAAAATCGGTAGTGAACCATTATTGACACTAATTCTAACTTTCGTGCCGATGGCTAATTGCATATTAATAGCAGTACGCGCGTGTAATCTTTGCCCTGAGGCCGTTCTTAAACAATAACGATATTCTCTCCCTAAAAATTGGCGATCGCTCACTTCCACTAACGCATTATCATCAGGATATAACATAATATCTTCTTCCCTTAACATTAATTCACCCTCAGTTAACTCTTGTGAACCTCTGATTACAGGGATTTTAAATTCACCAATTTCCGTTTTCCAAAAATTGCCATCACGAAAAGCAGGTAAAAAATTGGCATGAGTCACAAAACCCGCCACAAAACGAGAAGCAGGTTGAGTATAAATTTCTTCAGGAGTGCCGATCTGTTCTAAATTACCATTTTGCATCACGGCAATTTGATCGGAAATTGCTAAAGCCTCCTCCTGATCATGGGTGACAAAAATCCCAGTAATTCCACTTTGTTTTAAAATTCTTCTGATTTCATGACGTAATTTTTGACGCACTTTTACATCTAAATTACTTAAAGGCTCATCTAATAAAATTAAAGCGGGTTGGGGTGCTAAAGCCCGTGCTAAAGCAATTCTCTGTTGTTGACCACCGGACAATTCATGGGGAAATCGTTTTTCTAAACCCGTTAACCCTACCAAGGCTAAAACCTCAGAAATCCTACTTTTAATGTCTGTACGACTGAGGCGAGGTTGTTTAGTTTCTAAGCCAAAAGCGATATTATCAGCAATAGTTAAGTGAGGAAACAGAGCATAATCCTGAAAAACCATGCCAGTATTGCGCTTTTCCGGCGGAATTAATAAATTATGATCATTAACTAAACGTCCGGCCAGATAAATTTGACCATGATCGGGCTTTTCAAATCCGGCTAAAATTCTTAAGAGGGTAGTTTTCCCACAACCGGAAGGGCCTAATAAACCAAGTAATTCTCCCTGTTTTAAGGTAAAGCTGACATGATTAACGGCACGGCTAGAACTGCCTGAAAAAGTTTTACTAATTTGTTGAATACTGAGGATCTCTGACTCAATCATAATTGCTGATGTTCAATCCGTTAAATTTTTTAAGAACAGTAATAAGAAGTTTTCTCAATAACATTTGAAAGTATATCATATCATGTTTTCATCTAAATACAAATTTTTTAAGATTGGATTTGTGAGGATTAAAGATCAAAACCATGTTGAGTCTTAATGGAGTAAGTTTTCCTTCTCCTTTTCCCTGACTTGTGCAAGGAGTTTAATCAAGATTTTGAGCATTTATTACATTTTATAACAATCCCTTGACTTTTTCTTTTTTTTTCTTAAGTTCTCACTAATGATCTAAGATGAAGCGATTGCTTAAAATAACTTAAAAATAGTTAACATTTTTAAAACTATTTATGGAAATTAATCGTTTAAAATGAAAACTAAATAATCTTAATTAGAATACAAAGATGGAGGTTTGAATCATGGGAGTAATGGTACAAAAAATTGAAAAACAAATAAATTGGGCAGGATTAATTCTTTTTACCCTTGGTTTTTGGCTCAGTGGGAGTTTATTATTAGATTTAGTTATAATGCCCTGTTTGTCTGCCACTGGGATGATTTCTGAAGAAAGTTTTACCAGTGCTTTATACGTTATTTTTGGTATTTTTAACCGCATTGAATTGGTTTGTGCCGCTTTAGTTTTAACTACGGTTTTAGTGTTTCGTCATTATCACAATTTTAGTGATCAAGAGCTATCTTGGGCTACCAGTTTATCTATTGCTTTATTTACGATCGCCATTATTTATACATATATTTTGACTCCACAATTGAGTGCTTATGGATTACAATTAAACTTTGATTTGTTTAATAATTCACATAAAATACCTCAAGAAATGATGTCATTACAAGGAAGTTACTGGTTTTTAGAAGTAGCAAAATTGTTAGCAGGAATGAGTTTATTAAAACTTTTTTATCGTTCTGCTTGTGTTTTTAAAGGTGAATAAATTTAATAATCACAAATTAAAAAATGGACAATTAATAATAGTTAAAAATTGTCCATTTTTAATTATTACTAATCACAACTAACAGATAAAATATGACAATTTTAGTAACAGGGGGAGCGGGATATATTGGCTCTCATGCAGTTTTTGCCCTCAAAAATCAAGGCTATGATGTAATAGTTTTAGATAACTTAGTTCATGGACATCAAAAAATAGTTGAAGATGTTTTAAAAGTTAAATTAATAATTGGAGATATTCAAGATCGTCAACTATTAAAAGATATTTTTAATCGTCATCATATTGAAGGGATTATGCACTTTTGTGCTTATACTTATGTAGGTGAATCTGTTAGTAATCCGGCTAAATATTACCAAAATAATGTAGTAGGAACATTAACATTATTAGAAGAAATGGTAACAGCAAATATCAAAAAATTTGTTTTTTCTTCTACCTGTGCAACTTATGGTATTCCTCAACATTTACCATTAACAGAAGATCATGCACAAAAACCAATTAATCCCTATGGAAAAACTAAATTAATGGTAGAAGAAATTATTAAAGATTTTGATCAAGCCTATGATTTAAAATCAGTAATATTTCGTTATTTTAATGCGGCCGGAGCGCATCCTAATGGTTTATTAGGAGAAAAACATGATCCCGAAACTCATTTAATACCCTTAGTCTTATTAACAGCTTTAGGAAAAAAAGAGTCAATTTCTGTTTTTGGTAATGATTATGATACCCCAGATGGTACTTGTATCAGGGATTATATTCATGTTTGTGACTTAGCAGATGCCCATATTTTAGGCTTAAAATACTTATTAAATGGGGGAGAAACACAGGCCTTTAATTTAGGAAATGGCAATGGTTTTTCCGTTAAAGAAGTAATAGAAACTGCCCAAAAAATAACACAAAAAAATATTAAAATAATGGAAACTCCACGGCGAGTAGGTGATCCTCCTATTTTAATTGGTAGTAGTGAAAAAGCCAAAAAAATCTTAAATTGGAATCCCCAATATGTTAATCTTGATCTAATTATTCAACACGCTTGGAATTGGCACTTAAATAATTTATGAAAAATCTATTAATTCGTGTTTTCACAGTTTTTTTTATTTTAATTTTAGCGGTGGTTTGGGTGTTATTTGATGCAAAAATAGCCCTAGCTGATGATAAAAATGTTAACTACACTTATTCAGAATTACCTGATGCGAATTTCGCCCATAAAAACCTAGAAAAAGCAGTTTTTGCGGCGGCGGATCTCCGCCGTGCCAATTTTGAAGGGGCTATTTTAAAAGGTGCTATTTTTACTAAGGCAACTTTATTAGAAACTAATTTTAAAGATGCTAATTTAAGCGAAATTCTCGGTGATCGATCAACTTTTGAAAAAGCCAATTTAACTAATACTATTTTTCGAGAAGCAACCGTCACCAGCACCGATTTTAAAGATGCAATTATCACAGGCGCAGATTTTACTGATTCATTATTAGATCGTTATCAAGTAGCCCAATTGTGTAAATATGCAGAGGGAATTAACCCTGTTACTGGAGTTTCCACAAGAGAAAGTTTAAATTGTCGTTAATTTCTAACAGTTAATTTATAATTTTCTCAAAGATTGCTCTGGGAAAAATTCTAAAATTTTCTGTTTTCTTTCTTCTAAAGATTCAGAATAATTTAATAAACTTCCATAATAAAAGAAAGAAACTCCTAAACCATTTTGTTGAGCCACAAAAACTTTATCTTCAATCAAATCAATGTCAACTAGATTATTTCTTAATCCAGTTAAAACACCTACACTGGTGGGGATTTTGCTTTTGGCTTCTACTATTTCTGGTTTCTCTAATTGTTGAATAAAACTATTAAGATCTGGACGATAAACTTGAACAATTAATTCATCAATTAAATCCTGTCTTAACCATGTTAACCAATCTTGTAAAGAACTTAAATAAGCTGTATCATAAGGATTTGGAGAAATGGAAAAAATAGCGCGAGGGTTTTTATTTCTAATTTTTTGACGCAATTGGCTCACATAAGCGGTAATGCGATCCGCCCTCCATTTTACCCATGTGGGATCATGATAATTTTCTGGGGGTAATTTTTTGGTCTCTTGTTGATATAAATTAATGGTATAGGGATCGTAGCCTAATTCGCTTGGTAAACTGAAATGATCATCAAATTGAATCCCATCTATTCTATATAAATCCATGACTTCCATCACTAAAGAAGTGAGAAAGTTTTGAACTTGAGGATGAAAAGGATTTAACCAAACTACTTCCCCTGCCGCACTGATAGTGGTTTGACTTCCATCCCTTTTTTGAGTTAACCAGTCAGGATGTTTCAGAGCCAATTCTGAGGCTTGGGGGGTCATAAACCCAAATTCAAACCATCCTAATACTAATAAGTTTTTTTGATGGGCGTTATAAATCAAATCTGCGAGGGGATCTTGTCCTTGAAAACCTTGATGTATAAAGGGCTGTATCCCTGCTTGTTGGGTCACTTTACTGGGATATAAAGCATAACCAGAGTTCCAAACTACGGGATAAATGGTATTAAAATTTAATTCCGATAATTGAGCGATCGCTTCTTTTAATTTTGGTTGATCAAGTAAAATATTTGTATCATTAGTTGTTAACCAAATGCCCCTTACTTCAGGCTCAGGAGAGGAAAAACTAACTAAAGAATAATTAATTAAGATCGCACTCAAGAAAGTGGCTAAAAATAAACGGGAAAATCGAGATTTAAGAACAGAAAATAGTTTTTTAACAAAAAATAATGATTTCATTAGTCATAATTGAGAAAGATCGTAATTATCAACTGATAATTGACAATTGTTGACTTTTCATTTTACAAAACTTTACAAACAATTCTTGACCAATCTTAATGATTAATCTTTATAGTTATGATAGAAATTAACAATTTTAAGCTTGATCAGTCTTGGGAAAGTAATAACAATTAACAAATAAAATTAAGGATTTAATATTTTACTTCTGCCTTGACTGGTGCAAAAAATAGACTGACTGCAATCAAAAATTATGAATTATAAATACATTACTACTTAATATTTACACATTGGGATTATGACTAACTCTAATATTAATTCCCCCACTGTTCAAGATCAAAAAGGCAATTTAAAGCGAAAATTAAAAAATCAACGCTTAAAAAATAGAACTTTAGGACAAATTTTCGTTTTTATTTGGAGTCTGACTCTGGCGATCGCTACGACAACTGATCTTAAACCGATTCAATGGCTGGAAAATCAAGGTCAAACTTTATTTTTTAAAATCAGAGGAAAGATTAAACCTCCTGATGATATTGTGATTATTGCCATTGATGATAACTCTTTGCAACAGGGAACGGTAGATTCTCAACTAGAAAAATCTCAACAATTAGCTTATTTAAAGGGGTTACACAGTTGGCCATGGCAAAGGGAAGTTTATGCCCAAGTCATTAAAAAATTATTGGATAGTGGGGCTTTATCAGTGGGAATAGATTTGATTTTTGATAGCCCTAGCCTTTATGGTGAACAAGATGATCAAAAATTATTAAAAGTCTTAGAAACTTATGGCGATAAAATTACCTTAGCCGCCATTTATGAAGAAGAAAGAGAAATTCGCACGGGTGATTTAATTCGCATCGCCCAGCCCCATCAAAATATAACTTCTTCATTAATGTCCATTGGCCTGATTAATTATGCTTTAGAGGCCGATGGTAGGATACATCAATTACCTGAACAATATCTTAAAAATTTGATAAAAGATAATCCAGATTTTGCAAAAACCTTAGAGTTTATGGGGACTTTTCCATCTTTTCCCTCCGCAATTTTACAAGCGAGTAATCTTCCAGTAATAATAAATGATCATACTTTTATTAATTTTTATGGTAAAAGTAAGACTTTTGAGCATATTTCTTTTATTGATTTATTAGATCCACAAGCTTGGGCTAATTTCTATCAAAATGGTGCATATTTTAAAGATAAAATTATTTTAATCGGGCCTACCAATGTGGCTAGTCAAGATTTTCACCGTACCCCAATGGATGAAAAAATGCCCGGAATTGAAGTTCATGCTAATGTTATTGCTTCTTTAAAACAACAAACCGCCTTCACTAAAGGGATTAAATCTCCCCCGTTAAGAGGAATATTTACTTTTGGGCAAATTATGATCACTGGTTTATTATTTTTGTGGCGTAGACGTTGGTGGACTCGTTTAAAAATTGCTCTGATCATCGCTTCTATTTGGATTATTGTGAGTTATTTGAGCTTTGTGATTGCTTACGTTTTGTTACCAATGGCTACCCCCGTATTAGGAGTTTTAATCGTAGGGATAGTATATGGTATTTATGGAGCATTACAAGAAGTCTTAAATTGGTTAGATTTACGTCAAACCTTTAAAACTTATGCTTCTTCACCAATTGTACAAGAAATTATTGCACATCAAGATGATTTACAAGATTTATTAGAGGAAAAAGAAAAAGAAATATTAAATAGAAAATTAGGAGGACGTTATCAAATTTTTAAACCATTAAGTGAGGGTGGGTTTGGAAAAACCTATATCGCCAAAGACTTACAGCGGCCGGGCGAACCGGAATGTGTAGTTAAGCAGTTACAGCCCATGACTGATAATCCCAAACATTGGGAGTTAGCGAAAAGGATGTTTGTGAGTGAAGCGCAGGTTTTAGAAAAATTAGGCACTCATGATCAAATCCCTCAACTATTAGCTTATTTTGATGATGGGCAGGAGTTTTATTTAATTCAAGAATTAATTATAGGTGAGCCATTAAGTAAAGAATTAGCGAGATTTTTAGATTTATCTGAATCAAGAACAATGGGAATTTTAGAGGATTTATTGCCAGTTTTAGATTTTATGCAACGTCAAGGGGTAATTCATAGAGATATTAAGCCTCCTAATGTGATTCGTCGTCGTAGTGATGATAAATTAGTTTTAATTGATTTTGGTACGGTGAAAGAACTTTCTCAACAGATTACCCAAGAATTGAGATTGACAGATGAACAGAAAAAATTTACCATTGCGATCGGCACAAAAGGCTATACTCCGCCGGAACAATCCGCCGGAAGTCCACGTTATAATAGTGATATTTATGCTTTGGGAATGATAGCCATTCAATCTTTAACTTTATTACATCCTTCTTTGATTGATAAAAATGCACAAACAGATGAATTATTATGGCAAGAAAATATAGAAGGAGAAGTGGATCCCCAATTTATTGCTATTATTAATAAAATGATTTGTCGAGATTTTCGTCAGCGTTATCAAACGGCCAAAGAAGTGTTAAAAGATTTACGAGAATATCAACAAAAAAGACAAACAAGTTTACACAAAAATCCTCGTTTAACTTCTCTTAAACAGGGAATTAATCAAGAAAAATTAGCTTTATCTAGTAATAAAGTTTCAACTAAAATGCCCTCAATTTCTGATATTCCTTCTGCAAAAACCGAGATTCCTCCCGATCATAATTTAACAGATTTACCTACTCAAGAATTTTTGAATTATGGTTATTTTGAATCAAAGGATTCTCCCGATCAAAAATTAGATCAAGAAACGGATAATTTAACAGATTTACCAACAGTTATTACCGATCAACATTTGACGATTAATCAATTTGATGTAACCAATCAACAATAATCAATTATTACTTAATTATGACAATTTTATTACATCCTGACACCATTGAAGAAGTAAAAAACCGAGTTGATATTGTTGACATCATCTCAGAATATGTAGTTTTAAAAAAACGGGGGAGAAATTATCAAGGCCTTTGCCCTTTTCATAATGAAAAATCCCCTAGTTTTTCGGTTAATCCCAGTAAACAATTTTATCATTGTTTTGGTTGTGGTGCAGGGGGTAATGGGATTAAATTTTTAATGGAAATTAATAAACAATCTTTTGCAGAAGTTGTCTTAGAATTAGCGAAAAGGTATCAAGTTCCCATCAAAACTTTAGAACCAGAAAAAAAACAAGAATTACAAAGACAAATAACGGAAAAAGATCAACTTTTTGAAATAGTGGCCATTGCTAACAGTTTTTTTCAACACGCCTTAAGACAAAATGAGGGTAAAATAGCCTTAGATTATTTAAAAGAAACTAGAAAATTAACGCAGGAAAATATCCAAAAATTTGAATTAGGTTATGCCCCTTCAGGCTGGGAAACATTATATCATTATTTAGTTGAACAAAAGGCTTATCCCCTTGCCCTAGTGGAAAAAGCAGGGTTAATTAAACCTAGAAAAAATGGTAACGGTTATTATGATTATTTCCGTCATAGATTAATGATTCCGATCCATAATTCTCAGGGTAAAATTATTGCTTTTGGGGGGCGCAGTTTAGATGATCAAGAACCTAAATATTTAAACTCACCTGATACTATTTTATTTGATAAAGGTAGAACTTTATTTTGCTTAGATAAAGCTAAAAATGCCATTCAAAAAAATGATCAAGTGGTTATTGTTGAGGGTTATTTTGATGCAATCGCTTTGCATATTGCGGGAATAAATCAAACAGTTGCCTCTTTAGGTACGGCCTTAAGTGAAAATCAAATTAAAGTATTATTAAAATATACAGAATCAAAGCAAATAATTTTAAATTTTGATGCGGATCAAGCCGGAATTAATGCTACAAAAAGGGCAATTTCTGAGATTGAAAAATTAATTTATACAGGGCAAATAAACTTAAGAATTTTAAACTTACCGGGGGGTAAAGATGCGGATGAATTTTTAAAATCTGCTCCCTTCGCAGTGGAAAATTATCAAACAGCGTTAACGAAAGCCCCCTTATGGTTAGATTGGGAAATTGAACAAATTATTAATAGTAAAAACTTAAAACAAGCCGATCAATTTTCTATTGCTTTTCAAGAAATTATGAATATTTTAAATAAATTAGAAAATCCCCATCAAAGAACTTATTATATACGTTATTGTGCAGAAATTTTAAGTCAAGGGGAATCACGTTTAATTAATTTATATATAGAAAATATTAATCAAAATTTAAAAAAACCTATTTTAAAAAATAGTCAAACTCAATCAAAATTTAATCTTTTAAATGGCAAAGATGAAAACATTTTATTAAAAAATGCCGAAAGTTTGTTATTAGTAATTTATTTACATTGTCCCGAATATCGTCAAGAAATTGTTGATTATTTAGAACAAAAAGATTTATTATTTAGCTTATCCCATTATCGCTTTTTATGGCAACAAATTAATCAAATTGAACTACAATTTAATCTTGATCATGCTGATTATGATAATCAACTTTACGACTTATTACAAGAGCATTTAATGTCATTTCCTGAACAATTAAATTTACTCAATCATTTATTTTTTCTAAATGAATTTAATGAAAAAGATTTAAACAGAATTAATTTAATAATTAGATCGGCGATCGCTACTTTAGAAAGAATAACTTATGAAAAATATAGTAATTATTGTTTAGAAAAATGGAAAAGTCTTGATCCCCAAAAAGATGAAAACAATTTTAGTTATTATATGAAAGAATTTTATCAAGCAAAAAATAAAATTAAAGAATTAGATCAACAACGGCAATTTAATTTTACTGAAGTAATTAATAATTAAATAAATTCTGTAGAGACATTTAATGGAACATCTCCACACAATTTTGACGATCAAAAAAGAACTATTTTTGCTTTCACGGCCTTGAGTGAAAAAATTTAATTAAAATAAACACATTTTATGATATAATCAAAGTCTGAAATTATTTTGATAGCAATTAATTAAATTGTCAATTGTCAATTGTCAACTGATAAAAAAACCGTAATTGAGAAAAAAATAAAATGAAAAATCAATTTTTAAGACAATTTAAAACCAAATATCAACGCCAATTAAAACAAATATTGACCTCTCAAAAATGGCGTTCTAAAACTTTTCGGCGTAAAATATATACACTATTTTATCTCACTGTAATTATCGGTTTATTTTTATGGAATTGGACTTTATTACTTGCCACTTCAGTGGGTATAGGAATGATGGCCTTAACCTATCTCTTTCAAGAATGGAATTGGCAACATTATTATACCAATTTATTAACTAAGTTTCATAACTTTAATAATCTTAATACTCGCTTCATTAGTTCCGTTGGAATAGGTGGTTTAAGTGCGTTTTTAGTTTATTTAATTCTCACAATTTGGTTAACTTCTGATAACCGTTGGTTAGCCACAGGAGTTATTTTACAAGGTTTAATTACCTTAGTAATTGCCGGTTTATTATTATGGCAAAATACCAGTCAACAAAAATTAAAAAATCAGGAAAATTTTGAAAATTTATTAAAAAATTTAACCTCAACCAATCAATTAAAAAGGTTAATATCCATTCGGAAATTAACCGATTTATTTTTAAAACATGAATTAAATAAAAATCAAGAACAACAATTAAATGATTATTTTCAAATCATGTTATCCTATGAAGAAGAAATTATTTTACAAAAAGCCTTATTAGAAAGTTTAGAAGAATTAAATTTTCAACAACAACCCTTACAAATTCCCTTAAAATTTACCCAAAATGTCAAAATTCATTATCAAATAGAAGATTAAAAAATTAACAATTGACATTTTATTAAATAGTTAGTTAATTTAATTATTAATATTTTTGTTAGAGAAATCAAAACCAACAACTTTTTTTACCTTATAAATAGGGCGTTGTTTTACTTTATCATAGATTCTACCAAGATATTCACCTAAAATTTGTTTATTTTTTGACGAATAAAAAGATATTATCTTGGTCATAAATTAAATCAAAAGAGGATTTATTTTTCAGATCATTAATTAAATTGGGATCAAATTCATTCTTATTCTGATTCTGATCTAATAAAATATATTTAAAATCTTCTGGTTTAATTTGTGTATTTTCAAGGTTTACATTAGTTAATTTAATAATTTCCCTATGACTTAAGTGGGGAGCCACTCTTGAAGTTGTTAAAACACTTTCTTTAGTTGTTACTAATTCCACTGCATTGTAAAGTGATGAAAGATAAGGAACACTGGATAAATATCTATTTACAAAAAATTCATATTTTCCTAATAATAAAAAAGCGATAATAGACCATGTGATCAAAAATTTTCTATTTAACCATTTTCGTTGATGATTTTGTTGATAATAATAAATCGAATGTGATAACCAAACAATTATCAGGGGAAAAATAATTAAAGAATAATGGTGAACTAAATCTCTTTGGGCAAAATAATCAGAAATTATATTTAATAAGAATGATGGTAAGGCTGGTATAATTATTAAAGCTTGTCGCCAATGTAAACCAAAAATTACTGGTAAAATTAATAAAAAATAATAAAATAATGTATCAGGTAAAAAGAATTTGTTAATAATTAAACTAGGATTTTGTAGAATATTAAAGATAATTTCTGATGGTGAATTACCTAAAGATGCAAAGAAAACCACTCCTCCGGCTTGTCCTTGTCTAAGCATTGGTACAAGATAACCTATTGTTATTAAATACCAAAAAGTGCCGATCAAAATAGATAGAAAACCATAAATTTTTCTTTTTTGAATTAATAATAACCATATTCCTAAAGCAATAATATTTAAACTTAAAATTTCTTTACAACTTAAGACTAAAATAATGGCTAAAATAAATTGCCCTGTTTTTCTTTCTATGGCCGCCCATATTGCCCATAAAAAACAAGGGATGGCCATGGCTTCTGGACGAAAATCGGTAAAAAAATTAATATTAAATAAAGCGGGATAAAGTAAATAACAAATAACAATTGTTTTGGCATAATCTGTTGATAAACCGATTTGTTTACTCAGGGCAAAAATGGGTAAACTCCCTAAAGAAAGAGCGATCGCTTGAATGATAAATAACCAATAAACATGGGGATAAATTTTATATAAAATAGCAATAAAATAAAGAATAAAAGCCGCATGATCTCCGATCATGTGAAAACCAAAAAAAGATGAAATAGGAGGTAATCCTTGACTGGTCAAGTAGATCCATTGATCAAATAGAGCTAAATCAAGGGCGTTAGATTGAAAAAGATAGTGACGCAAACTGCTACAAAAAAATAAAATCAGACTACTAATAATTAGAAGCCAAGTTAATAGATGATTGTGCCAAGATTTTTTAATTAATACAATAATTTGATTATTCATATTTTATATTTTATTTAAGATTAATCTTATTTAATAAATAATAAAAAAATTAACTAGACTTATTGCCAAATAGCTTTTTTGCCACAATCGATCCCTCTGTAACAAGGCTTTCAGATATACACATATTTAATTTGCAACAAGTCTATTATAAATCGGAATCACAATTGAATATTGAATCATAAATTAAGAACTTAATAAAAAGGTTTGTGGTTGTGCTTTCGCTCTAAATATTTATACAAATCTTAACAAATTGTTATGATTTAATGATCATTTCTAACAATCTCTGCTATAAATGTTGTTTGATTTGTTTGATTTTGCTTACATTACAAGATTGTAGGTGACACAAACAAAACTAAAATAGGTATCCTTAATCTTAAAAGCATTTATTGGTTATATAGTTCAAAATTACTATTTAGAAAACAACAACATGAATTTAACTAACTTACCTTGGTTAACAATAATTATCCTTTTTCCAATTATTGCCGCTTTATTTATTCCGATCATTCCTGATCAGGATGGAAAAACGGTGCGTTGGTATTCATTGATCATTGCCTTAATTGACTTTATCCTCATTATCTACGCATTTATTACAGGCTATGATCTTAAAGCCAGTGGGATGCAACTAGCAGAAAGTTATCCTTGGATTCCCCAAATGGATTTAAACTGGTCAGTAGGGGCTGATGGGTTATCCATGCCCCTGATCCTCTTAACAGGCTTTATTACCACTTTAGCTATCATGGCGGCCTGGCCTGTCACCTTTAAGCCTAAATTTTTCTACTTTTTAATGTTATTAATGTATGGAGGGCAGATCGCCGTCTTTGCCGTACAAGATATTTTACTCTTTTTCCTTGTCTGGGAATTGGAATTAGTACCCGTGTATTTAATTCTGTCCATTTGGGGAGGAAAAAAACGTCTCTATGCCGCCACAAAATTCATTCTCTACACCGCCGGAAGTTCTCTCTTTATCTTAGTAGCCGGTTTAACCATGGCCTTTTATGGTGATCAGATCACCTTTGATATGCAACTATTGGCACAAAAAGATTATCCGATCAACTTAGAATTATTACTCTATGCCGGATTTTTTGTTGCTTATGCCGTAAAATTACCAATTTTTCCCTTCCATACATGGCTACCAGATGCACATGGTGAAGCTACCGCCCCTGCCCATATGTTACTAGCGGGGATCCTCTTAAAAATGGGAGGTTATGCCCTATTTAGAATGAATGCGGGAATGTTACCCCATGCCCATGCGGTTTTTGCCCCCGCTTTAATCATTCTAGGGGTAGTTAACATTGTTTACGCCGCTTTAACCTCCTTTGCCCAACGGAACTTAAAACGCAAAATTGCCTATTCATCTATTTCCCACATGGGTTTTGTGGTGATCGGGATCGCCTCTTTTACCGACTTAGGTACAAGCGGAGCGCTCTTACAGATGATCTCTCACGGTTTAATTGGTGCTAGTTTATTCTTTATGGTGGGAGCAACCTACGATCGCACCCATACCCTCATGTTAGATGAAATGGGGGGAGTAGGTAAACAGATGAAGAAAATTTTTGCCATGTGGACAACTTGCTCCATGGCCTCCTTAGCTTTACCCGGAATGAGTGGTTTTGTGGCAGAATTAATGGTCTTTGTCGGTTTTGCCACCAGTGACGCTTATAACCCCACTTTTAAAGTAATTGTCATTGTTTTAGCCGCCGTGGGAGTGATTTTAACGCCGATTTATTTACTCTCCATGTTAAGGGAAATTCTCTACGGACAGGAAAATCAAGAATTAACCAAGAAATACGCCTTAATAGATGCCGAGCCAAGGGAAGTATTTATTATTGCCTGTTTATTAATACCAATTATCGGAGTCGGTTTATATCCAAAAATTGTCACCCAAATTTATGATGCCACTACCCATCAATTAACAACCGTCTTAAGAAATGCAGTTCCCAGTCTGATCAAACAAGCCGAATTACCCACAGAAAATTCAACCTTTGTTTCCCTAAAAGCACCCGAACTAAATTAAAACACCATTCTAAAAATTAGTTAATTGTTTTGTTTAATAATCACAAATAGATAAAAGTTAAACATCACAAATAACTAATTTTTTAATAATTTATTTAAAAATATGACTTATTTAAGCCTTAGCATCTCTACGCTTAGGGTTTAAATTAAGAAAAGGACTCAATAAAATCATCCCAGGGAAGAAAAAGAAAACAAAGAAATACATAATAAATCTTTCAACGGAACTGGCCACATACCAGCGTTTTTGTAGATAAAGATAGAGACCCCCCGGAATAACCACAAGATAGAGACCACTCAAAATAAGATATAAAGCCCCCACCACCAGAGTTTGAAAATCTAACATCATCACAAATAAACCAAAAAAACAACAAGATCATTTTACCGCTTTCTAGGGGGAAAAGCCCTAAATTTGAGAAAAAAGAAAAAAATTTCAAAAAATTTTGTCAAACCCCTTGCTTTTTCTTTTGACCTGTGTTAATATCACTAACAGTGAAAACGAAACAAAATAAATGTCAAAACTTCACTAAACAAAAGTAAATAAAATTTTACTCAGAAACGGGGGTGTGGCGGAATGGTAGACGCTGCGGACTTAAAATCCGTTGACCCTTATAAGGTCGTGAGAGTTCAAGTCTCTCCACCCCCATTACTATACAACCCTTTCAGGGTTTTCCAAAGTGTAACTTTACTCATATCATAACTTTGCCGTTGAGGCAAGATTATGGTTCGAGATGAAGTTTTTTTATAATTTGATGAAAAGCAACACGAACTTCTTTATCTCTGAAAATACCCTCTTGGTTTAGAAAAGATGCAATTTTCTGTTCTGTTGGGTACATCCCCTTGTCATAAAATACTTTAACTGCTTGATAAACTTCTGCACAGGCTTTATTAATTCTGTCAATACGATCAGTAGATGGAAAAGTTTTTATTTAGGATTGATCGGAACACGAAAAACTAGCGATTATTAAAAAGTTTGTCAAGATATATGTACTAACAAAGAGGAATGTGATAAGAAAAAATTATCTAATACAAAAAAATATTCAAAAGCAAAAAAATAACCACAAATAGCCCTAAAAATGTTAATATCTTGACGAGAATATCAAAGAAGAATAAAGGACAATTTTGAAAAATAGTCAGCCCATTTTAATTACACAGGAAGAAACATTAAACCAAACGATTGATTGTTTAATCAATCACATTGAGATCAATAACCAAGGTGCTTTTAGCAAGAAAGATTTATTTCAGTTATTAGTAAGAGCCGCTAGTAATAATGATAGTATTGAAAATACTTCTAAAACGTTAAAGAATTGTCCTTCAGGTAGAAATATTCGTTATCATTTAGATAAATTTAATAAGTTTGAAACCTTAGAGTCACAAGTTAATTTAGCTTTAAAAAGTCAAGTTTTACCAAGGATTATTCAAGGGAAATTAAAATTAGCTATTGACTTAAATTTAATTCCTTATTATGGTGAACCATCAGAAGAAGAAAAGCCTTAAAAATTCCTTTTATGATTCCGGCAATAAAAACAGGAAAAACAGGTGGAATTAAACAATTTTTGAAAGGGAAAAAAAGTTATAAAACGACCTATAGAATGGGAAAAAGTGACGATGATTATGTTACTTTTGATTTATGGATAGTCTGTAAGTATATTTCGAGAAAAGGAAAGAAAAAAGAGAGAAAATATTTTGCTTATGTTGTATATAAACCAGCAATAAGTTTACATAGTATCTATGAAGATTACCGTTTAAGATTTGGAATAGAAACAAGCTATAGAATCAAGAATATTTGTCGAATCAAAACGACTAATAAAAAGCCAATAATTCGCTTATTATTTATAGGAATATCCTTTGTATTGGTTAACATTTGGGTTAATTTACTTTGGCGAAAAATAAGTATTCCTAGACGTGGTGGGCGATTAATTTTAGGTCATTTATTCACTTTTAAACAAATGCTATCTTTTCTAAGATCAGCTGTTGATAAATTATATGAAGTAATTGATCTAATTTATTTAACTGAAGGCTGAATCAAAGTTTTTAATTAAGATAAGTTTTACTTATTGTATTTCTCTTGATTTTTGTATTCAATGTTACCAAATTGTTGCTTGATCCAGCTTCTTCAAAACTTTTCCATCTACTGAAATTATGTTCTTGTAATAATGCGTCTAATCCTTCCGTCTTATATAAGTGAAACCATTCGTAAATTGTTCTCTCACTACGTCCCATCATTACCGCTAAGTATCTGATCGTTTCAGCCACTTGAATTTTCCAAAGATATAAAGCTTGAACTTTGGCAAAATTCAAAGCTGTTTTTTGTTGTTTCATGAGATTTTTTAGTGTATCTGCTGATTCAATTACTTCTATTTTTGATATTCCTGACATACTATTGCTCCTGTTAATCTATTCCTATACTAACCCTGAACTTACTTTTTGTAAATGGTATAAGATTATCTGATTTAAAAATTTATTTAGAGCGAGAATATAAGATTATTTATAAATCCAATCAAAGTTATTATAGTTTGCTCAAAGAAGCGAAAATAATCCAGCTAAAAATGACGAATTAGTCGAAGCTAAACAAAAAGAAATCAGTGAAAAATTAGAGATTTGGAAAAAATGAAAGTGGAAATACGGAAAATACGATTAAGTTTCTCAAATATTTATTCTCCTTAAGAAAAGGAAAAAGATTAGCAATATTTTGGGATGGAGCAACGTATCATAACTCAAAAGAATTTAGGGAATATTTAACGATAATCAATCAAGATTTATTAGATAGAAGAAGAATGGTTAATTACTTGTCATAAATTTGCTCCTAATGCTCCCGAACAAAATCCAGTAGAAGATATTTGGCTACAAGCCAAAACTTTTACTAGACAATACTACCATAAGTTATAATAACAATAAATAAAAGTTTAAGGTAAAGTAATTATGGATAATCTTAATCATACTGGGGTTTTACGTTGGACTCCAGAAGCCAAACTTAAATTTAAAAATGTTCCTTTTTTTGCTCGAACTCAAGCGCGTAAAATGATTGAAGAAATTGCGCGTCAAACTGAAGATAATGTTGTGACAGTGGAAATTGTTGAAAAGGCTAGAATTAGTTTTGGCCAATGATCTGGCTATTGGTTTTTTTAACAATTGAAATCTCCTATCAAAATGTGATAAGTTAATAGTTGATTGTTGATAGTTAATCTTAATTTAGTTAGATTTATTTTTCTGAAAAAATAATTTAATTAATGTTAAACAAATTGTAAACCAAATAAAACCAATTCCATAGCCTCCTATTATATCTGTAGGCCAATGTACTCCTAAATAAAGACTACCTAAACCCATTCCTAAAATAAAGGTAAAAGTTAAACTATAAATTAAAATCTGATATTGTGGAAATTGTCGGGTTAAAAGAGTTGATAAGACTAAATATAAAGTAAAATTGCCCGTAGCATGACCACTGGGAAAAGATAAACCGATAATGTCTGGAACATTACCGTATGGTGGATAAAAATAGGGAGGCCGCATTCTGCCAATGTGGGGTTTAAGTATTTTATCTACTAAAATTAAGACTCCTCCTGATGAAATGGCAAGGAAAAAACTATCTAACCAACGATTTTTCCAAAGTAAAAAAGATAGAGTTCCTGCTACAATAAAAGCGGAAATTTCTTTGTCTCCAATATTGTATAAAAAAGCTAATATTTGACCGAACCAACTAGGAATATGATCATGTAACCAAAACCAAAAATTTTGTTCAAAGATAAAACCTGCTTGATCTCGAATTTCGGTTTTTGGAAGATTTAAAGTTAACCAAATTAAAGGTATGGAAATAATTAGAGAAATAACGATTCTTAACTTATCAAAAAAGTTTAATGTATGATTAATTTTTTGTTTAATTTGAGAAAAATTCATTGATAGATGATTACAAAATATATATTTATTTTGATCATACCTTAATTTTAAACAACTTAAAAATTAGTTAGATCAAGTCGGGGATTTAAAAAATCTCCGACTTTTGATCTTAACATTTTAACTTTAAATTTATTCAAATAAACCACTTACTGCCACATTAGGCGCTCTTTCTTCGGCTTTTCCGCCAATATGATGAATTTCTTTCATTAAGTCTCTGGCTTTTTGATAATTGGGAATATCGCCCTGTTCAAAATAATGTTTGGCCGATTCTCTTAAATCATCTAAAGCGCCTTGGCGATCGCCGATTTTTTGGCGTAAAACTGCTCGATGATAATAAGCTTTAGCAAAACAGGGATTGATTTTAATAGCTTCAGTATGATCATTAATTGCTACTTGATAATCCCCTAAACGTTCATGATTGAGGCCTAAATCAAAGTAAGAATCTGCGGCTTTGTCTTCAAGTTTAATCGTTTGAGTTTTTGTTTCAATTTCTTTAAGACATTCTACAACTTCGGCTAATTCGTGATGTTTAGAATCCATGTTTTTTGTATATTCATGAAGTTGTTGGGTATCTTGTTTTAAATGAGAAGTTAACTCATTAACTTGAGATAATTGACTGGCTAATTTTTGTAAATTTTGTTGTTGATTTTGACTTTGTTTTGATAATTCAGTTAAAGCTGTTTGTTGAACTTCTTGTAATTTAACGGATAAACTTTGTAAATTTTGTTGATGGGCTTTACTTTGTTCAATTAATTCGGCGATCGTGAATTTTTGAATTTCTTGAAGTTGATCTCGTAAATAATTAATTTGGTTTTTATTTTGGTTATTATCTTGAATTAATTGACCCCTTTCTAGTAATTCTTCAATACTTAATTGTTTAATATCATTAAGATCTTGAGTAACTACAGCTAAAGTTTCTTTATTTTGACTACTTTCTAAAGTTAAAGGAATAATTGTTTCTTCTTGTAATTGCTGTAACTTTTGAGAAAGAAGTTCATGATTTTTGGTCAATTGATTATCAACTTCTTCAATATTTTCTGTTAGATAATCTAACTTATTCTTACTATATTGAGCTAGTTGAATTAACTTACCATTAATATTTTGATCCCCTTGTTCAACTAATCTTTTACGATTATAAAAGTTAAGAGCTAAAGAAGCAGAAATCGGTAAAGAAGCAATGGCAAATTGATTAATAATCACAGAAGCAACCGAGCCACCGATCGCCAGAATAATTGAAGCCAACTCCACAATTTCTAAAGTATCATAACCTTTAGTTTTAGATTGAGAAACGGGATTATTGTTAGTAGTTTCGGTTGAACTTTCCATAATTTTACCTAAAAAAAATTAAACTTAAAATTAATAATTAACTCAATAATGACCAATGAAAAATAATTAATTAGCTAAAATACTATGGGTTAATTGTAAACCTGGCATTAATAATTTAGCGTGTTCAGGTTCAAAAAATTCATTAACCACATCTTGTAAAATTTGATAAGTTTTCTGGGTATATTCCTTATAAGCAAAGGCTCTCACAATTGTTTCATACCAGATTAACATACCCTCTCTTAAGCGATCTAAATCACTAAATAACATGGCCGCCGCAATACATCTAACCACCATAATTAAATCATATCTACAAATCCAAGTAATATCCCTTGAGCCAAGATGAAACATATCTTCAGGAAGCGCTCTTTTTGCCATTTCCACTCGATAAATAATGCGTTCTTCTAACTCTCGCACTTTTTTATAAGCACTAATGCGATCTTCGATCGAATTAAGATAAACTTTTAAAAAGTCCAATTCATCGGCCGTTGCATAACGCCCTTCTGCTTCTAAACTTAATTGTGCCAATTGTTTTAACATGGTTTTATCTCCTAAAAATAATTATTGGTTATTGCTAAATGTTCACTGTTTAGGCGTTTTCAGTATTAGCTAAAAACTCACGAACTTTACCTTGAGTATCTTGAAGTTGAGAGATCATTGTCCGAGTGATTAACTTGCCTTCCTCAACTAAAATCGTTCCATAAATGGGATGGAGGATATTTTGCTGGGCGCGTCTACCGATTAAAGACTCCACATCGTCAACTTGAGATAAATACATCCCCCCCGGAAGTTCAACGGTAACACCTTCACCTAAAACCCTTGCTTGACAAGCTAAACGGGAATTAGTGCGACAAGTGGTAATTACCTCTAAAGTCCTCTGTTCCCTTCGGGAAATAGGGGATAAAGCCTCCATTCCCTCTTTAATAAAAACGTGACAAGTGGCACAACGTCCCCTTCCTCCGCATTCTCTCAGGATGTTTAACTCCTGTTTAATCATTCCCGAAAGTAAATTATCGTTAGTTTTAATGGCTACATCCAGATTAACAGGATCTAATTTAACGATTTTTGGCACTTTTTTATTCTCCCTTTTATTGATTAATTGGCTGATTATTACTTAATCTTTCCATAATTGTATCATGATCTTGCCCTTCTGATCGCCATGCTTGTGCAGGTTTAATTCTTTCTTCCAAACCGATCACAAAATAATTCCAAGGCAGATCGGGGGTTTGATGGGAAGTTTGCACACAATGAAGGTTACGCCCCGTTAGTAAACTGAAAAAAGCACTCAAAATGCCGGCCTCAGCAAAACCCATCGTTAGATCATCATCAGGGGTAACTTCATCAAAAGGCGAATTTTTAATTTTTGCCACCATAAAACCCTTGTCATACTGATCGAAATTAAAGTCAATAATCCCCCAACCATGAGTTTTCCAAGACTGTTTTAAACATTGTAAAAACTCGATCATTTCCATTTGGGCGATCGGTTTTTGGTAATATTGACTAATTTCTTCACCAAAACGGCGATAAAAATGTTTGCCCCAATGACTACCACATTTGAATAATACCACCCCTGCGGCCTGCCCTACTTCATTGATTAAACCATTATATAAACCCTGTAATAAAGCCTCTGGTAACGCCAAAAGTCTAGCTCCACCCCGACTTTCTAATAAGCCAGTTTCCACGTCTCCTTGGAGATAAGCGTCAGGTGAGAAAAAATTACCTAAACGGCGAGAGTCATTAACTAAATTTGCAACAGAAATCATAATTTATTAGTTATTGGTTAGCTATTAGCGATAAATATTAATTTATTACTTATTACTTATTACTTATTACTTAAAATTAAGTAACTAATTCTGGTTGTTTGGCTTTTTCTGAGGAGAAAAGGGTATTTTTTACCTGTTCTAAAAAGGGTAATAAAACATCATATTCTTGAGCAGGTAAAAAGCTTTCTAATTCTCTTTTTAATAATTTATAAAGTCTCATTTCAACGGTTTGCATTTGATGAGCTTTCACCTGATCGGTTAACCATTCTAAAATATGATAATCTAAATATTCAGGACTATTTAATAATAAGGCCATGGCACAATAACGCATAATTGCTAACCAATGTTTGATCGCTTCTTCTAGCACTTTTTCGCTTTCTTGGGGAAAGGCATTGACTAAGCGATCGGCCACGCTTTGAAAAATTTTTAACTCATTTTCCCTTAAAATTTCATATACTTTTAAACTGTGTTTTAAGCGTTTACTAAAATGTCTTAAACAAATAATTTCACCATCACATAGATAGTGATCTTCGGCTCGGTGGAATAAAATTGTTAAGTCTTTGTGCATAATACTTAATGACTTTTTATTTGATTAATTAATGTTTCTATAATTTAAACTTTAGCTATCAGCTATCTTTAAAATAATTGGGATAAATCATCAAGGGTAAATTCTTCTTCTTGAGAAGAATTTGCTTTTTTGGTTTTACTCTGGGGTAAGACTGCGATCGCAGGTTTTCCTTGCCAGTCAAAGGCCGCCCAAAAATCTTGAACTGATAAAGTTAAAGAAAAAGGTTGATTACTGATGGCCGTAGCGGTTAACACGGGGCTTTTTTCAACAGATGTTAAGGGAGTTTCAGCAGTAATCATTTCTTGAGTGTTAATTAAAGTTTGAGCTTTAATTTCAGATATATTATGTAAATTATCTTCAAGATTTTCTCCGATTTCAATTTCTTGTGACCCTAAAGAATTAAGGTCTACCACCGCCTGAAAATTCAACTGTTTCAGTCGGCCTGACCAATTATTTTGGTGGAAAAAGTCTTCCACCGATAAACATTGCCAAGGAACAGTTTTAGCTTTCTTGGGTTTTTGGGGTTGAGTTTTTGTTTCCTCTAGGGGCTTGATCCGTGCTTGAGGGGCTTGTTTTTCCTCAAGGGTTGGGGTCGCAACAACTTGAGGCGAAACCCTAACCTCTGGTTGTTTCACTTCTGAGGATATAGAGGATAACTGAGGCTGTTTAATTCCAGTCCAGTTGTGTTGAGTGAAAAAATCCTCAACGGTGAAACAGCGCCAGTCTAAAACTTGACTCATGCTAAATATTCTCCATTTAACAGGCGTTTTTGAATATCTTTGGAGGTAGCGCCTTCATTTTGCCAGAAGGTGGCCGCATCAATGCGATCCTGTTTCCCTAACAAAAATTTACAGTAGGTTTCCCCCATAGCGTAACATTGGATCTCAATACAGTTGAGGGGTTTTTGCACTAGATCGCTAAAAAATCCGGCAAATAAACCAGCATAAAGGTGACAAACGGGTTTCCCCACGTTGCCTAAAGTTCGGGCGATCGCGCTATCAAAAATATTGACAAACATAAAACCATTTTTTTGTTCAGTCATATCCACATCCCAGTTACCCCAGCCTTGGGTAGTAAAAGGCCACCACCACGCCTCTAACACATAGGGTAAGTTAGTTTGACTGAGTTTTTGACGATAGGGATATTCTTTTCTGAACCATTGACGGAAAAACTCCGCATCTTTAACACCCCATGCCTCGCCAATACTATATAAAACGACTGAGGAGGCACTTCCCACTTCTTCTTCTAGCCCCTGCATCAAACCAATGATAAAATCTTCACTGGTTAAGACATTACGAGACTCATTCCAGTCGGCGATCGAGCCATTTTCCTGATCGAAATCAAAAAAATCAGCAACGCAATAATGATTATGTTTGGTGGGAAATTTTTGTCTTAAACGATGTTCTACTTTTTTCGGAAAAGTTTTATTTTGACTGGTGATCTTAGTAGGTGAAGTAGGCGAAGTTAAAACCATTGATAAATATTCCTCATAATAAATAACTAATGAAGATTTTAAGATTGATCAGCTAGTTGAGCTACAAAAAAACTGTTAATTATTGATAATAAACAATTTAAAACAAAAATTAAAGACTATTTTCTGTTTAGTTAATCAAAATTAACATTCATCTCAAGATCAATTATATTACTGATTGTTTGTTAGAGCTAATTGACTGTTCAAAGGAGTAGTTGTTTTTACAGTTCTTAACTTTTAAGCAAAATTTTAAGTAAAATTTAAGTCAAATCGGCCTAGAGATTGATCCTCAAGTAAATTGACGAAATTACCATCAAAGCTTAAACTTTAAGATAATTATTAGTTGAGCCTATCATTAAACATCAAAGCTTAATTATTCCTAAAGATCAAGAAAAAATAACGAAACTTAATATTAAGGGAAATTATTGTTAATATAGATTAACAATTAGATTAACAATTAAGATTTATTTTTTTATTGATCTTGCACTGATCAATATGTATACTAAAGGGTAAAACAGGATCAGGAAAAAATTAGTTAAAATATCTTAACTAATTTTCAAAGCTAAAATATTAATAATTTTCAAGACAGATAAAATTATGGATAATACTAATTCTCTCAATCCGAATAATTACGATCTTATTAGTCAAATTTGTCTGAAAAATGCTTCTTTAAAACAAGCATTTAAACAGCAAAAAAATATTATGATAGAAAAATCAAGTGAGATTAAAGCTTGGTTAGAAATAATTGGTTCTGTTAATTTAGAGTTAACACAAAAAATAGGGAAAATTGAAGTATTGTTAAAATGGTATAAAATTATGACCTCGAAACAAGGTTATAGTCAAGCACAAATTGAAGATACAGAAAAACAAATTTCCTCAATTTTAATGGAATTAATTAATACTGATTTAGAAAAATTTGAATTAGATGATGGGGCTGAAGAAGATGGAATTAACTCTAATATTAATGTAGATGGAAAGATTAATTTTGACTTTAATTTTAATTTTAATTTTGCTCAAGATGAAGAAGAAATAACCATTGACACAAGGGAAATTAATCAAGCAATTGAACCGGAAAATAATGAGGTTCAAACTATGACATTAGATTTAGATTTTCTGCCCTATCGAGAAGAAACAGAAGAAATAACAACGCAAATAACAGAAATAAAGGAATTAAACTTAGATTTTATTCCCCTTGAAGCAACGGAAATAGAAACAGAAATTAAGGAAAAAATTAACTTTGCTACTGCTTCAAGAGCGCAATTAATTGAAGAAACAAGAAATGAAGAAGATCAAGAAACGGTTAATCTTTTTGATGAGCCATTACCCCTTGAAGCGGCGGAAGAAAATGTGCGTATTTTTGGAGAAAATGAACCAATTACTTTAGAAGAATTACAAATTGTATTTAATCGAATTTCTAAATTAAGTATGCGTTATTTAGGTGCTACATTAACCAAAAATTATTTTCAATCAACTCAAGGTAATGATTCTTTGTCACAACAATTTCAAATGAATACTAAAGGACAGATTACCGTAAGTGGTAATTCAAATCAAGAAATTACTCCTCAAGAATTGATTACTTTTAAACAATGGACTTCTCATTTTATTCAAAATTGTTCTACTATTATTAGTAATTTTCCTGTGATGATTAAAAAACAAAATTTATTAGGAAGAATAAGTTAATAATTGACAATTGATAACTGATAATTGATAATGAACAAATAAAGAATAAAAAATAACCAAATCTATGTCAAAATATTACGTTGTTTTAAAAGGAAAAAAAACGGGAATTTTTACTAATTGGCCAGACTGTCAAGCACAAGTTAACGGCTTTAAAGGTGCTTTATATAAATCATTTAAAACTTTAACTGAAGCCGAAAAAGCTTTTAATTTAAGTGCTGAACAATTTAAAAATACTTTTCATCAACAAGAACAAAATACTAAAATAATTAATCCTAATTTATGGACAGATGACATAATTTTAGATAGTATTTGTGTAGATGCTTCTTGTTTAGGAAATCCGGGTTTAGTAGAATATCGAGGAGTACATTTAGCCACAGGTGAAATTATTTTTCAGAAAAAACCCATCCCTAATGGTACTAATAATATTGGTGAATTTTTAGCGATCGTTCACGGTTTAGCCTATCTTAAAACTAAAAATTCAACTATTCCTATTTATTCCGATTCAAAAATTGCAATTAACTGGGTAAAACGGCAAAAAGTTACCACTAACTTAATAGAAACTGAAGATAATCAAGAAATTTTTGATTTAATTAATCGGGCTTTATTTTGGTTAGAAAATAACCGTTATCAAAATAAAATTATTAAATGGGATACGGCCAATTATGGACAAATTCCCGCCGATTTTGGCAGAAAATAAAATCGATCAATTCATTGTTAATTGTTAATTTTCAACGGTCAATTATCCATTAATAATATATTTTTGCCAATGATGATTAATAACATTTTTAGAATGTTTAATAATTTCAAAATGAAGGGTACTGCTAGGGCGATCGGGCTTAGTTAATAAGATCATATTCGCTTCTTTCGGAGTACGATTACCCTTTTTCACATTACATTTCATACAAGCAGTAACTAAATTTTCCCATGATTGGCCGCCACCCCTTGAACGGGGAATAATATGATCCAAAGTTAATTCTCCCCCGACTCGATTACAATATTGACAAGTGTGGCGATCCCGTTCAAAAATATTACGACGAGTCAAAGGAATTTCTTGATAAGGCACACGCACATAATAACGCAGACGAATTACCGCCGGAGAAGGAAAATTATGATATAAATATTCTTCATAATGTTCAATTGATTCAGCTTTACCTTTAATCAATAAAACCACTGCCCTTTTCCAACTGGTAACATTCAGGGGTTCGTAGGAAGCATTGAGAACTAAAACCTTACTCATCTTGCTTAAACCGTCAGAGAATATTAATTGAGATAATTTAGAATAAATTTTTTTTGATGTTAACACATCTTTTCTAAATCGTGGTCACAGTTAAGGAAAGTGCGCCTTAGTATAAAATGAGATTTTGAACAAAAAACTTAAATTTTTGTACCATCAAACTTAAAATTAAAAAACAACATATATTTTTGGCTTAATCAGCCAAAGGAGGACTTAAATTGATGAAAAAGTTAATTCAGGCATTAGCAGTATTGGTTCTTGTAATCAGTAGTTTTGCTTTTGGCATTAATCAAAGTAGTGCTGGTGAATTACAATTAACCTTACCCTCATCCCCTATTTTAGCAGTAACAGAACGCCGTAATCCGGCTGATGCTCTGCTGGAAACTGATTTTGGTAAAAAATACGATTTGAATAATACCCCTTTGCGTAAATTCCGTGAGATCCCCGGTTTTTATCCAACTTTAGCCGAAAAAATTGGCAAAAATGCACCATACGACAAAGTTGAGGATGTGTTAAATATTCCTGACTTAACTGAAGCTCAAAGAGCTAAACTTGAAGCCAATTTAGACAAATTTACAGTTAACCCTCCGATTGATGTCTATAATGAAGAAGATAATCGGATCAATCCGGGTGTTTACTAAGTTAAACTAAAATCTGTTTTTGTCTAAAAGTATCTTTAAGATTAATTTTTAATCTCAAAAATTTAACTATTTGCACAAAAAAGCCCACCTTATAAGCTGAAGGTGGGTATTTTTTCATTAATAATGAAAGCTAAATTTGATTAGTAAAAAAATTTAGTTTTATGTTTAGAAATTAATTTTAAAGTTAGATAAAAAAACAAAACTTTAGCATTTTATCGTTATAATTAACTGGAAAACTAAATAGATAACTTTCTTTTTTTGATTTTTATGTACAATAGAGCAGACAGCAAACTAGGAACTAATTTTGGGAAAAAAGTGGATTTGAATAACTCAAAGGTAAGAGATTTTATTCACTTACCCGGTTTTTATCCTATTTTAGCCAAAAAAATTATTGACAATGCACCATACCAAAAAATTGAGGATGTGTTAAATATTCCTGACTTAACTGAAGCTCAAAGAGCCAAGCTTGACGCTAATTTCGGTGAGTTTATGATTACTACTTGGAGTGATGATGTCTTAAATTAAGAAGATAATCGGATCAATCTGGGTGTTTACTAATTTAAACTAAAATCTGTTTTTGTCTAAAAGTATCTTTAAGATTAATTTTTAATCTCAAAAATTTAACTATTTGCACAAAAAAGCCCACCTTCAGGTTAGAAGGTGGGTATTTTTTATTAATGGATAATTGATAATGGAAAGTTAACAATGAATGGTTCAATTGTCAATTGTTAATTAGCATCGGCTTCTGAAGTAGCATCTTCAACCTTTGACTCGGATGTTTTAGCTTCATCTTTGAGGGCGATCGTCAAATAACGAATAACCTCATCTCCTAAACGCATTGCTCTTTCTAAGGGTGCAACTTGAGTGCCATCGGCTTTATAATTCGTTTGAATATAAATTCCGTCATTACGTTTTTTGATGGTATAAGCTAATTTACGCTTACCTAAATTTTTAACTTCAATATCAGTGGCACCGTGATCGGTTAAAAATTTATTATACTTTTCGATCGTTTGAGATACCTGCTCCTCTGAGAACTCAGGGCGCAAAATATACATCATTTCGTAGGAATTACTCATTATTTAGATATTCTCCTTATGGACAAGATGGTTTTTCTGACTGTCTTTAGGTCATTAAGTTTAAAGATACAATTAGAAAAACAAGGCATTTAGCATTTTACTATTATAATGGACAAGATGACTCATCCTCTCACCTTAATTTTTTGATTTTTATGATTATTTTAGAGAGCTAGGATCAATAGATAAATTATGGCACAACGCTATGTTAGGGTGAAAACCTTAGAAAATACCATTCATTACGGTTTATTACAACTTAATCGCACGGTTAAACTTTTAGATGCACCTCCTTGGTTAGGTGGCAAAGAAGTTGATTTAGAATTAAACCCCGATCAATATGAATTATTAGCACCTTGTAACCCTTCTAAAATTGTAGCGGTAGGTAAAAATTATCCTCTCCATGCGGCTGAAATGGGAACTCCTCCCCCCGATGAACCCCTAATTTTTCTCAAACCCCCCACCACCTTAAATTCCCATAATAAACCTGTTATTTATCCTAAACAATCTCACCGTTTAGACTATGAGGGGGAGTTAGCCCTTGTGATCGGCGATCGCATTTCCCATCTGCCACCCCAAGAAGCTAGAAGTAAAATTTGGGGTTATACCATCGCCAATGATATTACGGCCAGAGATTTACAAATCAAAGACGAACAATGGACGAGAGCCAAGGGTTTTGATACTTTTTGCCCTTTAGGCCCTTGGATCGTGCGTGAGATCAGCGTGGGAGCATATTTAAAAACTTTTGTCAATGACGAAACCGAACCCCGTCAATGTGCCTCTATTCAAGAAATGTTGTTTTCACCGGAGGTTTTAGTTTCTTATATTTCCCAAATTATGACTTTAGTACCCGGAGATGTGATTTTAACGGGTACACCCAGTGGCATCGCAGGGTTACAAGTGGGCGATCGCATTCGAGTGGAAATTGAGGGGATCGGCTCGTTAGAAAATTATGTTATTTTAGAATAATAATTCAACAATTGACAATTGACAATAATGTCTACTTTAAACTATTTAAAAGTAGAAGATTAAAAATAAAGAAAATTTTTTTATTTTGGTTTTTTTGAGTGATTTTAAACAAAATTAATTGTCAATTATCAATTGATGAATAATGGATAATGAGCAATAGCAAAAATTAACGAATTTGGGAAGAAACGGCATTAGAAATGGCAGGAAGTTCAGCTTTTAAGCCTCTAGCTGATTGAATTGTGCCATAAAAACAGGCCGTTAAAGTACCAAGAAAAATCGTATTAGCTACCGTTAAAACTAATAAATTTTGATACCCTAAACCGTTCATTAAAATTTGTAAGGCAAAGCCTCCTAAAACTAAAACTAAATCTAATAAAATTGCTTGTAAAGTGTTAAATGCAGTAAAATAATTAACATTAGGATTTCTCACTACACCTAAAAATAAAGCAAAGAAAATGATTAATCCTGCAAAGGGAAAACTATGATAAAAATTAATTAAAGGGCGAAAAGGTAAATAAATTAATGTTACCAATGGAAAATCTTTCATTAAGGGAATACCAATGGGAAATACATCAAGAAAAGGTAAAAGATAAACTAAACTACTGATAATTTTATCTTTAGTTTCAATTGAGCCACGAAACATTTTTTAACTCCTAAATAAATTTATGATTGATTATTTTTTATTGGTTACTTTTGATTAATTATAGCAAAGAAAAATTTTATTTCAAGATATATCATTTATAAATTGATTGTCTTTTTTATAATAATTGATTTGCTAGGGTTTATTGAGGATTGCTATAAATAATTTTCAATCAAAAATTACTTAATTTTATTGAACTAAATTAATAATAAAAGAGTGAATTTAATCAAGGATTAACTAATAATATAATTGATTATAGGCCGCTTTTGAAATAACAGGAAGTTCTGCATAAATTCCCCTTGCTGACTGAAACATGGCATATAAACAAGCCCCAAAAGAAGTAATAAAAATTAAATTATAAAGTGCTTGAATTAATAAAGGAAATCCCGCAAAAATAGGCTCAAAAATCCACTTAATCACTAAACCTAATAAACTTAATAAAATACCAATTAAAATACTTTGTAAAGCGTTATAACGAATAAAATGTTTAATTTGATTATTTCTAACCACCGCTAAATATAAAATGATAAATACAATAAAACTAGCATAACTATTTAAACTATAAACAATATGAATAGGAAATAAAATATAAGATAAAATTAATTGGATTAATGGTGGAAACTTATCAAATAAATAACTACCAAAAAAGAAACTATCATAAATAGCAAATAAATAAATTAAAATACTAAAAGTGCGATCTTGAATATTAGTTGAACCTCGCCAAGCCATTATTTAACACTCCAAAATATAATTATAATGATGTAAATAGACTTCTTAGAAAAGTAATAAATATTAACTAATAAAATCAATTATCATCAAGTTTTTATCAATTCTTATCCTTATTACTGATTAATTATTACCTATTACTTGACTTGTGCAAGAAGTCTAATAATCTTATTTTAACCTTTTTTTGATTGATGATCTATTGATTATTGACTAGACTTTTTTTTTCAAATATAAATATTTATACAAATTATTTGTCAATAATCGGTATAATCAAGTTTGCACTTTCTTAATTGATCTCAAAACTTAAGATTAAGTCAACAGGGATAAAGTCTGTGGGCTTAAGCCAATTGTAACAAGACAGGCGTAACAATGGAGCATCAATTACAGTAAAATTGTTAAATTGCCATTGTCAAGGATTAATTAATAACAACCCTAGCATTTAATGACAATTATTTGCTAAAATTAAGAATCATAAATTATATTTATTTAACTACAAGGAATAATTATGGGAAAACCGACAGGATTTTTAGAATATTTACGAGAATTACCATCTGAATTATTACCAGATCAACGTATTGGTAATTGGGATGAGTTTCATTTACCAATGGACGAGGAAAAATTGAGAAATCAAGGCGCTCGTTGTATGGACTGTGGGATCCCTTTTTGTCATACGGGAAAAACCCTTAACAATATGGCAAGTGGATGCCCTATTAATAACCTAATTCCTGAGTGGAATGATCTAGTTTATCGGGGTTTATGGAAAGAGGCTTTAGATCGTCTTCATAAAACAAATAATTTCCCTGAATTTACTGGTAGAGTCTGCCCTGCACCCTGTGAAGGTGCTTGTGTTTTAGGTATTACAAATCCCCCTGTTACTATCAAGAATATTGAGGTTTCTATTATTGACAAAGGTTGGGAAGAAGGTTGGGTTAAAGCACAGCCTCCAGCCAAAAGAACGGGTAAAAAAGTTGCAATTGTGGGTTCAGGGCCGGCCGGTTTATCTGCGGCCGCCCAACTCAACAAAGCAGGTCATTTAGTAACAGTTTATGAACGGGAAGATCGGCCGGGTGGTTTATTAATGTACGGCATTCCTAACATGAAATTAGATAAAACTAATGTGGTTTTAAGACGCATTCAATTATTAGAAGAAGAAGGGGTTAAGTTTGTTTGTAATACGGAAATTGGCAAAGATTTACCCGCCCAACAATTATTAGATGAATATGATGGGGTAATTCTTTGTACAGGTGCAACTAAGCCCCGTGATCTACCCATTGAAGGCCGTGATCTCAAAGGTATTTACTTTGCGATGGAATTTTTAACTGCTAATACGAAAAATGTCTTAGATCCTAACAAAAACCCCGACATTATTTCTGCACAAGGAAAAGATGTAGTTATTATTGGTGGTGGTGATACGGGAACAGACTGTGTTGGTACTTCCATTCGTCACGGTTGTAACAGTGTTATTCAATTAGAAATTATGCCCAAACCTCCCGAAACAAGGGGAGTTGATAACCCATGGCCTGAATATCCTAAAGTCTATAAATTAGATTATGGACAAGAGGAAGCAGTCGCAAAATTTGGGGATGATCCTCGTAGTTATTTAACCACTGCCACTAAATTTGAGAGCGATGAAAACGGTAATGTTAAGGCTGTTCATGTGGTAGAAGTTAAATGGGAAAAAGACGAAAATGGTCGTTTTAATCTCAAACAAATTGAAGGGACACAACGCATAATTCCCGCCCAATTAGTATTATTAGCGATGGGCTTTTTAGGCCCTGAACAACCTTTATTAGATAGTTTAGGTTTAGAACGGGATCCCCGTAGTAATATTAAGGCCGAATATGGCAAATATGCCACCAGTCTTCCTAAAGTTTTTGCGGCCGGAGACTGTCGCCGAGGTCAAAGTTTAGTTGTCTGGGCGTTTAATGAAGGGCGTGAAGTGGCACGGGAGTGCGATCGCTTTTTAATGGGTGATACGGATCTACCCTAATTTTTAAATAATAAGTAATCAGTAATAAGTATATTTTTAGTTTATTAACTTATTATTTAATAAACTTTTCCGTCTGGCATAATAGCCCCATTTAAAATAGCATTGTTTAAATTAGTACCAGTCAGATCTGCATTTCTTAGACTAGCTTTAGTTAAATTAGCATCTGTTAAATTAACCCCTTCTAAATTTGCACCCCATAAATAAGCTTCTTCTAAATTTGCACCACTAAGATCAGCCCCAGTTAAATTAGCTAAATTCAAATTTGCACCCCGCAGATCCGCATTTCTTAAGTCAGCTTCCCTTAAATCTGTTTTCATTAAATTAGCTTGAATACAATGGGAGCGATTTAATTTACTTTGATATAAATTAGCTTGTTTTAAATTAGTCTCATTTAATTGTGCTACCTGTAGATGAGACTCACTTAGATCCGCACCACTTAAATTAGCACCATTAAAATTAACTCCACTTAATTTAGCCTGATTTAGATCCATTCCACTAAAATCAATTCCCTCTAAGTCTAAGCCATTGAGAAAAGCACTATTTAATTTAACTCCATTTAAGATTGCACCTTTTAAATTAGCACCACTTAATCTAGCACCTGTTAAATTTGTCCAACTTAAATTAGCATTAGTTAAATTAGCAGAACGAAAATTAATCCCGCTCAAATTAGCACCACAAAGATTAACATGAGGTAAATTAGCCTTATAGAAACTAACCCAACTTAAAATAGCACCACTTAGTTTAGCACCCGTTAAATCCACATGATCTAATCTTGCCCCTTGAAGATTAACTTTTGTTAAATCAGCATGGAGTAAAATTCCCTTTTGTAATTTAACAAATCTCATATCAGTGCCATATAAAAAAGCTTCCGTGAAATTAGTTTCAATTAAATAACAACGACTGAGATCCGCTCTAGCTAAACTGGCTTTTTGCAAATCTGCTTTTGAAAGATTAGCCTGAGATAGTTTAACTCCGATCAGATTGGCTTCTCGTAGTTTCCACTGTTGAAAATCCCTTTGGCCTTGTTGATAGCGTGTTAACAGTTGATTAGTGTCCATGAGAAAGCTTTAACCTAATGCTAAAGCGCAAAAATCTTAATTAGTTTTAATTTTAATACTTAATATTTTTAATTTTATAATCATTTGAACACAAAAGATCATTAAATCTATCTTTATTGATCAATTGATAATTGACAATGGAATTTTACCAAAATCCTAACTTTTAACCTGATCTATTGTGTGATAATTTCTGTTAAAATTTTGTCTATATACTGTTGACAAATCACAAATAACCAGTTATCAATTCTTGACAATTGTTCAATTATCACCAAAGTAAAAATTATGGGTATCGCTACAGTCAACCCTTCTACGGGAGAAACAATTAAATCTTTTTCACCTCTCAATTCTGAGGAAATTGAATCTAAGCTTAATTTGGCTCAATCAGCTTTTATTGCCTATCGTCAAACTTCGATGGAGCAACGCAGTCAATATTTAATGAGGGTAGCTGATATTTTAGAGCAAAATTCCCAAAAATATGCTGAAATTATGACCCTTGAAATGGGAAAAAACCTCAAAAGTGCCATCGCTGAAGTCAATAAATGTGCTTTAGTTTGTCGTTTTTATGGCGAAAATGCCTCTGATTTTCTAAAAAATATTAAGATTGCTAGTGATGCTACTGAGAGTTATATTACCTATCAACCTTTAGGGGTGATTTTAGCGGTGATGCCTTGGAATTTTCCCTTTTGGCAAGTTTTCCGCTTCGCCGCTCCTGCTCTGATGGCGGGAAATGTGGGCTTATTAAAACACGCCTCCAATGTTCCCCAATGTGCCTTAGCCATCGAGCAAATTTTTAAACTGGCCGGTTTACCCCAAGGGGTATTTCAAACTTTATTGATCGGGGCGGATCAAGTGCCTAAACTAATGGCAGACGATCGCATCAAAGCGGGAACTTTAACGGGAAGTGAGCCGGCCGGAGCTAGTTTTGCCTCCGTAGCAGGGCAAAATATTAAAAAAGTGGTTTTAGAGTTAGGGGGAAGTGATCCCTTTATCGTTTGTGAGGATGCAGAGCTTGATGAGGCTGTGAATGTGGCAGTTACTGCCAGATTATTAAATAATGGTCAATCTTGTATTGCGGCCAAAAGATTTATTTTATTAGAAGCGATCGCCGATCAGTTTGAAGAAAAATTAAAAGCAAAATTTGAAGCCTTGAAAGTGGGAGATCCCTTTAAAAACGATACGGATATTGGGCCTTTAGCTACTCGATCGATTTTACAAGATATTGATCAACAAGTACAAAAAAGCGTAGAAATGGGAGCAAAAATTGTCACAGGAGGTCAAATTTTAGAGAGTTCAGGTAATTTTTATCCCCCTACAATTTTAAAAGATATTCCCCTTAATTCTCCTGCTTACAAAGAAGAATTTTTTGCCCCCGTTGCCCTACTATTTAGAGTAAAAAATATTGATTGTGCGATTAATTTAGCCAATGATACTTCCTTAGGTTTAGGTGCTAGTGTTTGGACAAAAGATCAGCTTAAAATTGAGCGTTTTATTCAAGAAATTGAAGCGGGAGCAGTGTTTATTAATGGCATGGTTAAATCAGATCCTCGTTTACCTTTTGGGGGGATCAAACATTCAGGTTTTGGCCGAGAATTAGGGATTGAAGGGATTAAAGAATTTGTCAATATTAAAACTATTTGGATTAAATAGTAATTATGTCATTGTGGGGGTAAAACCTTCAAGTAAATAAATTTTAGAGACCCTTTTTATCCTCACTATGATCAATTATTTTTCAATTAAATCTTATTAAAAAACATGATATATTATTTAATGTAATAACAACAATAATGTAGAAAAACCATTTCAGTAGTTAATACCAATATTACAGAGCCAAAATTAATATGTTAAAATAATAGTTAATAGTGGATTAATTAAAAATTATCAAACCCCTTTCAAGATGGGTGCTGATACTTTTCTCCTTAAACCTTATACAATAGAAGAATTATTAAAAACATTAAAACAATTCATCAGTAATCAGTAATCAGTAATAATTACAAATAACCAATAACTAAATTTATGAACACAGCAGACTTATTAATTAAATGTTTAGAAAACGAGGGAGTTGAATATATATTCGGACTTCCGGGCGAGGAAAATCTCCATATATTAGAAGCTTTAAGAGATTCAACGATTAAATTTATCACCGTACGTCATGAACAAGGCGCGGCCTTTATGGCGGATCTCTATGGCCGACTCACAGGCAAGGCCGGAGTTTGTCTCTCCACTTTAGGGCCCGGCGCCACCAACTTAATGACAGGGGTAGCGGATGCTAACTTAGACGGCGCTCCCCTTGTGGCCATTACCGGCCAAGTGGGAACAGATCGAATGCACATCGAATCCCATCAATACCTTGATCTCGTGGCCATGTTTGCACCCGTCACAAAATGGAATAAACAGATTGTGCGGCCAGGCATTACGCCGGAAGTAGTACGCAAAGCCTTTAAAATTGCCCAATCCGACAAGCCCGGTGCTGTGCATATAGATTTACCCGAAAATATTGCGGCCATGGAAGTAGAGGGAAAACCCTTAAGTAAAGATAATAAAGATAAAATTTACTCCTCTTATCGGACAATTAATGCGGCCGCCTCTTTAATTTCTAAAGCGAAAAATCCCCTTATTTTAGTAGGAAATGGTGCTATTCGTTCCCATGCTTCGGAAATGTTAACAGAATTCGCTACCCAATTACAGATTCCAGTGGCCAATACTTTTATGGGTAAGGGGGTGATCCCCTATACCCATCCCCTGTCATTGTGGGCAGTAGGGCTACAACAGAGGGATTTAATTACCTGCGCCTTTGAACAAAGTGATTTAATTATTGCCGTAGGTTATGATTTAATTGAGTATTCCCCTAAAAAATGGAATCCTTTAGGTAAAACTCCCATTATTCATATTGGCGAATTATCCGCCGAAATAGATAGTAGTTATATTCCAACCGTTGAAGTAGTGGGGGATATAGCCGATTCCCTTGATAATATTCTCAAACGTGCCGATCGCACCGGAAAAGTTTCTTCTAGTTTAACCAAGTTAAGAACGGATCTTAAAGAGGAATATGAGCGTTACTGTGTCGATCGAGAGTTTCCTCTTAAACCACAGAAAATTATTTATGATTTACGTCAAGTGATGGGAGCAGAGGATATAGTCATTAGTGATGTGGGGGCGCATAAAATGTGGATGGCGCGTCATTATCACTGTGATAAGCCCAATACTTGTATTATTTCCAATGGTTTTGCGGCCATGGGGATTGCCATTCCAGGGGCGATCGCCGCTAAATTAGTTTATCCTGACAAAAAAATTGTGGCCGTTACAGGGGATGGTGGCTTTATGATGAATTGTCAAGAATTAGAAACAGCAAAAAGGGTGAAAACTCCTTTTGTTACTCTGATTTTTAACGATAATGGTTATGGTTTAATTGAATGGAAACAACTGAACCAATTTGGCCATGCCAGTTTTATTGATTTTACCAATCCCGATTTTGTCAAATTTGCCGAAAGTATGGGCTTGAAAGGCTATCGAGTAGAATCGGCCGATGATTTAATCCCAATTTTAAAAGAAGCCTTAGCCCAAGATGTCCCCACGGTGATTGATTGTCCGGTAGACTATCAAGAAAATATCCGTTTTACCAAAAAAGCCGGAGATCTAAGTTGTGAAATTTGGGAATAATTTGTTCAAGTGAAATTACCCCTCGCCCTTGGGAGAGGGGATGAGATTCAACAAAATAAAATTATGAACGAGTCACTTTATCATTTTGACTAAGCCAGATTAAACCCACCGTTGCAGGAATTACAACTATAAGTCCACCAGCTAATAAGCTATACAAAAAGTTTGCTAAAGAAGGAGTCATAATTTTTTACCTTGAATTTATATAATGATTCATCGTAGATCATTGTAACCTAATCTGCGTTGAATTTTTTAAATTGATTGTTAAGGATCAGTTTATAATAGTTCTAATCAATAATAAACCTGTGATTTATCCTGAACATCTGCACTCTTAAACCTAGAATATGTTATTGTCTCTTTCAATTGAGAATTTTGCACTTATAGACCAGCTAGAATTGGATTTTCAGGCTGGTTTAACTGTCTTGACGGGGGAAACAGGTGCTGGTAAATCTATTATTCTTGATGCCATTGATGTATTATTAGGTGGTAAAGTTAATAGTCGTTTGATCCGAGCGGGTAGTCACAAATCAAAAATTGAGGGGGTTTTTCCCATTAATGATAATTTAAAAAAGTTACTAGATCTTCATCAAATTAAGCCTTTACCTCACAATAAAATTCTTTTTAGTCGGGAATTAATGAGTGCTGGTTCTAGTCTGCGATCGCGCATGAAAGTTAATGGTTTATTGGTCAATCGGAGCTTTATGAGTCAACTAAGGGAGCAATTAGTAGAAATTACGGCTCAAGGTCAAACCATTGACTTAATGATTCCAGAGCGTCAAAGGGAATTATTAGATAGTTATGGCGGTGAAATATTATTAGAACAAAGAAAAAAAGTTCAAGAAGCTTATGAATTGACTCAGATTGCGAAGAAAAATTTAGAAAAAAGAATTTCCCAACAACAGCAACGCTCTCAAAGGTTAGATTTTATTCAATATCAATTACAGGAATTGGATCAAGCTCAGTTAACTGAGGTTGATGAGTTAGAACAGTTAGAACAGGAAAGGGAGCGCCTTAGTCATATTGTAGAGCTACAACAGTCTAGTTATCAGGCTTATCAGTTACTTTATCAAAATGATCTCGATCGCCCTGCCATCGCCGATCTGTTGGGGGATGCGGAAAATATTTTAAGGGATATGGTGGACTATGATCCGCAATTAGAGCCTATTTTAGAGTTGATCGACTCAGCTATTACTCAAGTGGTGGAAGCAGGTCAACAAATTAATAGTTATGGAGAAAATTTAGAGGCTGATCCAGAAAGATTAAGTGAAATTGAAGAAAGAATTAGATTATTAAAGAATTTATGCCGTAAATATAACTTTAATTTACCTGAATTAATGACGTTTTATCAAGAATTACAACGGGAATTACTAGAACTAACCGATGAAGGCCAATCTATTGAAGAATTAGAGAAAAAATATCAAATTGAACAAGAAAATTTAGATAAATTATGTCAAAAATTAACTTTATTACGTCAAAATTCCTCAGATAAATTAGAACAACAATTAATTGAAGAATTAAAACCTTTAGCGATGGAAAAAGTTAAATTTCAATGTCGTTTAATTCCCTGTGTTCCCTGTGCCAAGGGTGCAGAAAACATTACTTTTTATTTTAGCCCCAACGCCGGAGAAGAAGTACAACCCCTTGCGACTATTGCTTCTGGGGGAGAAATGACTCGTTTTTTACTCGCTTTAAAATCCTGTTTTACCCAAGCTCAACAAACTCCTAAAACTCTAATTTTTGACGAAATTGATGCGGGAGTCTCAGGTAAAGTGGCTCAGGCGATCGCCGCTAAATTACATCAATTAAGCTGTTATCATCAAGTTTTATGTGTCACCCATCAGCCCCTAGTGGCGGCCATGGCTGACGGTCATTTTCGGGTCAATAAACAAACCATTGAAACAAATGTATTAAGTCAAGAAAAAGAGGATTCAGCTTTAAGAACAGTAATCAGGGTTAAATCTTTAGAAAAATATGTCCATAGAAGGGATGAATTAGCAGAGTTAACGGGAGGTCATTCGGCACAAGATGCGATCGCCTTTGCAGAGTCACTGTTAGCACAAGCAGAAATGCAACGTCAACTTTTTAAGGAAAAATTATCCCATGATCGATAATTTTGATTAAAACATAAATCTCCGCCCTTAGCACGATGGCCACAGGCGGAGAATTTTTAAACTAAAATGAGATTATCCCATTATTGCCACTTAGAAGCCATTAACTCAGCTAAGTCAACCACACGCTGAGAATAACCCCATTCGTTGTCGTACCAAGCGACAACTTTAACCATGTCTCCCCCCATTACCATGGTTAAACTACCGTCAACAGTAGAAGAAACATCAGTCGCGCGGAAATCATTAGAAACTAAAGGTAATTCGGTATAATCTAAAATACCTTTTAATTTGCTTTGAGTCGCTTCTTTGAGTACCGCATTAACTTGTTCAGCTAAAGTGCCTTTTTCCACTTGTACCACTAAGTCAACAACGGAAACATTAGGGGTAGGTACACGCAATGCAATACCGTTTAATTTTCCTTTTAACTCAGGAATAACTAAAGCTACCGCTTGAGCCGCTCCGGTGGAAGTAGGAACGATATTGATCGCCGCCGCTCTGGCACGTCTTAAGTCACGGTGAGAAGCGTCTAAAATACGTTGATCTCCGGTGTAACTGTGGGTGGTGGTCATTGTCCCCTTGATGATGCCAAACTGTTCATGTAACACTTTTGCGATGGGAGCTAAACAGTTAGTGGTACAACTAGCATTACTCACTACATTGTGTTTATTATGTTCGTAGGTTTCATGGTTAACACCCATTACATAAGTACCCACACCAGCACCTTTGCCGGGGGCAGTGATTAAAACTTTTTTAGCACCAGCTTCAATGTGTTTAGAAGCACCTTCTTCGGTCACAAATACCCCAGTAGACTCAATAATGAGATCCACACCCCATTCTTTCCAAGGTAAGTTTAAAGGGTTGCGATCGCTAACACATTTAATGGTTTTACCATTAACGTAGATACAATTATCATCCGCTGAAATATCGGTGTTATCGAGCCGGCCTAACATGGAATCATATTTAAGCAAATGAGCATTGGTTCTAGGATCAGAAGTATCATTAATACCAACCAATTCTAATTGGCTGTTTGTTCTTGTTAATAAGCATCTGACGAAATTTCGGCCGATGCGTCCAAAACCATTGATCGCTACTTTAATAGTCACAGAGTCTTACCCTCAATTTACTAGATTACAAAAATAAAATTTTATTAATTAAGACAACATCATATCGTAAAGGCTGATCAAAAAATCATAGAAAATTCAAAATTCCAAATTTGACTTGTTCCACAACTGAGACGAAAACGGAAAACAGAAAGGGAAAAACAACTAATTAATCTAATCAGCAATCTATAACAAAATCTAAAACTTTACAGACCTTAACAATAGAAAAATTAATCAAATCTAGCCTTTATTACCAATTTATTGATATTATATCGCTGTAATTGTTCATTAAAACCCTATATTATCTTTTAGCGGTATGTTTAAGGAGAGTGAAGATTGAATAAAGTTGATTTAAACGGCAAACCCTTTCATTTTATCGGGATCGGTGGCATCGGAATGTCTGCCCTTGCATACGTTTTGGCCAAAAGAGATTTACCTGTTTCTGGTTCGGATCTACGCTTTAGTCATATTACAGATCGTTTACAGTCAGTAGGAGCGCATATTTTTAATGCTCAGACGGCGGAAAATTTAAACTTTTTTCACTCTCCTAACTTAGATCCTTGCTCTGCTAACCTTTCAAGCTTGTTACCACAGGTCATTTGTTCCACCGCTATTAATCTTAATAATGCTGAATATCAGGCCGCCCAGTCTAAAGGTTGTCAAATTTTTCATCGTTCCGATCTATTGGCCGCTTTAATTGAAGATTATCAAAGTATTGCAGTGGCCGGAACTCATGGTAAAACCACCACCAGTAGTTTAATTTCTTATATTTTATACCAGGCCGGTTTAGACCCCACTGTAATTATCGGGGGGGAAGTTCAGGCTTTTGAGGGCAATGCTCGTTTAGGCAAGGGAAAATATTTAGTGGCCGAGGCCGATGAGTCTGATGGCTCATTAAAAAAACATTCTCCTAAAATTGCCGTTATTACTAATATTGAATTAGATCATCCTGATCACTATCAAGATCTAGAGGAAGTTATTAAAACCTTTAAAATTTTTGCCGATCAATCGGAGATAGTAGTGGGATGTGTTGACTGTGAGCTAGTTAAGGAAAAATTAAAACCCCAAATTAGTTATAGTTTATTTGCGGAACGTAATGCCGATTATACCGTCAAAGAGGTTAATTATCATGGCAATGGGACAACTGCTCAAATTTGGGAAAAAGGCCTTTTGTTAGGAGAATTAAACCTCAAATTATTAGGTCAACACAACCTCAGTAACGCTTTGGCCGCCATTGCAGTGGGCAGACTAATTAATTTAGATTTTACCACCATTGCCGAAGCGATTAAAAATTTTGAAGGGGCAAAACGGCGTTTTGAATATAAAGGAAGTGCCAATGGTATTACCTTTATAGATGATTATGCTCACCACCCCAGTGAGCTTCAAGCCACTTTAAAAGCCGCCCGTTTACGCACTTTAGAGCCTGAATATAACAGGGTAGTTGCTATTTTTCAACCCCATCGTTATAGTCGCACTTTAACTTTTAAAGATGATTTTGCCGTATCTTTTCAAGATGCTGATGTAGTTATCATTACAGATATTTATAGTGCAGGGGAAGAAAATCTAGGTACAATTACTGGACAAGAACTGGCTGATTTAATTGCCGATCACCATCCCCAAGTTTATTATCAAGCTAGTTTAACCAATTTACCCGATTTTCTTAAAACCATACTTAAATCTGGTGATTTGGCTTTGTTTTTAGGTGCAGGTAATCTTAATCAAATGATTGATCCTTTGATTAATTTATATCAAAATCAAGCTTAAACCCCTAACAACTTAAATTAATTTTGTCTTTAAGTCAAAGACAAAATTCTTTAAATTACAGTTGACCTAATAAAAAAACCTGATTATTGTTATAACAAAATCTGTACTTAATATTGCTCACATCTTCATTTAAACTGAAACTATTACTGAAAATATTAGGTTTATGACTCTTTCCTTGACTCCCACCCAAACCATGTCCTCTTTTTTCTTTCCCCAAAGCTCAAAACCCACGGCCATCGCCCTTGCCGGAACAAAATGTTTGATCCAACCTCAAGTTGCCCTTGCTAACTTAACCAGTTTTCGAGTGGGCGGGCAAGCCCAGTGGTATGTTGCTCCCCAAAATATTAATGAAGTGGAAGCTAGTTTTGAATGGTTACAAAAACACCATCTTCCTTTAACTTTAATGGGGGCCGGCTCAAATTTATTAGTCAGCGATCGAGGTATTGAGGGCTTAGTCTTATGTACTCGTCATTTAAGTTATAGTAAATTTGACCTAGAGAATGGTACGGTGACGGCTGGGGCAGGAGAAGCTTTGCCCAAACTGGCATGGAAGGCCGCTAAATATGGCTGTAAAGGCTTAGAATGGTCGGTGGGTATCCCTGGCACAGTGGGGGGGGCGGTAGTTATGAATGCGGGTGCGCACACAAGTTCTACTGAAAATGTGTTAGTTAGTGTGAAAGTGATTAATCCTGATGGTAAAATAGAGACTTTAACAGCACAGGATTTGAATTATAGTTATCGTAGTTCATCGTTACAAAATGATCAGCGTTTAGTGATTGAAGCGACTTTTCAACTTCAACCCGGTTTCAGTAAAGAGGAAGTAAGGGCGATCACCTCTCAAAATTTACACATGAGGAAACAATCCCAACCTTATGATAAGCCCAGTTGTGGTAGTGTGTTCCGTAATCCCCACGATTATAAAGCGGGTTGGTTAATTGAACAATTAGGTTTAAAAGGTTATATGATCGGGGGCGCACAGGTGGCTCAACGTCATGCTAATTTTATTTTGAATTATAATCAAGCCAAAGCGATCGATATTTTAAATTTAATTAATTACGTTCAAGAACAGGTGGAAAAACATTGGACAATTTGTTTACATCCTGAAGTTAAATTATTAGGTCAATTTTAAGAAAATATCTTCATTATGTTGTAAGTCGGGGTTAAAATACAATTGTTAGTTCAATTGATTGAACTAACAATTGTGAGATATTATCTAGTTGTTAATAATTCTTGATTAATTAATCTTAAAATATCGGCTAAAAAGGTTAACCTAAAATTTAACAAATAATGGATTGGCTACAAGCTATTGAGGATTATTCTATGTCAGTCAAAATATCTAATTTCTTGTTTTCTTTTGCCTTAGTGATTAGTTCAGAATTTTGTCAATCACCACAAATTATTGAAGATAATTCTAATCAAAATAATCACAATTCTGAACTGATAGAAACATTACCTCCATCTGATTATTCCACAAAGGAGGAAATAGATCTTCCTGTAATTATTACCCCTTTATTACCTCAATTAAATCAAGAAAATCTATCTAATTTTAAAACTTTTTTAACAGAAAGATCTCAAAGTTGGTTTGCTTTAGCCGGCCTTGATAAAATGAATCCACCTCCTAGATTTTCACCTGAATTACAATCATATCGAGAAAGATGGAGCAATGTCAATCCAAGGAGCGCTCCCTTTTTAGGGCTTTGGCATGATGGGGATTATCCTAATTATTATTTGAGTATTTTTCCTTCTAATATAGACGGAAAAATGTGTATTTTAGAATTTAGAGCAGAATGGAGTTTATTAATTTTAAATGAGGAAACGGGTCAATATAATAAAGATATGATTAGTCCACAAATTTTATCATTTTCTTTAGGTGAAGAACAATCAGGACAATTACAAAGTAGTCAAATTAGCACTAGCTTAGAGGTAATTTCTACTCAAGATTTTAGTTTATCTGAAACTTATGGGGTGGAATTAATTGCTGTTTTAGATGAGCAAAATAATAGTTATGTTTTAGCTTCTACTTCTCCACCTATTTTACCCCCTGATTTACCCGATTCTGTCACAGAAAAAGTTAATCAAGCTTTATCTGATTATGGATGTATCACTGATGAGTTATATTAAGATCAGTTGACAATTAACAATGGACAATTGACAATTGATGAATAGGGAAAAATTTAAAAATTTTCCTTCTTTTCAATCCTCTACTTTGAAGTAAAGGTAATTGTCAATTGTTGAATCGAAGCTTTAGAAATGAACAAGATAGACTCTATGAATTTCAGCTTAATGAAAACAGTGTTTTTATCAACTGTTATTCTGGGGGCTTATTTTTTGAGAATTAATCCAGTTTTAGCTGATCATAATAATTATAATCAATTATCTTTAGATTTATCTTTAGATTCTCCTTTAGTTTATCAATTAAATAATGTTCAATCTACTGACTGGGCTTTTTTAGTTTTAAAGGAATTAATCGAAAAATATAGTATCAATAATGGGCAATTTCAATTAATTTTTAATAATGTTCAAGAGTTAACAAGGGATGAATTTGCGATTATTTTTGACGAGATAATCAATCAGATTTTAGAGCAAAATAATCTTAATTATATTCTACCAGAAGATTTAACTAAAATTCAACAATTACAAAATCAATTCGCTTTAGAATTAGCTATTTTAAAGGGTAGAAATGATGGTTTAGAAGCTAGAATTACGGAACAAGAATTAACTAAATTTTCTACTACTACCCAGTTAACAGGAATTGCTAATTTTAACCTATCAGGTGTGATTTTTGCTGATCAAATTAAGGCTGAAGGTCTTAATCAAAATTTAGCTTTAAGGGGTGAAAATAATCAACCTATTCAACGTCAAATTGATCAGCAAAATTTAACTATTTCCCATCGCCTTGAATTAAGTTTAAATACTTCTTTTAATGGGGATGATCTATTATTAACAAAGTTGGTTATGAGTAATAATAATCATCCTATTAATCAACTAATGTCAACGGGTAATTTTGATCGGTTGGGAGTTAATTTTAATAATAGTCAACTTGGCGGTGATGATCAGTTTATCATTGAAGAATTATGGTATCAATTACCTATTAATAATTCTTTACAATTGGTGATTGCTCCTCGTGTTAATTGGTCTAATTATTTTAATAAAATAGTTAATTTTATACCTAATAATTTTAATCAAAATTTAGTTTCTCCGATGGGACAGGGTACTGGTATAATAGTGTTATGGGCGATCAATGATCAATTACAATTAAATACGGCTTATTTAACAGAAAATAACACTCGTTTAAATAGCTCTAATTCTGCTGGAAATCGCAAAAATAGTTTATTTGAAGGCACTAATAGTTTAAGTAGTGAATTAACCTATTCTCCCAGTCATAATTTTAATTTTCAACTGCTATACCAACAAATTTTTAATTTAGAAATAGATCAAAATGGACAGGTTTCAAGTTTGCCTGTTTGGGGTGTAATAGATGATGGTGAAGGGGGGAAATTGAAGGGGGGAAATTCTCAAATGATTGGCCTAGGTTTTGATTGGTTTATTGATCCAGAAATTCGTCTTTTTGGCAGTTATAATTATAGTAGTACCAAGATTGATCCAAGGAATGTTAATCTTAATTATGGTTTGATTAATAGTCAACAAATTCAAACAGGTATTAATATTTTAGATTTAGGAAAGGAGGGAACTATTACCAGTTTTATTTATACAATTCCTTTTGATCTTTTAACGGGAAAAAATTATTTAGTGGCGGGGGGTGGTAATGGTACAATGACACAAGAGTTTGAGGCTTCTTATTATTTTCCTGTTAATGATTATTTAGCATTAGTTCCTACTTTTTATCTAATTGTTAATCCCAATCAATTTAATAATAATAATGTTTATGTTGGTAATTTACAAATGCAATTATTATTTTAAATAGTTTTACCTATCAAGTTAGTAGAATTAAAAAAATAATCAAATTTTAAATAAAAAAACTAGAGCTAATTTAACAATGACAATTTACTTTTATAAAGCAGATGAAGCTTATGGTTGTTTTTCTAATTTTTCTTCCCATTCTATTACTTGTGATGGGAAATTATGGTTAACTGTAGAACATTATTATCAAGCTCATAAATTTTATGATAGCCCAGATCAATGGTTAATGACGAAAATTTATGATGTTAAAACTCCTGAAGAAGCGGCGGCCATCGGGCGCAATAGCCAATATCGAGTAAGATTAGACTGGGAACAAGTTAAACAAGGGATCATGGAAAAAGCAGTTACCATAAAATTTAACACCTATGGTCAATTACAAGAAATTTTATTGGCAACAGGTGAAGAAATAATTATGGAAAACTCGCCTACAGACTATTATTGGGGCTGTGGGAAAGATGGCACGGGGCGAAATGAATTAGGTAAAATTTTAATGAAAATCAGATCAAAATTGCGTCAAGGTAACTAATGACTAATGACAAATGATCAATATCACGACTAATAACACAAATAGATTTAAAATTATTTGACGTTTGGTACTGTTTAACGTATTGTTAAAAGAATCTGTAATAATTATTAAAGAGACAAATCAAACAGGTTATGTTTTTTTTATAACTACTTGTTTGATCTAAAACTAAAAACATTGCTCTTAAGGCTCTCAGTATTCAGGAGTGAGCAGATATTGACTAATCATATATTGATTAAAAAAACTATCATCATGACACAGAAAAGGGAAGACGACAGGCACAAAGTTGAAAAACTGCGAGTCTATCCTTCTCTTTTTTGTGTCATTGTTGTGAATAGTTTGTGAATACAGTCCATCATCACAATTTTTTGATTTTATCCATTTGGAGGTATATATATGTCTATTCGTTTATATGTTGGTAATTTACCTAAAGACGTGATCGATCGTGAGGCTTTTCAAGGAGTTTTTGTTGACTCTGAAGTGGCGGTAACTACGAAATTAATTAAAGATCGTAAAACTGGTAAATGTCGTGGCTTTGGTTTTGTGACGGTGGCTAGTGATGAAGATGCCGATCGCTTTATTGAAAAATATAATGGCCATCCTTTTATGGATAATACCTTAAAAATTGAAAAAGCACTTCCTCGCACTAAAGGTAAAGGAGATCAGAAAGAAGAAGGCGTAACTGTGGTGAGTAAGCCTACTCCTAAAGTTGCTAATACTAATTCTACTCCTACCCCTTCCATTGGTGGCGCTGGCCGTAAAAAGAATAAGAAAAATGCTCGTCAGAAGTCTAATGCCAATGGTCAGCCCTCTGTCACCAGCACCAGCAATAACGAGTCATTTCAGCCCGATCCCCGTTGGGCGGCTCAGTTAACCATTCTTAAAGAAAGATTAAGCGCTCAAACTGCCAGTTAATCCCAGTTGACAGTTGACAATGGACAATTGACAATAAGTTTTTGTTATTGTCAACTGTTCACTGTGTATTGTCAGTTATTAATTATCAATCACAAAAAACATTTAAAAAAATTTATTTTCAGGAGATTTTTAAATTTATGAGTAATAGTGCGGATCCGGTAACTTTAATGAAACAAGAGGTAGGTAAGGCCGCCGCCGCTAGAGTTAAATCTGATTCTGTGGTAGGTTTAGGTACAGGCTCAACTACGGCTTATGCCATTCAATATATTGGAGAGCGTTTAGCTAGTGGTGAAATTAAAAATATTGTGGGTATTCCTACCTCTTTTCAGGCGGAAGTTTTAGCCAAACAATATAAAATCCCCTTAACTACCCTCGATGCGGTGGATCACATTGATATAGCTATTGATGGGGCGGATGAAGTTGATCCCGATAAACACATGATCAAAGGTGGCGGCGCGGCTCATACCAGAGAAAAGGTAGTGGATAGTTTAGCTAATGAATTTGTGGTAGTGGTAGACTCTGGAAAATTAGTGGATAAACTTGGCTCGACTTTTCTGTTACCTGTGGAAGTGATCCCCATGGCTTTAACTCCCACCATGAGAAAGTTAGAAGCTTTAGGGGGGAAACCTCAGTTACGCATGGGCGTTAAAAAAGCCGGCCCTGTGGTGACGGATGAAGGAAATTTAATTATTGATGTTAAATTTGATCATATTGAAAATCCGGCGGATTTAGAAAAGGAAATTAATAATATTCCCGGAGTGCTTGATAATGGTTTATTTGTGGGGGTAGCTGATGTGGTTTTAGTTGGTGAAATCATTGATGGAAAGCCGTCTGTGAGAGAATTTTAAATGTTAGAAAAACCCTCATTCCCGACTTGGGGGGTTTTCAAAGTCGAGGGAAAATGCAATTCTTAGTTCAATTTATTCAACGATCACTGTTAGCAATGAAGTTAATTTCATTGCGGGTTAAATGCTAAAAGCCTTAACCTGCCTTGAACTTCGGTTTAAGGCTAACCTCAATTGTTTAATAAATTGAACTAATTTTTGTTAGCAATTGTCTCTTTTGTAATATTTTTTGATTTTTTAGGTGGTAAAATAACCTCAAACTCTTATCAGATCAAGGTTAAAATCATCACAAAATTTGACTTTACATGGAAAAAATTAAAACCGATATTTTAGTAGTAGGTGGGGGCGTGGGAGGCACGGCCGCCGCTATTCAAGCGGCTCGTTGTGGTGTAAAAACCATTCTGGTAAGTGAAGAATATTGGCTAGGAGGGATGTTAACCTCGGCCGGTGTTTCTGCTCCCGATGGCAATGAGTTGGCTTGTTGGCAAACGGGGCTATGGGGGGCATATTTGAGGGCTTTACAACGCCGACAAAAAGGACAATTAAATCATAGTTGGGTTAGTTTATTTTCCTATCATCCTCGCACTGGTGCTAATATTTTAAGGGATTGGGTTAATCAATTAGATAATTTACAGTGGATTGCAGGACAAAAACCTCTGGAATTAATTAGGGAAAATAATCGAATTTTAGGGGTTCGTTTTCAAGATTATATCATTTTTGCCAAAATTGTGATTGATGGCACGGAATTGGGGGATTTATTGGCTTTAGGTGAGGTTTCTCACCGTTGGGGGTGGGATTTTGGAGAAAATTGGCAAGAGCCGAGCGCTCCCCACGCTCCAACTCAGTTAACTCACAAATATCCGGTACAGTCTCCCACATGGGTGGTCATTTTACAGGATTATGGACAGGGACAAAAAGCTCCTAAAATTACCCCACCATCTAGTTATAATCCTACTAATTATGAGGGGGCATGGGATGGTTATGGGGGCGAGATGTTTTTAAATTATGGTCGTCTCCCCCATAATTTATTTATGATTAATTGGCCTCATCATGGTAATGATTACGGCGAAAATTTAAACCGTTTAATATCTTCTCAAGAGGAGCGTCAAAGTTTTTTAACTGAGGCTTTTAATCATAGTTTAGGTTTTGCTTATTTTATTCAACAGGAATTAGGCATCCGTTACGGTTTAGCTAAAAATACTTTTCCGAGTGAATTAGGATGTGGTGCTTTTGCTTTACATCCTTATTTCAGAGAAAGTCGCCGTTTAATTGGTAAAAAAACAATTATTGAACAAGATATTTTACCCGTTGCTGGGGGGAATGTGGCTCAGTTACCTCTTAATGAGCAAGGGCAGATCAGTGCGATCGCAGTGGGAAATTATGCCAATGATCACCATTACCCCAATTTTCAATTCCCCCTTCAGCCTAAGTCTATTCGTTGGGGCGGAAGATGGACGGGAACGCCTTTTTGTATCCCTTATGAGAGTTTAATCCCTGAAAATACAGAGGGTTTTCTGGTTTGTGAAAAAAATATTAGTGTTTCCCATCTTGCCAACGGTTCAACCCGTTTACAGCCTTTAGTGATGAATATTGGACAGGCGGCCGGCATGGCGGCCGCTTTATCTATTCAATTAAATTGTGAGCCTAATGAATTAAATGTGAGAATAATTCAAGAAAAGTTATTAACAGATCAAAATGCACCAGCGATCATCGTGCCATTTTTTGATCTGCTGTGGGAACATTCCCAATGGGTAGAGGGTCAAAGATTTTACCTCGATCGCCCAGAAGAATATCCTATTAGTGGTTATTTTTATGGCTCAAAAGGGGATAAACACAGTCAAAAAAATGCCATTACTCAAAAAAATGATCAAATTTTTGACAAAAAACTAAATTATTTAAAAGAGAAAAAACCGAATTTTTATGAAGGTATTATCCATCACCAAGAAAATCAAGAATATTATTTAGAGGTGACATATCCTGAAAATAAACATAAGCAATCAATTCAATTAATCACGATTTTACCACAAATTCATATTGAATTAAAACAAAGCCTTAATCTACAAAAAGTTTCACTTTGGGGAAATTTTAATGCTTCGGGAAATTGGTTATTAGTGGAAAAATTTAAGCAAATTTGTCCTGATCTTGGTGAATAACTGTTGTTAATTGTTTCAAATTAGATTTTCTTCATGGCCTTGAACGGAGGAAGAAAATTTTTAATAATTTCTTTATCTATTGAATTTATCATAAATTAGAGAAGGTTGTGATCGAGTCAAAAGCCTTAAATTGATTGAGATCACAATTTTATTTTTTGACAAGAATTATTGATTTTTCTTGTCTATTTTCTAATTAAAATTTTATGGTTAAATCTAATATTCAATCTAAAAAAAGAACAATTTTTAAAAATTTCCGGAACGAGAATAAAAAGTAAGGAGAGTAAAGAGAAACTAAATTCATTAGAGGTTTTATTAACAATGTTCAAAAAATCATTTTTACCAATCTTATTAATCGCTTTAGTAACTTCTTTTTCTATCAAAAATATTTTAAACCTTTATACCGCTAATTCATCAGATAATCATACTGAATTAACCGCCGAAAGGGGCAGTGGCCGTGATCCAGAAGAACAACCCAAATTATCTTAATTGTTTGGGTTGGGTCGAATAATGTTTAGATCTCAAGTTTTTTTTCTAAAATCTTGGAAATTTTGATGCCAAAATGATAATTATATGCTATAATGCAATTTATAATATAAACAATTGGCAGATAATAAGTTAGGGTGCTGTAGCCATTATATTTTATTAGTAAAATATCAATATTTTGCTTTTATTAAAAATAAGATCTAGCAAAATAAAAATATAATTCTACTAAAAATACGCATTAATGTTTGATCATAATTGATTTAAAAAGTTCCTACAAATGCCAAATCTAAAAACCGATCTCAATTTAATCAAAAGTATTAGTCCAAGTTCAATGGATCAAATACTATTTTATCTGGCTTTTACCGCTTTAAGAACGGGAGGTCATCGTCATGGAGCGTTTTTAGAAGCCACGGCCACTGCCGCTAAATTAGCTGTTTACGCTACCTATATTGAACAAGATGAAAATGCAAGAATGACAGGGCATCTTCATCACATTGAACCCAAAAGAGTCAGACAAATAGTTAAGGAAATTAAAGAGGCTTTAACTGAGGGAAAACTATTACAAATGTTAGGCTCTCAAGAGCCTCGTTATTTAATTCAATTTCCTTATCTTTGGCTACAAAAATATCCTTTATTGCCAGAAATATCTCGTTTTAATCAAATCAATATTTCTAAGGAACAACAACAGAAAATCCTCGAAAAATTGCCTTCAAATTTGCCTTTTGCTCAATTAATTACTTCAATTCAATTATTAGAATTAATTGAAATTTTACATGAGGGTTCACAAAAGAATATTCCTGAAGAAAAAAGAGTTCCAATTAGTGATGCTTTAACTGAACATATTAAAAGAAGATTAGTTTATTCTAATACAATTTTAAGAATTGATCATGGGAATAATCTACCTTTTTATGCTTTATTGACTCCTTTTTATGCGCCTGAAAATTCGGAAGAACGCAATTATTTGATGGTAGAAGATACGGCTCGTTATTTTCGGATGATGAGTGAATGGGCAACTAAAAATACAAAGTATATGCGCATTTTAGAGGAGTTTGATATTGCTGAAGAAAATTTAGAAGAAGCACAGCAAGAATTAGATCAAATTATTAGGGCTTGGGCTGACAAATATCATCAAAAAGGTGGTAAAAATATGGTTTTACAAATGATATTTGGTGTTAAAGAATAAAGCCCTTAAGGGTTGGTTTATCATCAAAAATTCTGCCTAGGCCGACTTAGTTATTATTGTATTTTGATTTAAGAAAAATGGGATTAAACTATATTTTGATCTGAAATTAAAATAACTAAATCTTCAATTTTCTTTAAATTAAGATCCCCTGCTAAATAACCAATTCCACGATGTAAATGTAATCTAAATTGTTGAGTCAAAGTTTCTTTATCGGTTTTCAAACCATCATTATAACATCTTTGTTTTAAAGCTATTAATAATAAATCGCATAATTCACCCCCAAAAACACGCCATGTTATCTCTACATTACTATCGGCTGGAATGTCAATTGGGGTGGGGATAGTGGGTTCTGCTAAAGAACGACAAAAAGCCCAACGACAAAGGATATTCCACTGATCAATTTTGGTATATTGTTTGAGTTTTCCTAATTGAGTTTTGCCAGTTTGAGATAATTTAAAACGTTCAAAAGGTGCTTCCATATATTTTTAATATTTAAAAATCAACACTTATTAATTATTACTTATTACTTATTATTTATTATTTATTATTTATTATTGCACGGGTTGAACAAGAGAATAATAAGGTTGATGTAAACTAATTAAATTAGCTAAGGTTTTTTTAAGTTGAGTACGATGAATGATGGCATCTACAAAACCATGTTTTAATAAATATTCAGAAGTTTGAAATTCATCGGGTAATTTTTCCCGTAAAGTTTGTTCAATGACACGACGGCCGGCAAAACCGATGGCCGCTTTAGGCTCGGCAATGATAATATCCCCTAACATGGCAAAACTGGCTGTAACTCCGCCCATCGTAGGATGGGTTAAAACTGGAATATAAAGTAATTTGGCATCTTTATGGCGTTGTAAAGAGCCGGAAATTTTGGCCATTTGCATTAAACTGAGCATTCCCTCCTGCATTCTAGCCCCCCCAGAAGCACAAATAATAATCACGGGGAGATTTTCGGCCGTAGCATATTCAATCAAACGGCATAATTTTTCCCCCACTACGGATCCCATACTGCCCCCCATAAAATCAAAGTCCATCACGCCAAGGGCAACGGGTAAACCATCTAGTAAACCTGTACCAGTTTTAACCGCATCAGTTAAACCCGTTTTATCTTGATAATCTTTAAGACGATCTTTATAAGCCTTACGGTCTTTAAATTTTAAGGGATCTTTAGGTTTAATTTGTTCATTTAAAATTTGCCAAGTTTGATCATCTATCAGTTGACGGATCCGCTCTTGGCTACCGATGCGAATATGATGATCACATTCTGAACAGACAAAATTATTGGCTTTGAGGTCTTTGGTATAAGCCACATGGCCACAGACGGGGCATTTTGTCCAAAGACCATCGGCGATTTCTCTTTCTTGTTGTTTTTGTAGAGGTGGATCCATTTTTTGGCGATTTGCAAACCAATCAAATAAAGACATAAAAATTCAAATTTTAAAAATAAAAATTCAATAATAATTAGGAGTTAAGAAATTAAAAAGCTAAATTGTTTAAAAACAATTTTTGATAGGTGGTTATTATCATATCACTCCAAAAGACACTACAGAGCGCGCCCAATGCTAAAAAAGGCCCAAAAGGTATTTTTTGAAAAGTTCCTAGCTGTTTAAAACCAATGCCAATTATGCCAAAAATTGACCCGATCGCACAGGCTAAGAAACCGGAAATTAATAAGGCTTTCCAACCGATCCAAACGCCAATCATGGCGAATAATTTGGGATCTCCTCCTCCCATTGCTTGTTTTCTAAAGATAATTGTGCCAAGAATACCGATTAAATCTAAACTCCAAATGCCCACTGTCATGGCAATTAAAGCCCATGTTAACTCAGAAATTAATCCGGTTAAACTATTATTTAAAAAGCCGTTGATTGAGTTAAAAATTAAGCCTAAAATTAAGCCTGATTGAGTTAGTTGATTGGGTAAGGTCATTGTATCTAAATCTATTAAAGATAAGGCTAATAACCAACTAATAAAAAGCCAATAACCAATGGTAGTAAAAGTTAAGCCAAAATGACTAAAAATAACTAAAAATAATAGGCCTGTGATTATTTCAATAAAGGGATAACGGCCGGAAATTTGACTATGACACCAACGGCATTTTCCCCTTAACCAAAGCCATCCAAAAATAGGGATATTTTCGGTTTTTCCTAAAGGATGAAAACATTGAGGGCAACGGGAAGGTGGGTAAAGTAAAGAGATTTTAGCGGGTAAACGGTAGACTACCACATTTAAAAAACTACCGATGGCAGAGCCGAATATAAATATTAATAAATAAGGTATTAAATCCATTTTTTTATTATTAAAATTTAATGAGCAATTTTAAAATATAAATTAAGTTAATTTTCTTTTTTCCCTCTCCCACAGCAGGGCGTTTTCAAAGTCGGGGGTAAAATACAATTCTGAGTTCAATTTATTGAACGATCACTGTTAGCAATGAAATTGATTTCATTGGGAGTGAATTACTCACTGTGATCTCTTAAAGTATTGATCCCGCCTTGAAATGAATTTCAAGGCTAATATAAATCGTTCAATGAATTGAACTTAATTTATATTAGAAATTATAACTTTTTTAATAATTTGTGATTTATTAATCTTAAAAATAAGTGAAAAAGCCCTGCTTCCACAGGAGAGGGGCGGGGGATGAGGGCAAATATTCTACTGTAAAGTTAAAATCCGACTTTTTTCATCCCAACCAATTTTAACTCCTAATCTTTTCAATTCTCCTGTTTTAATATAGGTGATATTTTGATAAGTAATAGTTTGATTTTCCACTAGATTTGATGATTTAATTTTAAGGGATTTAATTAAATTAATTGGAATATAAGAAATACCCGTTTTTTCAATAATTAAACCTTGATTTTTAAAGGTTTCATCTTTAATTTTTAAATCAACAAATTTAATTTTGAACTTACCTGAAAATTCTAAATTAATCTTATTGGCTTCAGGTTTTATCTTACCACTATTTAAGCCTAAATGATTTAAAACAGGTAAAGAAAAATAGGTATTATTGTTATCAATTAAACCATTACTTTCATAAGTTAAATCACCGATTGTAACATCTATGGGTTTTAAATTTTGAGTAGAAGAAATAACTTCAGATTCTTTATTTCCGCCAAAATAATTAAATAAAAATGCTCCAATTATGGAAAAAGCAGTAATTCCCACCAAGCCAAAAGTTAACCAGCGTGGTTGTTGGGATTGGGCCATTAAATAAGTTTTAAGATTGTCAAAATCATTAACTTTTTTAACTTTTATTTGCTTAGATAATGGTTGATTTTTGAGGGATTTTTGTCCTAAATTAGTAAGATTTGATTGATGCCATGAACAGTTTTTTAAATGGGCAACTAAAGAGCGATTATTAGGCAGATTTGAGATCAATATTTTTTGCCCATTTAAAGCTTGATATTCCTTATTTTTAATAGTAGGAGATACTAAAACGGTTAAATCATCAGGATTAATTGCTAATAAAAATAATTGGAAAAGTACACTTAAATCCCGTCTTAATACTAATCCATTAGAAGGGTGATCGGGCATTTCTTGAGCGGAAGGATTGATCATTACAACTTCTAATAGTGGTAAAATATTACATTGGGTAATTGCACATTGATTTTGATAATATTCAAAAACATTTTTCTTAAAATGGTATTGAAGTCGGTTTTTTAAAACAGATTGAATAGACTCAATCACGGGATTATTTAACTTTTGAATAAAGGTAGATTTTGATTGATTGATTCTTCGTCTTTCTATGGCTGTATTAGATTCATTTTCTTCATTTTGAGCAGTTATTTCACTTTCAAAATTAGATTGAGATTGAGTTAATTTTTCTTCTTGATCTTCAATTATTGAATCAGAAAATTGATTAAATTTAGCAATTTGTTCGGGGGATAAATGTTGATCTTCTTCAATCTTTTCAGATAATTGATTTTCTAATTCAAATAAATGATCGGAATTAGCACTTTCATTTTCAGTGAAAAAAGGATTAGTTTCTATGTCTAAATCACGGGGTAAAATGTTAGCTAAATCTTCATTATCAGCATTAAAATCAATCAAAGTTTCTTTACTTAAAGTTTCTTTTTCTTCACTTTCTGATTCAAAGAAATGATCATAATTATCATTTTCAGTTTCATTTTCAAGGAAAAAGGGATTAGTTTCTGTTTCTAAATCATCAGGTAAAATTGCTGGTAAATCTTGACTATTAATATCAAGATCAATCAAAGTTTCTTTAGTTAAAGTTTGTTTTTCTTCACCTTCATTTTCAGCGACAAATAAATTAGTTTCAGTTGCTAAATCATCAGGTAAAATCAATGGTAAATCTTCACTTTTTTCCTCTTTTTCTATTGATTCAAATTGCTCAATAATTACCTGATTTTCAGTTAATTCTAATAACTCATTTTGAGTTTCAGATATCTGTTGTAATTCATTGGGATTATCTTCTAAGATTAAAGTAGGTTTATTATTATTATCAAAAACCGAGATATTTTTAATAGTTTCTTCCTCAGTTATAAGGGAATCTATCTCATTATTTAGCCCAATAGATAAATCAAAAATATTATCTTCATCAACTAAAGTGGCCTTAGTTAAAGTTTCTTTTTTCTCACTTCCTAAGTTAAATAAATCATTGATTTCCCGATCTAAATCATAACTTTCATGGGATAAAATTAAATCTTCTGCTAATAATTGATCAAGCTCATTTTCTTCCCAACTTTGAGCATAAATAATTGGTTTTTGCTCTTGATTACTAGCACTTTGTAAGAAAAGATCACTGATTTCTAAGTTATCTAAATTGTCTAAACTTTCTAAACTTTCTACATTTCCTAAAGTTTCAATTTTGATTTCTTCAGAATCATTTAACCATCCTCGATCATTGGTTACAATGCTTTCTAAAATATTACCTAATTCCATATTTTCTGAAGATTGATCAGGAATTTCTAATAAACTATCAAGATTTTGTTCTGATTTTTGCTCTGATAAATTATGATCAAAAGTAAGATTTTCTGGTGATTTATTGGGCATTTCTTCTAAAAAAGGATCACTAATTTCTAAAGTTTCAATTTTAATTTCTTCAGAATCATTTAACCATTCTTGATCACTATTATCAGGTAAAATTGTTTCAAACATCTCACCTGATTCTCTATTTTCTTGATTATCTAAATTATCTAAATTAGCCCTATCTTTATCTTTAAAAATACTATTTTGATCATTTTCTGGCATTTCTAAAAAGGGTTCAGTTATTTCAATCATTTGATTTTCTTCAGAATCATTAAACCATTGATAATCATCTAAAATATTACTTAAAGGCTGATCTTCTATTTGATTAGAGGGAATTTCTTGATTAACTTGTGTATTTTCCTGTGAATCATTAGATTGATCTAAATTATGGCCAAAAATAACGGCATGATCCTCTTGATCTTCATTTTCAAACCATTCAGAATTATCCATTTCTAAAAATGGAGAATAATTAGATAAATCATCACTTTTACTATCAGTTTCTACCTCGGATAAATAACTATCATAAATAATATCTGTATCAATTTCATTAGTTTCAATTTGATTTTGATTTTCAAAAAATTGAGCCTGATTAATTTCTGTTTGTTCAGCATTATTATCATTATTTTCTATTAAAAAATCATGGCTTTGATCCTCATCATCAATAGATTCATTAAGCCCTTGATCTACCTCAATATCTGGGATTTCTTCTTGTAAAGATAATATTTTATCCCTTAATTGTTCAGGAATAATTGCATTTTTTAAATCATCATAATCCACAATCGCATAATCAATATTTGTTTCAGTTAAATTAGTGCCTCTGAGATTAGCACCCCTTAAATTAGTACCTTTTAAATTAGCTCCCCGTAGATCGGCCGCCGTTAAATCAGAGCCGACAAAACTAGCCCCTCCTAAATCACAATTACACAAATTAGAAGCACTTAAATTAACTCCACTGATTAAAGCTTTTGATAAATTAGAATTTTCTAAATCAACTTTAACTAAATCTGCTCCCATTAAATTAGCACTTTTAAAATTAGCATTTTTTAAATTTGAACGGTTTAAATTTGCTCCCATTAAGTTAGCTTGTTCAAAATTTATTGCTTCTAAATTTGCATCTTCCATCACAATTAAAGGGAGTTTAACTTGTGCTAAATTAGCTTGATTTAATGTAAAACCTTTAAAGTTACGTTGCCCTTGATTATATAGGGCTAAAAGTTGTTCAATTTTTTGGGCGGTAAGATTATTATTCATAAGACAAAATTAAAAAAATTAAAAAATTAAAAAAATAAAAAAAATTGAAATTAAAAAAATTTTTTAAATGATAAATCTGGAAATTCATCAATCATCAATTGATAATTTTACTTGAATCGAAACTTCAGGAATTTCATTAAGATAACGATATTCAGGAATTTCTACTTTTAATTGTTCATAAAATTCTTCTTTGACTTTATAAATTTCCATAATTTGATTCATTGAAGTTAAACGAAAAATACTTAAAACTTGAGTTTGAGAAGTAAAAATTGCAAATCTTACTCCCCCTACCTGAGCAATTTTAAATGCTCTGACAACTGCCCCTAAGCCACCACTATCTGCAAATGTAACCCCTTCAAGATCTAATAGTAAAAATTCAGGCTCAAATTCCATAATTGCATGGGTTGTTGCAATTAATTGTTTTCCTGTTAAAAGATCTAGTTTTCCAAATATTTCAAGAATATGTACTATTGGTTGCATGATAGTAGAAGATTGGTTAAAGTATTTTCAAGTTTTAAGTAAAAATTATTTGATTTTAAAAAGTAATCAAATAATTACTATTCTAAGTAAATTTTAAAGTTAAAATGATTGTTTTTAGTTTAAATTAAAAAAATTAATTCAAGGTTTTAAACATAAAAAAAAATCATTATTTAAAATTTTTGTAAACTATTACAAGTAAGATACTGATAATATAAAATGGTTAAGTTTTTTTATTCTAAAATAGAAACAGATTCTCCTACTTTTAAGGTTTTAATTTCTCCATTTTTAGTTAAAATTGCCATTTCTTGATCTATTTTAGCTAAAATCCAACCATTATTTCCCATCGCCTCACCTTGATTAATCCGCACGATCGCATCGGCATTTTTAAATAAGGCCGCTGAATATTCCCCAAAATTAATCATTCCCTGTAAAGTATAAGTTGTATTTTGATTGCCATTGCTCGGCGATGTTTGGGATAAATCGGGAGTATTAACTTTAGGAGTAAAAGTAGGAATAGATGAGTTAAGTTGCGGTGGCGGTGGGGGGGGTAAAACTCGATTATTTGTCACATAATTATCTGAAGAATTAACTTTGATCGGGAGATTATTTTTAATCAAAGACTCTGTTTGAGGTATAATCATTTGATTGAGTTGATCATGAGCTAAATAATAGCGATCGACTATCATCATTTGGGGATTTTGATTGGAATTATTTTGGGGAAAATAATAACGATCAACTATCATTTTATCTTTAAGATTATTTTGATGTAACTTAGGTGGTTGGGGGATAGGTTGGGCTAATTGTTGACTAGAATTATGGGGAATTTGGGCTAATTTGTTATTATTAGTATCCAAAACATTTTGAGTAGGATTTAATGGTTTATCAACAGATAATTGATTAGTCATGGGAATTTTCTCAGCAATAACAGAACTTCGATTTTGTAACATCAAACCTGTTAAAATAAAACTGACGGTAATTAAGATTACCCATTTAAAAAAAGAACTAGCTTTTAAAGGTTTTTCTTCATAAAGATCCTCATGTAATTTAATTATTGGTAAAGCTTTTTTTCTACTTTGACCTAACTTTTGAGATTTTTTGACATAAGTTTGCTTAGTTGATTTTGGCGAATTAACTTTAGTTTGAGGTGGACTATTTGGCTCAATAATTTCGCTATCAATAAGGGGAATTTCTAAATTTTGATTAAAATTTGATTGATTTTGAAATTCTGAAGCAAATTCTTCCCATTTAACTTCAAAAAGTTGATTTTGTTCATTGTCATAATCAGGATTATATAAAAGTAAATCTGATAAAATCTGATTAAAGTCTGAATCAGTTAGTTCTGACCAAATGATCGGGGTAAAATCACCATCACAAGTTTCGATTGAAATTTGTTTTTGTTTTAAATAGTTTGTATATTGGGACATCTTCTTAAAAAATCGTTATTAAAAAAAATTTATAAATAATTATGGATCAATATTATCTTAGTTTTTCAAAATAAAACTAGGTTTTTTAGCAGAAAGAACTTATGCCTAGTTTTTGTAATAATAATGGCACAATTTCTTGAATTGGTAAAATTTTTTGTGCCGCTCCCAACGAGATCGCCTCTTTGGGCATTCCAAAAACCACCGATGTGTTTTCATCTTGGGCAATAGTCAAACTTCCGGCTTTATAAAGTTCCAATAAGCCCTCCGCCCCATCTCGCCCCATTCCCGTTAATAAAATGCCGATCGCTCGGTTGCGATAAAATTTAGCGATCGCCTGAAAAGTTACCGTCACAGAAGGCCGATGCCCCCCCACAGGCAGGGCGGTGCTAGGCAAAAAACGCCCTTGACGATCTAACTCCAAATGATGTTTTTCCGGCGGAAAATAAACAATCCCAGGCTGAGGAATTTCCGAATGTTGAGCGATGCGAAATTTTAAATCAGAATTATAAGAGAGCCAATCTAATAAACCTTGTAAAAAACCCTCACTAATATGCTGAACACAAACAATTGGAATGGGAAAATGAGGGGGTAATTTACTGAATAATTCTAATAAAGCTTGAGGCCCGCCCGTTGATGAGCCGATCGTCAAAATTTTAACTCCTGAACGGTTAATCGGTGCAATCAACTCAGGTGGTTGGGTTTTAATAATAGATGGAATTAACTGTTTATTTTCCTTAACTTCAGTTTTAAGCAAATTTGTTTGAGCCGATTTTGACCGTTTAAAAACCTTTACCCCTGATAAAATTCTGATTTTATTAATTAATTCTTGCTTAATAGATTCATATTCTTGAATTAATCCTGCTCTTGGTTTAGGGAAAATATCTACCGCTCCGGCCTGTAATAATAAAAAAACATTCCGAGTATCTTCTTCTTGAACAGAGGCACTAATGACTAAAATAGGAGTAGGATAATTAATCATTACTTCCGAAGTGAATTGGAGGCCATCCATTGTCGGCATATGAAGATCAGTGCAGATCACATCGGGCTTTAATTTTGGAATTAATTCCAAACCTTCTACTCCCGTAGAAGCAGTACCCACCACCCTAAGATCATTTGTGGAATCGATCAAACGGGAAAGTAAAGTTTTAGCAATAGGGGAGTCTTCTACAAGGAGAACTTTAATCATATTTTTAATTAGAAATTAAGATTTGATAGAAAATATTATAACAAATATTTTTTAAGCGACTGCTTAAAACCCTTTGCTACATCAGAAAAACCGGCCTAAGGGGGTTTTTATATTAGTAAATATTCAACTCAAAAAACTTCAACCCATCCCAGTCGGCTTGTGCTTCAATTCTTTGGGCTAATTCTTCTAAACGGGGGCGCGACTGCCCTCGACAAATATCCCAAATTTGATGATAAATTAAAGGACAATTCAACACATCAATAAACCTTGAAATAACTTGATCTTTTTCTTTATTAATCTCATTAATCTTAATATAATCACAATTTAATAATATTTTGGTATTAGTTAAGGCATATTATCTTTCTAATAAACACTTTAATAAAGATAATTGATTAAGATCGGTGGGTAAAGTTTCGGCGGAAATACCATGAAGTTGTAAACCCACTTTTAAGGCCGCTTTTCGCGCGATCGCCTTCATTAAATAAAGATGATTAGCCTCAGTCCAAGATTGAGTTTGTGAGGTAGTTTGTGGGGAAAGGGCAGTCAAAAGTTAACCTCCGGCTTCTGCGATTAAATTTTCCAAATATTCCTGTGCTTGAAGGGGGGTAAGTAAAAGAGATTCGTCTTTTAAGAGGATTTCATACTCACCACGAAAATAACCATGACCGATAATTAAACCTAATTTTACAGCCTTGTTACCCAATTGGTTAAGATGATTAATATTTAAACTCTCAACTTCTTTATTTAATTGATTTTCTAAGGAATCTTCATTCATAAGTTTAATTTAAGTAAAATTTTTGTAAAAAGAGTATCCTGTTTGTAACAACTTAAAAAGTTATTTTACTCATCGTTAGTTTAACAATTAATAGCATAACTGAAAAGTCAAACTTTTACAAGTTTAATGCTAGTTGATAATTATTTTGATTATCAATTAATTGTGATGAGGATTGATAATTAATAATTAAAGCTTCAATGATACTATTACGATTAGTTTCTTTTGCTCCAATATGATAAAAATGTTCTTTTTTGAGTAGATAAAAATTCCCCCAATATTTAGTAATAGAAGGATTATTTCGATATTGATTACTGTACCAAGTAGAAACCATAAATTTAGCTTGAGTTTGATTTAATAAAAAACTTAATCTTTCTTCATCAGTTTCTTGCCATGACTGATAATAGTCAGCAAATCTCCCATAATAAGGAGGATCACAATAAATAAAATCATTTTGATTGGCTTGAATAATTAAAGATTCAAAATCACCACAAATAAATTGCCAATCATATACTTTTAATAAACCATAAATGTGACCAATTTGATTGACAATTTTAGTAATATAAGATTTACTAAATCTTTCAATTTTTTTACAAAAGGGAATATTAAATTCCCCTTTAGCATTAAATCTCATAACGCCATTAAAACCTGCCCTTGACAAAAATAAAAAATCTAAAGGATCATGTTTTTGATTAAATCTTTTTCTCACTTCATAATAATAATTTTCCCCTTGATGTTTTAACAAATTACCTTCATTTTCTAAATATTCTCTAGCAATAAATGGTGTAATTATTTCCTCTTTAATTGCCTGATAAAAATTGATTAAATGGGGGTTAAGATCATTAAAAATAGCTCTTGTTGGTAAAACATTAAAGCCAACAACTCCAGACCCCATAAAAGGCTCTATCCAGAGGCTATTTTTGCTTAAATTAAGATTACTTAAAATCCAAGGTATTGGACTTTGGACAAAAAATTAGATTTAATGAAGCTCACATCAGACCGAAAAAATTAAAATAAGATATTTATATTAAGAGAAATTGAATATTGTCTAATAGCATAATGTCAAATAATAAACTTTCTTTCTCAACAAGTTTGTTCTATAGATTAGAATAAATAGATAGTTTATTATTCAAAATAATATGAAAATCAAAAATAAAAATTACCAAGAAGTTGAACAATTTATTCAAGGTCGTCAACGATTATATCAAAGTCTTGGTTTAAGAAAAGATGCCTTGATGAATTTACTCGATGCTCTTAGTAGTAATCAAGATGCTAAAACAGTCGTGGAATTAAGTTTAAATCCTCTATTTAAACATAAATACCAAAGTATTTATCGAGCAATTGCTGATTTTAATAAAGCGGGAAAAAAGAAATCACAAATCACAAATAAAGCCGAAATATCTAAGATTATTTTAGAGAGTATTCCTCAAAATAATCAGCGAAAGTTTCATCTATTTGGCATTGATGTAACCCCTAATTCACGCCAGTTTTCTCCTACTGTATCTGATAAAACGTTTATTCATCAACCTAACAGTATTAAAGGCAATAAACCCATCAATATTGGTCATGCTTATTCTTGGCTTTTTTACTTACCTGAAAAAATATCTAATTGTGATGCTTCTTGGACAATTCCTTTATCAGTTCAACGAGTAAAAAGCGATGAAAAAGATGTTTCTGTTGCTCATAAACAGATTAATAAAGTTTTGACAGATTCATTATTATTTAAGATAATTCTATCAGTTATTGTCGTAGATTGTCTTTATAGTCAAAAAGATTTTATTGGCAAACAAGTTCTTAATCAAGATCGACTTGTTGTCACCAGAGTTAAAAGTAATCGTGTTTTTTTTCGTCCTTTTGTCAAAGATTCTTCTGAGTTAAAAAGTGGACATCCACGTTGGTATGGTGATAAATTTGATTTAAAAGATTCAACTTCTTGGCATCCCCCTGATGATTTAATTCAAACTAATTTTACTACGAAACGTGGTAAATTATTAAATGTCAAAATTAAGGGTTGGAATAATATGTTAATGAAGGGAACAAAGGAACATAAATTGCATGATTATCCCTTTACATTATTGGAAATTACTGTTACTGATCAAGAAGGTAATTCTATTTGGAAACCAATGTGGTTAATTGCCATTGGTAAACGCCGTAACGAATTAACTTTGCTTGAAATTTATCAATCTTATCGTCAACGTTTTGACTTGGAACACTTTTTTCGATTTGGCAAACAAAGATTATTAATGAACGACTATTTAACCTCTCATACAAGTTATGAAGAAAACTGGATGAACCTAATTTTAATTGCTTATATTCAATTGTGGAATGCAAGGAATTTAGCTGTTTGCTTACCCCGCCCTTGGGAGAAATATTTGCCTAATTTTCGTGAGAGTAAGATTACCCCAGTGCTGGTTCAGAGAGACTTTTATAGAATTATTAGCACCATTGAGATCAATTCTAATTTTCCCAAACCCCGTGGTTATTCTTCTGGACGGAAAAAGGTGAAATACAAGTGAAAAGACCACGTTATCAGGTTATAAAAAAGAATCAAAAATGTCAACAAAATAGCTAAATTGCTGTTAGAAACGACTGTTAATTAATCTTTTTTCCCCTAAAATTATTTTAGGTTAGTTTTACTTTGTCTATTTTTTTATCTTCTATTTTAACCTCTACCAATTTCTTTTTGTCCAAAGTCCAAAATTTTGATGTTCTGCTAATACCATTTTATAAGAGTATCTCTGTGCAAATTCAAGAAGTTTAGGAAATAAATGTATTTCAATAATTTTGGAAATAATTTTTGTATCATTAGAAATGGTATAAACATTTTTAAATACATCAATAAAGCCTTTGATAGACCATTGACCGTCTTTTGTTTGAGAATAGTCAGATAATTCATCTACAAATACCCTCAATTTTTTGATGAAATCTTGTTTAATTTGCTCTTTATTATTCATAGTCAAGCTCAAATTTTGATTATAATATGACTTTATTGTAAACTAGATCTCTACAAATAAACTAAAATCATGATTTTGACTTAACTTTTATCAATATTTAAAAATATAATTTTGAGCTATTTCTTTATTTTTTTCAATTTCTTTTTGCAATAAATATTCATAAACAAATTGTTTTCTTTTTTCTTGGTGAACCAATTATTAATATGTATAGACTTATAGCTTTTTGCCGTTCCCAGACTACCAAAAATTTTTTTTGAATAGGCTGATATTTACTCATATTTAGATTAGATTTTAAACAGTTATTAAATATTATTTCATAAAATATACAAAGTAAACCAGAAATCATTTAACTTTTTGATCAATTCTTTAAGCTATAATGAAAAACTGATCTTAAAGGGATAAATTAACAATGAATCAAAATCAAAGTGAAATTATTGTCATCGGTGGGGGTATCATTGGAGTGGCGATCGCCGTTGAGTTGCAGTTAAGGGGGGCTACCGTCACCGTTTTAAGTCGCAATTTTCAAGAAGCGGCGGCACAGGCGGCGGCCGGAATGTTAGCGCCTAACGCCGAAAATCTCACGAATCAACATCTGTTAGAATTATGTTTAAAATCGCTTTATTTATATCCTGACTGGATCAGCAAAATTGAACAGTTGAGCGGTTTAGAGACTGGTTATTTACCCACAGGTATTATTGCTCCGGTTTATAGTAAAAATAATCACAATAATTCATTATCTCAAGGACAATGGTTAGAAAAAAATCAACTTGAATTTTATCAACCAAATTTAGGAGAGGATGTGATCGGCGGTTATTGGTATCCTGAAGATGGTCAAGTAGATACACTTTTATTAACTAAGGCTTTATTACAAACTGCTCAAACTTTAGGAGTTCAAATTAAAGAGGGTGTTAATGTTCAAACTTTAGCACAAAATAGGGGAAAAATTACCGCCATTCATACTAATCAAGGGATATTTTCCGCACAAAAATACGTTTTAGCCTCTGGGTCATGGTCAAATCAATTATTGCCCCTGCCTGTAACTCCCGTTAAAGGCCAAATGTTAGCTTTGCAAATGCCCAAACAAGGGCATAATTTTCCCTTAAAACGGGTCATTTATGGAGAAAATACCTATTTAGTACCCCGTCAAACAGGACAGTTAATCATCGGAGCAACTTCCGAATCAGTGGATTTTGAGCCTCACAATACAGCAGAAGGCATCCAAACTTTATTAAATCGTGCGATTAGATTATATCCTCAGTTAAAAAACTGGAAAATTGAGCGTTTTTGGTATGGATTTCGTCCCGGAACACCTGACGAATTACCAATTTTAGGTAAAAGTTTTGCTGATAATTTAACCTTAGCAACTGGTCATTATCGCAACGGAATTTTACTCGCTCCCGTGACAGCCTCTTTATTAGCTAATCAAATTTTAGAAAATAAAACAGATTCTTTATTAAATAATTTTACATTTGAAAGATTTTTAAACTCAAATCAAACTATGAATTTAACAACTTTTGCCACTCCTTCCGCTCCTGTTATAACTACTTTCACCGATCCCAATCCTCTGATCATCGGGGGAAAACAATTTAACTCCCGTTTAATGACAGGCACGGGTAAATATCCCAGTATTAAAGCCATGCAAGACAGTGTGATCAGTAGTGGTTGTGAAATAGTGACGGTGGCGGTGCGTAGGGTACAAACCAACGCCCCCGGCCATGAGGGTTTAGCCGAGGCTTTAGACTGGGGTAAAATTTGGATGTTACCCAATACGGCCGGATGTCAAACCGCCGAGGAAGCCATCAGAGTGGCACGTTTAGGCCGTGAAATGGCAAAATTATTAGGACAAGAGGATAATAACTTTATCAAATTAGAGGTTATACCGGATAGTAAATATTTATTACCCGATCCCATCGGCACGTTAGAAGCGGCCGAAAAGCTTGTTAAAGAAGGTTTTGCGGTGTTACCCTACATCAACGCCGATCCCCTTTTGGCGAAACGCTTAGAGGAGGTAGGCTGTGCCACGGTGATGCCCTTGGGATCGCCCATTGGATCGGGGCAAGGCATACAAACGGCCGCCAATATTCGCATTATTATTGAACAGGCTCAGATCCCCGTAGTGGTTGATGCTGGTATTGGTACACCTTCGGAGGCGGCCTTAGCGATGGAAATGGGGGCTGATGCCTTACTGGTTAACAGTGCGATCGCCATGGCGAAGGATCCCGTAGGGATGGGTAAAGCGATGAAACTAGCCACCGAAGCAGGGCGTTTAGGATATTTAGCAGGGCGTATTCCGGTTAAAGAATATGCTGATGCGAGTTCACCTTTAACGGGAGTTATTAATAGTTAAAGTAATAATTATTGATCTAAATTTATTAATAAAATTATGACTTTACTCGATCCTAATGCTATAATTTCTCCAGCTAAATTAAGAGATTATCTCTTAGTCTTATTGCCAAAAGATGATAAATCACAATATTTAGCAAAAGGTGGTTATACTCAAAATAATTGGTTACAATTAGAACAAGATTTAAGAAAGCAAATACTTACTTTAGATGCAACTCCTACTACTAAGACAAAACATGGTCAAAAATATGAAATTATTGCCAATTTAAGAGGAGTTAATCAAAAAATACTTTCAGTAAAAACTATTTGGATAGTTACACCAACTGAAACAAGATTTGTCACATTATTTCCTTATTTTGGAGGTTAAAATATGAAATTTAATTTATTTACTCAAGTCCGTTTAAATCAAGATTTACCTGAATATAATTTAAAACGAGGTAAAATTGGTACAATTGTTGAATATTATCATCATCCTGAAGGGGAAGATGGTTATAGTTTAGAAGGTTTAATTCCTTTAGATACGGTGGAAGTTTGGCAATCACAAATCGAGTTAATTTCTAATGAAATTAAGGAAAAAGAAGTGGTTTATTAGACATCTCTATAATAGACATCTCTATAATATAATAGAAATAAAAAAATTAAGCTATCATCAACAAAAATTTTAAGGAGAAATAGCCAAAATGAGTAATTATACTTGGCAATATATTCAAGATCACAAACAAGCAACTAAAAGATTATTAGGAATTAATTATGAACAATTAGAACTGCTAATCGCACATCTTTTAATCTTGGAGAAACAAGCAAAAGAAGAATCTGAAAAACAAAAAACTAGAATTATCAATTCCGGTGGTGGTAGAGAGAGTAAACTTTCAAAAGAAAACCAGATTATTTTGACTTTAATTTATTTAAGACATCATCTGAGTTTTCAACTATTAGGTATCGTCTTTCAAGTAAGTGAATCAACTGCGAATAATTTGTTTGATTATTGGCAAAAATTATGAGAGAAGCTTTGCCATGCTCTTTACTAGAACAAGTAAAAAGTCCCCAGAAAAAATAGAAGAAATGTTGGAAAAATTGAAGGAAAATGAATTATTAGTAGATAGTGAAGAACAGCCAAGAGAAAGACCTTTAGACTATGAAGAACAGAAAAAATATTATAGTGGAAAAAAATGTGAACATACTTTTAAAAATCAATTAATTAGTCTTCCAAAAGGCCGAGATATTGTGGATGTAGTGGCGGGAAAACCAGGTCCTTCAAGTGATATTAACATTTGTCGTCAAAATCTCAAGAAGTTTGGGATGAATCAAATGTTTAAAGGGGATAAAGCTTATGTGGGAGAGCCACAAATTATTACCCCAAAGAAAAAACCGAAAAAAGGAGTATTAACTCAGGAAGAAAAAGAAGAAAATAAAAAGATTTCATCGGTCAGAATATTTATAGAACATTTAATTAGAATCATAAAAATATGGCGAGTAGCAAGAGAAAGATTTAGATTAAGAAAAGATAAATATCAGTCAGTATTTTTAACAGTTTGTGGGTTAGTGAGATTAAGAATTGAGAGTTTAGTTTTAGAAATAGTAAAATCATCGTCATCAAGTGAAGTAATTGATGTTTTAATCAGTCATACTTTTGGGAGGAAATTAGATTTAGAGGAAATTTTGACGTGAAATTAACTTTACGGCGATTGATTGCTGAGTGCTGATTAAAGATGAAACTGTTACCATATAAGCTTTATCAGTTATTGGAGATGTCTAATATAATAGAAATAAAAAAATTAAGCTATCATCAACAAAGATTTTAAGGAGAAATAACAAAAATGAGTAATTATACTTGGCAATATATTCAAGATCACAAACAAGCAACTAAAAGATTATTAGGAATTAATTATGAACAATTACAACAGCTAATCGCACATCTTTTGATCTTGGAGAAACAAGCAAAAGAAGAATCCGAAAAACAAAAAACTAGAATTATCAATTCCGGTGGTGGTAGAGAGAGTAAACTTTCAAAAGAAAACCAGATTATTTTGACTTTAATTTATTTAAGACATCACCTGAGTTTTCAACTATTAGGTATCATCTTTCAAGTAAGTGAATCAACGGCGAATAATTTGTTTGATTATTGGCAAAAAATTATGAGAGAAGCTTTGCCATGTTCTTTACTAGAACAAGTAAAAAAGTCCCCAGAAAAAATAGAAGAAATGTTGGAAAAATTGAAGGAAAATGAATTATTAGTAGATAGTGAAGAACAGCCAAGAGAAAGACCTTTAGACTATGAAGAACAGAAAAAATGTTATAGTGTAAAAAAATGTGAACATACTTTTAAAAATCAATTAATTAGTCTTCCAAAAGGCCGAGATATTGTGGATGTAGTGGCGGGAAAACCAGGGCCTTCAAGTGATATTAACATCTGTCGTCAAAATCTTAATAAGTTTGGAATGAATCAAACGTTTAAAGGGGATAAAGCTTATGTGGGAGAGCCACAAATTATCACCCCAAAGAAAAAACCGAAAAAAGGAGTATTAACTCAGGAAGAAAAAGATAGAGGAAAATTAGCAATTTGGCCTATTAAGAATAATTTTAAACCAGATCAAACAAAATCTTGGTCAAAAGAAAATATTAACAAAGCTTTACATATTTCTGTAAAAGAATTTCACGAAAATTGGTTATATGAATTATATCGTTTTAATTGTGAACATTGGGCTAGACTTGTGGCTACAGGAGATTGTAGATGTTATCAAATTGCTGAATTTAAAAAATTACAGAAAAATATCCCAGTTTTCGGTTTTTTAATTGTAGGGGTGGCAGGTGCTGTAACAGGTGCTTGGGAACATAATGGTTATGCTCAAAAAATAGTTGATGATTTTACCTAATCTTTAACAAAGACAACAAAATCACAATTAGCGACATAAATTGCTCAAAATAGAAATTAACAAAACAAAATTAATTGAATTAACTTAAGCCAAAAATTATCATTAATTATGCCTAAATCATCCGCCAAATTTAGCGATCGCAATCCTGAAGTTAGTAATAGTCAATTATTAATTTTAGGGGGTTTATTTTTGACTGTAATTATTTCAATTATTTTAATAATTTGGTTTTTAATTAATAGTTTAATTAATTTAATTCCTCCTGAATTTGAACAAAATTTAGGTAAAATAATTGTCCCCGTTTATGAAACAAAATCTTTGCCTTCTCCTACTCAAAATACCCTCAATCAGTTATTAGATCGTTTAGAAAATAATTTACCAAAAAAAGAAAATCGTAATTATCAAGTATTATATATTCCTGAAGCTACCATTAATGCACTTGCGATCCCTGGAGATAGAATTATTATTTATCAAGGTTTATTAAAAGAAATGAACTCTGAAAATGAATTAATGATGGTTTTAGGCCATGAATTAGGTCACTTTGCCCATCGAGATCATCTTCATAGTTTGGGCAGAATTTTATTAATAAAAGCCGTTATAAATTATTTTTTAGGTGATTTAAGTAGTTTAACTTCTTTAGTGCAAAATATTAGTAATGCTCAATTTTCCCAATCACAAGAAACTAAAGCGGATCAATTTGGTTTATCATTATTAAATCAAACCTATGGACAAGTAGCCGGATCAACGGATTTTTTTGAAAAATTAATTGAAAAAGAAGCGCTCAATTGGCCAATTTTATCTACTCATCCCGCTCCCCAAAAACGAGTTAAACAACTACAAGAATTAATTAAAAAAGAAGGTTATCAAATAGGGGAAAAAACTCCCCTTCCTGACAGTTTAATGATCCAAAATTATTAATTAAATAATTGATTTTCTAAAGAAAACCTTAATAATTCTTTACGATTATTTAAGTTAGTTTTTTTCAATAAACTACTAACATATTTTTCCACTGTGCGCGGACTTAAAAATAGTTTTTCCCCAATTTCAATATTTGATAAACCTTGACTTAATAAACTTAAAACTTCTGTTTCCCTTGGGGTTAAATTCAATTTTTCTAATAATAATTTTGATTTTTCAAAAGAATCAATTTGATCTTTTTGTTGAGATAATCTCCATTCAGATTGAATTACTTGTGAACGATCTAATAAACTACGAATAATTGCCCCTAATTCTTCCATCGCAAAAGGCTTAGGTAAATATAAATCACAACCAGAAGTATAACCTTTAATTCGAGCTTCAGTTGAATTTCTTTCTGTTAAAAAAATGACTGGCACAAGGCGAAATTCCGGTTTTTTGCGAATTAATTTAACTAACTGATAACCGTCTATCATTGGCATTTTAATATCTGATATTAATAAATTAGGATGATATTGATCAAATAAAGAGAGGGCTTCCCTTCCATTAGCGGCGCAAATAACACAATACCCACTCAACTCCAGATAATCGCTCACTGTGAGTCGAATACCGGGATCATCATCTGCAATTAAAATTAATAACGCCATAGACAGAAAAAAAGCCTAAAAATGCTTTTCAAGAATGTGATGAAATGAAAATAAAAGCCTTATTTTTAAGCTTATCATTAAAGTAATCTATCTTTAAGTAGGTTTTTTTTATTCTTTTAGTTAATAAACGATAAATCATCTTGACTGGCTTTTTCAATCAGTTTAATCACATCACTACGACTGAGTTTTTCTTGCCCAAGGGATAATACTTTTAACGTGCCATGTGCTAAAATTAGGGGGATTTTGCAAAAATCTAAGGCTGGGCCTTTGGGTAGTGATTTGGTATATAAATCAGCTAAAGCTAAGTTTTGACGCGCATATTCTCTGATCATGGCATCATTCCAACCTTTGGGATAAAAATTAACTCCCCTTTCTAAGTCTTCTTGATGATTTCGGGCGATATTGACAGCCTGTAGCCCTCGGCCAAAGCCGATGGCCTGTAGACGATTGGTTTGGGTTTGATCATGCCATGCCCACAAGTCTGATAATAATAAACCCACAGCCCCTGCCACACTGAAAGTATAACTATCTAAGTCTTTTTTGGTGTTAATTTGCCAATTTTTTAAAGCCCAGTCGGCCATGCGATCGGACATGGCCGCCGTAGCATCCCAGATTCGGGCTGAAATCGTCTCAGGGGCGAGTAAAGCCCATTCCACTACCCTTAAACTAACTTCATCTAACTCTGACTCATGGCCATCCCAGTCAATTTTCAGATTTTCAACGGTAGTTTGATCTGAGGCTGACTGTAAAGAAAGACTAATCTTGCGTAAAAGTTGTGCTTTAATTTCTAAAGGAATTTTAGGGTGATCCTCAATTTCATCAATCGCCCTCATACATAAATAAGCAGAAGCCACCGCATCCCTAAGTTGATCGGGTAAACGGGAAATCGGAATATAAAAAGTCCGACTGGTTTCTTTGAGTATTTCTAAGGCATCTTTACGCAAATTCATTCTAATTTTTAATCCAAAATAACAGTTAATAATTGAAATAACGACTGACTTAATTTTAGAATCAGCCGTTTCAAATTATAATCCTGTTGACAATTTTCTGTAAAGTATCTTGATCAGTTGACAGTTGACAATGGACAATTGACAATTGATTAATTAGGTTTAAAACAAGCTAAAAAAGGAAAAAATTTAAAATTTTTCCCGATTAAACATCTTAGGAAATTTTACTGTCCACTATCAACTGTTAAATGATTTTTTTCTTATGTTTAAATTCAAATATTTATTGCTAACTTTAATTACTAGCTTAATTTTAATCACTAATTTATGGATTAAACCGATTAATAGCCAAGTAATTCCTAGTCTTAATCTGCCTAATAATCCCCTTATTCCCCATAGTAAAACTTTAGTTAATTCTGCTTGTATCTATTTAGATGGTAGATGTATTTTTGAATTATCTACCGGAGATAAAGAATCATTAGAGCGCATTTCTCAAATTCAAAACCGTTTAGATAATTTTAGTAAAAATTACCTCAGAGCAGAGATTAACCAGTTAAATATTACCAAAAAAATTGAAGGTTCAACCGTTAATCTTTTCATGAGCATTAATGATCAATCCCCCATCCGTTTATTAACAATTACGGCGGCCGATGCCCAGTTAAAAGGAGTAAATTTAGAAGCCAGAGCCGATCAATTAATTGAAGTTTTACACAGTCGTTTACAACAGGCAAAAAATGAAAGAACAAAGGGATTTTTAACCCATCAAATGCTCCTAGCATCAGGAATAATTTTAATTATTATTCTTTGTACATTATTAATTAGAAAAATTCTCAAATTTTTAAAGCAAACACAACCGGAAATTAAGCCAAATCAATCCATAACTAGCGACAATAATCAGGTTATTTCCGAATTATTAATTAAAAGAAAAATTTGGAATTTTAAAGAAGTTCAATTAAGAATTTTCCAATTATTAGAAACCCTTTTAATTGGTGGGGGAACAATTATCATTTTAGGATTATTTCCCTATACCAGAATGATTCAACTTTTAGCAATTGTCTTATTACAATATCCCCTAAGATTAGGAATAGTAGCCGTATTTACCTATCTTTTAATTAGACTTAGTTACGGTTTAATTGCTCAATTTAATTCGGTTCTTGCCCTAAATAGTTTAATTTCTCCAGAGGGAAATCGCCGTTTACAATTGCGAATTAATACCATTTCTGTTGTAATTCGAGGTATTATTACCGCCACATGGATTATTATTGGAACATCCGTAGGATTAGCGGCTATTAATATTAATATTACACCCCTTTTAGCAGGGGCGGGGATCATTGGTTTAGCCATATCTTTTGCATCTCAAAATTTAATTAAAGATGCAATTAATGGTTTTTGCATTATCTTAGAAGATCAATATGCCGTAGGAGATATGATTAATATTGGCACATATAAAGGCTTAGTTGAATATATCAATTTACGCATTACTCAAATTAGAGATAGTGAAGGAAAATTAATCACAATTCCTAATAGTGAAGTGCGCATTGTTGCCAATTTATCAAGTCATTGGGCGAGGGCTGATCTCAATATTACCGTAGCCTATAATGCGGATATTGATCAAGTTTTAGGAGTAATTAAAACCGTTGCTAATCACATGAGTAATGATGTAGAATGGAAAGATAAAATTTTAGAAAAACCTGCCGTGTTAGGGATAGAAAATTTTAGTGATTTAGGCATGATTATTAAAGTTTTAATTAAAACTGAACCCTTAAAACAATGGGAAGTTTCCAGAGAATTTCGCCGGAGAATTAAAATAGCTTTTGATCAAGAAAATATCCCTATTCCTGTTATTCCGAAAGAAGTTTTTTTACATCAAAAATAATCAAAAATAGCCTATGAAAATTAATAACTTAACTTTATGATTTTTAGAATTATTATCAACTAATTTGAGAGATTATTTCGTTCAAAAATCTCTCAAACGGCCAATAATTGATATTATTATTAGATCGAAAAGTTTTTATTTAAGGGCGATCTTTATCTGAAAAATAAGCGATTATTAGAAGATTTATTAATATTCATGTACTAATTAAAATTTTATGTTAAGAAAACATTACTTAACATAAAAATTTTTTTCAAAAGAAAAAAACACCACAAATAGCCCTAAAAATGTTAATATAATTAAAATATTGACCAAAAAATTAACTGCACAATTCCCCTTTTTTAAGATGAATTTGGGATGATATTGAGTTAATAATATTTTGATCAAATTGGTATAATATATTGAAAAATAACCGATTAATTTTTATTCTGATTATTATGACTCAATCCCCCAATGATAACAATAATTCTGGTGAAATTCAATTATTAGAAAAGCCGTCAAAAGTCAATAGATGGCGGAAATTTTTAATTTGGATAGGGGTAACTTTATTGATCGGCGTGGGCAGTAGTGCGGCGATCGCATGGTATTTTATTCAACGCCAACTTGCGCCCCTTGTTGAGAAAAATTTAACGAATGCCTTAGATCGCCCTCTCAACTTAGGGAAAGTGGAGGGCTTTGGCCTCAATTCCATCTATTTTGGTAATACAGAATTACCAGCTACCAGTACAGATACAGATTGGTTAAAATTAGATAAAATACAAGTTTCTTTTAATTTATGGGATTTTATTAATCCATTTCAGGAGAGAGAAAAACCAATTTTAAATATTAATATTAACTTAATTAATCCTAATATTTATATCGAGCAAGATCGGGACTTGAGGTGGGTAGTTACTCGTTTAAAAAAGACACAAACAGGGAATTTTGAAGTAAAAGTTAATCAAATAGAATTACAAAATGCAAGGTTAACTCTTGTACCAAGAAATAAGAATAAGTTGTTAACACCTATTCAAACAAATATACCTAGAGCTTTTACTTATTTAAGTAACAATTATCAAAAAATTGAATTTAATTTAGGAGGAACATTAAATCAGAAAAAAAGCTATCAAATTCAAGGTAAAGCCTTGACAGATAAGCAAGAAACTGATTTACAAATATCAGGAAAAGATTTAGATATTGCTATGATTGCTCCTCTTTTACCAATACCTTTAGATTTGACACAGGGGACGATTGATTCTAACGTACAAATTAAAATCAAATCTAATCAAAAAATTCAATTATATGGTTTAATTAATCTTCATCAAGTTACTGGTAAAATTAAACAATTAGCTCACCCTTTTATTAATAGTAATGGTAACATAATTTTTCAAGGCAGACAAATTAAATTATTACAAGTAAAAAGTCAATATGGTCAAGGAAAAGGGCTAGTTTCAGGAATAATTGATTTAGAACAGGGCTTATTTTTAAATGTCCAAACAGAACCAATTTTAATTAAAGACTTAATTACTACTTTAAAAATTCCTAAACCTTCTATTAAGATTGAGGGAGAATTACAGGCAAATTTGAAAGTTACAGGCAAATTTACACAACCACTTTTAACCGCAGAAGTTATTAGTAAACAAAATTTATTAATTGATAAGATTAGGTTTAAATCGTTAACTGGTAATTTAACTTTTTTTAAAGGTTCTTTGTTAATTCAATCTTTTGTGGCTATACCTACTTTTGGGGGTAAAATGGTGGGACAAGGACAAATTATTTTACCTCAACAAGATTTATTATTTGATGTGGCTTTAAGTGATATTTCAGCTAATCAAATTGCGTCTATTTATCAAAAGAAATTATCTGTAAAATCAGCTATAATTAATCAGGCTAGATTTAAAGTAATTGGTAATTTTAAAAGCTTAAAAAATACTTTGGCTTTAGGCGATGGGAATATTAAGATCGGCAAAAGTTTATTTACCTTTAATAATTTAAAAATTCAATTAAATCAAAATGGGTTTTGGCAAGGTTTAATTAATGCAGTTAATTTAGATTTAGATGATTTTTTAAAGCAATTAAAGCAACAAAATAATTTATCAATTTATTTAAAAAATAGCCAAATAATCGGAGGATTAAATTTAACTGGAACATTAGAATCATTTGCTTTATCTACTTTACAGGGTCAAGGTAACGTAATTATTGCTAATGAAAAAGCTAATTTTGAAATTCAAAATTTACAATTTAATCGAGGTCAATGGACATCTAATCTTAAAATTCAAAATTTACAATTGCAAGATGATAATTTAAGGGAAAAAAAAATAGTTAATGGTTTATTATTTTTAACAGGTAAATTGCCAAATTTTAATCTGGCACAGTTCCAAACATCAGGGAAAGGTACAATTAATTTTAACGGCCAAAATTTAGACATTAATAGTTTAAATATTGCCGATCAAAAGTTTAAAATTAATACTAATCTTTATGGTTTCCCCTTGCGCAAAATTTACCCCCAGTTAGCAATTCCCCTTAATAGTTTTTTTAGCGGAAATTTGAATATTTTAGGAAGAATTGATCAGGTAAAATTAAACCAATTAACAGGAGAAGTTCAAGGAATAATTAACTTAGGCGATGGTATCATTCAAACTAATTATTTTAAATTTGCTCAAGGTTATTGGCAAACTAACGCTATATTGAAAAATATTAAAGTTAAACAATTAAATGAGCAAATTCCTCAACGACTTTCACCTATTATTAATAGTCAAGTTAATTTAAGTGGTAAATTAGAAAATTTTACCCTTGAAAGTTTGAGTGGATCGGGCTTAGGAAGGGTAACATTCCCCGGAGGCTTGGTTAATATTCCTAATTTTTCTATTAAAAAAGGAGATTTTAATGCTAAATTTAATCCTCAAAATCTGTTTTTATCTTCTTTTTCATCTCAATTTCCGGGAACAATTACAGGGATGATCTTATTATCAGGAAATTTAAACAAACTAACTTTAAATGCCTTTAATGCACAAGGAAATCTTAATTTTAATAATATAATCAAGAATCAGGCCATTTCTTTAAATAGTGTGTTTAACTGGGATGGTCAACGCTTAAATTTAGGAAAATTAAGCACAAATGGGATAACTTCTAGGGGTTTTGTAGATATTAATACACAATTTTTAGGGCAAATAAAAGCAATAGAAAATATTAATTTACAGGTTACAGCTAACAACTTTAATTTAGATAATTTTGAGATAAAAACCGCCTATAATATTCCTCTTAATTTGGACGGGTTAATTAATTTTAATGGTCAAGTCAAAGGAACAGGAATAAACCCCGAATTTTTAGGTGATCTAAACTTAACTAATTTTGCCTTAGATTCCCTTAAATTTGATCCAATTTTACAGGGATCAATTACAATTAATAAACAAGAGGGAACAGACTTTAATCTTACTTCTGAGGGCGATCAAATTAGTTTTAAAACCGATCCGGATTTTCAACCTATTTCTGCTACGATTAAACGGGATCAAATTTTGGCAAAATTAACTAATCAACAGGATCATTTAGTGTTGAATATTAATCAATTTCCCTTAGAAAGTTTGCGTAATATTATAACATTATGTCAAAAAAATGATTGTTTACAACGTGACTTTCCCCCCATTGTTCAACGCTTAATTCCTCCTACTTTATTAGCCCAAAATTTAGCTGGTCAAGTCTCATCTAATTTAGAATTTTATAATAATAATAAAACTATCACTGGTAATGTTAAAATTGATCAACCAGTTGTTGGTAGAATTAGAGGGGATTCTTTTAATCTTGATCTTAATTATCAAAATAGTTTATTAACTCTTAATAACAGCACTTTTATTAAAAATCAAAGTGTTTATCAATTTGATTTATCAGTGTCAAATAACAATAATAAAACCCAATTTAATCTTAATAGTCAAATTAAAAAAGGTGACATACAAGAACTATTAATGGCTTTACAAATCTTTGAAATAAAGGATCTTGGTTTAACTTTACAATCTCCCGAATATGGCACGGCTAAAGATTTATTTATTAATAATAACTCACCTAATATCTGTAATCCTACCTGTAATCCTCTCTTTTCCGTAGGTGTTCCCGATGGTTTAATTATTGATCAATTACGGCGTTTTAGTGAAATTCAAGCATTTCAACAAAAACAAAAAGAACAAGAACAAGAAAACTTTAAACTACCCAAATTAAGAGAATTAACAGGAAAATTTGATGCTATTATTACCGCTCAAAGTGATAGTAACGATGGACTAAAATCTAACTTTGAAATAAGTGGAGAAAAACAAATAAATGAAAGAGGAGAAATGACGCAAACTTCTTGGCAATGGGGAAACTTTATCGCTGATCAAATCAAAATTAAGGGACAATATAATAACGGAATTTTTCAAATTGTCCCCCTGATTATTCAAAGCGATAAAACAATAATTAATTTTAATGGGACAGTGGGCGGTGCTACTCAATCAGGAGAAATAACTGTTAATAATTTACCCCTTTCTTCCCTCAAAAATTTTATTAATTTCCCTCAACAAATTGGCTTTACTGGTATCTTAAATGGCAAAGCTAACTTTTCTGGTAATAGCAATAATCCCACCGCACTAGGCAGTATGACAATAGTTGACGCTACCATTAATCAAACTCCCGTAGAATCTACCAGTGGACTTTTTAACTACAAAGATGCTAAACTCAACTTTTCATTGAATAGTATTTTAAGTGAAGGGGCTGAACCCCTTACCATTCAAGGTTATATCCCCTATCAACTCCCCTTTGCTTCCATCGCCCCTGACACTAACGAAATTAACTTAGCGTTCAATCTGAAAAATCAAAACCTCGCTTTACTCAATATCCTCACAAAAAATAAAATTAAATGGCTAGATGGGCAAGGTGAGGTTAATCTCAATATTTCTGGATTTTTAGAGCCTCAACGGCAGAAACCTACTTTAACCACTGCGGTTGGGGTGATTAATCTTAATAATGCCACCCTTGCGGCCGATGTTTTACCCGAAGACAACTTAACTGGAGTGACGGGGAAAATTAATTTTGATTTTGATACTCTTAAAGTTGATGAAATAATAGGTGAATTTGGAGGAGGAAAAATCATAATATCAGGTGATTTACCCCTTACTAATTCCCAACCTCAAGATAATCCTTTAACAGTAGTTTTAGATAATTTAAGTGTTGATTTAAAAAGAATTTATGAAGGAGACGTAAAAGGACAAGTCACAATCAGGGGAAATACACAATCACCTATGTTAAGCGGATTTTTAGAGCTTTTTAACGGCAGAATCCTCTTACCAAATCAAGAAGAAAATAATCAGAATAAAAGTGAAAATGAAGATGAAAATTTAAGAGCCACAACTAAACTTGATCAGTTAGAATTGTATTTAGGGGAAAACATCCAAATTACCCGTCCGCCGATCCTTAATTTTTTAGCTGAGGGAAATTTAATTGTTAAAGGCACATTGCACAGTCCTCAACCGAAAGGTATTATTCGCTTAAAACGTGGTCAAGTTAACCTTTTTACCACTCAACTTGGTTTAGCCGGAGGACATAAACAGATCGCTCAATTTTATCCTGAGCGCGGCTTAGATCCTTATTTGAACTTACGCCTAGCCACTTCTGTTGCTGAGACAACTTCCAGCCCTTTGCCAGAAGACCCCTTCTCATCAGAGGTTAATGATATTCCGGTCACCAATTTTGGACAGTTACAAACTATCAGAATAGAAGCTGAAGTTAACGGATTTGCCTCTCAATTAACGGATAGTTTAACTTTCAGAAGTAATCCTTCCCGTAGTCAAACTGAAATTGTTGCTTTGTTAGGGGGGGGGTTTGTCAATACATTAGGGCAGGACGATCCATCGTTAGGACTGGCTAACCTAGCGGGTTCTGCCATTTTGGGAACGGTTCAGGATAGCATCGGACAGGCTTTAGGGTTAACGGAGTTTCGGCTTTTTCCCACTTCAATTTTAGACGACAAAGGGCGCAATACTACCCTTGGTTTAGCGGCCGAAGCCAGTGTAGATGTAACAGAGCAGTTATCGGTGTCGGCTTTGAAAATTTTGACCACTGAACAACCGGCCCAATTTGGTTTACGTTACCGTTTAGATGATAATTTGATTTTGAGGGGATCAACTGATTTTTCTGGAGATAGTCGAGCGGCCTTTGAATATGAAATTAGATTTTAATTTTATTATTTGTTATTATCAATAATCTATTATTAATTATCAATTATTAATTATCAATTATGATTAATGTCTAATCTTAAAAAACTTTTACAACAATTATCAACACAGGAAAATTTATTAACAAAAACTCAATTTATTGCTCCCTGTGTGGCTAATAGTTGCGTTAAAACTTCTGTAGCTAAAATTATTTATACCTTTAAAACTCAACCGAAAAATTTTGAAGGGTGGGGTATTTTTCAGCCAATTAATCATAAACTTGCCCAATTAATTGATCAGCCTAGTTTTCCTCAAATTTGCCATTATTTAGAGTTATTAAAACCTTTACGTTTAAGATTAGCTTATCATTTACAGGGGCAAAGTTGGTTAGCTTATCCTGTTAATGAATCTGATATGCAACAGCGTTTTAAAACTGTTAAACCTGTGGTAATTCATTTAGTAACAGAAGGGAGTATTTTTGAAACAATTATTGCTCGTTTTGATGGGCTTAATTTCTGGTTTGAAGACATTGATCGCAAGGCCGAAATTGAACCAATGCTTAAATTATCTGAACAATTAAAATTAGAAACTTTACCCGATCACTTACAATTTTCCGGTTTAACTCCCGAAATGTTAAAAACTTATGATCTAGCATGGCAACAAACAGCAACGGGCAAACAACAAAGGGAAATTAGAGCGAAAATTAAAGGAGAAAAAAAGATTTCTAACGCACAAAAAAGAAGGGAAAATAAAAATATTTTACAAAGACCAGATGAGCGTTTAGACAATGCCTTAAAACAGGGTGGAGGTAGTTTAGAAAATTTCAGCGATCGAGGAGATTTTTGGTTAGTAGAATGGCGTACCAGTGAGGGTGATCTACATTCTTGTGCTATTAGTAAAGATGATTTAACAGTCATTAGTTCGGGTATTTGTTTAAGTGGAAAAGATCAAGATTTTGATTTACAATCTTTAGTAGGGGTGATAGAAAAACAGGATTATTATTAAGTTGTATTTGCCATAAATAACGTAATGGTGTATCATTTATAATGATAAGTAATAATGTAAAAAATTAATAAGGAGTGATTAAAATGCCTTTTAAAGCTAAAGATAAAGATAAAAATTGTATTGTTGTCGCATTTAATTATAAAAATGGTGCTGAAATAAGAGCCAAACATCCTAATTTAATTTGTCCTCATTGTGGAGCAAAAATGTCCGCAAGGGGAAGTTTAATATCAGGAACAAAAACTCATTTCTATCATGTTCCGAGTGATAAACCTTGTCCTCTAAATGAAAAATATAGAAACATTTCTGACAAAATACATCATACTTTAGCGGTTGAAGCAACTTTAAATTATTTAAAAAATCACTTATCTGCTTATTTAAAAGAATATAATTGGCATTTAGATATTGATTGGACTTTGGACAAAAAGAAATTGGTAGAGGTTAAAATAGAAGATAAAAAAATAGACAAAGTAAAACTAACCTAAAATAATTTTAGGGGAAAAAAGATTAATTAACAGTCGTTTCTAACAGCAATTTAGCTATTTTGTTGACATTTTTGATTCTTTTTTATAACCTGATAACGTGGTCTTTTCACTTGTATTTCACCTTTTTTCCGTCCAGAAGAATAACCACGGGGTTTGGGAAAATTAGAATTGATCTCAATGGTGCTAATAATTCTATAAAAGTCTCTCTGAACCAGCACTGGGGTAATCTTACTCTCACGAAAATTAGGCAAATATTTCTCCCAAGGGCGGGGTAAGCAAACAGCTAAATTCCTTGCATTCCACAATTGAATATAAGCAATTAAAATTAGGTTCATCCAGTTTTCTTCATAACTTGTATGAGAGGTTAAATAGTCGTTCATTAATAATCTTTGTTTGCCAAATCGAAAAAAGTGTTCCAAGTCAAAACGTTGACGATAAGATTGATAAATTTCAAGCAAAGTTAATTCGTTACGGCGTTTACCAATGGCAATTAACCACATTGGTTTCCAAATAGAATTACCTTCTTGATCAGTAACAGTAATTTCCAATAATGTAAAGGGATAATCATGCAATTTATGTTCCTTTGTTCCCTTCATTAACATATTATTCCAACCCTTAATTTTGACATTTAATAATTTACCACGTTTCGTAGTAAAATTAGTTTGAATTAAATCATCAGGGGGATGCCAAGAAGTTGAATCTTTTAAATCAAATTTATCACCATACCAACGTGGATGTCCACTTTTTAACTCAGAAGAATCTTTGACAAAAGGACGAAAAAAAACACGATTACTTTTAACTCTGGTGACAACAAGTCGATCTTGATTAAGAACTTGTTTGCCAATAAAATCTTTTTGACTATAAAGACAATCTACGACAATAACTGATAGAATTATCTTAAATAATAATGAATCTGTCAAAACTTTATTAATCTGTTTATGAGCAACAGAAACATCTTTTTCATCGCTTTTTACTCGTTGAACTGATAAAGGAATTGTCCAAGAAGCATCACAATTAGATATTTTTTCAGGTAAGTAAAAAAGCCAAGAATAAGCATGACCAATATTGATGGGTTTATTGCCTTTAATACTGTTAGGTTGATGAATAAACGTTTTATCAGATACAGTAGGAGAAAACTGGCGTGAATTAGGGGTTACATCAATGCCAAATAGATGAAACTTTCGCTGATTATTTTGAGGAATACTCTCTAAAATAATCTTAGATATTTCGGCTTTATTTGTGATTTGTGATTTCTTTTTTCCCGCTTTATTAAAATCAGCAATTGCTCGATAAATACTTTGGTATTTATGTTTAAATAGAGGATTTAAACTTAATTCCACGACTGTTTTAGCATCTTGATTACTACTAAGAGCATCGAGTAAATTCATCAAGGCATCTTTTCTTAAACCAAGACTTTGATATAATCGTTGACGACCTTGAATAAATTGTTCAACTTCTTGGTAATTTTTATTTTTGATTTTCATATTATTTTGAATAATAAACTATCTATTTATTCTAATCTATAGAACAAACTTGTTGAGAAAGAAAGTTTATTATTTGACATTATGCTATTAGACAATATTCAATTTCTCTTAATATAAATATCTTATTTTAATTTTTTCGGTCTGATGTGAGCTTCATTAAATCTAATTTTTTGTCCAAAGTCCAAGTATAAGTAGTAGCAGATTAAATTTTAATAAAAAAGGAAATTTCCCTTAAATCTTAATCATTAAAAGTTGTAAAGTGGGTAAAGCTTTTTAAAATTTAATTAATTAACTTTGCCCACCCTACGGATTTATATTAACAACAATTAAGCGGTTTGATTGACTTTTAAAATTTGATCGGGGGCAGGATAACCTGCTTCTGAAAAAGTCTCACTAATGGTTTTATTTGTATCAAAATAAACCTGCCAATAATGATCATTATTGCAATAAGGGCGCACCGCTAAAACTGTTCCCGCTAAATTAAATTCTAATATATCAATTTCAGGGGCTGGATCCGTTTCTACGTTGGGAATTTGAGCAATTTTGTCTTTTAACCGCGCGATCGCATCTTGAGGGTTAACATTGTGATTTAATTGAGCAATTAATTCTACTCTGCGGTAAGGATTAGCAGTGTAATTCTGAATATTTCCTGAGAAAATAGTATTATTTCCTATATAATGACGCACATTATCCATTGTATCAATAGAAGTTACAAATAAGCCAATTTCCTTGACTGTGCCTGTTACTCCGGCGGCGGAAATAAAATCTCCCTGATGGAAAGGACGGAAAACCATTAAAAAAGCCCCAGCCGCAAAATTAGCTAATAAACCACTCCAAGCCGCCCCGATCGCCACACCTGCGGCGGCTAATAAGGCCGCAAAGGAGGTAGTTTCAATGCCAAATACTCCTAAAATAGCGATAATTAAGAGGATTTGAAGGACAACGGTAATCGTATTAGTAATATAGGTGAGGAGAGTGGGATCAAAATTTTGTTTTTTAATAGCTTTGCGGATCAAGCCCATCACAAAATTAATTAACCATCTTCCTACTAACCAGAGTAAAATTGCACCAACTAATTGAAATAAAAAGCCAGAAAGATAGCTAACAATATTAGTAATAAAATTCTGAAGTTGATCAATATTTCTGGGTATTTCTGTGGGAATAGGAGGGGGAGCTTGTAAAAAGAAATAGCTAAAATTTATCATTTTTTTAATATTTTAAAGTCGAATGTATTGAATGCCCTTAATCATAAATCTAAAAATTGTATTGTCAAGGAATATTTAACTTTAATATATTTTTCTTAATAAATATTAAAACGTAATATAAACATAAATCAAGAAATATTAAGATATTTGTTACATTCCCAAAATTAAAAACTTCTAAAGTAAACAAATGTAACATTGTGATTAAATTTGATAATTTTCAGTGTTCAAAACCTCTTGATCCGATACAATGATGATCAAATAATAAAGTTTCTTGTTCTTAATTTAATCTTAAGATAGATTGGCAACAGAAACCTTGTTTAATCTTAAAAATCATCTAGTTTATGAGAAATTCTACAGAAAATCAACCACCAAAACATAATTGATAGTTAACAATAGACAGTAATCAATTAATAGATTTTTCTCAAAAATAATTAACTTAATAATTGGTTAATTGTCTATTTGATCATAACAATTTTTTGTCATTTTTTAACTTAACTTTAAACCTAAGTTGACCCTACAAAAAGACAAAATTAAACCTCAAAAATCAACCAATTAATTTTAGGAGTAGAAGAAAATTTCCTATGAGTAAAAATTACAAAACTTTAGATGCAAATGAAGCCGTTGCCAAAATTGCCTATAAATTAAATGAGGTGATCTGTATTTATCCCATTACCCCAGCCTCTCCGATGGGTGAATGGGCTGATGAGTGGGCTTCTCAAGGTCATTCTAACCTCTGGGGTACTGTTCCCTCGGTGGTGGAAATGCAGAGTGAAGGCGGTGCGGCTGGGGCGGTGCATGGTGCGTTACAAACTGGCTCTTTAACTACCACTTTCACCGCTTCCCAAGGGCTATTATTGATGATCCCCAACCTCTATAAAATTGCAGGGGAGTTGACTTCGGCGGTGATCCATGTGGCGGCGCGATCCCTAGCGGCTCAAGGTTTATCCATTTTTGGGGATCACAGTGATGTAATGTCGGTGCGTAGTACGGGTTTTGGGCTGTTATGTAGTAATTCTGTGCAAGAAGCCCACGATCTAGCCCTGATCGCCCATGCCACCACTTTAGAGGCTAGAGTGCCTTTTATTCACTTTTTTGACGGTTTTCGCACTTCCCACGAAGTCCAAAAAATTGAGCTTTTAGAGGATGAAGTTTTAAGAGCTTTAATCAATGATGATTTAATTTTAGAGCATCGCGCCAGAGCTTTAACCCCCGATCGCCCAGTGTTAAGAGGTACAGCCCAAAACCCTGATGTTTATTTCCAAGGTAGAGAAAGCGTTAACCCCTATTATGAGGCTTGTGTGGGTATTGTAGAAAAAACAATGGAAAAATTTGGAGAGTTAACGGGGCGTAATTATCAATTATACGAATATGAAGGGGATCCTAATGCGCAAAGAGTAATTATTATTATGGGGTCTGGTGCTGAAACAGTCCATGAAACCGTAGATTTTTTAACAGCAACAGGGGAAAAAATAGGGGTTTTAAAAGTTCGTTTATATCGTCCTTTAGCAGGGGAAAAATTAGTCCAAGCTTTACCAAAAACGGTAGAAAAAATAGCAGTTTTAGATCGCACTAAAGAACCAGGCTCAGGTGGTGAACCTTTATACTTAGATGTAATTTCTGCTTTGAATGAATTTTGGTCAGGAAATATGCCTAAAGTAGTGGGTGGCCGTTATGGTTTATCATCGAAAGAATTTGATCCATCAATGGTAAAAGCGATTTTTGATAACTTAAGTTTAGAAAAACCTAAAAATCACTTTACAGTGGGCATTAACGATGATGTAAGTTTCACTTCTTTAACTTGTGATCCTACCTTTAGCACCGAGCCTGATAGCGTTGTCAGATCGGTATTTTATGGACTTGGCTCCGATGGTACGGTTGGTGCTAATAAAAACTCCATTAAAATTATTGGTGAAGAAACCGATAATTATGCTCAAGGATATTTCGTTTATGACTCGAAAAAATCAGGAGCAGTAACAGTTTCTCACTTACGTTTTGGGCCTAATAAAATTCGTTCAACTTACCTTATTTCCCAAGCCAATTTTGTTGGTTGTCATCAATGGTTATTCCTTGAAAAATTAGACGTTTTAAAAGAGGCTAAAAATGGAGCAGTATTCTTATTAAATACCCCTTACGAAAAAGAAGAAGTTTGGGATCAATTACCCCTTGAAGTACAGGAGCAAATTGTCAGAAAACAGTTAAAAGTTTACGCTATCAATGCTAATAAAGTAGCCCGTGAAAGTGGCATGGCAGGGCGTGTTAATACCATTATGCAAGTATGTTTCTTTGCTTTATCCGGTGTTTTACCCAAAGATGAAGCCATCGCCAAAATTAAAGATAGTATTAAGAAAACCTACGGTAAAAAAGGCCCTGAAGTAGTCAATATGAACTTAAAAGCCGTAGATAATACCCTCGATAATCTCTTTGAAATTACCCTTGGCGCACCTTCGAGTAAAATTAGTAAACCTCCGGCAGTTTCTCCCCTCGCACCCCAATTTATGCGGGAAGTACAGGCCAAAATGCTCATTAAAGAGGGAGATCAGCTACCCGTAAGCGTTTTACCCTGTGATGGCACTTATCCCACAGGCACATCAAAATGGGAAAAACGCAATATTGCCCAAGCTATCCCCGTTTGGGATCCCGATGTTTGTGTGCAGTGCGGTAAATGTGTGATGGTTTGCCCCCATGCGGTGATCCGTGCTAAAACTTATGAGGAATCAGAGTTAAATAATGCTCCTAGCACCTTTAAATCTATAAATACCCGTGATAAAGACTTTGCAGGAGAAAAATTTACAATCCAAGTTGCGCCGGAAGATTGTACGGGTTGTGGAATATGTGTAGATATTTGTCCGGCTAAAAATAAATCTATGCCCTCTAAAAAAGCGATTAATATGGAGGAACAACTGCCATTACGGGAACAAGAGCGGGATAATTGGGACTTTTTCTTAAATATTCCCCTACCCGATCGCACCAAATTAAAATTAAATCAGATCAAACAGCAACAGTTACAAGAGCCTTTATTTGAGTTTTCCGGCGCTTGTGCGGGTTGTGGCGAAACTCCCTATATTAAGCTGATTTCCCAATTATTCGGCGATCGCACCATTTTAGCTAATGCAACGGGCTGTTCCTCTATTTACGGCGGAAACTTACCCACTACCCCCTACACCAAAAACGCACAGGGGCGGGGTATTGCATGGAGTAACAGTTTATTTGAAGATAACGCTGAATTTGGCTTAGGTTTTCGTATTTCCATTGATAAACAGGCTCAAATGGCAGTGGAATTATTACAAAAATTAGGCGGTTTAGTTGGTGATAATTTAGTCACTGCTTTACTCTCGTCCTCACAAAAAACAGAGGCTGATATTTGGGAACAACGGGAAAGAGTAGAGGAATTAAAAGCTAAATTAGGTCAAATTAATACACCTGAAGCCAAACGGATGTTAAGTTTAGCGGATTATTTAGTCAAGAAAACAGTCTGGATCGTTGGCGGTGACGGTTGGGCGTATGATATTGGTTTTGGTGGTTTAGATCATGTGATCGCCAGTGGGCGTAACGTCAATATCCTCGTAATGGATACTGAGGTTTATTCCAACACGGGCGGTCAATCCTCAAAAGCCACGCCACGAGGGGCTGTTGCCAAATTTGCGGCCGGTGGTAAACCCGCACCCAAGAAAGACTTAGGCATGATCGCCATGACTTACGGTAATGTTTATGTGGCTTCTGTGGCAATGGGGGCAAGGGATGAGCATACTTTAAGAGTCTTTTTAGAGGCTGAAGCTTATGACGGGCCGTCCATAATTATCGCCTATTCCCACTGTATTGCGCACGGTATTAATATGAATACCGCCATGAGCCATCAAAAAGAAGTGGTAGAAAGTGGACGCTGGTTGCTTTACCGCTATAATCCAGAGCTTAAAGAGCAAGGTAAGAATCCTCTGATTTTAGACAGTCACGCTCCGAAAAAAGGCATTGCCGACTCAGTATATCAAGAAAACCGCTTCCGTATGTTAAAAGCAAGTAAACCGGAAGATGCGAAACGGTTATTAAAAGAGTATCAACAGGATGTTGACAACCGTTGGCGCACTTATGAATATTTGAGTCATCAAAGTGCTTCTAATGCGGATCAACAATAATCAGTTAGCAGTTACCAGTTATTTTTTGTAAATGTAAGGTGGGCAATGCTCACCCTACATTTAAACATTATTAGAAAAGATTAAAAATCTTTCTAGTGATTATCAGCAATTAGTACAAGATTTTGTAGAAATGTTAATCACAAAACAAACTCAAAATCAGTTACCAAATGAAACGGTTATTTCTAATTCTTCTGTAATCGAAAATGAAGATGAGGAAAGAAAACACGGTTATGGTAGTTGGGCAGGTCAAATTATTATGTCAGATGATTTTGATGAACCTTTAGAAGATTTAGCGGAGTATATGTAATATAAATCAAATATCTATATTATAATAATTTATAAAAAAAGGAGCTAATTTTATGTTACAAAATCTTGAAAAATTAACTTTAGAAGATACGGTTAAAATTGTTGAAAAATTAACAGATCAAGAACAAAAAAAGTTAATTTTAATTATTGAAAATCGTCTCAAAGAAAAGCGAAAACAAGAATTATTAGAGGCAATTAATGAATCTCGTGAAGCTTTTATTAAAGGAGATGTAAAAACAGGAACAGTAGCTGATTTAATGGCGGAGTTAGAAGAAGAATGAAGTTATTTTGGAGTAAAAGATTTATCAGAGATTTTAAGCGATTAATTCGTCAAAATCCTCAAATTAAGTCTGATATTGAAACTACTTTAGAAAAGCTAACGGATGATCATACTGATCCTAGTTTAAAAACCCATAAATTAAAAGGAGATTTAAAAAATTGTTGGTCATGTTCAATTGATTATAGTAATAGAATAATCTTTGAAATTGTCAAAGATTTTGACAGCGATGATCTGGTTATTAATTTACTTACTTTAGGTTCTCATGATGATGTTTATTAAATTTTTAATGGATTAATAAAAATGCTTAATTATAACTTAACAATTTATTCAATTAACCGCTTTGAAATGAATTTCAAAGCTAACTTAAAATCGTTCAATAAATTGAACTTATTTTTATATTTATTATTGAATTTTAATCTTATTTTAGTTCAATTTATTGAACGTCATCTATTAGCCTTGAAATTTATTTCAAGGCGGTATCAATATTTAAAACTGATATTTTAATTTTCAACTTATTTAAAATTCCCGAATTATCTTAATCTAATTTCAATTTTCAACTTTAAAATTATGTCTAAATTATTAATCTCCCAATATCACAATGAAGTAGCTAAAATTATCCGTTATGGTGGTACAAAAAAAGAAACCACTATTAGAGTCGCTTTTCAAAATTTATTAAATTGTTATTGTCAAAGTCGTAATTTTTTATTAATCCCTGAATTACCCTATAAAAATCAAAGAATTACCCCAGATGGCACGATCAAAGATGCTTTACAATTGGATTGGGGTTATTGGGAAAGTAAGGATGAAGATGATAATTTAGACGCAGAAATTGAGAAGAAATTTAAAAAAGGCTACCCTAATGATAATATTTTATTTGAAGATTCGATCACCGCTATTTTAATTCAAGCGGGTAAGGAAAAAATGCGCGTTTCGATGCAAGATGTTGACGCTTTAGATCGAATTTTAAAGGAATTTATTGAATATCAACGCCCTGAAGTTGAGGAGTTTTATCAGGCTATTAATAAGTTTAAAGATGATTTACCTACTATTATTAATACTTTACGGGAAAAGATTGATTTAGCTTCAAATAATAATCAAAATTTTATTACTAAAAGAGATTTATTTCTTAATCTTTGTCAAGATTCAATTAATCCTAATATCACTGTTGAAGATGTTAGGGAAATGATGATTCAACATATTTTAACTGAGGATATATTTTTAACTATTTTTGAGGAGGTTTCTTTCCATCGTGATAATAATATTGCTAGTCAATTAACTGATTTAATTAATAGTTTTTTAAAGGGCGCTGATCGCAAAAATTTATTAAGTAGTATTCAAAGTTATTATAAAGTTATTAAAACTAAAGCTAGTCAAATTAATAATCACCATGATAAACAACAGTTTTTAAAGGTGATTTATGAGAATTTTTATAAGGCTTATAATCCTAAATCTGCTGATAGGTTGGGAATTGTTTATACTCCCAATGAAATTGTAAAGTTTATGATAGAAAGCACTGATTTTCTATTACATAAACATTTTAATAAGTTATTAGCTGATCCTGATGTGGAAATTCTTGATCCTGCTACTGGCACGGGTACTTTTATCACTGAATTAATCGAATATTTACCCGAAAATAAGTTAAAATATAAGTATCAAAATGAGATTCATTGTAATGAGGTTTCCATTTTACCCTATTACATTGCTAACTTAAATATTGAGTATACTTATCAACAGAAAATGCAGGAATATTTAGAGTTTCATAATATTTGTTTTGTGGATACTTTAGATCATACTTCTTTTGAGGGTAAACAGATGGATCTGTTTGCGATGTCGTTAGAAAATACCGTAAGAATTAAGCGTCAAAATGATAAGAAAATCTCCGTAATTATTGGGAATCCTCCCTATAATGCTAATCAACAAAATGAAAATGATAATAATAAAAATCGTGAATATGAATCTATAGATAAGAGAATTAAAGCTACTTATGTCAAGGAAAGTAATGCTCAAAAAATGAAAGTTTATGATATGTATTCTCGTTTTTTTAGATGGGCTAGTGATCGTTTAAATGAAAATGGAATTATTGCTTTTATAACTAATTCTTCTTTTCTTAAAGCTAAAGGATTTGATGGTTTTAGAAAAAGTGTAACTAATGAATTTGATTATATTTATATAATAGATTTAGGAGGTGATATAAGATCAGGCGATAAAACAGGTAGTGTTTTTAATATTATGATTGGAATTTGTATTACTTTTCTAATTAAAACAAAATCTAAAACTAATAAAAATAAATTACCTTGTCAAATCATGTATTTTGCACCTGAAAATTGTAATTCTGGACAAGAAAAACTTGATTTTTTAGTTAAAACTAATTTTGATAGTCTTAATTTTGAGCGTATTATTCCTGATGAAAAATTTAATTGGCTTAATCTAACAGATAATGATTTTAATAACTTAATTCCCGTAGCGAGTAAGAAAAATGATCAAACTATTTTTAATTTATATTCTAATGGTTTTGTAACGAATCGAGATGAATGGGTATATGATTTTGATTTAAAAAATTTAGAAAATAAAAGTAATTTTTTTATTGAAGAATATAATTATGAAGTTAATAGATGGATTCAATATAAAAAAGATAATAATTATCAAGATATTAAACAAGAATCTAATCCTATTGTAGATCAATTCCTTGCTGAAAGAAATTTGATAAAATGGAGTAAAATGATTAAAAGAGATAAATTAAGAAAAGGAAAAATAGGTATTTTTGACAGAGCAGATTTAAAAAAGGCTTATTATAGACCTTTTGTAGTAAAATATGTTTATTTTGGATATATTACTATTGATATAAAAGGCTCACAAATTCTATTTTTTAATCAAAAAGACAACTCACTTGATATTGATAATAAATATATTAATTTTGTAGCAGGAGATAGATTACCATTTTCAGCAATTGCTAGTAAAAATATTACTGATTTAGGATTATTTGTAACAGATCCTACTCAATGTTTACCATTATATAGTTATGATAAAGAAGGAAAAAGACAAGAAAATATTACAGATTGGGCATTAGAAAAATTTAGGGAATATTATAATAATAACACTGTGGAACAGGCTTCTAGCCTGTTAGTAAAATCAAATCAGAAAAAATCTAAATCTACAGTTAAAAATATTCACAGGCAAGATGCCTGTGCCACAGGAGAATTAATCACCAAAGAAGACATATTTTATTATGTTTATGCAGTGTTACATAATCCTGAATATCGAAAGAAATATGAATTAAATTTAAAGAGAGAATTTCCAAGAATCCCCTTTTATAATGACTTTTTGAAGTGGGTTTCTTGGGGTAAAAAATTAATGGAATTACACTTAAATTATGAAACAATTAAACCTTATCCCTTGAAGATAATTAATGTAGGGGCGAACGGCCGTTCGCCCCTACCAGATGACAAACAAAAGGTAATTAAACCTAAATTAAAAGCAGATAAAATCAAAAATCAAATAATAATAGATGAAGAAACAATTTTAACAGGTATTCCCCCCGAAACTTGGGAATATTTATTAGGAAATAGATCGGCCTTAGAATGGATTTTAGATCAATATAAAGAGAAAAAACCTAAAGATCCAACTATAGCCGAAAAATTTAATAATTATCGTTTTGCCGACTATAAAGAAAAAGTTATTGATCTATTAATGCGGGTAACGACTGTTAGTGTGGAAACGATGAAAATTATTAAAGAAATGGAGGTAGTTAATAGCGGATAGTTGATAGTTAAATAAACAAAATTAATTAATCTTAAAAATTAGTTTAAGTTATCTTTAGATAACGACAGCTATTAGCCTTGAAATTCATTTCAAGGCGAGATAATTACTCATTAGGATTAATTTTATAATTCAATTTAAAAGGTAAAATAAACCCGCTTTGAAATCAATTTCAAAGCTAATAAAAACCGTTCAATAAATTGAACTAAAATAAAGGAGGTAAAATTATGGTTCGTATTCCTAGCGATCCCACAGGGATCAGCTTCGCTGGACGCATTCCAACTCATCCGGGAGAAATGCTGTTAACAGAATTTTTAGAGCCGATGAAAATTACAGAAAATCAATTAGCAGAAGCTCTCTTTTTGCCCATTGAAAAAATTAAAGAAATTGTTAATAAAAAAAGAGCAATTGATCCTAGTATTGCGTTAAGATTAGCTAAATTTTTCGGGATGTCACCTGATTTTTGGTTAAACTTACAATTAAGATGGGATTTATATTATGCTCAACAAAATGACGCTAATCAATTAGCAAAAATTCAACAATATCAATTATTAAAATAAAAACTAAAATTATGAAAATAGGTAAAAATGATCATAAAATATTGTCAACTCAAAACTTTTAATTTAAAATAAAAATAACTATTCTATGGAAGTACAACCAAGACAAATTAAACAATATATAACAGAAGATGGCAAAGTGCCATTTGCTGAGTGGTTGGATTCATTTCAAGATAGAAAAACTAGACTAAAAATTAAATTAAGATTAGATCGAGTTGAACAAGGAAATTTAGGGGATTTTAAAGTAGTTGGGGAGGGTGTATTTGAATTAAGAATTGACTATGGAGGTGGTTATCGAATTTATTTTGGACAAGTAGGTTTAACTATTATTCTTCTTCTTTGTGGAGGGGATAAAAGTTCTCAAAAAAAAGATATAAAATTAGCTCAAAAATATTGGAGAAATTATGGTACTCGTCAAAACACAAACTAGCAATAATTATCATGATTATTTAATCGAATCACTGCAAGATATAGAAGAAGTTGCAGGTTATATTGAAGTGGTTTTAGAGGAAGGAAGTGATGATCCAAAATTATTATTAAAAGTTTTACAAAATATTAAGGAAGTCTATGAAAAAAATCATCAATTCCCTACTCAAACTAACAAAATTTATGACCAACTAATGACAATTTTAAAAGAAGATAATTGTGCTGAAATTTACACATTTATCGAATTACTAAATGCGTTAGGATTACAAATAAATATTAATGTTAAATAAATTATTTAACAATTAATATTAAAGCAAAATTATTAAAAAACAGAGGACTCAAAAATGCTTATTAAAGATAATATTTTAGAAAATTTAAACAAACTACCTGAAAATTTACAGGTAGAAATTCTCCATTATTCTGAATATTTACTTAATCGTTATCTTCAGGAAAATCAAATTGAAGAACAACAACAAAAATCAAAAAAAAGAGGGGCTAATAATGATAAAAATTAAATTAAAAATTAACAGAAAAATTCCTCCCCATCCCACTTAAAAATTAAAGGAGGAAAAATTAAACTGCTTTTAAAGTAAAATAAAAGCTAATATTTAGAAACAAACAAAATATCAGTTATAGAGTTATTTAATCAACAATTAATCGTTTTTAAAACATACAAAAAAAGGACAAAAAATCATGGACTTAAGTACAACTTATCTGGGCTTAAAATTAAAATCTCCCTTAGTGGTGGGTGCGGCCGCCCCCTTAAGCGAAGATCTCGATCATATTAAAACAATAGAAGATTATGGTGCGGCCGGAATCGTTTTACACTCACTTTTTGAGGAGCAAATTAAACAAGAAAGACTCGCTTTACATCATCATTTAGAATATGGTACTCAGAGTTTTGCTGAAGCTTTAACCTATTTTCCTGAGCCAGAAATTTTCCATGTCGGAGCAAACTCTTATTTATATCATATTCAAAAAGCAAAAGAATTAGTTAATATTCCAATTATTGCGAGTTTAAACGGTGATAGTATTGGTGGATGGACTGATTATGCTCAGAATATTGAACAAGCCGGAGCCGATGCGATCGAGCTTAATATCTATCAAATTCCCACTAATTTTGATCAAACTGGGGCGGAAGTGGAACAGATGTATATAGATATTTTAAAAGCGGTGAAACAAGCCGTTAAAATACCCGTAGCCATTAAAATTAGTCCCTATTTTAGCAATATGGCCAACATGGCCAAACGCTTGACAGAGGCGGGAGCGGATGGTTTAGTCTTATTTAACCGTTTTTATCAACCGGATATTGATATAGAGGAATTAGAGGTAACATCTAACGTACTCTTAAGTAGTCCCCAAGATATGAGGCTTCCGATGCGGTGGATCGCCCTCTTATATGGAAGATTAAACGTAGATTTTGCCGCCACCAGTGGCATTAATAAAGGTCATGATGTGCTGAAAATGATGATGGCCGGGGCTAATGTGACTTTAATTGTGAGTGCCTTACTCCGTCATGGGGTGCATTATTTAAGAGATTTGGAAAAAGAGATGGTACACTGGATGGAGGAGCATGAATATGAGTCTATTAAACAGATGCAAGGGTCAATGTCTCAGATTAATTGTCCAGATGAAAGTCAATTTGAGCGAGTTCAATATATGAAAGCTCTGCAAACTTTTCACCCTGAACATAGTTTTGTTTAGGTAATTTTGTATAAATAAACCCTAATTATTATAGAGGGATATAGCAATGCTATATCCCTCTATAGTAACAATAAAAAAAATTAACTACTCATCCTCAGCAAAAACAAAACGATAAAGTTCACTAGGATCAGGCTCAGGACTTTCTTGCGCGAATTTGATCGCATCATCAACCGTAGCTTGAACTTTTTGTTTAACTTCTTCTAAGTCGCCTTCTGTGACAAGATTTTGCTCTAATAAATATTTTGCCAGTTTACCGATAGGATCCCTGACACCCCAAAATTCTTTTTCATCAGGGGATCTCATCTCATCGGGATCCGCTAAAGAGTGACCACGAAAACGATAGGTTAAAGCCTCGATCAAAGTTGGGCCTTCTCCCGCTCTGGCACGGGCGATCGCCTCTTGAGCCACTTGACGCACCGCTAACACATCCATCCCGTCAACTTCAACCCCGGCCATTTCAAAAACACTCGCTTTTTTGTAAACTTCAGGCTGAGAAGTTGCCCTTTCATGAGCCATGCCGATGGCCCATTTATTATTTTCCACAACATAGATAATAGGTAACTTCCATAAAGCAGACATATTTAAACATTCAAAAAACTGCCCATTATTAGAAGCACCATCACCAAAGAAACAAACACTAACCTGATCGGCTTCAGCTTTGCCTAAAGCATCTCTTAAATATTTAGTTTGAAAGGCCGCCCCCATGGCCACAGGGATACCCTCAGCCACGAAAGCATAACCCCCTAAAAAATTTTGACGAGCGGAAAACAAGTGCATAGAGCCACCCCTGCCTTTACTACAGCCCGTAGACTTACCAAATAACTCCGCCATCACTTCTCTAGGGGTAACACCACTACTTAAAGCATGGACGTGATCTCGATAGGTACTACAAACATAGTCTTCACCCGCTCTCAAGGATTTGATAATACCAGAAGAAACCGCTTCCTGACCATTGTATAAATGAACAAAACCAAACATTTTGCCACGATAATACATTTCAGCACATTTATCTTCAAATAAACGTCCTAAAACCATATCTTCATAAATGGTTAAACCTTCTTCTCGGGTGATTGTAACTTGAGAGTGATCAAATTTCGGTAAAGTGCGTTCTTTGTACATAATTTTAAATTTAAAAATTCACTAAAAAAATGGGCTACTTGAGCCTCTGCTTCATTCTATCATGTGAACTACCTACACTTGTGTCAGCCCAATAATAGAATACTTTAGCATTTTTTCAAAACTCCCGATCTTTTCAGATCCACTAAGTTGGCATTACCCGTACAAAATAAAATAATTTCTAGTTCGGCGATTAACAAATTTATGACTTCATCAATGGCCGTTTCCGATTCAACGGCCGCTTTTAAAAATGGACGGGCTAACCCCCCTAAATCAGCCCCTAAAGCGATCGCTTTTGCAATATCTAAACCATTTTTTAAGCCTCCAGACGCAATTAAAGGAATACCAGAATTGATCTCTCGGATTGAGGTAATACACTCGGCCGTAGGGATTCCCCAATCTGCAAAAATTTCCCCAAGATGTTGTTGTTTTTGATCATTCGCCCGTTGACTTTCAACTTTCGCCCAAGATGTCCCCCCCGCTCCGGCAACATCAATGGCCGCCACACCTACTTCAATCAACTTTTGAGCCATTTTGGCGGAAATGCCATTGCCCACCTCTTTCACCACCACAGGAACGGGCAATTTTAAGCAAATTTGCTCAATTTTTGTTAATAAACCCTTAAAATTCTTATCGCCCTTAGACTGTACCCATTCCTGTAAGGGATTGAGATGAAGAATCAGCACATCAGCTTCCAATAACTCCACCAATTTTAAACATTCTTGCCAACCATAACCATAATTTAACTGAACCGCCCCCAAATTTGCAAAAAGAAGAATATCAGGCGCTAAATGTCGCACCGCAAAAGTAGGGGCGACTTCAGGCTGTTCTAGGGCAATGCGTTGAGAGCCAATGCCCATAGCTAAACCGTAGCGTTGAGCCACCGTTGCCAGTCTGGTATTGACTAAATGGGCGAGGGATGTGCCACCGGTCATGGAAGAAATCAAAATAGGCGCTTTCAATGACTTTCCTAAAAAGGTGGTGCTAAGGTCAATCTCACCACGATCAAGCTCAGGCAGACAGCAGTGTTCAAAGCGGTATTTTTCAAAACCGCTAGTAATTTCTTTAAATTCTACATCTTTTTCTAAACAAACTCGTAAATGCTCTGTTTTACGATTTTCAATCGGGGTAGGGTTAGGGAGGGAGCGAGTCATCATAATATTAAGCTTTAATTATAACAGTCCTAAAAAGGAAAAATGTTGTATTTTTGCCCTGTTTTTTATTCAATATTTTTGTCTTATTTATAACAATAACTGACTCTTTTAGAGACAGTTATTGTTAATTGTTAAATAAAATCTTTTCTTATGTTTGATTTTCTTCAGAATTTAATAAATTATTTAACAAAGGTTTAAGATTTTCAGGGCGATATTGAGGGAGGGCTTTAAGTCTTTCCACCACACTATAATGGACAAAAACATTAGAAGTGTCAATCGGTCTCCATTCTTCTCCTCCGATCGTATAAATTCCCGTTACACTATTATCAAAAGGAATAGTTGGATCAAGTTTAATTTGAAATTCCTCTTGACCATTTTCGGTTGAATCAAACTCTAAGCCCAATTTTTTCGCTTTATTAACCATCCATTGTAAGGTGTAATCGGACAATCCTTGATATTCTTTTGTCCCACCACCAATACAGCCATGTGTTCCCGCAAACCAAACTTCTTCTACTTTTTGATCGCAATTTTTTTGACTAGGGATCATGGGTGTGGAAATAAAAGATCTGCGTTTTTCATCAATGGCGATCGCCTGAAAAGCATTTTCAATGATCGGGCTTAAACTGGCATCGTAAAAAGCATATTTTCGATTAAAAAATTTCTCAAGGGGTAGCCAAGTAATCAGATCCGGCACACCTAAAGCCCCCACCGTATCCCAACAACCGAGCATTTTAATCGGAACACGATAACTTAAATAACTTTTTTGTGTTTCCGTTTCTATTTTTTTAGAATTATCTTGGCGGAATTGTTGTAATTCAGGATCATTAGGACTGATTTTATGGTTACGATAAAACTCATAAGCTTTAGGAATTTCGCCTATTTTTGAGCGTCTTAAGAGTCCACAATTATAAATCATTCCGGCTAGACAACGCACAATATAAGCCCCTCGACTAAACCCTAATAAGTAGATTTCATCTTGAGCGGTGGCATCATAATTCATACATAATAAGCGATAAGCCTCTTGAATCGTTTGATCAATTCCCCACCCAAAAGCACCACCGCCTAATTTTTCTAACAAATTATCCGTTGTGCCTAAACCGGGTAGATAAAAAACCAGTTGAGAGGTGTTATCCTGTGTTATATATTTGATAAGTCGTGCAAATTTCATCACATTAGTAGGATAGGAATTACTTAAATCATTCCATGTTCCATCGCAACAAATCACTAATCTTTTTTTCGGAGGTACGCTACCATTAACGGCTTGGGTAGCTGAGGAGGTTGTTATTTCAGGGGATAAAGGAATTGAATAATTCGATTCTTCAATTTCTTCTGGTAAATCTTCACCCTCAGAAACCTCTAAACTTTCTGATTCTTCAATTTCCTCTGGTAAATCTTCACCCTCGCAAACCTCTAAACTTTCTGATTCTTCAGTTTCCTCTGTTAAATCTTCACCCTCAGAAACCTCTAAACTTTCTGATTCTTCAGTTTCCTCTGTTAAATCTTCACCCTCAGAAACCTCTAAACTTTCTAATTCTTCAGTTTCTTCTGGTAAATCTTCACCCTCAGAAACCTCTAAACTTTCTGGTTCTTCAGTTTCTTCTGGTAAATCTTCAGCCTCAGAAACCTCTAAAGTTTCTAATTCTTCAGTTTCCTCTGGTAAATCCTCACCCTCAGAAACTGGTAAATTATCAGTGTCATCGAGGGCATTTTCAGCTTCAGAAATCGCTAAATTTCTAATACTTTTGTCGGGTAATTGTTCAACTTTCATCGGTATTTTCCTTTCTAGCCAACTGGCACTATAAATAGTGGCATGATTGCCATTTCCACTATAATCGTTTACATCACCATTGAGAGGTAAATAAACAGATAATCCTAATTCATTCCCCGTCAATCGGTCATTTCGAGATTCCCTAATTTCTTCTTCTTGACAAATTTTATTCCAAATCCGAAATTCGGAAAGATGACCTTTCCAAAATTGAGATTTGCCCTCAGAAGATCCAATGACAATTCTTTTTAGCTCCCTCATTGAACAGTATTCACAGTCGCTTTGATGCCACAGTTTTCCATTGTGATAAATATACATTTTTGCCTGAGCAAAATCTTTCACAAATGTCCAATAAGTCCAAATTCTATATTCTCTTGATTTGACTTTTTTTTCAAGAATATCTATTCCTTGATCATTGCCAATTTGCCAAGAGACATTACCACCAATTCCTTGTTTATAATAGGGTAAATTAATCTTAAAAATTTGTTGATTTTCACTATTATAACCTTCAATAATGGTGGCTTTTTGAGTTAATCCATTATATCCCTTTGCTAAAAATTCAATAGTAATTCCGGTTTCAAATCCAGAAAAATTAGGCATTAATTCCAGATAATCATTATTTCCATCAAATTTTAGGACATATTCTTGGTCTTGATCAATCATCGAGAGATAACTCCAAATGGGTTAACAAATAAGGTTTTGTGCAAAAAAAGAAAGTAGGAAAAAAATAGAAGTTTTAAGGTTAATGTTAAGACTAAAATTAAACTTTCAAAATTTAATCTTGAACAATGGTAATTATTCTTTCAATTTTAGGAATTGGTTCGTTTGCTAGACGATCTTTTACTTTAATTTTTAAAGTGTCAGTAAAGGGCAAAATGTCAATTTCCGCAAGTAGATCATCTAAAGAACCCTTTTTGAGACGTTCCAGATAGAAATTTACCAATGCAAACTCAACTGCGAAACCCGCTAGAGAATCACTGATCACGCCGATGGGGCCGGCTAAAGAGGTGACTAAAGGGTTCACCAGTGGCACACTGCCAAAATAGGATAAAATTACCACCAGCACAAAACCGGGAACACCCAAGGCGGCCGCCTTTTTAAAGACTTCATCCAATGACAAGTCAAGGGAAACAAATTGCTGGACTAAATCCTCTGGAGAAACTCCTAAATCCTTCAGTTGTTTAGATATTTCTTCAGGCAAAATATTCTTAAATTTTTCCGGTTGGATTAGTTGGGTCATTACACTCTTGAATTAATTAAAAAGTTGCAAATTTAAACATAATTAAAACAGAAAATTATGATTAAGCCTTAGTCTTCGATAATTTCAATCACTTTAGGGGATTCATCAACTTCTGATTCGGCGGATTTATTGACAATTTTCTTTAAGTTTTGTTTTAAAATCTCAGCGATCGGTAAACTATCAATTTCTGTCAACAGACTTGATGAACTTTCTTTTTTACTGCGCTCTTGATAAATAGCACTTAAGAGAGCTTCAATCCCATAAGTTGAGATGCTATCGCCTACTACAGTCATTAAGCCTAAAACTCCTACCCCTCCCAAAATCCCTAACGGGCCGCCTAAGGTGGCCAAAGCGGCAATCACGGGAGTCGAACTGCCGGAGGCTGAGGCCATAGTGATAAGGAGAATCCCTGGCAACCCCAGAGAGGCCAGTTTTTCCGCAACTTCATCCAAACCGATCCCTAATTTACTTATTTGTTGTAAAAGATCGTTAGGTAAAAAGCTCGTTTGTTTCGAGGCATTATTGTTTTCTGACATAATTTAACTTTTTAAGATTTAGTTTTTATTTGCTTTTTAGGCTTCGACTGAAAGCTATCAAAAACACTTTAAATAATTTTAACTGTCCACAATGATATTAACATTCTAAGTAACTTTGACCAATAAAAATTAAAATTTGCTTCATAAAACTTATTGTCATAGGATCAATTTTGATCTTAAATTTGAAAAATTTGAAACTAAACTAAAATCCTAAATCAGCCATGGCTACCTCAGCAACCTCAAAAACCTCAGAATCTGGTCGATCACTCCAATCTGTTTCTCCGATTTCCTCATAAAATTGGCGATCATAAGGTCTAGTCCTCACTACAACGGGCATTGGCACGGCATGACCTAACACTAAAGCCTGTTGTTTAGAATCTAATTTTGCTAAAACCGATCTTAAGCCTCCAGCCCCTGAAACCCCCGTAAATATGGCATCTATGTCCTTTTCATCGTTTAATAAACAGGTGATTCTGGTACCGACTTGAGACATAACCTCATTATCAATACCAGAGGGACGCTGATCAACAATTAATAAAGTTACAAAATATTTCCTCATTTCCCTCGCAATTGTTCCAAAAATAGTTTGATGAACAATACTAGAATCAAGAAAACGGTGAGCTTCCTCAATCGTAATTACTAAAGGAGTAGGCCTATGTGAAGGGTTTTTTGTCTGTAAAAATTGCTCTGCTTTTTGCACATAGGTTTTATGAATTCGCCTTGTTATCATATTAGTAGCTAACATATAAGATAACATATTAGATTGAGTACCAAACTCAATTACAACGTGCTTTTTGGCTTCTAAACATTGGATTATTTCTTGAATATAATCATGGTTTGATCTCTCTTTTAAATATTTTAAATTTTGTAATCTAATTAACTTTCTTTGTAAGGCCATAATTGAACTTTTATTACCTTGTTTTTCTTCACAAAATAGGCTAATATCTTCATTACTCATATAAATTAATTGTTGAATCCAACTATCTTTATATTCCCCCCTTAAAATATTAGCATTATCTATACTCGCATCGGATAAACCTAATTCTGAAGCCACTAATTTTAAATCTTCAATTTCGATCTGATTATAGCCTAAATATAACTCATGGGCGTTTTTTACGCCCCTTCTTTTAGTAGATTGGGGGTCTAAAGTATAAATTTCTACTTGGCCGGGGAATAACTGTTTTAAACCTTTAACCGTACTAAATTGTTTACCTTCACTTACCGCTTCCCAACCATATTCGGAGTGCATATCAAACATTAAATTAACTCCGGCATTCTTCTTAATAATTCCCGAAATTAAAAGGCGAGTTAGGAAAGATTTACCCGTCCCAGATTTCCCAAAAATACCATTACTGCGCTCTACAAATCTTTGTAAATTTAAACAAATTGGTACATCCATATCAAGCGGTTGACCAACGGAAAAATTAAGGCGAGTTGGATCCGTTTCCCAACCAAAAACCATGCGAAAATCTTGTTCACTCGCTTCAAATACTTCACTAAAATGACTAGGGATGGTTTTAACAGGTAATAATTCAACCTCCGCATTACTTTGGGCTTCAAAAGATGCTAGTTTATGATTAGATTTTTCTGGTTTTAATTGACTATAAAATTTATTTTCATCTTTAGGGGTAAACATTAACATCGGGGCAAGTTCGATCGTGCCATAAGTGCCACTTCCTGCTAAAATTTCTTTTAAAAAATCATCATTAGGACTAGGGGGATTAACAATAATTCTTTCACTAGAAGTGCCTAAAGAAACATCAGTTAATAAACAAAAGAAACGAGATTTTATACCCTGTACCACAAGAAATTTACCTACGCGCATTTCTTCAACGGAAATATCAGGATATAATCTCACTTCTAAGCCTTTATTTAATGAACCTTGAATAATTGAGCCTAACGGTTTTTCTGCTGTCATATTGTTTAAATTTTAAAACTTGTTGGTTAATATAATAATTGTAATGCAACGCTCTTTTAAAACTTTAAAGAAACTAAAAATGATCTTCTTGAACCTCTTATTATAAATTATTTTTTCATTTTAATCAAAAACAATTGTCATTGTCTATTATGTATGTAATTTAATTATTAATATTAAAATTTAAGTATGATTACCCTATTTACAAAATTTTGATTTAAGTTGTAATTTTAATCTTAAATTAATCTTAAAGCGATCGAAAGGGGTTTAACTTCTCAAATTTTAGAGAGAATTTTCAAGGAAGATGAATTAATTAAAAATTGTGGCTGAGGTACTGATTAAATTGTCAACAAAAGTATTATAATTGCTTAGGAAAAATTCTAATTGAGTGAAAATCGAATGAGTGAAACTGTTGAAAACCTCTTTAAAGATGGTTTAGAAAGATACCGTAATGGGGAAGCTATCTCCACTTTACTTCCCACTTTTAAAGAAGTTTGCGATCGCACCCCAAAAAGTCCGGTAGCATGGACTTGTTTGGCATGGTTATATTTATTAGAGAATAACCCCAAAAAAGCCTTAGAAGCGGCCAAAAAAAGTGTCAAACTTCATGGCCAAGATCCCCAAGCCCAAGTTAATTTAGCATTAGCAAAATTAGACTCTGGGGTAAAAGGAGTTAGGGAACATATTGAGATCGCTCAACAAATTATGTTAGTAGATCAAGATAGTTCTAAAGAAGTTTTAGAAAGTATTGAAGATGGTTTAACCAGAAAACCTGACTGGAAAAATTTACAAAGAATTAAAAAATGGTTAACTGAATAATTGATAATAGATAATTGATAATTAACAAATGACTAATGACTAACGACTAAATATCAATTGATTCTAAAAGATTGTCACAACAATTTAACAATAAATCAATTACATAATCAAAACCATCAGCCCCGCCATAATAGGGATCGGGTACATCCCGATCTAAAAATTGAGAGGCATAATTACACATTAATTCAACTTTATTTTGATATAAATTTTGAGGATCTAACTTTAAAATATCTCGATAATTATAACGATCCATTGCTAAAATTAAATCAAAATTTTCAAAATCCGCTTTTTCAAATTGTCTGGCTTTACCCGTCATTTTGATCCCACGTTTAGCCGCCGCTTTAGTCATACGGGGATCGGGGGCTGAACCGATATGATAACTTGAAGTTCCCGCCGAGTCACAAATAATTTGCTCAGTTAAGCCCTTTTGTGCTAATAAATGATTCATAATATTTTCCGCCGAAGGAGAGCGACAAATATTCCCTAAACAGACAAATAATAATTTGTATGGCATCGTAACAAGTTAAGATAAATTTTAATTAATCAAGATTACACAATTACATTAAAGATTAATTTATCATTATTTTTGATTTGAGGAAATAATTAAATGTTTAAATTTCGCCGGAAGTATTATTCCAGTAGGGAAAAATCCCGTAAATATCTTTCTCCCTTTTGGCTTATTTTTGGTTGTGTGTTAGTCATTCTCATGGCGGAAATACTCTTAAGGGTTTTTATTGATAAAGAGTTATCTACTTATCAAGGAGAGCCTCCTGAAGTTACTTCCTATCGTCTTAAATTTCTTTCCCCCGTGCAAAAACCGATTGATGGTTTATCCGATCGAGGCAAGTTAGAAGCACAGCCAAGTTTAGCCGTAGGTTATCAACTGTTACCCAAACAAATTAATAATTATTGGAAAATTAATAGTCAAGGTTTTCGAGACGATCAGGATCTACCTTTAGCCAAACCAAAAGATGAAATTAGAATTTTTATCATCGGGGGTTCTACTGCTTTTGGTCAAGGTAATAAAAGTAATCAAGATACTATTAGTTATAATTTAGAAAAATTACTCAACAATCGAGTTAATGATCAAAGAAAAAATCCAGATAATTACTATCCTGATGAATTTCCTTTTTATCCATCTTCAAGGGTCAAAGCTTTAGCCAAAAAACCAAAAATTAAACAAGGTCAATATCGAGTAATTAATGCGGCCGTACCTGGTTATACTTCAGGTAATCAATTGGCATTGTTAATGTTAGAAATTTCCCCCTATAAACCTGATTTAATTATTGTCTTAGATGGCTATGGAGACTTGATGTTACCTAGTTCTAAAAGTGCGGCCACTATTCCTAAATTAGATGAATTTATGACAGATGCTTCTAAACATTTTCGTGCATCTTTAAATCATTCAATTCAAAACTTTTTTAAAGATTTCTACTTGTTAAAAGCATCTCAATTATACATTTTTAAACCTGAAACAAACGTAGCACAAAAAACCCTTGTCATTGAATCTGATGTTAAATCTTTAACTGATTTTCTACCAAAAACAGAAGAAGAAGTTAATTTAAGATTAAAGCGTTGGCAAGAACATGAAAAACAATTAATTCGTTTTGCTTCAAGTTTTAAAATTCCTGTAGTAATTGCCATACAACCAGAAATTACTGGAAAGGCCAAACTTTCCCCTGAAGAAATTGCAATTACGAAAGAATTAGGAGATGTTTATTTAAGTAAAATCAAATCAAATTATCCTAAATTTGTTAAGGCAGGAAAACAATTAGAAAAAGCTTTTCCGGGTAATGTTAAATTCCTTAATTTCTATAATCTTAATGATAAATTTCCGGCCAAAAGTTTTGTAGATGCCATTCATTTAACAGCCGATGCCAATGAACAAATGGCCGAACAGATCTATTTTTCTATTCTTAATTTGAAAAAAATGCAAATTATTCCTAAAAATTTCGATTTATAGTTAATTATTAATTAATTTTTAAATCGCCAAAAAGAGCAAAAACATTTTTTTTGTGATCATTAAACCTCTACAAAAAAGTAGAGGTTTTTTTAAAACCCAGTTTAAAATTAATTAGTATTATTAATATCTTCTAACCAATAAGTTAACATTTCACCTTTCCCTTTAATCTCAATCATGCCTCTTTTTGAAAAAATATATTTATCTTTTAATAATTGATAGGTAGTTTCTGTTACTTGAATTTTACCACCTTCTCCTGAAGATTCCATGCGAGAAGCAATATTTACCGCATCTCCCCATAGATCATAAATAAATTTTTTTGTGCCAATTACTCCTGCTATCACTCTACCCGTATTGATCCCAATTCTAATTTCAAATTTTTCACCATAAGAAATGGAAATTTCATTAATAATTTTATTCATTTCTAACGCCATTTTTGCAATAGCTTCGGCATGATCATTCCTTATTTTTGGTAAGCCACAAGCCACCATATAAGCATCACCAATCGTCTTAATTTTTTCCAATCCTAACTGATCTGCTACATAGTCAAAATTAGAGAAAATATTATTAAGAAATTCTACTAATTCTAAAGGAGATAAACGCCCTGCTAAATTAGTAAAACCCACTAAATCAGCAAATAAAATCGTCACATTTTCATAATCTTCAGCAATAATATGATTATTTTCTTTTAATTTAATAGCAATAGATTCAGGTAAAATATTTAATAATAAGTTTTCTGTTTTTTCCTTTTCTTTTTCCAATTCATCTAACATCCAATTAATCGTTGTTGCAAAATTAGCCAATTCATCTTGACCGATAATTTTTACTCGTAAAGAAAGATTATTTGTTTGACCAATATGTTTTAAATCATGATCGATATTTAAAAGACGATTAATAATTAATTTATCAAGTAAGATTAATATTAAAATTATAAAAACTAAACCAACAATTAACAAAGATAAAATTAAAAAAATGACTGACTTTTTTCCCTGTTGATAAATTTTACGATCTAATTTCACGTCTAATAAACTGATGGGTTGATTAGTAATATCTCTAATTAATAAATAACCTGCTATTTCCTTTTGATTAATGGCTTTAATGATAATTTGATTAGTATTTTGATGATTAATTAAATTTTGATAAATATGTTTTAAATCAAGCGATAAATCATTAATTTTAATGAGCTTAACTGATAATTTAGTTTTTTCTTCAATTTCCTTTATTCTCTCCTGATTAATTAAACGCCCCATCATTAAAATACCCGCACTAGGCCCTTTTTGTTCACTGGTTAAAATGGGACGAGCTACAATTAAATATAATTGATCATCTACTAATAAAAACCCTTTTGTTTGCCCTTGAAGATCATTAAAATTTAATAATTGATCTTGATTACTTAATGCTTCTAATAAATTAGGAGAAAAATTAGTAAATTTACCAGTCTCCAAATTATAAGACAATTTAATAAGATTTTGATCCCTTTGATTGTATAATAGAAATAAATTTATTCTTAGATTATCAAAAATATCTTCATAAAGATTTTTTTCAATATAATTAAAATGGGGTGATTGAACAAAAAAATAAGTATCATCCCACTCTGCCCAATCTTTAGAAGTTAAATTTAATTTTGATAATTCTTCATTAATAAATTCATCCACCCTTGCTAAATTTTCTTTAGTATTTTCTATTTCTAAATCCCGAAAACTTCTTAATAAAATTGTTGAAACACTGGTTAAAATAACCGTTATTAAACTGGTTAAAGTTAAACTAATTAACAACAATGTTTTTTTACGAATCTTCATAAATGGATGAAATAATATTCTATATGATGGTAATATATTCTTTAATATTCTCTAAAAGTCAGGTTAATTGTTAATTTTTCAAAAAAATATTAAGAATGAATCAATTTTCTCAACACCCCCCCTCTCAAAACTTACAACTTCTTTATGATTTAATTGCAAGTCATGAAGATTGGTTGATGTACCGCATTTTAGAGTATGCAAAAGAACGAAAATACACCAAATATACATCTACTTTAGCAGAAGCTTGGCGAGTTTCAATTTGTGGTTTATCAGAGCCATTAATGAAGGCAATAAAAGACCATTCTAACACATTAGAATTAGACCCCGAAGCCAATTATCATGATGATCCTATCGCTTCTTTTGGTATTATAGAAGCCCAACGCCATCGCAGTCGTGGTGTTAGTTTAAATTTATTTTTAGGATTAATGAAATATTACCGTCAATCCTATATGGATTTGCTAGAATTAGGTCAATTTCAATCACAACAAATTAAAGAATTTGAGTTATTTATTAATCGTTTTTTTGATAGAATTGAATTAGGCTTTTGTACGGAATGGATTAGTTTAAGTGAAGATCATAAATTAACAGAATTACAAAATAAAAATCGCTTATTAACTAATGAAAAGAATAAATATTTAACGGTTTTTGAAAGTATTAATCAGGCGATTTTTCTTTTAGATCAAGATAATCAAATTATCAATTTTAATGAAAAAGCGGCCTTATTATTCACTGATTTAGATATTTCAGGGTCTTTTTATTATGCTTTATCAGCTAAAAAAATTGAATTAGCTTGGTTAACTAATCAAATAATTCATTTTAACAAAAGTGAGAACAATGAGGAGAAATTTGAGTTACAAATTAATACTAATCAGGGCAATAAATATTTTGAAATTAAGTTAAAAAAAATGTTAGATGTCAGCGAAAAATTTTTAGGAACAGTGGTAATTTGTAATGATATTACTGAATTTTTGGAAATAAAAAAAGATATTGAGGAAAATCAAGAAAGATTAAGAGAGATACAACATATCGCTCATTTTGGTAATTGGACATGGGATTTAAAAACAAATAAACTTTATTGGTCAAGGGAAATTTATATTATTTTAGAAGAAAATCCCCTTAATTTTCAACCTGATCGACAACAGTTTTTAAATAAGATCTATCCCTTAGATCTAGAGCATTTTAAACAACAGGAAAATGAGGCAATTAAAAATTGTCGTAATTTTTCGATTGATTTTCGGATTATGACGAAAAATAATGAGATAAAATGGCTACATCAGCAATCTTTTATTACTGCTAATAATGAGCATGAAGCTATTAGAATGATGGGAATTATTCAAGATATTACCGAGCGCAAAAAATCGGAAATTGAATTAAGAGAAAGTGAAGCGAGATTAAAAACAATTATTAATACAAATGTTAATGGGTTAGTGGTGATTAGTGAAGAAGGAAAAGTTTTATTTGTTAATCCGGCCGCAGAATTACTTTTTGGTAAAAAAGCTGAAGAATTATTGGGGAATTTAGTTGGTTTACCCTTAGTTACGGGGGAATCTACTGAAGTAGCAATTCCCCATAAAAATGGGGAATTAATTATTGCTCAAATGAGAGTTGTAGAAATTATTTGGGAATCTAAAACTGCATTTTTGGCTTCTTTAGTTGATATTACGGAACGAAAAAAAGCCGAGGAAAAATTAAAAATTCTTTATCAAGCTTGTGAACAAAGTCCAGCTTCAATTGTCATCACTGATGCGCAAGGAAATATTCAATATGTTAATCCAAAATTTGAAAATGTTACTGGATATACTCAGGCTGAAGTAATAGGAAAAAACACCAGAATCCTTAAATCTGGTTACACTTCAGACAGTGAATATCGTCAATTATGGGAAACATTAATAGAGGGGAAAGAATGGCATGGCGAATTTCATAATAAGAAGAAAAATGGCGAATGTTATTGGGAATTTGCCTCAATTTCTCCCTTAAAAGATGAGTTTGATCAAATTACTCATTTTGTGGCAGTTAAAGAAGATATTACTCAAAGGAAAAAAGCAGAAGAATTATTAACCCATCAAGCTAATTTTGATCCTTTAACTGATTTACCTAATCGAACTTTAGGAATGGATCGTTTACAACAGGCCATCGCTTGGGCGCAAAGAAATAATAAATATATTGCGGTGATGTTTTTAGATTTAGATCATTTTAAAATTATTAATGATACTTTAGGGCATAAATATGGAGATCAATTATTAATTTTAGCGGCGAAAAGATTAAGTAATTGTCTAAGAAAAACTGATACTATTTCCCGTTTAGGTGGAGATGAATTTTTAATTATTATTTCTAATTTAGATAGCCCTAGTCAATCTGAATCGATCGCTAAAAAAATTCTTAATAGATTGCAAAAAGCCTTTATTTTACAAGGTGAAGAAATCTTTGTTTCTGCGAGTATTGGTATTACAATTTATCCAAATGATAGCCAAGATTTAGAAATTTTAATGCAAAATGCAGACATGGCTATGTATTCAGCAAAAAGACAAGGTAGAAATAATTTTCAATTTTTTACTTCAATTTTAAATGAACAAGCAAAAAGAAGAATGTTAAGAGAAAATCACTTAAGAAATGCCTTAAAAAAAGAAGAAATTTATATTGCTTATCAACCTTTAATTAATTTGAAAACAGAAAAAATAATTGGCGCAGAAGCCTTAATGAGATGGCATAATTTTTATTTAGGTTTAGTTTCTCCCATTGAATTTATCCCCATTGCTGAAGAAACTGGGATCATTATAGATCTAGGGGAATGGCTATTAGAAAAAGTCTGTCATCAAGTGTCATTATGGCATCAAGAAGGCCACCTTTTAAAAATAGCCGTTAATTTATCTCCACGTCAATTTAGGGAAACAAATTTATTAGAAATGATCACTAATATTGTGAAAAAAAATCAAATTGATCCCCGATATTTAGAGTTAGAAATTACCGAACAATTACTATTAGAAGATGTGCCGGGAGCAAAAGATTTATTAATACAACTTCATCAACGTAATTTTACCGTGTCAATGGATGATTTCGGCACAGGTTATTCTTCTTTAAGTTATTTACAAAAATTTCCGTTTAAAGTGTTAAAAATTGATAAATCTTTTATTCGTGATATTCCATATGATGCCGATGCCATCGCCTTGGTAAAAAGTATTATTACAATGGCACATGGCTTAAAATTAAAAGTAGTAGCAGAAGGAATTGAAAGTGAAGCCCAATTAAGATTTTTACAAGCAGAAAATTGCGATTATGGCCAAGGTTATTATTTTAGTAAACCTTTAATTTCCTCTGATTTTTTAACTTTATTAAACAATAATAATTCAAGTTATAATTCACCAATGGACAATTATCTCTAATTAAAAATCAAGGATTAAAAAGAAGGAACAATTATTTTATTTTTGTTCCTTTTGGCCTTTTTAAACTGAATTAATTAATTTTACATTGACCATTTTTAATACATTCTTGACGTAATTTGACAAGGGTATCTAAATCAGGTCTTCCCGTTAATTTTAAACGTAAATTAGCCCAAATTCCGTAAATAAAATTAGCGATATTTTCCATCAATTTAATTCTCGTAATAGCATAGAGCCACCCCATCCCTAAAATTTGATAAGTCACCCGAAAAACCGCCACATCTTTAATAATTTCTCCCGTATTCACAATAGCATGAATCCGTCCCATCGCCCTTTCATAATCAATGCCCTGATGGTCATTAGGATTATAATTAAGATCGGCAATATTGACAAAATTAACTAAACCCCTACCTCGATCTTTTTGACGTAAAAAATTAACTTCTTTGACACATAAAGGGCAATCTCCATCATATAATAATTCGATTTTCCAAGGGGGTAAATTAGTTGAATTTGTTTTCATTTTTCCTTAAAAATAGATAGAACTAAAAAATTAAAAAGTTTATAAAAATTGCAAAGTTTTAAAACTATTTTCAAAAATTGGCAAATTTTCGGCAAATTTATCCATTGAAGAACTATAGGTAATAATCCAATAATTCTGAGAATTTGGGACAATATAAAATAATTGTTTTAAAGTAGTTTGCTCTAATTTAGTTTCAGTAATAATTTTACCGATCAATTGTTGATTCTGTTCAATAATTTCCCGTTGAATAATATTAGTATTGTCCCGTAGTTTATTAACTTCATTAGTTAAATATTGATCTAAACTAATTTCTGATTTAACTTTGTGAGAAATAACATTAATACTTGTTACTAAATGACCAGATTCACATTGCGGTAAAAAGGCAATTAAAGATAAAGAATTAGCATTTTGTTCTAATTTTTCCGTTGTTTGTTGGCTGACACAATCAAGACTTTTTAATTTTGCCGTTAACAACTTAAGTTCTCTAGGGGGATTTCCACCTTCAAAATTTTCAGGTAAAGCCAAAGCAATCTTTTCCCCTTGTACTATTTTCCACCCATTTTCAGGGGGTTTTAGCTTGATCTTAATGTTAGTTTCTGAACTTTTATTACAGCTAAAACAAGCAGTAATTAACAAAAAATTTAAACTAATTAAAATAAAATTTTTTAACATAAAAATTAAAAATAGAAGGCGACTCAATAATATAATTATACTAAATTGAGCCTAATCAATTAAATTTTAATCAGATCTAGTGACAAAAAATCAAAAGTGATCTATAGTAACTATTGTGTGAGGAGCAAACTTTAGAAAAAGAACCGAGACGAAACACGGCAAGTCGTCGGTTCTTTTTCTATGTGATAATTAAGATTTTCTCCCTTCAATAATACTAATGGAACGACTCACACTTTCAGGGAAAATCACCACTAACCCCCCATCTTTAACCTTATCTAAACCAAAATTGAGGGCTTTAGTTTCATCTAAAATCATTTCATAATGTTTCTGAGGATTTTCTTGGGTAATACCTTTAATAATTAAATTAGCCACTTCCCCTTCAGCCCTGCCCCTTTTATCATTATCTTCTTTCACAATAATGTAATCGAAAATTTGAGCCGAAAGTTGACCTAATAAAATTAAATCCTCATCACGCCGATCGCCCGGCCCTCCTATCACTCCAACTTTTTCCCCTTCCCAGTTACGCACAAAATCCCCCACAGCCATATATCCAGCAGGGTTGTGGGCATAATCTACTAAAGCATGATATGAGCCTAAATCAAATAAATTCATCCGGCCGGGAGCTTGATCCACCGTTGGTTTAAAGGTGCGCACCCCTTGACGGATCATCTCAATATCCACGCCTTGCGCAAATGCTCCTAAACAGGCGGCCAAGGCATTAGCGATCATAAAAGGGGCTTTAGCGCCCATAGTGATGGGAATTTTAGTGGCTTCCTCAATGCGTAAAGTCCATTCACCCTCCACAATAGACAAATAGCCATTTTCATAGATGGCCGCTAAACCATCCCTTCTTAAATGATCAATTAAAATGGGATTGTCAGGATTCATGGAAAAATAAGCCACTTTACCCTTGGTTTGTTTGGCCATGGCCACCACAAGGGGATCATCCGCATTTAAAATCGTATAACCGCCCTCTTTCACCACTTCAGCCACCACACTTTTAACTTTAGCCATTTGTTCAATGGTATCAATATCACCCAATCCAAGGTGATCCGCCGCCACATTTAACACAATCCCAATATCACAATGATCAAAAGCTAATCCTGCCCTTAAAATCCCCCCTCTAGCTGTCTCTAATACTGCTACTTCTACTGTGGGATCCTGTAATATCACTTTCGCACTTTGAGGGCCGGTATTATCACCCTTTTCTACCACATATTCATTAATATAAATAGCATCGGTGGTAGTATAACCAACGGTTTTACCCGTTTGACGTTGAATGTGAGCGCTTAAACGGGTGGTGGTGGTTTTACCGTTTGTTCCGGTAATGGCAATGATCGGAATACGACAGGGAGTTTGGGGGGGGAATAACATATCTAACACAGGGGCGCACACATTACGGGGTAAACCCACACTGGGCGCAACGTGCATCCGAAAACCGGGAGCGGCGTTAACTTCCACGATCACACCGTCCACCTCTCTTAAGGGTTTAGTAATATCAGGAGTTACCACATCTATTCCCGCAATATCCAAACCGATAATTTTGGCTACCCTTTGACAAAGCCAAATATTTTCGGGGTGTATATCATCGGTGCGATCGACTGCGATCCCTCCGGTACTTAAATTAGCCGTAGCTCTTAAATAGGCAATTTCGCCCTTGTTCAGCACGGTATTTAAAGTAAAACCTTGACGCTGTAAAACCACACTAGCGGTGCGATCGATGGTTATACGGGTTAACACATTATCATGACCATCTCCCCGATTAGGATCCCGATTGGTAATATCAATTAATTGTTCAATGGTAGAGCGGCCATCACCCTTGACATGGGCAGGGATCCGTTCTGCTACCGCTACTAATTTCCCATTAATCACTAAAACCCGATGATCACTACCTTTATAATAGCGTTCAATAATCACAGAGCGAGTTTTCGAGGCCGCACTAGCTAGATCGTAAGCTTCTTCGGCCTCTACCCAACTATTAACATCAATGGTGATCCCCCGTCCATGATTACCGTCTAAGGGTTTAACCACGATGGGATAACCTCCCACCTCATTGATCGCTTCCTCCAAATCATCTAAATATTGAATAACCGTACCTCTGGGAACAGGTATTCCCGCATCTCGGAGAATGGTTTTTGTCCCTTCCTTATCACAGGCCAATTCTACTCCTAAAATACCCGAATGATCGGTTAAAGTAGCTTGGATTCTTTTTTGATAAACACCATAACCCAGTTGTAACATGGATCTAGCACTGAGGAGAGTCCAAGGGATTTGACGGGTTTCGGCTTCTTTGACGATGGCTTCCGTGCTAGGCCCTAAAGCGGAGTTAGAACGCAGATCCTTGAGATCCGCCAGATCTTGTTCTAACTCTTGGAGGGAATAACTACCCGTGTCAATAATAGATTGACATAAACGCACCGCCGCCCTTCCTGCATAACGTCCCGCCTGTTCATCCACATATTCAAACACGACATTATAAACACCATGTTCGGAAGTTTGACGGGTACGGCCGAAGCCCACAGGCATTCCGGCTAATTCTTGTAATTCTAGGGCAACGTGTTCAATAATATGTCCCATGTAAGTGCCTTCTTTGACCCTTTCAAAAAAGCCGCCACGATGATCTCTGGAGCAAAAATGTTCATAGAGACTGGGCAGAGTTTTTTCCAAGCCTTCATAAAATCCGGGAATTTCATTAGAGGGGCGCTCGGCCACATCCTCTAAATCTAATCTCATCACGATTAATTTTTGACGGCGGATACTCCAATAGTTAGGGCCTCTAAGGGTTAGGGTTTTTAAAATTCTCATATTTAGCTCTTTAACAGTTATTCTAGTTATGGGTTAGCAGTGGGTAGTTATCAAAAATAAAAAATTGTCAATTACTAATTGTCAATTTTTTATTATTAATTAAATAAGTATTGTCTCTTGTCAGGGTTTATTGACTGTTCGTGATGAACAAATTATTAAAATAGGAAAGTGGGAAGTGGGAAAAGAGAATAAATAATAATAATAAAATTTTAAAAATTGATTTTAGGGAACGGGTTTTCCAGGAATAGTCTCATGTTTATGTAAATGATAGCGATCGCCATGACAAAGAACGCTCACTTGTAAATTATGAAGACTTAAAGGTTCAGTGGAATTAACTAAAGATTGATTAGTATAAGTCATGCTTTTAGTATTAATAAAAATAACCGTTCCCTTGCCGATGACCTCAACCCAACCATCCCTTTCAAACATTGCGCAAGTATCTTCATCAATCCCAATGCCTAAATGATTAGGATAGGCGGCGATCGCACTTAACAGTCTAGCGGTACGATTGCGATTATGAAAATGTTGATCCACCACCACTTCAGGAATAATGCCAAAACCCGTAGCCAGATCAACTAAAGAACGATTGGGAGACTCCCCACTGCCACCACCAGCAATCATGTTATAACCCATCACGGCCGCCCCTGCACTCGTTCCGGCAATAGATATTTCACCTAAACGCACCCTTTCTAAAACTCGATTCATAATGGGGGTATCAGCGAGTAAACCACATAAACGCAGTTGATCACCCCCTGTCATAAAAATACTGGTACATCTTTCCACAAACTCCTGATAATAGGGATCTTCTCCTTGGGTGCGATCCCTAATATCAATTACTTTCAACTCTTTAGCCCCCATTTCTTCAAAAATGCGATGGTAACGCTCACCGATTAAAGTGGGTTCTCTGGAAGCGGAAGGAATAATACCAATAATCGCCTCTGTACCTCCGGAGCGTTCCCAAAAGGTATGTAAAATTTCTTTGCCATGAACTTTATCTTCAGCACCGCCAATCACTAAAATAGCGGTTTTTGTCGGTTGAGGCATGGTTATTTCTTGGGATTGGGGTATAATTTGCAAGATACTATTGGTCATTGGTATTTTATTTTTCGATCTAAAGTGTTTTATGGTAAATAAATATAACAGTAATCAGTGCCTGACGGTTTATGATTGTGAATTTTGAATTTTGAATTTTGAATTAGATAAGATTGTGCAAATAAACATTATTACTTTGTTTCCAGATTTTTTTACATCTCCTTTAAAAACAAGTTTATTAGGTCGGGCTTTACAGAATCAAATCGCCCAAGTTAATTTAATTAATCCCCGTGATTTTACAACAGATAAACACCATCGAGTAGATGATGAACCCTATGGAGGGGGGGTGGGAATGCTTCTTAAGCCTGAACCTATTTTTGCGGCCGTTGAGTCTATTTCTCGTCTGCCCAAAAGCGAGGTTTTATTCATGACTCCCCAAGGGCAACCCATGAATCAAAGTTTATTTAAACAATTATCTCAAGAAAGAGAACAATTAATTGTTATCTGTGGACATTATGAAGGTGTGGATGAAAGAGTTTTAAATTTAGTTGATCGAGAGGTGTCGTTAGGGGATTTTGTCTTAACCTGTGGTGAGATCCCCGCTTTAGCTTTAATTAATGGGGTAGTGCGTCTTTTACCCGGTACAGTAGGTAAACAGGAATCTTTAAAGGCCGAAAGTTTTGAAACTGATTTATTAGATTATCCCCAATATACACGGCCGGCGGTGTTTCGTGATTGGGAAGTTCCCCCCGTTTTAAGATCCGGTAATCATCAAAAAATCGCCCAATGGCGTCAAGAACAACAAATCAACAAAACGCGCGATCGCCGCCCAGATCTATGGGAGAAAATTAAAGATCAATTTGATCGCTAAAAGGTAAAAGTCTTTAACCCCTGACAAATCTTAAAAAAAATTAAAAAAAATCGTAACATTAGTTAAAATAGAAGGAATCTGTTGACAAATTTTTAATCTTATTGTAGTGAGACATAATACAAAACAATGGCTTCCTTTTTACCCCAAGCTTTCCTTCTCGTGGATGGCTATAACATTATTGGCGCATGGACGAACTTGAAAAAAACAAGGGATCGCCATGGCCTAGAGTTCGCTAGACAAGAATTAGTGGAAACCTTAATTGGTTATACCGTGCTAAAAGAATTTCAGACTGAAATAGTCTTTGATGCCCATTATCAAAAAAATCCGGCTTATCGGGAATATCACACCCCTTCCCTATCCGTACAGTATACGGGATTTGCTCAAACTGCTGATAGTTATATTGAGAAATTTTCGGCTAGTTTTCAACATCGTCACTCAGAAACTGTCTCAAGATTAATTGTGGCTACCTCGGATAATGCCCAAAAATTGACAGTGATGGGCTATGGTGCGGAATGGCTATCGGCACAACGTCTTAAGAGTGAAGTAGAAACAACGGTAAAAAGGGAACATCGCAACCACAAAACACAAAGAAAATCAAAAGGACGTTTTTTATTTAATTCCCTTGATGAAAAGTCCCAGAAGTTGCTTCAGCAGATGATTAAATAGTGTTTTCAAAACTAAGGAAAAAATTTTTTGAAAATTTTTTGAAAAAAGTGTTGACAAATTAAATAAACTTCGCTATATTATATAACTGTGCGGAGGGCAAAAGCGAAAGTTAAAAACCAAGGCACTGAGAGCTATAAGCTAAAGTTAAATTGCTAAAATTACATTAACTAAATAAAATTTAATTAGTTTAATTGTAATTTTTAATAGTCTAATTTGATTTAGTTAATTTGATTAAAGTTTAAGTTCAATAACCTAGCCCCCATCGTCTAGAGGCCTAGGACACCTCCCTTTCACGGAGGCGACAGGGATTCGAATTCCCTTGGGGGTATGAAAAGTTAATTTTTATAAATTCAATAGTCTGAATAACTTAACTTTAACAAGTTTATACTGAAACTCTATATTAAACTGATGACGAGATTATAAAATTCTCGTCATCTATTATTTTGAGCATTTTTTAAGGTTTTTTTAAGTATTAATCTCTGCTTAAAATGTGTTAAGGGTAGACAGTGGGCAATAAAAGGTTATTGCTCACTGTCTATTGAGCCTAGCTTTTATAATGCTCCGGCCGCTGTTTGATCAAAAATTCCGCCACTTAAATGACTGGTAATATTAAGAGCTTGTACAACGGCAATATCCTCTGCTCCTTTAGGATAATCAATCACTGTTACAGCACAATTTCCCTGTTTAATACTCCAAATGTTAGCGGGTTTTAAACCTAGTAAATAACATAATATTACTTTATTAATCGCATCATGGGCTACTACTAAACCAACTTGATTCGGTTTTTGCTCACTATATTTTTTAACAATTTGATGCCAAGCGGTGATCGCCCGATCCCAAACTTGTTGTAAATTCTCACCTTCAGGCATTTGTACGGTTTCAGGGGCATCTTTCCACTGTTGTAACATTCCGGGGAAATGTTCTTCAATTTCTGATTCTAACTTACCTTCCCATAGGCCGTGACAAATTTCTGTTAACTCTATATCCTCTGTTAAAGTAAGATTAGGATGATGTTTTAAGATAATTTCCGCCGTTTCTTTGGGGCGTAACATGGGGCTAGTTACGGCAAAATGTAAGTCTACTTCTTTTAAAAAATCAGAGGCTTTTTGAGCTTGTAATTTTCCATTTTCATTAAGAGGAATATCCCTAATTCCCTGAAATCTTGATTCTCGATTCCATTGAGTTTCACCATGACGCACTAATAATAACCTAATTCCTTGATGACTGGGGCGATAGGAAGGGATAGCATCCCCTAGATGGGAAGTTTGATTTAATGATTCAATTTGAACGGGATCGCCATATTTTCCACTGAAATTTAACACATTAATACAACAATTAGATTGTTGTATGGCTTGATAATGGCTAGGGGGAACGCCTACGGCACTCATAATTAAACAACGATTAATCCCATTATGAGCCACTACTAAAATCGTTTGTCCGTTATGTTGCTCAAGAATTGTTTGCCAAAATTCTTGAGCCTGTTGATATAAGGCTAAAATGGGATAATGTTCTTTTGCTCCTTGGGGTGTTTGCAAAATCATTTTGAATTGTTCAGGATTTTCATGCCAAATCTGATATTCCTGTGCAAATTCAACTTTTACCTCTGCTTTTTTACGTTTTTCCCACAGTGGTAAATCAATTTCTAATAATTGTTCTAAAGGTTGTAAATTTGGTGGATTTTCTAAATTTTCTCTGATTATTTCGGCTGTTTTTCTTGCTCTTTGTAAAGGGCTACAATAGATGGCAGAAAAATTAATTTTACTTAAAGTTTGGCCGACTATTTGCGCATCTTTAATACCTTTTTCGGTGATGACAGACTCATCACAACGGCCTTGAATCATTTTAAGTGCATTAAAGGTGCTTTGTCCATGTCTGACAATAATTACACGAGTTGTCAATTTTTATTCCTCCAATAATATTTTTAATATTTTGTTATGTGTTATTTGTTATTCGTTAATTGTAAAAATTGACAGTTAACAATAATTTTACTAATAACTAATAACTAATAAATAATAACTAATTAAATTTAGCTTTAGCCTGTTGATAAATTTCTTCAGTCACGGTGTCTTGACCCATTTCTTGAGCAAATTTTTCAATTTTTTTACGGGCGGCTGGCCGCACAAAAAAGGGAATTTCTTTTAATTTTGCTTCGGCTGAACTTGTCCAATTCATAAGTAATAATTGATAATTTATAATAGATAGGTGACAATGGATAATTGATAATTAATTAACTTTAAATGGTTAATAATAAATCTCAAAAATAAATATTAATTGTTTATTTCTTATGATCTATTCTCAATTGTTAAACTATCCGATGGGATAATTGCCATTTATAGAATATCATTATTTGACCATTATTAATCAATGATTAATTGATAAAATTAATTAGGGAATAGGAAATAGGGAATAATGTTATTATAGTAAGATTAACCTCTTTTCTTTATGGTTTGAGCCACTATGATTCATGAATTTGTATTATCCGTTACCCATCTTCAAGATCAGGAATATTTGATCCGCACGGAAAAAGTTGAGCCTTATGTGCCTTTAGCAGAGGAAAGGCAAGTATGGAATATTGAGCAATGGCTAGAAGAAGCGCAAACTTTAATGAATGATCCTATTTTATTATTATTAAAAAGTCAAGATAGAAATTCAAAATCTTCTTTATTTTTTCCGAAAAAAACCGATCAGGAAATTATTAATTCTCATCAGTCTTTAATTACTTTTGGTCAAAAACTTTATTCGGCGTTATTTTTTGGGACAATTAGGGAAAGTTTAATCACGGCTCAAAGTTTAGCCCAAAGTCAAAAAAAAATTTTACGCTTACGTTTAGCTTTAAAACATGAACCTTTATTAATAATACCTTGGGAAGTGATTCATCCTACTGGTACGGATATTTTCCGGCCTTTAGTTACAGGTACAGAAGTGGCTTTTTCCCGCTATCACTATCATAAATTTGTCAAAAATAAGGATTTAATTAAAGTTCCAGAGCCTAATCAACCTTTAGAAATTTTAATGGTTATTTCTTCACCAAATGATCAGGAAAAATTAGCTTTAAAAGAGGAAGTTAAACATTTAGAAATGGAATTAAATCCCCAAACAAATTGCGATCAAAAAATCATTTTAAAAATATTAGAAAATCCCGGCCGAGAAGAATTAACTCAAACTTTAGAGCGGGGAAATTATCAAGTTTTTCATTACGCCGGCCATAGTGATATTAGTAATACGGGGGGCGATATTTATTTAGTAAATCAAATGACTGGCTTAACTGAAAGTCTTTCAGGAGAAGACTTAGCAGGTTTATTAGCTAATAATAAAATTCAGTTGGCGGTATTTAATTCTTGTCGCAGTGCGCACATAGAAATACAGGGAGAGTTTGGCCAAGAGGCAAATTTAACTTATGCCCTAGTTAAACGGGGCATTCCGGCTGTTTTGGCGATGGTGGGGCGTATCCCTGATCAGGTGGCCTTAACTTTCAGTCGTTTAGTTTATCGCAATCTCAATTTAGGTTTGCCGATCGATCTGAGTTTATCCCGTGCCAGACAGGGTTTAATTTCCGCCTATGGTTCAAATCAACTATATTGGGCTTTACCAGTGTTATATCTACATCCTGAGTTTAATGGAGTGTTAATTAATACGGAAAAATCTCATGATCGGGATCCTGCTTGGTATTATTCTGTAGAGGAAGATGAGCAATTTTGGGAAGATTTACCTGAGTCTAAAGTTATATCCCAACCATCTATTGAGCCTTCTGATAAGATGATTGTTAAGAGTATTTTAGAGGAAATTAAGCAAGAAAAGGATCACGAAATAAAAATAGAGAAAAAAGAACCTTCACCAGTTAATGATTTATCAACAATTAAGCCATTAAATCCCCTTAAAGTTAGCAATTTAAAACAATATTATCGTAATATTAAAGTTTTGACAATAGGATGCCTAACCTTAATTATCGGTGTTTTTGTCTCATTATGGTATATAAATACAAATAATAATCTTAAAAATCAGATACAATCAAATCAAAATACAGATCAACCTCTTAATTTAGATGAGGTTGATTTGTCAAATGTCACGGCGATCGCCATTGAAAAATTTAGTGAACAAAATTTAGAACAGGGGTGTTTAGCGGTGCAAAAACTCTTAGATAATGGCTCATTGAGTCATGCCAAGTCAGCCTTAACTCAAGTTGATCCCACCCAGTTAAACGATCCAGAAGTTAACTTTTTATTTGGGAGGTTAGCGTGGCAATATTATTGGGATAAAAACTCAGATTATAGCTTAGATGATGCAAGACGCTATTGGGAGTTAGCAGTGAAAGAAAATCCCGATCAGATCAAATATTATAATGCTTTAGCCTTTGCTTATTATGCGGAAAATCAATTAGAAAGAGCTAATAATTTATGGTTTAAAGCATTAGATTTAATTAATCTTAATGCTGATCAAACTTTAAATCAAGATAGTTTAAATACCTTGGCCGGGTTAGCTTTAGGATTAAAAAAATCAGCCAAAAATTATTCGGGAAAAAAGAAAGAAGACTTAATTAATCAGGCTATAAATTATCGGGAAAAAGTAATCAAAAATGATGCTTTAAAATTTAAACCAGAAGCTTTAGCCACCCCTGAAAATTGGATTTGGTTTGAAAGTGCGATTAATGATTGGCAATCTTTTTTAGAGATAAAATCTCAATGATTTTATTATTATGTTATTGGTCATTTTATCAAGATTTCATTAATATGCTATATAAACAAAGCCTGTGAAGACAGACTTTGTTTGTATAGCGCGATCCTTCAGGGTTTAGGCTATAATTTATCACTGATTACAACGGGGGCAAAAAGTCTAATTTTGGGTAAATATTCCCATGCAATACCTTCAGGATCTCGCCTTTGTGTCCACTGGGGAAAATCAGGATCGGATTTACGTTTTCCGATGGTATTATAATGAATATCCAGACGTTTTGCTAATTCATTTTGTTTAAGTCTTAAGCTTTGATAATTAACTGGTTTCTGAACAGTTTGATTCACATTTTGATTAATATTTTCAGGCTGATCTAATTCAACTAATTGAGCTACATTTTTAATAGAAGTTTCCCGTAATTCATCTTCTTGTAACTCTGGAGGTAAAGGGGAATCTTCTTTTACTTCAACTAATTTAGCCATTTCTTGAATAGACATTTCATGGTGAGTTGTCGTTTCAATTATTTCATTTTCATCTTCATCTATTTCATCTAAAACTGAACCTAAACTTAAAATTCCTAATTCTTGATCTTCTTGATCTAAATCAGTTTCATCTGTTAAATCTTCTTGATCATAATCTTGATCTTCTTCTTCATAATCATCAACAAAATCATCATCAAAATTAGTTAAAATTTCTGCTTTTGCAATAGTAGCACCTAAAGATAAAGGTTCACTATCTTCAAAAATACTTTGTAAAACATTTGCTGTCAAGAAATAATAAATTAATTGATCTTGAAAAACTTTTTTTTGTGCGCCATATTCTTGCGCTTTGCGATCGAGAAAATTTTGTGCAGATCTAGCACTTAAATTAGCTTTTACCGATAGATCTAATGGTGTTAAACGGCCTTGATTTTCGATAATTAATTCATTGAAAAAAGGATTAATTTGTAAACTCCATTGTTTCCATTGATAATTCTGCCAAATTTGCCAAATTAAACTTAAAATTAAGATTGCTACAATGATATACCAAAACTGATAAACAAACATAATTGCTACCGCTAAAGGTAAAATGAAAAGTAACAGTCCTTTCTGATTATCTTCAAATAAATTTTCAGTCATTTTTAATACAATAATTTTAAATAATCTAAACTAATCTTAAATCAAACTTTTTAGGTTTTTAAAAATTCAAATATTTATTTTACATAAAAAGTTTAAAGGTTAATCTTATTTAATTCTAATTTCCGAAACATCCCTTGACGGGCTTGAAATGCAACAGTATCATCAAGTTTTGTTAAAGAAATTGTCTCTTGATATTTTTGTTGCCATGCCTTTTGAATTAGCCAGTCAGCTAAAAAAGGATTTTTCGGCAATAAGGGGCCATGGGAATAGGTAGCGATCGCATTATGATAGAAAGCACCTTCCCAACCGTCTTCTCCATTATTACCATAACCTTTGATCACCTTGCCTAAAGGCTCAACTTTGCCCAAATAGGTACGCCCCCCATGATTCTCAAATCCTACCACGATCGGCGATTTTCCTAACATAAATTTTAAATCTTCAGCCAAGGGTGAAGCCGTAACTTCAAATACTACGTTCCCAATACAACGGTGAGCTTTAATGCCCGGATGTTTGCTCACCAAGTCTAAAATGCCCAAACCCTCGATTTTTTGCCCCAAAGCGGGTTCATAATAATGCCCTAATAATTGGGGTGATCCACAGGTAAAAACCCCCGGTGTACCCCCTTCAATTTTAGCTTTAAAGGCTTCAGCCTTAGCTCCTTGTAAGTCGCGCATCACAATTTCCTGTTGACGATCTTGCGCACCCCCCCCCACAATAAGATCAACTTGGCGAAATAATTGCGCATCGGTTGTTTGTTCAAGGGGAATGACAGAAACGGGGATATTACGCCATTGACAGCGTTTTTGAATCGTAATAACATTACCTCGATCGCCGTAGGTACTCATCAAAGTGGGATATAACCAACCAATTTTTAACTCTTTTGTTTCTAAAGTCATTTTTGAATAGATTATTTTCAAAATAAAGATTAATAATAGACAATGACTTTTTTTATTATCAATTATTCATTGTCAATTGTCAATTGTTAATGGATAACTAATAGCTAACAATTAAACTTTAGACAAAAAGTAATGGGCTATGCTGAACTGTTTTAAGTCCAAAAATACCCCATAAAATTAATAAATTTATCAATAATTTTAACTCCTACAAACATTGTCAAACCATCATCAAACTAATTTTTTAAATATAAAATTAACTTATGAAGTTATAACAAAAACTTTTCAAAATGTAAAATTATAATTATTAAATTGATGCCCTTGAATTTCCCCAATTAACCTATTATTTCAAAGCTTAATTATTAGATTTCATAATTGACCACCTTTAGAGGTAAAATTAGTTTAAATTAAAATTAGCACCATCTCAAGGGGAATCTCCCATACACTTGTATTAAAAATTAGATGCTCTCTAAATTAAATTTATCTTATAATAAAAATAATAATATTATTATTGAATAACTAAATCAGGAGTCAATTATTATGTGTCAAGACTGTGGATGTAGTGTTATTGGGCAAGTAAAAAATCATGATCATCATCACCACCATCATGATCACCACCATCACCACCATGATCACGATCATGATCATCAACATTTTCACCCTCAAACAATTACTTTAGAAATAGCCCAATCTATCTTACAAAAAAATGAAAAACTAGCCCAACAAAATAGGCAATTGTTTACAGAAAAAAAATTATTTGTTGTTAATATTTTATCATCCCCAGGAGCAGGTAAAACTACATTAATTCAAAGAATGTTAACAGACTTAAAAAATGAAATTAAAGCAGGGGTTATTGTAGGAGACTTAGAAACAGATAACGATGCCCAAAGATTAAGAGAAACAGGCACTCGTGCCATTCAAATAACTACCGGAAGTGTCTGTCATTTAGAAGCAGATATGGTAGCAAAAGCGGCCGATCAATTAAATTTAGATCAATTAGATTTATTAATTATTGAAAATGTGGGTAATTTAGTTTGCCCTGCGTCTTACGACTTAGGAGAAAATTGTCGTATAGTCTTATTTTCTGTTACTGAAGGTGAAGATAAACCTTTGAAATATCCGACAATGTTTAAAACCGCAGATCTGGTAATTATTACTAAAATAGATCTGGCTGAAGCGGTAGAATTTGATCGAAACAAAGCCCTAATTAATATTCAAAAAGTAGCCCCTCAAGCTAAAATTTTAGAGGTTAGCGCTCGTAAAAATATGGGTTTAGAATCATGGTATGATTTAATCAAAAAAGAATATTTAACTAATACCAAAAATTTAGCCCCTGTCTAGGCTTTAATTGTAGTTGTCTTCTTTTAAACTGAAAAATTTTTCTAAATTTATCCTGATTAAATGATTCTTAAAGAGAAGTAAGAAATGGTAGATGCACCCTGGTTTTTGCCTCAGAGACTTAAAACTCTGGGGATTTTTACTTTTTACGGATCAAGATCAACCGATTTAATCTAAAAGTACAGATGGCAGACACACCCCTAAAATATTATTAATTTCCATTATGCCCTAACTTAATTCAGATAGATCAAAATTTTCTAAAATTTTCCTGATTAAAGAATCATCAAAAAGTAATAAGTAATGGTAGATGCACCCTAAGTTTTCCTCAGAGCAGTTTCTCTGGGGCTTTTTTTATTATTTATCCAAATCATAGAAATTATTATCCCTATCACAGATGGGATTTTTAAATATATTTAAGAATTATACTTAAAATCATACTCAAAAAATATAGTTTTTAAGTATATATTGATTAATTAAAATTAATCTTAAGAATCCAGTTTTAAAAGCGGGTAACGCGATTCGAACGCGCGACATCAACCTTGGCAAGGTTGCGCTCTACCACTGAGCTATACCCGCATTTGTGTTTTCCACGAATATTAATATCTCATAGTTTTTTGATTTTGTCAAGGTTTTTGCTAAAAATTTTTTTGATTGTGGGAATTATTCAAAAGATTAAGACAGAGCTATCAATTTGTGATTAACTTAAGATAGATAATCTTGCGATCATAATGAAGATGTAAATTTATGGATGTGGAAAATTTAACCCCTTCAATCTCAGAAGCTCATCTAGGTTTAATTTTACAAAGAGGTGGACAGGAGTTAGGCTTAAAAAAAGTCGAGGATCGTTTTACTGTTTGTTTAACTTCTCCTAATGCTCATTTACCTTCACAAATCCTTACTTTTGCCCATCGGCAGATTCCTTGTAAAGATGGGGAAGGCAAGGCTTTATTATTTGAAGAAGTAACGGTTGATCCCGAAGATCTCGATTCGGCCATGATGATCGCAAGGGCTTGTGAGGGTATTGCTTTTGTTTCCCATGTCTATCAAGTTAAGGATAATCCTGAGACAATTATTTATCTAACTAATCAGATTACTATTCAATTTTACTCTCATGTGAGCCAAGCTCAAATTACTACAATTATCAATGATTTTCAACTAGAATTAATTAAACCTTTAACTGGAATTAATAATACTTTTATCTATCAATTAAGTAAACAATCATCTCAAAATCCTATTAAAATCGCTAATTTTTTAATGAGTTTATCGGAAGTGATCACGGCTGAAGCCAATGTGATCAGTGGGCGAGAGTCTTTATCCTATCCTCAAGATAGTTTTTTCCCTCTGCAATGGTATTTACACCATCGAGGGGGGAAAGAGTTGGCCGTAAATTCTCATATTAAGATCGAGGGGGCTTGGGCGTTAACTAAGGGCGATCGCTCGGTAATCATTGCGATCGCTGATGATGGTTTCGATTTACAACATCCAGATTTTCAAGGGGCGGGAAAAATCGTTCACCCCAAGGATTTTGCCGATCAAGATTTTTGGCCTTTGCCCGATCAACATCAAGAAAGTCATGGCACGGCTTGCGCAGGAATCGTTTTGGCCGAGGAAAATGGCAGGGGGATCATGGGAGTAGCCCCCCGTTGTGCTTTTATGCCCCTACGCACTAACGGTTATTTAGATGATCAGTCGATCGAAGATTTATTTAACTATGCTTTGGAAAAGGGGGCTAGTGTTTTATCCTGTAGTTGGGGAGTTGCGGCGGCAAAATTTCCCCTTTCTTTGCGTCAAAATTTAGCTTTACATCGTTTGGCTACTCAGGGAAGGGGGGGAAAAGGTTGTGTGGTGGTGTTTGCGGCCGGTAATGCCAATCGTCCGATCAATGGTACAATTTATGAGCGAGGTTGGGAGGGTAATTTGTTAAAGGGCAGAATCCAATGGTTGAACGGTTTTGCTACCCATCCCGATGCGATCGCCGTTTCAGCTTGTACCAGTTTAAATAAAAAGGCGGCCTATAGCAACTGGGGAGAAGAAATCTCCGTTTGTGCGCCTAGTAACAACGGTAAGCCGATGATGTGGTTTGAGCAAACGGGTTTAATTCCTACTGCACCGGAAATCACCGCTAATTTAAGAGGATTAGGAGTTTTTACTACGGATCAATTGGGAAAATTAGGTTATGATCCCGGAAATTTTACCCATGATTTTGGAGGTACATCCGGCGCTTGTGCGATCGTGGCGGGGTTAGCGGGTTTAATTTTAACAATTAATCCTGATTTAACCGCCCAAGAAGTTAAGGAAATTTTACAAGAAAGTGCGGATAAAATAATAGATTTAGATCCGGATCCCCAGTTAGGAATGAGAATGGGAACATATAATAATCATGGTCATTCTTTATGGTTTGGATATGGAAAAGTTAATGCTCAAAAAGCAGTTGAACTAGCGCAACAAAGGCTCAAAAAAGAAGTAATTACAAGGTTAATTACTAATAAAAATGAGACTAAATTAAGTATTCCCGATGATGAACCAACGGGAATTTTAAGTCAAATTTTAATTACGGAAAATGGTACAATTAAAGATGTAAAAATTAGGGTTAAAATTGACCATGAATTTTTAGGAGATTTAGAAATTAGTTTAAGAAGCCCTCAAGATCAAATTGTGTTATTACAAAATAGAAGTTTAGGCACAAAAACGAGTTTAGATCAAGAGTATAATTTAGCTAATACTCCATCTTTAAAACAATTATTAAAACAACCAATTGAAGGAATATGGTATTTATGGATTGTAGATTATGCTAAAGAAGATAGGGGTATTTTAAAATATTGGGAATTAGAATTTAAAATATAGATTATCAATTGACAATTGACAATGGACAATTGTCAATGGACAATTGACAATTAATAAATGATTAATTTTTAAATGATTTAGTCAACTAAAACTGATTGACAAATGTTATTTTTTATTTACTACATTAAACAATTTATAAACTAAAATTATGTTAAGTGAATTTTTACCTTTTACAATTGAATTTAATAAAATAATGATCGCCGGAAGTTGTTTATGGTCATTAGCTTGTTATATTACTTTATCATCTTTAAAAGAATGGATTATTAATCAATTTACTCGATGGTTAAATTTTGCCGATCGCTCCTTATATTTAACACAAGAAGAATATGAAAAAAGCCGAAAAACAAGAGACGCTCAAAATACTTTTTTTGCGGCCATTATGAGTATCATTCCCTTTATAATTTTAGGAAGTTTATTAAACTATGGCCTAGATTTAGGATTAGGAAAAAGTTGGACAATTAGTTTAGGAATGATGGGCTGTATTTTAGGAGGAGTTTATCAATTAGGAAAATATAGTAATTAATAAAAAGTAAGGGATTAAAACCCTTTCCTACATAAGTAAAACCTGCCCACGCAGGTTTTCTTTTTGTTTATTTAATCTATCGAAAAAAGAAAAATTCTAACTAGAAAAATCAGGACAATTATCATCATCCCAACCGTAAGGGTGCATTCCACATACTAGCAAATTACGTCCATAAACATGACCATGATAATTTTTACAACCAATACACGCTGGATGAAACCCAGCACAAGGCTCAATTTTAGGAGTATGATAAATCTCAAAACTATCTAAACTATTTAAACTATTTAGGGAATCTTCTAAATTATTTATATTAGTTTCTTGACTAATTTCATCCTGATTATTTAATGATTGATCAGCCCTAAGATTAGACCAATAAATATTAGAATTTTCTTCATGATCTTGATCATTATCATCAAATTCTTCATTAACTAAATCATCAAGAAATAGACTCAAATTTTCAAGTTCTAAGTCAATTAAATCAAGAAATTCCTCAGCCAATAGCTCTACAGTTTCGATCGTTTCTTGACCAACTTTTTCAACCTGATCAACCATTTGTTGACAAAAATGGCCAACCTCTTTGGTGGCCTGATCGAGCAAATTTTGCCAATATTTTTCCCATTCTTCCATCATCAATCATTAACCTTGATTTTGTAAACGATTTAATTCTTCCTGCAAAGATTGAACTTGTTGACGTAAATTATCAACATTAGTCTGATTAGATTGACTGGAATTTTGATTGTTAGAATTAAGATCATCTTGATCATCTAAAATTTCGATACGTCTAGGCTCTTTTGATTTTTCCGACTCAGAAGACTCAGGCGTTTTGATTTGGGCATTTTTGACCATTTCATCTACAAATTTACGCGCTTCTTCCGCATTCATTTCGCCTCTTTCTACCATTTCCTCAGCTAATTTAGCCGCCTGTTTTTTGATTTCGGCCGCCGTTTCAACCGCCTTTTCGGCCGCCAGAGAGGCCGCCCCTACACCTAAATAAAAAGCTTTTTGGATGATTCCACCAAAACTACCCATAAAGACTTAAACTCCTGATCATTGATCAATTTTGATATAAGTTATTGGTCTATTCTAACATATAGTATTTTGATTTGAAATTTAAGCAGAAATGACCAACTTGGGAAAAAAGCTTTTTTTACCCTGAAATAAATCAGTTAGAATTGTTAAAAGAAAAAGCTAATCTTGAAATGATTAAGATCAAATCTTGACCACTTAGATCACAACAATTAAGCTATTCACTTTTATAATTAAGTTAGTAATTTTATTATTATCCTTTGTTGAAAAACATTTATTTAATTGAGATTAAGCGTTCATGAGCGAGTTAAAATTAAGACTTCATCTCGAAGAAAATGACAATTCTAATCGGATCATCAATGTTACGAAACCTGAATTTATTATTGGTCGTCTTCCAGAGTGCGATCTTTGTCTGCCCTTTTCTGAAGTCTCCCGTCATCATGCTCGTTTAATCAAAAATGAGGCTGAACAATGGATCGTTGAAGATCTACAAAGTACCAATGGCACAATTTTAAATCAATTTCAAATTAAATCACCTCAAAGTTTGCGCAATGGCGATGTGATCCAGATCGGTAATACCTTCATGGCGGTGATCTTAAATATCCCGATCACGGCCAAAATGACTTCTTTAGGTACAATGAAAGAGGGTAAAACCATCTTAAGAAATGCGGAAGAATTACAACAACAATGGATCCAAGCTAATGATATTAGTGATCCCTTAACTACCCATCAAACAGCCATTTTTCGCCTTCAATATTTAGTAGAAATAGCCAAAGGTTTAAACTCGGCCGAGTCGATCGAAGCGATTTTTTCCCAAGTACAAAAAGTAGTTTTTCAAGAGTTAAAAAGTATTGAAAGATTAGCTTTATTAGTAGATGTGGAGGAAAATGGTAAATTAAAATTAATTAATGCAGGATCTAAAACTTCTCCCCATAGTATCCCCGAAGTTAAAGATATAAGTTGGATCAGTCAAAGTATTTGTCAAAAAGTATTTGATGAAAAAGTCTCTATAAAATTAGTAGACGCGCAAACTGATGCGGATTTTGGCAAAGAAGATAGTATTTTAATGCAGGGGATCAGGGGTGCTTTAGCCGTGCCTTTATGGGATCAAAATAATGTGGTAGGGGTATTATATGCCGATGCTCGTTTACGTTTACAACATTCCGATCCCCTTGATGATGATGATTTAAGTTTTTTCTCCACTTTAGCTAATTTAGTGGCTTCCAGTGTGCAAAGATGGCTCTTAAGTAATAAATTACAGGATGAGGCCAATATCCGCCATAAATTAGAAAGATACCACTCTCCAACGGTAGTACAACATTTAATCGCTCAAGGGGTATTAGATAATGGGCGTATTATCCCCGTAGAAAGGGATATTAGCATTGTATTTGCCGATATTGTGGGTTTTACCGCCCTTTCAGAAAAATTATCACCCCAAGAAATAGCCCATTTATTAAACTGTTTATTTGAAGAAATGATTAAATCAGTTTTTGATGCTGGTGGTACCTTAGATAAATATATCGGTGATTGTATCATGGCCTTTTTTGGAGCGCCCGAAGCTCAACCCGATCATGCCGATCGCGCGGCACAGGCGGCCTTAGGGATGTTAGCCCGTTTAGATCAATTAAACGAACAAAAATTATGGGAAGAACCGCTACAATTAAGAATTGCGATTAATAGCGGTAAGGCGGTTGTGGGAGATGTGGGAAGTTCTCAAAGGGTAGATTATACCGTATTAGGAGCGACAGTTAACCTTGCGTCACGGATGGAATCAGTTTGCGCCCCCGGAGAATGTATTATCAGCGATGCTACCTATCAGCGTTTAACCCATAAAGAGCATTTTTTACCCATTGGGGAGGGGCGTTTTAAAGGGATCGATCGCCCCATTATGATTTATCAAACTCAACGGCATTAATAGTAATACGAAATTCGGTTGGAAAATCAACTTATAAAATTATCTGTTTTATGAAATTTAAAGAGTGTATCTAAAACCGGATTTTCTATTAATTTTCTCAAAAAATCTAATCCATCTCCTCAAAGATAGATAGTTGTTCGTAAGTATTAGAAACCTTTTCATAATTGTTTTTTTCCCACCACAGTAAGATTAGGCCAGTAGTTATTAAAAATGAACCTGCTAAACCTCCCGCAAAACCTACTTTTTTAATGGGTGCGGTGGGTTTTTCCGGATCGGGAAGACTAGGCGGTACAATTAATTCAAATGGGGGATAGAACACATAAACATTTTCTGCCGTACCCAATTCTAATTTGGCTGAAGTTGATGTTAAAAGAGCTTTTGTTAATTCTACGTCAACTTTAAGCTGATTAACTACTCTTTGTTCTTCTACCATAATTTTCAGGCGATTTTCTAATTCATTAATTTGTCTTTCTAACTCTTCTTTTTGAGCAATAATCGCTTTTTGTTCGGCTTTAGTATTAACTAAATCTTGAAAAAATTGACCCCTAATAATTCCAGTTTGAGGATCTAAATAAGCAGTAGATAAACTAATTAATTCTTGTAAACTAATTTGTCTATCTAAAATTAAAGAAGCTCTTTGTTTTAGGACGGCTACTGTTTGATCTAATTCACTTTTGGCATCTAAAACGGCAGGATGTTGATAACCCAATTGGGAAGATAATTCGGTAAATTTACTACTAACTACACCATATTTATTAAAATATTCCTGATAAACTTTATCCGCTTGTAAGGCATAAGTATCTACATTATTTTGCGGAATTTCTACATCTTTTGATAATTGTAAAATTTTTTGATTTAAAGCTTCTTCCTGTGAAGCTAAATCTAATTTTTTCATCCGTAATGATTCAATATTACTAGATAATCCTGTTAATTGTTCATCTGATTTAAAAATAGTAGTTGCTTGATAATTAGCCAATTTTTTTTGTGCTTCTTCAAATTTTTCTCTAACTGTTTTTAATTCATTAGTTGTTTGTTGTTCTTTACGTTCAATTTCTTTTTTTCTTAAATTATTAATATGTTGACTAATAATTTCATATAAAACTTGAGATTTTTTCTGTGCTAATTGAGGAGTTGATCCTTTAATTGTAAATAACATTAAAGCACTATCTTCTGGTAGTTCCACAAAGGGTTCACCAAATTCTTTAACTGAAATATTAAGTTTTTTGGCCGCCGCTTCAATAATATTAGGACGAGTAAATAAATAAAGATAGTCAAAACGTGGATCACCTTTATAATTTGGTTGAGCAATTTCCGCTTCTGAAGCTTGTCCTACTCCCGGAATACTAACATTAGGAGAGTTATTACTTTGTTCCATAATGGTAACACTCCATTCACAGCTATAAACTTTGGGTGTATATTTAAGATAAGCGATCGCCGCCGTCCAAACTAAACTATTACCAAGAATACCAACAATAAAATAACCAAACAATGAAGGTATTTTTTGATATTTAGACGACTTAGATTGTGATAAATTTGTAATTTTGTTATCAGAATTGGTCATCATAAAGTTAAGTAAAAAATAAAAGATATGAATAAAGTATTAAGTAGAACATAATGATTAATGAATAATCAATGACTTAATTAATCATCAATTAAATATGCTAAAAATTGTAGTAAAAGGACTGAGAAAAGAGCCAATTAAATTAAATAAGGTTTCGGTATTAACTAACTCTGAATCATAACAAACAATACTATCCTTTGGCATCAGAAAAGGATTAATTTCATCAGGATTGACTTCAGAAGATGGTTGTTTAAAAATTTGTTCAATCGAATATTGAGAAGCTTTCGATTCTCCTGTTTCTAAGTTCGTTCGGATTAATAAAACCTTTCTATTTTCATTACGAAAATTACCCCCTACACACTGGGCTGAAATTAAGGCTTGGGAAAATCTCGTACCATATTCAAAACTTGTGTTTTGAGTTTGTGCTGAAATACTCACCGACCTACCACTACCAGGATCTGTTAAATTGGAAATATAAAGGGGAACTTGATCAGGAGTAATAGGAGAAGGACGCACTAATTGATTTTGAAAATTATTGCTTGAGGGTACAATAATATAATCTCCTGCTATTAAAGGTATATCTTCGATCTGTTTTCCCGTAAATAAACCAGTTAAATCAACAGTTTTATAAGGTTGTCCATTTCTAATAATTTGGATTTTTTCAAGATCGGCTGTGGGTTTAATTCCTCCTACATTTTTTAAAGCTATTGTTAAATATCTTTGTAAAGGATTATCCCCTGGAATAGCAGGATCTCCGTAAATAGTTGTAGTTTGAGTTTGTTGATTAATAGTAATTCGGCCTGGGCTAAAAACTTCACCTGTTACTGTTACTTGAATGGGCGAAAATTGCAAAACTTGTACACTAATTTTAAATAATTCTGGTTTAAAAAATTGTTTTTCTAATAGAATTGTTGTTAGTTGATTTTTAATTTGTTGAGCATCTAAACCTACTACATATAAAGGGTCAATAAATGGTATTTCTAAATAACCATAAAGGTTAACTTCATAATCTCCAGTAAATAGCTCACCTCCGATCCCTGGAATAGTTATTTTAATTAAATCCCCCGGAGATAAAGCTAATCCAGTAATTAAATTGTAATTTTGAATTTGGAGATTTGAAGAATTGTTAATTTCTAAATTATTAGAATCAACAGGAGCATTATTGATAGGAAGATCAAGATTCATATTGTTTAATTGTTCCGTATCTTCTGAATCTGAAAAAGTAGGAATATTTGCCATAACACCATAAGGTTTTGATGTTAAAATTAACATCATTCCTAAAGTTATTACTGGATAATTGATTTTTTTCATGATCATTTTTATTCAACAAAATTAAAATAATATTTTTTTAAAGAAAAAATTTCACTTTTTTCAGTTTGTCTGTTATTTTAATCAATATTTTACATTTTTGTGATTAAAATTACTTAAATCGTGATAATTTTCTTATAAGTATATAACTAAACAGTTAAGTTTGTTATTTGATTTAAAATTGAAACAGGGTTAAATTAATCTATAGCACAAACAGACAAAATGTGTAATAACAGGCTTAAAGTATTGATAGAGAAGCTCTTTAAGGTTTACACAATTTCTCCACAATTGGCGATTTAAGAAAATACAAAAAATTTTTGAAACTACACGGAAATTTCATAATTGTTTCTTATTGTGTGAAGTACAGAAATAAAAAAAGTATTCGGGGTAAATCATTATGAACTTCCAAACTCAGGCATTAGAAATACTTAATCTTAACAATCGGATTGGTTTTGCTTTCACAGATACTTGTGTTGAGTCTACCAACATCACGCAACCCAATCAGGAAAAAATAGCACAGCAGTCTCATCCTTCTATCTCTAGCAAAGGTAAACGCTTTTTAGACATTATGGGAGCATTAGTTGGATTAGTGATTACTGGTTTTGTGGCTATTCCCATTTTTATCGCTATGAAAATTATGGATCCTGGCCCGTTATTTTTTAGTCAGATTCGTTGTGGTTTAAATGGTAAAACTTTCCGCATTTGGAAGTTCAGATCTATGGTTAAAGATGCCCACAAATTCAAAAAATTCGTTAAAAATGAAGCTAGTGGTTTAATCTTCAAAAATGAAAACGATCCTCGCATTACCAAATTAGGTAAATTCTTACGCAAAACCAGTTTAGATGAATTTCCTCAATTTTGGAATGTGTTAAAAGGTGATATGAGTTTAGTTGGTACTCGCCCTCCTACGGTTGATGAAGTTGTGCAATACAAACCCCATCACAAAGCCAGATTAAGAGTTAAACCCGGTATTACTGGCGAATGGCAGGCCAACGGACGTTCTACAGTGTTAGACTTTGAAGAAATTGTAAAAATGGATTTAGCTTATCAAAAAAAATGGACTTTACTTTATGATGTAAAATTAATTTTGAAAACCGTTGCTGTTGTTGTAGCTCGTAAAGGTGCTTGTTAATAACAGTTAACGATCGAAACAAATCGAATTAAAAACTGTTATGATTAACGGAAAAAAACCAAAATTATCAATTCTCGGTTGTCGAGGTATCCCTTCAAAATACGGTGGTTTTGAAACTTTTGCTCAAAGACTTGCTCTTTATTTAACGCAAAAAAATTGGTCAGTAACAGTTTATTGTCAAGATAGTGACACCCCTAAAATTTATGAGTCTGCTTATGAGGATATACGCCTAGTTCATATTCCTGCCCCGGATTATGGTGCGTTATCCTCTATTTTCTTTGATTGGAAATCCGTTTCCCATGCGGCTCAAGAAATTAGTCAAAATAAAGAGCAAAATTTAATTCTTACCCTTGGTTATAATACGGCTATTTTTTGTTTACAATATCGCCTTAAAAATTTAATTAATATTATTAATATGGATGGCATTGAATGGCGCAGACAAAAATGGAAATTACCCCAAAAAATATGGTTATATCTTAATGAATGGTGTGGCAGTTGGTTGGGTAATCATTTAATAGCTGATCATCCTGAAATTCAAAATCATTTAACTACTAGAGTTAAGGCTGATAAAATAACAGTTATTCCCTACGGTGCAGAATTAGTTGAAAATGCGGATCTTAGTTTATTAGAACGTTATAATTTAAAGCCTAATCAATATGCAATTATTATTGCTAGACCTGAACCAGAAAATAATATTTTGGAGATAGTTTCAGCTTTTTCTAGTAAGAAAAGAAATGTTAAATTAGTGATTTTAGGTAATTATAAACCTAACGAAAATCCCTATCATCAAAAGGTCATGGAAACTGCTAGTGATGAAGTTTTATTTATTGGGGCTGTGTATGAACCGGAAGTTACAAATGCCTTAAGATTTTATTGTCAATTATACATTCATGGTCATTCTGTAGGGGGAACTAATCCCTCGTTAGTGGAGGCTTTAGCTTGTCAATCGGCGGTTTTAGCACATGATAATGCTTTTAATAAATGGGTGGCCGCCGATCAGGCACATTATTTTAAAGATGAACAAGAATGTTTAGAAAAGTTAGATTTATTGTTAAATAATGAGGCAGAATTAAAATTAATGAAAGAAGGAAGTTTTAAACGTCATCAAGAGGAATTTTATGGCACTCGTGACGTTTCGGCTTATGAGGAATTATTATTAAAATTTATTTAGTAATTAGGGGCTTTTCATCAAATTTAAAATCAATTAGATTGATGATTAATTTTGGGGTAAAGCTCCTTGCATTTTGCCTAACCATTCAATTAAATTTTCTAATTGTTTGATTGGTTTTAAGACTCCTAAACCCTTAACTGTCACTTTTTTCTTGACATAAACAAAACGATTTTTAATATGATCTGGTAGGTTTTCTTTTAACAATTTAAAAGCGGGTTCTTCCATTGGAGTTTCTAAGGAAATATGTTGACTTCCATCGGGTTTAATACGAGAAAAACCGAGAGATTTTGCTAATTGTTTTAATTCAACTATTTTAAATAATTGTTCCACAGGTTGGGGTAATTTTCCATAACGATCGCACCATTCTTCCTCAATTTGTTTCAATTCTTTCACGGAATTAGCATTAGCAATTAGGCGATAAGCGTCCATTTTTTGCTCAGGATCATTAATATAAGTATTCGGAATAAACGCAGTTAATTTTAAATCAATTTTCGTTTCATCTACTTTGGGAATTTCTTGCCCTTGTATTTCTTGAATTGCCTCTTGTAACATTTCCATATACAATTCAAATCCAATTGTCATCATTTGTCCTGACTGTTGCGCTCCTAATAAATTACCAACTCCTCTGATTTCCATGTCCCTTGTGGCTAATTGATAACCCGATCCTAACTGACTAAACTCTTGAATAGCTCTTAATCTTTTATTCGCTAACTCAGATAATTCTCCCTTACTAGGATATAACAACCAAGCATGAGCCTGAATACCCGATCGCCCTACCCGTCCTCTTAATTGATACAGTTGAGCTAAACCGAATTTATGAGAATCCTCTATAATAATCGTATTTACCCTCGGAATATCTAAACCTGATTCTACAATAGTAGTACAAATTAAGAGATCAGCCTCACCATTATTAAAGGCTAACATGGTAGCCTCTAACTCAGATTCCGCCATTTGCCCATGAGCGACCGCTATTCTGGCACTGGGGATCATATTGCGCAAATTTTCACAAATTTTTTCAATTCCTTCAATTCTTGGCACGATATAAAACACCTGCCCTCCCCGATCTAATTCGTTACGAATTGCCGTTCTAATTACTTCTAAATTATAGGGAGATAGGTAAGTTTTAATCGGCCTTCTTGACGGGGGGGGAGTGGTAATTAAACTCATCTCACGAATGCCAGATAAAGACATATATAAAGTGCGGGGAATTGGTGTTGCTGAAAGAGTCAAAACATCAACATGAGTTTTAAAACTTTTAATCTTTTCTTTTTGATTAACACCAAAGCGTTGTTCTTCATCTATTACTAATAAGCCCAAGTCCTTAAATTTGACCTCTTTTCCTAATAGTTGTTGAGTGCCAACTACTATATCTAATTCTCCCGTTTGTAGGCGTTTTAAAATATCTTTTTGTTCCGACTGGGTACGAAAACGATTTAATAAACCAATATTGATGGGATAGGGTGCAAAACGCTCTTTTAAAGTGTGATAATGTTGCTGAGTTAAGATAGTTGTGGGGGCAAGAAATACTACTTGTTTATGACCGGAAGTAACGGCTTTAAAAATAGCTCTAATTGCCACTTCTGTTTTACCAAAACCCACATCACCACAGACTAAACGATCCATTGGTCGTTCATTTTCCATATCCCTTTTTACGTCCTGTACAGCCTTTAATTGATCTGGAGTCGCTTGATAGGGAAAAGAATCTTCTAATTCTAACTGCCAAGGGGTATCTGGCGGGTAAGAATAACCAATTTCTTTAGCTCTTTTAGCATATAAATTGATTAAATCAACTGCTAATTTTTTGATAGTTTTTCTAACTTTATTTTTCGCATTTTTCCACACTTGACCAGTCATTTTATTTAAGGTTGGTGGTTTATTTTCGGTGTGACGATAACGAGATAAAGTTTCCACAGAATCGGCCGGAATTCTTAATAAACCATCTTCATATTTTATTACTAAATATTCCCGATTTTCTAATGGTTCTAATTTTAAAAATTTACCCACGCCATGACTTTTATGTACCACATAATCACCCGGTCTTAACTTATCTAAATCAACCTGTTTAGAAGCGGCACGACTGCGCTTTCTGACGTAGGTGGGAGTGGCTAAAGTATGTTGGCCAAAAAACTCTCGATCGGTAACAATTACAATTCGATAAGTGGGTAAAATAAAGCCTTCTAATTCCGCTAAACCAGAATATTTTAAAGCTACGGCCGTGCTTTGAATATGTAAGCGTTCAATGGCGGTAAAATCTTTAGGATTGGGGATAAATTGAGCCGCACAATCATGTTCTTGAAGTAAGGAAACTGAGCGAGAAGGTTGGGCAGAAATTAACCAAATTTGATACTTTTCTAAGGTCATGCCGTTGTAAATTTCCCGTTTACCTCTTAAGATTTCAGCTAATTTTGCAAATTGATGGGGGGTAGTAGGTAAAGAGCGACTAGAAAGATTAATTGATTCACTTTTATTTTCATTTTCTTCCACAATTTCTGATAAAAAGATCGGGGTAAAATTTTCATGAATTAGGCTTAAACTTTCACTAAATAAGTAATGTAATTTAGGTAAATCTGCTTTTAATTTTGGTTTAATTTCTTGGTTTAAATTTTGCCATTGTTCCTGCGCATATTCTACCCATAAATTACTATGGGAGGCACATTGTTCTACTTCATCAATGGCAATTAAAGTATGGTCTGGTAAATAATCTAAAATTGAAGCGACTTGATTAAATGCTACTCCTAAAAATCTATAAATACCTTGTTTTTGATGATCTAAAATATCTTCTATATTTTTACTATCTGAGGTGACTAAATCTAATTGATTAGCCTGTTTTAACCCTTCTAAAATCAGATTAGAAAAGCTAGTAGGGGTTAAGGTTAAACTAGGAATATTATCTAAAGATCGTTGAGTTGCAGGGTCAAATTCCCTTAACTTTTCTAACTCATCACCAAACCATTCTAAGCGCACCGGAAGTTCCGCCGAAACGGGAAATATATCAACAATATCACCCCTTCTACTCCACTGGCCTTCTACTTCCACTAAATTAACTCTTTCATAGCCTAACATAGCCAATTTTTGATCTAATTCTTTAGACTTTAAACTCATGTTTAAACTAATAGTTAAACACTGTTTTTGGAAAATTTCAGGGGGCGGTAAATGGGGTTGTAGAGCTTTCTGAGTTGTGACGATCGCCAATGATCCCCCCCTACCCCCCTTAGAAAGGGGGGAGTTATTATTTTCCTGTGGTACAGGCATCTTGCCTGTGTTAGTTTTTTGATCGGTAACAGGCAGGATGCCTGTACTACTGGTCACTGGTAACTGATTACTGATAACTGAAATGGTCTGCATCTGTCCCCAAATCATCTCTGATTCAGGGTTATAAGACTCGTAGGGCGATGATTCGCTAGTGGGATAGAAAAAAACCTGTTTCCAGCCCATCATCTCTAATTGAGCCGCCCAACGTCCTGCTTCTTCAATGGTGGCACAGATAACTAATAAATTTTGTGATTGAGATTGAGCTAAACTAGAAGAAACGAGGCCTTTTGGCAGTCTAGCAATACCGTTTAAATAGAGTTTTTTCTGTTTATTTAATTTTATTAACAGTTCATTAGTTAAAGGTGAACGGGAAAGATTACGAATTACAGAAGAAAAGGTCATGATATAAGTAATAAGAAATGAGTAGCAAATAAAATAATTAACAAAAATTTAATGATAATGGATTTTATCTTTATTAACTTCTATTAGTCAACATTTTAAGCTTATATGGCACTACAAACTAATATTAGGATAACAAAAGTCGGGGATTTGTTAAAACCTCCACTTTTAAAATCCAATAATAATTTAATCTAAGTTATAATAAAGATAAGGAAAAGTTTTAAGCCTTAATTTGAACAATTGTGATTCAATTGTTGAGGAGGTATTATGAAAAACCTATTTCAATTATTAACTAAAAAAACTTTCTGGTTAACAAGTTTAATTTTATTATTATCTTCTGCCGTTGCTACTTCTGTTAATGCTCAACTAATTGAACATTATACAGCCCGTTTAAGTCAAGCCGATCATTATAATACTGAAGGTGTAAGACTGTGGACGATTGGGGCAATTATACGTCAAGATCGGGCTAATTTTCATGTCTATGGTATTCAAGACTGGCAAGATGAATGGGATCAATTATATGATAATACTAATAATCGGGCTTCTTTAGAAAGAACCTTAAATGATCAAATTTTTAGCCCTGTTGAAAGTGAGGCTATTCTTTATGGTGATCCTTTGATCCAAGTAATTGTTTATCCTGATTATATTGATCTTAAATTTATTGAATATTAATTTATTTAGTAGGGGTCAACACCCGTTAACCCCTACAATGGTATTTAAAAATCTAATTTTACGGATAAAAACTTAATTGAGGTAGTCCTAAAGTTTCCTCCCATCCCATCATAATATTTAAACATTGTACGGCCTGACCTGATTGGCCTTTGATTAAGTTATCGATCGCTGACATTACAATCACTCGATCGGTACGGGGATCCACTTCAATGCCAATATAACAAAGATTCGTCCCACAAGCCCATTTACTTTGGGGATAAACTCCACCGGGTAATATTTTGACAAAGGGAGAAGAACGATAAAAAGCATTATAAATGGTAATTAAATCTTCCCTCACTAAGCCCGGATCCCTTAGGGTGGCATAAACAGTAGCTAAAATACCCCTTACCATTGGCATTAAATGGGGGGTAAACTGCACTAAAACTTCACTTCCGGCTAGATCACTACAAACTTGTTCGATCTCGGGTGTATGACGGTGGGAAGCCACTCCATAGGCACAAATAGAACTATCGGCCTCGGCTAATAATAAATTAATTTTAGCTTGTCGGCCTCCGCCCGATGTGCCTGACTTAGCATCAATGATCGCCGTTTCAGGTATGATTAAACCTTGTTTCATTAAAGGCGCAAGTGCTAATAAACTGGCCGTACAATAACATCCGGCACAACCAATTAAATTAGATTCTTGGATTTTTTGACGGTATAATTCAGGTAAACCATACACAGCCGTGGAAGCTAATTGGAGATCGGTGCGCTGTTTCTGATACCATTGAGTATAAACATCTAAATTAGTAAAACGGTAGTCAGCAGATAAATCAAGCACTTTACAGCCCTTTTCTAAAAGACGGGGAGCAAGATCACAAGCCAAGCCATTGGGTAAGGCTAAAAATACCACTTGACAACGGGAAGCGATCACCTCTAGATCTATTTTTTCAATGGTTAAATTGACCGATTGTAAATGGGGATATAAAACCTTATAATCCTGACCAGCACTACTATCACCTCCAAGATAGGTAATTTCGACCTTGGGATGTTCGCTTAATAATTTAACCAATTGTACTCCACCATAGCCGGAAGCACCAATAATGCCCACTGGGATGCGTTCTGTTTCCATAGATTTAAAAATTGGGATGAGAAAATTACAAAATAGGATCTTGGCTGAATTTTAATATTAAATGCTAATTTCTCAAAACTTAAAGTATTGTTAATTTTTTTCTGCTATTACTGAAATATAACTAAAATAGAATCTTTTTTACATTTTAATTTTATAGCAGTGATTATAGAAAAACCTAATTCTAAACGTTCTCACTTTGAGCGCTGTTTACAACGCCTAGAACAAGATGTCCTACGCATGGGAACATTAGTAGAGGAGTCTTTCCGTCTGAGTCATCAATCTTTATTTGCTCGTAATTTAGAAGTTATCAAAAAAATTAGCCCTTTAGATCGGCAAATAGATCAATATTATCGTCAAATTGAGAACGATTGTACGATGTTTATTACTCTCCATTCACCCGTAGCTCAAGATATTCGCATTTTAAGTGCTTTTATGCAGTTAGTTCGTGACTTAGAGCGCATTGGAGATTATGCTCAAGATCTATCGGAAATGGCGATCACTTTATTTTCCTATACTCCCCATCAGTGTATGGGTGAAATTGAAGAAATGTCCACCCATGCTCAAATTATGTTAGCGGAAAGTTTAGTTGGTTTGGCTGAATTTGATGTAACTTCAGGAGAAAGGGTTAAACGCTTGGATGATACGGTAGATGAGGCTTACGATCGAGTTTATCGTCAATTGGCTCATCAACAAAATATTATTGGCATGGTTGAGCCGATTATTATTTTAGCTTTAGTCATTCGTAGTTTAGAAAGAATGGCTGATCATGCTACTAATATTGCTCAAAGAGTTTCTTATATTATTACCGGCCATCGAGCTTAATTTTAAGTAATAAATAATAAATAATAAGTAATAAGTAAAAAACCAGATTAGAATTAAAAATTTTAAGTGGCTTTAGCGCAGAGGATCATAAATTTGATTTAATGTTTACTTGAGGCTAAAGCAATTACTCCTATGACCTTAAGATGATGTTTTTCTAAGGCTTTTTTGGCTTCTTTAACCGTTGTACCTGTGGTATAAATATCATCTAATAATAAAATTGGTTGTGTGGGTAATTTTTTTTCAAAATCTTTGCCTAAAATTAAAGAATCTTTGATTTCTTTTTGTCTTTCTTCCACATTTAAACCAAATAAGGCCGCAGTATTTTTAACTCTTTTTAAACCATTGGCTTTTAAGGTAAACTTAGTAAGATCACAAAAACTTTTAGCCATTATTTCTGATTGATTAAAACCCCTTGATTTTAATTTTTCTTGATGTAAAGGAATGGGAACAACTATTAATTTTTGATATTGTTTACTTAAGGCAGAATTTAACCATTTTTCCCCTAGCCAATAACCAAATATTTCTCCTAAATTAACTTTTCCATCATATTTTAAATTGGCGATCGCTCTTTTTAAAAGTCCATTATAATTGCCCCAGATCAAGGTGGGAAGTTCACCATGCCACCCACTTTCTGCATTAGAAAAACTTAATTGTTTTAACTGTTTTTCACAGTAAATACATAATTGTTGTTCGGCCGGACGTTCACATAAGGGACAATTAACTTTCAAAAATAAATCTAAGAAACTTTTTAACATAAATAATAATTATCAGTTGAGGGTTGACAATGATTAATTCTTAATTAATAAGATTATAATTATTAATCTCAATCTTGCCTTATTTTAAGTTAAAATACTTATAGTGATCATTGAATAATTTAATGAGTATGACCAATCATAAAAGCATTTAGTGAAGTAATTTGACTATTTTGATCTTAAAACTTTATAATACAATGGCAACCATTAATTAAGATCAAAATTGAGTTGATAAAAATGTCAATTAAAGAATCAGACAAAACCCTTGAGGCAATGAAAAATTTTGCCGAACAATATGCAAAACGTACCGGAACTTACTTTTGTAGCGATCTTTCCGTCACCGCCGTAGTGATCGAAGGTCTAGCACGTCACAAAGAAGAATTAGGTTCTCCTTTATGTCCCTGTCGTCATTATGAGGATAAAGAGGAAGAAGTAAAAAATACTTTCTGGAATTGTCCTTGTGTTCCCATGCGTGAAAGGCAGGAATGTCATTGTATGTTGTTTCTTCCTTCCAATAATGATTTTGCCGGAACTGAGCAAGAAATTTCTCTGGACTACATTAAAGAAATAAAAGCAAGTATGGCTTAATTATGAGCGATCAACCACCGCACGAATTTTGGCAGGGTGTCGCACAGTTTAATCAACGTCAGTTTTATGCTTGTCATGACACCCTAGAAGCGGTGTGGCTAGAAGCGCCGGAGTCACACAAAAAATTTTATCAGGGTATTTTACAAATTGCTGTGGCTTGTTATCATTTAAGTAATCTTAATTGGCAAGGTGCTGTAATTTTATTAGGTGAAGGAATTAAGCGTTTAAGTTATTATGAATCAACTGAATTTAACATTAATTTAGAGCTTTTAATTGAAGAAAGTTTAGCACTTTTGACAACTTTACAACAAATTAATCCTGATCAGGTGGCTTTGTTAGCTCATTATTTAGGTTTGATTTCTACGGATAATTTAGATGATCTAAAAGTTGATTTTTCTTGTCAGTTACCCTTCATTATTAAGGTTTAATAATTTAAAATTAATTGATTAAAGAAACTTTTTTTGTTAAAGTTAGTCTTAATTGTTATTCTTTATTCGTAACCATATTTTAACTATAGCAATCCTAAATTACTTGTGGCAAATCAATTATTTTTTTTAGTTAAAGTGTTGTGATGAATAACGAATAACAATTAACGAATAATCATTAAAATTGTGCTTTTTATGAAAAAAAAATATACTAATTTAACTAATTTTTTCGATAAATTTCAACAAAAATTAACTATTTTTCTGACTTTACTGATAATGTTAACCACAGCGATCGCGCTATCTTCTTTTAATCAAAAAGTTGAAGCCCAAAGTAACGGCCAGCCTTTAACGGTTTTATCGGATATTCAAGAAGCAAACTCAGAAACCGGAGTAGTTACGGCTAGGGGGAATGTGAGGCTTTATTACCCAGTCAGGGGCATTCAAGCCACTTCCGCCCAGGCTCAATATTTTAGTAGGGAACGGCGTTTAATTTTGACGGGGGATGTTCTTGTCTTACAAAATGGGAATACTATCCGTGCCGAAAGTATCACCTATTTAATAGATGAAGGGCGTTTTGTGGCCACCCCCCAAAGTAATAATCAAGTTGAATCTGTTTATTTAATAGAAGATGCTGAGGCTAATACTCCTAATAATAGTAATAATTCTACTCCTCAACCTCCTTCTACTCCCTCTATTCCGTCTATTCCCTTGGAAAATCAACCTGATTTATAAATTGATAATTATTGATCAGCAGAAAAACACTGCTGATAGTTAGCATTTTATAACTAAATTATTCAAATTCTTGAACTAATTGATCTAATTCTTTTTGCATTTTATTAGTAACTAAATCGTAACAATAATTAACATAATTGCGATCGCAAGAAGCTTGACGGCCGTACTTTTCAAAGACAATAGGAGGACAAATCCTCAGATGAATTTTACTAGGTAAAGGAATATTAAATAAAGGCCCAATGCCGATCACCCAAGGTAAACCTAAATAAACGGGAAAAACAATCGGATCTTTATTCATAATCCAAGGAAGATTAAAGGTTTCTAATAACTGTTTAATCTGAGGATAAAAGTCAGCTAAAACAATTAAAGTATCGTGCGCACCGTAGGAAATAATCGGAGTAATCGGCACATTTTCTTTTAGTGCTAACTTAATAAATCCTTTTCTTCCTGCGAAATTAATCTTATTGCGCTCAGAATGGGGTCTAAAAACATCCTGCGCTCCCCCCGGATAGACTAAGACGTTAGCATTGTTTTGAAAAGCGGCCATGGCCATTTTAGGATGTGCTTTCACTGCGCCCACTTCCACCGCCATTCTTGCCATTTCAGGGTAAACTTCCCAGATCAGAGGGTGCATTAAGCCGTAAACGGGATGATCTAAGCCAAAATGAGAAAACCAGTCATAGATCATCATCACCATATCAGGAGAGGCTAATCCGCCGTTATGTGAGCCTACTAAAAGGGATTTTTGAGTTGGATCAACATATTGCCAACCATCGCTAGTAACTCGAAAATAATAACGGTAAAAAATTTCCCAAATTGGCATTAATTCTTTAATTTTCTGGGGATTTTTACCATTTAAACACCAACCATCATAAGGAGGTTGTACTAATTGGGGGTTATAATGGGGTAAAAAATTGCCAAGCATTATTATTACCTATGATTGATTTGATAATAATGATATAACAAAATTATTAAAATATTTATGAAATCAGAACAAACTCATTTTAACTTAGCTCGTGCCAGTCTTCAACAGGCAATTTCTTGGTATTCTCGTTTTCAAAGACATGGGAAACATACCCCTAATATTGAGTTACAAGCGGCCGTCAAAAATGATTTACAAATATTAAAATTTGCTTTAGAAAAGTTAGATCAAAATGTGATCAAAATTGCTACTTTTGGCTTAGTTAGTAAAGGTAAATCGGCGGTTATTAATGCTTTAATTGGACAAAATATTTTAGAAACTGGGGCGATTCATGGTATTACAAAATATCCTCGATCGGTGCGTTGGCAAATTCCCCATAGTCAACTACAAATTGAGTTAATAGATACACCGGGGTTAGATGAAATTGAGGGAGAAATTAGAACACAAATGGCGCAAGAGATAGCGCAACAAGTTGATTTAATTTTGTTTATTATTTCCGGTGATTTAACCCGCACTGAATACGATGCAATCTATCAATTACAACAAAATCATAAACCTTTAATTTTAGTTTTTAATAAGATTGATCTTTATCCTGATACCGATGTTAAAAAGATTTATCACCATCTACAAGAATTGCATTTAAAATTCAATCAAAAAGGGTTTCCTTTAACTGTTTCTGCTCAAGAAATTGTTAGAATTTCCGCCGCTCCTCAAGCTTTCCCCATGCGCATTGAATGGGAAGATGGTAGGGTAACTCAAACTTTTGAAAATCCTGAGCCTAATATTAGTGAATTAAGGGAATTATTGTTAACAATTTTGACGAGGGAGGGGCGATCTTTATTGGCTTTAAATGCGCTTTTTCAAGGGAAAAAAGCCCAAGAAAATATAGCGCAAACTACGATTAAATTGCGTCAAACTGAAGCAGAAGAATTAATTTGGCGTTATGCTAAATATAAGGCTTTAATCGTAGCAATTAATCCTATTGCAATTTTAGATCTAATTGGTGGAATGTTTGCTGATTTGAATTTAATTAGATCTTTAGCTCAATTATACGGCCTTCCTATTACCAGTTATGAAGCGGGAAAATTATGGCAAAAAATCTTAATTAGTTCGGGTAGTTTATTAATAGGAGAAATTTTTGGGAGTTTAATTTTAGGGATGATGAAAACCGCTTCAGGCATGATAGGAATGTTTGAAAATCCAACGGCTTTAACTACTTATGGAAGTACGATTTTAAGTCAAGCAGTTTTAGCTGGATATGGGGCTTATTTAGTGGGCAAAATTACTCAAGAATATTTAGAAAAAGGTTGTACTTGGGGGGATTTAGGGGCTAGTATTGTAATTAAAGAAATTCTTGATCAGATTGATAGTAATACGATTATTTATCGCTTAAAAAATGATTTATTTTAGTTGTCATTTTTTGAGACTATCCCTTTAAACTGGGGGGGTCAAAGTGGGTTAATTACTCACATTTTACCCTCAAAATATTGACTGGGTTTGAAATTAATTTTAAGGTCAAGATAAAGTCAATCAATTGAACTAATTTTTATTAGTAATTATCTATTTTTTTATAATTGATGGTGTCACAAATTAATTAATAAAAAAAAGTGCTAAAATTCTTTAATTATCAATTTTTGAATGACAAATAATCACTTGATTAAGTAAATTAATGTTTAATAATTGTTCGCTGTTTAACCAGTTAATTTTTAAATTAATTTCTTGATCATTTTGTTTGATCATAATAATTTTACCTGTTATAATTGGTTTAACAATACCTCTATTTTCTGATAATAATTGAGTTTGATTTAATTCTAAATAATAGGCACGATGAGGATTAATTAATAAGCCTTGACATTGTTCCCCTTGATTTAATAAATCAATTCTTTGCAAAAGTCTCCATGTCATGATATTTTTTTGATTAGGATTAGATTGGGGTTTTAATTCAATCAACCAATCAAAATGAGGCTCAAATTGATCGGCAATTGAAGGAAAATGATAAATTAAAGCGGTTCTTAACATTTTGTGTTTATTTTGTGCTAAATTGAAAAATAATTAAATTTTAATTTATTTGTTAATAATAGGATATTAAATTATGAGTGATCATAGTCTGGAAAATTTTTTAGAATTAATCATTAGTGATCAGGAAATTCAAAAACAAATTAGTCAAGCTAAAAATGTTGATGAATTTACTAATATTGCCTTTGCGATCGCTCAAAATAAAGGTTATAATTTTACCTTAGAAGAATTGAAAAATCAAATGGTAGGAAATCAAAAAGAAAGTTCAACTTCTCAAAATTCATCTATTCGTAATTTTATGAAAAATTTGCGTTGGGCTAGGGGGAAAAATGATGATCTTTGGCATAAATTAAAAAAATTAAATTAGTTTATAAATAAAAAAAATATCAGATATGTTAATCACACAAACAGCGACAAAAACAGTAGTTTCGATTAAAAATTTGGATTATTTTTTTGGATCGGGCTATCTCAAAAAACAAGTTTTATATAATATTAATTTAACATTAAAAGAGGGTGAAGTTGTTATTTTAAAAGGGCCTTCAGGATCGGGCAAAACCACTTTATTAACTTTAATGGGAGCATTGAGATCGCCCCATTGTGGCAGTTTAAAAGTATTTGATCAAGAATTACTTGGTGCAGGAAAAAATAAATTAGTACAAATTCGCCGAAATATTGGTTATATTTTTCAGGCTCATAACTTATTAAATTCTCTTACTGCTAAACAAAATGTTCAACTTTCTTTAGAACTTCATCCTGAATTTTCCCCTCAAGAAATTCAACAAAAATCAATTGAAATGTTAGAGGCCGTTGGCTTAAATGATCGCATCAATTATTACCCCCATAACCTATCAGGAGGACAGAAGCAAAGAGTCGCTATTGCAAGGGCTTTAGTCAGTCATCCAAAGATGGTTTTAGCCGATGAACCCACCGCCGCTTTAGATAGTAAATCAGGTCATGCAGTGGTTGATATAATGTATCAATTAGCTAAAAAACAAGGCTGTACAATTTTAATTGTTACCCATGATAATCGCATTTTAGATGTGGCTGATCGCATCTTAGAATTAGAAGATGGAATTTTAATTAATTGATAATTGATAATTGACAATTGATAATGAATAATTAATAATTGATAAATAAGCAATAACAAATAAATCATAACAAACACATTTTAAACCATCAAAAATAAATCATTATCTCAATGAATATTCCCGCTATTTCTATTCAAAATTTACAAAAATCCTACGGAAAAATCCAAGCAGTTAAAAATATTAATTTAACTGTAGAAAAAGGCGAAATTTTCGGAGTCTTAGGCCCTAATGGAGCAGGAAAAACTACTACTATTCGGTGTTTATGTAGTTTAACTAAGCCTGATTCTGGTAAAATTGAAGTATGCGGCCTCTCTGTTTTAGATCAACCCCAAAAAGCCCGAAAACGCTTAGGTTATGTAGCTCAAGAGGTGGCTTTAGATAAAATTCTCACGGGTAGGGAAATGTTACAACTTCAAGCGGATCTGTATCATCTTCCCAAACAAGTGGCACAGCAAAGAATTGAAGAATTATTGATTTTACTGGGTTTACAGCCCTACAGTGAGCAAAAAACGGGGACTTATTCGGGGGGTATTCGCAAACGTCTTGATCTGGCGGCCGGTTTGTTACATCGCCCTGATGTGTTAGTCTTAGACGAGCCTACCGTAGGCTTAGACATTGAAAGTCGTTTCATTGTTTGGAATTTTTTACGTCAATTAAAAGAAGCTGGTACAACTGTTCTAATCACCAGCCATTATTTAGAAGAAATAGACGCTTTAGCCGATCGCTTGGCTATTATTGATCAAGGAGTGATCATTGATCAGGGTACACCCTCACAATTGAAGGATAAAGTCGGCGGCGATCGTATTACCTTAAGAATTAAAGAGTTTTCTCCCTTAGAGGAAGTAGAACAGGCAAAAATGATTTTAGAACCCCTATCTTTTATCGAAGAAATTATCATTAATCAAGCCCAAGGTAACTCTTTAAATTTGATTGTTAAACCCCAAAGTAATCCCCTAAGTCAAATCGAAAATGCTTTAAATCTGAAAGGATTTTCTATTTTTAGTATGAGTCAATCGCGCCCCAGTTTAGATGATGTTTATTTAGCCGCAACAGGTAAAACTTTAATGGATGCCGAGTTAGCGGCCGTAGGAACAAGAGACTTAAAAAAAGAGAAAAAAGAAGCGATGAAATAATTTATTTTTATTCAGATTCTACCCCTCTCATTAACAAAGAGAGGGGAATTATTTGTAATTTTTACTAATGCGATGAGATACTCAATAGACCTCTTGGGAAAGTGGGATCATGAAAGTACAATAAAGAAAAAATTGGAGAATAGAATATGAATTATGAAAAAGAATTTAATCGTCAACTATAGCAATCCTAAATAGGTTGTGGCAAAATTCCATATTGATAAAGTTTGGGGAAATCAAATATTTGACCATGCGCAAAAAACTTAAATAGCCACTTTACTATTTTAAATGATTTACATAAATGATAGAATTGTCTAATAAAATTTTTCACTTGTAGCCAAATATCTTCTACCGGATTTTGTTCTGGAGCATTAGGGGCAAATTTATGACAAGTAATTAACCATTCTTCTTCCAATAAATCTTGATTTATTATAGTTAAATACTCCCTAAATTCTTTTGAGTCATGATAGGTTGCTCCATCCCAAAATATTGCTAATCTTTTTCCTTTTCTTTTTGATAGTAAATACTTGATAAATTTGATCGTATTTTCTGTATTTCCACTTTCATATTCTTTGACAATAAATTCTTTAGTTTGATAGTCTAATGCCCCATAATAAGTTTGTCGGCTTTTTTCATTTTTAATGGGAATTTCTATTCTTTGATCTGTTCTTCCCCAAACATAACCTAAAATGTCTCCCCAAAGTAAATGACATTCATCAATCATAAACACTACAAGCTCTCCACTCTCTATTTCTTTTTCCAAATCTCTAATTTTTCACTGATTTCTTTTTTTTTAGCTTCGACTAATTCGTCATTTTTAGCCGGATTCTTTTTTGAGTTTTTTCCAACTTATTTTCGCTTCTTTGAGCAAACTATAATAACTTTGATTGGATTTATAAATAATATTATATTCTCGCTCTAAATAAATTTTTAAATCTGATAATCTTAAATATTCTTGCTCTCTTAACCAATTAATAACTTGGTCTTTTTCTTCTGGTTTTAATTCACTTTTAGTTCCTTTAAACTGTAATTTCAAGCTTTCTACTCCACAAAAAAGAGCTTGATTTTTCCACATACTAATAAAGCTATGAGAAACTTGTAATAATTCTTTTACTTCATGGTATGATTTTCCTTCTAAAATCATTTTGACAGCTAAAGCCCTTTTTATTTCTTTAGCCTCTTTTGTTTGATTGATAAAATCATTTAACTCAGAAATAATGTTCATTTTTTTTTCCTTGAATTTAGATTATAATTAATATTATATCTGTTATGACCTATTTAGGATTGCTATATCTTCTTTTTCAATGTTGCCATCAACAGAAGCGATCGCAAATAAAGCACCATAAAAGGCAAGACGATGATTTTCGGAAACTTTGCTTAAATCTAAATCAAATTTATCCATTTTTATTCTCCTTATCATCAATTCAGGCAAAATATCTGCTTTAATTATCCAATTATTGCTTTCTGTAAAATCAGAAACTTAACATTAATTAATCTTACAAAATATAATAAAAGAGAGTTTGCAGGGTGAGTAATACCCACCCTATCCATTATTAATTCATTTAATATCCCCGCCAAACACCCATTAAAATACCTTGGATTTGGATTTGATCCTGTAAAACTTCAATGGGATCATATTTAGGATTAGAAGCCTTTAAAATAATTTTTTGATCGCCCTGATAAAAATGTTTTAAAGTCGTGCCTAAACCTTCGACTCTGGCCGCTACAATTTCACCATCTTTGATTGCTTCATCACCTTGGGGCGATCGCATGATCACCATGTCACCGTCCGTAATATGGTCTTCAATCATACTATCTCCAGTCACACGCAAGACAAAACAATTAGGGTGCTGTAAAATCTGACTTAAATTAAAACGCTCTCTAGTTTCGGCCGTTTCATCCGTAAAAGGCTCAACTAAGCCTCCGGCCGCAATTGTGCCTAAAACTTCAATCCCTTGAATTAAAGAAGGTTTTAAAATGCGTAGGGTTCTTGCTTTACCATTAGACCAATCAATATAACCCTTTTTGCGTAAATGATCTAAGCGACTTTGCACGGGGGCAGGGGATCTTAAATTCATGGCTTCCATCATTTGACGGATGGAAGGAGCGTGTTGAGTGGTGCGAATATACTCTACTAGCCAATCATATAATTGTTTTTGAGCGGGAGTTAAACTTTCCATATTTTGTCATTTTTGATGATAATATAAATTAATGACTTTAGTATATACTTATTTAAGAACAGTCGTACTAAAAAATAATTAAAAAGATTTAACTTTTTTGAAGTGAATGAACTGATATAATGATCAAGCCCATCAATTAAAGATAGATCTGCTTTATGAATGAAATGTCCCCTAGTGATGAAGAAATCATTGCCGCATTAGAATCTTCTATAGATTTAAAATTTGAATTACCCGATCCCGAAGATGAGGAAATTCATGATTATGATTTTCAACAACGCTTAGATCAAGTCTGGAAAGAATGTGAGCGCTTTGACTTACAGACGGATATTTGGCGTGGGCGTGTTTTAAGAGTTATTCGGGATCGGGAAAAAAAGGGCGGAGACGGCAGAGGAACTGGTTTTCTCCACTGGCTTAAAAATCGGGAAATTACCAAAAGTCAAGCTTATAATTTAATTCAATTGGCCAATAGTGCGGATACTCTATTAGCGGAGGGTCAGTTAGATCCCAGTAGTATTAATAATTTTAGCAAAAGAGCATTTGTGGAAACGGCAAAATCCGCTCCTGAAGTGCAAAAATTAGTAAGTTCGGCGGCCATGAAAGGGGATCACATTACCCGCAAGGAAGTTAAACAACTGGCTGATGAGTGGACGGCCATGAGTTCAGAGTTATTACCGGATGAAGTGAAGGAAAAGGCTTCTGATGGTAGTATTCCGCCCCGTTACCTTGCGCCTTTAGTCAAGGAAATGGAGAAATTACCTAATTCTCATATTTTAGAAATTCAAAAAGAAATCAGTGAAACTCCTGATATAGATACGGTTAAGTTAGTTACTTCTGAGGCCAAAAGTTTGGCTAAATATTTAGATGCGGCCGCCCAAGTGCAAACCTTGCGATCGGCTAATATTGACCTAGAAATGGCTTTAGAAGAAGCCTTACGGTTAGAATGTTTAAGTACGGCGGCCGATCTGTTAAAACAGGCTACCCAATTAGAACAAATTGTGGGTAAATTATTTACTACATGGAAAAGAATCGGAGGTTTAGCTGATCGCCTTTATGTGGATACAGGGGCAAGTAACCCCCATTTAAGGGGCTTATTGAGTGCTTTAGAAGTGTTAACAAATGATGTAATTGAGGTGCAATTAGATGATGCTGGGGAGCAACAAGTGCGCTTAAAAATTATGACTGATAATTAAAAGTATAGCCATCTTGCAAAAGTAATAAATATTAACTGATTGTGAATTGTTAATTGATAAAAACTTTATCAATTCTTATTACTGATTATTTGACTTTTGCAAGAAGTTTAATTAAGGATCAATTTGTAGATCAGAAGTATTTTCAAACCAACCTTTTTTCCAAAAGAAAATGAATAAACTAATTGCAATAATAACTATTATTAACCAGAAAAAAGGATAACCTAAATACCAATTTAATTCTGGCATATTCCAAGGAGAATCAGTATTAAAATTCATGCCATAAATTCCCGCCACAAAAGTTAAAGGAATAAAAATGCTAGAAATTACGGTTAAAAGTTTCATAATTTCATTCATTTTATTACTAACTGCTGATAAATAAACATCCATTAAACCTGATGCTAATTCTCGATAAGTTTCAATAATATCAATAATTTGCACAATATGATCATAACAATCTTTTAAATAAATTCTCACATCATCACTGATTAAATCACAATCATCCCTTAATAAACTATTTAACGCATCTCTTTGCGGCCAGATCGCCCTTCTGAGTGCCAAAAGTTCCCTTTTAATTTGATAAATTTGTTGTAAAGTATTATTAGTAGGAATTAACACAACCTGATCTTCTAATTCCTCAATTCTTTCTCCATAAGACTCTAACACCGGAAAATAACCATCAATAACCGCATCCCATAAAGCATAAGCTAAATAATCGGCATTTTTTGAGCGAATAGTGCCTTTTTTATTATGTATTCTTTCCCTTACTTTATTAAAACAATCAAAATTAGGTTCTTCTTGAATGGTTAATAAATAATATTTTCCTAGCACAAAACTAACTTGTTCTAAAAAAAAGCCTTGACCATTTTCCTTATTCATTACCATCTGCATAATTACCAATAATTGATCAGTATATTCTTCAATTTTTGGCCGTTGAGGTACATTAACCACATCTTCTAAAACTAAAGGATGAAGATTAAATACTTGACCTACTTCTTTTAAAATATCTTCACTTCCTAAGCCTGAAACATCTAGCCATGAAACAGATTGAGAGTCTAAATATTGTTGACATTCCCCTGCGGTTAAAGGAGTTAAAAATATTAAATTATCCTCATTATAATCAATTAATTCTAATTGAGTTACCGGAGCGTCTTTTTCAATATCAATTGTTCCGGGGGTATCCCCTTGATCATCATAATAAAATTGAAATAAAGTATCTTCATTTTCTTTATTTCTTCCTTGATTTTCTAAAAATTGATTGTGAGAATGATAATTAAAATTAATTTTCATTTTTGATTGATTGATTTTTTTTTCTTGAAAACTATTTTTCTGAAAAAATAATTGATTAAGCCAAGATAAAACGGAATGATTATTTTTTTTCTTATTCATAAAAAATAATTTTTATTCTTAATAATTAATGATTAATTTATATATGAAAAATCAAAACATTATAGTCAATTGTTAATTGTCGAATTTTGCTTATTTTAGCTTAACCTTTGAGGTATTTTTTATTTGATTTTATTAATTTTTGTAACAAATCCCCCCCTTATACCTTAAATATATAAAAGGCATTTGATAAGTAAAACTTATCAAATCTATAAATAACTTTATTCTTAAAACCCTTTACAAAACTTAAAACTACCTGCTATAGTAAAAACATCATAAAAAACAAGTTCGGTTTTCCGAACAATCGTACCTAGAAAACTTAATCAAATTGCAATCATAAAACCATGACAACTACTTTACGTCAGCGCGAAAGCGTTTCCTCTTGGGAACAGTTTTGTAATTGGATCACCAGCACCAACAACCGTTTATATGTAGGTTGGTTCGGTACCTTAATGATCCCCTGCTTACTAACAGCGACCACTTGCTTCATTATTGCATTTATCGCCGCTCCTCCTGTTGATATTGACGGGATTCGTGAGCCTGTAGCGGGTTCTTTATTATACGGAAACAACATTATTTCCGGTGCTGTAATTCCTAGCTCTAATGCGATCGGTTTACACTTCTATCCTATTTGGGAAGCGGCTTCTTTAGATGAGTGGCTTTACAATGGTGGCCCTTACCAGTTAGTAATTTTCCATTTCTTAATTGGAATTTTCTGCTACATGGGTCGTCAGTGGGAATTATCCTACCGTTTAGGTATGCGTCCTTGGATCTGTGTTGCTTACTCTGCTCCTGTAGCGGCGGCAACTGCAGTATTCTTAGTATATCCTTTAGGTCAAGGTTCTTTCTCTGATGGTATGCCTTTAGGTATCTCTGGAACTTTCAACTTCATGATCGTTTTCCAAGCAGAACACAACATCTTAATGCACCCCTTCCATATGTTAGGCGTAGCTGGTGTATTTGGCGGAAGCTTATTCAGTGCAATGCACGGTTCTCTAGTAACTTCTTCTTTAGTTCGTGAAACCACCGAAGTTGAATCTCAAAACTACGGTTACAAATTCGGTCAAGAAGAAGAAACCTACAACATCGTAGCGGCTCACGGATACTTTGGACGTTTAATCTTCCAATATGCTTCTTTCAACAATAGCCGTTCTTTACACTTCTTCTTAGGAGCATGGCCTGTAATCTGTATTTGGTTTACTGCTTTAGGTGTAAGCACCATGGCATTCAACTTAAACGGATTTAACTTCAACCAGTCTATCATGGACTCTCAAGGTCGTGTAATCAACACTTGGGCAGACATTTTAAACAGAGCAAACTTAGGTTTTGAAGTAATGCACGAAAGAAATGCACACAACTTCCCCTTAGACTTAGCTTCTGGAGAGTCTGCACCTGTAGCATTAACTGCTCCTGCGATCAATGGTTAATCATTGCTTGATTTAACAATTGAATATTAACAAAAAGCACTCCTATTTTCAGGGGTGCTTTTTGTTGTTTTGGATTAGACAATAGTCAATTATTTATGATATTTTTGATTATTAATAATTGTATTTGCTCGATAGATTTGTTCAACTAATAATAATCTAGCGATTTCATGGGGAAAAGTCATTTTTGATAAACTTAAAATTTGATGGGCTGATTGTTTTAATTTGTCTGAGATACCTTCTGCACTTCCGATCGCAAAAACAAAGGAGAAAAAATGTTCATTTTCGATTAAATTTGCTAGTTGAATTGATGTGAATAATTGGCCTTCTTCTGATAAAACAATTAATTTTTCATTTGGTTTAATTAAACTAATAATTTTGTGGGCTTCTTGATCTTTATTACTGTCTTTAATTTCAATAATTTCTAAATTATTTAGGCGTTTTAAATATTCTTTAATACCCGTATCAATCCAATTTTTTTTCACTTTACCAACGGCAATAATTTTAATTTTCATAATATTTATAGACAAAAATTTAATAGAGTAGGGTGGGCATTGCCCACCCTACTAATTATCAGTTATCAATTGTCAATTATCAATTAATAATTACCATTTAAGTAAATTAAATTGTTCCATATCAATGGTATTACGATTACGATAAATAGCCAGAATAATTGCTAAACCAACGGCCGCTTCCGCCGCCGCTACGGTAATTACAAAAACGGTAAAAACTTGCCCTTTAATGCCACTGGGATCTAAATAATTAGAAAATCCCATTAAATTAAGATTAACTGAATTAAGTAATAATTCAATTGACATTAAAACTCTCACTGCATTACGGCTAGTAATTAAACCATAAATTCCAATACAAAATAAAGCCGCCGCTAATAATAAAATATATTGTAATTGTATCTCCATAAAAATCCTTTCAATAATTTTGAATAAATAAGAAATAACCAATAAGAAATAACTAATTATTAATTAATATCTCTAGGTCTTTCTGGCAAAGTTAAACTGGTTTTAATCGTAGCATCTTTAGGGGTAATTTCGGGGATAAAATCACGCCGAGCTAACACAATTGCTCCTACCATTGCCATTAATAATAAAACTGAAGCTAACTCAAAAGGTAATAAATAATCACTAAAGAAATGTTTACCAATTTCAACTAATGTATTTTCAATTGCGCCCTGTGTGATGGTAGGAATATCCCAAGGTGTAATTAAAATCATTGTACCTAAAAGTGCAAAAATACCCACACAAACAACGGCTGTAGCACCTTGACGAAGTATTCTACCTTTGATGGGAGTAAAGTCTTCCTGTTTATTTACTAACATAATGGCAAATAAAATTAAAACATTAATTGCCCCTACATAAATTAAGATTTGTGCGGCTGAAACAAAGTCAGCATTCATTAAAAGATATAAGCCTGAAACACTAATAAAAACTCCGCCTAAGAGGAAAGCGGAATAAACAATATTAGATAATAATACTACTCCTAAAGCTGTAATAATCATCATTCCAGCTAGAATAGCAAAGCTGATAAATTGTACTCCTTCTGCTAAATGCACAGTAATTTTTTGCTCCTTAATTAATCAAAATTACAAAGTTTTAACTATTATTTGAAATTGTCTATTGTTCATTGTCAATTTTTGATTGATCACTAATAATTTTTCTTAATTATTATTAGTGCCAGATTCTTTAATAATATCTTCGGGATATTTTCCGGCTCTTTGACTACCTTTAGGTAGATCATGAGGCTCCATCACACCTTTAGGTAAATAATTTAATTCTCTTAATGGTGTTACCATCGGATCCTGAGTCACTTTGTAGGGTAAACGTCCTAAAGCTAGGTTATCATAGTTCAATTCATGGCGATCATAAGTAGCTAATTCATATTCTTCTGTCATGGATAAACAGTTGGTAGGACAATATTCCACACAATTACCGCAGAAAATACAGACTCCAAAATCAATACTATAATGTTTTAATTTTTTCTTTTTCGAGGTTTTATCAAATTCCCAGTCCACAACAGGGAGATTAATAGGACAAACTCTTACACAAACCTCACAAGAAATACATTTATCAAACTCATAATGTATTCTGCCTCGATAGCGCTCAGAGGGGATCAATTTTTCATAAGGATATTGTACCGTGATCGGACGGCGTTGCATATGGTCAAAAGTGACGGATAGACCTTGCCCAATATATTTCGCCGCTTGGACAGTTTCTTTTGCGTACTCTTGTACTTGTTTAAGAAATTTAAACATGATGACAGTTTGATAATGACGAGTTTTAATAAATTTTAGATTTTAGGCAATTTGACTAGAAAAGTCTTTTTTTTGACTATTGTACCGTTATTTTTGCCATTTAGCTTAAAAATGAAAAAAATTATTTAATAATTACTTATTTATTAGATCTATGGTTATCTTCAACAATTGACAATTGACAATGGACAGTGGACAATGCTATCAAGCAAAAATACCTTAAAAATAGTTTTGATTTTCGTCAAATTTAAGAATATTGTTATTTGTTATTCCTAACAAAGCTTTAGCATTTTTTTGACAAATAATTAATTTGCTACAAACTATTTAGAATTGCTATTTTTTGTTAAAATAGCTAGTAATCAAACAGAATTATTAATAATCGTTATGGCTAATTTTAATCAGCGTCAATTTAATTATTATTTGCAAATTTTAACGCCTTATTTATTTTTACTTCCTGCCTTAATTATTCTCAGTTTAACAGTTTTTTATCCTGCTTTTCAAGCATTTTCTTTAAGTTTTACCCGTTATCAAAATAATTTAACCGACATTCCTATTTGGGTGGGATGGGCTAATTTTCAAAAATTATGGACAGATCCCATTTTCTGGAAAACTATTAAAAATACTTTATTTTATTTAACAGGAGTTGTGCCAATTTTAGTTATATTTCCCTTAATTTTAGCCATTTTGGTTAACCAAAAATTAAAAGGAATTTCTTGGTTTCGTGCCGCTTTTTATACCCCCGTTATTATTTCGATGGTAGTGGCAGGAATAGCATGGAAAGGATTATATAATTCTAATGGTTTATTCAATCAAATTATACAAAATTTCCATTTAACTCATTTTTTACCCATAGAATGGGGCGGGAAAATACCTTGGTTAACTAATCCTAATTTAGCTATATTTAGTGTGATGTTAGTAACAATTTGGAAGGGCTTAGGTTATTATATGGTAATCTATTTGGCAGGTTTACAAGCAATTTCATCGGAACTTTATGAAGCGGCCGCTTTAGATGGATCTGATGGTTGGAAAAAACATTTAGATATTACATTTCCCTTAATGAAACCATATTTATCTTTAGTCGCTGTTATTTCTTCAATTTCAGCAACAAAAGTATTTGAAGAAGTTTATATAATGACTCAAGGCGGGCCTAATAATAGTTCTAAAACTGTAGTTTATTATATTTATGAACAAGCTTTTCAATATTTTAATTTTAATTATGCTTGTGCAATCGGTTTAGTGTTATTTTTAGGAATATTAGGCTTATCTTTATTAAATTTACATTTATCTTATCGTTCTTCTTCTTAATTTTTAAAAATGATTAAGTTAATGATTAAACTTTTTGCACAAGTGAAAGAAAAGAAGAAAAGAAAAAGTTATAATAATTTATCAAAACTATTAAAAAAGTGATTAAATTTTGTTTTTTTACTACTCTGATCACAGGTTTATTATTTTAATCTAAATAAATCAATTAAAATAAAAAAAATCGGGTTTTTTATACCCGACTTTTTTATTGACTAAATTTTTCTTTTTGGACGTTCAAGAGGATTAACTTTAGAAGATAATTTAGAATTAGTTACACCACCCTTATTATTAATAGAATGATCACTATTTTCTGCTTTTTTAACCTTAAAATCTTGTTTATTTTTTAACTTATTAAATTGTTTTTTCTGGGGTAATATTCTTCCCATATTAGTAGCAGTTTCAATCAAAAAAGTTTTACCTTTAAGTTGAACTTCAAAATCCCAAAAATAACCAACAATTTTATCTTTAAGTTGTCCTAATAACTCCAATTTAAAAAATTTTGGTTTTTCACCTTCAATTTTTGGAGCTTGTCTAATTTTGACAACTACCTTTTTTTCTTCTTCATTATAATGAACAACCTCTCCTCTAATCGAAAAATAACCTGATTTATTCTTGATTAATTGCAGATTACCCTCTGAATTTGATTCTAAACTATCTTGAATTTGAGGTTGCCAAATCCCAACAATCTGAGTATGTAAGTGATCGCTTTCCGGCCGAGTGCGAGGATAAACTACCCACAAATAGGACTGGGAAAAGTCCACATGATTTTTAATCAAACTAATGACCTTGCCTAAAATGACTGCATCAATAGTTGTACCGTCATTAGTCATCAGTTTTCCTTTTGTGAGGGGCTGATCGTTTAACGGCGTATATTGACCTTGAATCAAGCCGATCGCGCGGTATTGTCTCGGATGAGATGGAGGGGGAATCGGCTGTTTTTTGGAAGAAATCGGAGTTTCTTCACGGGGCTGAACTGGTTTTGAAGTAGTAATAGTTTCCAAATCAAAAAATTGAACTCGTTTGAAATTTTTGAAAGACTTTTTTTATTGTAACTGATTATGATCATTTTGTAATATTAAAAATAAATCAAGCTGAAGATTTTGTCAATTGTCAATTGTTGAATCATGATTTTGTAAAAACCATTGAAAAACAAATTGAGTTAAAGCAATTAATTTTAAACGGCCTTGAACTAAATTAAGATTATTAGGGCTTAAGTGTCCCCAGATTTGACATTTAGCGTGAAAATTTAACCATGATTGACCTAATGATTTTAAGATTTTATGTGCATCAATTTTTTTTAATTGATCTGGTGAATCAATAATCATAATTAACTTTTCAATTAATTCTAATTCTGCTGGATCGGTAAAAATTAATTGACCTTCTCTTAATAAATTATACTCTTGAGATGATGAAATTAATTTAGTTTCCTGTGCTAAATTTAACAATTGATCACAACGATCTTTTAAATATTTAAAAGCAATAATTGATTGATTTTTAAGCTGAGAATAATCAGCAAAATAGATCTTAAAATAAGAATGGTTAGTTAAATTTTCTAAATAGTTAGCAATTAAAAAGTTACTAGGATAAAATAATAATTGAGAATCTTTAATTTTAACCTTAAAAAATAATTGATTTTGCCCTTGAAAAATTAAATATAATTCCTCGGCAATTTTAACAGGATTAATCCGATAATAATTAGTTAAAAATAAAGGGATTGAACTTTGATAAAAAATTTGATTATCATGAATAATTCTTAATAAGTTTAATTTAGTTTTAGTAACCAGACTTTGGTTTAAATTATGTTGATTTTGCCATAATAAAACCCCATTTTCTAAATGGACTTGACACAGTTTAAATAATGATTTTGTAATAATTAAATGATGACACATCTGATTAGAAATAAAGCCAGTAAGGGAGGAGGCAGTTAGGGGGTGAAGTTGAGAGCTTAAACAAAACGATTATAATAAACATATCGTTTATTAAGAAATATAACAAAATCATGGCAGATCAATTAATTCGTGCAACGGCCGCCGATGGTGGCATCCGTGCCGTAGGAGTCATTACCACCCGCTTAACGGAAGAAGCAAGACGTAATCATAACCTTTCCTGTGTGGCTACGGCCGCTTTGGGTAGGGCGATGGCCTCGGGTTTATTACTGGTTTCTAGCATGAAAAAAGAGGGATCACGGGTTAATATTCGCATTAAAGGTAATGGGCCTTTAGGTGGTTTATTGGTTGATGCAGGTTTAGATGGCACGGTGAGGGGATATGTGGAAAATCCCTCAGTTGAGTTACCCCTCAATCATAAAGGAAAATTAGACGTTGGCGGTGCGATCAGCCAAGATGGTTATGTTTATGTGGTGCGCGATGTGGGTTATGGTTATCCCTATTCTAGTACAGTTGGCTTAACTTCAGGGGAAATTGGCGATGATATTGCCAATTATTTAGTGAACTCGGAACAAACCCCTTCCGCTTTATTAGTAGGGGTTTTAGTTGACTCTCAAGGGGTGGTAGCATCAGGCGGTTTATTATTGCAGATTATGCCCAAAGCCGCCCGTGATGAAAGTTTAGTGGCATTATTAGAAAGTAGAGTTAGTAAACTATCAGGTTTTACCCCCCTATTAGAAGCTGGAAAAAGCTTACCTGAAATCTTTGAAGAACTTTTAGGCGATTTAAACTTAAATATCTTCCCCGAAGTTCAAATGCTTCGATTTAATTGTAAATGTTCTGGAGAAAGACTATTAGGGGCTTTAAAATTATTAGGAGAAGCAGAAATTAAAGATATGATTGAAAAAGATGAAGGTGCGCAAGGCACTTGTCATTTCTGTGGCGAAGTCTATCAGTTAACTAAACATGATTTAATTCAATTATTAGATACTTTACAAGTTGAATCGGTCTCTTAAGATTAAGATTACAATCCAAAACAAAAATGAATGGTTTTGATCAACCATCCATTTTTTAAATTTTTGATTCTCACTTGTTACTTTTTCTTAAATTTTCACTTGTCAAGTATACTTCTTGCTATATAATACTCTGTATACTCCTAGCCAAGTTTCGCAAATTATTTTTATTTTTGAATTAATATCAATCAATTGACTTTTGTTGAACTATGAAAACTCTAACTCACTCGTCTTATTTACAATTTCAAAGCTCTAAATTTACTTCTAAGCTCACTCAGTTACTGTCTAAATCTACTTTAATTTCCCAAAGTAGTAAGTTTTTATTGTTTACAGTTATGGTTGTCTTAGGGTTAATCACTAATGATCAAATAGTTCATGCGATCGAAACCGAAACTAATAATAATACTACCCCTGCTCAAACCAATTCAAATCTACTTAAACTTGGTTCTCAAGGGCAAGAAGTTCAAAAATTACAGACACAATTAAAAGTTCTCAAATTTTTTAACGAAGATCAAGCCACAGGATTTTTTGGACAAAAAACTCAAGAAGCAGTAATGGCTTTCCAAAAAGCCAATAATCTTAACCCTGATGGCGTTGTGGGTGCGACTACCCAAGCTAAAATTGCACAACAAATTGACGATTTGAATAAAAAATCTGACCAAGAATCAGAGCAAAAAAGTGAAAATAAAAGTTCAGTTTTAAAACAAAATTCCCAAGGCGATGAAGTAAAAGTTCTACAAGAAAACCTCAAAAAACTTAATTTTTTTAAAACAGAGATCACTGGTTATTTTGGTGCTGTAACAAAAGAGGCTGTAATTGCTTTTCAAAAAGCCAATAATCTTACCCCTGACGGCGTGGTTGGCAAAACAACTCAAGATGCTATTCAAGCAAGTTTGAAAAATGCACCTACAAGTGATCCAAAGGTTCTAAAAAAAGAAATGACCGGCCAAAATGTAGCAATGTTACAAGAAAAACTCAAAAAAATTCGCTATTATGATGGGCCAATCACTCGTTATTTTGGCAATTTGACAGAGGAAGCCGTTAAAAAATTTCAAACCAAAAATAATTTAATTGTTAATGGAGTTGTTGACCAAAAAACACAAGCATCAATTAACACTCAATTACAAAATATTGTTGATACTGAAGTGTCTAAACCATCAGTTTTGAAACTTGGAGATGAGGGGGAACAAGTTAGATTATTACAAGAACACTTAACACAAGCAAAAGTTTATAGTGGGCCTATTACCGGAACATTTGGCAATTTAACACAAGAAGCGGTCAAAAAATTTCAAAGTCAAAATGGGTTAGAAGTTGATGGGATCATGGGCATGAAAAGTCAAGCCTTATTGAGTTCTAAAATTAAGGGTGATAAGAATGAAGATCGCTTGAGTACATCGGGTTTTAATGCTGAACAAATCGCAATTTTGCAAAAAAAATTACAAGACTTAAAATATTATCAAGGTAAGATAGATGGTGCCTTAGGCCCTAATACGGTTAGTGCTTTAAAGAAATTTCAAGCTGAACAAAAAATACCCACCACAGGTGTTTTTGATCTAACGACTCAAATCGCATTAAATGAAAAATTAAAAGAACAATATTCACCCACCAGTCAAGGTGGTCAATCTGGTACTATCATCATGCCCTTTGCACTTTCACAGAATCCTTCCGAACCAGAAATTCAAATGGTACAAAGACGTTTACAAATCGCAGGGTTATATCAAGGCCCAATCAATGGAGTGATGAATACGGAAACCAAAAAAGCCTTGGCTCAAGCTAGATTAGCTTATGGTATCACTGAAACAACAGTATCAAGATAATACGGTTTTCCGTATTTTACTTGATATTTTTCCTCGTTTAAAATTAAAGATATGTTTCTTTAACTTAAGAACAATTAAAACTTTATATTTTAAACCTTTAAATTAATTAACCAATATAAAAAAATGGGATTTTTTGATTCAGAAGTAGTTCAACACGAAGCTAAAAAATTATTTGACGATTATCAGGCCTTAACCACTCTTGGTGGTGATTATGGCAAATTTGATCGAGAAGGAAAAATCCTTTTTATTGAGCAAATGGAAGCTTTAATGGATCGTTATAAAATTTTTATGAAACGCTTTGAACTATCGGAAGATTTTATGGCTCAAATGACTGTTCAACAGTTAAAAACCCAACTTAATCAGTTTGGCATTACTCCCCAACAAATGTTTGATCAAATGGAGGCCACTTTAGAGCGCATGAAAACAGAAATTAAGTGATATTTAAACTTACTAATATTGGAACAAAAAGTCGGGGATTTAACAAATCCCCCCTCGACTTTTGAACCCCAAGATTAATGTCCTAATATTAATCCGTAACGCTATACAAGCTAAAATGCTACTCGCCACATAAAAAATGCTACGATAATACAGATTAATCCGATCAACCACTGTCCAGAGAATAGCAGAACAATCCCGAAAGCTCCGATTCCTAACATCCAACGTGGTGAAATTTCCAGTCTCGGTTTTTCTTTAAAATTAGATTCTTCGACATAATCTAAGTTAGATGATTGTGAACTAGAAACATGAGAATTTTGATTAGATGAAAGAGCAGTTTTAATCTTCGTTAAACGCTCTTGTATTAGTTGCTTTTCCTGAGAATTTGTTGTTTCTGGGTGTAGATCTAACCATTGATAAGACTGTGAAGCAACATCAAGAAAATCTTTGACATTCCATGTTTTATAAAAAGCAAACATTAATGCTCCACGCTTCGAGTTGATGTCTTTTAACATCTCTAAGTCTTCTCTATTTTCAGCAATTTTTTCTGCTTGATTAAAACAATCTTTTGACGCTCTACGCATTTCTGAAGAACGATCTTCGTCTACGTAACAGTGAACACTATTACAACCACGTCCTACTGCTTGAATATAGGAATAAAGCATCCGTGCTTCAAGGGGTAAATCATTAGTGGAGATATTCTCTACTAATGACGTGCTTTGTTTACAAATTGGTCCCATAATGTCAACAGTCTCTTTTCTTTTAGAATCAAGTATTCCGGCTGTTCTATCTTCTTCAAATGGTTGAAATTCTTGATCGATTTGTCTTTTTAACTGATATAAAGATGATAAAAGAGGTGATGATAAAAGAGGTTCTTTGTTCATCGCATTTAATAAAATATTTATTTTTTCTTGTGATTGAGTATCGTTTGGCTCAAGTTTGAGAACTTGTTGAAAACACACTAAGGCTTCTGAATATCGCTTAAGAGAAATTAAACAGTCTGCTTTTATTCGATAATGTCCTGCTATATTAGGTTCAAGTTTAATCGCTCTATTACAGTCTGCCAAAGCTTCTTCATCATTTCCTGCCTGAAAGTTAGTCAATGACCGAAGGGAAAATGCAATAGCATTATTAGGATCGATCTCAATCGCTTTGGTAAAACTAGCGATCGCCTCGTGTGCTTTTTCCACCATTGGGTGCATATAGAAACCTCCTAAATTTTCACTAAATTTTAAAAGTCATAACCTGTTTAAGTTCGCCATCATGGACTTTATGACCATTGACAAAAACTTCTCCTTTAGCTGGTAAATCAAGCTTAGAAAAAAGCACTTCACCATCTTTATTCGTTAGCTCAGTGCCAAACACACCACCAACATCTAAAAAGCCAGAGCTATGACGACTGATGTAAACTTTTTCACCCGGAGCGGGTTTACCATTGGAAAACTGGATCAAACGAATTGTGACCATAGAAATGTTTTATTGAGCAAGAAATTTAAACTGTTGATTAATTCATAATCTTTCTGGTAGTTGCGTAGTAATTAGCTTTTTTCATCGCCTCAGCTTGATTTGAAGCTTGACCTGCCGATTCATTACCAACTGTTACTTCACCGCTACTCTGATCCCAAAAAACATAAAAAGTCGCATTTGTAGGGGTAGTAACTTCACCAATTTTGTTAGCACTCATAATTAATCTCCTAAATTTTATACAAAATAAAATTAATACTAAAGACAAGACTTAATTATTCTTTAACCTAATCTATTAGTATTTTTTTGAATATTAAATTATTTGTCTTAAAAATAAAAGCGGAAAAAGTCGGTTATAATATTATCAATTTATTTTTAATAATTGTTAAATCAATGGACATTAAAGAAGTGTTAGATTTTATAGATGAAACGATCTTTAATAAAACGGGAAAACATCTTAATGATCTACAAAGAAAAGTAATTGAAGGAGCTTTAAATCATCAAAAATATGCGGATATTGCTGATCATAATGGCAAAAGTGAAGGTCATATTAAAGATATAGGTTATGAAGTTTTACAATTATTATCTAATATTTTTGATGAACCAGTTAGTAAATATAATCTTCAATCTGTTTTAGAAAGAAAGGGAAATTTTAATTTATCTTTAGGTGAAAAAACTGTTAATGGTCATGTTATTGGTTGTGTTAATTTTGGTCAAGATGAATCTAATAATAATTCTCATAAAAATAACTTAAAAACTACTCGTCGCCGAAAGAGTAAAAAAATAACTAAAATTCAAAAGTTAAAAGCAAAAGGTTTAAGTGATGAGGATATTGCTGAAATTTTAGAAATTAATTTAGAATTAGTTAAAACTGTGGAAATAGAAGAATTGGATTAAAAGATAGATTTAATAAAAATCTGGGATTTTGAAAATGCCCGACTTTTTGGGTTTTACTTTAGGATTAATAAGTATTAAATATTTAACTTGCTATTTTTGTTAAAATAGAATCAAATTTAAACTGATCAATTAAACCATATTAAATTAGGATTCTACCCACAGCTATTAGATGAATTTGCTCAACATAAGCTTTATCTTCATATTGAGGAAGAATTACTGAATTTGAATTAGAATCAACAGTAATTATCTATTTTTTGATGTTGATTTTTTATTATTACCAATCATCATTTGATTTAACATAGTTTTCCCATTCATTATATTCCTCTATTTCTTCAGTTTCTAACTCAATTTTACTGCTTAAAGGTTGTACAACTTTAGCGATCGCATCCTTAACAAATGCCTTCACAAATTCATCTTTTTTACTTAATTGAAATTGTCTTTGTACTACTTCCGTAATACCTCCGTCACCCCAATCCTGATCATGGCGGAAATATTCAATAAAACTTTTTCCCGCAATGCGAGTTAAATAAGCGGCCGTTACCCCCTGAATCGCTTTTCCTACGATTAAAGTTGTAATATTTAACTGTAAAACTCCTGCTAATAATTGAACTGCTCCCTTAACAACTCCTAAACTAACTAAAGTTTTACCTAAAGATAAGGCTAATTCTTTCCCACGATCGCTGTTTAATTCACAACCATAAACTTTACCAATTTCCACCACCATTTGAGCATTTACCGCCGCCGTGGCCAACATATCCAAGACAGGAAGGGGTGTACAGGCGATCACACCCGCCCCGATCCATTGATAGCGATCGATAATTTGATCCGCCTCCCTTTTTCTTTCTAAATCTATAGTTTGTCTAGCTTCTACTCCTAAACGCTGTGATTGTAATAGGATATTATCTGCAATTAAATCTTCACCTTCTGAGCGTAAAACTTCTGCTAATCTTTTAATTAATACCATAATTTCTGGTTCAGGTTGCACCATTGTGCCATTTTTCAGAGGTACGGGCTGAGGAAAAGCACAAATAGCCACCACATCACTCGCTAAAATAAAATCCTTAACCCTTGTGCGTAAACGGGCAGTGATTACTTCCACATCTTCTTCCGTATAAAGATCAGTCTTATTAAAAACTAAAATTGAGCGCTTCCCAATCTGAGCTAAAGCCTCTAAAGGCTCATATTCTGACTCCCTTAAATCATTATCCACCACAAATAACAATAGATCCGCCTCTGTCGCCAACTGCCTAGCCACTTCTCCCCTTTGACTTCCAGCCTCCCCTGCCTCTAAAATACCCGGAGTATCGGTAATTAAAATATCACGATTAACTTTTCTGAGGTTTAAGCGGTAAGTTTCTCCCACTTTGGTAGTGCCAATGGTAGGAGAAACATCCCCCAACATCCTCCCAATCAGCGCATTAACTAAGGAGGTTTTCCCTGAAGATCCCGTGCCAAAAACTACCACCCTCAACTCCCCCCTCATTAAACTGGCTTCTATTTCGCGCGATCGCTGTAATAAAGCCTCTTTTGCCACTTCATCTTGGATCTGAGTTAATTGTTTACGGATAGCTTTTAAAGTTTCTTCCGCCGCCTCAGTTTTTTGTTGGGGCAGACGGGCGGCAATTTTTTGATATTGGCTAGTTTTGCGGGGCGGTTGATAGGATGATAAATTAAGATAATAGATAAAGGCCGCAATTAATAACCCTAAAAGTGTGAGAATTAATAACAGTAATAAATTGGCAAGTAAGGGGGCTGTAAAAGAAATTTGGATATAAAGACGATAAAGAGAAGTGACTAACCAGATCGTCATTCCCAAAATAATTGTTAAACCTGTAATTAAGATTAAGAGGCGAGGAAGGGGCATAATAATGGAGATTTGATAATTAATAAACTTGTTACGAAATAATCAAAATTAGTCTTGATTCTAATATTTAAAAGATAGCATTTTCCTACAACTTATTTTTGATTATGCCACCTTTAAATATAAGTTTCATAATCTACAAGCTGTTAATATTAATTTATCATTAAAATGTTAAAAAATTAAGCCACTTTAACACAAATAGCTTGTTTTTATAACTTACGATCCCATTAGATTAACTTATCACTATCATTTTTGACCCAAATTTGCTAGGATTTTGATGAGATCAAAAATTCTGACTCAAAACAGTGAAACAAATTAATGAAATTTACCAGAAACTAAAACAGGCAAGGCTATTTCAAGATTTTTCTCAAACAGAAATAGAAATGATAGCCAAGGCTGGAATGGTGGTACAAGTAGATACTGGGACTGTTTTGCTTTCCGAAGGTGATGAAAGTAATACTCTTTTAATCCTCTTAGAAGGTGAGGCAGAAATAGTCAAATGTCAATCCGGTAGTAAACTACACCGTTTAGGGCTAGTAGGTCAAGGCATTGTATTAGGTGAGATCGGAATGTTATTAGATGTTCCCCGCACAGGTACAGTGCGCACAGTCTCGCCCTGTCAAATTTTTATGCTCACAAGAGAGGCTTTTTATCGTATCCTAGAACAGGATGATAGTACGGGAAGTAAACTTTGTTTACCCATTGCCAAAACATTGGCCGATCGACTGCAAAAAATTACCCAAGAAGTGGTTAATGTTTTAGCTCAAAATGAAGCCTTATTAGAACTTTTAGAACGTTTACAAACTCAAGGAGATTATTCTGGCTCTGATGTGGGAGATATGTTATCAAAAAAAATGGAAGCTCTTAGGGCGCGTCAAAATGAATTAAAACAAAAGCTTTGTATTGAAATTGATGAAAGTCGCAAAGCTCGTCAAGTTGAAGAAATTACTAAAACTGCCTATTTTCAACAGTTACGCAAAAAGGTTAAAGCACTTAAAAGACTTGATAATGGATAATTATTAATTATTAATTATTAATTAATTTCTAACAAATAACAAATAACAAATAACTGATTTAACAATGACTAAAACCATTTCAATTCACTCTTTTCGTGGTGGCACGGGAAAATCTAATTTAACCGCTAATATTGCCTCTTTAATTGCCCTCAAAGGTAATAGAGTTGGCATTATTGATACTGATATTCAATCTCCAGGGATTCATGTTTTGTTTGAATTAGATGAACAAGCGGTAGAATACACCCTCAACGATTATTTATGGGGTTATTGTAACGTAGAAAAAACCGCTTATGATGTTAGCCCCCAAATCCTCAAAGAATTACAATTAACTAATCATCAAGGGGAAAATTTAGGAGCAATTTATTTAATTCCTTCTAGTATTAAAGCCGGAGAAATAGCTCAAATTTTAAGTGAAGGTTATGACGTGGAAATGCTCAAAGATGGTTTTGATCAATTAATTGAGCGTTTAGAATTAGATTATTTATTAATAGACACCCATCCGGGCTTAAATGAAGAAACTTTAGTTTCCATCGGGCTTTCTGATACGGCTTTAATTATTATGCGTCCTGATTATCAAGATTATCAGGGAACGGCCGTTACAATTGAAGTAGCACAAGAATTAGAAGTTCCTAATATGTTTTTAGTGGTTAATAAAGTATTAGATGATTTTGATTTTGATGAATTAAAAGAAGAAGTAACAGTTAAGTACAAAATCCCCGTAGCAGGAGTTTTACCCCTATCTAAAGATATAGTTAGATTAGCCAGTCATAGCCTCTTTTGTTTACGTTTTCCCGATCATCCTTTTACAAAAGAAGTCAAAAGAATTGTTGAATTTATCGAATAATTAATTGTTATTAGTCATTAGTCATTGGTCATTGTCTATGTAGCCCAAGCCTTCAAGGTTTGGGGCTTATTCATCTGGTTCAATGGTGCTACTTAACCCATGATTATTTAAAGTTTCACAATAAAATTCAGCAGGTTCTAAAGCACAGGTGATAACTAAAGCGATCCCATTAGTATGAGCTTCCATCATAATATTAATGGCTTGAGCCTGAGTCAAACCCCCCACCGTTGTCATCAAAGTTTGCACCACATATTCCATCGTATTAAAATCATCATTATGCAACATGACCCGATAACGAGGGGCCGGCTTACGCACAGTAGAATTAGAAACAGAAGGTTTTTCAATGGTTTGAGTAGACATAATTATTCTGAGTCCTTTTTTCTAAAAGATTAGCTTAAATTTTATTTAAGTAAATGGAAAATTTAACAATTGTAGTGTAAGCGATCGCTATCCTAAATTAAAGACCAGCAGACCTAATATTTTAAAGACTATGTTAACATAAATTCAAAGTTATGTTATTAATTTTGCTAAAAAAAAGCTAAAATAGTAAAAAACTACATTACAATAAAATTGATCAATTCCGTAAAATTTAAGTTAGCCAAATTTAACCAGAAAACAGCCAATTTAACTATTAACTGGTCACTGGTCAAACACCTATATTAATCAAAATTTATTAAATTTATAAATTAAACCTTATATTTTAAGAGAGGAAAGTGAATAGCTGTGTCGTCTAGTAGCACCATTCGGCGAGATTCCCGCAAAGAAAAAAACCAACCCCAACTACAATCCCTCAAGCAATTTATAGCAGGAATAGCTAAAGTTGCTGGTGGCACGGTTTTGGGCTTTACCATGCTAGGTAGTTCGATCGTAGCAGGAGGACTGGTAGGATTAGCAGTGAGTTTTCGTAATCTTCCTGACGTGAGAGTTTTACGCAATTTTGTTCCCAGTGAGACTTCATTCGTTTATGACATTAAAGGTAAACTTTTAGCTAGTCTTCATGGTGAAGAAAATCGTAAAAATGTTACTTTAGACCAAATTTCTCCCCATCTCAAAATGGCGGTGATCGCCATTGAAGATAGTCATTTTTATTATCATCAAGGGGTTAATCCCTATAGTGTGGGTAGGGCGATCGTCATTAACTATAAAAGTGGAGGAGTCAAAGAAGGTGCATCTACTTTAACGATGCAGTTAGTCAAAAACCTGTTTCTTTCTCAGGAAAAATCTTATAATCGTAAATTGGCAGAGGCCGTTTTATCCGTAAGAGTTGAGCAAATTTTTACCAAGGATGAAATTTTAGAAATGTACCTCAATAATATCTATTGGGGTCATAATAATTATGGTGTTCAAACGGCGGCGGAAACCTATTTTGATAAAGATGCTAAAGATTTAGATTTAGCTGAGGCCTCCGTCATGGCCGGTTTAATTCAAGCACCTGAAGAATATAGTCCTTTTATCAATTACGATGAAACCAAACAACGGCAAAAAGTAGTTTTGGATCGCTTAGTTTCTTTAGGTTGGATCACCCCAGAAGAAGGGAAAAAAGCCTATCAACAAAAACTATTGGTAGCTAAACCTACGGCGTGGCAAGGTAGCTCCCTTCCGGTGATCACTGAGGCTGTGGTATCTGAGTTAAAAGAAAGATTTGGTGAAGATACGGTTGTGCGTGGGGGGATGCAAATTCAAACTACGGTTGATTATAATGAACAAAAATATGCGCAGGATTTTCTGCGCCGAAGTCATCAGAAGGTTAAAGCAAGGGGTTATTATCCCGATCAAATGGCTTTAGCGGCCGTAGATCCTCGCACCCATTTTGTCAAGGCTTTGGTAGGCTCGGTTGATTATCAGAAAAGTCAATTTAATCGCGCGGCTCAAGCCCGTCGTCAGCCCGGTTCTTCTTTTAAACCTTTTGTTTATTATACGGCTTTTGCTAGTGGGAAATATACCCCCTATAGTGTGATTAATGATAGTCCGGTTAGTTATCGTGATGGTAGCGGTTATTATAGCCCAAAAAACTATGGTGGTAGTTTTTCTGGCCCTGTGTCTTTGCGTGGTGCTTTAATTAAATCTCTTAATGTTCCGGCTATTAAGTTGGGTAAAAGTGTGGGTTTAGATAAAGTCATTGCTAACTGTCGCACTTTAGGGATTAAAAGTCCTTTACAACCTGTTGTTTCTTTGCCTTTAGGTGCGATCGGTGTTACCCCCTTGGAAATGGCCGGGGCTTATGCCACTTTTGCTAGTAATGGCTGGTATTCTGATCCCACTGTGATGGTAAGGGTGACCGATAGTGAGGGCAATGTGTTATTAGATAATACTGCCCCTCCTAAATTAGTTTTAGATCCTTGGGCTACAGCTTCTTTAACTTCAGTTTTACAGGGTGTAATTAATGAAGGTACGGCTAAAGCGGCGAATATTGGCCGTCCTGCGGCCGGTAAAACGGGTACTACCGACTCGGAAAAAGATGTGTGGTTTGTGGGGTATGTGCCACAATTATCCGTAGCGGTGTGGATCGGCAATGATAATTTTAATCGTAGGATTGGTAGTGGAGCTACGGGAGGGGGGCTGGCCGCCCCGATCTGGCGTGATTATATGAATCACTATTTAAAAAATGAACCTGTCCAACAGTTTCCAGCGCCCTCCCAATTTCCACGTCCTAAAACACAATAGACATCTCCAATAACTTATAAAGCTTATGAAGAAATTACCGCAAACTCAACTCAAATTTTAGCTAATAATAAAAAACCCCATTTTTTCAGAGGTAAAATTAAAAGTTATTCTTCTCAAATAATTGGCTTATTCTTATTAATTAAACTTGACAAGCTTTTGCAATGATTATTTTTTGAGAATTACTAATTACTCTTGCTCATAATTTTAACAATTTAAAATACAATTTTTAGCTTCTGAAAATAAAAAAATCTATAATCTTTTTCCATTAAATCAAAAAAATAAACTTCCGAAATTTTAACAAAATCGGAAGTTTATCTAATCAATCTTGATCTAGTTACAGATTTAACAAAGAAAAGTAAAAATAACTCCTAAATTTTAATCTGATCGCCTAGATCTCGATCAAATGACAATGAACAAATGACGAATGACAAATTCTCTTTCTATATTTAGCACAAAATCAAAAAAATTACTAGATATGTTGCCATTTTTTCTTTAAAAGATGAACAAATGTTACATAGCCCGGAGAAAAACCAAGGGGATCGGGCTTAAGATGTTCAGGAAAATCAGTATAAGGCCGCCAAGGCTCTAAAGGATGATTCCTCAGATGTAAAATCCCAAGATTAACATTATTGGGTTTCCATGTCATTTGACCAACTCCAGTAGTATTTAACACAATTAAAGTCCTCCTAACAACAATTAAAGATTTACAAGATAATTAAAATAATGAGGTTTCTCCAATCATGATCCTTTTTTTGCCAATTTCTGTAAGCATTTATACCTAGAAAATCATAATTGATAATAATTACTGATTACTTGACTCAGGGATACAAGTTAAGGTTAAAGGGCGGCCTTAATGGCATTAATCACCGTTTCAATCACAAAAACCCTTGCATAATATTTATCATTGGCGGGTACAATTGACCAAGGGGCTGATGGGGTGCTAGTTCGGGCGATCATTTGATTAACCGCCACATAATATAACGGCCATCGGTCACGGTTGCGCCAATCTTCATCGGTTAATTTATAATCTTTAAATTGGTTATTTTTGCGACTCTCAAACCTTGCCAGTTGTTCTTCTGGGCTAATATGTAACCAAAATTTAACTAAAACGTAACCTTTGCGAGTTAATTGAGATTCAAATTCATTAATTTCTTGATAGGAACGTCTCCACTCTATTTCAGAAGCAAAGCCTTCAATTCTTTCCACTAAAACTCTACCATACCAACTGCGATCAAAAATACCGATCGTGCCTTGACCGGGTAAATGACGAGAAAAACGCCAAAGATAATGATATTGATGTTCTTCATGGGTGGGGGCGGCAAAAGCATTTACTTTATAACTACGGGGGTCTAAAATATCGGTTAAACGCTTGATCGCGCCACCTTTTCCGGCCGCATCCCACCCTTCAAATAAAAGTAAAACGGGTAAGTTATTTTGATGTATTTTTAACTGTAATTTTCTTAATTCTAATTGGGCGTTGCGTAGTCTTTCTTTATAGTCGTCTGGTTCTAATTTTAAACTAAGATCAACTTTGGCCAAAAAATCCGGTTCGCTGGGTAATAATTCTTGTTGGGGAGGCAGATCGGGGGTAGGCAGTTTAATTTTACGTTTATCTAAAGCCTCCACAATGGTGGCCACTAATTGGGATAATACCTTAACTCTAGCCCAACGCTGACAATTACCTTCCACTAAAATCCAAGGAGCTGCGCCCGTGCTAGTATAAATCAACATATCTTCAGCCAAAGCACAATATTCATCATAACGCTTTTCCTGTTGCCAGTCTTCGGGACGTACTCGCCATGCTTCTAACTCATCGGCCGCCGATTTTTTCAGACGTTTTTTTAATTCTTTACGGGATAAATGGATCCAAAATTTAGCGATCGCCATGCCATCTTCCACTAAATGACGCTCAAAAGCATTAATTTCTCGCATAAATAAGGGAACATCCGCCGGAGATACCTTTTCAAAAAGTCGATCTTCTAAAACATGGGTATACCAACTATGATAAAAGAAACCGAGACTACCTCTGGGGGGGAGTTTATGCCAAAAACGCCATAAAAAAGGGAATTTTTCTTCCCGTGGGGATGGCTCTAAAATGGGTAAAACGGCAAAGCCACGAGGATCCATGTAGTTAGTCATTTTTTTGACTAAAGCCCCTTTTCCGGCGGCCGCCCAGCCTTCTAAAACGACAGTTACGGGTAAATGATGTTGCCAACAGGCATTTTGTAGCGATCGCAACTGACTCATTAAATCTTCAATTTGGTTCTGATAGGTTTCTTTATCTAAAGATAAATCCAGATCTAGAGTATCTAACATAATTTCAAATTACTAATTATATAATTATTGATTGATTAATATTGTAGAGACAATCATCTGATCTAATTGGAAACTTAACGAAAAATCAAGAAACTGATCAATTGACAATTGTTAAACTAAAGGTTATTGGTCACTTTTTCCCGTTGCCTGTTCCCTGTTGATCACGGGATTTTATAGTACAAATTTACTAATTACTTCAATTAAATTTGCTTCCTCAAAAGGTTTGGTTAAATATTCCGTAGCCCCGGCCAGTCGCCCTTGAACTTTATCAAAAGCGCCATCTCTAGCCGTTAACATGATGATGGGTAAACTATGAAATTGGGGAAGGTTGCGCACGGTGCGACATAATTCTAAGCCATCAACTCCCGGCATTGAAACATCTAATAATAAAGCGGTAATCTTTTGATGATAAATAATGGACAAAGCATCAACGGCATTGTCGGCAACTAACACATGATATTTATTTTCTAAAGCTCGTTTGATTTCAACTTGCATAATTTTGCTATCATCAACGGCTAAAATTGTAGGCTTGTCCATTAGGTTAAAGATTATAGATTAGTCAAGATTCAAGATGATCAAGATCAGGAATTGATTGTTTTTTATCCATTTTATCATATTATCAAAAAAAATCAGGCCATAAGACTTTTACAAAAGGAGATAATTAGAGATAAGATAAGGGTAGGATTTTATTCTTAAATCATTACGATCGCAAATTTCAAGGCAAATTGTGAGGAAAAAACAAGAATGGTGATTCAACTGACAGAATTTAATTTTTTAGATCACACCACCCAAATCTGTTTTGCCTTGGATCAACAGTGGCGTGTTATTTATTTTAATCAGAAGGCTCAGGAGCTTTTTTTGCCATCTCAAGAGCCATTATTAGGACAGTTGATCTCGAAAGTTTGTACTTTATGGCAGGAGGAAGATGGAGTTTTACAACAAGAGTCACGGCGGGTGATCAAGGAGGGGGAGCAAAGTTGTTTTGAAGTTTTTGATCCTCAAAAACAAAAGTGGTGGGGGGTGGAAATTTCTCCTTGGGGTGAGGGTGTTTTTATTTTTTTTCGTGATCTTGAACAATCTCAATATTTTGAAAAATTAATGAAACTTTTTCCTAAAATAACAACTATTTTGGCTCAGGAAAATCAACTGGAAATTAGTTTACAAAAATGTATTGAGATATTAGTTTCACAATTGGATATTTTATTAAGTGGAATTTGGATTTATAGTCATCAATTAAAACAATTAGAATTACAAGGGATGTCTATTAGTTGTGATTTTAAGGAAAATTATCCTGAGTTATTACCTACTAAGGTTAATTTAGAATCTAATGGGGAAAATGGACAAAATATTTTTAATCTTCGTTATTTATCTTTAGAACATTCTTTGGTAGGTTTATTGGCTCAAACTGGTCAATTTTTATCTAATCTTAAGTTAAATTCTAATTTTTTAAAATGGAGTTTATTATCTCAATTTGAGGTAAATTTTGCTGAAGGTTTGCAGTCTTTAATGATGGAAAGGGATGATAATTTATTATCAGTTGATGGGGAGCAATCTTTGATTTATTTTCAGGGTTATCCTTTAATTATAGATCAAGAATTGATTGGAATTTTTGCTTTATGGTTTCCTATTCCTGTTAGTATAGAATTAGATCATTCTTTAAAAGCGATCGCTCAAATGATAGCTTTGGCTATCGATCGAGCTAAAATTAAAACTGCTTTATTATCAAGAAGGGAAGCTTTATTATTTAAGTTAGCTAATGAAATTCGTAATTCTTTAGATTTAGATACTATTTTAAAAAATGCCGTGAGTGAAATTCGCAGTTTATTAGATGTAGATTATTGTTATTATTTATGGTGTTGGAGTCAGGGGGGATTAAATAGTGTGATGATCTCCCATGAATCAAGACTTGAAAAACCAGAAATTAAACCAATTAGTCAATGTTCCCCTGAACAATTAGAAATTATCGGTGAAAAAATTGAACAATTACATAATATTAGAATTGATAATATTGACCATGATTTATTACCTTTTGAGCGGGGGGAAAAACAAGAAAAATTTATTCAATTAATGTCTGATTTAAAGTTAAAAGCAATTTTATTAATTCCTTTAAAAACTCGTTCTGAAAATTTGGGGGCGATCGCTTGTAGTTCTCAGTCAGCTAGACAATGGAATGCTTTAGAAATAGAATTATTACAGGGAGTAGTGGATCAATTAGCTTTAGCAATTGATCAGGCTGAAGCCTTTGCTCAAGCCAGTGCCACCGCTTTGGCCGCCCAAACTCAAGCCCAACAATTACAGTTAGCTTTACATGAATTAAAACAGGCACAAACCCAATTAATTCAAACAGAAAAAATGTCTTCTTTAGGGCAAATGGTAGCAGGAATTGCCCATGAAATTAATAATCCAGTTAACTTTATTACGGGGAATTTAAACTATACAAATGAATATATTTTTGATTTATTACAATTGGTAGAAATTTATCGTTCAAAAATACCGGAAAATGATACAGAAATTCAACAATTAGAAGAAGAAATAGATTTAGAATTTATCATGGAAGATTTACCAAAAACGGTTGTTTCTATGCAGGTTGGAGCGAATAGAATTAGGGAAATTGTTTTATCTTTACGCAATTTTTCCCGTTTAGATGAAGCTGATATGAAATTTGCGGATATTCATGAAGGCATTGACAGCACTTTATTAATTTTACAAAATCGTTTAAAAGCTAAAGCCGATCAACCTGCGATCGAAATTATTAAAAATTATCAAGAAATTCCTAAAATTGAATGTTATCCAGGGCAATTAAATCAAGTCTTTATGAATATTATTAGCAATAGTATTGATGCTATGCAAAATCATCCCAAACCTTGTATGATCATTTCTAGTAGTATTGAAATTAAAAATAATTCTGAAAAATATGTCATTATAAAAATTAAAGATAATGGAGAAGGAATTGAACCAGAAAATTTAAAACACATTTTTGACCCATTTTTTACAACTAAACCCGTTGGTAAAGGAACAGGTTTAGGCTTATCTATTAGTTATCAAATTATTGTCGATCGCCATAAAGGTAATATTGAATGTTTTTCTCAAATGGGACAGGGAACAGAATTTGTTATTTCTATTCCTTTCCTGACCCAAAGTGAAGAATAATTACTAATAAATAAAAACATTTTGAAGGAGAATTTAAAAGAGTGTTTAACCCCCCCCCTATCCCCGAACAAATTAAACAAATATTAATCAATTTAATTGAAAAACAGACAGGCTTAAAAATTAGAATGTCTGAAGAAGAAAGTTTTGTCAAAAAAATTCAAGATCGTCTTAAAATTCTCCATCTCAATTCAGCCGAAGAATATTATTATTTATTAAATAAATTGGACTTTATCAGTCAAAATGAATGGAAAGAATTAGCCACAATTATTACTAATACTGAAAGTTATTTTTTTCGGGATCAAGGTCAATTTTTACTCCTCAAAAATCACCTATTACCTGATTTAATTAAACGCAAAAAAGCCCAGAAACATCTCAGAATTTGGAGCGCGGGATGTTCCACTGGAGAAGAACCCTATTCTTTAGCTATTTTATTACAAGAATTAATTGAAGATATTGATCAATGGAATCTTAATTTATTAGCCACAGACTTAAATCAAAATGCAATTGAAAAAGCGAAACAAGGGATCTATAGCCCTTGGTCTTTTCGTAGTTTAGATGAAAAAATTATTAAAAAATACTTCCATAAAATTAATCATAATTATCAAATTAATGCTAATATTCGTCACATGACCCAATTTGAAATTTTAAATTTAAAAACCGATTATTTTCCTCAAACACACGGTTTAATTAACAATTTTGATTTAATTATTTGTCGCAATGTTTTTATTTATTTTAGTAAAGAAACCATTGGATTAATTTTAGAAAAATTTATTAAAACTTTAAATAATTTAGGCTATTTATTAACAGGTCATGCTGAATTATATGGACAAAATTTAAGCGATTTGGAAACAAAAATTTTTCAAGAATCAATTGTTTATCAAAAGCCAGAAACTATTTTTAAAACTGACAATTACCCTTTACCTAATTATCCATTAAACCCCGTTAATCTTGAAGTTAATTCTCCTACAATAGAACCTAAAATCCCAAAAACAAATCCAACCTTTAATTCCCAAACAAGCGATCCTAATTTATCTAAATTATCAGAATCAAATTTATTAAATTTAGCACAAGAACAGTTTAATCATAAACAATATACCCTATCCCTGAAAATGGTAGATCAAGCCCTCAAAATTAACTCAAAATCATTAAAAGGTTATTATTTAAAAGCCAAAATATTAGCAAATATGGCACAATATCATGAAGCCAAAAAATATTGTCAAAAAATAATTAATCTTGACCCATTTTATCTTAAAGTTTATTATTTATTAGCAGAAATAGCCGAGGAAACTCAAGATATTGAATCGGCTAAAACCTATTTTAAAAAGATTATTTATTTAGATAATAGTGCCATTACTGCCTATTTAGGAATGGCCTATCTTTATCGTCAAGAATCTAACTTAGAAAAAAGTAAAAAAATGTATCAAACTGCCCTATCAATTCTCAAAAAAATGAAGCCTAGTCTCCCCATAGAAGGGCATCATTTAACATCTACCGAACTTTGTTTACAAATTGAAAAAGAATTATCATTATTGGGAGCTTAAAACATTATGAAAAATCATCCTTATTTAACATTTACTTTAAATCAATCTCTCTATGGAATTGATACTTTTGTAGTAGAAGAAATCTTTTTCTTACCTGAATTAACTACCATTCCAGAATCACCTTTAGATATAGTAGGAGTCGTAAATTTAAGAGGTCAAATTTTGCCAATTATGGATCTTAATTTGCGTTTTGGTTTTCATTCACAAGATTATCAATTAACAGATAGTGTGATAGTTTTAAAAGTTGGTAATTTTACCATTGGGATTATTGTTAATCAAGTTCATGAAGTTAGAAATTTAACAAGTGAAAATATTACTTCTGATCTTAATTATGGGCGAGATTATGTCAAAGCAAATTATCAAGGCAAAAAGAATATTTTTCTTCAAGGAGTAGCTAAATATGACGATGATATTATCTTTTTATTAGAAGTAGATAAATTAATTACTTATGTACAAAGTGCAATTTCTACTGATAATTTAACCGAAAAAAATGAGGTATTAATTGATAATTTTAATTTAGATAAATTATCAGAAAAAAGAGTTTTTTGTCCCCATGCAACGGCCGAAGAAAAAGCAATTTTCCATCAACGAGCCGAAAATTTAAGACTATCAGTAGAAAGTGAAGATTTAACAGGCTTAAAACCCTTAGCGGTAATCATGTTAAACGATGAATTTTTTGGAATTGATCTTAATATTGTACAGGAATTTACTGATATAAAAAAAGTAACTCCAATCCCTTGTTGTCCACCTCATATTATTGGAAATATGAATTTAAGAGGAGAAATTTTAACTTTAATTGATATTCGGGAGTTATTAAATTTAAACTTAGGAGGAATCAGTGACAATCCAAAGGCAATTGTGGTAAATGTTGAAGGAATTGTAGCAGGATTAATGGTTAAACAAGTTTGTGATGTGATGTTTTTAAATCCCGCCGAAATTACATCCGTACCTACGGCCATTCATTCAATTAATGATGAATATTTATTGGGTGCGGCTAATTATAATCATGGTAAAATGATGAGTATTTTAAATTTACCAAAAATCTTTTTAAAAGGAGGTTTAACGGTAGATGAATCTATCTAAATTTCAGTCATCAGTAACCAATAACAAATAATCAACAACGAAAAAAATTAATTATGAAAAAAGCAATTTTATGCGGTTATTATGGATTAGGAAATGCCGGAGATGAGGCTTTATTATTATCCTTATTACAAATGTTACCCCCTAATATTCAACCCATTGTTTTATCAGGTAATCCAACAGAAACTAGCCAAACTTATCAAGTATTAACTATTAATAGAAAAGATGCTTTTGCGATTAATGAAGCCATCAAAAAAGCCGATTATTTTATTTGGGGTGGTGGGAGTTTAATGCAGGATGTAACGAGTTTTACTAGCCCTATTTATTACGCCGGATTGATGGCCTATGCTCAAAAAAATGGCTTAAAAACTATTGCTTGGAGTCAAGGAATAGGTCCTTTAAAAACCTCTTTTGCCCGTTGGTTAACGAAAACAGTATTATTAGGCTGTGAAAAAATTAGTGTCAGGGATAATTCTTCAGCACAAATGCTTAAAAATTGGGGTTTTTCTCCCCTTGTAGCCCCCGATCCGGTTTGGGCTTTAACAGAAACAAATATTGATGATTTAACTAATATTAAAAAGCCAATTATTGCTGTTAATTTACGCCCCCATCCTTTATTAACAAATAATAAATTAAATTTACTTATTTCCGCTTTAAAATTATTACAAAAAACTACGGATAGTTTTATTTTATTATTACCTTTTCAAAAGTCTCAAGATGGAGCGATCGCTCAGATAATTGCATCTCAATTAGAACATAATTACCAAATATTAAATATAACCGATCCAAGACAGTTAAAAGGCATATTTAAACAAGTAGATTTTACCATTGGAATGCGCTATCATAGTCTAATTATGGCTTTAGCTCATCAATGTGCTTGTTTTCCCTTAAGTTATGATCCAAAAGTTAGTCAATTAATGAAAGAATTGGATTTATTTGGTTGGGAATTAGCGCAAATACCCGATGATGCTAACATTATTTATGAAACATGGTTAAACTATTATGAAAAACCCCAAATTTTAAGCGATTTAAAATTACAATCAATCATTGATCAAGCTTTATTACATCAACAATTATTAACTACTTAAAAAGGGAGCATCCAACTTTTTGACTAAGCTGAATATTATTGATATTACTTATATGCTACGTTTTCAAGTGCGGAATGCAGGATATATAATTTTGAATGATAATTTAAACAATATTACTAAAAAAAATGAGCAATGAAAATAAAATACCTGTAGTCGTCAACGGCGCAGGTGGCAAAATGGGGCGTGAAGTGATCAAAGCCGTTGCAGGGGCTTCTGACATGATTTTAGTGGGCGCGGTGGACAAAAATCCAGCTTTATTAGGGCAAGATGCGGGAGAAGTGGCCGGTTGTGGGGCGGTGGAAGTGCCGATCGTCAATGATCTCCAAAGTACCCTTGTTTTGGCTACTCAAGAGAAAATCCAAGGGGTAATGGTTGATTTTACCCATCCTAGTAGCGTCTACGAAAATGTGCGTGCGGCCATCGCCTACGGTGTGCGGCCAGTGGTAGGCACAACAGGCTTAAGCAATGATCAAATTAATGATCTGGGGGAATTTGCCCAAAAAGCTAGTACGGGAGTATTAATTATTCCTAATTTTTCCATTGGCATGGTGTTATTACAACAGGCGGCGATCCAAGCCTCAAAATATTTTGACAATGTGGAGATTATTGAATTACATCATAATCAAAAAGCAGACGCACCAAGCGGTACAGCCATTAAAACCGCTCAAATGTTAGCTAATCTGGGTAAAACTTATAATCAGCCTTTAGTGGAGGAAAAAGAGCATTTAACGGGGGCGAGGGGCTGTCTAGGGGATGATAATATCAGGATCCATAGTATTAGATTACCTGGGTTAATTGCTCATCAAGAGGTGATTTTTGGCTCTATGGGGGAAATTTATACTTTGCGCCATGATACCAGCGATCGCACCTGTTATATGCCCGGAGTTTTATTATGTATTAGAAAAATTACCGAGTTACAAAATTTGGTTTATGGTTTAGAAAAAATTATTTAACCACCCTCCCTAAACCCCTCTCTTGAGTAGGCAGAGGGGTGATTAAACTTCTTAAAAAAGTCAGGATAAAAAGAAAATTAAAATTAAAATTGAAGTTAAATTTAAGTTTAACAAATTAGACATATTATAAAAGTAATAAAAAAAACGTTAATTTTTTGGGTAAAAACTAATTTATGCGTTGACAATTAATAATTGACCATTAGTTAATTAAGTTTAAAACCTCAACAATTAATAGGAAAATATGTAATTATTTATAATTAACAAAATGTTACATTTTCTTGAAAAATGAAAAATTGATTTATAATAATTAAATTGATCATCTACCCTTAGTTGTATTTAAAAAATAAAAAACTTTTTGAATCTACCAACAATCAATTCTAAACCTAACAAATTATTAACAAATCTCAACATTAATTAATTATGACTCAATCAATTATTCAACTTGTTGACCAACTTCCTAGCGATAACATTACAGTTAAAGTTCTCAAAGCATTAGATTTTGTTGCTCCCGGACAATGGACAAATACGATTGGTTTTGATCAAACAATTCGAGTAGTTACAGGAGAACATGATCCTGCTAAAATTCAACGGATTAAAGAAAAAGCGTTGGCACTTTATGAAGATGATAAAAACGGTTATAAAAGTGCTGTTTCTCTCTATCGAATAGTAGATAAAGCTGATACTGCTATGGCGACTGCGGCCTTAGCGAATAAAGTAGGAGAAAAAATAGCATTTCTTTCTTTTTTGAATAACATTACCCCTAAAGCTGACACGACTCAAACTATTGATTTATTATTAAAAGTAGTGATTGAAATTATTGCTTTTTGTAAAATTAATGGAATGCCCGAACCTAATCCCCAAGCTTTTGTTGAGTCTTTAACTAATAATTATACCGATGCTTCTTTGTTAAGAATGGGTGCTTTAGTTTGTTTAGATGGCCTATTACCTTTAGGCCCTGATTTTTTGACTAAAATTCATTCAATTATTGATGGAGGAGATGATTCTTTAGTTAAAGATAACGCCATTTTTAACTCAATTAGTAATAGTTTACCCGGTGATAATAACAGTAGTAAATTTGGTTTTATTACCCAAAGTTTTAACGCAGTTCAAACTTGGATGAATGGGTTAATTAGCAAAACTGGAGTAACACCTAATGCGATTTTTCAAAAAATAGGTAGTTTTATTCAAGTAGTAGATGATAATTTAGATTTTGTGGCCGCTTTTATTGATCAAACTACTAATTATTATGAACATACGGGCATTCAAACTGTGGCCAGAAGTTTAATTTTAAAAGCTTATGAAGCCGTCAAAAATGAACCTCAGCCCACTGCTGACGCTTCCTCTCCCTCTGCTCAAGGCGGTAGTGGTGCATTTAAAGTAGGAGATCAGGCAGAAGCCTTAAGTGAAGACTATTGGTATGCTGTCACCATTCGAGAAATCCAAGGAGATTTGTATTTAGTACGTTATCTTTATGATAATGATCCGAGTGAAGATGAGTGGATTAAGAGTAAAAATATCAGGGTAGCCAGAAGTAAATATGAGGTAGGGGATGAAGTGGAAGTTTTATATAGTGATGGGGAATGGTATGAAGCAGAAATTTTAGAAATTGACGGTGATACCTATTTAGTTGAATATACTGACGAAGAATTTTATGATGATGAAGATGATGATGAAGAAACTGAATGGGTAGCTTGGCAACGTATTTGTATTGAAGATTAATTAATATTAGTAAAAAGCCTCCTCTCTCCCTGTGGGAGAGGGGTAGGGGGTAAAGGTAAACAATTTTTCCGTCAAAAAGTAGTTTCAGTAAATTGACGGGGGATTAATTCAACACAATCTTTTGCGTCAATTTCTTGAATATAAAATTTCACATTTTCTTCCTGTGCGGTGGGCAATTTTTTGCCAGTAAAATCAGGCCGAATTGGTAACTCCCGATGACCACGATCAACTAATACTAAAAGACGAATAACTTGAGGTCGTCCATGATCGCTGACTGCATTTAAGGCCGCTCGGATCGTTCTTCCTTTATAGATAACATCATCCACTAAAATAACCACTTTACCAGTTAAATCTAAAGGAATATTAGTCTGATGAGGAGTGCGTGTTGCAATCTGATCTAAATCATCTCGATAAAAAGTAATATCTAATGCTCCCACAGGTACTTTTATGCCTTCTAAAAGTTCAATTTGACTGGCAATTAATTTAGCCAAAGGAAAACCCCTAGTATGAATACCAATTAAAACTAATTTAGATAAATCTTGTACTTTTTCAATCACTTGAGAAGCCAAACGATTAATCATTCTACGGATTTCTTCGGCTGACAAAATTTCAATAACTTGATTTGACATTTCTTGACTTTATGTTAATAAAAATTGATTAAAATAATAATTCTATTATGCCACTAAAGATTAAGCCTCTGTTAAATTGACATTAATTAAATTAATCCAAGGAAATTGACGTTTATGAACAGAATATTGTTTTAAAAATGTTTGCGCATCCATAATATTAATTGATAATTAATAATTAATTAGGTTTTAATTTATCTGTTGCCTCTTACTGGTAAAATTAATTATAAATATACTTTATCAATCAAAGATTATTCTAATCTATGTCAGATCGAATCACCCTACTCTCAAAACGAGAAATTGACAAAATGCGTCAAGCCGGACGTTTAGCTTCCCAATTATTAGATCATCTTGCGCCAATGGTACAACCCGGAGTTACCACCCAAGAATTAAATGATGAAGCCGAAAAATGGACTAAAGCTCATGGAGCGGTTAGCGCACCTTTAGGTTATAAAGTAGGGAAAAATCACTTTCCTAAATCCATTTGCACCAGTATTAATGAAGTAATTTGTCATGGTATTCCAAGCCCTAAAGTTATTTTGAAGGAGGGTGATATTATTAATATTGATGTAACTCCCATTGTGGACGGCTATCATGGTGATACCTCCCGTACCTTTTTCGTGGGAGAAACATCAGCGATCGCGCAAAAATTAGTTAAAATCACACAAGAATGTTTATATAGAGGGATTGAAGCCGTCAAACCCAATGGCCGCATCGGAGATATTGGAGCGGCCATTCAAGAACACGCCGAAGGTTATGGTTTTTCCGTAGTTAGGGATTTTGTCGGCCATGGCATTAACCGAGTTTTCCATACTGCGCCCCAAGTCCCCCATTTTGGAGAAAAAGGTACGGGTAAAAAAATACGGCCGGGCATGGTTTTTACCATTGAACCAATGATTAATGAAGGCACTTATGAAGCTGAAATGTTAGATGATGGCTGGACGGCCGTAACAAAAGATCGTAAACTTTCCGCTCAATTTGAACATACCATTGCCGTAACACATGAAGGCGTAGAAATTTTAACTTTAAGTGATTAATTGTTAAAAATAAAACTAAGTCTTTTTTTGTTTTGATCAAATCTTAACCCAATTGATCAAAAATTAACAATTATTCAGTAAGATTAAATTTAAGATTAAATATTTTACTTATAAATAAGGAAAAATTAATGGAAATGCTTAATTATCCACAGGATTTGAGATATCTTGATACCCATGAATATGTACGCTTAGAGGGTGAAATCGCTACCATCGGCCTAAGTTCTTTTGCTTTAGATCAACTGGGAGATATTGTGTTTGTCGAATTACCTGAAGTTGGCGATGCGATCAAAAGTGGAGATAATTTTGGCACGATCGAATCAGTTAAAGCGGTTGAAAGCTTAATTTCTCCGGTTTCTGGTACGGTGATCGAGCGAAATGACGCAGCGATGGATTCTCCAGATCTGATCTGCGAAGATCCCTACGGTGACGGTTGGTTTTTAAAAGTCAGAATGGATGATCCCGAAGCATCTTTAGCGGAAACATTAACTGCTGATCAATATGAAGGCTTAGTCCAATGGGAAGAAGATTAATTGACAATTGACAATGGACAATTGATAATTGTGTTATTTGTTCATTGTCAATTGTTGAATAACTATTAATTATTACTGAAAAATATTATGGCACTAATCGTTCAAAAATATGGTGGAACATCCGTTGGCACAGTAGAGCGCATTCAAAAAGTAGCACAAAGAATAGTCAACACCGTCAAAGAGGGTAATCAGGTGGTGGTGGTGGTTTCAGCTATGGGTAAAACCACTGATACCCTTGTTGATCTGGCCAATGCCATTTCGACTAATCCCAGTCGGCGGGAAATGGATATGTTACTATCAACTGGAGAACAGGTGACTATTTCTTTAATGAGTATGGCATTACAAGAAATAGGTCAAAGTGCCATTTCTTTAACGGGCGCTCAAGTTGGCATTGTGACGGAAGCTGAATATAGTCGCGCCCGTATTTTAGAAATTAAAACCGATCGCCTCAAAAAACATCTTGATCAGGGGGAAGTGGTTGTAGTAGCAGGTTTTCAAGGAGTTAGTAATAAAGAAGATTTAGAAATTACCACTTTGGGGCGTGGGGGATCCGATACTTCCGCCGTAGCCTTGAGTGCCGCCCTTGGTGCTGGTAAATGTGAAATTTATACCGATGTACCCGGAATTTTAAGCACCGATCCCCGTCTTGTGCCTCAAGCCCAGTTAATGGGAGAAATTACCTCGGAAGAAATGTTAGAATTGGCTAGTTTAGGGGCTAAAGTTTTACATCCGCGCGCGGTGGAAATTGCTAAAAATTACGGTGTTTCTTTGGTGGTGCGTTCTAGTTGGACAGATGAACCCGGTACAATTGTTCTAACTCCTCCGGCTAAACCCTTATCTATTGAAGGCTTAGAAATTACTAAAGCGGTTGATGCGGTTGAATTTGATCTTGATCAGGCCAAAGTGGCTTTATTAAGAGTGCCTGACTATCCGGGGGTAGCTTCCCGTTTATTTGGGGAGATCGCCCGTCAAAGCTTAGATGTGGATTTAATTATCCAGTCTATCCATGAAGAAAATACTAATGATATTGCCTTTACCGTTGCTAAAGGTACTTTAAACCAAGCCCAAGCCGTGGCCGAGGCGATCGCACCGATTTTACGTCAAGATGCCAATAGTGATCAGGCGGAAGTGATCGTGGATCAAAAGATTGCTAAAGTTAGCATTGAAGGGGCAGGAATGATTGGTAGACCGGGCATTGCGGCCAAAATGTTCCAAACTTTGGCCGATGCTAATGTTAATTTAGAGATGATTTCCACCTCAGAAGTTAAAGTTAGTTGTGTGATCGAACAAGCGCAAATGGAAACGGCGATCGCCGCTTTATGTCAAGCTTTTGAAATTGATAATTCTCCCGTATCCAGTCAAAAAGGGGTTAACTCCCATCATCCGGCCGTGCGTGGGGTGGCTTTAGATCCGGATCAAGCCCGTTTAGCCATTCGGCATATTCCCGATAGCCCTGGGATGGCGGCGAAAATTTTTAGTTTATTAGCCCAGAAAAATATTAGTGTGGATATGATCATTCAATCCCAACGCTGTCGGGTGGTTAATGGCATTGCTACCCGTGATCTAGCTTTTACGGTGGCTCAAGATGATGCCATCACAGCCAAAACGGTTTTAGAGGAAATTGAGCCTTTGTTAATAGATGGGGAAATTTTAGTAGATCCCAACATTGCAAAAGTTAGCATTGTGGGGGCAGGAATGATCGGCCAACCCGGAGTTGCGGCCAAATTTTTTGAAGCCCTAGCCAAACATAAAATTAATATTCAAATGATCGCCACTTCGGAAATTAAAATTAGCTGTGTGGTGGCACAGGATCAAGGGGAAACTGCTTTAAAAGTTGTTCATGAAGCCTTTGACTTAGGGGGAGAAACCCAAATTAATGTAGAGGGAAAATAAATTTTTAGGGGTTAATGGCCGTTAACCCCTACGAATCTTAAATCTACTTGAAAAATGTTATATAATTAAAATAATTAATCTTTTTAATGCCTTACTTTCCTAAAGTATTCAAATGACCTATCAACAAGAAACAATTTTACCCGACTTAACTATTAATAACCCTACTTTTTGCGCTCAATTTACCAGTGAAGAACTTGCTTTAACCATTGCTGAGGGGGCAGACAATAAAAAAGGAGATGATATTTTATTACTTAATGTGGCGGAAGTTTCCTATTTAGCTGATTATTTTGTGATTATTACCGGATTTTCTCGCACTCAAGTTAGAGCAATTTATCATTCGATCGAAGACCTAGTTAAAGAAAAATATGGCCGATCTCCCTTAAGAGTGGAAGGACAATCAGAGGGAACTTGGATTTTATTAGATTATGGTGATGTAATTGTTCATATTATGTTACCCCAAGATCGGGATTATTATAAAATTGAGTCTTTTTGGGGACACGCTCAACAAATTCGTTATCAATTGACAGTTGATAATTAAAGATTGACTATGATTTAATAGCTAGTAAAACTTGCTTTTTGAAGGATAAAAATAAAAAAAATTTTGTATTTTTAATGCTCTATTTTTAAGGAAAAATCATTTTTTACTATCTAATATTTATGAGAACTCTTGCGAAAGTAATAATAAAAGAAAATACAGTCAATTCTTGAATAGTCTTGATCAATTTTTATAACTTTTACCCGACTTTTGCAAGGAGTCTATTGTCAATTGTTTAAGAATTAACTAATAATTAAAAAGAGATCAAGATTAAAATTTACCATTGATGAAAGAGCCTTATTTTAAGTCAAAAACTTGTCCTGTTCCCCTTGAACAACAACCTATTTATGAATATGAACAACTGAAAGATTCTTGGTTTTTTAGTTGGGCTACTTTAGATTTAATTAGCTATTTTAAAAAGTTAATTTGGGCTAATTTTTGGATAAGTTTAATTTTTAGCCCTTTAATTTATGCTCTTTTTTCTCCTCAAAAATATCCCCTTTTGTTCAGTCTATCTTTAATGATTGTTAGTTTGATTATTACCAGTTTGATTATCATTCAACATTATTTAGGATGGCGTTATATCGGCGATCGCCTTCAAGAATCAACAATTCTTTTTGAAAAATCAGGCTGGTATGATGGACAACGGTGGCAAAAAACCGAGGATATGATCAGACGAGATCAATTAATTATTGAACAAAAAATTAATCCAATTTCTCAACGTCTCAAAAAAACTTTTTTAATCTTAATAATTATTTTATCATTATTAATAACTAGCTTGAGCCAACTTATTTGATCATAATCAATAACAAATGACCAATGAATTATATAATAAATAATTGACATATTAATTGATAAATTTATGACTAGGGGAAACCGTAAAACAACACCTGCAATTGAAGTTCATCTGCTCAGACAAGGAATTATTGAGTCAATTCATCAAGTACAAGCTACAATCTGTGATGATAAAGGTCGAATTTTATTAGCGGCCGGAAATCCTGAAACATCAAGCTTTATCCGCTCATCCCTTAAACCATTTCAAGCCCTAGCTGTTACCAGTACGGGAACACTTCAGCATTTTGAATTAACTGATAAGGATCTCGCTATTATGTGCAGTTCCCATCAAGGCACGGTGGAACAGTCACGCCAAGTTTTTAATATTCTCTGGAAAGCGGATCTTGATGCTAGTTATTTACAATGTCCCACTAGCGAGGCCAAGCCCAATCCCTTACAACATAACTGTTCTGGTAAACACGCCGGAATGTTGGCCGTCTGTCAAAAACAAAATTGGCCTTTAGATACCTACTTACATCGTAGTAATCCTGTTCAAAAATTAATTTTACAAAAAATCGCTGAATTATTAAAAATGCCCTCTGATGAATTTATCATGGCTAAAGATGATTGTGGCGCTCCCACTTATCTCATGCAACTGAGACAGATCGCCACTTTATACGCCCATTTGGCCTCAGGAGATTCCTTAGATTTAGAACGCATTGTGAGGGCAATGAGTTATTATCCCCGTATGATCGCAGGGGATGGAGCATTTGATACAGAATTAATGCAGTTAACCGAAGGTGAATTAGTCAGTAAATCGGGGGCTGAGGGTGTACAATGTATTGCGAAAATTGGCGATCGCATGGGAATGGCCATCAAAGTGATAGATGGGGCTAAACGTGCCAAATATGCCACCGCTATTCAACTTTTAAAACAAATGGGCTGGATTACCCCCAGTGTAGCGGAAACTTTAGCGGAAAAATTCCTCAATATCAATAATTATCAACGCTTAGAAGTAATCGGAGAATTACAAATGATCTAAGGAATAAATAACAAAAAATTGGTAAAAATTGTCAATTTTAGATTAGAGTATATATAACTTTATCGTTATAAACTCAAATTTTATCCTATTGATATGCCTAAGTTTTCCGTTAGCTCAAGTTCACCGGAATTATTAAATTCCGTTGCAGAATATTTTAAAGTCCTCTCTGAGGTCAGTCGTTTAACTATTTTAGATACCCTCAGAAGTTCGGGACAAATGAATGTCAAAGAAATCGGTGAAGTCACAGGTTTAGGTCAGGCTAATTTATCAAAACACCTCAAAGTGTTAACTCAAGCGGGATTGTTAAGAAGACAACCCATAGGAGTGAGTGTTTACTACGAAATAGCAGATCCGATTATTTTTGATTTATGCGAATTAGTTTGTGGTCAGGTCAAAGAGCGTATAGTTCAGCAGGTACAATACTTTGACGACTTAGCCTTTGACAGTTAAATCTATTTTTTCAAAAAAAATATAAAAATTTTATAAAAAAGTCTTTACAAATCTTTACCTATGTGTCATAATAAAAACATCGAGTAACAACATCATTTATTCATTCGTACCTCGAAAACTTAATAAATAGGCAATTATAACCATGACAACTACTTTACGTCAACGTGAAAGCGTTTCTTCTTGGGAACAGTTTTGTAATTGGATCACCAGCACCAACAACCGTTTATATGTAGGTTGGTTCGGTACCTTAATGATCCCCTGCTTACTAACAGCGACCACTTGCTTCATTATTGCATTTATCGCCGCTCCTCCTGTTGATATTGACGGGATTCGTGAGCCTGTAGCGGGTTCTTTATTATACGGAAACAACATTATTTCCGGTGCTGTAATTCCTAGCTCTAATGCGATCGGTTTACACTTCTATCCTATTTGGGAAGCGGCTTCTTTAGATGAGTGGCTTTACAATGGTGGCCCTTACCAGTTAGTAATTTTCCATTTCTTAATTGGAATTTTCTGCTACATGGGTCGTCAGTGGGAATTATCCTACCGTTTAGGTATGCGTCCTTGGATTTGTGTTGCTTACTCTGCTCCTGTAGCGGCGGCAACTGCAGTATTCTTAGTATATCCTTTAGGTCAAGGTTCTTTCTCTGATGGTATGCCTTTAGGTATCTCTGGAACTTTCAACTTCATGATCGTTTTCCAAGCAGAACACAACATCTTAATGCACCCCTTCCATATGTTAGGCGTAGCTGGTGTATTTGGCGGAAGCTTATTCAGTGCAATGCACGGTTCTCTAGTAACTTCTTCTTTAGTTCGTGAAACCACCGAAGTTGAATCTCAAAACTACGGTTACAAATTCGGTCAAGAAGAAGAAACCTACAACATCGTAGCGGCTCACGGATACTTTGGACGTTTAATCTTCCAATATGCTTCTTTCAACAATAGCCGTTCTTTACACTTCTTCTTAGGAGCATGGCCTGTAATCTGTATTTGGTTCACTGCTTTAGGTGTAAGCACCATGGCATTCAACTTAAACGGATTTAACTTCAACCAGTCTATCATGGACTCTCAAGGTCGTGTAATCAACACTTGGGCGGACATTTTAAACAGAGCAAACTTAGGTTTTGAAGTAATGCACGAAAGAAATGCACACAACTTCCCCTTAGACTTAGCTTCTGGAGAGTCTGCACCTGTAGCATTAACTGCTCCTGCGATCAATGGTTAATCATTGCTTGATTTAACAATTGAATATTAACAAAAAGCACTCCTATTTTTAGGGGTGCTTTTTGTGTTTGTTTATTTTTCTGATGTTCAAAATAACTGATAAAATAAAAATTGTAACCCCAAATTTGAGAAAAGATGTAATTTTTTTATGACTATTAATCTCGAAAAAATAGACAATTTTATTAATTTTTGTCAGCAACATATTACGGGCAAGGAGCGCAAAGAGGCTCAAATTTTTCTCGATCGCTTTTTTCAGGCTTTTGGTTATGATGGGGCTTTAGAGGCGGGGGCTAAGTATGAGGAAGCTATTAAAAAAGGTAGTCAAAAGGGAAAAACTGGTTTTGCTGATCTAGTTTGGAAACCTAAATTATTAATTGAAATGAAAAAAAGAGGGGAGGATCTTAATAAACATTATCCCCAAGCTTTTGAATATTGGACAAGATTAGTTCCCGATCGCCCCCGTTATGTGTTGTTATGTAATTTTGATGAATTTTGGATTTTTGATTTTAATATTCAATTAGATGAACCTGTAGATATTGTAACAGTAACTGAGTTAAAAAATAGGCTTGGTGCTTTCGCTTTTATGGAGTTAGGAAACCGCACTCCGGTATTTAAAAATAATCAGGCGGAAGTAACAGAAAAGGCGGGTAAAAGAATGGGTGAATTATATCAAATGTTGGTGAAAAGATTAAGTCTTTCAAAAAAAGATAATGATCCCCCCCTGCCCCCCTTAAAAAGGGGGGAGGATAGCGTAGAAAAAGCCTTAGTTTCTATAGATAATGATCCCACCTTGCCACCTTTAGAAAAGGGAGAAAATCTTAATCAAAAAGCCCCCCTTTTTAAGGGGGGTTGGGGGGATCAAACCCTAATCGCCCAGCGTTTTATCTTACAATGTGTGTTAGCAATGTTCGCTGAAGATCGAGGTTTATTACCCCGTGATCTTTTCGTTTCCTGTGTGCAAGAATGTTTAAATGGTAGCAGTTCCTATGATATAATAGGGGGTCTATTTCGGGAGATGAATATGTTAGGAAAAACCCCCGCAGGTAAATATGAAGGGGTTGATTATTTTAACGGTGGTTTATTCTCTGAAATTCACCCGATCGAGCTTAATAAAAAGGAATTAGAAATTTTAGATGTGGCTTCCCGTCAAGATTGGAGCAAGGTGAGGCCGGCAATTTTTGGTAATATTTTTGAGGGTTCAAGTAATAGTGATGAGCGTCACGCCTATGGTATGCACTACACTTCTGAAGCGGATATTATGAAAATTGTACGCCCGACTATCAGCCGTTTTTGGGAAGATAAAATCAATCAAGCAAATAGTTTAAAAGAGTTAGAACAATTAAAATTAGAATTAGCTAATTATAAGGTACTTGATCCGGCTTGTGGGAGTGGTAATTTTTTATATGTTGCCTATCAGGAATTAAAGCGCATTGAACAGTTATTATTTAATAAGATTAAGGAAAAAAGTAAGGGGGAAAGTCAACAGTTATCTATGGCGATCGTTACCCCTGCTCAATTTTATGGGATGGACATTAATCCTTTTGCGGTAGAATTAGCAAAGGTAACTTTAATGATTGCTAGAAAGGTGGCGATCGATAAGTTAAATTTAACTGAAAATCCCTTACCTTTAGATAGTTTAGATCATAATATTAAATGTCAAGATGCTTTATTTTCTGATTGGATTGAAGCCGACGCAATTATCGGTAATCCTCCCTTTTTAGGAGGTAAAAAATTACGCAAAGAATTAGGGAATGATTATGCAGAAAAATTATATCAAAAATTTAAAGATGTTAAAGGTCAACCTGATTTTTGTGTTTTTTGGTTTAGAAAAGCAATTGATAATTTAAAGGAAAAAGGAAAGGTTGGTTTAGTTGCTAGTAATTCTATTTCTCAAAATGTTAGTCGTCAAGCAAGTTTAGATTATATAGTAGAAAATGGTGGTTTTATTTATGAAGCAGTATCTACTCAAATATGGTCAGGAGATGCTAATGTTCATGTTAGTATTGTTAATTTTTCTAAAGAAAAACCTGATAAATTATTTTTAGATGATCAAGAAGTTACAAGCATTTCTACCTCTTTAAAAACTGAAATTGCTGTTAATAATGCTGAGATTTTAAAAGCAAATAAAAACTTTTCTTTTCAAGCTTGTGAATTGTCTGGTAAAGGATTTATAATTACAGAAGAAGAAGCACAAGATTGGATCAAAAAAGATACTAAAAATAAAGAAGTTTTAAAACCGATGCTTGATGGCAAAAGTTTAATTAATTTATATCAACAAAAAGACTGGGTTATTGATTTTAATGATCTATCTATTGAGGATGCTTCTGAATATGAATTACCCTTTGAAAGAGTTAGAGAAAAAGTTAAACCAGAAAGAGATCAAAATAAAGAAAAATTACGCCGTGAAAATTGGTGGAAACATGGCAGAAGTAGACCAGCAATGAAAAAAGCCTTAATTGGTTTATCTTATTATTTTGCTATTCCAAAGATTGTTAAATATACTATTTTTCAGCCTGTAGATATTTCAATATTACCCTGTGAAGCTAATATGGTGATAGCATCTGATGATTTTTATATCTTAGGAATTTTAACTTCAAAAATTCATCGAATTTGGGTAAAAGCTCAAAGTTCAACTTTAGAAGATCGTACAAGATATACTAATACAACTTGTTTTGAAACCTTCCCATTTCCGCAGTTTGATCCCCCCCTGCCCCCCCTTACAAAGGGGGGTTGGGGGGATAAAAACCCATCAGAAATAATCAAAAAAATTAGACAAACAATGATTAAATTACATCAATATCGCAGTGAACAAATGGAGAAAAAACAATGGGGAATTACCCAACTTTATAACAAATTTTTTGAAGAAAAAAGCAGTCAATTATACAAATTACATCAAGAATTAGATCAATTAGTGATGGAAGCTTATGGTTTTAAAGAAGAAGATGATCTCTTAGCCAAACTATTAGAATTAAACTTAGAATTAGCCCAAAAAGAAGCCAAAGGTGAGAAAATTATAGGATGTTGGGATCCCTTAATCAATTGACCATTAGGCAATAACCCCAACACAAATTAATAAAAATTTAACAATTAGTCAAAATCAAGTTAAAATAATAATTTTAAACTAGATCTAAAAATGAGTTTTAATTCAATTATTACTTCTAATCTTAATCCGTCATCAGTGCTTCTGGCTGTAACAGAAACCAAGGCAGAAGAAGGCTCTTTAATTCTCTCAGCAGTATTATTAAGTTTAGTCGTTGTTTATTTTGCCAGTAAGTTAGGTGGCGAAATATGTGTACGCCTCAATTTTCCCCCAGTTTTAGGGGAGTTAGTAGGGGGTGTCGTGGTAGGTGTGTCAGTCTTACATCTGTTAGTTTTTCCCGAAAGTGGCGCGATCGCTGATAATTCCTTACTGATGCAATTATTAGCCAATACCGCCCATATTTCCCCCGAAACCACTCAATCAATTTTTGCCTCTCAAAGTGAGGTGATTGAAGTTTTATCAGAATTAGGGGTAGTAATTTTATTATTTGAAATCGGTTTAGAATCAGAATTACAGGATTTAATCAGAGTAGGCCCACAGGCGGCGATCGTGGCGATAGTGGGAGTAGTCGCACCCTTTACCATGGGAACATTAGGCCTAATTTATTTCTTTCATATTGGGGCGATCCCGGCCATTTTTGCAGGGGCGGCCTTAACTGCCACCAGTATCGGCATTACCGCCAAAGTATTAGCCGAAATAGGCAGAATAAGCACCAAAGAAGGCCAAATTATCATCGGCGCGGCCGTTTTAGATGATATTTTAGGAATTATTGTTTTAGCAGTAGTAGCTTCCTTAGCTAAAACAGGGGAAATTCAAATTAGTAATATTCTCTTTTTAATTATTAGCGCCACTACCTTTTTAGTGGGAGTTATCTTAATTGGCCGCTTTTTAGGCGGTTATTTAATGGCCTTAGTTAAGCAAATGAAAACCAGAGGAGAATTACTTTTAACAGCGATCATTTTTGCTTTTATCCTCGCTTATATTGCCAATATAATTCATTTAGAAGCAATTTTAGGATCATTTGCGGCCGGCTTAGTCTTAGCAGAAACGGAAAAACGCCATGAATTAGAAAAACAAATTATACCCGTTGCGGATCTATTTGTCCCGATCTTCTTTGTGTGTGTGGGAGCTAAAACCGATTTAAGCGTGTTAAACCCTGCTATTCCTAGTAATAGAGAAGGTTTAATTATTGCCGCCTTTTTAGTTGTGGTAGCAATTATCGGTAAAGTAATAACAGGTTTTACCCTCTTTAATCAACCAGAATTAAATAAATTAGCCATTGGTGTGGGCATGATCCCCAGAGGGGAAGTAGGCTTGGTTTTTGCCGGAGTGGGGGCTAGTAGTGGAGTCTTATCCGAATCTACCACAGCCGCTATTATTATGATGGTAATTTTAACCACATTTGTGGCACCGCCCCTATTAAGAATCGTCTTTGAAAGAGAAAAATCTCCGGTAAAAACTACTTCAGAAGCGAATTAAACTAAAATGTGGGATGGGCTTGTCGCCTAGCCTGTCAAAGTGTGCCTATTCCACAGATTATCTAAATTTTGAACATTAAAACCCTCTGCTCAGTCATAGTCAAAGGAAAAAGGAAACTTGAGTAAAATTGCTACGTCTTTGTGCTTAAATATGTTCAATTGTCAATCGTCAATATTATTAATTAAATTTTGTTATTGGGAGTAAAATTTGTGAAATTACGTTGGTTTTTGCTTAGTGCATTTAGTTTCTTTTTATATGCTTCGGCCGCTGAAGCAGGTCAGTTAACCAATTGGAATTTTAACCCTTCATCCAATCGTTTAACCTTTTCAACCAATGAAGGGGTACAGCCAAGGGCGATGCTTGTACCTAATCCCACCCGTTTAGTGATTGATTTACCCGGCACTCAACTTGGCCGTCCCAGAGTGAATCAATCAGTGGGTAGTATGATTAGAGAAGTTAGGGTGGCTCAATTTGATGAAAATACGACTCGCATTGTGGTGGAATTAGCCTCCGGTTATACCCTTGATCCTAATCAAGTCAGAGTCAGAGGCACAAGTCCCACTCAATGGACAGTGGATCTTCCTAACCCTGAACTAATTTCGGCACAAAATACCACTCCAAATAATGAGCCACCAACCAATAATAATCCCGAACCTAATCCTCCAAGTAGTTCTAATAATGAATCTTCAGATTTACAGCTAACTCAAAATGGGTTATTTATCCGATTAAATAACCAAAATAATGGAGAGTTAAATATTCGCCGTAGTCGGGATCGTAGTCGCATTGATGTGGAATTAACCAATATTACCTTATCGGAGAATCTTTTAGCCACGCCAACTGATATTTTAAATAGTTATGGAGTGGAAGAAATTACCTTTAGTCAAACTTCCCGTTCTCCGGCGATCGCCTTAATTAGTTTAAAAGTTAATCCTGACAGTCCAGACTGGCTAGGTCAATTCACTCGTGGGGGGGATTTAGTTCTATTCCCAAAGGGGGGATTCGGTAATTCAGATCAAGGTAATAATCCTAATAATCCCATCTCAATTACCGTCTCTACCACCACCAGCACAACTTCCTCAGGTTTAGCCACCATTAATAGTATTGATTTCGTCAATAATAATCAATTATTAATCACCGCCGATCGCTCTATTCAAGGCTTTGGCCAATGGAATAATAGTTCGGGAGTTTATGAAATTAGGGTGCGCAATGCCCAACTAGGCAGTCAACTCAGAGGGCCTGATCTCAATGGAAATAATCTAATTACCAGAGTCCGTTTAAGACAGGAAGACGCTCAAACAGTTTTAATTTTAGTACAACCCGTACAGGGTACTCAGATTGAAACCCTCAGTCAACCTACGGGACAAACTTTGGCCTTACAATTACGTCAAAGTACCGATAATATAATAAACTTTCCTTCTCAAATTTCCATTGATGTGCCACTGCCCATTAATGGCGATACAACGCCCCCCATCAATCCCAGTGATAATACCGTTCCCCCCCTTACCTTCCCACCTCGGGATCCTTCTCAAAGTAGAGTATTAGTCATGATTGATCCTGGCCATGGCGGACAGGATCCAGGGGCGATCGGCATAGGTGGCCTTCAGGAAAAAGATGTAATTCTGCCAATTTCGATCATGGTTAAACAATACTTAGAACAACAGGGCATCCAAGTAAGTTTAACCCGTGATAGTGATTTTTTCGTCAGTTTAGACGGTAGAACCACCATGGCCAATCGGGCTGGGGCGGATTTATTTGTCAGTATCCATGCTAATGCCATCAGCATGAGTCGCCCTGAAGTTAACGGAGTGGAAACCTATTATTATCAAAGTGGCCAGAGATTAGCCCAAATGATTCATAATAGCATTCTCAGACGGATCAATATTAGGGATCGGGGGGTACGCACCGCACGATTTTACGTTTTGCGTAATTCTAATATGCCCTCAGTCTTGGTGGAAACAGGTTTTGTCACAGGTAGGGATGATGCCCCCAATTTAGCTAATCCTACTTTTCGTCAACAAATGGCCGAGGCCATCGCCCTTGGCATTTTAGAATATATCCAACAAAGTGGACTTTAACAGTCCTTTGGCCTTCGTCCTTGGTCTCAATCTAAGTATATTTACTATATAATGCTAATTAAATTTTTGCTTTTTATAAAAAATCTTTAGTACATCGGTAATTAATATTGAAAAACCTGTATTTTTCCCAATCTGATTTATCTTCTCGAGCTTCGGCCGATCAAGATCAACAACGTCTTCCCATCGGCGTTTTTGACAGTGGTGTAGGGGGGTTAACCGTGTTAAGGGAACTTTACCGCCAACTACCCAATGAGTCTATTTTATATTTTGGGGATACGGCTAGACTCCCTTATGGTAATCGTTGCGCCGAGGAAATTTTACAATTTGTGCGCGAAATTATCCCTTGGATGATTGATCAAGGGGTGAAAATGGTTATCATGGCCTGTAATACCAGTTCGGCCTTAGCTTTAGAACAAGTACAACGGGAATTTAAAATTCCCATTTTAGGATTAATTTTACCCGGTGCGAGAGGTGCGCTCCAACATGGCCGCCGGATCGGGATTATTTCCACCCCTGCCACGGCCAAAAGTAACGCCTATGGCAAGGCGATCGCCGAAATTAATCCCCAGATCCCCGTTTGGCAGATTGGATGTCCTGAGTTTGTGCCTTTAATTGAGCAAAATCGTCTTCATGATGTTTATACTTATGAGGTAGCGAAACAATATTTAACCCCTTTAATGGAGGCTAATATTGATACATTAGTTTATGGTTGTACCCATTATCGTCATATTGCCCATGTGTTAAAGGCAATTTTACCTTCCTTTGTGAAGTTTATTGATCCGGCCACTTTTGTGGTGGAAGCGGCGGAAAAAGAATTAGAAGCGATGGGTTTAAAAAATACTTCAACCCCCTTCCCCACTCGTTTCTGTGTGAGTGGTTCACCGGAACAATTTGCCCAGTTATCTAAACAATGGTTAGGGAGAATGCCTCAGGTTGAAAAGGTTGATTTATCTGCTTTTTCTCAAATTTCAATTCATAATTAAGAGAAAAACCCTCTGCCCTTGAGGGCAGGGGGAGGTGTGGGATCATTAAGATTCCGTAGTTTCAGAGGTTTCAGTGGATTGTGAATCAACAGAAACAGGGGTTTTTTCTTCTTTTTTCTGTTTAGCGAAATATTCACCGCTTAAGAGTTTTTCCCTGACTTTTTCCGCCCTTTCCTCGGCATTAGTCATAACCTCACTAAAGTTTTCTAATAATTCGCCGGGGTAATTTTCTAAAATTTTAGTGGACAGAGAAATACGGTTTTTATATTCATCAATATTAATGACCATTACTTTAATTAATTGTCCGATCTGGAACACATTTGGTAGTGAAGTAATGGTTTTATCACTAATTTCTTTAATATGGAGTAGGCCTGTTAAACCTTCAATATCTATAAATACGCCATATTGTTTAAAGTTAACGACTTTTCCTTCCATTAAAGCACCTAATTGTAGATCCCGGATGGCATCAGCACGGGAGGCTTCCCTTTGTGATAAAACCAGTCTTTTGCGTTCCCGATCTACTTCTAAAAAGGTTGCTGTTAAAAGTTGACCCATTAATGAGTCCATATTGTTTTGTTGTGCTAGGTGCGATCGAGGGATAAAACCTCTTAAACCTTCTACTTCGCCTAAAACACCACCTTTATTAATACCAGTGACTCGAAACTGTACGGCTTTACCTTGTTCAGCCGTTTCTGCCAGTTGATCCCAAGTTTTCTTAATTTCTAAAAGACGGCGGGAAAGTTTGAGTTGTCCATCGGAGTCAGGGTAACTAATGACTAAAAATTCTAGTTCTTCATCTAGGGGTAAAATTTGGCTGATATCAGCCACCCGTCCTACTGACACTTCATCATTCGGGATAAACCCTGGTGCTTTCCCCCCAAAGTCAACATAAGCCCCATCAGACTCATATTTAAAGACTTTCCCTTTAACTACTTGTCCCTTATCAAATTGATAATCATGATTATCTAAGGCTTTGGCAAAATCATCAGAGGAAAAAGAAAGATTTTGTTTTTCGGAACGGGTTGCTTCTGGATTCATAAATTTATTAACAAGATTAAAATGGTTAGTGAGCTATGTGATCAAGCTTGAAATTTTTATTCTGAGACTAGATCAAAATAGATCTCTTTTCTAGTTTAATCTGTCTTTGAATAGTGTTAACACTTTTTTCCAAGCATCCATAGCTGAATTTTTATTATAACTGTTTCTTTGGTCACAAAAGAAGCCATGATCGGCTTCTTGATAACGAAAAACTTTATGATCAATTTTATACTTTTGTAAAGTTTCTTCTATCTGGTCTACTTGTTCTATGGGAATACTAGCATCTTCCATGCCAAAAAAGGTGTAAATTGTGCCTTTAATTTGATTTGTTCTTTCAATAGTGGGGCTAGTTTCCCCCGGACACCAGTTGGTAATACCTGCTCCATAAAAGGAGGCGGTGGCTTTAATATCTGGTAAGGTTGCCCCCAAATAGGCCACATGGCCGCCAAAACAAAAGCCCATACTGCCCACGCCCGTTTTACTCACTTCTGGTAGGCTATAAAGATAATCTATACAGCCTTGAAGATCCTGTAATAATTCGGTGGCTTTGGTTTGATTTTTGTATTGTCGGCCTATTTCGATGCTCTCAGGAGTGTAGCCTGTTTCAAAGTCGGGGGCGAGTCTTTGATAAATGGCCGGGGAGATCGCCACATAACCTTCTTTCGCTATTCTTTCCGTCACGTCTCTAATATGGGAGTTAACTCCAAAAATTTCTTGAATAACGATCACGGCGGGAAAAATACCTTGGCGATCGGGCGTTGCTAAATAAGCATCAATCTTAACATCGCCACTGAAAAATTGAACCTTTTGAGTTTTAATTGAAGATTCTGACATAAGGATTAAAAATTGGCAATTTATTTTATAATAATCGTTAACTTTAGTTAAGGAATAATCTTATCATAAAATCAATTAAATTATTGGAGTATTAGCTCATGGTTGCTGTTAATTATCATCAAAAAAAAATAACATTAGAGGAATTTTTAGAACTTCCTGAAACTAAACCCTATTCTGAATATATTAATGGAGAAATTGAACCAAAAATTATGCCCCAAGGAGAACATAGTACATTACAAATTGAATTAGCATCTGCTATCAATCAAAAAGGTAAAGCTAAAAAATTAGTCTATGCTTTACCAGAATTACGTTGTACATTTAGGGGGTGTTCAATAGTACCTGATATTGCGGTATTTAATTATGATCGTCTTCCTAAAACAGAAACGGGGAAAATTGCCAATAAATTTAATATTCAACCTGATTGGATTATTGAAATTTTATCACCTGAACAGTCAACTAACAAAGTAATAAAAAAAATAATTTTCTGTTTAAAACAAGGTACAAAAATCAGTTGGTTAATTGATCCTCAAGATGAGTCTGTGATGATTTTTAAACCGGATCAATTACCTGATATTAAAACAGACGATGAAATTTTACCAGTTTTAGAAAATTTAGAAAATTTAGAAAATTGGCAATTAACAGCTAAAGAAATATTTGATTGGTTAAGTATTTAATTTGATAAAATTTATAACATGAAATTTATTAACTCAATTTTAGTTGACAAACACAAAGATTTTTATATATTTAATTTAATTATACCAATCTTTTTTATTACATTTGCCTTAATTTTAATGCCCATTGATCAAATATTTTATTTTGATACAGATGAAGGAATAGAATTAGCAAAAGCCAGTTTATTTAGTCAAAATTTATTATTTAATCACGATTTTTGGGATCCTCAACCCCTTTTATTTAATATTCTTGTTGGTAAATATCTTCAAATTTTCGGTTTTTCTATTATCACAGCCAGAGTTTTTACTTTAATATTTGCTACTTTGTTAGTTTGGTGTTTTAGTCAAATTATTAAATTATCTGTTGGCAATTTGATCGCAGTTATTAGCACTTTTTTATTAATAATTTCCGTTAATTTTTTAAGATTAAGTGTTTCTGTAATGCAGGCCATCCCTTGTTTAACTTTAGCAATTTTAGCTATTTATTTTCTGGTTTTATTTACTAAAAAAAATGAAATAAATCAAGGTAATAATATTAACTTGATTTTATTAAGTTTAACGGGAATTAGTTTAGGAATTTCTCTACAATTAAAAATGATTACTATTTTTTTAGTACCTGTAATCATTCTTTATTTATTTTTAATAATACCTAATTTAAAACAAAAAATAAGCTCAATTTTTGCCTTTGTAATTCCCTTAACTATAAGTTTTATTATAATTGGTTTGTTAACTAAATCTTTAGATTTACAAAAAATATTTTTATTTCATATTTCTGGTGATTTAAAGAAAGCTTATCATAATTATAATAGTTTGCAAAATGTAACCTTAATCTATTTACAAAATTTAGATTTTTTATTATTAACTATTGTTAGCCTTAAATTTATTAATTTTAATTTTCGCAAAATCAAAGATAATCATTTATATTTATTACCTTTATTGTGGTTAATTAGCATTACTTTATTATTACTTAATCATAAACCTGTTTGGTATCATTATTTAATTTTAATATCCGTGCCTTTATTATGGTTAGGTAGTTATGGCCTTAAAGAAATTATTATTTTACTCAAAAATCATCAATTCAAAATTTATCAAATATTTAAAAATAAATTGATCGCTTTTACTGTTATATTTAGTTTAATCGTAATACCTGTAAAATTAGGAGTAATTAACTGGAATAATAATTTATTAATTAGAGAATCTCAACCCAGATTGATTAATCTTCAAAGAATTAATGCTTATCAAAATCAAACTAATTGGTTATTTACTGACATTGCCATGTATGGTTTTTATAGTAACCTAAAAATTCCCCCTGAAATTGCCGTTTTTCCTGCTAAAAGATTAATTTCAGGCAATATTAATCAAGAAATTTTATTAAATGTTTTAGAAAAATACCAACCTGAACAAATTTTAATCGCCAGATTTCCGGTTATTATAGAATTAATTAAACCCTATCTTGATACCCATTATCGTAAAATTTATGAAGATGAAAAAACACAACATTATTTAATTCAAAATTTAAAATAATCTTTTTTTTGGAGTTATAATGACTAAAACTAAAAATAGTTTACAACTTTGGGTTAATCGTTTAATTGAAGCCATTTTTTTGGGCGGTCAAGTCGTATTACATTTAAGTCCTCACAAAATTAATACTCGTAATACCCTTGAACAGATGACGGTAGTAGGCCCGGCCTCCCTTTTAATTGCTTTAATAACATCTAGTTTTGTGGGCATGGTTTTTACCATTCAAGTGGCAAGGGAATTTATTTATTTTGGGGCTACCAGTGCCGTAGGTGGCGTTTTAGCTTTATCTTTAGCCAGAGAACTAGCACCAGTTTTAACGGCGGTAGTTTTGGCCGGGAGAGTGGGTTCGGCTTTTGCCGCCGAAATTGGTACAATGCGAGTGACAGAGCAGTTAGATGCCCTCTATATGCTCAAAACTGATCCCATTGATTATTTAGTGATCCCCCGTTTAATTGCCTGTTGTACCATGTTACCTTTATTAACGGTTTTAGGCTTAATTATGGGATTATTAGGAGGCTTATTAATTGCAACTAATTTATATAGTATTCCTCAAATTGTGTTTTTAAATTCAATTCGCAATTTTTTAGAATTATGGGATGTTTTTAGTGCCATGATAAAATCGGTGGTTTTTGGGGCTTTAATTGCTATTATTGGTTGTAGTTGGGGTTTAACTACCACTGGAGGCGCGAAAGGTGTTGGCCAGTCCACAACTACGGCGGTGGTAACTGCATTATTAGCCATTTTTATCACTAATTTCTTTTTATCTTGGATAATGTTTCAGGGTACGGGTAGTATTACGGTTAGTTAATTTACCTATTAATTTCGCCAAATTTGATCGGCTACTCGACAAACATCATACATTTGAGGCACATCATGGACTCTTAAAATATCTACCCCCGATGCGATCGCCCCACAACAGGCACTGGCCGTTCCCCAAATGCGCTCTTGGGGATTATTTTTATTTAAAATTTGACCGATAAAACTTTTACGGGAAGCCCCCAATAAAATGGGAAGATTTAATGATTGAAAAGTTGATAAATTTCGTAAAATTTCCAGATTTTGTTGAAAATTTTTAGCGAAACCAATCCCCGGATCAATTATTAAATGATCTTGTTTAATTCCTGTTTCTATGGCTAGATTAATTCTTGTTACAAAAAATTGATAAATTTCCCCGATTAAATCATCATATTGAGTTAAATTTTGCATAGTTTCAGGTGTGCCTTTAATGTGCATTAAAATATAGGGAACATCTAGTTGGGCAACGGTTTTTAACATATCAGGATCAAATATTCCGGCGGAAATATCATTAACAATATTTGCTCCGGCCTCGATCGCTTTTTGTGCTACGATCGCCCTAGTGGTATCAATAGAAATGGGAATAGATAATTGTTGACGTAAAATTTTGATAATTGGAATCACTCGATTTAATTCTTCTTCAAGGGAAATTTGCTTACTTGCGGGGCGAGTTGATTGTCCGCCAATATCAATTAAATCAGCCCCATTTTCTGTCATTAATTGAGCTTGATTTAAGGCTTTATCTATATTATTAAATTGTCCCCCATCACTAAAACTATCAGGAGTGATATTTAATATACCCATTAAATAGGTTTTTTGACCCCAATTAAATTCAGTTTGATTAATTTTTAATGGTAATTTTGTCATGTTTAATTGATCTATTTTTTATGATAAAAAACTAAATTCTAAAATGATTATTGTGTGATCCAACGAAATTGATAACCTTGATTTTCCGCCCCCCAAACTTGATTTCCTTGGGCATCAAAACCTCGATCGAATGTATCCATCCCTTGAGAATGTAAAATCACCGTATTTGTAATTCTTACTGCCCCCCTAACATTGGTGGGACAGCCTTCTGGCGGAGTTTCTCCAATGTAAATCGTCATTAAAGGCCTCAAAGAAACCGTACAAACGGCTTCCCCTAGATCAAATGAATTAACATTGCGTTGAGTTTCGGGGCGATCGCACAAATTAACCCATTTTTGAGGATTAATCGGCTTAAAAGCGGTAGATTCGACTTTTTCCTCCGTTGCAACAGGCCTAATCTCTAAAAAACGCTGACGATAAGGTTGATTTAACTGATTACTTAAAGCCTGTTCTTGGTATAAATAAATAGAATTAACTTCATTTTCAATTCCCGAAACTTCAACCACACAGGTTGTCATCCGCACATTAGGGGCGGAGGGATTGGCTAAATTTTGGGCGCTGGTATCCATTCTGCCCACTAAATGATTAATAATATCATTAACTTGAGGATCAATTTCCTGTGCGCTGGTAGACACAATGGGAAAAATGGCGATCGTCAAAGGAATTATCCACAATTTTCTTAAGATTTTGTTCATATTTGAGAGAAAAAATAATTAAATTTGATTACAAATTGCTAATAATTTTTAATCTTATACTATACTCTTATTACTTAGTAATTAATATTATTTAATTCTTCTTTTGCTAAGTTTCTCAATTCAAAAACTCGTTTCATTTTTTGACTAATTTCTTTAATTTTATCATCATTTGGTAAATAAATAATAATATTGTTTAAATCATGATCACAAATATTAGGAATGGCTGATCCAGTGCGATATTTAAACATTTGCTTTAAAAATTGATCGGTTTTAAAAAAGTATAAAATAAAATAAATATCTATGGTAAAATTTCTTAAAATTCGCAAACCATTTGAGCAAATTGCACCATTAAATTCTGAGGTTACTAAGGCAGTTGCTTGTTTTTTTGTACCCACAGAATTACCTGCGATCGCTATGATCAGATCCCCTGTTTTTAATTCATAACTAGCCCGACTGGGTAATTGATGAACTAAATAATTGGTACTATTAATAATTTCAAAATTTGAGGTATTAATATCAGAAAGTTCGATATATTTAACCATTAAATTAGGATTTTTAAGTTGATTACTTTTAGTTTTAATGATTTGGCAAATCTCGGAAAGTTTAACCGATTTTTGACCATTGTTTGTTATTAAAATTCGATTTTCGGGGCTATAAAAATCATAATCAAAACGGCCATTTAATTCGGTAAAATTAAGGTTAAATGAATTATTATTTTTAACCGTCTTAGTTTCTAAAAATCTATAATAATCATCAATCACTAAACTAAAATCTTGATCTATAATGGCTTTACCCGTAGAATCTTTAATAATTTGGCCTGATTCATTTTTTTGATAAATAGGAGTAGCATTTTTATTGCCTTGATAGCCTATTTTTTTGATTTTGCTAAAGAATATTTGATAATTATTATTTTTCTTGAAAGTTTCTTTTTCTAAAAATAATAAAGATGTTTTGATCCCCGTACCAAAAGGAATAAAAGTTTCCTGTGGTAAATTAATAATAGCCAATATTTTAGCTTTTTGTTTAAGATAAAATCTTAAATAGGCTAAAGAGGGATTTTCTAAAATTCCATTAGGTAAAACGATGGCCATTTTACCCCCTTCTTTTAATAATTTTAAACAAGTTTCGATAAATAAAATTTCTACTGTTTGGCTATTAATAATTTGATTCGATTTTTGATATTGATCCCCTATTTTTAACCACTTATAACCTAAATCAAATTGTTGTAAAATTTGATTATTTTTAATTTTGCCCACCGTGCCAAAAGGAGGATTAGTTAATACCAGATCAAAGCCTTGTGGCTGTAATTTTAAAAGATTTTCGAGCTTTTCTAAGGTATTAAAACAAAAAATATTATTGTTAACATTAACTTCTAATAATAGTTTCATTTTGGCAATTCTGGCAATATTTTTATTAATATCTATCCCATATAAATTATTAATAATATCTTGAATGTTAACTTTTGTATAATTATTTTTAAGATAATTAAAAGCAGAAATTAAAAAGCCACCACTGCCACAAGCAGGATCAATAATCGTTTGATTTAATTTTGGTTGGAGCATTTCTACACAAAAATTAATGATAGGATCGGGGGTAAAAAATTGACCTCTCCCATCTTTTTCTTGATGGGATAAAAACTTTTGAAAGGCGAGGCCTTTGGCATCCTGTCTATTATCTAAAAATTTAATATTTTGTAACTGATGAACGATAAAACCTAAAGTTATTAATGACAGACGAATTTGCTCATTATTTTCAAATAGATCGGGATAAATTTGTTTAGTTTGAGTAAATAAATGATTAAGATTTTGAAGAAAATCTAAGTTTTTTTGATCATGATTTAAGTTAGTTAATTCTTGATCTGAAATGTAAAATAAATGATCATAATTAGAATTTTCAGCAAAGATTTTAATAAATAAAATTTTAACTATTTCTTCTAAGGTTTGTTGTGGTGAAAGTCCATCATTACTATAAATATAATTATGGATTTGTGAAAATAATTTTAGTAAATTTTCTTCTTGAAAAAGTGTTAATTGTGATAATAAATTCATAGAGTTAATTTTAAGATTAATCAATCAAAAATTAAGAAAAAATCTCCTTAAAACTGAGGTAATTTTAAATAATTATACCCCCGACTTTGCAAAAACTTGCTAAAGTGGAAATAAAAGATTAATCATCATAAAACAATGACTAATAGTAATACTTCGGCAACTGGTAATTTTTGGGATTTTGATTTTTTTAACCCCGTATCTACTCAAGATCGTGATTTATTAACGCAAATTGGTTTTATTCCGGGATTAAAAGAGTTATTAATGATCCGTCAAGTTCATGGATTAGAACACGCTACGGTGTGGATTTTAGGGGAAAAAATGGGTAATTCTTATATGAATAATATCGGAGGAATTTCTACGGAAAAAGGCTTTTATTTATATGGAGATTTAGATTTTCAACATTTGCGTCAAGCTGTGGATCAGGCTTTGACTCGTTTAAAAGGTGGGGAGTGGAGTTTAGCCCTTCATCCCCATTGTGGCACTAATCTTACCGTAACTTTGTTATTAGCTACGGGGATGATGGCTGGAACTTCTTTGATCGCCCCAAAAAATCCTTTAACTCAACTTGCTGTGGTTAGTTTAGCCGGAGTTACTGCTTTAGAAATTGCGCCGGAAGTCGGCAAATTAGCACAAAAATATATTACAACCAGTATTCCTTTTAATTTAGAAATTGTCAAGATTAGTCAAAGTGCGGATCTATGGGGAAAAACTGCTCATTTTGTCGAGTTAAAATGGCAAGATTAACTATTACTTTACTTTGATTATTAATTAATAGTTGATCATTGACATTTAATCATTTTTTCAAGAGATTATTTAACCCAGTAAAAAATAGTGAAAATCTACAAAAAAAACCCTCTCGTAGTGAGAGGGTTTTGGGGTGAGTTTATAAAAATTAACCCCGAATTTTAAAGATTAACTATGAATTAAAACTTAACTTCCGCCTATTCTGGCTAAGTCTTTAGCGTTTTGTTCAAAAGCATCACTTAAGGCTTCATCACCGCTTAAACCTTTCTCTAAAGCGTTTTTAATTGCTTGTAATACCCGTTTATAATCACGAGGCATTACTTTCACAAATTGGGGTAAATATTGCTCCCAATTATTTAAAATTGTTTTCGCTTTTTCACTACCTGTATAGTTAGCATGGTTAGAAATTAACTGTTTAAGATCAGCAATTTCTTCCGGATCTGCTAACTTTTCTAAGTCGGCCATTTCCGCATTAAATTTAGTGGCAAAATCTCCTTTTTCATCGAGAATATAGGCCACACCGCCACTCATTCCCGCGCCAAAGTTTCGGCCAGTTGATCCCAATATCACCACTTTACCACCAGTCATATATTCACAACCGTGATCGCCAACCGCTTCCACAACGGCACTTACACCTGAGTTACGCACACCAAAACGCTCCCCTGCAATACCGTTAAAGTAAGCCTCGCCACTGGTAGCACCATATAAGGCTACGTTACCAATAATGATATTTTCTTGGGCTTTAAAGGTGGCTTTTTGATCAGGATAAACGATAATTTTACCGCCGCTTAAGCCTTTTCCAACGTAGTCATTACCGTCACCTTCTAACTCTAATGTGACTCCTTTGGGAATAAATGCGCCAAAACTTTGGCCGGCACTACCTTGGAAATGGAGGTGGATCGTGTCTTCTGGTAAGCCTTCCCAGTGTTTTTTCACAATTTCATTCCCTAAAATTGTACCCACCACACGGTTAATATTTTGAATGGGTAGGGTGGCTTTGACTTTTTCGCCCTTGGCGATCGCAGGTTGACACAGATCTAAGAGGGTAGTAATATCTAAGGATTTTTCTAAGCCGTGATCTTGAGCCATTTGGCAATATCGGCCTACATTTTCGCCCACTTCAGGCTGATATAAAATCTTAGAAAAGTCTAAACCTTTGGCTTTCCAGTGATCGATCGCTTTTCTTGACTCTAAAATATCGGTGCGGCCGATCATTTCATTGATACTGCGGAAGCCTAACTCAGCCATGATCTCCCGTATTTCTTGCGCGATAAAACGCATGAAATTAACCGTATAGGCGGGATCTCCGGTAAATTTATCCCGTAAGGCGGGGTTTTGGGTGGCAATACCAACGGGGCAAGTATTTTTATGACATACCCGCATCATGATACAGCCTAAAGTCACGAGGGGAGCGGTGGAGAAGCCATATTCCTCTGCACCAAGTAAGGCGGCGATCACCACATCTCGCCCTGTTTTCATCTGGCCATCGGTTTCAACCACTACCCGACTGCGCAAGTTGTTTAACACAAGGGTTTGATGGGTTTCCGCTAAACCTAACTCCCAAGGTAAACCTGCGTGTTTGATCGAGGTTTGGGGTGATGCACCTGTACCACCATCAAAACCCGATATTAAGATCACATCGGCGTGTGCTTTGGCTACTCCAGTGGCGATCGTGCCTACACCCACCTCAGACACTAATTTAACATTAATTCGAGCCTTGCGGTTAGCATTTTTGAGGTCATGGATCAACTCCGCTAAGTCTTCGATCGAGTAAATATCATGGTGGGGCGGAGGTGAGATTAAACCCACTCCGGGAGTTGAATGGCGCACTTTAGCGATCCAAGGATAGACTTTTAAGCCCGGAAGTTGTCCACCTTCCCCCGGTTTAGCCCCTTGAGCCATTTTAATTTGAATTTCCTTAGCTTGGGATAGATATTGGGTTGTCACCCCGAAACGCCCAGAAGCCACCTGTTTAATGGCACTATTTTTAGAGTCGCCCTGTTCGTTAGTCCATGTGAAACGCTCCGGATCCTCTCCACCTTCACCTGTATTAGATTTTCCGCCAATACGGTTCATGGCAATGGCTAAAGCCTCATGAGCCTCTTTAGAAATAGAGCCATAACTCATCGCCCCAGTTTTAAAGCGCTTCATAATACTCTCAATCGGCTCGACTTCTTCAATGGGGATGGGAGTACGCTCTTTAAACTCTAATAAGCCTCTTAAAGTATAATGCTCTTTCGTTTGGTCATTGACTAAGTTTGCATACTTCTTATATAACTCATAATCATTGTTCCATGTAGCCTGTTGTAAAGTGTGGATAGTTTCAGGGCTAAAGAGGTGACGCTCACCTTCTTTACGCCATTGATATTCACCCCCCACATCTAACACGGGAACTTTTACAGAGCGATCGGGAAAACCATTATGATGTCTTAAAATCGCTTCTTGGGTAATCACATCAAGGTCTACACCTTCAAGGCGAGAAGCCGTCCAAGTGAAATATTGATTAATTACATTCTGATTTAAACCGATGGCCTCGAAAATTTGAGCGCCTCGATAACTCTGAATGGTAGAAATACCAATCTTAGAAGCAATCTTAATTACTCCTTTTGTCACTGCTTTAATATAGTTTTTATAAGCAGTTTTTGAGTCAATATTTAAGAGTAATTTCTGCTCAATCATGGAGTCTATGGTTTCATAGACTAAATAGGGGTTGATCGCACCGCAACCATAACCGATTAAAACGGCGTGGTGATGGACTTCACGGGGTTCTCCTGACTCTAACACTAAACCCACTTTAGTGCGTGTACCTGTGCGGATCAAATGGTGATGTAAACCTGAGACAGCTAGTAAGGCGGGGATCGGTGCTTGATCTCCATTGAGATCACGATCGGATAAAATCAGAATATTCACACCATCAGCGATCGCGCGATCAGCCTGAGTAAAAATACTCTGCATCACGGCTTCTAAACCTTTAACCCCCTCTTGAGGATTAAATAAAATGGGAATTGTTACTGATTTAAAACCGTTATTATTTACGCTTTTTAATTTAGCTAACTGTTCATTAGTTAAAATAGGACTGTTTAATTCAATTAAATGACAACTTTCTGGCTCAGGTTTTAATAAATTTCTTTCAGAGCCAATCGTAGTTGTAGCAGAGGTAATAATCGCTTCCCTGATAGAATCAATGGGAGGATTTGTAACCTGTGCGAATAATTGTTGAAAATAATCATATAATAATTTGGGGCGATCGGACAATACCGCTAAAGGCGTATCCGTACCCATTGCGCCAACGGCCTCCACACCATTTTGAGCCATGGGAGCAAGTAACATTCTCACATCTTCAAAGGTATAGCCGAAGGCACTTTGACGGTTAACTAAGGTATCTTTGTCAGACTTAGCCACCGTATCACTTTCAGGCAGTTGATCAATATTGACTAAATTTTGATCTAACCAAGTTTGATAGGGCTTAGAAGTAGCGATTTTTTGCTTAATTTCCTCATCTGCGATAATTCTACCCTGTTCCATATCAACTAAGAACATTTTACCCGGTTCTAAACGCCCTTTAAAGGCTACATTTTCCGGCGCTACGGGTAAAACTCCCGCCTCAGACGCCATGATCACCAGATCATCTTTGGTAACGTAATATCGGGAAGGACGTAAACCATTACGATCTAAGATCGCCCCCATCATCGTCCCATCGGTAAAGGCGATGGAGGCAGGCCCATCCCAAGGCTCCATCACACAGGAGTGATATTGATAAAAAGCCTTTTTCTCTGGACTCATGGACTCATGACCAGTCCAAGGCTCAGGTATCATCATCATGACCGCTTCGGGTAAAGAGCGCCCAGACAGGGTTAAAATTTCTAAAGCATTGTCAAAAATACTGGAGTCACTACCATTGGGGTTAATAACGGGCTGAACTTTTTTGAGATCATCGCCGAATAACTCAGACTCGAATAGGGCTTGACGGGCATACATCCAGTTAATATTACCCCTTAAAGTATTGATCTCACCGTTATGGGCGATATAGCGGTAAGGGTGAGAGCGTTCCCAACTGGGGAAAGTATTGGTACTAAAACGGGAATGCACTAGAGCCAAAGCACTTTCAAGGTCTGGGTCTTGCAGATCGGGGTAATATTGCCCCACTTGCAGAGGGGTTAACATCCCCTTATAAATTAAAGTACGGCAAGAAATACTGGGAATATACCAGAAAGGGTCTTGTTTACGGAAGTTTGCCCCGCTTCGTTTACGAATAATAAATAACTTGCGATCGAAAGCCAGATCATCGGTGATATTAGCACTTTTTTCAATAAAAACCTGATAAACATTAGGTTCAGAGGCTTTAGCCGTATCGCCCAAAGGTTCGTTATTAGTGGGAACTTTGCGCCACCCTAAAACCTTACAACCTTCCTCTGTCACAATTTTTTCAAACTCAGCAAAACGCTCTTTTCGGGTGGCTTCATTCGGGGAACAAAACACCATCGCCACCCCATATTGCCCGGCCTCGGGTAAGGTGATATTTTCAGCAGAAGCGACTTTTTGTAAAAATTTATGGGGAACTTGCATTAAAATACCTGCACCGTCTCCCGTATTTGGTTCACAGCCACAAGCACCACGATGATCGAGGTTAACTAATATCGTTAAAGCATTTTGCACAATATCATGGGATTTTTGTCCTTTTTGATGGACAATAAAGCCCACACCACAAGCATCATGCTCAAAAGCGGGATCATATAAACCCTGTTTTTTTGGTAATGTATTTTGATTCATGGAGATACGTTGATATAGTTTTAACTGTGTTCGCACTGATAGAAACAAGTTGATGATTCCTCAATTGTCTCTTTTATTCTATAACTGTGTTGTATAATATTATTCCTTTTTTGATTTTTTTGCTATGTGTAGAGCAAAGTTTTTTCTTAAAAGTAGAGGTATTTCTCCACTGGTAAGATCGGTCAAACTTGATAATTAATACTCAAAATAGTTTAATCTAAATTGCTTTTCACTATTAACTATTACCGTACTTTGATAATTTTCTTGTGTCAGAAAAGACCGAAAAAACCATTGATAAATTTGAGATAAATTATCATTGATTCCTGATAAACCGATTGATTGATTATGATTAAATCTTATTTCAAATTTATCTAAACCTCCGGCTATTCCTTCCCCTGTACATTTTAAATAAGCTTCTTTTCCTGTCCATAATTGAAAGAAAATATTAATTTTTTCTGATGGGGGAAATTTAGCTAATAATTGACATTCTCTAGGGGTAAAAAAACGGTGAGCAATCTGTTCTAAATCAGCTATTGAACGCCTATATTCTATATCAATACCAATCGGATATTTTGTGGTAATTCCATATAAACTTATGTCTTCAGAATGGGAATGATTAAATTGTAATTGAATCTGATTTTGATCGGGATTTATTTGGGGTTTTCCTTTACTATTATATTGAAATTTTAACTTGGATGGCTCAAGTTTTAAGTATTTTCCTAAAATAATTCTTAAAACTGCTCTACTGACAATATAACGATGACGATGCAGATCAAATTTAAAGCGATCGCTCCTGATAATTTCATCAGAAGATAAATATTGTTTTAAGAATTGAATTTCCTTAAAAGATAGAGCTAAATTAGTACGCCAAAGATGTATTTCTTGTTCATTTAAAGTTAAAAATTCCGGTGGTTTATGCCAATAATTCATAATCAAAAATAATAAAGAATAAATGTTCTGTCTTTAAGGGGCAAAAGTCACGATCTAAATTAGATTTTAGATCATATTACAAATTGTAAATTAATTTGAATAAAGATAACAGAAATCTTATTTTTTTCTAAAAAAATTAAAGTAATTAAATTTTTTCTTTTAAGATTAAGAGTATATTTCTTAAAAAGTAGAGATCAAAAAATGAGATTAGAAGATATTGTCAGAACAAATACGGTTCTAAGTTTTGACCAATTAAAAAGTGACCCACAATTAGTAGCCCAAATTCAACAAATTCTGGTTAATGGGGGCTATCTTCCCGATCGAGATAGTAAGGGAACATCCAGTGTTGATGGGGACTTGGGGGAAAAAACCAGAGCCGCTTTATCCCTATTTTGTGAGGCTGTACTGATTAATTGTATGCAAACTGGACAATTTGGCAGAACTTTTGCCCAAAGATTGTTAGATTTTGCTTCCCCCTCTAATACTACCATTGTTAGCCCCACCGCCACTATTACGGCCGGTCTAGTCGCACCGATGTTTCCGGGGGCTTCACGCAGTAATATTGCCACCCACCTTCCCAACGTCCTCTTGGCTTTGAGGGAGTTAGGCTTAGGGGATAAAACCATGATCAATATGGCCTTGTCCACCATCCGAGCAGAAACGGCGGGTTTTATGCCGATTAGTGAGTTTCAATCGAAATATAATACGGATCCGGGCCAACATCCCTTCAATAAATATGATAATAGAACGGTTTTAGGTAATCGTGGTCGTCCCGATGGTGCAAACTTTAAAGGGCGGGGCTTTGTTCAATTAACAGGGCGAGATAATTACGATAGAATAGGAAGACAAATAGGAGTTGATTTGATTAATAATCCTCAATTAGCTAATGAATCCCTCGTTGCCGCCAAAATTTTAGCTCGTTTTCTCAAAAATAAAGAATCGGCCATTAGAAATGCGATCGCCGTTAATGATTTAGCTTTAGCCAGACGAGCCGTTAACGGTGGAAGTCACGGCTTAGACGCTTTTAAAGAGGCTTTTAACAAGGGAAGAAACATCTTACCTGGGTAAAATTATTTAATCTCATGATGGAGGTCAACGGCCGTTGACCTCTACTGAATCTATTTTTAACTTAATTTAATCTATGAAAATAAAAAAATATCTCAGTTTATCTTTAATTTTTATAGTTAATTTTTCTCTATTTGATCAACACAAAATAGTCGCTCAAACTGATTCTAATTTAACTATTAATCAAATTTGTTACGATGATCTCGATCGAGAAATTAATCAAATAATTAACCTTCCCCCCTATCAAAGAGCAAGTTGGGGAATTGTGGTTAAAAAATTAAATTCAGATGATTTAATTTATAGTTTAAATGGGGAAAAATATTTTTATCCCGCCTCTAATGTTAAACTTTTAACAACGGCGGCCGTTTTATTAAAATTTGGTGAAAATTATCGTTTTCAAACCCCAATTTTTATTTCAAAAAATCGGGATAATCTTACTATTTTAAGGATAGTTGGCCAAGGTGATCCAAGTTTAAATAGTCAAAGTTTACAACTAATAGCAGACAAATTAAAAGCCGAAAATATTAATCACATAGATCAATTAATAGTTGAAGAAAATTATCATCAAAATTTAGGGATTAATTCTACTTGGGAATGGGGAGATTTATTTTATTATTATGCCGTTAATGTTAATCATTTAATTTTAAATGAAAATGTGGTAAAGTTAACGATTTCACCTCAAAATTTAGGGGAAAAAATTCGCTTAAATTGGTCTGATCCTCTCGCTCAAAATCAATGGAATATTATTAATAGTGCTACCACTTCGCAAGAAAATAGTAACTATTATATTAATCTTAAGGGAATTTTTGGCACAAATACTTTAGAAATAACAGGTCAAATTCCCATTAATTCACCTGAAGATAGTTACCGTTTAGCTATTCTTAATCCCAGTCAATATTTCTTAGATAGTTTAAATAATTTACTCAAACAAAATCAGATTAAAGTCAATCAAACTATACTCAATAATTCCATTAGTTCTAATTTAGCAAATGAAAAATTATTAATGACGATTCAATCTGAACCATTATCACAATTAGTTTTTAAAACTAATCAAGAAAGTAATAATTTATATGCTCAAGCACTGTTTCAATTATTAGGAATCCAATCTTATTTTGAAGATAATCAGATTATTAATGATGATAGTTTGAGCATTTTAATAGAAACCTTAAATCAATTAGGAATTGCACCAAAAAGTTATGATTTAATAGATGGTTCAGGCTTATCCCGTCATGATTTAGTAACTCCACAAACCTTAGTTAATCTCTTAGAATTAATCTCAAAAAGTCCCCTTGATCAAGTTTATAAAAATTCTTTACCGATCGCCGGAGTTACTGGCACATTAAAAAATAGATTTACTAATAGTTATTTAACTAATAATTTAAGAGCAAAAACAGGAACAGCCTCCGGTACTTCTGCATTATCAGGGTATTTAAAAACCCAAACAGGAGAAGATTTAGTATTTAGTATTATTGTCAATAATTCTAATCAAAATATTGCAATTTTACGAGAGGGAATTGATCAAATTGCGTTGTTATTTTCCCAAACTAAAAATTGTCATTTAACTCAACATAATTCCCCCTAAAATAGTTGAGGGTGCAACAATTTTGCCCCCAACTTTTAAAATACCCTACCCCGATCAAACTAAGAATTAATCTTTAATTAATAGCCCTTTTAGGAAAGTAATAAAAAAATCAAATTTAATCAATTATTTAATAGTTTTGATCAATTTTTATTACTTTTCCCTTTTTTTTTGACTTGTGCAAAGAAGTTTAATGTAAAAAATGACGACTCCCTGTTAACACCATAATTAAACCTAACTCATTGGCCGCCTTGATCGAGTCTTTATCCTTAATGGATCCCCCCGGCTGAACGATCGCAATTATACCGGATTGTGAGGCAATTCTGACGGTATCATCAAAGGGGAAAAAGCCATCACTGGCTAAATAAGCTCCCTGAGCCTGATCTGCGGCCTGATCTAAGGCAATTTTGGTTGAGCCAACTCGGTTCATCTGCCCTGCACCCACACCCAAAGTAGCCCGATCCTTCGTCACCACAATGGCATTAGACTTAACGTGCTTACACACCTTCCACGCAAATAATAATTCCGCTAACTGTTCGGCCGTGGGCTGTTTTTCCGTCACCACTTGCCATTGCTCCGTATTTTCCTGTAGATCATCACTGGCCTGAGTTAAAAAGCCTCCTGCAATAATTTTCACCGTTTGGGCTTCCCCTTTGGTTAACTCAGGGAATAATAACACCCTCACATTGGCTTTTTTGGTTAAAATTTCTCTGGCAGAATCCTCACATCCGGGGGCGACCACACATTCTAAAAAGGTTTTAGTTAAAGCTTTTGCTGTCTCATCATCAATTTTTTGATTTAAGGCCACAATTCCCCCAAAAGCAGAGGTAGAATCAGCATTAAAAGCTTTTTCATAAGCATTAATCAGAGTGTTTCCGATGGCTACACCGCAGGGATTTGTATGTTTTAAAATAGCGGCCGCTGGTTGATCAGAGGAAAATTCAGAAATAATACGTCTAGCTGACTCTAAATCAACTAAATTATTATAGCTTAACTCCTTACCTTGTAATTTTTCGGCCGTAGCCCAACCGCTTTTTTTTGTTCCGGTATAATACCAAGAAGCACTTTGATGGGGGTTTTCACCATAGCGTAATTCTTGCATTAATTGGCCAGAAATACTAAAACGACTCGGTTGTTCATCTTCTAAACTCATTAAATAATTAGCGATCGCCTGATCATAACTATTGGTTAAAGCAAAAGTTTCACCGGCCATTTTTTGACGGAATTTTAAAGAAGTTTCTCCATTATTTTCTTTTAATTCCTGTAAGTAAAGATCATAATATTTAGGATTAGAAATAACCGTTACATGGGCGAAATTTTTAGCACTTGCCCGTAACATAGCAGGGCCTCCAATATCAATATTTTCCACCGCATCAGCTAAAGTTACACCCTCTTTAGCAATGGTTTCTTCAAAGGGATAAAGATTAACTACTACTAAATCTAAAGGACGAATATTATTATTAGTTAAATCCGTTAAATCCTGCTCTAAATCACGTCTAGCGAGGATACCGCCGTGAATTTTAGGATGGAGAGTTTTCACCCGCCCCCCTAAAATTTCCGGTGATCCGGTGTATTCGCTCACTTTTTGCACAGGAATACCCGCATCTTTGAGAGTTTTCGCCGTGCCACCACTACTAAGCAACTCAAAATTAAATTGATCAACTAATTGACGGGCTAAATCCACAATGCCCGTTTTATCAGATACACTGAGTAAAGCTAGACGTTTCATGTTTAAAATTGCTCCTTTAAGCTAAAATTTTGATTCAATCAAATCTATCATACATTTTTTTGTTAATTTGAGAATGATTAAATTAAGATTTAGTTTTATAAATTGTTAATCATTGCTATAATGGCTTAATGCAGTTAATTAATTGACAGTTAACAATTGACAATTAATTAAATTAATTAATTAGGTTTTAAACCTAATTTTTTTAAGTAAACATTTATTTGATCTAAATCTAATTTAAACCTGTGAAATTAAACCTTAATTTTCAATCTTCTCATAAATTAATTAAAAGTTTTTGCTTATTATTATTAACGGTAATAAGTAGCTTTTTCCTCGTAACAAATAACCCTGTTTTTGCCAGTATTAATGATGATACTTATGATGGTAATATCTTCATTCTTTATGCGGGAAATGGCTCACTTGTACCGCCCCGTTTAAGTTTAAAAGAATCTTTAGCAAGGGAAATGCCCACTTTATTAGTCTATTATGTTGATGATAGTAGTGATTGTAAACAATATTCAATTGTTATTTCTCGACTTCAAGAATTTTATGGCAGAGCGGCCAATATTGTTCCGGTAGCTGTTGATTCAATTGAGCAAAAATCCAAGTATAATAAAGATGAGGTAGGCTATTATTATAAAGGTTTAATCCCTCAAACTGTGCTTTTAGATCAAAAAGGAAAAGTCATTTTTGATCAAACTGGTCAAGCTAATTTTGAACAAATTGATGATAAATTTAGGGAAGTTTTTAATTTACTTCCGCGCTCTGAATCTGTAGAATTAAAGTTAAAAACATTTAATGAATTTAATTCAGAATTAGTTGAAGAAAAGAAATAAATTTTGATTTTCTACCGAACTTACTATGTAAAACTATAAACATTTTTGCCCTATATAAACAAAGCCTGTGCAGACAGGCTTCGTTTTTGTAGCATAAGGCTTTAGCCTTAATGAAATCATTTTATTCGGTAGAACCTAAATTTTAATTTTCCGCCATCACCTAACCCTTCTTTTTATTAGAAAGAGGGAAACTATTTAAACATAATTGATTTAAGATTATTTAAGATTATTTAATCTTAGAAAAAACACTCCCCTCTCCCTGTGGGAGAGGGGCTGGGGTGAGGGCAAAACATCAATTGTAAACATTTAACATTTAAAAAATTTAAGTTAAAAATCATGAGTGAATATCAAAGAGTTGAATATTATATCGGTAAAGATGGTAAAATTACCGAAAAAGTTATCAATGGCCAAGGTAAAACTTGTACCCAAACAACCGCCGAAATTGAAAAGGCTTTAGGTAATATTGAAAAACAAGAATTATTACCCGAATATTATGAAAATAATGAGCAAAATTTCATTGAAGAAACCCAATCTTTAAGTCAATTTTAATTAGTTATTGGTTATTAGTTATTGGTTATTGGTGAACATCAATCAAATTGAATTATGAAAGTAAAACGTGAAGCAATTTATCAATTTCTTGAGTTTTGTGATCAACATATTAAAGGAAAAGAAAGGCAAGAGTCACAAACTTTTTTGACTAAATTTTTTCAACTTTTTGGACATCAAGGGGTGCTAGAAGTGGGAGCAACTTTTGAGTTACCTGTTGCTAAAGCTAGTCGTGCGGGAAATATTGGTTATGCGGATCTTTATTGGGATCGTCAAAGGCTACCTTCAATCTTAATTGAAATGAAATCAAGAGGGGAAAATCTTAATAAACATTACGCCCAATCATGGGATTATTATATCAATATTTATCCCCATCCTAAGTTTGTAATTTTATGTAATTTTGATGAATTTTGGATTTATGATTTTAGTATTCAAGTTGATACTCCTTTAGAAAAAATTAAATTAACTGAGTTAGAAAGTCAAATTGAAAAGTTTGCTTTTATGGAATTTTCCGCCGTAATTCCTCAGTTTAGAAATGAGCAAGTTGCGCTTACTAAAACTATCGCTACTCGAATGAGTGATTTATATATTTCTCTTGAGCAAAGAAGTAAGAAAAATGGCTTTAGTAAATTAGATGTGCAAAGGTTTATTTTACAATGTGTTATTACCATGTTTGCCCAATATAAAGGGATGTTACCCCTTGAGCTTTTTACTAATATTATTAAAGTTTGTAAGGAAGGAAAAGAAAGCAGTTATGATTTAATTTCAGCAGGTTTATTCTATCAGATGAATAAGAAAGGAATTACCCCTTATGGTAAGTTTAAAGGTGTTGATTATTTTAATGGAGGTTTATTTGCCAAATTACCAGAAATTGAGTTAACATGGTCAGAATTAAACCTATTAGAAAAGGCCGCCGAAGCAGATTGGAGTCAAATTCGGCCAGCGATTTTTGGTAGTATTTTTCAAAGCACTGTAGATGATAAATTACGTCATGAAATGGGTATTCACTACACTTCAGAAACAGATATTATGAAAATTGTACGGCCGACAATTAGTAATTTTTGGGAGAAAAAGATCGAATCTGCTGATAGTTTGGCAGAATTATTAATCTTAAGAGATGAAATTGTTAATTATAAGGTTTTAGATCCGGCTTGTGGCTCAGGTAATTTTTTATACATGGCCTATCAAGAGTTAAAGCAAAATGAACAATTATTATTAGATAAATTAGCTCAATTTCCAGATTTTAAGATTACTAAAAAAGATAAGTTTGTCAGTCCGATGCAATTTTACGGGATTGATTTTAATGATTTTGCAGTAGAATTAGCAAGGGTGACAATGATTATTGCTCGTAAAGTTGCCATAGATAAATTAGGTTTACACGATGAACAATATTTACCTTTAGATACTTTAGATTGTAATATTATTCATGATGATGCTTTATTTTGTGACTGGGAAAAAGCCGATGCAATTATAGGCAATCCCCCCTTTCAATCAAAAAATAAAATGCAACAGGAATTAGGGCGAGACTATGTTAATAAAGTGAGAAATCAATATCCTGAAGTTTCTGGTTTAGCTGATTATTGTGTGTATTGGTTTCGTAAAGCCCATGAAAATTTACCCCTCAATGGTAGGGCGGGTTTAATAGGAACAAATACCATCAGTCAAACTAATTCCCGTCAAGGAGGTTTAGATTTTATTGTTAATAATAATGGTACGATTACAGAGGCAGTTTCTAAACAAGTTTGGTCGGGTGATGCGGTGGTAAATGTATCAATTGTTAACTGGGTCAAAGGGGATTTTAATGGTCAAAAAATACTCTATACTCAGTTAGGAGATAATATTAATAGTCCTTGGGAAAAGTTAGAATTAGATTATATTAATTCGTCTCTTTCGGCGGAAATTGATGTTAGTGGTGCTAAAATAATTCAAACTAATATCAATGCTAATTTATGTTATCAAGGTCAAACCCATGGTCATGAAGGTTTTTTATTAAAACCTGATGAAACGGAAGAAATAATTGCTTTATCTAAGCCTCAAAAAATTTTAAATAAGGTACTTTTTCCTTATTTAACGGGTAATGATTTATTAGCAAATTTTCCTCCTTTACCCCAAAGATATGTCATTGATTTTCACCCCTTAGATGAAGATTCAGCTAAACAATATCATGTTTTATTTAAACATATTAAAAATTTAGTTTTACCTACTAGAAAAGAGGCCGCTCAACAAGAATTAGAAAGAAATAATGAAGCGACAAAGAAAAATAAAAAAGCTAAAGTTAATCGTCATCATCAAAACTTTTTAAATAAATGGTGGTTACTTTCTTATGCTCGTCAAGAATTAATAGAAAAAATTACTGCTTTACCTCGTTATATTGGTTGTAGTAGAGTAGCTAAAAGATCTATATTTGAATTTATAAATAGTAACATTAGACCTAGTGATGTTGTTCAAGTATTTTGTTTAGCTGATGATTATTCTTTTGGTATATTACAATCTAATATTCATTGGTTATGGTTTACCCAAAGATGTTCAACTTTAGGAAGTGGTTTTCGTTACACTTCTAGCACAGTTTTTGATACATTTCCCTTTCCCCAACAGCCCACATTTAATAATATTGCATTAGTGGCAAGTAAGGCGGTAGAATTAAGAAAAATACGACTTCAAGCCATGACAGAAAATCAATGGAGTTTAAGGGAACTTTATCAACAAATAGAAGCAAATAATAACAGTAAAACTGTTAAAAAATTGATTGATGCACAAACAGAATTAAATGAAGCAGTCAAGTTAACTTATGGCATCAAAAAAGATCAAAATATTTTAGAATTTTTGCTCAATCTTAACTTAGAAGTAGCAGAAAAAGAAAGTAAAGGAGAAATAGTAATTCCCCCCGGTTTACCCCCATTTGATTTAATTCAATCACCAGAAACGGAAAATTTAACTATTACTAATTATCAACAATTGTTTATTACTAATGATTGTGTTAAAATGAAATAATTAAAAAATGTTTAGATCGAATTAGATTTGATTAAGGCTAAGGCCTTAATGCTACAAAAACAAAGCCTGTCACCACAGGCTAGAATAAAGTCTGCGTAGGCAGACTTTGTTTCGATAGCCCAACCCTTCAGGGTTTGGGGTATATTAATATTTGACAATTTTTTACTACTCTGATTTTACTAATTATGATTAACAATTTTAACGATTTTCTCTTTGCAATTTTACTTTGGTTAGGAGTAACCCTATTTTTATTTAGTTTATATTCCGATGGTAAAAGTAAGACAAAAATACCATCAAATCAAACATTAAATAATCAAAAATTAACCCAACTAGAACGAGAAAAAAATCAAGAAATTGCTAATTTAAAACAACAATGTCAACAATTAAAATTAGAATTAAAACAACAATCACAACAATTAAAACAAGACTTTCAAACTGAAACATTTGAATTAATTAATAGTTTATTAATTAACTATCCCACCGCCACAAAAATGGCTGAACAAAAAACAGATTTACCTGCTAAAAATTTAATTTCTTTATTTACTTCATTAGATAATTTAATTAAAAATTGGGGTTTAGAAACCATTGGTAAACCTTGGGAAAAAGTAAGTTTTGATCCTCAATTTCATCAACCTGATAATGATGAAATTAAACAGGGAGAAAAAGTTTATATTCGCTTTGTGGGCTATAAAAATCAAGAACTAATTTTAGTTCCAGCTAAAGTTAGTAAAAATTTACCCATCAATCTTATTTAAAAACTGGTTAAAATACTTTAATATTAAACCTAAATAAATTAAATTAAATTAACTAAAATCAGTCAATCTTAATTATGAATATTATACGAACAAAAATTCCAGATGTTTTAATCATTGAGCCAAAAGTTTTTGGTGACGATCGAGGGTTTTTCTTTGAAAGTTTTAATCAACAATTATTTGAAGAAAAAACAGGAGTAACTTTAAATTTTGTGCAAGATAATCACTCTAAATCAATTCAAAATGTCTTAAGGGGTTTACATTATCAAATTGAACATCCCCAAGGTAAATTAGTGAGAGTTACCCAAGGTAAAGTCCTAGATGTAGCCGTAGATCTTCGTCAATCTTCCCCTACTTTTAAACAGTGGACAACGGTAGAATTAAGTGCAGAAAATAAACGCCAATTATGGATCCCTCCCTGTTTTGCTCATGGTTTTTTAGTATTATCAGAAACCGCCGAATTTTTATATAAAACCACTGATTATTACTATCCCCAAGGAGATCGCTGTATTATCTGGAATGATCCCGAACTTAATATTAATTGGAATTTAGAAACACAACCAATTTTATCCCCTAAAGATCAAGCTGGAAAATTATTAAAAGATGCGGATCTTTTTCCCTAAATTAAACTCTTGAAGAATATCTTAAGTTAGAAGATCAATCTGAAATGAAAAGAGCTTTATAAGAAAGTCAATTTTAATCAAAATTAAGTTAAACTTAAACATGGAAATACAAAATACAACTTTAGAATTATTAGAATGGTCTCGTCTTTGTCGCCATTTATCAACTTTTGCGGCCACTAAATTAGGTGTTATTGCTTCTACTAATTTAACTATTCCTAAAACTCAAGCTGAAAGTTTATTTTTATTAAAACAAACTGAAGAAATTTATTTATTAGAACAGCGTTTAGAAAGTGGTCTTAATTTTGATGGTATTTATGATATTGGTGATAGTTTAGAAAGGGCTAGAATAGGCGGTATTTTATCAGGTAAAGAGTTATTAGAAATTGCGACTACTCTGTCTGGAATGCGCAAATTAAGAAGACAAATTGAAGAATATGAGGATATTCCAACTTTATTAGATATTATTTCTCAATTACGCACTTATCCTGAGTTAGAACAGGAAATTCACCATTGTATTGACGATCGAGGGGAAATTTGCGATCGAGCTAGTGAGTTATTGAGTCAATTGCGGGGCAAAATCAAAGGCTTAAGGGACAACATTTATAAGATACTTCAGGGCATTATCCAACGTCAAGGCGGGGCGATCCAAGAGCCAGTTATTACCCAACGGGGCGATCGCTTTGTGATCCCTGTTAAAGCCCCCCAAAAAGACCAAATTCCGGGCATTGTGCATGATCTATCTAGTACGGGATCAACTTTGTATATTGAACCAAAATCAATCATACAACAAGGTAATCAATTACGCCAATATCTGAGTCAAGCCAAAAGAGAAGAAGAAAAGATTTTAGGAGCATTAAGCGAAAAAATTGCTAATGTTTACGAAGATATAGAACAATTATTGGCGATTGCTACCCAATTAGATTTAGCCACCGCTAAAGCCCGTTATAGTTTTTGGTTAGGGGGAAATGCTCCCCGTTTCATTGATGAACAGGAACAAATAACCCTCCGTCAATTAAAACATCCTTTGTTATTATGGCAACATCACCATGAACAAGGCTCAGAAGTTGTCCCGATTGATGTTACGGTGAATCCTCAGATTAAAGTGGTGGCTATTACGGGGCCTAATACCGGAGGAAAAACCGTGACTCTGAAAACTCTGGGTTTAGTTTCCCTGATGGCCAAGGTAGGTTTGTTTATTCCTGCTAAAGTTCCCGTGGAAATACCTTGGTTTGAGCAGGTTTTAGCCGATATTGGGGATGAACAATCCTTAGAACAAAGTTTGTCTACTTTTTCTGGTCATATTAGTAGGATTATCAGGATTATTGATGCTCTGATGCAATGTGAGGATAAATCCTTAGTTTTATTAGATGAGGTGGGAGCAGGTACGGATCCGGCTGAGGGTAGTGCTTTGGCTATTGCTCTGTTAAAATATTTGGCGGATCATGCCCATTTAACCATTGCCACTACCCACTATGGGGAGTTAAAGGCTTTAAAATATCAGGATCCACGATTTGAAAATGCTTCCGTTGAATTTGATGATCAATCTTTAAAGCCAACTTACCGCCTATTATGGGGGATACCGGGGCGATCGAATGCTTTGAGTATTGCCCAAAGATTAGGATTACAATTAGAAATTATTGAAAATGCTAAAACAAAAGTTGGGAATTATTCAGAGGATGTTAATGAGGTAATTGCAGGATTAGAAGCTCAAAGAAAGGAACAGGAAAGAAAAGCAGAAGAAGCGCGTCAATTATTACAAGAAACTGAAAAATTTTATGCGGAAGTTTCGGCTAAAGCTCAATCTTTACAAGCAAGGGAAACGGAGTTAAAAATTTCTCAAGAACAGGCGGTAATTTCAGCAATTAATCAGGCTAAATCAGAGGTAGCTCAAGTGATTCGAGATTTACAAAGAGGAGTTAAAACGGCACAAAATGCCCAAAAAGCTACTAATAAATTAAATCAAATTGCTGACAGAAATTTGCCTAAAATTGAACCAAAAAAAGCTAAACCAACTTATTATCCCAAAGTGGGGGAAAAAATTAAAATTCCCCGTTTAGGACAAACGGCCGAAGTATTAGAAATTAATGAAGAAACTGGGGATCTAATGGTAAGATTTGGTTTAATGAAAATGAATATTGAAGTAACAGAAATTGAATCTTTAGATGGGAAAAAAGTTGAAGCTAAATCAAAAGCAAAAACTCAAAATCCCCTTAAAAATCAGCCTCAAACTCCGGTCACAAAAGAAAAAATTACGGTGAGAACTTCCCAAAATACCCTTGACTTGAGGGGGGCAAGGGTAACAGATGGGGAAATGAAAATTGATGAGGCTATTTCTAACGCTATTTTAAAGGGTTTAAACGTCTTATGGATCATTCATGGCAAAGGTACTGGCAAACTGAAAGAAGGGGTGCATAACTACCTTAAAAGCCATACTCAGATTGAAAAATTTGAGATTGCTCCCCAAAATGAAGGGGGGGCTGGTGTAACGATCGCCTATTTAAAATAAAATTGAAACAAAAATTTTTATTTTAAGGTGTCAATTTTTGTTATGCTAGATTTCATAATGTATGATTAAACAGTAACTTATTAGTAGTAAAAGGATTTTAGATCAATGTCAGCAACCGCCTCAGTTACAGATTCTAGTTTTCAGGTAGATGTTTTAGAATGTCCGATTCCTGTCTTAGTGGATTTTTGGGCGCCTTGGTGTGGGCCATGCCGTATGGTCGCTCCTGTTGTTGAAGAAATCGCTCAACAATACGGAGAACAGTTAAAAGTAGTCAAGTTGAATACTGACGAAAACCCACTGACGGCTAGTAAATACGGGATCCGCAGTATTCCCACTTTAATGATTTTTAAAGATGGGGAGAAGGTGGATATGGTAGTTGGTGCCGTTCCTAAAAGCACATTAGCCACAACTTTAGACAAAGTTGTCTCACCAAAACTTTAGAAAAATATTTCTTTCTAAAGTTAGTATTTTTATTTCCCATATTAACAAAGGGCGTTTAAGTTTAAAACTTAAGCGCCCTTTGTGCTAACATCGTACTTTAAACAAAATTTATTTATTACTTCAAAATTAGTCCATCATGGAGGTGAAAAAGTCAATTGTTTCTCGTAAAACTTCAATAAAACGATCAATTTCAGCAAAAGTATTATAAAAATATAAACTTGCCCTTGCACTACCCGAAACATTAAAATAACGGTGTAAAGGTTGGGTACAATGATGGCCTGAACGGATAGCAATACCTTCTTGATCTAATAAGGTTGCTAAGTCATTACCATGAATATTATTAACATTAAAAGCGGCTAAGGCCGATCTTCCTTTTCCTTCTTTATCAGGTTTAATTCCGTAGATTTTTAAGTTTTCAATTTTAGTTAATTTTTCATATAAATAAGCCGTTAATTGTTCCTCATATTGATGAATTTTATCCATCCCAATATTAGTTAAATAATCTATGGCCGCACCAAGGGCGATCGCCTCACCAATCGCCGGAGTTCCCGCTTCAAATTTATGAGGTAATTCACCGTATGTAAAGTGATCTAAAAATACTTCATCAATCATTTCACCACCACCTAAAAAGGGGGGCATTTGCTCTAAAATTTCTTTTTTTCCGTATAAAAAACCAATGCCAGTGGGGGCGCACATTTTATGACCAGAAGCAACTAACCAATCACAATTCATTTCTTGTACATTAATAGGTAAATGGGGCGCACTTTGACAAGCATCAATTAATACTTTTGCCCCCTTTTGATGTGCCAATTTAATAATATCTTCAACTGGATTAATATTACCTAACATATTAGAAACATGAACAATCGAAACTAACTTTGTTTGTTCAGAAAGTAAGGATTTATACTCCTCAAAATTAAAGGTTTCTTCTTGTGTTAAACCCACATATTTAATAATCGCTCCCGTTTTTTGGGCGATCATTTGCCAAGGTACAATATTACTATGATGTTCCATTACTGATAAGATAATTTCATCCCCTTCTTTTAAGTTTTGAACACCATAAGTATTAGCCACTAAATTAATAGCTTCTGAGGCATTTCTCGTATAGACAATTTCCTCCCTAAAACGAGCATTAATAAATTGAGCAATTTTATCTCTAGCCCCCTCATAACCTTCTGTTGCCCTGTTACTTAAAGTATGGATTCCCCTATGAACATTGGCATGATCATGTTCATAATAATACTTTAATTTATCTAAGACAAAAGTGGGTTTTTGAGAACTGGCCGCACTATCAAAATAAATTAAAGATTTACCATGAATTTTTTGATTTAAAATCGGAAAATCAGAGCGAACTTGATCGGCGATCGTTTTTTCTGTGGTTAGCATAATTTTAGTTATTAAAAAATTAAAATTCAATAATCATTTATTATAATTGATTATCTAGCATTTTGATTGTAAATTTGTTCAAAAATTGAATATTATAGAGCATAACACCTTTAATTTAGGATAGAAATAATTGATTTTCAAAATGTCATACCCTGATTATTTTTGAAATTAATTAATGATCAATGCCAACATTTTCATTATAGATAACATGATCAGTTGACAATTGATTAAAGCCATGGCCTCCCTTGACATTGTGTAAAATTAACACTATACTATAAGTGTAGGTTAAACACTATGCCAATAAGCAAGGAGTAATCATGAACACTACAACAGTAAAACAATTGCCAATTCCGAGTTTTTTCGAGCCTCATAAAGTTAAACAGCTTTGGCGAGTACCCTATCAAGACAGGGCATCAGACGCTCACAATTGGGCGAAAAAATGGCAAATAAAACCGGCCGCCAGTGATAAAACCCGCATTTGTTTAATGGTCATTGATGTGCAAAATACCTTCTGTTTGCCGGATTTTGAGCTATTTGTCGGGGGGCGATCGGGTACGGGTGCAATTGATGATAATATCCGTTTATGTGAGTTTATTTATCGTAATTTAAACGTAATTACAGAAATTGCCCCCACAATGGACACCCACACGGCCATGCAAATTTTTCATCCTTTATTTTGGATCAATGATGGGGGGGAAAATCCCTTACCCCATACGATGATTAGTTTAGAGGAAATTCAAAGGGGAATCTGGAAAGTTAATCCGGCAATCGCCTATAGTGTGGCTAAAGGTAATTATATTGGTCTACAACAACACGCTTTACATTATGCTAAAAAACTGATTGAAAACGGGAAATATTTATTAACTATTTGGCCTTATCATGCCATGTTAGGGGGGATCGGCCATAGTTTAGTATCCTCGGTAGAGGAGGCGATTTTTGTCCATAATATCGCTCGTCACAGTCAGACTAATTTTGAGATTAAAGGGGGAAATCCCCTCACGGAGAACTATTCCGTGTTACGCCCAGAAGTTTTAGAAGGGGCTGGAGGCCATCCCATCGCCCAAAAAAATACCCGTTTTATTCAAAGACTATTAGATTTTGATGGGGTGATCATTGCAGGACAAGCGAAAAGTCATTGTGTAGCATGGACGATCGATGATTTATTAACAGAAATTATGGCAGTTGATCCGGCTTTAGCGCGAAAAGTTTATTTATTAGAAGATTGTACTTCGGCGGTGGTTGTCCCCGGAATTATTGATTTTACCGAACAGGCTAATGAGACTTTTGAACGCTTTGCTAAGGCGGGAATGCACATTGTTCAATCTTCCACAGCGATCGCCGATTTTCCTGATTTAAAAATTTAATTTTCATGATCAAACTTTTAGCAAAAATCAGGAAAAAGGGGAAAGGGAAAAGTAAGAATAATTCACGAAAACTGTTAAATAATTGATTGAATTTAATTTGTTATTAATTTTTAAAATTAATTAAATCTTAATTTAATGGTCACAGAATAGGAAATAGTAAGTATAATTGATGTTCTTAATTATTTTTACTTTTTCAAGAAGTCTATTGATTTGACGATTAAATCAATTGATCTTAAAATATACTAAAAGACATTTCAATAATGTGATGTCTAACAAAGCTCTTTTGTTATGGGTGAGACGGCTTTTTTTCGCAGTAAGCATTTTAAAAGTCTAACACTTTAGTTGACAAATCAAATTGAAATTGATAATAATTGCTTGTGTAAAGTATAATACTTATCAATGGACTTCCCCAAACACAGGGACATTATAAACAAAATAATCCCTTTTAATAATTAAAAATCGGTGATTACATTAACTCTTTTACATCCCCTCCAATCAGTTCCCGTTCAACATTGGACTTTTGAACCCACATCCCCTATTCGGATCGGACGTTCAACTGACAATGAGGTTGTTCTCTACAGTGCAGTTGTTTCCCGTCACCATGTGGAAATTAGACCTAATGGTTCTACTTGGGAAGTAGTTAACTTAGGGGCGAATGGCACTTATATTAATGGTAAAAAAATAACTCAACTGGAAGCTCAAGATGGTATGATTATCCGTCTGGCTAGTTCTGGGCCTAAAATTCAAATTAATTTAGGTTCAACTGAAGAAAATGATGATGGTAGTCAAAGACGATCTTCCACTTTAAGAAGTGGCGATCGCTCTAAAGATACTTTAATTACTTAATTACTAATTTGACATTTGGTAACAGTTTATTGTCAACTGTGTAATGCCGTCTAAGGTTATTAAAGTTTTGGTGGGATCAAGGCTTAACCATAATAAAAATTCCGTGTTACCCGCCGGCCCTTTGATGGGAGAAGGGGTTAAACCTTGAAAATTCCAGCCCAGAGTTTGGGCTTTTTCTAATACTTGAAAAATTGCTTGTGCCTGATGTTGAGGGTTTTTCACCACTCCATTTTTCCCTACTAGCGATCGGCCTACTTCAAATTGAGGTTTTACTAATAAAATAACTTCTCTGGGATCAGCTAATAATAACCAAAGATTTTCTAATACTTTAGTTAAAGAAATAAAAGATAGATCCATTACTCCTAAAGTGGGATAGGCGTTTTCACCATAGAGATCTTCAGGTTTTAAATAACGAAAATTAGTTCTTTCTTTCAAAATTACACGGGGATCCGTGCGAATTTTCCAGTCTACTTGACCATAACCCACATCTACCCCATAAACTAAACTAGCCCCATGTTGTAATAAACAATCGGTGAACCCCCCCGTAGAAATGCCACCATCGAGGCAGATACGCCCTTCTAAGCTAATTTGAAAGGTATCTAGGGCTTTTTTGAGCTTTTCACCGCCACGAGAGACATAAGGGGGTTTTTCTTTAACTTCAATTTTTGCAGTCAGATCAACTTCGGTGCCGGGTTTATCAAAAATGCGATCGTTAACTTTAACTTCCCCCGCCCTGATCACTTTTTGCGCCTGTTGACGGGTAGTACAATAATTTAATTCAACTAATAATTTATCAAGACGTTGTTTGGGCATTTAATAATTTTAATTATACTAATTAATCTTAGGTTTTAAAAGTCGGGTATTTTAAAAATCCCCGACTTTTGATCTAACATTTTATTGTTAATATTTTAATCAGAAAAAGTTAAATTAAATTCTTCAATTAATTCATCCAGTTCTTCTAATGCTTGAACTACATCAGTTTTTAATGAACCTAGATCGGGTTTATCTAATAATTTTACTAAAGATTCACGCTTATTAGTAATTAATTTTATTCTTTCTTTTAATTGTGTTTTTTCCATAAATTTTTGTTATTGGTTATTGGTTATTGGTTATTAGCTAACTGGTAACAGGCAGGATGCCTGTACTACTTGTCACTGATTACTGATAACTGATTACTGATAACTGATTACTGTTAACGGTGTTTTAAACTCCAAACTTTGGTAGGTAAACCCCAAATATAAATGAAGCCTTCGGCCGCTTTATGATCAAACTGATCATCTGCACCATAAGTAGCTAAATCGGCCGCATAAATTGAGTTTTCAGAGCGTCTGCCTACTACTTTAGCACTACCTTTAAAGAGTTTAACCCTTACTACTCCGCTTACTTGCTCTTGGGTAGTTTTAATAAAAGCGTCTAAAGCTTCTTTTAAGGGAGAATACCATAAACCTTTATAAATTAAATGGCTGTAAGTTTCTTCAATTCCTCGTTTATACTGAGTTAAATCTCCTGTTAAGGTTAAACTTTCCAGATCACGGTGGGCATCAATTAAAACTAATAAAGCGGGGGACTCATAAATTTCTCTTGATTTAATCCCAACTACTCTGTTTTCAATCATATCAATGCGGCCGATCCCATGTTTTCCTACTGTCTCATTTAATTGGGTAATAAGGGTAACAGGATCAAGGGCATTTCCGTTTAAGCTTACGGGTACACCCTTTTCAAAACCGATTTCAATATATTCCGGTTCGTCAGGAGTATCAGCGATCGCACGGGTTAAAACGAATACTTCTTCAGGGGGTTCAGCCATTGGATCCTCAAGGATACCTGCCTCAATACTACGGCCTAAAAGATTGCGATCGATACTGTAGGGAGAGGATTTTTTAACGGGGGAGGGAATACCAAATTTTTCACCGTAGGCGATGGTTTCTTCCCGACTCATGCCCCATTCCCGTGCCGGAGCGAGGACTTTTAAGTGAGGATTAAGAGCCATAATACCCACATCAAAACGCACCTGATCGTTACCTTTTCCGGTACATCCGTGTGCTACCGCATCAGCACCATATTTTTCGGCCGCTTCCACTAACATTTTAGCAATTAAAGGACGAGCAAGGGCGGTTAAAAGGGGATAACGGTTTTCATAGAGGGCATTGGCTTGAATAGCGGGAAAAGCGAACTGAGTCACAAAGGCTTCTTTGCCATCTACCACTAAAGACTCCACTGCGCCGGAGTTAAGGGCTTTTTCTTGAATAGGTTTAAGTTCTTCACCTTGCCCCAGATCGGCGGCGAGGGTAATAACTTCTTCTACGCCCCATTCTTCTTTAAGATAGGGAATACAAACGGAGGTATCAACACCACCGGAATAGGCTAAGACAACTTTTTTAGCACGACCCATAGATATAATTTCCTATAAAAAAACAACTAATCCGTTATTTTAGCGGTTTATGTGGATCAAGAAGGATCTTATTGATACAAAATCAAAATTTAATGACTTTGTTGGGTGGGCATTGTCTCCCTACTATGATCCCCCTCAATCCCCCTTAAAAAGCGATCACTTTTGTAAACAGTGATAAAATAAAATTGACATAAATTTGTTAATAACTACAATGCAAAATATTTATAAAATACCATTAATCTTAGAACCTCAACCCGAAGGCGGCTATACCATTACTTGTCCATTGTTACCTAATTTAATTACTGAAGCTGATAGTTTAGAAGATATAATTCCTAATGTATCTGATGCCCTAGAGGCATTAATTGAAGCTTATCAAGACTTAAATCAGCCTTTACCTTCAATTTTACAACCCATTGGTGATCAGACAATTATGTGGACAGAAAGTTTAATTCCCATCGGTGTATAGTGAAATATAAAGAAGTAGTTAAAAAACTAAAACAAATGGGTTGTCAAGAAATTCCTCGCAAGGGTGGGGGTTCACATCGTAAATGGTATAATCCTCAAAATAATGTAGTTGTGCCAATTCCCGACTGGGGTAATAAAGATTTAAAATTAGGTACTTTAAGACAAATTATCCGTCAACTTGGTCTTGATTGACAGGAGTTTAATAATTTATAAGAGCGATCGCCCCTAAAACTCCCTTTAAGATATATAATAAGAAAAAAGATAATTTATTTTTGTTTAGGTAAAATCGAATTATGATTATTAGAGCAATTATTGAATGGGATGAAGAAGCACAAAGTTATTCGGCTACTTGTCCAGAATTAAATTTTGTTTCGTCTTTTGGTGAGACAAAACAAGAGGCAATTGAATATTTAAAAGATGCTATTAATTTAATGCTTGAGCCTATTCCTGATGAATTTCTTAATCAAAAAAATCAATCAGAAGTTGTAGAATTAACTTTATAAAATAAAGATTTATGTCGCCAAAATCACCACGTTTAACAGCAAAACAAGTAATCAAACAACTTCAAAGTTTTGGTTTTGTTGAAGTAACACAAACAGGCTCACATTTAAAATTATTTAATCCAGAAACAAAACGCTCTACTGTTGTACCTATTCATATTTGTAAACAGTGATAAAATAAAATTGACATAAATTTGTTAATAACTACAATGCAAAATATTTATAAAATACCATTAATCTTAGAACCTCAACCCGAAGGCGGCTATACCATTACTTGTCCATTGTTACCTAATTTAATTACTGAAGCTGATAGTTTAGAAGATATAATTCCTAATGTATCTGATGCTTTATCAGCATTAATTGAAGCTTATCAAGACTTAAATCAGCCTTTACCTTCAATTTTACAACCCATTGGTGATCAGACAATTATGTGGACAGAAAGTTTAATTCCCATCGGTGTATAGTGAAATATAAAGAAGTAGTTAAAAAACTAAAACAAATGGGTTGTCAAGAAATTCCTCGCAAGGGTGGGGGTTCACATCGTAAATGGTATAATCCTCATAATAATGTAGTTGTGCCAATTCCCGACTGGGGTAATAAAGATTTAAAATTAGGTACTTTAAGACAAATTATCCGTCAACTTGGTCTTGATTGGCAACAGTTTAATAATTTATAAGAGCGATCGCCCCGAAAACATCCCTTCCTTAAAAAGCGATCGCCCCTAAAAACCTACACATAAAAAAATCTGTAGGGTGGGCAAGTGGGTTAAATTTTGATTTTCATTTATCAATGATATTCATTGCCCACCATTATAATTTAGATTGTGATGTAAATAATTGATCCATTAGTGGAAGTTTAAAAGATGATAAAATTTCATCATAAATAAATAAATTAGGTCTTTTATTCAAATTATACTGAGAAATTGAAGCCGTTATTTTTTCAATCATATATATTAAATTGACATTTAATAATTCTAATTCCCTATTAAGAATACCTAAATTTTCATTGATTTGTAATTGTTCTTCTAATCTCATCATGTGAGTTTTATTTAAAAATAATAAATGTTCTTTTTCATTAGGATTTTGTGTTATTTGTAATAAATGTTCAACTCTATTTAGTTCAGCTTTGATTTCATTAATCAAATTAACATTATTACCATGAATTGAAATATAATAAAAGCTAATTAGAGCTTTATCGGAAAATTTAATAATTGATGAAGTTATTTCTTTATTAATTATAGTATTTTTCAGATAAAAATCTTTTTCAATTAACCTAATTATTTTCCAACATAAATTATCTATAGAATAAAATTGTTCTTTTAGAGAAGTACCAACAATATTAGTATTAGTTCTTATTTGGTTACTTAAAGTCTTGATAAGGTTTAATTGCCAAGAAAAATGATTCATTTGTTCTGGGAGTTTTTGTGACAAAAAATTTAATATTTCTTTTTCACAATCAAAATTAATAACTATGAGTTTATTATTATTATCATATCCTTGTAATTGAATTAAGTTTTTTTCTTCAATAGTAAAAAATAAAAATTCTTTCTTCTCATTGATTAGAGATATTTGTATTTGACAATTTTGTTTTTTGTATTTATTTTTCATCGTACCAATAATACTTTTGTTCTCGAAGCAATTAAAACAATTGCTCAATAAGATTGTAATAGCATAAAGAGCAAGTATTCCACTGAACACAAAAAAGATAACATCTCCAGTCATAATTATTCCTTAATTTTATGTTATAAATGATTTGGAAACTCAAGAAATTGATTTTTATATCAAAGATCAATCATATATCAATTTTCCTTCAAGCTGAATAACATCAACCTTAGATTTCAAGAGAGATTCAAATGTATTTTCACTTTCTAATAAAAAAATTATTTCTTTTAAAGTGAAAAGTACAATAATTTTTTGATTAAGTGCTTTCTGTATATTAATAATTGCTGCATCAGTGTACCCTGATTCTGAAATAAAAATACCTCTAACATCAGATCTTTCAAAAAGTCGCATTATATGTTGTGCTATATCCGAAGGACTTAACGGTTCTTTCAACCATTTCATTTCAACCAGATACAGATCAGTATTAACTTCAATTGCACCATCAATTTGTTGAATTATACCCTCATTATTGTCACCTTTTATTGTAAAAGATTCTCTTAGTAAAATTCTTTCACTTTCAAAAAAACGATTTAATATTCCTTCTAATACTTTTCCTCTTTTTTGGGGATTATTTTCTTTATAAAGATCAATCAAATCACATTTTAGCTTTTGTCTTATTTGCCTTTTTTGTTGGAGATATTTTATTCTTTCTTCTTCTTCTTTTTGACGTTTTTTATTTTCTTCTTCAATTTTTGATTGATTAATTTGTTGTAATCTTGTAAAATAATCTTTTTTATTTACTAATTCTCTAACTTTAGCTACTAATCCCATAGCCTGTATTTGATCATTAGACCAGCATCTTGAAAAATCTTCAAACTCAACAACTCGTTTAATGATTTCTCTCCTTTCAGTAAGAGCAACATCACCAGCTTCATTAAGTCTAATTAATATTGTTCTAGCAATTTCATACTTGTTTATACTCTCTTTATTTTTCTCAACTTTTTCATCAATATCTTTTAGAAATCTTTGTTTCACTCCAGCACTTGAAAAAAAGACAATAACATCTTTCTTACTTTTACAAAGTTTAGGAATTGTGTCTATAAGGAGATTCAATAAATCGGGGGGATAATGATAAACTTGACTATACATAATTAATAAAAATTTTGAATTAGAATTATTTTGTTTTCTTGTTTTAAATGAATTAGAGTTTGTATATGTAAAAAGTTAAACCTTTTCTTCTAATAAAAAAGGTTTATAATTTAATAATCTTTTCGCTTTATTTAAACGATAAAGATATAAAGGAGAAGCTCGATTTTGTTCATCTAATTGAGCAATAATATCATCTAAAATTAAAATTTCTGCATCCATTCTCTCACAAAGAGCTTTAACTTTAGCAGAAGTAGCTTTAATTTTCTCAATATCTGGGGTAAATTGTTCTTGTGTCATAAATTTAACCTTATGTTAAGTGTTAATTAATTTTGATGGTAAAGGAATTTCCTTTTTATTGTTTAAATAAACCGTTTCTAACCATAATTCTCTAGCTTCATTAATATTATTCATTGCTTCCTCTAAAGTTTCCCCTTGACTCATACATCCGGGCAAATCAGGAATTATAATTGTATAACCACCTTCTGCCTCTGGATATACAGACATTGGATATTTAAGGGAAAGATAATATTCTAAAGAGGGACGTTCTAATTGTTTATTTTGTGTCATTTTGCCAATGCTCCAAGTCTAATAATCTAATTAATTCTTCAATATAAGTTCTTTTGACTTTTTGACCACCCTTTTTCGGAATAATAATAACTTCGCCTTGTTCATTTTTAAAAGAGTGATGGCTACCTTTAGATCGAATTTCTTGATAGCCAAATTCTATTAAAACATAGCGAATATCATCAAACTTTATTTCAGGAGGACGTAATAATAATTTTTTGACTAATTTATCTATTTTACCCATTTTAATTTAGAAATATGGAAATTAGTTAATAGAAAAAGTCGAAGATTTATTAATAAATAAAAATCCCCGACTTTTAAAATTAATTACTCAATTCCTTCAATACGATCCTCCACTTCTTGATATAACTGTTGTAAACGATCGATATTGTCTTGGGAAGTCTCCCAATATCCACGCCCATTAACCTCTAATAATGTGCCTACTAAACGGCGGAAAGAATTGGGGTTTAAGTCCATTAACCGTTTACACATCTCAGGATCGTTAATAAAGGTGTCGTTAGTATCCTCATAAACCCAGTTGTCCACAGCGTCAGCAGTGGCACTCCAGCCCATTGTGTTAACAAGGCGTTTGGAAATCTCCCGCACTCCCTCATAACCGTGTGATAGCATCCCTTCATACCATTTGGGGTTTAATAGTTTGGTTCGCGCATCTAAACGCACTGTTTCCGATAGGGTGCGCACCTGTGCATTAGCGGTTGTGGTATCGGCAATAAAGGCGGTGGGTTTTTTACCGTCATCGCGCAAGGATGCAACCACTTTGGTGGGATCGGAGTCGAAATAGTGGGATACGTCTGTTAAACTGATTTCAGAGGAATCTAAGTTTTGGAAGGTAACATCGGCGGTTTTTAAGGATTTCTCAAATATTGCTCGATTTTCGTCCATTACTCCGGGATTATCTGAGTTAAATGCAAAAGATTTACGGTTTAAATACATATCCTGTAATTCTCTTTCTTCTTCCCAACTGCTATTTTCCACTGCTAAATTCACATTACTGGAATAGCTACCTGAAGCATTGGAAAAGACACGGGTGGCAGCCTGACGGAGATTGATCCCTAATTCCTCAGCCTGTTCTAAGGCGTGTTTCCTCACAAAGTTCATTTCTAAGGGTTCATCGGCTTCGGCGGCCATTTTCACCGCTTGATCTAATAAGTTCATCTGGTTAATGAATAGATCACGGAATACGCCGGAACAGTTCACTACAACGTCAATACGGGGGCGACCTAATTCGCTTAAGGGGATTAGTTCAAGTTTATTAACTCGTCCTAATGCGTCTGGAACGGGCTTTGCACCTACCATCCACATAATCTGAGCTAAAGACTCACCGTATGTCTTAATATTGTCTGTACCCCATAAAACACAGGCGATCGTCTCAGGATATTTACCGCCGTTATCTAATTTTTGACGCTCTAAGAGGCGATCTACCACGATTTTAGCAGATTGTACGGCCGCCATCGTGGGAATAGATTGGGGATCTAAAGCGTGAATATTCTTACCTGTGGGTAATACGTTGGGGTTACGAATGGGATCACCGCCCGGGCCGGGTAAAATATATTCACCCTCTAAAGCCTTTAATAAGCCTCCTAACTCCTGATCGGCACAAACTTGCTCTAAACAATATTCCAGATATTCAAAGAGGGTTTTTAAAGAGTCTGTGTCAACATTTTTGTAGCCTAACTCATGGAGTTTTTCTACCCAAGGTGCTTTTTTCCCGATATTGAAGAAGTTAAGCTTAGAAACTAAGTTAACTCGCCCTTCAGCGTTAACTTGTTCTTTCACTAAAGCTGATACGGCCTCACGACAAGCTAAAGTAATATTCTGTAAAAGTTCAACGTCTTTTAAGACTCCTTTATCACTATTAGCGTAAATTTCGTTAATATCACGATAGACGCTATTGGCAATAATACGGGGTAAGGATAATAAACCTTCATCTTCCCGATCTAAAGAGGCAATATTAACTAAGGTGGCGATCGCTTCTTCTGCACTGGGGGGTTTACCGATGACATGAAGCCCACAGGGTAATAAACGAGATTCAATTTCCATTAATTTACGGTAAACTAAACCAACGATATTATCCCGCTCATCTTTGCTCAAGTCTTTAGCAGGGGTTTGAGGAAACTCAATATCCTTGTCTAAGTTACAGAGCCGGGCTTGATCCATAATGGTATCAACGATCTGAATACCGCGCCCACTATCTTTTAAGGTTTGATAGGAGCCGATCAACTCGCTTAACTCTTTCAAACCCTTATATAAACCTGCATTTTCCGCCGGAGGGGTAAGATATGATATTGTTTCCGCATAACTACGGCGTTTGGCAATAGTGGCTTCACTAGGGTTATTGGCCGCATAGTAATATAGGTTGGGAATATTACCGATTAAACTATCGGGGTAACAGTCGCCAGACATACCCATTTGTTTACCCGGCATAAACTCTAATGATCCATGTGTGCCAAAATGTAATACCGCATCAGCGCCCCAAATTTTTTCTAAATAGGTATAGAAAGCGGCAAAACCGTGATGAGGTGAGGCAGAGCGGGAGAATAAGAGGCGCATGGGATCACCCTCATAACCGAAGGTAGGTTGTACCCCAATGAACACATTACCAAACTGTTTCCCATAGATTAATAAATTTTGTCCATCGGTATTGAGATGGCCGGGGGGATCACCCCAATTTTCTTTTAATTTCTCGTAATATGGGGTTAAACGCTCATATTCAGGCACACTCATGCGATAGGCAATATTTAACTCAGGGGAAGCATATTGCGCCTGTGCATCATGAATCACTAAATTCATCAATTCTTGCGCATTTTCCGGCAATTCTTCCACATCGTAACCATTACCTTTTAAGGCTTTTAATACCTCAAAGATTGAGCCAAATACGTCTAAATAGGCGGCTGTACCGATATTACCTTTGTCTGGGGGGAAACTAAAGATCGTGATAGCAACTTTCTTGTCAAGTTTGGGTTTTTTGCGTAGGTTTGACCATTTTAACGCTCTGGTGGCGATCGCTTCTACCCGATCCTGTAGGGTGATCGATCTTCCTGTAGCACCATCACGCCCTGATAAAATAATCGGCTCGATCGCGCCGTCTAACTCAGGGATAGCTATTTGTAAAGCCACCTGAATGGGGTGTAAACCGAGATCACTTTCTTCCCATTCTTCCGTAGTTTGGAAAACTAGAGGTAAAGCCACCATATAGGGGCGGTTTAACCGTTTTAACGACTCGATCGCCTTGGGATGATCCTGTCTTGCGGGGCCTCCCACCAACGCAAAACCAGTTAATGAGATGATGGTATCAACTAAGGGGATCGGTTCAATACCTTTAACCGTATTATCCCAGAAATAGGCATCCACAGGTTTAGAAAAATCTAAGCCACCAGCGAATACAGGTATCACCTTAGCACCACGATATTCTAACTCCTGTAACATCGCCACATAATGGGCATCATCACCAGTTACAAGGTGAGTGCGTTGTAATACCAACCCCACACAGGGAGCAAGGGGATCCTTTAAATCTTCACTAATATCTTCACGGTTATTATACCATGTCAAATATTCCTTAATATCCTCAAACATTTTAGGGGCTAAAGGATGCCAAATACCCATATCAGGATAGACTACCGGCTCGGCATATTGCACATTTTCCCCTTGATGTAAGTCTTTACCTTGAAAGACATATTTATCAGCCAACATCAAGAAAAAGTTTTCAAGGTTTTCGGGAGAGCCACCTAACCAATATTGAAAACTTAACATGAAATTGCGCGCATCTTGAGCCTTATCTACGGGGAGATATTTTAAAACACTGGGAAGGGTGCGCAAAAGCTTTAACATAGCATCTTGGAAACCAGCGCTAGAGTTTTTCTTGCGTTTCTTCATGAAATCGCCGATCATACTCTTAGACTGCCCTAACTGAGCCATGCTAAAAGTACCCATTTTATTAAGGCGCATCACTTGGGGCATGGAAGGGAAAACCACCGCCACATCAAGCTGATCCTTATAGGGTGCAACAGCATCAACCACTTTATCAGCTAAGTCTTCAATAAAAATTAAAGAAGCGATGAAGATATTAGCCACAGATAGATCCTGCTTAAACTGATTATAGTTCTCAGGGTCTCTCAACTCCTCAATTAAATAACCACTAATCTCGATCGCAAGGTTAGGATGGTTATTATTGATCATGCGTACGGCACTAGAGATCGCACTTTGATACTGTGATTCTAACACCACATAGACCACCTTCATTAAAGCCCGTCCGTTGATTTCATCGGGGGCGATATGACGGATGGCAGATTTTACATTTGTAAACAAATCGAGTTTCTCCTCAAGTTATAAATAGATGATTGCTAAAGGTTGCTATTAAATAGCTTAAATAGGATATTTTAAATAATTTTAGCAACTTAGGGATCAAGATTGAGGGATTTTATCTCAAAATTGTTAAGTATTTACTCCTAACGTGGGTTTAGATTTCTTTACAGTTTGAGGGGTTGACAAAATATTAAGGTTGTGCAGTAAAAACTTGTTTTTGCTATAATTTATTGGATAGATAAATTTGTTTGCTATAATTTCAGTATTTATTCTTTAAACAAAGAAAATAAAGCTATGAAAACCCAAAATCTTAAACAAGAAGCACAAAAATTAATTGATAATTTACCTGATAATTCTACTTGGGATGATCTAATGTATCAAATATATGTTAGACAAGCAATTGAGTCAGGATTAAAAGATAGCGAAGCAGGGAATGTTATTTCTGTGGAAGAAGTTAGAGCTAAATTTGGATTAAAATAATGAAAGTTTTTTGGACAGAAACAGCCGTAAATCATTTATCTTCAATTTATAATTATATTGGGTCACAATCTACTCAATATGCCCAGAGAATTATTGAAAAATTAACTAATCGTTCTGAACAAATTGCTAAATTTCCTTTATCTGGTAGAATTGTACCCGAATTTGAAACAACTCAAATTAGAGAAGTTATCGAAGGCTCTTATCGCATTATTTATCATATAAAATCAGAGCAAATTGATATTATTGCGGTTATTCATGGTTCTCAAAAACTTGACTCTATAGATTAAAACTAATCACTATTTTTTCAAAGAGGAATCAAAATGAGATTAATTATTGAAGTTGACAATGATCAAGAATTAAAACAGGCTCAATCTTTGATCGGATTTTTGCATTTTTCATCCGTAGATATTAAAGTATCAAAAAAAGAAAAAATTGATAATTTATTGAAGTGGTGTGAACAAAATCAATACACTTTAACTGATAATATTATTCCTTCTAGGGAGGAAAGAACTGTCAGATAATATATTTTTTGATGCTAAAATGACTCATTAAATTAATCAAAAAATTTTTTTCCTATAGAAATTATGAGTCTATGTATTAACCCTAATTGTTCTCAACCGCAAAATGTAGGATTACCTTTATTCTGTCAATCTTGCGGTTCAAAATTATTATTACAAGACGTTTATCGGGTGATCAAATTCTTAGGTGGTGGTGGTTTTGGTAAAACTTATGAAATAGATGATTGTGGTGTAAAAAAAGTTCTCAAGGTTTTACATTATACCCAACCCCATGCGATCGAATTATTTAAACAAGAAGCAACTGTGCTTCAACAACTCAATCATCAGGGTATTCCTCATGTGGATCAAGATGGTTATTTTACTTATCAACCAAAAGGTTATGCTTTTCCATTACATTGTTTAGTTATGGAAAAAATTGAAGGAATGAATTTAGAGGAATATTTACAACATCAAAACTATGAGCCAATTTCTGAACGTGCCGCCCTACAATGGTTAAAACAAGTATTAGATATATTAGACATCTCCAATAACTGATAAAGCTTATATGGTAACAGTTTCATCTTTAATCAGCACTCAGCAATCAATCCCTGTAAAGTTAATTTCACGTCAAAATTTCCTCTAAATCTAATTTCGTCCCAAAAGTATGACTAATTAAAACATCAATTACTTCATTTGATGACGATGATTTCACTATTTCTAAAACTAAACTCTCAATTCTTAATCTCACTAACCCACAAACTGTTAAAAATACTGACTGATATTTATCTTTTCTTAATCTAAATCTTTCTCTTGCTACTCGCCATATTTTTATGATTCTAATTAAATGTTCTATAAATATTCTAACCGATGAAATCTTTTTATTTTCTTTTTTTCTTCCTGAGTTAATACTCCTTTTTTCGGTTTTTTCTTTGGGGTGATAATTTGTGGCTCTCCCACATAAGCTTTATCCCCTTTAAACCTTTGATCCATCCCAAACTTCTTGAGATTTTGACGACAAATGTTAATATCACTTGAAGGCCCTGGTTTTCCCGCCACCACATCCACAATATCTCGGCCTTTTGGAAGACTAATTAATTGATTTTTAAAAGTATGTTCACATTTTTTTCCACTATAATATTTTTTCTGTTCTTCATAGTCTAAAGGTCTCTGTCTTGGCTGTTCTTCACTATCTACTAACAATTCATTTTCCTTCAACTTTTCCAACATTTCTTCTATTTTTTCTGGGGACTTTTTTACTTGTTCTAGTAAAGAGCATGGCAAAGCTTCTCTCATAATTTTTTGCCAATAATCAAACAAATTATTCGCCGTTGATTCACTTACTTGAAAGACGATACCTAATAGTTGAAAACTCAGGTGATGTCTTAAATAAATTAAAGTCAAAATAATCTGGTTTTCTTTTGAAAGTTTACTCTCTCTACCACCACCGGAATTGATAATTCTAGTTTTTTGTTTTTCGGATTCTTCTTTTGCTTGTTTCTCCAAGATCAAAAGATGTGCGATTAGCAGTTCTAATTGTTCATAATTAATTCCCAATAATCTTTTAGTTGCTTGTTTGTGATCTTGAATATATTGCCAAGTATAATTACTCATTTTGGCTATTTCTCCTTAAAATTTTTGTTGATGATAGCTTAATTTTTTTATTTCTATTATATTATAGAGATGTCTAATACAGGGGAATTAATTTGGCGACAAGATGCTCAAAGAATTTCAGCAAAATTACTGGATTTAATTGATGATTTAATGAAACCTTTTCCGGGTAATCGTCCTCAAACTGTAGATGAAATATTAACAAAATTATCTCAAATTAATCAAAAAACAGATTCTTCTTATTCTAATAAAAATCAATCTTCTCAACCAAATTCTTATAAACAAACTACACCTACTACTCCAGTTAATTATCAATATAACAAAACATCACAAGTTAAAGCTTCTACCTCAAATTCACTTCAACCTGCACCTCTATGGAGACGCTTTTTAGCTTTGCTTATTGATTGTTTATTTTTCTTTGCTTTCTCTATGTTTGTTGGTATGATCTTTTTTAATCCTTACCTTTCTGGCATTATTAGTTCAAGTTCTGAGCCTGATCCTATTATTTTGGTAGTTATTATTTTATCTCTTATTTGTTTTTTCAGTTTACCATGTTTATATGTTGTATTAAATCAAATCTCAAAATATCAATCAACTTTAGGACAAAGAGCTTTAAAAATAAAAGTTACTAACTTACAAGGTTGTAAAATTGGATTTTGGCAAAGCACATGGAAATTCATTTTATTTGTTATCTTTTTTGTTTTATCTATATTATGGGGAATAGGATTAATTAATTTTATTCCTATTTGGTTTACGAAAGATAAACGCTCTTTACATGATAAAATGTCAAATACTATCGTTGTTAGAAAAACTTAACAATAATTGATCAATGAAATTTATGATTTAATTCATTGGTACACCCTATAATGTTGATGGTTAAATAATTTTTAAGGTACAATAAAAATGTAATTTTAAATATTAAGTGATTATGAAAATTAAAGTAATAGTTTGGCAAGAAGAAGATGTTTGGTGTGCAAGTGTTCCGGCTTTTCCGGGCTGTCATTCTTGGGGTGAAACTTATGAGGAAGCGATCACCATGATCACAGAAGCGGCTGAAGGTTGGTTAGAAGTAGCCAATGAACGCAAAAATATAGAAGCTAATAATATTAAAGAACTTGAATTAGCGTTATGAAATCAATCTCAGGAAAAAACCTCTGTAAAATAGTAAAAAAACATGGTTGGATATTGTCTCGAATTGTCGGAAGTCATCACATTTTTGAAAAGGAGGGATCAGATGTAATTTTATCTATTCCTGTTCATAGTAATAGAGATTTACCAATTGGTACACTAAAAAGTATTATGAAAGATGCTAATTTAACGGAAAATGATTTACTTTAATTATTAAAATTGTAGGGCATAATTAAATTGAATTTAATGGTTTAGAATATAAGTTAAAGAAGTCATGCCCTACAGATTTATTGATAGTTAAATTATTTTTAAGGTAAAATAAAATTGTAATTTTAAATATTAAGTGATTATGAAAATACAAGCAATTATACATGAGGCTGAAGAAGGCGGTTATTGGGCGGAAGTTCCTGCTTTACCCGGATGTTTTACTCAAGCTGAAACTTTAGAAGAATTAACAGAAATGTTAAAAGAAGCGATAGAGGGTTGGCTTGATGCGATGAGTATTCCTGAAGAAAACTTAGATCAAAAATCTTTAATTTTGGAATTTTAAAAAGTCTTATGAAAAAAGCTAATTTAACAGAAAATGATTTATTTTAATTGTTAAAATTGTAGGGAATGATTAAATTTAATTTTGTCATTCCCTACGGATTTGTTGATAGTTAAATTATTTTTAAGGTAAAATAAAATTGTAATTTTAAATTAATTGACTTTAACTTAAATAAATGAATTTTGAATATTACTCACAAGAACTTAAACAAAATTTAACAAAAGGTAGTGAAAGAAGTCACTATTCTGCACTAAAAAAATTAATTGATAATGCCCTTCCATCCACTGGGATTAATGCTGTAATTGAAGAAAAAGGAAATAAAGCAGGAATCCCAGATTTTACGGTGAGAAGAAATGATAATTTAATTGGTTATATTGAAGCCAAAAAAATCGGTGAAAATTTAGATAAAATTGAAAGTTCTGAACAATTACAACGATATTTTGATTCGGCGATCGCTCAAAATTTAATTTTAACTAATTTCTTAGAATTTCGTTTATATAGGGATGGAAAGTTATATTTTAATGCAATTTTAGGAGAATTTAATAATAATCAAATTGTTGTTGATCAAGATCTTACAAAATTAACAAATTTAATTAATAATTTTGTTAATTTTCAAGGGAAAACTATTAATAATTATTTAGATCTTGCTCAACAAATGGCAATTTATACTAAATCTATTAAATATGCGATCACCGAGGGGTTAAAATCAGAAGATGAAACGGGAGAATTAACTCAATTAAAATCAGTTTTTACGGATTTATTATTACCTGATCTTGATTATCATAATTTTGCTGATATGTATGCTCAAACCATTGCTTATGGTTTGTTTACAGCTAGATTTTATCATGCTCAAAATACCCTCAGTAGTACAGGCATCTTGCCTATAAATCACTCTTTAAATCAAGATCAATCACAATTTAATCGTCAAAATGCTAGTTTTTATATTAGTAATAAAATTCCCTTTTTGCAAGGGGTTTTTAATATCATAATTAGAAAAGATATTGATAGTCAAATTGACTGGGCAATTGATAATTTAATCGAACTTTTTGCTCAAGTTGATATGGATCATATCTTGGAAAATTTTGGTCAAAATAGAGGAAAAGAAGATATTGTAGTTCATTTTTATGAAACATTTTTAGCAAGTTATGAAGTTTCTTTAAGAAAGGGTAGAGGTGTTTATTATACTCCTGAACCTGTAGTAATTTTTATGGTAAAAGTTGTTAATGATATTTTAGATCATGATTTCGATGTTCAAGATGGTTTAGCAGGTAGAAATATTGATATTCTTGATCCTGCAACGGGTACAGGGACTTTTTTGTATCAAGTAATTAAACAAATTTGTAATAATTATTCTCAATATAGTGAACAACAATGGAAACAAAATTGGGATAAATATTTAAAAGATCGTAAAGTTTTAAATAGATTATATGGGTTTGAATTATTAATGACTCCCTATACAATTGCTCATTTAAAATTACAGTTATTATTAGAAAATTTAGGTTATAAATTTACGGAAAATGAAAGATTAAATATCTTTTTAACTAATACTTTAGATCAAGGTATTAAAAAGAGTGAATATTTATTAGGGGAATATATTGCACAGGAAGGAAATGAGGCGGCTAAAATTAAAAATGAAACTCCAATTTTAGTGATTTTAGGTAATCCTCCCTATGCGGGGCATTCTGCTAATAAAAATAGTTGGATTGATGTGAGAGAATATTATCAAGTTGATGGTTTATCTTTAGAGGAAAAAAATACTAAATGGTTACAAGATGATTATGTAAAATTTATTCGTTTTGCTCAACAAAAACTTGAGCAAATTGATTTAGGAATTGTGGCTTTTATTACTAATCATGGTTATTTGGATAATCCAACTTTTCGAGGAATGCGTCAAAGTTTAATGACAAGTTTCAGCCGTATTTATATTATTAATTTACATGGAAATGCGAAGAAAAAAGAAGTTTCTCCTGATGGTAGTAAGGATGAAAATGTCTTTGATATTCAGCAAGGCGTGTCAATTTTAATTGGCATTAAAGATCATAATCCAGAAAGTTTAAAGTTTATTCAACAGTTTAATTATGATTATCAAATTCCCGAAAAAGGTATTTTTTATTATGATGTTTGGGGTAAAAGAGAGGCTAAATATAACTTTTTAAATACAGCTAATTTTCATCAGATAGAATGGCAAAAAGTTGAGCCTATTTCTCCTTTTTATTTATTTATTCCTCAAAATAATAATTTAAGAGATGAATATAATAATTATTGGAAAATAACTGAAATTATGCCTGTTAATTCTGTAGGTATTGTTACAGCAAGGGATAATTTAACCATTAAAAATTCTCATGAAGATGTTGAAAAAACTGTTAATGATTTTGTTTCTTTATCTGAAAAAGAAGCAAGAGAAAAATATAATTTAAGACAAGATACAAGAGATTGGAAAGTTACTTTGGCACAAAAAGATATTAAAGATAGTTTTATTGAAAATAAAATTAATCAGGATTTAATTAAACCTATTTTATATCGTCCTTTTGATCTTAGATATACTTACTATACAGGTAATTCAAGAGGTTTTCTTTGTATGCCTAGAAATGAGGTTATGAGAAATATGTTATTAGGTGATAATTTAGGATTAATTACTGTTAGAAAAGCCCCCCCTATGAGTGATTTTAATTATTTTTTCATTAGTCAATACATTATTAGTAATGGAGTTATTCGTTCTGATAATCAAAGTATAGATACATTTTTTCCTCTTTATACTTATCCTAATACAGAAAATGGACAAAGTAATTTAATTAAAGAAAAAAATGCTAATTTTTCGGCTGAATTTTTAACAGCAATAACCGAAAAGTTAGGTTATTTACCCATACCTGAAAAAATATTTTATTATATTTATGGTGTTTTACATTCATCAAATTATCGAGAAAGATATGCCGAATTTTTAAAGATAGATTTTCCTCGTATTCCCTTAACCAGTGATGATCAATTATTTAATAATTTAGCTAAAAAAGGGGAAGACTTAGTTAATTTACATTTAATGAAATCGCCAAAATTAGATAATTTAATCACAACTTATCAAGGTGATCCAGAAACTTTAATTACTCAAATTAAATATAATGCTAAAGAAGAAAAATTAACTATTAATAAAAATTGTTATATTCAGGGTATTTCTGAAGAAGTTTGGCTATTTAAAATTGGAGGTTATCAAGTATTAGATAAATGGTTAAAAGATCGAAAAAGTGAGCAAAAACTTTTATCACAACAAGATTTGATTTACTATCAAAAAATAATTGTAATTTTAAAAGAAACAATAACAATTATGACAGAAATTGATGAGATTATTCCTCATTTTCCTATTCTATAAATTTATTTAATTTAATGCTTTAGAAGATCATTTGTTGAAATGAAAATTGCTGATACTTTATTCAGCAACACCTAAAAAAATAACAACAGGTTAAAACCCATTGTTATTAATCAAATAAGATGATTATTCTTCTTAAAGGTTAACTACGCCACCTGCGGCCTGATAACGTACTCTTGCTCTTTTGAAAGCATTTTCAGCTTGAATTTGTTTTTGTCGATCGCCGCTTTGGTTGGCCGCATCTAATTTTCTTTGAGCTTCCTCAAAAGCCGTACTAGCTTCAGCTTTATCAATATTATCGCCAAGTTCAGCACCATTAACTAAGATTTTAACCTCGTTATTTTCCACCTCAGCAAAACCCCCTAACAGGGCGATCGCCTTCCAATTTTTGCCGTCTCTAATGCGCATTACACCCATACCAAGAGCAGTTAATAAAGGAGCGTGGTTAGTTAAAATACCTAGTTGACCTGTGGCACTGGGCAAAATAATTTCTTCTGCCTGATCATCCCAGACAATTTTATCTGGGGCTATTACACGCACAGTTAAAGTCATTTTAGATCTATTGTTTTAATTTTAATGGTTAATTTTTGAGCTATCAGCTATCAGTGTTTAGTTATTACTATTCACTGGTAACTGGTAACTGGTAACTGTTAACTGTTTTTAGCCTTTGAGTTTTTCGCCTTTAGCGATCGCCTCGTCAATATTTCCTACCATGTAGAAAGCTTGTTCAGGTAAATGATCTAACTCACCACCTAAGATTTTTTGGAAACCAGAAATAGTATCTTTTAAAGATACATATTTACCGGGGCTACCAGTGAACACTTCAGCTACGAAGAAAGGTTGAGATAAGAAACGCTCGATCTTACGCGCACGGTCTACCACTAAACGATCTTCTTCAGATAATTCATCTAAACCTAAGATGGCAATAATATCTTGAAGCTCTTTATAGCGTTGTAAAGTAGATTGAACCGCACGAGCCACACCGTAATGTTCTTCACCTACAATGCTAGGCTGTAACATGGTACTGGTAGAATCTAAAGGATCAACCGCAGGATAAATACCTTTAGCCGCTAAGTTACGAGATAATACGGTAGTACCATCTAAGTGAGCAAAGGTAGTAGCAGGAGCGGGGTCAGTTAAATCGTCCGCAGGTACATATACCGCTTGAATAGAGGTGATAGAACCCTCTTTAGTAGAGGTAATACGCTCTTGAAGATCACCCACGTCAGTACCTAAAGTAGGCTGATAACCTACCGCAGAAGGCATACGACCTAAAAGTGCCGATACCTCAGAACCCGCTTGAACGAAACGGAAAATATTATCAATAAACAATAATACGTCTTGCTTATTCACATCACGGAAATATTCCGCCATGGTTAAAGCAGATAAACCTACCCGCATTCTAGCTCCGGGGGGTTCGTTCATCTGACCATAAACTAGAGCAATTTTCGATTCTTCAGGGTTATCAGGGTTAATAACTTTAGACTCGATCATTTCATTGTAAAGGTCATTACCCTCACGGGTACGCTCACCCACACCACCGAACACAGATACACCACCGTGTTGAATAGCGATGTTGTTGATTAATTCCATCATAATAACGGTTTTACCAACACCAGCACCACCGAATAAACCGATTTTGCCACCTTGACGGTAAGGAGTTAATAAGTCAACAACTTTGATCCCAGTTTCAAAAACTTTAGGAGCAGTTTCAAGATCAATTAATTTAGGAGCGGGACGGTGAATAGGGAAAGTTTCAGTAACATTAACAGGCCCTTTTTCGTCTACAGGCTCACCTAAAATATTAAAAATACGACCTAAAGTAGCTTTACCTACGGGTACACTGATGGGCGCACCAGTATCAATAACATCCATGCCACGCACTAAACCATCAGTGCTACTCATCGCAACGGCACGAACTTGGTTGTCACCTAAAAGTTGTTGAACTTCACAAGTTACAGCTACTTTTTGGCCGGCGGCGTTAGTGCCTTCAACTTTTAAAGCATTATAGATGCGGGGTAGTTTACCACTAGCAAACTGAGCATCAATTACAGGCCCGATAATTTGAGTAATTTTACCAACGCTGGTTTTTTCTGTTGTCGCTACCATAATTTATTGTTTATTGGTTTTTTTGTATTATATAGCTTAAGCTAAATGTTAAGTTTTTGTAAAAATTGCCAATTCTTAGATTATCATTAATTGACCTCATCTTAATGATCTAGATCTAAAGTAATTCGTTAAATTTCTGAAAAATGCCAATTTGATCTGACTAGGATGCCAATAATTTTTTTAAAAAAACCCTTATTGTATTGATAGTTAAGCAATACTGCCTCTTTTTCTACTTTCTTTATAGGAAATAGCCACATTTTTTAAACCTGCTTTGATCATTTCTTGTTCTAAAAATGCAAAAAATCTGCGGCGATCGCCTCCCCTAATAACCGCTTGGTTGTGTGCCTCTGATAAAGCAACGGGATAACCATAACCCTTATTAACTTGTCCTAAAATAATACTTAAAGACTGATTAAATAAAGCTTTATTTTCCACTAACCACGCTGGAAATTCTACCCTTGCGATCTCCGTACCAACATTAATATAACAAAAATAAACTTTTTGAGTGTCTGGATATAAATTTAAAATATGGGAAGAACTTTTCCACAAAGCCCCACGCTGTCCGGGTTGTAAGAACATTCCCCATAAAGTTGCATCCCTTAAGGGATCAATCACCTGACATGGGGTTTTATGCTCTTGTTGTGAGCATTCTACCACACAATTAGGAAAATTATAAGGACAAGCCTGAAGACGTAAAAAATTAACGGCCTCTACACTACGGGGCGCACTCAAATAACCTACATAAGGGATGTTTGTTTGTTGCATTTTCTCCCATGCTTGGAGAATCGGCGGTAAAATTTTCTCCTTTGCTTCTGAGGGTAAACCCTCTAAAAACCAATAAATTAATGAGCCATCCATTAAAGCTAAGTTGGGGGTATGTGCATGACTTCCGGGGGGTAAAACCCAACGACAAGCCATATCGGCTAAACTCTCCACCTCAGAAACTCCCCGCCGATAACCCATCCATTCTTCTGTACGAATACCCCATTGTTTTGAGATATATAAGTCTTCTGGACGGTAAAAAACCTCTGGTAAAGTATCTAATAAAGGATGTAAACTCTGACCATAATGTAACATAATTCTGCCTATATTGATTAAATAACAGTAGGCAATTTCATGGTGGGAAGGAGCAATTTGTGAGCCATCGGTGGCAAAAACCGTATGGCTTTGGGGGGGAGGCTCAATTTTTATGGCTGTGTCTAAGTCTTCAACGGGAATAGCCGCCGCAAAGATAAAGCGATCGCTCCAGTCTTCCTGTAGGCGTTTTAAACGATCTAATCTTTCCTGACTTTGGGAGAGTAAAAGTTGAGCCTTTTCTAAACGCTGATGAGAAGCGATCGCCTCTTGATTAAAATGTTGCCCCATTTCGGGTATTTGTTGAGCTAACTTAGCCAAATCAAGCATAGTTTTTTTGTACTTTAAAAATCTTTAAATAGCCATTTAAGCCTGTTACTTAAGATTAACTAATATTTTTTCCAATTGTGTTACGGTGGCACGGGGTGAAGGCCGCGCGATCGCAACTTCTCGATCTTGATTTTTCCAAAACAATACAGGCACTTCATACTGATAGAGATTAAACCAATTTTCATTAGTGGTAATATCTCTTAACTCTAATTCTACTTTGAAAGCAGTAATTTGTTCTAATTTCTCCTGTAATCCTTCACACAGATGACATCCGGGTTTGGTATATAAAATTAAATCCATTTTTTTAGTAAATATAATTATTAACAACTTAGATTAATTGAGTTTATTCCTAATAGTAAATAAACTAGAAATCCCCCTTTAAAGGGGGATTGATGGAATCAAACTTAATTATTCATCAAGGTTTTCCATCAGGGGAAGAATATCACCCTCAGCCGTTTGAGTAATCGTAGCTGAACCTAAAATTTGACCATTCAAAATATCAGCCGATCCCACTTCATTTAAGATCAATTCCCAATCATTAGCATTATAATTATGATAAATATTAGAAACTAAATCATACCAAAGTCCTTTTTGTGCATAAATCTGATTTTTTTGAGCAGAATCTGTCACATTTTCTAAGTCTTGATTTAAAGCATTCAAACTATCATCATCAATTTTTTGAATCCAACCATTAATCAAAGGATTCCCAGAATAATCAATATCACTACAGACAATTTCTATTTCCCATAAATAATTATTTCCTGCTACTAAAGGCGAAATTTGATCCGCTTGAGAATTAAGATCAACTTCAACCACTCCAGCCCCACGAGGTGATTCTTGGGTTGCTTCTCCGGGTAAATCTATACTAGCAGAATAAACAACTTCTTTTTCCTCATCATATAAAACAAATCTGGCTTTATTTGCCCAATTTTCAGGTAAATAAAAATAAACTGTAGGATATTCAGAAGCAGTAAACCAAGCTGGAGCAGTATCTTCTGGTTTATTTTCCGAAGCATTATTTTCTTCAATTTGATTAGATTCTTCTTGTTTTTCAATATTAACAAGTGGATTTTCTTGATCATCTTGAATTTCAACTGATTCTACATCAACCGAAGGGGAATTAGAAACTTTATTTTTTTCAGAAGGAAGAATTGCTACTACTTGTTGATTTGCATTAAAACATCCGCCTCGTCTAAATCCTGTGGTACGGCGATTAGAAGTTGATCCATAAACTCCATTAAAATTAAATTGTGCTAATAAAGTTTGATCCGTTGAAATTTCTGACCCATTAAGATTATTATTTGGTTTTTGATTTAAAGTATTGGCCGCTAAAATTGGAAGGCCATTACCAATTATTAAAAACGAGGAAAATCCCAAAGCCAAAAATGATAATTTTTTTGTTGATTTCATAATTTTTTACCGTCCATTAATAGTTAAATAAAATCTCCATAAACATTTAAAATCAAAACTTATCTATATAGATTAAATAGACAAATGATTGTTCCCTTAACTTAGAACTTATCATTAAATTGTAGTTGAAAACAAGATCATTATTGTGAGATTTTAGCGAAAAATAGTAAGTTTTTAATCAGGAATTTAATTAATACTTTTTTGTTAAAATTCAACTTCCGGCAAATCTCCTAAAAAAATTTCTTGAACCTCACCCATTCCGATCAAAGGATCATTGGCAATTCCATGATAACCCATAAAGTCTAAAAATGTTGCCCATTGCTCAGTATCAGAATTAATGATATAATTATGAGCTAAAGCATTTAAGGTGGAATACCAGATTCCTTCTTGGGCATAAATCCAAGGAATTCCCCTTGAATTTTCCTGAGTAATTAATTGATTAATTCGCTCATTTTCATCCTGATTAATCCGAGTAATCCACCCTGTTACCAGAGGATTACCAGAGCGATCAAGATTATTACAAATTAATTGTACTTCCCATAAATAATTTTGATTAGGCTCTAAAGCCGGAATATTTAATTCCTGTGCTTTTTGACTAAAATCAATCCCGATAAAACCTTGTTGGCGTGGATTAGTTTGGCTGATTTGTTGATCGGGTAATGAAACGAGGGCAGAATAAACAATATTGCGATCGCTGTCTTCAATCACCACCTCCGCTATTAAAGCAGAATTTTCGGGAATATGAAAATAAAGAGTAGGGTAGGCTTCACTCGTAAACCAAGTACGATCTTTACCTAAATTTTCCTGATTATCAGACTCTGTAATTACATCTTCCCTCGGAAATAAAGCGGTCATTTCAGTTTCCGAGGCCAGACAACTACCCCTTCTAAAAGGCTTACTACGACGACGGGGAGCGACTCCATAGCGTTGACTAAAACCCCGAAATTCTTTCTGTGCCAATAATACCTTGCCATCGGAGTTAAGATTGCCCCTTTGGGTTATACCCCAACTTGGTAAAGCGGTAGTTGAAGTCAGAAGAATCGCCATTAAAACAATTATTTTTTGAGGGTAAGAATCAAGCATAAAATTAATTTAAGATCAAAAATAAAACTTCAAAGTTATGGTAATAGAAAAATCCACTAGAGAAACTAAAAAAGTAATAAGAATTAATAAAAAACATCAAATATTTAACAGGTTTGATCAATTAATAATTAACATTTGATTAAACAGAATTAGAACCATTAAAAGAGTAACAATTACTATATTTATCTTTATGTTCAATCCCCTACTTTTAAATAAAGTTTATTCTCTAGTTTCTACTGTCCATTGTTTTTACTGTCAATTCTTGTCCTCGTGACGTTTAATTAACTGATAAAGTTCCTTGATCAAAAAATGGTCAGTTTATGTAGAAATGTAACAATTTCAGCCAAATTTGTTAAGAAAAGATCAAAATTTTTCCAGACGTAGTGGCAATAGTATTATGATTTTTTTTGAGGGAAAAAGCTTGTTTTTCCTTCTGAAAAAAGGATTTTACCCCTCGACATAGATCTCAATTTCCGATAAACTAAAAATTTATCCCTTATCATTATCTCGATCGTGATGTTGCATCAGAAAAAACAAAATTTACAATTAAATTAAATAAGAACTTACCCTAGTTAACCAACAGTCAAGATCATGAACAATCATTGTCAGAAGGTTAAAAACGTAATTTCTTTCATTTCAAATCTAATATTTTTGTAACTTTCTTAGGTAAATTTTATGGTTTCTAGTCTTTCTCAAAATCTGTCTGTCGCCCAAACTACCCCCATCAAGCGTTGTAGTGGTGCTTATATTCTGATTGATAGTCTTGTGCGTCATGGGGTAAAACATATTTTTGGCTATCCGGGCGGGTCAATTTTACCCATTTATGATGAAGTTTATCGTGCCGAAGCCAGAGGAGAAATTAAACATTTTCTGGTTCGACATGAACAAGGCGCTTCCCATGCGGCCGATGGTTATGCTAGAGCCACAGGTAAAGTGGGGGTTTGTTTTGGCACATCCGGGCCTGGCGCTACTAACCTTGTCACGGGTATTGCTACGGCTCAAATGGACTCCATCCCAATGGTGGTTATTACAGGTCAAGTACCCCGTAATGTGATCGGCACTGATGCGTTCCAAGAAACGGATATTTATGGCATTACTTTGCCCATTGTTAAACATTCTTACGTTGTGCGTCATGCTACCGATATGGCCAGAGTGGTGGCGGAAGCTTTCCATATTGCCGCTAGTGGTCGTCCCGGGCCTGTATTAATTGATATTCCTAAAGATGTAGGTTTAGAAGAATGTGAGTATATTCCTGTTGAGCCAGGCGCCGTTCATTTACCCGGTTATCGTCCCACCGTTAAAGGTAATATTCGCCAGATCCACGCCGCTTTAGATTTAATGGAAAAGGCTGAACGCCCCTTATTATATATTGGTGGGGGTGCGATCGCCTCTAATGCCCATGCTCAAATTGAAGAATTAGCCGAATTATTCCAAATTCCCGTTACCACCACCTTAATGGGAATTGGCGCTTTTGACGAATATCATCCCCTTTCCGTTGGGATGTTGGGAATGCACGGCACGGCCTATGCTAATTTTGCGGTGACTGAATGTGATTTACTCATCGCCGTAGGAGCAAGATTTGACGATCGAGTTACCGGAAAATTAGATGAATTTGCCTCAAGAGCTAAAGTGATTCATATTGATATTGATCCGGCTGAAGTGGGCAAAAATCGCATTCCTAATGTGCCGATCGTGGGTGATGTGCGTCAAGTGTTAGAACAGATGTTACAAAAAACCAGAGAGTTAGGTTATCCCACCGATCGCCATCAGACTAAAGCATGGTTACAACGCATCAATCAATGGCGTGAAGATTATCCCTTAGTTGTACCCCATCCTGAAGAAAAATTATCGCCCCAAGAAGTGATTGCGGCCATCGGGGAACAAGCCCCCCATGCTTATTACACCACCGATGTGGGACAACATCAAATGTGGGCGGCTCAATTTTTGAAAAATGGGCCTCGCCGTTGGATTTCCAGTGCGGGTTTGGGTACAATGGGTTATGGTGTTCCTGCCGCTATGGGTGCTAAAACCGCCCTTCCCAATGAACAGGTAATCTGTATTAGTGGTGATGCTAGTTTTCAAATGAATTTACAAGAATTAGCCACCATCGCTCAGTATGATATTGGGATTAAAGTTGTGATCATTAACAATGGTTGGCAAGGAATGGTACGTCAATGGCAGGAAACCTTTTATGAGGAGCGTTATAGTGCTTCTAATATGCAAAAAGGAATGCCTAATTTTGAAAAATTAGCAGAGGCTTTTGGCATTAAAGGTATTACGGTTAATGATCGCTGTGAACTTGAAGGTGCGATCGCTCAGATGTTAGCGCATCAAGGGGCAGTGCTTTTAGATGTTCACGTCAAAAAAGATGAAAATTGTTATCCCATGATCGCCCCAGGTAGCACTAACGCCCAAATGTTAGGTTTACCTAAAGATAAACCCTATCATGGTTTAGATTTAATTACTTGTGGTAATTGTGGAGCGCAGAATAATATTAATAATAAATTCTGTCCCGAATGCGGAACTAAACTTTCATAATTTATAAATAATAAGTAATAAATAATAAGTAATAATTGATAAGTAACAAGTAATAAGTAATTGATAATTTATTACTAATAACTAATAACCAATCAGGAGTAAAAAATGACAACTGCAACATGGAATGGAGCAATTTTAGCTCAAAGTGATAACTGTATTGTGGTGGAGGGAAATCAATATTTTCCTCCAGATTCGATCAATCGAGAATATTTTAAAGAAAGTGATACCCATAGCGTTTGTGGTTGGAAAGGTACGGCTAGTTATTATACGATTGTGGTTGATGGACAAGAAAATAAAGATGCCGCTTGGTATTACCCTGAAACTAAAGAAAAAGCCAAACAAATTGAAGGTTATATTGGCTTTTGGAAAGGAGTAAAAGTTAATTAATCCATGATCTCAATCACCCTGAAAAAACTTTTACAAAAAAAAGATATTGCAACTGTAATTAATCAATTAATTAACAGTTTAAATACTAATGTGGTGATTGAGGATCTAGATGGTAATTTTTTAAAAAAAGAATTATTTAAAGAAGAATTACAACAAGAATTAACGGAAACAATTGAAAACAAATATCCCATTAAAGCCAGAGAATTTATTATTGGTTGGGTAGAGGGATTATCAACAGTTAAAATAGTGGCTCAAGTTTTAACTTGTATTGCTAATCGAGAAATTGATAAAAAAGCCTTGGCGATCGAAATATTAGAAAAGTATGAAGAAATTAATTTTTTATATGATATTGCTAATAAAATTTCCAACTGTTTAACCTTAAAAGATATTACCACATTAATTATTAATGAATCTCATCAAATGATTCGTTCCACAGGTATTTGTGTAATGTTATTTAATCATAAAAATCAATTATTAGAAGTAGTAGATAGTTTAGAGGAGATACATTATCAAGGAAAACATTTAAAAATGAAGTCTGGTGAGGGGATCGCTGGTTATATTTTTCAATCTGGCAAGGCAGAAATTATTAATGATGTTAAAAATGATTCCCGTTTTATTGCGGGTGCTAGTAATATTTATTCCCTAATTTGTGCGCCTTTAATGACACAAAATGGAGTAATTGGTGTAATTAATATTGGCCATAGTGATCCCATTGTTTATACCGCACAAGATTTAAAATTATTCAATGTTTTAGCATCCCAATCCGCCGCCGCTATTGAAAATATCCTATTGCATGAAAGTCAATTAGAAGCGGAAAAAATGAAAAATAAAGAATTAGAAGAAAGGGTAAAACAACGCACTTTAGAATTAGAAAAAGCCAAGGAAGCGGCCGATTTAGCTAATCAAACTAAAAGTACATTTTTAGCTAATATGAGTCATGAAATTCGCACTCCTATTAATGGGGTAATTGGCATTACTGATTTATTATTGCGCACACCTTTAAATAGTCAACAAAAAGAATTTGTTAATACTTTAAAAAGTAGTGGTGAAACTTTAATTCATATTATTTCAGAAATTCTTGATATTTCTAAACTTGAAGCTAGAGAAATGGAGTTAGAAATCTTAGATTTTAATTTAGAAACTTGTCTCAAAGAAGTCATTAATATTTTAACATTTCAAGCGAAAAATAAAGGCTTATCTTTATCACATCAAATCGCCCAAAATGTGCCTTTATTATTAAAGGGTGATTCTTTAAGATTACGTCAAATTCTCTTAAATTTAACGGGCAATGCTATTAAATTTACTGAGCAAGGAGAGGTTTTTTTAAATATTTCTTTAGTAGAAGATCAGGCACAAAATCAGGCAAATTATCCCCATTATATTAAGATCTTATTTGAAGTTAAAGATACGGGAATTGGTATTAATCAAAAAGATATTGATAAATTATTTCAGCCTTTTTCCCAAGTGGATGCTTCTACTACTAGAAAATATGGAGGCACGGGCTTAGGGTTGGCAATTTGTCAACAAATTATTAAATTAATGAATGGGGAAATTGGGGTAACAAGTAAATTAAATCAAGGCTCTACTTTTTGGTTTACCGCAACTTTTGAAAATTCAACTATTGCCAATTATTTAGTATCTTCAAAATCTCAAGATAATAAGATTAATCTCGAAAAATTATCAAAATTAAAAGTTTTATTAGTTGAAGATACATTGATTAATCAACAAGTTATTTTAAATCAATTAAAAGTGCTTAAAATTGAGGCCGATTGTGTTAATAATGGACAGGAAGCCTTAGAATATTTAAAAACTCAAAGTTATGATTTAATTTTAATGGATTGTTTAATGCCCGTTTTAGATGGTTATGAAACCACTAAACAGATCCGCAAACTTGAAAATTTAAGTAATAAAATAATCGTTGTGGCTTTAACAGCTAATGTCTTACAAGAAGCGAGGGAAAAATGTTTTAAAGTGGGAATGAATGATTATATTAGTAAGCCTGTTGAATTAAAAACTTTAGCTTTAACTCTTAATTATTGGGCTGATAAATTAGGTTTAAATACTCCAGAAATAGATCAAGCACAAAACTATATTTCTTTAGAAAATCTCCTCATTAATCAAAATCAAAAAAGCTTATTTAATCTCTATAATTATGCTTTAATTGATTTAGATCGATTACAACAATTAACATCAGGAAATAAAGATTTTACCAATTTACTTTTAACCACATTTCTCGAAGATTCTCAACAAATGTTTGAAGAAATTAAAATGGCTTTAACTAAAAAAGATTTAATCAGTTTAGCTCACATGACACATAAATTAAGGGGAATTGCGGCCACCGTAGCCGTCAAAGATATTCCAGAAATTACAAAACAAATTGAAATTAATGCCAATCATAATAATATTAATAATGTGGAAATTTTAGTGGAAGAATTAGCGGAAATGATGAAACAAATTAAAATTTTTATTGATGAAATTATCCATTCAACAATTGATAAGGGGGATGAGTAGCAACTGTTATTTATGACTGTTCCAAATCATCCCAAGGTGAAGGAAAATCAAGCATTTTTAAATTAGATTCTTGAGGGGGAACTTCACCTCCAAAAGTGGCTAGATCTTGAGCTAATTTTTGTAATTTATCAGGAGTTAATTGATTTTCAATTTCTGGATTTTGGAGCGATTCCTGTTGTGTATTAGGCAAAAGATTTTCATTTTCTACAATAATATTTTCCTGATCTTCATCAAGATTAATTTCATTTTCAATATTATCTAAAGCTCCTTCTTCTAATAAATCAGTTAATAATTTAATACTATCAATAATTCTAATATCTTCCGATTCTGAAAGAGAATTAACCGATTTAATCGCCTCATTCTGATGAGAATTTTCTGAGGTATTTTGTTCTAATTTTTCTTTAGAAGAAAACTCTTGAGCTAAAATTTCTTCTAAAGATTTATAACTTAAAGGTTGTTCATTTTCAAAAGCTTTTTCACCAAATAAAATACTTTCAACTGTGCTATCAGGCTTATTAACTTCTTTTGCAAAAGTTAAATCAGAATTAATAACAGATTGTTTTTCCAATTCTTCTGATGGTAATAACTGATTTTCTTGTGATAAGTTACTCTGAAAATTAGCAGTTTCAACTAAAGATTTAGGATGGTTAAGATCTATTTCTAAAAATGGTCTAATTTCCGGTTCTTCCCTTAAAATAGATGTGTCTAAAATTGGCTCTAACCATTGATCATCAGGGGCTATTTTTAGATTTTTTTTTACTTCTAAATCTTGATTTTTCCCTTGGGATACTGTTTCAAAATTACTTAAATTTTCCGTTGATTCAAGTAAGAAAGGTTCGGATAAATTAGGATTAATATTACCAAGATAATCTTGAGCGATGGTTTCACTTTGTTCCCCTAAATCATAAATTCTTTGTAAACCTTGAGTTAAAGCAATTTCATAACTATTAAGATCCTGTTTTAAACTATCAAAAACCGTTCTAAAAGTTAAATCTAAAGATTGAATAATTTGATCAGATTCCTGTTGAAAATGTTGTAATTGATCTAAATAAGTTGTAGAAATATCAGCAAAAGAGGGCAGATCTCCCGTATTAGCTAAATTTTCATTTTGACTTAATAATTGATAGGTTGCATCTTTTAAAGTTCGATTAATTTTATTTTCTAAAACTTGATTAAAACGCTCCATTAAAATTTCTAAAAATTCCGACATCATTTCTTGACGTTGAATTTCTAGTTGACGAATATCCTTTAAAATTTCTTGACGGCGTTGATTTAATTCGTTAATTTCTAACTGTAAAGGTTGTAACCATTGGGATTTTTTTACCTCAATTTCTGTAACGACAACTTGAGCGATCTGTTGGGCGATCTCGTTGGAAATAGGGGGAGAGGGAGCTTGATATTCAGCTAAAAAAGAGCGCACTTTATGCAGTACATTTGGCGTTTGATGACTAAATTCTTCAGGGTTTTGTGTTAAAGCTAAAACCCGATCAATGTCAGCAATGAGAAATAGATGTTGATTGCTAAAATTCACGATAAAACTCTTTTTAAACTTGTGATTGGTTATTAGTTATTGCTTATTAGTTATTAGTTATTGGTTATTAGTTATTGATGATTAAATTATAATCCTAAATCTTGATTTTGTAAGATAGCATTTCTCACATTCATGAGGTACATTTAAGATTATTACCAATAACGAATAACAAATAACAAACAACTAATAATCAATTATATTACAAATCCAATTTACCCCATCTAGTAAATTTTCCGCAATATAATCGGGACGAGTAAAATGTTGATAATCTCCTTTTAAAACCTGTTCACCGAAACCTGTTTTAACTAGAATACCCTTTAATCCTGCATTATGAGCTAAATCAACATCGGTGGCCTTATCTCCCACCATAAAACTTTGTTTTAAGTCTAAATCATGTTCCCATGCGGCCGCCACTAACATTCCCGTATTAGGTTTACGCCATGTACCCCACAGGGTAAACTCTGGATTGATACCTCCAGCGGATTGACTCAAATAGGGGCAGTAATATAAAGCGTCAAGTTTTGCCCCGCCCTGGGCCAATAATAAATGTTGAAGGCGATCGTGGAGGGCTTCCACATGGGAAACTGGATAATAATTTCTAGCCGGACCTGATTGATTGGAAACTAAGCAACAAAAAATCTTAAGATCATTAAGTTTTCTGATGGCTTCTGCCACACCGGGGATCAGGTGTAGATCCTCAACATTGTGGATGTATCCGGCTTCAATGTTGAGTACACCGTCCCGATCTAAAAATACTGCTCTTTTAGCCACGCCACACTTGAGATAGCACTTCTTCAGGTTTAATATCAGCGATCGAGCCTGTGGGAGACTGAATACCCACACATTGATCACTTTGGGGTAATAATTTTTGCACAGAAGTGGGGCCAAATAAAGCAATGGTATAAGTACCAACCGCTACGGATAAGTGCATCGGAGCGCTATCCGTACATAACATTAAACTAGCACCCCCAATGATGGCCGCTAACTTCCCAATATCAGAAGGCGAAACAGTTTTAAGATTAGGGCAAAGACTGGTTAACTCGCTTACCCATTGTCCATCTTCAGGCCCTTCCAACAGGACGATCGGCAAGTTAGGCTGTTTAGACTGAAGATCATTAATGATTTCCTGCCATTTGGCCACCGGATAAACCTTATCAATGCCCTTTCTAATGGCTAATTTACTAGAGCCACCATGAATTAAAATATAACCAGTATCTTTAATTTCAAGGCGTTTTTGAGTACCTTCAGCCCATTCAATATCCTTTTTCGGTAAAACCACCTTTAAGGGGGGACAAGGTGTATTAATATTTAAGCCCTTGAGGAGATTATGATACATGGCCGCCGCATATTGATTTTGATTTAAGGGGACAGTATCAGAGAAAAACCAAGAACTATTAGTTTGATAACCGATTCGTTTGGGGATACCATTTAACCATAATAACAGCCCTACAGCCCATCTTTGACCTAAAGCGATGGCTATTTCATATTCCCGATCTCGGATTACCCCTAAAAGATTAAGATAATCTGCTAAACCATTTCGATCTTTATAGTCAAAAACTAAAACTTCATGAACGTAAGGACAAACTCGATAAGCACCTTTTGACCTTGGTTCTACCATAACATCAATTAAAGCGTCAGGGTATTGTTGTTTAAGGTCAGCAAGGGTTGGAAAAAATAAAATTTGGTCGCCTATTCCACCGGGGACAAGTGCCAGTATACGCATGGTTACGAGATTCTACTCCAGATAGATCAAATTTAATTGTAATAGAAAATAAGTTTAAAATATTATTGCTTAAGTTTACTTTACCTTAATTTCATGAATTTATTAATTCCTGCGGCCGGAATGGGTCGCCGAATGGGAAGCGATCGCAACAAATTATTATTAACTTTATTGGGTAAACCTCTACTAGCATGGACGTTATTGGCGGCGGATGCTAGTCATAAAATCCAATGGATCGGGATCATGGGACAGTTAACGGATTTTCCTGATTTTGAGGGGATTTTAAGGGATTTAAACCTGACTAAACCTGTTAAATTAATTGAAGGGGGGGCAACCCGTCAAGAGTCGGTTTATAATGGTTTACAGGCTTTACCCCCATCGGCTCAAAATGTGTTAATTCACGATGGGGCAAGGTGTTTAGCTACCCCTGACTTATTCGATCGCTGTGGGGAGGCTTTAAATACTTGTCAAGGTTTAATTGCGGCCATTGCGGTTAAAGATACGATTAAAATTGTGGATGATCAAGGTTTAATTGTGGATACGCCTGATCGCTCTAAGTTATGGGCGGCACAGACTCCCCAAGGTTTTAATGTTAATTTATTAAAAGAATGCCATGAGCGGGGCAAAAAGTTGGCTTGGGAAGTAACGGACGATGCGGCCTTATTTGAAAAATGTAATTTACCTGTCAAAATTGTGGAAGGAGAAGAAACTAATTTAAAAGTTACGACTCCTGTTGATTTGGCGATCGCTGAATTTATTTTAAAACAAAGATTAGACTTTTTGCACAAGTCAACTAATCAGTAATCAGTAATAAGTAATAGGTAATAAATAGAGCAATTCTAAATAGATTGTAGCTAATTAATTTGTTTAAAAAAAAGTGTTAAAGTTTTGTTAAAAATAACAAAAGCTTTAACTTTATTTGCTAGAAATAATTGAGAATTGCTCTATTCAAAAAACCTTTATTTTGATTGATCATTGATAGAAACTGCATCAATATCTATGGTTTTAAGATTGGGATCGTGATCATTTTTGATTGGTGTGACGGGAATTTCTTTTACTTGGAAAAATTCTATGGCCGCTTTAAATAATTCCGTAAAAAATAAACCTAAAATAACTACATCATCAAATTGTCCCACAATGGGAAATAGATCCGGTGATAGATCGATCGGACTTAAAAAATAAATTAAAGTACCAAAAATCACCAGCCAACGGTATTGAGGATGACGCAAAGCACTACTATATAACTTATAAAGAGATTTAATTGAGAATTTCATAAATATTTAAGTAAGATAGGATTTAAAAGTAAAATTTTGTTAATTTATCTTAAATCTATAGAGATATATTACAATAGTAACCATTAGGATAGAGCATATTTTTGAATCATTAATTACCTTTATTAGAAAATTATTAATATGACAATTTATAATCCTCAGTCTTTAACTATAGATAATGCTGAGTTTATTAAAAATAGTAATGAACCCACAGACCTTTTAGAAAAATTATTATCTATTGGTACGGCTTTATCAAGTAGTAGGGATTTAAGTGAGTTACTTAATCTTATTTTATCGAAAAGTCGGGAAATTACTTGTAGTGATGCGGGAAGTGTCTATTTAGTTGATAAAGAGGAGCCAATGTCTAAATTATTATTTAAAGCGGCTCAAAATGATTCTATTCCTAATATTTCTTTTAAGGAGTTTGCTGTGCCTTTAACTCCGAAAAGTTTAGCCGGATATGTAGCTTTAACTGGGCAAAGTTTAAATATTCCAGATGCTTATGAGTTATTACCCCATCTTCCCTATAAATTAGAACGAAGTTTCGATCGAGATTTTTCCTATCGTACTCGCTCAGTCTTGGTTTTACCCATGCAAGATCAGGAAGGGGAAATTATTGGCGTATTACAATTAATTAATCGTAAAATTAATCTTACTGATGTTATTACTCCTGAAAATGCGACTCAATTAACTAAATGTTATACGGATTGGGAGGAAAGAATTGTTAAATCCCTTGCTTCACAGGCGGCCATCTCCATTGAAAGAAATAATTTACAAGAGAGTATTGAGAATTTATTTGAAGGCTTTGTGACTGCTTCCGTCCAAGCGATTGAATCTCGGGATCCCACCACCTCTGGACATTCGGAAAGGGTGGCGGCCTTAACGGTACGTTTAGCACAAGAAGTTAATAGTGTCAAGAAAGGGCCTTTAAGATTAATGCGTTTTAATGAGCGTCAAATTCAAGAAATTCGCTATGCTTCTTTATTGCATGATTTTGGTAAAATTGGCGTACCTGAAGCGATTTTAAATAAACGACAAAAGCTTTATCCTGAACAGTTAGAGGTGATTAGACAACGGTTTGTGGTGGCACAACGCACGGCGGAAATGGAATGCGCTCAAAATAAATTCCGTTATTTGATGGAACACTCCTCCCATGTGCATAAAGAGGTTAATAATTGCCCCCATTGTCAAAGATTGGCAAAATTGGATCAAGATTTACGGGAATTTATTGAACAATTAAAAGAATATCGTGAAATTGTAGAGGAATTTAATGAGCCTGAAGCAGTTCAAAATAAAAAATTTGAGGCTTTATCTGAGGAATTATTCTTAAAAATTACTACTCTTTCTCAGTATACTTACCGTGATTTGGAGGGAAAAACTCAATATTTGGTTACACCTCAAGAAATGGAACAGTTGATGTTACCAAGGGGCAATTTAACGGCGGCTGAACGTCTGGCGATCGAGTCTCATGTGACTCATTCCTACGAATTTTTAAAACAAATTCCTTGGACGAAACATTTAGAGGATATACCCATTATTGCCTACGGTCATCACGAAAAATTAGACGGCACGGGCTATCCTTTAGGCTTAACTCAGGAAAAAATACCCATTCAAACCCAAATGATTACCGTAGCCGATATTTATGATGCTTTGACGGCCACCGATCGCCCCTATAAAAAACCTTTGACGGTGGATATTGTGATCAAAATTTTAAAAGAAGAAGCGGACAAAAATAAAATTAATCAAGACTTAGTAGAATTATTTGAACATCGTCAAGTTTTTACTGCTTTAGGTCATGGTTTAGAAAGTCGTCAGTAAAAAGTGGGAAGTGGGAAGTGGGAAGTTAACAAATAACAAATAACAAATAACAAATAACAAATAACAAATAACAAATAACAAATAACAAAATTACTTTTAAATAATTATTAAAATATGCTACAAATATCAACTAAATCTTTAACATTAGAGGAGTTTTTAGAACTACCTGAAACAAAACCGGCCAGTGAATTTATTAATCATCAAATTATTCAGAAACCTATGCCCCAAGGAAAACATAGCGTTATTCAAGGTGAATTATGCACCGCCATTAATGGTATACTTAAAAGTCAAAAAATTGCTCGATCATTTCCCGAATTAAGGTGTACATTTGACGGAAGATCAATTGTGCCAGATGTTTCTGTTTATACCAATCAAAAAATACCCCGTGATCAAACAGGAAAAATCATCAATCGTTTTAATATTGCGCCTGACTGGACAATTGAAATTTTATCCCCTGAACAAAATCAAACAAAAGTAATAAAAAATATTCTTCATTGTCTCAAAAATGGGACGCAAATGGGCTGGTTAATTGATCCAGAGGAAGAAACAGTTTTTATTTATCTTTCTAAACAGGAAATACAAGTATTAGATCAGCCCGATCGTAAAATTCCTGTGCCTTCTTTTGCTGAAAAATTTGAATTAACAATTCAACAATTATTTAATTGGTTATTAGATTAAAAATCAATTTATTTAGTCTTGAACTATTATTTTAGTCAAATTTCGCAAATTATTGATTGAAAATATCTCATCATGATTTATAATTTATTTGGATCTAATCTGCCGTAATTATTTTTAATTATTATTTATTGTCAATTGTTCATTGTCAATTGCTTAGGGAGAACTAAATGAGTTTACGCAAAAAAACATTATTATTAATTACCATTTTATTAGTAGGCTTAATTAGTGTATTAAGTGTGAGCCTTTCTTTTATTTTATTAGGAAGTTTTACCCGTTTAGAAGAAGAAGATACCCAGAGAAATGTTCAACGAGTTAGGGAGGCTATAGATGAGGAAGTTAATAACTTAAATGAAACTGTAACTGATTGGTCTCATTGGGATGATACTTATAATTATGTACAGGGTAAAAATCCTCCATTTAAGTCTATTAATTTAATTGATAGTACCTTTATTGATCGAAAACTTAACTTTTTTTTAATTTTAAATAATCAGACTAAACAAATTTTTGCTAGGGGTTTTGATATTAATAAAGAGCAAGATATTCCTATTCCTGAAAACTTACAAAAACAGGTTAGAAAAGGGGGTTTATTAGTTAGTCATAAAGATGTTAATAGTGAAGTTAGTGGTATTTTATTATTAGATCAAAAGATTTTAATTATTGCCTCCCAACCTATTTTAACTGGAGAAAATAAAGGCCCAATTCAAGGTAGTTTAGTCATGGGGAGGTATCTTGACGAGTTTAAAAAACAAGAATTAGCGAAAAGAACAAAGCTTGATCTTGATATTTTCTTATTAGATGATAAGAGTTTAGATGCTAATTTAAAAATGATTAAACATCAATTAGAAGATTTAACAAAAAATCATAATTCTAAAGCAGAACCGGCCATTATTACTCGCCCCTTAAATAATGATCGCATCTCAGGTTATACTTTAATTAGTGATATTAATAAAGAACCAGCTTTATTATTAGAAATTACTTTAAAAAGAGATATTTATAAACAAGGTCAAGCCAGTTTAATTTATCTACTTGGCTCTTTATTAGTGGTGAGTATTATCTTTTGTATTAGTACCTTATTATTATTAGAAAGATTGGTTTTATTAAGATTAAGTAATCTTAGTAGTGATGTTAAACAAGTGGGAGCTAATAGTGATTTATCATTAAGAGTAGAAGTTAGCGGCCAAGATGAATTAAGTAATTTGGGAACAGCGATTAATGAAATGTTAGAAATTATTGAAGATGGCAGAAAAATTATTGCAGAAGAACAGGAAAAAGCGGAAAGATTACTTTTAAATATTTTGCCAGAACCCATTGCAAATCAATTAAAACAAAGTCATGAATCTATCGCTGAAAATTTCGATGAAGTAACAATTTTATTTGCTGATATTGTTGGTTTTACTCCCCTTTCTTCACGTTTAAAACCAATTCAATTAGTCAATCTTTTAAATGAAATTTTCTCTGCTTTTGATACTTTGGCCGATCAATTAGGATTAGAAAAAATTAAGACAATTGGTGATGCTTATATGGTGGCATCTGGCTTACCCATTGAAAGGGAAGATCATGCGGAAGCGATGGCGGAAATGGCTTTAGAAATGCAGTCTGCTTTAGCCCGTTTTCGTGCGGAAAGGGGTGAGAATGTACAAATTAGAATTGGCATTAATACGGGTGTTGTTATAGCGGGAGTTATTGGCACTAAAAAATTCATTTATGATCTGTGGGGAGATGCGGTAAATGTGGCTTCCCGTATGGAATCTTCGGGAGAGCCTGGCCAAATTCAAGTAACAGAAAGTACCTATTTACATTTAAAAGATAAATATAATTTAGATCATCGTGGTATGATTAAAGTTAAAGGTAAAGGTGAGATGAAAACCTATTGGTTATTAGGCCGTAAAACTGCACAAAAAAGAACTTTAAGTTGTTAATTATTGATCAGTTTGATGAAAGAATTTAATTTATTTTCATCTAAAATAATTTCATTTTGAGCAACTATTAAACAGGGATAAACGGCACTTTTCCAATTATTATAATTTAAAACTTTACAATGATCATTGGTTGTTTTAAATTCAATACCTAAAACTTGATGAATTACTGCAATTATATCGAAATTATCTTGAGCAAAATTAGAATTAATTGGTTTGCCCGTTTGAGGACAAATAATTTCTAATTTCTCATTAAATTGTTGTTGAAAATCAATTGCTAATTGAAAAAATTTAGTTTTTAATCTGTCTTTTTCTCTTTGAACTAAATCGGTACTTTCTATTAATTCTAATTGACTTTGTAATAAAAAAATAATTAATTGTTCTGGGGGTTTTTGCCAATGGGGTAACAATTTTTGATAATTGTTAATAATATATGGTGTCGGAAAAGTAAGATATAAATGAATTTGTAAATTATTAATTTGATCCTGAAATTTATATAACATTTTATTAACTTTTTTTGTATTAAGATAAATAAAATAAAATTGATTTTTGTTAATTTTTCCTCTAAAAAAAAGGTTTTAAATTTAATTAACTAATTAATAATTAATTATTAATTATTAATTATTAATTGTCAACTCATAATAGTTTTTTTAGTTCCATTTCTAAAATTTTACTAAAAGCTTCATGACCTTTTGCATTAGGATGTAAAACCCCTGTAATCGTATCTTGATTTTGCCATGATTGTTCAAAGGTATTAAACCAACTTTCTTGACTACAAACACCATGATTAACTGATAGTTGATCTAATCCACTAACTAAGATCCAATTATGATCTTCAGCCGCTTTTTTTATAGTTTGATTGAGGGGAATTAATACTTCATAATAGGCAAATTCCATTTCTTTTTTTGTCATGGCTTGTAACGAAAATTCAATTAATTCTGGTTTGGGAATTGTACCCCAATTAAACACAAAATCCCCTGCACTTTTGATTAATTCTGTATTGCCCCATTGTAAATTACTTAATTGAAAATCTTGATCGTTTATACATTCATTTTGATTATTTTTTTGACCTGTAATTTGATTAATTAAATTTGATTTACAACCGCCACAAAAGTTACTTTGACTGTCTCTAGTGGGATCGGGATATTGGGTAATTAAAACGTGATCGGGGTTTAATTCTTGTTCTAATTTTTCTGCTAATTTTCCATAGGCGGCCGGTAATAAATTTAAACCGATAACTGCCGTACTATTTTTAATACCTGTTTTTAAATTATTTTTAAGATTAATATTTTCTTCACATCCTTTAGTTAAAGGTTTAAATAATCCCTCTAAAAATTGAAAGGAACAGGCCGCTATAATTGAAGAAAAACCTATATCATTACCGCCTATAGATAACACAATAATTAATTGATCTCGATCGGGATTAAAATTATTAATTAACTGTTCTTTGACTTGATCAATTTGAGAATCTAAGGGTAATTTATCTTCATTTTTAATCGTTAATTGTGGTGTTTTTTCGATTTGATGGCCGGCAAAAGTTCCTAAAATTCCATTAAAAATAGTAGCCCCACTACAGGATACATCAAGATATTCAAGATGATGATAATTTTGTTTTAGATTTGCTACGGCCACGGCGGTGCGATTATATTTGGTGCGATGACATCTTTGGCTAGTTTGATGGGTTGGAGTATCCCCGATCGCCACTTGTTGCCATGTTTCGCCCTGTTTTTTGCTACCATCTCCTGAAGTGTAGGAATCTCCCATATTAACAATAAAAACCCTTGATTGTTGTTGCTGACAATTTGATAGCCCTAAACAAATTGTTAAAATTAATAATAATTTTTTTAAATTTTTCATACAATTAAATTAAATTGATTCATAATTAAGGAAAATCTTAATTATTTCAATTATAATTGATAGTATTTCTCCTTTAACAATGGACAATTGATAATGACAAATCATTAAATCATCACAGTATTTAATAAGAAGAAAACTATGTCTAAGCAATTTCTTAATTTTATGACTGCCTTCGTTTTAGGGGCGGCGGCTAGTAGTATGACTTCTATGGCGATCGCGCAAACCCCTTCCGTTCAAAATATGTATGTAGAAACAGAGTTAATACCCCTTGAAACTCATAATCAAGTCATAGAAAACGCATATTATTTCGACTCTAATCGTTATTTTAAAAATTTGATGATCGATCGTCAATTTGATTTCTTTTTTGGCTATGAAAGTTTCCCTGAAGGAAATTACCCTGAAAACGAGATTTCATGGGATGCGGAGTTAATTAATCATATTTATACGGATATGATGCAACAGCAAACCCAAAGCGATCCCGTGATCAGAGTGCCTGATCTGCCCAACCCTTTTAGCACTTCTTTACGCAGTGATCAGGTGCGCAGTTATCGTAGGGCGAGTTTACCGATGTCAGTGGGAACGGAATTTGTTTATGAGCGATAATTGTGATTATTTGTGATTATTAAAAAGTGTGGACATAGCCCTACTATGTCCCTACTTTTAACAATTATTAATTATCAATGATCAACTATTAATTAATAAGCTCTATTTTTAAAGTTTATTTTTTACTTTTTGGATCAAAAGCATCTCTTAAACCATCACCAATATAGTTAATACTTAATACTGTTAAAAAGATACCTAAACCCGGAAAAATAGCTAAATAGGGGGCAGAAGTTAAATAATTTTGAGCATCATATAACATTCTTCCCCATGTGGGAATATCCGGCGGAAAACCTAGGCCTAAAAAGCTTAAAGTTGACTCGGTAATAATGGCATTTCCTACGGCTAAAGTTGCGGCCACAATGATAATTCCTAACACATTCGGTAACAGATGAATTAAGATTAAACGCCAAGGTGATGCCCCCAATGCTCTAGCAGATTCTACAAAATCCATTTCTTTTAATTTTAAAAAATTTGCCCTAACTAAACGAGCCACTGACATCCAATTTAAACTGCCAATTACAATTACAATTAATAGAAAAATACCAGACTGCATTCCAACAAATTTTTTTAAAGAATCTCGGAATAAATAAACAATTAATAATAAAAGGGGCAGTTGTGGTAATGATAAAAATAAATCGGTAATTCTCATTAAAATTCCTTCAATTATTCCCCCAAAAAATCCAGCGATCGCCCCGATTAATGTACCTAACAAAACCGCTACTAACATGGAGGTAATGCCAACTGTTAAGGAAATTCTCCCCCCTAATAATACTCTAGCTAACTGATCTTGACCTAGATCATTTGTGCCAAATAAATGTTGTAAACTGGGGGCTTTAGTAGCTTGACTAAAATCAATTTTATCGGGGGGTACTTGATAAATAAAAGGCAAAAAAAATACACTTATTATTATTAATAATAAAAGAATTATTCCTAATAGTGCCATTTTATCTTTTTTTAATCTGTGCCATATTTCCTGCCCAAAATTTTTAGATAAATTTTTAATGGGAATTAAGCTATTTTTTCGGTTTTTATAAATTGACATAATACTTAATTTTTAATAATTGCTATTATTACTTATTATTTATTACTTATTATTTAATTTTCCCCCCAAGGAGCGCAATCCTCGGCCGCTTTGGGAAAATTAATATTTTCCGAATAATAAGAGGGTAATATTTCTAATTGTGTTTGTTTTTCAGGTGTTTTATTGTTTTGTTTTGGCTGAAAATAATTCATATCATCGCCTTTTCTCCGTTGAGCAACACCTTCTTCACTGGTATTTTCTGCAATTATTTCATATAAAATTGCTTGTTTATTTTGAGTGCTTCCTTTGCGCAAAATCCTGCCCAAACGCTGGATATATTCCCTTGTGGAACTTGTACCGGATAAAATAACCGCTATTCTCGCATCAGGCACGTCTACCCCTTCATTTAACACATGGGAGGCCACTAATAAACGATAAATTCCTTCTTTAAAGTAGGTTAAAATTTCATGACGCTCTTTAACAGGAGTTTGATGGGTGATAGCAGGGATTAAAAATTCCTGTGAAATTCGGTAAACTGTCGCATTATCATTGGTGAAAATTAGGATCCCTTCGGGGTAATGCTCCGTAATAATTTCCGTTAAAACTCTTAATTTTCCATCGGTACAGGCCGAAATTTCTTTAGATTCACGATGGGCTAACATCGCTCTACGCCCTTCTGAACTTCTGGCACTAGCTTGTATAAAGTTTTGCCATCCTTGTAAACTACCTAAATTAATCCTCGCTTGACGCAGAAAATTATTGCGAATTTTGATAGCCTCAGTATAACGCTGATGTTCATGGGGGGAAAGTTTAACTTTGATTGTTACCACTTTATGATCGGCTAAAGCTTTACCAGATAATGATTCTGGCGTTTTACGATAGACTACTTTCCCGATCAAGGTTTCTAACTCTCGATGTTTGCCGTCAGTGCGTTCAGGAGTAGCAGTTAAGCCTAGACGATAAGGAGCGATCGCATATTCAGCAATCACTCGATAAAACTCCGTTGGTAAATGATGACATTCATCAAACACAATGAAGGCATAACGATTGCCTAAAGTCTCGGCATGGATGGCCGCACTGTCATAAGTGGAGACTAAAATAGGGGATAAATCCTTCGATCCTCCTCCTAATAAGCCCACCTCCACATCGGGAAAGGCCGCCTTCATTTGGGCATACCACTGGTGCATTAAGTCTAAAGTAGGCACTAAAATTAAGGTGGTGCGGGGGGTGCATTCCATCGCTAACTGTGCTAAATAGGTTTTTCCGGCGGCCGTGGGCAATACTACCACTCCCTGCCTTTGTGCTTGTTTCCATGCTAATAAGGCCTCCTCTTGATGAGGATAGGGAGTCATCTCAAAACTGGACTTAAGCTCAAGCTCAAAAAACTCTGAAGCCTCATCAATAAAAGTCACCTCGGCGGATTTTAAGGCTTCAACGACTAAAGGATAATCAATAGCGGGGATCCTAAATTTTTCGATGCGATCGTCCCACGTTGCATATTCGATCCAAGCCTTCCCTTTTGGGGGGGGATGTAAAATTAATGTACCTCGATCATATTTTAATTTAGGAGTTCTACTCATGAAAAATTAAAATTAAGTTTTAAATGATTTTAGACTGAATGAGATGAAAAAAAGGTATAATTTGACATTAATCTCAAGATTTATTTTAACCTTAGCAGAATCTTCTACTTTTAAGTAAAGATAATTGTCAATTGTCCATTTTTCATTGTTCATTGTCAATTGTTACAAGATTTTTCTTAAACAATCAAACATTATGATTTATATATTTTTAGATATTGATGGAGTTTTAGTCAAGGAAGGTAATATTTCAATTGAAAATTATGCAGTTTTAGATCCTAAATGTCTTACTATTTTTGAAATGGCTTTACGTTCCTTTCATAACTATTATAAAATAGTGATTTCTTCCGCATGGAAAGAAATTTTTGATCTTGATTTTATTAAGTCAAAATTTTCGCCAGATATTGCCCAAAATATTGTAGGAGTAACGCCTTTTCTTGAGTTTTATGCTGATGTTAAATATTTCCGTTATCAAGAAATTTTACAATATCTTGAAGATCATAACCTAACTCAATCCCAATGGATTGCAATTGATGATATTAAAGAACATTATCCCCCCTCGATCGCCCATAATTTAATTCATACTGACTGTTATCAAGGTTTTCATTTTATTGATGGTGCTAAATTAATAGATTTATTGCGTAAATTAAACCATTTGGATTAATCATAATTTTAATTTTAACAATATGATTAATCAATAAAAAATTATTATCATTAATCTTTTCAATTTTAAGACTTTGATCTTAACAATTAATTAATATTATATGTTATGATGATGATAGGAAATTTTGCATTTAAGGAAAAATAAATCAGAATAAGTTAGTTAAAATAGGCTTAAAAAATTGTTTTGATCATTAAATGCCAAAATTCTAACTCATATAATTATCACACAAAATTATTGAGGCGAGTTAATATGATTTTAATTAATAAATATGCTAAAAATTCTGATTCTCAATCAGATGATTTTAGTTTTAAAATTGAAACTGTCAATTCCTCTTTTTTTAGTTTTGGCAAAAAAATAGATCGGGCTAATTTTGAAATGATCGCTATCCCCGAAGGCTCATTTTTGATGGGTTCCGCCGATCATAATCCAAAAGCCAGACAGACGGAAAAACCCCAACATCAAGTGACAGTTGCCCCCTTTTTTATGAGTAAATATCCCATCACTCAAGCCCAATGGCGAGTTGTGGCGAATTTACCAAAAATTAATCTTACTTTAAAACCAAAACCTTCTTATTTTACAAGTAAAATTCCCCAAGGATCTTGCGAGGATCAAGATATTATTAAAAACCAATGGGATCGCCCTGTGGAAATGGTAAACTGGGATCAGGCGATGGAATTTTGTCAAAGAATTTCCCAATATACAAGTAAACTTTATACCCTACCATCGGAGACTCAATGGGAATATGCTTGTCAAGGTTCAATTAATCAATTAAATTGTGTTAATAATTATTATTTTGGGAATGAAGAAAGTCTGTTAGAAAACTATGCTTGGTATCAAGAAAATTCAGGAGAAAAAACTCAGCCAGTGGGCTTAAAAAAACCTAACAATTTTGGTTTATATGATTTATCTGGTAATGTTTGGGAATGGTGTTTAGATGATTGGCATTATGATTATAATGATTATTATTATAAAATTAATCATGAAAAAATGTCAGATGATGAGCAAAAGAATTTGGCAATTACTAATTATGAAGGTATCTTACTTTCAATGGAAAAAATTGTTTTGATTACAAATGAAATGAAAGTAATTAGAGGTGGCTCATATTGTAATTTTAATGATTGTTGTCGTTGTGCTTATCGGGGTTCAATCAATCGAAATAGTTGTGTTAAAAATGTTGGTTTTCGCATTGTTTGTTCCGGTTAATCTTGAACAAAATTTAACTATTTAAAGCTGATTGTACCCCATAATTAGAAGCAGTTTGATAAGCTTGATTAAGGTATTGTTTCACTATTTTTGCTTCTTTATAAGGTAAGGGAATAGCACCTAAAATATTAACAGTTTTTTGGGCTTCAGGGGCGGGTGAAATTACTACTAATGAGGGATCAAGATTTTCTTGATATTGCCAAAATTCTCTTAAATTTAAGTTAACTTCTTGACTTTTTGCTGTGGTAATTTCCTGATTAATTTTAGGGTTTTCTTCTGTAATTTTAACTTCACTACGGTATTGACGTAATGCTAATAAAATTTGCTCTTTAGTGCGTCCTCTTAACTGAAATAAAATGAAAGGATCCTCACTAAAACGATCGGCTAATTGATAATAAATTGCACCGATATGTTTACAAGGATTAGCTTTATCAGGACAACTACAACGGGAACGAATATCTGATAGGGTAAAAGGGAAAATATTTAAACCATTTTGCGTAAAAACTTTTTCAATTTGATCGGGCATTTCCCCTGCTAAAAGTTGGGCGGAAAAAATGGCTTTTTTACTTAAACTTTCAATCACAAATTGCCAATCTTCATCGCTAAAATGTTCTAATGATAACTTTACTTGATAGGGTTCGGGATCGCTACCTTGAACCTTGGCTAAAACTTGAGATTCCACAAATTCAATGGATAAAATATGACCTTCTCTAGCATAAATTCTAGCTCTTTCTAAGCGTTTTTTAAAACGGTAAGAATCTAATAATTCTAACCATTTTTCTACCCACCATTGACGATTTTCTGTTTGATAATTTTCCATAAAAAATTAATTTTAATAATTATTAAATAACTTTCACATAACAAATCAAAAATAACAAAATTAATTTGATTTTTGTAAATTTTTAGCTTGATAAAAAGTTTCTAAACTATGGCGATCTCCCACAAAACGCCAATGCCAAGGCTCATAATTGACTCCTTGGGCATTTCCTTTGGGAAAAGACAACTCAAAACTATAACTAGACGCATTTTTTTCTAACCATTGGAAGGCTTCCGTATTTTCAAAATCTTGGTTTAAATTGGTGGCAGGTGCGTCACCATCACCAAGATCAACCGCATAGCCTGTATGATGCTCACTGTAACCAGGAGGCGCACTGACTTCTGCCCTTTTGGTGACTACTTGCCCCCTTTGCTCTTTCACTTTAAAAAAGAGTTGATTCTGTTCTTCAACGGTGCGAAAAGCAGAAATCAAAGTTAAATTTACTCCGTCTTTTCGAGCGGCTTCTTCCATTGCTAAAAATTTATCGGCGGCCGATTCTCTTAATTTAAAATTTCCATCGGAAGAAATCGCTTTTAACTCTGATTGAGGGGCTTCTTCATATTTTAAATGTCCTAATAATTCTTGCTGATTATCAGGATTATTATTGTTAATATTAGCTGAATTATTATTAGAATTAGAATTTTCTTGAGAAGAAATAGAAGGGCGATTCATAAAAATAATTGAAATAATCGAAACTAAAATTAAAAGTAAAGAACTCCCTAATAGCAGTTTTGATTTTTGCAGATTATTATTTCTAGTTTTTCTGACGGAAATTACACCACTGCGCAAAGCTTGTGGCAGATCATCCATTGTTTCCCCTAAAGACTCAATTTCAAGCTCCGGTTCAAATTGGGTTTCGTTATTCAAAAGTATTACTCCTACCGATCAATGGGATAATGAAAATTAGATTGATAATTAATTTTATTGTAATCTAAATCTTAACATATTCTTTAGCTTTAATGATCAACATTTTAAAGATTAGTCAAACTACAAAAATTAATTAGGATACTAATTTTTGAATCTTGATTTATTTAATGATTTAAGATTAATTAAATGTTTGGTTCTCGAACTTGATAACAAAAATACTATATAATTAAAACTGTTGTCAAATTATTAAAGAGTTTTCATTTAAAAATTTTGCAAAAATACTTTAAAGTTTTAATTTTGTTTTGGCAAACTGCCATTTTAGGGGAGTTAGAATATCGGTTAAATTTTGCGATCGCCGCTTTAACCAGTATTTTAAATTTAATTGGTAGTATTTTCGGTTTATTTTTATTTTATAATAACAATTATCAATTCAATGGTTGGAGTTGGGAACAGGCTTTAATTGTCTTAGGAATATTCACTTTATTACAAGGAATATCCGCTACTTTTTTAATTCCTAACTTGAGTAGGATCGTTAGACAAGTACAATTAGGAACATTAGATTTTGTCTTATTAAAGCCCATTAGTAGTCAATTTTGGTTATCATTTCGGGCTATTTCTTTATGGGGAATTACTGATATTATTTTTGGCATTTTATTAATTTTTTATGCCGGAATTAAACTTAAAATTACTTTAAGTTCTTATCTCATCAGTTTAATCCCCATTAGTTTTGGAGTGATTATATTATATAGTATTTGGTTTATGATGGGAGCAACCAGTATTTGGTTTGTAAAAATTTATAATATTACCGAAGTTTTAAAAGGATTATTAGAGGCGGGAAGGTATCCTATTATCGCTTATCCTGCGGTTTATCGGTTATTTTTTACCTTTATTATTCCCGTAACTTTTTTAACAACAATTCCTGCGGAAACTTTACTGGGGAGAAGTTCATTTTTAACGATTTTCTTATCGGGAATTTTAGCTTTTTGTTTATTAACTTTTTCTAGTTATTTTTGGAAATTTGCCCTCAAATATTATACCAGTGCATCAAGTTAAAGTTTTAAGGCTATAATAAATAAAAAACAGTCAAAAGTAACAAATATGAAATTAAAAATTGAAGAATTAATTAATACAGAAATTCTTAAACCCGCCCGTTATTTAGGTAATGAGGTGGGCGCAGTGCATAAAGACTGGGAGAGTGCTAATGTGCGTTGGGTTTTAACCTATCCAGAGGTTTATGAGGTAGGAGCATCTAACTTGGGTCACATTATCCTCTATAATATTATCAATGCTCAACCGAGACAGTTATGCGATCGCACCTATTTACCCGCTCCCGACTTAGCCCAAAAATTAAGACAAACAGATAATCCTCTGTTTGCCTTAGAATCAAAAAGAGATTTAAAAGAATTTGATATATTAGGATTCAGTTTAAGCTATGAATTAGGGGCAACTAATATTTTAGAAATGTTAAATTTAGCTCAGATTCCCCTCACATGGCAGGAGAGAAAAGAGGGAAATTATCCTTTTATTTTTGCAGGAGGTCAAACTGCAACCTCTAATCCAGAGCCATACTCTGATTTTTTTGATTTTATAGCTCTTGGAGACGGAGAAGAATTACTCCCTGAAATCGGTTTTATTATCGATCAGGGCAAAAAAAATAATTTAACAAAAGAAGAAATCCTCTTAGATTTAGCACAAGTTCCGGGAGTTTATGTACCATGTTTTTATGACATGGCCGCCGATGGCTCAGTACATCCGAACCATCCAGACGTTCCACCCCAAATTTTAAGAAGGGTAGCCACCCCTATTCCCGCCTATTCCATCGGTTTAGTGCCTTATGTGCAAACCGTCCACGATCGCCTGACAGTGGAGATCCGCCGAGGCTGTACAAGGGGGTGTCGTTTCTGTCAGCCCGGAATGTTAACCCGCCCGGCCACGGACGTTGAACCCGATCAGGTGATCGAGGCGATCGAAAAAGGAATGAGAGCCACAGGTTATAATGAGTTTTCCCTCCTATCCCTCAGTTGTTCCGACTATTTGGCATTGCCGGCCGTAGGCATGGAGATCCGCAACCGTTTAAGGGATGAAAATATCTCCCTCTCCTTACCTAGCCAAAGGGTTGACCGTTTTGACGAAAATATCGCTAATATTATTGGCGGGATCCGTAAAACGGGCTTAACCTTTGCCCCCGAAGCAGGTACACAACGCTTAAGAGACGTGATCAATAAAGGTTTAACCAATGAAGAATTATTAAGAGGGGTGAAAACCGCCGTTGAACAGGGTTGGGAAAAAGTTAAACTTTATTTTATGATTGGTTTACCCGGAGAAACTGATTTAGATGTGTTAGGAATTGTAGAAACTATTGAATGGTTACGCCAAGAATGTCGCATGAAAGGGCGTAAAAGATTAGATTTTAATATTACTATTTCTAACTTTACCCCTAAACCTCACACTCCTTTTCAGTGGCATTCTGTTTCTACAGATGAGTTTATTCGCAAACAAGAGCTATTAAAAACGGAATTTTATAAATTAAGAGGGGTAAAAGTTAACTATACTGATGTGAGAATATCAGCAATGGAAGACTTTTTAGGCCGAGGCGACAGAAGACTCTCGAAAGTGATCCGTAGGGCGTGGGAGTTAGGTGCTGGGATGGACTCATGGTGGGAAAGTGTGGACAAAGCCTTTAAAGCATGGGAACAAGCCATTGATGAGTCTGACTTAACATGGAAATATCGGCAGGTAGAAAAGGGAGAATGGAATGTTTTTGATCAAGTTTCCCGTAGTACAGGCATCTTGCCTGTGTCTGATGATCAAACAGCCATCTTGGCTGTGTCTGATGAGCAAACAGGCAAGATGCCTGTTATTACCAATTCAGAGTATTCTGAGCTTTTAGATGCTCCTTTACCTTGGGATCACATTAATACGGGTATTGATAAACAATGGCTCAAAGACGACTTACAACGGGCATTAGAGGCGGCGACTATTCCAGACTGTGCTTTTGATGGTTGTTCCCACTGTGGGGTTTGTGGCAACGATTTTGGCCATAATGTGGTTTATCCTGCACCTCCCATTCCTCAGTTTGCCGGAGAATTTCCCAGAGATCAGGAAAGGGTACAGCGTTTCCGAGTCTGGTTTGGTAAGTTGGGAGATATGAGGTTTGTGAGTCATTTAGATTTGGTCAGATTATTTGAAAGAGTTGTGCGCAGGGCTTCCCTTCCCATCGCTTTTACTAATGGTTTTCATCCTAGCCCCCGTATTTCCATCGCTAACGCCTTAAGTTTGGGGGCTACCAGTAGCGGAGAAATTATTGATTTTGAGTTAAGAAAACGCTTAGATCTTGATGATTTTACCGCCCGATTAAAAGAACAATTATCGGAAGATTTACCTGTTTATCAAGTAGAAGAAATCGGAGTTAAAAGTGAGGCGGCCACCCAATTATTAAATAAAGCCGAATATTTAATTACGGTAGAAAAACTAACAGATGAAGCTAATTTTGAAGACTGGCAAAATTATCTAAATTTAGTCAATAATAGTCAAGAAATACTGTTAGAAAAGAAAACAAAATCGGGTAAAATTAATGCAGTTAATTTGTGTGATCGCCTCTTTTCTTTATCATTAGAAAAAGTGATTGATCAACATCAAAGTATTTTGCGTTATGTGGGAAGTTGTCGTAATGATGGTACATTATTAACGGGGGATCATGTGGTTTATATGTTAAATAAAGTGACTAATTTTGAATTTAATTTAGTACATATTCACCGAGAAAAATTGATTTTAGATCAAAGCAAAAATGATTAAAAAACCAATCATTTTGAGCCAATTCTGATTAACTTAAGTTTCCCTTAAATGCCCCTTTTTAAGGGGCATTTGCTCGATCAATTATGTAGATCATAACTTTATAAAAATGGCATTTTTCCCCAACTTTGAAAATACTTTACTATTTATGAGGCATAAATTGAGGCTCAAAAGGTAATTTTCTAGGTTGGGGGTTTTCGATAATAATATTATCAGCCGTTGGTATTACCGCCGTTTCTTCTGGAGTGGGGGTAACGGGAGTTAGTATTACCGCCGTTTCTTCTGGAGTGGGGGTAACGGGAGTTGGCACTACCGCCGTTTCTTCGGGAGTGGGGGTAATGGGAGTTTCTACAACCGTAGTATCCTCTGCAATTGCTACAATATACTGATTAAGAGCTAAATTTTGAGTTTGTTTGATATAAAATTCCCCAATATCCTGACCATCTACCGGAATACTTTGATATTGAATTTCACCTTGAATTAAAACAATTTCGCCAATATTAGGTAAATTTTGTTCTGTTAATACCCAAATAATACCACTTTGATCCCTTAACGCATAAGCTCCTTGCCCCAATAAAGGCGCAATTTCCGTTACTTCTCCCGTTAAATAAATTGAATTAGGAGAAATTTCTTGAGTAATATGATCAATTTTTGTTACGGTAATAGTTTCTTGTGCTAAAACTGTTAAACTTTGTAACTTTTGTGTAGAATAATTAAGACCAATTATTCCACAGAATAATAAAGAAGCTAAACTAAATTTAAAAATCAAAACTTTTTTAATCATTGGTAATTAATTATTCATAGTTGGTGAAATAGCAATCTTACTTGTGATCATGTAATCTGCAAATGGTCAATTATAATTATATTAAATTATCACGCTTATTGAGATTATTCTATGTTAGAACAAACAGCACAAATTTTAGATGGCAAAGCCCTCGCTCATAAAATTCAGCAAGAATTAAAAGAGAAAATTGCAACCTTACAACCCAAAATAGGCAGGCCTCCGGGTTTAGCCGTCTTAATGATAGGAGATAATCCAGCTAGTGCAGTTTATGTTAGAAATAAAGAACATTCCTGTAAAAAAGTTGGAATTGCTTCTTTTGGAAAACATTTTCCCGCCGATATTAGCACACAAGAATTAGAAAATGTAATTGAACAATTAAACCATGATGATCAAGTAGATGGTATTTTAATTCAACTTCCCCTCCCTCCTCAATTTGATGCTGTGGCTTTATTACATAAAATTGCACCCGAAAAAGATGCAGACGGTTTACACCCCGTTAATTTAGGCCATTTAGTGCGATCAGAACAAGGCTTAAGAAGTTGTACCCCAGCCGGAGTAATGGCTTTATTAGATGAATATAACATTGAATTGGAAGGGAAAAATGCGGTGGTTGTAGGCCGTAGTATTTTAGTAGGAAAACCCTTAGCCTTAATGTTATTAGAAAGAAATGCCACCGTCACGATCGCCCATTCTCGCACTCAAAACTTAGCCGAAATTACCGCTAATGCGGATATTTTAATTGGAGCGGTGGGAAAACCGGAATTTATAACGGCCGATCTGGTCAAAAAAGGTGCAGTGGTAATAGATGTGGGGATCAACCGTCTTGAAATATCAGACGGAAAATCAAAAATTGTCGGGGATGTGCATTTTGAGTCCGTAGCCAAAATTGCCAAATATATTACCCCAGTACCCGGAGGTGTTGGCCCCATGACCGTAGCCATGTTATTACAAAATACCGTTTTAAGTTATGAAAATAAACTAAAACTTTCATCTAATTAATTCTAAATCAAGTCTAAAAAAAATACTTCTCAATTAAGAGAAGTGTTTTTTTTGCACAAATAAAAATTTTTTGTCTTTAAATTAATACCATTTACAAAAAGTAGCTACACAGATAAAGCATTAACAATATAATCCCAACCTGCTAAAGACAGGATAAAATCTTCTTGTAAATTATTTAAGATATTAGCTACTTTATTTTTGACATCATCTAAGTTCTTAAACCAGATATTTTTTAACTGTTGTTTGATATATAACCACAGTCTTTCAATCGGATTTACTTCTGGACAATAAGGTGGTTGAAATAACAAAATTATATTCTCAGGTACTTCTAACTTTTTGGCAGTATGACAGGGTGCATTATCTAACTGTATTATATGAACCTCATCGGGATATTCTTTACTAAATTCTGTTAAATATTTACCAAAGCATTCACTATTAAAATGAGATAGTTCATAGAAAAAACTTTTGCCATTTTCTACTTCGATTAATCCATAAAGATAATAATAGTCATAATGCCATTGTAATTCTTGTTCTGGTTTGACTCCTTTTAAAGTTATTTTCCTTCCTAATTCTGTTCTAAAACCTAATCTAGTTTCATCTTGACACCAGTAACAAATATTTTTAGTATCACCCCATTTCTCTTTTATTTGAGCTATTATGCCTTTTAATCTTATGGGTAAATACTCTTTAAATACGGATATTACCCCTTCATTTTGATACTCATGATAAGGACGTGGTACTTTTAATTTTGCCCCTAATTCGTATCTCACTAATTGATGTATTGTGGTATAACTTATCTCAATATCTTGACAAGTAAATAACCATATTTTTATTTCTTGGTAACTGTTAAATCCTTGAGGCTCACTTAATTCTTTTTGACCAGAGCAACTGTTTCTAGCTCTAGTTTTTTTGGTCTTCCTGTTTTATTATGTTCTTGTAATAATGCGTCTAATCCTTCCGTCTTATATAAGTGAAACCATTCGTAAATTGTTCTCTCACTACGCCCCATCATTACCGCTAAGTATCTGATCGTTTCAGCCACTTGAATTTTCCAAAGATATAAAGCTTGAACTTTGGCAAAATTCAAAGCTGTTTTTTGTTGTTTCATGAGATTTTTTAGTGTATCTGCTGATTCAATTACTTCTATTTTTGATATTCCTGACATACTATTGCTCCTGTTAATTTATTCCTATACTAACCCTGAACTTACTTTTTGTAAATGGTATAAGTTATAATTTAGCTTAAAAAAACTTACTAAGTCTTAACTATTTACCTATAGCAATCCTAAATAGGTCATAACAGATATAATATTAATTATAATCTAAATTCAAGGAAAAAAAAATGAACATTATTTCTGAGTTAAATGATTTTATCAATCAAACAAAAGAGGCTAAAGAAATAAAAAGGGCTTTAGCTGTCAAAATGATTTTAGAAGGAAAATCATACCATGAAGTAAAAGAATTATTACAAGTTTCTCATAGCTTTATTAGTATGTGGAAAAATCAAGCTCTTTTTTGTGGAGTAGAAAGCTTGAAATTACAGTTTAAAGGAACTAAAAGTGAATTAAAACTAGAAGAAAAGACCAAGTTATTAATTGGTTAAGAGAGCAAGAATATTTAAGATTATCAGATTTAAAAATTTATTTAGAGCGAGAATATAATATTATTTATAAATCCAATCAAAGTTATTATAGTTTGCTCAAAGAAGCGAAAATAAGTTGGAAAAAACTCAAAAAAGAATCCGGCTAAAAATGACGAATTAGTCGAAGCTAAAAAAAAAGAAATCAGTGAAAAATTAGAGATTTGGAAAGAAGAAATAGAGAGTGGAGAGCTTGTAGTGTTTATGATTGATGAATGTCATTTACTTTGGGGAGACATTTTAGGTTATGTTTGGGGAAGAACAGATCAAAGAATAGAAATTCCCATTAAAAATGAAAAAGCCGACAAACTTATTATGGGGCATTAGACTATCAAACTAAAGAATTTATTGTCAAAGAATATGAAAGTGGAAATACAGAAAATACGATCAAATTTATCAAGTATTTACTATCAAAAAGAAAAGGAAAAAGATTAGCAATATTTTGGGATGGAGCAACCTATCATGACTCAAAAGAATTTAGGGAGTATTTAACTATAATAAATCAAGATTTATTGGAAGAAGAATGGTTAATTACTTGTCATAAATTTGCCCCTAATGCTCCAGAACAAAATCCGGTAGAAGATATTTGGCTACAAGTGAAAAATTTTATTAGACAATTCTATCATTTATGTAAATCATTTAAAATAGTAAAGTGGCTATTTAAGTTTTTTGCGCATGGTCAAATATTTGATTTCCCCAAACTTTATCAATATGGAATTTTGCCACAACCTATTTAGGATTGCTATATAACTTAAGATTATGAAAAATATAAATACATCCGACAGTGTAATTTTACCTCTTAGTGGCTCAATGGTAGGTGCAACGGTTTATTCCACCGTAGGCGGTGCAGGTATTGTGGGCGGTTTTGGAGGTTTGGGTTTGGGTTTAGGTGCGATGATGGGAACAGGAGCGATCGCTGGATCTGCTCTTTATGGTGGGATCAAAGCAATAGAAGATGGTGATCATAGTGCTTTAGGTTTTACCGGAGTAGGTGCGATCGGTGGAATGGCCACCTATGCAGTAGTAGGGGGAATGGGCTTAAGCATGGGAGGCACGGCCGTGGGCATTGGCATGGGAACAATGGCCATGGCCGGAGGAATCATCGGTTTAGGAGTGTACGGCATTGCCAAAATGGTTGGGGTGGGAAATTCCGCACAAAATTATTATGAAAATGCTTATCTTTTAGGAAAAATAACTCAAGAATATGAAGAAAATAAGATGTGGCAAAACTTAGAATTAGAAGATGAATTAGAATATCTTAAATTAAAAGTTAAGCAAAAACAAAACCAAATTAATCAATCCTATCAAGTTAATTCAGCCACTACTAAAACTGTTCAAAAACCCACCATAATTAATCAAAATTCTTGGCAACATCACTATACATTTAAAGGACATAATCAAAAAATTAACGCCTTTGCTTTTAATAAAAATGGTCAAATTTTAGCTAGTGGCTGTGATGATCAAACTATTACCTTAAGAAATATTTATACAGGAGAAAAAATCACTCAATTTTTCGGATTAAAAAGCGGATGTTATGCCCTTGATCTACAAGATAATTTCCTAGTGGGAGGCAGTTTTGATCAAAATATTTCTTGTTGGAAAATAGATACTAAAAGTTTTGCCCAAACATTTATTAAACCTCGTATTAATCATAGTCATCAAGGCTCAATAACTTCCTTATTATTTAGCCCAACCGGAAAATATTTATTCAGTGGAAGTTCAGATCAAATGATTAATGTTTGGGAAGTATTAAACAGAAGACATATTACTACTTTAAAAGGGCATCAAAGTGGAATTACTTGTTTAGCTTTAAGTAGGGATTGTAATTATTTAGTAAGTGGTGATTTAGATGATCAAATTATAGTTTGGCAAGTTAAAAAACAATATCAAAATTATCATCTTAAAGGACATTTATCCACTATTACAGATTTAGTTATTTGTCCAGATCATCAAACTTTATTTAGTAGTAGTTTAGATTATTCCGTCAAAAAATGGGAGCTAAAAACAGGAGAATTAATGTTTTCATTTACACCCCATTCATCCCCTATTTTATCAATGGCTTTACATCCTAATGGTAAAATTTTAGCCACAGCCTCCGCTCAAGAAGTCAAATTATGGGATATTTCGACACTAGAATTATTAACAATAATACAAGGAGAAAACCCAATTATTTTTAGTCCAGATGGACAATTTTTAGTTACTGGAAGTCAGCCGGGAATTATTAATATTTGGAAAAAATTTAAAGCTCTGTGAGTTTGATTATGATAAATCAGTAATTTAATTATTCTGAATTGGAAAAATAATTACTTTTATATTCGTATTAAAAATTATTTAATTGATATTAAAGAAGTTTGAAGTGCGATCGAGCTTAAAGATTAAGGTTTTTCGTGCTTGTTTGCTATCTGCTTGTTAAAATTTCAGATTAATTGATGGTAAAAAATGTTAAATTTGATAGTTTGATTAAAATGATGTCAGTTCACTAAATTAAATTATATGAGTAAATTTGTATTTGTTACAGGTGGTGTGGTTTCCAGTATTGGTAAAGGCATTGTGGCGGCTAGTTTAGGGCGTTTATTTAAGTCTCGTAATTATTCCGTCTCGATCCTCAAACTTGATCCCTATATTAACGTAGATCCCGGCACTTTAAGCCCTTTTCAACATGGGGAAGTATTCGTCACGGAAGACGGGGCGGAAACTGACTTGGATCTAGGGCATTATGAAAGATTCACCGATACTTCCATGTCTCGTTTAAATAGCGTCACCACAGGCTTAATCTATCAATCTGTGATTAATAAAGAGCGTAGGGGCGCTTATGATGGTGCTACGGTTCAAGTTATTCCTCACATTACTAACGAAATTAAAGAGAGGATACAACGAGTAGCCCGTAATACAAACTCTGATGTAGTCATTACAGAAATTGGTGGAACGGTAGGAGATATTGAGTCTTTACCCTTTTTAGAGGCAATTCGTCAATTTAGGAAGGATGTGGGGCGCGATAATGTGCTATATATGCACGTTACCTTAATTCCTTGGATCAAGGCGGCCGGAGAAATGAAAACAAAACCCACTCAACATTCCGTTAAAGAGCTTAGATCCATTGGCATTCAACCGGATGTGTTAGTTTGTCGCTGTGAAAAGCCCTTAAAACAAGGAATGAAAGAAAAATTAGCTGAGTTTTGTGATGTTCCGGTAGAATCAGTAATTACCTCAGCCGATGCTAGTAGTATTTATGAAGTACCTCTGAATTTGGAAAAAGAGGGTTTAGCCACCCAAGTTTTAGAGTTATTACGTCTTGAACAAAGAGAGCCTAATCTGAGTCAGTGGCAAAATTTGGTCGACAAAATGAAAAACCCCCATCATAAAGTCACGATAGCGATCGTGGGTAAATATATCCAGTTAAGTGATGCCTATTTATCGGTGGTGGAAGCCCTCGGCCATGCGGCGATCGCCTGTGAGAGTGAGATCGAGTTAAAATGGGTGAACGCAGAGGATCTCGAGATTAATGGAGCGGCGGAATATTTACAAGGCGTGAGCGGGGTAGTTGTACCCGGAGGCTTTGGTATTCGGGGCGTGGATGGCAAAGTTAAGGCGATCGAATATGCACGAACTCACAATCTTCCGTTTTTAGGGTTATGTTTAGGGATGCAATGCTCAATTATTGAATGGGCGCGCAACGTAGCACAGTTAGAAAATGCTCACAGTGCCGAATTTGTCCCCGATACAGTTAATCCTGTGATTAATTTATTACCTGAACAGGAAGACGTGGTAGACCTTGGAGGAACAATGCGTTTAGGCTTATACCCTTGCCGTTTAACACCGGACACCCTCACCTATCAACTTTATCAACAAGAGGTAGTTTATGAGCGTCACCGCCATCGTTATGAGTTTAATAATGCTTATCGTAATCATTTTTTAGAAAAAGATTATGTAATTAGTGGCACATCTCCCGATGGTAGATTGGTAGAAATTATCGAGTTAAAAAGACATCTTTTCTTTATTGCCACCCAATTTCACCCCGAATTTAATTCCCGCCCCAATAAAGCCCATCCTTTATTTGTGGGCTTGATTCAAGCCAGTTTAAATTATCAATCAACAATTGATAATTAATATTTAATAATTGTTTAATTCAATGTGTAAAATAATTGTCAATTGTTAAACTAAATTTGTTAGACCTTACCCCCTAAAGCTTTAAAATAAAAGCAAAGGGGGATTATTTATTAACTTTAAGAATTAAAACAATTAGAACTTTTATCATTAAATATTAATACCTTAAATCTCAATGCCTAGCCTTAATCTTACTTCCCTTAACTCTAATTTGATCAAAGAAAAAGCCCTCAATTTTGGTTTCCATTTAGTAGGAATTGCCTCTGCCGAAATTAATTATGAGGATTTAGCTAATAAAAATTTACTGACTTGGTTAAATCAAGGTTATTATGCAGATTTAGATTGGATGAAAAACCCAAAAAGACAAAATATTTATGAGTTAATGGAAGATGTAAGCTCTATAATTTCCCTAGCTCTAAATTATTATACTCCCGATCAACGTCCTAATAGCTCTGAATATGGTAAAATTTCACGCTATGGTTGGGGGCGGGATTATCATAAAGTCATGACAAAAAAATTAAAAGCTTTTTCCCTCTGGTTAGAATCTCAACATCCTCAGATTACAACCCGTTATTATGCCGATACTGCTCCCATACAGGATAAAGTTTGGGCGCAAAGAGCAGGATTAGGTTGGATCGGCAAAAATAGCAATTTAATCACCAGAAACTACGGCAGTTGGGTGTTTTTAGGGGAAATTATCACTAATTTAAACTTAACTCCCGATCGCCCCCATACTTCCCATTGTGGTACTTGTAATCGTTGTATTACGGCTTGTCCCACCCAAGCGATCGTTAAACCCTTCGTAGTGGATGCTAACCTCTGTATAGCCTACCATACAATCGAAAACCGTAGCTCTGATTTACCTCAGAATATTAAAGAAAATTTACAGGGCTGGGTGGCTGGGTGTGATATTTGTCAGGATGTTTGCCCTTGGAATGAGCGTTTTGCACAGGAAACGGATGTCACAGACTTTCGCCCCTATCCCGACAATATTGCTCCAAAATTAACAGATTTAGCGCAAATTTCCCAAGAAAAATGGGATCAACAGTTTAAGGCTTCGGCCTTAAGAAGAATAAAGCCCCAAATGTGGAGACGTAACGCTCAAGCTAACTTGATCAATGAATAATTGATCGGTGAAAATTGACAGTTAAATTAATTAAAAACTTAAGAAATTTAATCATATTAAATAATAATTTTTTAACTAATTTCCCTATTTTTGAAGCCCTTAATAAAATCAGAAAAATTTTGTTAAGATATAACCAAAAATTATTATCATTGTATACAAAAAAAATAAAACTATATGTTATGATGCTAGAATTATTAAAAATAATAACAGTTAATCAAGATTTATTCCCATTAGATAATATTGATTTATAATTAGATCTTATTCTTATTTGCTTGATACTAATATTTGATTAGACATCCAAATTGTTAATAAAAATTAATTAAGTTTTTCATTTATGAATCAAGTTGCTATTAAAATTTTATTGTTAGATGCCGATCCAATTTTTGCTTTAGGTTTTGCCACAGCAATTAAAGCTTTTTCTCAATTTAATTTGATTGGAAATATTAATTCAATCTCGGAAATTTTGCCAATTTGTCAAAAAGAATTACCCGATTTAATTATTATAGATTTGATTTTAACTAATCATAGTCAAGAACAAGAATTTTTAAATTATTATCAGCAAATAACCAAAAAATACCCCAAAATTAAAGTTTTTTTATTGAGTAATAATTTTACTCATCCACAGTTACTTGAAGCAAAAAAAATCGGCATTAATGGTTATTCTCAAAAGGGCATTTCTTTAGATCAATTAACTTTAATTTTAAGTAAAATAACCCAAGGGGAAAATTATTGGCCTAATTTACAATTTAATTCATCTAAAAATAATCAGACAAATTTACCAAAAATAATCAATCAAAATTGGTTATTAAAATTTTATCAAACTGGTTTAACAGAAGTTAATCTTAATCTTCAAGAAATAGAATCTCAACTAAAAATTGATCATCTTTCCAATTTTAATTACCAATTTTTATTGGGTAGAAAAAGAGAATTATTAACAGCACGTTGGTTAATTAATCATCTTTTTCCCCAAGACTTTCAACAATTATTAAATCAAGAAAAATCAGTAAAACAAGAGCAATTAACTAATAACAATAATTCTAAAACTCTTAATATTAATAGTTCAAGTGAACCAATGTTAATATTTCCTGATTTAATTAATTTAGGTGAGCAAAAATCCAAGATTAAACCCATTTTAGAAACTACTTTTAATTTAATTAAAATTGACTCAGAAATTATTAATCAAACAGGTTTAATTTTAGAAATAGACATTTTAAAAAGTCAACCAAAAAAAGTTTTAATCTATTTAATTTTAAATAAAATTTATCAAAAATTAGAAGCCCTAAAATTACTGAAAATTGATAGTCAAAAATTATCGGAGCAAAATCTATTAATTTTAACTCAAATTTGGCAAGAAGTAACCTTTGAATTTATTTTACAAAATGCCCCCCTCTTGAATCAAGAACAATTAAAAAATTTGATTATTCAAGATACTTTTAACATTCAACAACAACTTTTAAATAAAATACCTTTAACCTCAGATCTATTGAATTATTGGATTTTAGAAAAATCAATTTTAATTGATCAAATTTCCTATAGTTTTAATACTTTTGAAGCTAATCAAAGAGCAGAAATAATTTTACAAAACTTAATTATTTTATTGGCCAATTCGGTCATTCAATTATTATTAAATCACTTTTCTGAACAGGAACAAATCAAAGATAAACTTTTAATAAATCTCTATTATTCATCAAGGGAAATGGCCAAATTTAGAAATATTGTTTCCAGTCAATATCGCCATCATAAATTATTAATTGAACCCCAAGCAATTTTTGAAAGTAAATATCAATTCTTTTATTTTAATCAGTGTAAAATTCAATCACTTTTTATTTATTATCCCCGCCAAAAAGAATTAGAAAAATTAACAGGTTTTCCTTGGTTAGTAACAATTATCCTTGAATTTAAAGATGCCATAACTCCAATTTTACAGACAATAATTACTTTTTTAGGTAAAGGTTTGGTCTTTATTTTAACCCAAATTATTGGAAAAGGGATCGGCTTAGTTGGCAAAGGAATTTTACAAGGAGTGGGCTATAGTTTACAAGATCATAAAAAATAAAAATTTACTTTATTTTCTTTTTTTATTTTTAAAACTTTTAGTTTATAATGCGATTAAAATTGATTATTGACCTGTGAGGAGTCCACGATGCAACTCAAAGCCCAACTTAAATCTTCTTGGTTTCATCTATTATTGGCAACTACTGCGATCGCAGTCAGTTTTAACTATTCAACCAAACCAACCACAGCACAAGCCGCTTATGGCAGTTATATTGGGGTAGGCCCAACTTTTGGCATCACCAATGACAGTCAAAGCGACGGCCAACAAGTAGGAGGAGTGATCTCCCTGCGTTATAAATTTTTAGAAACCCCCGTTTCTTTTCGCACTCAAGCCCTGATCGGTCAAGGCACAGCCATTATTCCCACTATTTCATACGATGTACCCATTAGTTGGACTACGGATCTTTATCTGGGCGCTGGGGTATCTTTTGCCAACGGAGGGCCTTCTCCCACAGGGGATCAGACCGCTTTTGCCTTACAACCCGGCATTGATTACATGATGCCCAATAGTAACTTAGCACTATTTGGTAATGCAGTGGTCGCCTTTGATGCCTACCGCAATGGTGGAGGTACGGCTTTTTCCGTGCAAACAGGCTTAGGTTTAAGATTTTAATGTTATTGGTTATTGGTTATTAGTTATTTGTTATTTGTAAATTATCAACTATCAATTATCAATTATTAAATTAGTATGGATTATAAAACAGCGCGTAAATTTTTAATTTCTCAAGTAGATATTTCAGAAGAAAATAGTAAGACTTTTCTTAATCATTTAAAACAAGGAAAAGCCCCTATACCCGGACAAGTAACCAATATTTTATTAGCCTTAAAAATAGTGTTTGACGGCTTACACGGCACCAGTCATTTAGATCGAGAATTAGTTTATGCCCTACATTTATTATCTTTTGATAGTCGTTTAGCTTTTGAAATAGGAGAGAAAACTAATATTGCTTGGCCACCCTTATTAAAAGAAGATATTAACCGAATTTGTAGGGCTGTGAGAAATATTTTTGCTGGTGTATTAACAATAGATAATTAACAATTAATAATTAATACTTTACAAACGAAAAATGACCTTTAATTATTAGAATAATCAATTAAAGCTAACCATAAACGGCGATGGCCATTTTTATCACTATAAAATAATAAATCTATTAATAATTTAAAAGCTAATTGGGATAATTGACGACTAGAAAGACTCTTTTCTTCATCCATTCTTTGTAAATAAGTATTATTAAAATTATCTAAATAATCCCCTAATAAAGCACTACGGTGAGGCTCTTGATTTTGTTGAGTCATTTGTTCCAATAAAGCCACAGCCCTACGGATTAATTCTTGATAACGATAGGCTAAAGTACAAATAATTAACACTAAAGATCTGGCCTCATCCACATCTAATTTTTTACGTCCGCCCGAACTTTTGCGCAAAGGATTTGATTGACGTAAACGCCATAAACCGATGCGATCAGCGATAAATTTTTCCAAATTTAATTGAGTAGCCACTTGTAACATTTCTTCTGAAGTAATACCCGTTAATGCTTCTAAAGCTAATAAGATTAAATCTAAATGAGCCTTAATATTATCAAGTTGCTCAACATTAGGTGACGCATCAAGGGCAAATACTTCCCATTCAGGAACAGAAGATAATGTTAAACTTGAATACATAATTTTTGTGATTAATTATTGATTGTTTGTTATTCTTTATATGTGATTATTTGATGGTAATTAAAAGTGAATAGTTCCCATTATTACTTATTACTTATTACCGATTACTTATTACTCAACTTGTGGAATAAATCTAATCATTGATCGCATTAAGTAAAATTTCAACTAAAGACATTTCTTCCATATCTTCAATTGTAATAGTATCAACAATATCAAATTTTGCTCCCACCCCTTGAAGTTCATCATCAAGAGCTTTTAAAAATTGAGTAGCAGTCTTATCATTGCCCACTTGGATCAGAGAAATAGCTAACTCCTCATCACGCTCAATTTTATTGGCCGCTTCAATAATAACTCGCATCACCGCTTTGCGATCGTCAGGCTCACCATCAGTAATAACCAAAATAGTTTCACCATTAGACTTAGTTTTACCCTCCCCTTTACGAAGAAAATAATCATCACAAGCATCTTTTAACACCGAAGCTAGATCAGTGCGCCCCATAGGATCATTTTCTAAATAAATTTGAGAAACTTTATTAGAGGTAACATTATCATAACGTCTGAAACGACCAGAAAATAGATAAATGGTAATGCCATCAGGATCAAACTGTTCACATTTTCGAGCTAAAGCTAGAGTTGATTCTTGCGCCGCATCCCAACGGGTTTTCCCACCTGGTTGATCAGCGATCGACATACTACCACTTTTATCAATAATCAGAGTGTAATCACGATCTTGCAAGAGAGTGCCTCCTTCCATAATCTTCAAAACTCCATCAAGAACTATAACTAATATGAGGGTAACGAAAATTTCCCAAAAATGCCAAATTTGAAATTTAATTTAAAATTTGGACATAGTTAATTGAACAATTACTTGTTAGGATTAAATTTATTGCACCAAAGTTGTTTATTGAATTGTATGTCACTTAAAACTTTTTTCTCTCGTTGTTTAGCTTTAGTTTTAGTCGTTATGATCGGCTTAATGGGTTGTTCTGCTACTCCCGGAGGTATTACAGGTAATTATGCTGATGATACCCTTAAAGTTATTGAAACTTTAACTACAGCCATTAATTTACCCTCCGATGCTGAAAATAAAGCAGAAATTTCCGCTTTAGCCCATCAACAGATCAATGACTATGCTTCTCGCTATCGCCGAGACACAAAACGGGCGACTTTACGCTCTTTTACCACCATGCAAACCGCTTTAAATTCCTTGGCCGGATATTATACCGCTTATGGTAGTCGTCCCATTCCTGAAAAGCTAAAAAATCGCTTGAATGATGAATTTAAACAGGTAGAAATTGCCATTAAACGTGGTTTATAAAATTTTACCAGTTATCAGTGACCAATGACCAGTGACCAGTGACCAATGACCAGTGACCAATGACCAATGACCAGTGACCAATAACAAATAAACAATAACTAATAACGAATAACCAATAACGAAATATGAAAGTTAATCCTAATCTTGTCACCAAAAAATTACAAACTTTTTGCCGAAGGGCAATGATCGGTTTTATTTCTTCAACAACTTTTTTCGCTCAAAATGCTTGGTTTAATCCCGCCCAAGCCGCTATTGATAATCGTTATTGTCATTTTAGTCAAGATCTAATCACCCAGAAAAATAATTTACGCAAAAGTTTTTTACAAGGTAATCTCGAAGCACGTCAAGCCTATCAAAATACACTCAATGAACATCGTAATCTTTTACAAACTTGTCGTAATCAAAATTGGTTAAAAAATCAAGCGATCTGGCTTCGTCTTTACCCCTGTGACGTTAAACCCGGAGCTTTAGATGATATTTTTGATCAATTGATTAATAAAGGTTATAACCAAGTATATGTTGAGGTTTTTTACGATAGTCAAGTCCTATTACCCCCCAATGATAATCCCACACCTTGGCGATCTGTGATTGATGATCCTAAAGCTAATAATGTGGATCTACTAGCTCAAGCCATTCAAAAAGGTCGTGAAAGGGGTTTAAAAGTCTATGCTTGGCTATTTACCATGAATTTTGGTTATGCCTATAGTCAAAGAAGGGATCGCCAAGGAGTTTTAGCTATTAACGGCCGAGGGCAAAGTAGTTTATCCTACGTTAGTGATGGTTCTCAAGCCTTTGTAGACCCCTATAATGAAATCGCTAGGGGCGATTATTATGGATTAGTATCTGAAGTGGCTAAACGTCGCCCCGATGGAATTTTATTTGATTATATCCGTTATCCAAGGGGAACAGGCTCAAACTCCGTAGCCAGTGAAGTTGAAGACCTATGGATCTATAGTAATGCTTCTCGGCAAGCCCTCTATCAAAGGGCGCAAAATCGTCAAGGCCGAGCTTTGATCGATCGTTATATTCGCAACGGTTTTATCACCCCCCAAGATATTTTAAGTGTACAGGAAGGTTATCCCAATGAACAAATCCCGATGTGGCAGGGGCGTGTACCTTTAGAATGGGAATATTCGGCCTCCCCTCAACAACTACATCAAAAATTACAATTGGATCTATGGTATCTAACCGTAGCCCATGCCGCCCAAGGTGTGATTGACTTTTTAGCGGTCGCTTCCACCCCCGCCCAACGTCAAGGTATTCAAACAGGAGCAGTCTTCTTCCCAGACGGAAATCAAACGGTCGGCCAACTTGGCTTTGATTCCCGTTTACAACCTTGGGATCGCTTTCCCGTTAATATGGAATATCATCCCATGTCTTACGGTGTTTGTGGCCATTCCGGTTGTATTGTGGAATTAGTCAGACGAGTAGTTAATATGTCTCGAAATGGGGCTAGTATCACTCCGGCCTTAGCTGGTGGGTGGAGTCAATCTGTCAATAATCGTCCTTCTTTAGAAAATCAAATGGACTCAATTCGCCGCACCTTACCTCAAATTAATTCTATCAGTCATTTTGCCTATTCTTGGCAAGAACCAGACTTAGATCGTCAAAGAAGATTTTGTAGTTTATAGTTATTGATTATTTGTGGAAATAATCGAATCATTGCTAATAGGAAAAGTCGGGGATTTAATAGTTGTGCGACTTCTTATTATTAACTAATGGGATCAATAACTTCATTTTTGGTAAAATCTCCACTTTTTTGTTTAAGATATAAATAATCATCAATCACCATTAATTTTAATTAAAATGAGGTTAAATTTATGGAAAGAAAACCTCCCGAAAATACCTATTTACAACAAGTTTTACAGGAACAGGAAGAAGTTAGTAATAAATTACAAAAAAGACGTTCTATCCCCCAAGCATCAGCACCTGCACCGATGGTTTCAAGTAATTTTCAAATGATGGGGGGCGTTTCTAATGATATTATTTCCCCTCCTCCTATTCACATTGGCCGCGCGATCGAATATCGAATAACGGGTTTTTGGTTATGGAAAAGTGTGGTTGTTCCCCCCAATGTTTATGTAATTCATACCCGTAGAGGCCATGAACAACCGATTCATATTGGGATGGGTATTTCTTTCCCTTTTAACCCCCTCACCGATGCTTTTTTAATTATACCTTCTGCTGTTCAAACTATCTTAATTAATGCCAATTGTATCTGTCGTGAACGTCAAGGTATTTTAGTTCAAGCCTATGTACAGTGGATTATTGACGACATTAAAACTGCTTATTGGAAATTGGATTTTAGCGATCCTGAAGACCCGATGGGTATTGTTAATATTCAATTAAGAGAACAGGCGGAAGCGGCCATTAAAGATAAGGTTGCTACCATGTCTATTGATGAGGTTTTAAGTGATAAACAACCGATTATTCAAGAGTTAACTAATCGTTTGCAAAATGTAGCGGAAGGAAGCAAAAATGGTCAACAAAAAATTGAAGGTTTAGGCTTAAAAATTGTCACTGTACAAATAAAAGAAGCGGTAGTTAGTTCGGCACAATTATGGCAAAATTTACAAATTCCTTTTCGGGTTGAAAGGGAAAAATTGGCTCGTTTAGCTGAGTTAAAAAATCAAGAAGAAATTACGAAAAAAGAGTTAGAAAATCGCATTATTCAAGAAAGAGCGGAATTAAATGCCCAAAGTGAAATTGAACTTTTAAAAGCTAATCAAGAACAGAAAAAATATGATCGAGAACATAGCGAAATGTTACGCCGTCATACTTTAGAAGAAGAAGCTACTCGTCAAAAATTAGTAGAAGAAAATGCAACTTTACAGGCTCAAAATGAGGCGAAATTAGAGTTAGTTTTACAGGAATTAGATATAGAAAAAAGAAAGATTACTGCTGAAACAGAAAAACTCAATGAACAGATGTTATTTGATGCAATTCAACGGCAAAAAGTCAAAGAAGAAATAATAGCTAAATTAGACATTGAACAGTTAGAAAATATTGCTAAAATTGAACAAAGACAAAGAGAATTAAATTTAGAACAAAGAAGAAAAGAAATCGAAAATAATATTTCTGAGGTTAATTTACAAGCTCAATTAATTAATCAATTATCAGAAATAGCCAAAAATTTACCCGCCCCTGATGAACAAAAAACAACAATTATTACTAATAATAATCAAGAGGGAAGTTTAAGTAATTTATTAACTTTTATTAGTAGCATTTTAAGTATTATTAAAAATGATAAAAAGTTAGAAGAATCAAATGATTAATTTTAGTTATTTGTCATTAATCACTGAATTAATGATATAATATAAAATCAGTTTTAGATAGTATCTTTATAATGCCTTATACTTATCAATATCCAAAACCTGCTGTTACAGTTGATTGTGTTGTTTTTGGCTTGGATCGCAATCAAATTTTAAAAGTAATGTTAATTAAAAGAAAAATCCCACCATTTCAAAATCAATGGGCTTTACCCGGTGGTTTTGTGCATTTAGATGAGTCTTTAGAAGATGCGGCCTTAAGAGAATTACAAGAAGAAACGGGTATTAAAGAAATATTTTTAGAGCAATTATATACTTTTGGAAATGTCAATCGAGATCCAAGAGAAAGAGTAATTACTGTTGCTTATTATGCTTTAATTAACTTAACTGAACAGAAAATTAAAGCTACCACTGATGCAAAATTAGCTCAATGGTTTTCCCTTAATGATATTCCTAAATTGGCTTTTGATCATGATCAAATTTTAAATGTTGCCTTAAAAAGATTACAAGGAAAATTACGTTATGAGCCGATCGGTTTTGAATTATTACCCAAAAAATTTACCCTTTCTCAGTTACAAAAATTATATGAAAATGTCTTAAGACAAGATTTAGATAAACGTAATTTTCGCCGTAAAATTTTAAAAATGGAACTGTTAATTCCCTTAAAAGAAAAACAAATTGGAGTCGCTCACCGTGCCGCCCAACTTTATCAATTTGATGAAGAAAAATATCAAAAATTAAAACAAAAAGGTTTTAATTTTGAAATTTAATTATTAATTATTATTGATTATTGATTAGCAATTTCTTCCCATTCTAATAATACGGGATAGGGAATATTTAAAGATAAAGTTTACTTGATCGGGAAAACCAACTAATCTTAAATAAACTTAAAATAAAAATTTCCGAAGCTTATAACTTCGGAAATTCTAATAAAAATTAAGCAAAATTAACTTAAGCTTTGGCTAAATTTTCAGCCACAAAATCCCAATTAACTAACTTTCCTAAAAAGTCATTAATATAATCAGGACGGCGGTTTTGATAATCTAAATAATAAGCGTGTTCCCACACATCCATTGTTAATAAAGGAGTTTGACCACTGGTTAAAGGGTTTCCAGCATTTCCAGTTTTAGTAACTTTTAAAGTGCCATTATCTAATACTAACCAGGCCCAACCACTACCAAATTGAGTCGCACCAGCAGTTTTAAAAGCTTCAACAAAGTTCTCAAAACTACCAAAATCAGCATTAATTTTATCAGCTAAAGAGCCGGAGGGAGTACCACCTCCATTAGCTTTAAGACATTGCCAATAAAAACTATGATTCCATGATTGTGCCGCATTATTAAAAATACCAGCTTTCTCAGGATTATTGGCGGTTAATTTCATAACTTCTTCAAGGGATTTACTATCTAAATCAGTCCCTTTTACAAGATTATTAAAGTTATTAACATAAGCCGCATGATGTTTGTCATGATGAAACTCTAAAGTGCTTTTAGAAATACAAGGTTCTAAAGCGGTATAATCATAGGGAAGTTTTGGTAATTCGTAAGCCATTGTGGTTTTCTCTCAAATTTTAATTTTAATCTTTAGCATTGACTTTTTTCAGGTTAACTTAATTAGTTAACTTTTGTCAATCAATCAAGAAGTCAAATAATAAGTAAGAGAATTAAGGTTAAAGCTTTAATAAATAAACTGTTAGATTTCAAAACTGAAATTTTTAATCGAACTCTTTGACTTTTTTTCCCCTAACTCATCAAAAATTGTTAAAGTTTGAGGTTTACAGCGTTTAATCTCAACAAAAATACCTTGAGTCCCTTCATTTTGTAAATCTTCAACATAACCGCTCTGAGCATTTTCGGCTTCAGTTTTAGTTAAAAAAGGCCCAAAATAATAGATACAAGTTGGCTTATCTGTTTTAATTTCAATCCAAAAAGCAAAACCAATAAATTCTAATACTTTGATGAAAATTTCTTTAATAGAGTTAATCATAATTCTTTTTTGAAAACGAAAAAAACTTTTTAAAATTAAATTGTGAAAGAGTGAATTGTTTAATAGTAGTCTAAGCAAAACTCTTGACGAATTAAATCATCTTAAACAACTAAAGACTACTATTTTATTTAGTTATACTTCCCTATTCTAATTTTGGGAAGGTTAAACTATCTTAAGATGTTATGTAATGTTGATTATTTTGGGTTAACCAACGCTGACGGTAGACCTCATACAGGGTGATGGCCGTTGCTACAGAAGCATTTAAACTGGGAGTTTTACCCGTTAAAGGTATTTCTACCAACAGATCGCATTTTTTTTGAGTCAATAGACTCAAGCCTTCACCTTCTGAGCCGATCACTAAACCGATCGCCCCCTGAAAATCAACTTTATGTAAAGCATTGCCCGTATTGGCCGCCGTACCATAGATCCAAAAACCTTCGTCTTTTAAGCGATCTAAAGCTCGATTGAGATTAACTACCCTTGCTACAGGATAATAAGTTAAAGCTCCGGCCGCAACCTTCATCACAGTGGAGTTAATCCCAACCGATCGCCGTTGGGGAATAATTAAGCCATGAGTACCCAAAGCCTCCGCCGTACGAATAATCGCCCCTAAATTATGGGGATCAGTGATCCCATCAGTAATAATAAAGACTGGAGAATTACTTTTTTGTTTAGCCTGAACAATTAGCTCTTCTAAGTCTAAATACTCATAAGGGGAAATTTGGGCGGCTACTCCTTGATGATTACCGCCTTTGGCAATTTTATCAAGTAAACTAACCCCCACTTCGTCCACAACCGTACCATTACTTTTAGCGGTATTAATCAAAGATAAAAAACGGGGATCATAGCGCAGTTGATGGGTGATCCAAATGCGATTTAAGGGGCGATCGCTATTTAAGACAGATAAAACAGGATGTCTTCCGTAAACTAATTCTGATTCTTCTTCTTGTGTTTGATCTTGCCTATTTATCTCCGTTTCATCAATGATTGGTTTAACTTGCGGTTGAATTTTGGGTTTAACTTTGGGTTTAAATTTTGGTTTAAATTCAGATGTAGAGTGCTTATGATCAGAAAAATTAGGTTTAGATTTAAACTGTTTCTTCGGGGCAGGTTTTTTTTTAAAGTCGGCCATTGTATCTATAAATTTAAGGAAATTGAGGGAAGGATCGGGGCAAGAATGTCTAATCCCAAACACATTATAGCACTAGGCGCAATTAATCAGTAATAATTAATCAGGATTTGGCCTGAAGTTTGCTTCGGCAGACTTTATTTAGATAGCCCTTCAGCATTGAGGAGATAAAAAAGCAAAATAGGCTAAAATCATCAAGTAATACTAATTTATTTAATTCATTGTATCTAATTTATAGTCATAAATTTAATGTGATCTATTTACTAATTATTAATTACCATTCAACTAATTTAATTCAAAATTTAATAAGCTCTATAGATAATAATAATTGCTTAAATTATCAAATTATTATTATTAATAATTCTCCCGAGGATCAAAGTATTGAAATTTTACAATCAGATAATGTAATTATCATTAATAATCAACAAAACTTAGGTTTTGGTAAAGCCTGTAATCTAGGCATAAATTTTATTTATCAAAAAAATAAAAATGCTATTATTTGGTTAATTAATCCCGATACTTATTTTCACAATCTTAATTTTAATGATGTTATTAATTTTTTAGCAAAATATTCAGAACTTTCGATCTTAGGTACTATTATTTACACCCAAGAGCAAAAAGTTTGGTTTGGCGGAGGAATTTTTAATCAAAAATTAGGTGATATTATAGAAACTAACTTATTTGAAAAAAATGTTAATCAAGATTATTTAATCTGTGATTGGCTCAGTGGTTGTAGTATGATTATTAACCTTAAAAACTTTGATCTTTGCCCTCAATTTGATTGTAATTATTTTCTTTATTATGAAGATTTTGATTTTTGTCTGAGATATAAACAAAAAGGTCACAAAATTGCGATTACTAATCAATTTAGTTTATTTCATCACCCTTCTTCTATTACTAATCGTAATTTAACTAATAAAATGTTTCATAGTACCTATAGTTATTTATTCACTTTAAAAAGGTATACCAATTTTTATATTTTTATGTTAAAGTTTACTAAATTAGTAATCAATACCTTGCTTTTAATAGTCTTTAAACCTTCTCTTTCCCTTGGGAAAATCAAAGGAATAGTTAAATTTTTTTCTCGCCAAACTTCTATAAATAAATAGGATTTGTAGAAAGAAAAACTTAAAAATAATTTGCTAAAGTCAACTTTAATAGACTTTCACTATTAGCCTTGAAATTAATTTTAAGACTGGATCATTGCTAATCGCAAAAGTCCACTAAAGCGACTAAGAATTAATGACATTAAACTGTAGTAATATCATTCTCTTTTTCTGATAATAAATTATCAATTATTTTCGTATATTGATTAGTTATTTCTTGAATTTTCTTTTGTAAAGAGAGAGATTCATCCTCAGAAATTTTATGAATTTTTTCCTGTGTACGCACGGAATCCACCGCATCCCTACGAATATTTCGTAAAGCTACTCGTCCTTCCTCTGCTAATTTTCCAGCTAATTTGACTAATTCTTTCCGTCTTTCACTGGTTAAAGTGGGAATATTTAAACGAATAATTTCACCGTTATTATTAGGGGTTAAACCTAGATCTGACATGGAAATAGCCCTTTCGATCATACCCATACTCGTGCGATCGAACGGTTGAATCGCAATGGTGCTAGAATCGGGAGTATTGATATTAGCCAAAGCTTTTAAAGGCATTTGCGACCCATAATAATCCACTACAATCCGATCCAAAAGAGCCGGATTTGCTCTCCCTGTGCGGATCGTATTAAAAGACCGTTTTGTCGCCTCCACCGTCTTTTGCATATTGTCTTTTAAATCGTCTAAACTCACAAATTACCTCCTACGGTAGTACCAACAGCTTCCCCTTGACAGGCTTTGACAATATTTCCGCGCACGGATAAGTCAAATACCACAATGGGAATATTATTTTCTTTACAAAGGGCGATCGCCGTGCCATCCATCACCCGTAAATCATCGGTGAGGACTTGATGATAGCTTAATCTATCATAACGATTGGCATTAGGGTTGAGCATTGGATCACTATCATAAACCCCATCAACCTTAGTTGCTTTGAAAATTACCTCAGCATCAATCTCGGCCGCCCGTAAGGCCGCCGTAGTATCAGTGGTAAAAAAGGGATTACCAGATCCTGCCCCAAAAATCACTACCCGCCCCTTTTCCAGATGACGGATCGCTCTACGCCTGATATAAGGCTCGGCCACCTCTTGCATAGCGATGGCACTTTGAACCCTAGTGGGAATATTAATTTGTTCAAGGGCATCTTGTAAAGTCATGGCATTCATCACGGTGGCGATCATCCCGATATAGTCAGCCGTAGCCCGATCCATACCCGCCGAAGCGGCCTTTACTCCCCGGAAAATATTACCGCCACCCACCACGATGACGATCTGAATGCCACTTTTGACAACTTCAGAAATTTCTTGAGCAATATCGGCGACAACTTTGGGATCAATGCCATAGCCTAGATCGCCCATTAAAGCCTCGCCACTTAATTTTAAAAGTACCCTACGGTAAGTCATTATAATATTTGTTAATACAATTATTTGCTTGTTTTAACATAACATTTTTTTGGCCATTGTCTCAATTGTTTGGAACTGTCTCAGAATCCTTTTACTGATTTAGTCTAAACTACAGGGGGTAAGGTAAAATAAAAAAATTAAAATGATCAGGAGTAAGTTAATTTTATGAGTGCCAGTGAAAACTTTAAAGATCAAATCAAACAGGGTAATCTTAAAGAGGCTTTGATTACTGCGATGAGTGAGGCGGTTGACTTAAAAATTACCACTTGGGTAACAAGGGAAGAAGAAAATTTATCATCCCAACCCTCCCAAGGGAATTATATTCGCACAAGGATTAATATTTTAGAGGGTGATATTGACAATGAAATTGGCTCTCAATTTATTAATAAAAAATCCTATCAGCAGTTGCAACAGTTTCATTTGGAACAAGTAAAAGAAGGGCATCAAATCATTCAAACTAACTTGGAAAATATCCATAAAATGTTTACCCTGTTAGCTGATAGTCTGTCTCACCTATCCTGAAAGAATGAAAAATTGCTATCATAGTCAAAATTTTTATTCTATTTGTATTTTTTTATTTTAAAATTAAAGTTAATATCAAATAAAATTTTATAACGATTGACATTAATCGCACTCAATTAATTTTAGGGAGTATAACAAAAATTATGGTGTCCAATAAAGAACAGGAATTTAAAGAAGCCATCAACAGTGGTAAACTCGCAGAAGCATTCTTATTAGCGATGAATAGTGCTGTTGAATTAAAAATTACGACTTGGGTAGAATCTTCTGAAAATAAGTCTCATCAAGAAGAAATAGACACCACTTCATCTCAAGAAAAAGAAACTCCCGGACATAGCCTCAAAAGTCGGGTTAATTTGATTCAAGGGGAAATTGAAAATCAAATTGGGGATCAATTTTTAACTAATTCAGAATTATCAAAAGTTCTACCTTTTCATTTTCATCAAGTATCTTTAAGTAGTCATAATTTTCGCAATAATTTACAAAGTTTACAAAAACTTTTTAGTGTTTTGGCCGTTTTAGATCACCAAGAAAATTCAGAACAATTATTGGCAATTTTGAATTTAGATAATCAAATTTTAACTGAAGATCAATCGGAAATTGCCCTTCCTTCTTTAGAATTAAATCCAGAAAATCATCCGGTTGATGTAATCCCTGTTCCCGTTATTCCTACTCCTTCAGTGGAAACAAAAGTTAGTCAAATTAATGGTGATCAAGAATCTCAATCGGAAAAATTAGATGAATTAAAATTAGAAATTAAGTCGGAAATTAAAGAAGAACTATTAGAAGAAATTAAATTAGAAATTAAAGATTCAGAAATAATGATGGAGGCGCAAGAAGTATTTACTCCTGCTCCTGAAATGCCTGTTTCTGATTTAGAAGAAGAAGATTGGGAAGAATCTAATTTTATTCCATCTGCTTTATCTTTTGAGGAAGAAAAGGTTAGTATTAGTGATGAAATTCGTGAAGAAGATCAAGGTTTTCTTGATATTTTAAGCCTTGATGATTTAGAAAATGCACCTGAAGAAGATTGGGGTGATGTTGATCTTTCCCCTGAAAGTTCTGAATTAGAATTAGATGAGGAAATTGGATTAAGTCAAGAGGAAATTCCCTCGGTTAAATTAGAATCAGATTATGAAATTACTGATCATGAAATTCCGATTATTGAATTAGAAGAAATTGCCGAAGATGAAGACTGGGGTGATATTGATCAATCTCATGAATTTTTGGAATTACAGTTAGAAAATGAGGAAGAAATTGAGTTAGATCAATCTGATTTTCCGGCGGTTAAATTACAATCTGAATCTATAATTGATTCAAATATTGAGTTAGGAAAAACTCGGAAAAATGAAGATTGGGGCGATGTGGATCAGCCTGATAATATTTTAGATTTTGAAGGGGAAGATATAGATAATATTGCTAGTTTGGATTTAGAATTGGGAGAAACTCCTCAGTCAATAGAAGAAAATTGGGAAGAAACTGATCAAGTTTTAGGTTTAGAAACTGATAATATTTTAGATTTTGAAAGTGAAGATATAGATAATATTGCTAGTTTTGATTTAGAATTAGGAGAAAATCCTCAATTAATAGATCAAAATTGGGCAGAAACTGTTAAAGTTTTAGGTTTAGAAACTGATGATAATTTAGATTTTGAAGGTGAAGATATAGATAATATTGATAGTTTAGATTTAGAATCAACAGAAACTCCTCAATTAATAGAGGAAAATTGGGAAGAAACCGATCAAGTTTTAGGTTTAGAAACTGATAGTAATTTTGGGGAAAATTTAGAAGAAAATTTTGATGATTTACCTAGTTTAGATTTTGAATCTGGTCAAAATGATTCAATTTTAGACTTTGAAACTGATAGTAATTTTGGGAAAAATTTAGAAGAAAATTTTGATGATTTACCTAGTTTAGATTTTGAATCTGGTCAAAATGATTCAATTTTAGACTTTGAAACTGATAGTAATTTTGGGGAAAATTTAGAAGAAAATTTTGATGATTTACCTAGCTTAGATTTTGAATCTGGTCAAAATGACTCAATTTTAGACTTTGAAACTGATAGTAATTTTGGGGAAAATTTAGCAGAAAACTTTGATAATTTACCTAGTTTAGATTTTGAATCTGGTCAAAATGACTCAATTTTAGACTTTGAAACTGATAGTAATTTTGGGGAAAATTTAGGAGAAAACTTTGATGATTTACCTAGTTTAGATTTTGAATCTGGTCAAAATGGCTCAATTTTAGACTTTGAAACTGATAGTAATTTCGGGGAAAATTTAGAAGAAAACTTTGATAATTTACCTAGTTTAGATTTTGAATCTAGTCAAAATGATTCAATTTTAGACTTTAAAACTGATAGTAATTTCGGGGAAAATTTAGAAGAAAACTTTGATAATTTACCTAGTTTAGATTTTGAATCTGGGCAACAATCAGGCTTAGAAGAATGGACGTTAGAAGATGAAAATAGAGCTATTCCTAACTTAGATTCACTTAATTTAGATGATAATGAAGATTGGATTGAAGAAGGTGACGAAAATCCGTTTGGTAATATTTTGGGCGATGGAGATGTTACCGAATTAAACTTAAATGATGACGATATTTTTAATAATAATCCTTTCACAGAAAACCCTGAAACAAATGATTTTCAATTAGAAGAATTAGAAAATTTAGAGTTAGGAGATCAAGAAAATTTTGAAGAAAATTTAAGCAAAAATGAAGAAGAATCTCTTTTTGATGATATAATAACATCTTCTGAAGAAGCACCTGCTAATTTATCTCAAGAAAATTCACCTTTACTTGATGATGAATTATTCCAAAGTTTAGCAGTAATAAAACCCCGTAAAACTACTTCTAAAAAATCTAACTAAAAATAACTAATTATTAATAAAATAGATGGAGAATTATGATCAATGAATAAAAAACCAACACAAATTCAGGAAAAAAAATCTTTAGAAACAAGGTTAAATTTTTTTATTCAATCATTAGGAGAATTATTCATTGAGATGACTGCTTTAGAAGTCAATACAATGTTAGTAGAAGAAATAACTGGAGATAAATTTATTCCTTGGGAAATTTATCGAGATTTGTTTCCGATTAGCCAAGAATATTTACAAAAACAACCGATTTCACCTAAATTATATCACCGTTATATAGATTTAAGAAAACAATTAGAATTACAATATTTATTATTATTAACTAATCCTAAATCAGAAATTTATGATCAACAAAATACGATTGATGGGGTTTATAATAACTCGATTTTAACCGATCAAAATTTAGAAATTGATCTTAATAATACCTATTTGCCAAACCCAATTAATTCTAAAAGTAATCGAGAAATGAATAAGGTACAAAAATTATTAAATTGTGGTGCTTTTTTAAGAAGTTTAAGAAAAATTGGTGAATTAAAATCGGCCTTAGATAGTCGCAATCGTCTTTTATTAACTCAAGAAACAAGTAATAATTCATTTGATTTTTGTAATAATACCATTTATGCTCAAACTATTTTACAATTAGATGGAGATGTGATTAATCGTTTTAATCAAGAAATTTTAGCCCATCCTCAACAAAATTTATTAATTAAATTACATCAAGAAAGTGTTAATTCTGGTCAAAAACAATGGCAAGATTTATTGAATTTTATGATTGAAATTATCAAAAAAATTAAATAATTAAATCACATAAATTAATAACTAATGATTAAAAATAAAACCATTTTTTTAGATTCTTGTTTACAAATAGTTGAAGAAAAAATTAATCCTCAAACTTCAATTATTCAAGGAATTACTTTTCATCTTGATCAAAAAAATTTAATCAAAATTCTCAATGCTAAAGATCAAGATTTATCTTTAAAAATTTCTGAAAATCTTTTAAATAGAATTAGATATTATTGTTTAATCGATCAATATCAATCCTATAATTTACAATCTAATCTTAATTTTATTACCTATTTTGAGCAAATTAATCATCATAAACCCATCTTAAAAACTTCTATTGGTTTAGAGGGCAATATTACTAATCAAATTTGCGATCGTTGTTTAGAAAATAGTGATTTAATTTTGTCATTAATTACCGCCCATTCTTGGTTAATTGAAGAAATTTTACAGGAAATAAAATTCCAATTTAAACCAATAAAAATTAAAAAAATAATTCAAAAAATAGCATGGATCATAGCATTTGTAATGATTGTGATCAGTATAATTTTTAACCTCCAACATTTTCAAAATAATATCTTATTATGGATCGCCCCGATCATGGTTTTTTTTCTATTACAATGGGCTATTCAAAAATTATTATGGTTAAATTTAGGAATAATTCGCCGTTGGCTGTTAAAACAGATGTTTTATGGTTGGTTTTCCCATCAACAAAAACAACAAAATCAAACTTTAAATATTTTAAATGATTTAGGTTTATAATCAAAAACCCCTACGGATAGGTAGGGGTAATTAATCTTAGAAAATTTGATAATTTATTCTTCTTCCTGTTGATTTGTTTTCGGTTTTTGTAAAATTTTGGCCGTTTTTTGACGATCTAATTTTAACATTAAAACCCCTAAAGGAGGTAAACATAAATCTAATGAATTGGGGTAGTTATGAAACCACCATTCATCGGTCATTTTACCCCCTAAATTACCCATATTACTACCGCCATATTTACGCGCATCACTATTGAATATTTCTTGATAGAAACCTTCTTCGGGAACGCCTATGCGATAATGACTATGGGGTTGGGGAGTGAAATTACAAACCACAATAATAAATTCATTAGGATCCTTAGCTCTACGAATAAATGAAACCACACTATGACGATTATCTGAACAGTCTATCCACTGGAAACCTTCCTCTTGAAAATCTCTTTCATATAAAGCAGATTCTTGTTTATAAAGAGTATTTAATTCACAGAAAAATAGCTTTAATTTTTGATGGGGTTCATATTGTAATAAATTCCATTCTAAATCAGCCCACACATTCCACTCACTCCACTGGGCAAACTCCATACTCATAAACATGGTTTTCTTACCCGGATGCGCGAACATATAAGTAAATAAACTGCGCACATTAGCGAATTTTTGCCATTCATCTCCGGGCATTTTGCCGATCATATTACTCTTACCATGGACGATCTCATCATGGGAAAGAGCTAACATATAGTTTTCACTGTGGTGATACCACATACTAAAGGTGATATTATTTTGATGGAATTGGCGAAACCATGGATCCATACTAAAATAATCCAGTATATCGTGCATCCAGCCCATATTCCATTTTAAATTAAAGCCTAAACCCCCAACGTAGGTAGGCCATGATACCATCGGCCAAGCGGTTGACTCCTCCGCAATGGATAGGCTTCCGGGGAAATATTGGAATAATAAATTATTAGTTTGACGTAGGAAGTTGGCGGCTTCAATGTTTTCCGTACCGCCGTAGTCATTGGGCAACCATTCCCCATCCTTACGCGCATAGTTGAGATATAACATTGATGCCACTGCATCAACCCTGATCCCGTCAATATGGTATTTATCCGCCCAAAATAACACATTGGCGGTTAAAAAGTTGCGTACTTCATTACGGTTATAGTTAAATACTAATGTCCCCCATTCCTTATGTTCACCTTTACGGGGATCGGCGTGTTCATAAAGGTGTGTACCGTCAAAGAAGGCTAAACCGTGACCATCTTTAGGGAAATGCCCCGGCACCCAGTCAACGATCACCCCGATATTATTTTCATGACATTTATCTACAAAATACATGAAGTCTTCAGGTGTGCCAAAACGGGAAGTAGGCGCATAATAGCCTGTTACTTGATAACCCCATGATCCGTCAAAAGGATGTTCAGCGATCGGTAATAATTCGATATGGGTGTAACCTAATTCTTTAACGTAGGGGATCAGTTTATCGGCTAATTCATAATAACTTAAAAAACGGGCTGAGGGATTAAGTTCAGAAACGGCGACTGCTTCACCCTCTCCCCTTAAAAGGGCGGGTTTTTCTTCTGAACTAGCGTGTAACCATGAGCCAATATGGACTTCATAGACGGAAATAGGTACACTCAAGGGATCTTGGTTACGGCGTTTTTCGATCCAGTCTTGATCTTTCCATTGATATTTGTCTAAGTTAGCCACGATCGAAGCGGTTTTTGGCCTAACTTCTTGATAAAAACCGTAAGGATCAGACTTTTCATAAATATGCCCTTCATAGTTTTTCACTTCATATTTATAGGCTGTACCCTCCCCAAGTTCAGGAATAAACAGTTCCCAGATCCCGCCGTGACGTTTGCGCATCTGATGATCTCGGCCATCCCAGTGGTTAAAATCACCTAAAACTGAGACGTTACGGGCATTAGGGGCCCAAATGGCAAAATAAACACCTTTAACGCCATTAACTTCCATTAAATGAGCGCCTAACTTCTCATAAATACGGTGGTGGTTGCCTTCCCCAAATAAATGAATATCTAAGTCGGTTAACTTGGGCGATCGAAAGGCATAAGGATCATAAATAACTTTTTCGTGATCTCCCTCTTTCACTTTTAACTGATAATTAGCTAATTTGGGAGTTTCGATAATACATTCAAAGAAATTAGGATGATGATAGGATGTCATCGGATATTCTTTGCGTTGATCTGGACAAACAACGGAAGCGGCCTGGGCTTTAGGCAGATAGGCACGAACTACCCAGCCTTTACTATTGTCTTGTAAATCAAGGAGATGAGAACCTAAAATTTCAAAGGGATCATGATGAAGATTATTAACAATCTGATTAACTTGATCGGCGGAGAGTTTAGTCATTAACTTATAATTCTCTTAAAAAATAGCATTTTTGATTATATTCCTTAACTTTAAACTAAAAAGTTATTATTTTGTCATTTGTCATTGTCTGATTTGTGATTGATCATTGGTTATTGATCACTGATCACAGAAATTACCAACTCATAACTCGAACATCATCAGCAAATAATAAAGGTTGAGTAACTTGAGGAGAGCCAATTATTACTCCTTCCATTAATTCATCTTCTCCTATTCCTGCTAATTTTAAACAACTTGGACAAGCAATTACTGTACCACCTTGTGCTATAAATTCCTGTAACATTTCTTGTAAACTTTTGTCTGTTATTCCATTAATATGTTGAGGAATATTATTGGTTGCAATGCGAACTCCATTAATATTAAGAAAAATGGTCGCTTTATGTCCATTTTGTAAAACACTTTGTGCAAAACTGATCGCCATTCCAGCCCTATGAATATCATCGCTAGTTAAATTCACAAATAAACTAACATTCCCATTTGTGATCATGGTGTTATGATCTTCTTGAGAAATTATTTGCCCATTGACATTACTAGGCATAGCAACAGTGAGAGAAACTCCTACCATAGAAGAAAGAAGAATAGAGGAGAGATAATTCAGTAGTTTTGGCATGATTTTTCCTTGAATTTGATTATTGTTCAACTTATGTTTTAAGATTAATCTATAAGGTTAACCATAATTATTAATTTGTCAATCTAAAGTTATCAATTAACTACATTTTCTGATTAAATTATACCGAAAATTAACTAAGAAAAATATTAACTATAGAAGTGCTAAATAGGATGTAACAGATCAATCTTTATGATAAAATTAATTGTAATATTATATCATAAAAAAAGATTATTGATTATTGATTATTGTGTTATGTTTGATAATATTTGTAAATATCTGGCACAATCTTTCCCTGAAGATATATCAACTTGGTTAATTGGTTATCCCGTAAAATTCACCGAATTAAAACCCACTGAATTATCTTTAGAGCCGATTAGGGCAGATTCCTTAATTTTACAACAAAATGACGAATTTATTTTACATAGTGAATTTCAAACTAATCCCGATGATGAAATTCCTTTTCGGATGTTAGACTATCGAGTGAGGTGCTATCGTAAATATCCTAACAAAGAAATGCGTCAAATTGTAGTTTATTTACGCAAAACTAATTCAGAATTAGTCTATCAAAATTCATTTAATCTTCCTAAAACTAACCATAAATTTGAGGTAATTCGGTTATGGGAACAACCTACCGAAATGTTTTTAGAAAATCTGGGTTTATTACCCTTTGCCGTATTAAGCAAAACAGAAAAAATAGAAACAACTTTAACTAAAGTTGGGGAAATAATTGATAAAATAGAAGATAGAAGACTTCAGAGTAATCTGTCAGCTTCTACTGCTATTTTAGCAGGTTTAGTCTTAACTCAAAATTTTATTAATAATATTTTAAGGAGTGATATTATGCGCGAGTCTGTAGTGTATCAATCAATTTTCCATGAAGGAGAATTAAAGGGTGAATTACGAGGTGAATTAAGAGGTGAGAAACACAAAGCTCGACAAATTGCTCTTAGTTTATTACAAGAAAATTTTACTGTTCAAAAAATAGCTCAAATTACTAATTTAACAGTGTCAGAAGTTGAAGATTTAAAAACAATCTTTGATTCACAAAATAATAATTAATCTTGTAGGGTGGGCAATTTTATTTAAGAAGAAATAACTTTAATTAAAATTATGATTAATTGCCCACCTTCTTTCTATTGTCTAAAATTTTCATTGGCAATATACTATTAATCAAATTACTAATTATTTAGGAGCAAAATTAAATTATGGGAATGACCTTAACTGAAAAAATTATCGCCCGTGCCGCCAACCGTGATAAGGTAACTCCGGGGGAAAATGTATGGGTTAATGTGGATGTACTAATGACCCATGATGTCTGTGGGCCAGGCACGATCGGCGTATTTCAGAAAGAATTTGGCAAAAATGCTAAGGTTTGGGATCAAGAAAAAATTGTGATTATCCCCGATCATTATATCTTTACCAATGATGAAAGAGCTAACCGTAATGTTGATATTTTAAGGGATTTCGCCCAAGAGCAACAATTAAAATATTTTTATGATATTACCGATCGCTCTAATTTTAAAGTTAATCCTGATTATAAAGGGGTTTGTCACGTTGCACTGGCACAGGAAGGCCACACTCGCCCAGGGGAAGTTTTATTTGGTACAGACTCCCACACCTGTAACGCAGGGGCATTTGGGCAGTTTGCCACAGGGATCGGTAATACGGACGCAGGGTTTATCATGGGTACAGGTAAACTATTAATTAAAGTTCCGGCTACCATGCGATTTATTTTAAATGGAAAAATGCCTGATTATTTACTCGCAAAAGATTTAATTTTACAGATAATTGGCGATATATCCGTATCAGGTGCAACCTATAGAACAATGGAATTTGCCGGAGAAACTGTTGAAAATATGACGATGGAAGAAAGAATGACCCTCTGTAATATGGTAATTGAAGCAGGGGGTAAAAACGGCGTAATTGCACCGGATCAGACCACCTATGACTATTTGAAAGGGAAAACAGATAAACCTTTTGTGAGTTTTTATAGTGATGAAGACGCTAATTTTTACAGTACCCATGTGTATAATGTAGAGGAATTAGAGCCAGTTGTCGCCCAACCCCATTCACCGGATAACAGAGCCTTAGCCAAAGATTGTCGTGATGTCAAAATTAATCGAGTTTATATCGGCTCATGTACCGGAGGTAAAACGACTGATTTTGTTAATGCGGCGCAACTATTACAGGGTAAAAAAGTTAAAGTTCCCACTTATATTGTACCTGCAACCCAAAAAGTTTATGAGGATTTATATAGTATTAAACATAATGGACAGACCTTAGCGGAGATATTCATAGACTCAGGCTGTTATGAGCCGGCCGCACCTTCGTGTGCCGCCTGTTTAGGAGGCCCTAAAGACACCTTTGGGCGCATGAATGAGCCGGAGATCTGTGTTTCCACCACTAACCGTAATTTTCCGGGGCGTATGGGTAATAAAGAGGCAGGAATTTATTTAGCTTCCCCTTATACGGCGGCCGCCAGTGCTTTAACAGGTTATGTTACCGATCCTCGTGAGTTTATGTAGGGTTTAATTTTAGGGTGTGTTATTCCGTTGGATTATTTTGTAATGAAATTTAACGGATATAATACACTCTAAAAAATAGATTTGTTATATTAAATGCCATCATCAGTTAAAACACAAAAGTAATTCTGTTAAAGTGGTTTAAATGCTCAACAAATTATACCATTAGGGGAACTTGCGATCGCTATGAGCGTCATAAGGTAACAAGAGAAAGGAGAATTTAATCAGATGAAAAAAATAACTTTACTATTATTATCTATTGCCTTAATCAGTGGTTTAATAATAGGATTATCCAGTAAAAATCAAGCTCAAATTAATACTCAAATACCGATAAAACAAGAGCTAAAAAATCAATGGAGATTAATGAATGAAGGGGAAAAAAATCAAGAAATCCGATCATTAATTGATCATAAAATGGGTATAGCGGCCTTAAATCAATTGGCTTTAGAAGGTTTTATTAGTTATGATTGTGAAAAAATTTTTTATATTAATGAGCCTTACGGCGGTTTTCAAACATTACTAAGAATTAAATGTAATACTCCTACAGGGGCATCTTCCGCTATTTCATTTAATGAAGTTAGAGTGATCTTTAATCGTTTTGAAGGTAATATTGAAAACTTTGAAATTCAAAGAATAGGAGAGGAAGTAGATCAATCAACTTTTAATTTACCTAATTAAAATTACGCTCAATAACATTAGGGGAAAATATTAGATAAAAACTATAATTGCATTATTTTTTACTTTATTTAAAGTACATATTTTAATTAAAATGCCCGACTTTTAAAACCTAAAAAGCTAGGTTGATTTCTTCTGTTTTATTCGTCATTGGATTAACAATTATTTTATTTTTTACTACACTTAAATACTTATCTAGTATCGCTAAAGTTTTATCTTGATCGGGGGGTTTTCCCAAAAAATCGGAAGCCCCTACTAACTTGGCTCGATTACGATCAATCAAGGTATCCCGACTGCTCAAAATAATAATAGGAGTTTTCTCAAAAATAGTAGTTTTTCTTAAAAATTTACACACACTGTAGCCGTTAGCGGTGGGCATAATTAAATCTAAAAAAATTAAATCTGGTTTTCTTTCGATTAATTGACCAAATCCTCTCATTGGCTCTTGAATACATAATAATTCATAGCCATTTGGCTCTATAATATTTCTTAAAACTTCAAAAATCAGAGGGCTATCATCAACACAGGCAATTAAACCTTTAGAAACTGGGGCTTTAATTATTGGCTCTTGGCTGATAGTTTCTATTTGCGTTTTTAATTTGACTTCAATTTGCTTTTTGTGTTCAAATGGGAGGGGTAGATCACAAATAACTTTAAATTGAATTAAACGCTTTTTGACTAAAGGGATTAACTGACAAGTAATTTGATGCACAGATTGATTCATTCCCAAGGCTAGATCCCATAAAGTTAACTGCCCTTTCAAATATTTTCCCATGCCAAAGATCGTTTTTGGATCCAGAGGTTTAATTAAAATTGGTGCTAAAATGGGACTTAATTTGCTCAAACCAGCAGTACACCATTCACGGTGCATTTTGGCGGTTTTAATCAAAGTTGGTTCAACTTCCAAGTAAGATAAAGATAAACTTAAAGAAAGTTCCGTTTCACTAGAAGATTCACTTTGCCAATGAAATTGCCATTGATTTCCACAGGCAATATTAAAAAAAACTTCTTTAGCGATGGCTCGGATCACCGTTTTCGCCTCATTAACCTGTAAAGTTTTATCCCTGACTCCTTGATGTAATAATTCATATTCCCAAAGTAAATTATTTTCGATTTTACTAAAATCTGGTTGCCATTTAGGGCAAAATTGTCTAATATTCCTTTTCCATCTTCTCACAGGATGAAACCCGTCCGTTGCAAAAAGTAAACGACCAGATAAAAGATGAAGTTTGCCCTCCCCATTGGCATTGGTTAGGATTAATTCCCCTGTACTTCTTTTTTTGCAAAGATCATCTAATTGATGAGCAAGTTCCAATAGTTTTGAGTTTGCTCCAGTCATAATCAATAATAACGTTATGGGTTTTAAAATAGATTATTTTTCTTAATTATAGCCTAATGTTCCTTTGATTAAGAATAAATTTTAACCAGAATCATTTTTGTTACTCAATTCTCCCTCAAAATGGCTATTATGTCTATATATTTCCTCTCAAAGTCGGTCTATCGGGAAAATAATTGATTTAAAATATTTTGCCCTTATTTTAATTTTTCTAGGACTCAATAAAGTTCATTGTCTTGGTTTTCGTAAAATTATCAAAATCTACTAAATAATAAATCAAAAAATTGTTGTTTGATCGTGAAAAAAATCTAGTTGATTAAATAGATTAAAGATAAATAAAGTAGTAAGAATTGAATAGATTAATTAATTTGATCACAAATGAAAATAGGGGTAAATAATAAGGTTTAATGTTAGATTTTATAAGAAAAAAGGGTATAATTGAATTGGAACAATTATTATTACATTGAAAACAAAGGAGATTAATCAAAAATAGGAGGAATAGACTATGCGTCAAAAAACAGCCTTCACTTATATATTCATTGTTTTTTTAATATTTGTTACTCTTGGGGATAAATTTTTACCCGGAAGTTTAGGGAAAGCAAGTGCGAATACTCGTCAAGAAATTAACAGTTTAGTTAAAAGAATTTTTCCACAAAAAGAATTTAAAAATCCTAATCAAAGAACGGAAGATGCTGTTGATGATTTACGGGAAAAACAAAGTTTTTAAGATTACAATTAATCATTGGTCATTTTTAATTATTTTTAATTTAATGCTTAATACTTATTACTTATTATCTATAATTTATTATTTATCACCTATTAAAGAGAGTAATCTTTCTATATCAAAATATTGAGCCATAACTTCTTTAATTTGTTGGATTTTAATTTGTTCTTGTAAACGTACTTTTCCTAACGCATTGTCAATGATTTCTACCGTAGTTAAAGTATCATAATTAACCGCTAAAATTGGTATTTCTAAATCTTCAGCACGACTTAAAATTAAAGGTTGGGGGGCGACACGACCTGTTAAAATTAAACATTGGGTTGATGTTTCTAAAGCGGCCAATTGTAATTCAGTGCGATCGCCGCCTGTAACCACTGCCATGTTTTCCCTTTGCCGGAAATATTCTAAAGCCGAGTTGACATTCATCGCACCAATGGTTAAACTTTCAACCATTAGATCAAGGCGATCTTCTCGACATAAAACTTTCGCATCTAAACGGCGTGCGATCTCTCTGACACTCAAACTGTGGAGTAAACGATCTTTTGGTAACATTCCTAAAACGGGGATTTGTTTACCCTCTAAAAAAGGCTTAATCACATTGTGAGTATGTTCCCACTGTTCTTCCGGTATTCGATTAATTAAAACTCCTAAGAGGCGATGGCCTAAAAATTGTTGAGCGGTTAAAAGACTATCTACTAAAGCAACAGAGCTATAGGGTAAAACTAATAAGATGGAAGCATCGATCGCTTCTGCCATTTGCACAGTTGACAAATTAAATAAACTTCCTTCCCACAGAGTGGCCGGGCCTTCTAATAAAACTAAATCTGCGGACAATTTACTCACATTCTCTTGTAATTTTTGGGAGTAATTAGTGTCATCTTTTTCTATAATTCTATTTTGAATCGTAGTTTCATCAAGAAATAAGACAGGAGAACTAATTAAATCATTGTCTAAAGAATAAACTTGTTGAATAAATTGTAAATCTTCCTCGATCGTGCCGGAAGATTGACTGCGAATGAGAGTGCCTAAAGGCTTAACATAAGCGATCTTCTGATTTTTTTGCTGTAATTGATCAATTAAACCAATGATAGCAGAGGATTTTCCACTATAGGCATCAGTAGAACCAATTAATAAATATTTATTTTGAGAATTTGACACATTAACTCCTAATCAAAAATTTAATCAGATTTTATGCTTCATTGTTGATTGAGAAAATCAAATTAAGAAGCTAAAGATAATAATTTACGGTAAAAAGTTTGAGGGAAATCAATCGCTCCTGATTGTTTATTTCCACGAATCACGTCTATTAAATAGTCAATAAATTCAGAATTAGATAAAGATACTTCATAACTAAAATCCGCATTATTATCAAATTGTAAACGACAACGAGTCATTTCCATCGGAAGTTTTGATTTTGACCAAGTAGCAATAAAGGGTATGGGATCACCACCTTCAATCATTCTTTTTCCTTCTAAAGAAGATTCATAATAAAGACTAATAGCGTATGCTAAAAAAGGGTGTTTATTTTGGGGATAATAGGGCATATAAATCATTACATCCCCTTTTGGTGCTGGTTGTAGTTTTTCAAATGACATAAGCTTTTAAATTGATTTTAGCTCACAGTATAATGTTAATAATATTTAACAATTGACAGTGGATAGTTTTGAGTTGACAATTACCTTTACCTAAAAGTAAAGAATTGAAAATAAGGAAATTAATCAATTGTCAACTGTAATTATAATCATCTTGAGGATTGTGTGTATAGTATGATTGAAAAATCATTTAATTTTCTTGTTAGGATTTACTCAAATAAGTTTAATGTCTCATTCTACAATGATTTATCAATATCCTCCCCTCTTAGGGGGAATTTTATTAAAAAGATATAAACGCTTTTTGGCGGATATACAATTAAATTCAGGTGAAATCATTACCGCCCATTGTCCTAATACTGGGCCTATGACGGGGGTTTGTCAAGTGGGCGCCCCCGTGCAGGTTTCCCGAAGTGATAATCCTCAGCGCAAACTGGCTTATACTTGGGAGATGATCCAAATTAATCAAATATGGATTGGGATTAATACTAATCTTCCGAATAAAGTGATCAAAATTGCTTTAGAAAATAAAATTTTCCCCCAATTAGCTAATGATTATACTATCGTTAAATCAGAAGTTCCTTATGGGGAAAATAAAAAAAGTCGTATTGATTTTCTGTTAACTTCAGATGATCAAAAACCGATTTATTTAGAAGTAAAAAATACTACTTTCGCCCTTGATAATGTTGCTATTTTTCCTGATACCGTCACCACTAGAGGGCAAAAACATTTAAAAGAATTAATAAATTTAGTGCCACAAGCTCGTTGTGTAATGTTATATTTTATTAATCGTAGTGATTGTGATTTATTTAGCCCCGGAATTGAGACAGATCCAATTTATAGTAATTTATTTAAAGAAGCGGTGGAAAAAGGTGTAGAAATTTTACCTTATCGTTTTGAAGTGACACCCCAAGAAATTAATTATTTAGGTTTGGCTAAATATCAAGAATTGATAGTTAACAATGAATCATAAATTGGGATCATAAATTGTTTCATGATTAAACAACAAAGATTAAGAAGTTTATACTTCTTCTGTTAATAAAACAATATTATCTTTATTAACACATAAAAAAGAAGTCTCAATTAAAAGTTCTTGATTTTCAAAAACTTGAACATCTGTTAAAGGAATAAAATCATGCCCCTGATTTAAAATATCAGATAATCTTGAACGATAACTATGGGCTAAAAATGGTAATTTTAAAATTCCTAACAGGATCAAATTATTAAGAGTAACAATTTTAACTTTGACTTCTTTTGGTTCGTCTGATTTATGATTAAAAGTGTTAGTCATATTTTGGTACTCCTAAAACAAATTAAATCAAATAATTTCCGAAATTTTATCAAAATTAAACTTCAAGATTTTTTCGATCAATGTTTTCTTGTTATCTTCTAACATTATAACATTAATTTTCCTTAATTAGTTAATTTTTAAGTTAAGTTTAATCAATACCTTAACCATTGATCGAATCAAGAATTTATGCTTATGATAGAAAATGTCACAAATCTTAACGAAATTTTATGTTAGTTCAATCTTCTCGATTAAAAACGATAAAAGAATTTTTACAAGAAAAAATCCTGTTTGGAAATCAACCGAGTTTTGAGCTTTTCGCTATTTTAACGGTTTATTTTGTCCAAGGAATTTTAGGATTAGCTCGTTTAGCGGTGAGTTTTTTCCTGAAAGATACTTTAGGGTTATCTCCAGCACAAGTGGCCGCTTTAATGGGTATTTCTGCTTTGCCTTGGGTGGTAAAACCTTTATTTGGCTTTTTATCTGATGGTTTACCCATTTTTGGTTATCGTAGGCGCTCTTATTTATTCATTTCCGGCATTTTAGGTGCGCTGAGTTGGTTGGCTTTAGCTACGGTGGTTGATAATGTGTGGAGTGCGACTTTTGCCCTTTTGTTAACTTCTTTATCCGTTGCTATTAGTGATGTGATCGCTGACTCCATCGTGGTGGAAAGAGCCAGAGGAGAATCTTTAGGACGCTCTGGCTCTTTACAATCTTTGATGTGGGGGGCTTCTGCCTTTGGTGGCTTTATGACGGCTTATTTGAGTGGATGGTTATTAGAACATTTTTCGACTCAAGCGGTTTTTTTGATCACGGCTATTTTTCCTTTAATTGTTTCGGCGATCGCTGGATTAATTGTTGAAGATAAAATTAAACTTAAAACATCAGAAGAAACCCCAGAGCAAATTAAAATTTTAACACAGCTAAAACTCTTATGGAATGCGATTAAACAAAAATATATCCTATTACCTACTGCTTTTATTTTTCTGTGGCAAATGACACCGAGTGCGGACTCAGCCTTTTTCTTTTTTACCACTAATGAATTAGGTTTTAAACCGGAATTTTTAGGTAGAGTAAGATTATTTACCAGTTTAGCGGCCTTATTGGGAACATGGCTTTATCATCGCTTTTTCAAAAATATCCCTTTTCGTCAAATTTTAGGCTGGAGTGTGGTTGTGTCTAGTGTTTTAGGACTGAGCGCCTTATTATTAGTAACCCATGTAAACCGCATTTTAGGCATAGATGATTATTGGTTTAGTCTTGGCGATAGTATCATTTTAACGGTGATGGGACAAATTGCTTTTATGCCCGTGTTAGTCTTGGCCGCACGTCTTTGCCCTGAAGGAATAGAAGCGAGTTTATTTGCTTTATTAATGTCAATTTTCAATTTAGCGGGTCTATTATCGGGGGAGTTGGGAGCAGTTTTAACCCATTTTTTAGGGGTAACAGAAACTAATTTTGAGCGATTATGGTTATTAATTTTAATTACTAATTTATCTTCTTTATTGCCTTTAATTTTTGTTAAATGGCTACCGCAAGATGATCCCCAACAATCGCCAATTTGTGGTAATTTACCCACAGTAGAATTATTTGAACATCATCAGACAGGCTCAGTTATGGAAAATTCTTTTTTACCTGATGTTTTACCTGAATTATTGGAATCAAAAAAGTAATAATTATTAATTAAGTTGTTTAGTATAACAGGTTTCTGGGCTGTGATAAGTTATCTAATCATTTGAGATTAACTTATTTTGATAGCTCAAAACTTACTTACTAATCAACTTATCTTGCTATAATTTAAAAGAATATTGACTAAAAAGTGGCTTTTTTATGAAAAGTATTATTCGTGTTTTAGTAGTGGATGATTCCGCTTATATTCGGAAAGTAGTTAAACAAATGTTATTCCGTAGTCCATTCATTGAAGTGGTAGGAACAGCCCATGATGGACAAGAAGCCCTTGATAAAGTTGCCTTACTTAAGCCCGATGTTGTGACTCTTGATCTAGTTATGCCGGAAATGGATGGAATTGAATTTTTAAAAAGACAAATGATCATTCATCCTTTGCCCGTAGTAATTATTAGTATAGCCGATCAAAGTAGCGAAAAAGTTTTAGCTGCTTTAGATGCGGGAGCTATTGATTTTCTGCATAAACCAACGGCTTTAGCTACTGATAAAATTAAGGAAATGCAGGATGAATTAATTGAAAAAGTTAAGGCCGCTTCTTTAATTTCTTTTTCCCATCTTGATAGTATCAAAGAAAAAACTCAAATTAGTGATCATTTAATTTCTTCTATTGCTTTAAAGGATAAAACCTCTACTAAAGTAGATTTAGTTGTGATCGGTATTTCTACGGGAGGCCCTCAAGCTTTAACTTATTTGATCCCTCGGTTGCCGGCCGATCTGCCCGTAGCAGTGGCGATCGTCTTACATATGCCTGTTGGTTATACCAAAATGTATGCGGAAAGATTAAATAAAATATCCTCTTTAACGGTTAAGGAAGTTCAAGAGGGCGATCGGATCACGGCCGGTGCTGTCTTTTTGGCACAAGCGGGTAAACATTTTACTTTTCAACGTAATGCTTTAGGCGAGGTGTATGCACATTTAACCACTCATCCTTTTGATACTTTACACCGCCCCTCGGTTGATGTAATGTTCTGTTCAGCGGCCGAAATCTATCAAAATCGAGTTTTAGGAGTGATTATGACGGGCATGGGAGAAGATGGAAAACAAGGGGCGGCTTGGATCAAAGCCAAAGGCGGGATCATTTTCACGGAAGCTGAGTCTAGTTGTGTTGTTTATGGGATGCCCCGCTCAGTGGATGAGGCGGCCTTAAGTGATCAAAGTATTCCTTTAGATCGCATGGCTGAGGCGATCGTGGAAAATATTTAAAATTATAAATTAAATTAAATTTGATGGTTATTTCATAGTATAATCAGCAAGTAAATTTTACAATTGAAACAAAAAAATGAAGCCTAATCCTGAAGAATTAAAACAAATTGATGATCAATATTCTAACCGTTTTATTAATCTTGATCCTGAAGGATATTTTATTATTTATATAGATAGAAAAAACAATTTAATTTGTGCTGAACATTATACTAATACTATTAGTGAAACTGGGGTAGCTTTAGACCCCGAAACGGGCAAACCTTTACCCTGTGACAAGCCTTTAAAAAGAGTTCCCACTGTCATTTTTAAAGGGCGTACTGCTAAAGAAATTGGGATCAAAATAACAGAAGAATCAGCAAAACTACCTCTTTCTTGTTTCGATCATGCTTTATATTTAGGGCGGGAATTTGTAAGGGCAGAAATCGCTCTTTTATCGGGTGAAGATTATATTCAGGATTAATATTTTACCATAAATAAGCTACAAAATCAACCAATCAGCTAGGAGTTTGATTTACTTTAGAAAACTCCTGATCTTGTGGTAGTATTAAAAATCTAATCTATTTTTATTTTTAATTTTAAATTATTTTTAATTATTATGAGCGCTATTCTTGAACAACTCAAATTAAAAGTTAACCAAGCATTAATTAAAGCTTTTGGTGAAGAAATGAAGGAGACTGATCCTTTAATTGCCCTGACAAATAATCCTAAATTTGGTGATTATCAGTCTAATATTTCCATGAGTTTAACTAAAATTTTAAAGAAAAATCCTAGAGAAATTGCTCAGACTATTATTGATCATTTAGTAATAGATGATCTTTGTGAAAAACCGGAAATTGCAGGGCCAGGATTTATTAATTTTAAAATTAAAATTGATTACCTTGAAAATCAATTAGAACTAAATCAAAAAGATGAGCGTTTAGGCATTGAAAAAGTTAAACAATCTCAAAAAATGATTGTTGATTTTTCTAGCCCAAATATTGCGAAAGAAATGCACGTTGGCCATCTAAGATCTACGATTATTGGTGATAGTATTGCCCGAATTTTAGAGTTTAAGGGTTATGAAGTTTTAAGACTTAATCACGTTGGGGATTGGGGTACTCAATTTGGAATGTTAATTACTTATTTAAAAGAGGTTTATCCTAGTGCTTTAACTACCGCTAATGCTTTAGATATTGGGGATTTAGTCACTTTTTATAAACAAGCTAAACAGCGTTTTGATGAGGATGAAACTTTTAAAGAAACTGCTCGTCAAGCAGTGGTAAAATTACAGGCAGGAGATGAAGAAAGTCTGAAAGCTTGGCAATTACTTTGTGATCAATCTCGTAAAGAATTTAAAGTTATCTATGATATTTTAGATATTAATTTAACTGAAAGGGGAGAATCTTTTTATAATCCCTTTTTACCTGCCATTATTGCAGAATTAGAAAGTCAAAATATTGTACAAGAAGATGATGGTGCAAAATGTGTATTTTTAGACGGATTTACTAATAAAGAGGGTAATCCTTTACCTTTAATTGTACAGAAATCAGACGGAGGTTATAACTATGCTACCACCGATTTAGCGGCCTTAAATTATCGGATTAAAGAGGATCAAGCTACCCGTATTATTTATGTAACAGATGCAGGGCAATCTAATCATTTTGCTCAAGTTTTTCAAGTAGCTAAAAAAGCCAATATTTTAACAGAAAATATTGAGGTAATTCATGTACCTTTTGGCTTAGTTAAAGGTGAAGATGGCAAAAAATTAAAAACTCGATCGGGGGAAACTATTAAATTAAAAGATTTATTAGATGAAGCGATTAATTATGCTCAAAATGATTTAGAAACTCGCTTAAATAATGAAAATAGAAATGAAAGCCCTGAGTTTATTCAACAAGTGGCTAAAACGGTGGGAATTAGTGCGGTAAAATATGCAGATTTAAGTCAAAATCGCACGACCGATTATATTTTTAGTTACAAAAAAATGTTAGCTTTACAAGGGAATACTGCACCCTATTTATTATATGCTTATGTGCGGGTACAAGGTATTAGTAGAAAGGGTAATATTGACTTTTCAAATTTAGGAGAAAATGCTAAAATTTTATTAAAAGAAGATCAAGAATTAGTATTAGCAAAACATTTATTACAATTAGAAGAACTAATTACCGAAGTAGAAAAAGATTTATTTCCTAATCGTCTATGTAATTATTTATTTGAATTGAGTCAAAAATTTAATGTTTTCTTTGAAAATTGTCCCGTTTTACAGTCAGAAGAAACTATTAAAACATCACGTTTATTATTATGTGATTTAACGGCTAAAACTTTAAAATTAGGTTTATCTTTATTAGGTATTCCTGTGTTAGAAAGAATGTAATTTTTTATCTTAACCCTCTTTTAGGACTTTGAGGAAGTTATAATAGACTTGTTGCGAATTAAATATATGCGTACCTGAAACCCTTGTCACATAAGGATCGAATTTTGCAAAAAATCAATTTCGCAACAAGTCTTTTATTCTACTTCAAATGTTATCCTACATTCGATTTAGCCTCAGTCTTATTTGATTTTGACCGTTCTCAAGCTCATCGTTGGCTACATCGTTTACAAGGGATATTATACCATTTACAAAAAGTAGCTACACAGATAAAGCATTCACAATATAATCCCAACCTGCTAAAGACAGGATAAAATCTTCTTGTAAATTATTTAAGATATTAGCTACTTTATTTTTGACATCATCTAAGTTCTTAAACCAGATATTTTTTAACTGTTGTTTGATATATAACCACAGTCTTTCAATCGGATTTACTTCTGGACAATAAGGTGGTTGAAATAACAAAATTATATTCTCAGGTACTTCTAACTTTTTGGCAGTATGACAGGGTGCATTATCTAACTGTATTATATGAACCTCATCGGGATATTCTTTACTAAATTCTGTTAAATATTTACCAAAGCATTCACTATTAAAATGAGATAGTTCATAGAAAAAACTTTTGCCATTTTCTACTTCGATTAATCCATAAAGATAATAATAGTCATAATGCCATTGTAATTCTTGTTCTGGTTTGACTCCTTTTAAAGTTATTTTCCTTCCTAATTCTGTTCTAAAACCTAATCTAGTTTCATCTTGACACCAGTAACAAATATTTTTAGTATCACCCCATTTCTCTTTTATTTGAGCTATTATGCCTTTTAATCTTATGGGTAAATACTCTTTAAATACGGATATTACCCCTTCATTTTGATACTCATGATAAGGACGTGGTACTTTTAATTTTGCCCCTAATTCGTATCTCACTAATTGATGTATTGTGGTATAACTTATCTCAATATCTTGACAAGTAAATAACCATATTTTTATTTCTTGGTAACTGGTAAATCCTTGAGGCTCACTTAATTCTTTTTTGACCAGAGCCACTGTTTCTAGCTCTAGTTTTTTTGGTCTTCCTGTTTTATTATGTTCTTGTAATAATGCGTCTAATCCTTTCGTCTTATATAAGTGAAACCATTCGTAAATTGTTCTCTCACTACGTCCCATCATTACCGCTAAGTATGTGATCGTTTCAGCCACTTGAATTTTCCAAAGATATAAAGCTTGAACTTTGGCAAAATTCAAAGCTGTTTTTTGTTGTTTCATGAGATTTTTGAGGCTATGTGCTGATTCAATTACTTCTATTTTTGATATTCCTGACATACTATTGCTCCTGTTAATTTATTCCTATACTAACCCTGAACTTACTTTTTGTAAATGGTATAAGTTAATGTTAACAGCGTGTGGATTATGGAATTTATATTTGGAGGTAGCATAAGATTGAAAACAGATTAGGAAAAAGCTATGATCTTAAATATTATAATTAATAGAGGCTTTTTATTATTTCGCAACAAGTCTAATAATTCAGGATAAGCAATAACGAATAACAAAACCCGTGATAAAATTCTAGTAATTTTACTTTAAATTTTTAGACGCATTAAAAATATGGTACAGGCAACCGTCAAAACTCAGTCTTCAAAGCTTGATCTCAAAGCCTTTTCAACTTCAGAACTCAGTCAATGGCTCGATGATCTGGTTTCTCAAATTGTTAATGGCTATCGTTTAACGAAAGAACAAGCTTTAACTTTAACCGAAATTGAAGGTCAAGAAAATATTTTAATTCTATGTCAAGGGGCCGATCGCATTCGTCAAGCTTGTTGTGGTAACATAGTCGATCTATGTAGTATTGTGAATGTAAAATCCGGTAATTGTTCGGAAAATTGTAGTTTTTGTTCCCAATCTTCCCATCATCCGGGGGATAATTCTCCTGTTTACGGTTTAATGTCCCAAGAGGATATTTTGGCACAGGCTCAAGCGGCGGCGGCGGCAGGGGCTTCAAGATTTTGTTTAGTGTCTCAAGGTAAGGGTTTAAAATATAATAGCCCTAAATCTCAAGAGTTTTCCCAAATTTTAGCAACGGTTAAGGCGATCATTGATCAAACCAAAATTAAACCCTGTTGTGCTTTAGGGGAACTTACCCTTGAACAGGCACAGGCGTTAAAAGAGGCCGGTGTTACCCGTTATAATCATAATTTGGAAGCCTCAGAAAACTTTTTCCCTGAAATTGTTACTACCCATCAATGGGGCGATCGAGTGGAAACGGTGAAAAATCTCAAGGCCGTTGGCATTCAAGCTTGTAGCGGTGGTATTATTGGGATGGGTGAAAGTTGGGAAGATCGGGTGGATCTGGCCTTATCTTTACGGGAATTAGAGGTAGAATCTGTACCAATTAACCTGCTAAACCCCAGACAAGGCACTCCTTTAGGCGATCGCCCTCGTTTAGATCCCTACGAAGCTTTAAAAGCGATCGCCATTTTCCGCTTTATTTTACCCCAACAAATTTTACGTTATGCGGGTGGCAGAGAGGCCGTTATGGGTGAAATGCAAAAATTAGGGTTACAATCGGGTATTAATGCCATGTTAATTGGTCATTATTTAACCACTTTAGGACAACCTCCCGAAAAAGACCATGAAATGTTAACGCAATTGGGTTTAAAAGGCTCAGAAGCCCCTGTAATAGTTAACAGTAATCAATAAAAAATAACAAATCACAAACCACAAATAACGAATCACAAATAACCAATCAATAATTAATTTTGAATAGTTATAAATTGTCAAAAAAAGAAAAATCCGTACCTTATGAATTAATCTGGGCTTTAATAGGTGTACTGATCACTATTGGTAGTACATTTATTAAAGTTTTTATCGTTAATGCCCCTTGGGAATGGATCAAAGAAGGCATCCAAATTTATTTTTTAGGAAGCAGTTATCAAGTAGGGGCGGTCTTATTAATAGGCTGTTTAGGTGGTAAAAAAGCCGGCCTTTTATCCCAGATCGCCTATCTTTTTATTGGTTTAACTTTATTACCTGTTTTTGCTCATGGTGGGGGTTTAAATTACTATCAACAACCAAGTTTTGGCTATCTTTTAGGATTTATGCCGGGGGCTTGGTTGTGTGGTTATTTTGCCTTTTTAGCAAAACCAACTTTAGAGCGTTTAGCTATTAGTAGTTTAATCGGTTTAACTACTATTCACCTTTGTGGTATTTTATATTTAATTTTATTTAGTGCTTTTAGTGCGGGTAATAATTTTTTGATTCAATTATGGCAATGGTTTTTACAATATTCGATTGCCCCTTTTCCAAGTCAATTAATTATTATTTGTACTGTTACCATTCTTGCCTATTTATTTAGATTAATTTCATTTTATTAATTCTCCTTTTTAACAGGTTTTAACCCCTTGTTATCACCATAAAAAATAACAAATAACTAATAGTAAATAAATAAAAAATGAATAAAAATAAATTGTTTTGGTTGGTGGCGATCGCCGGAGTAATCTTAGATCAAATTACAAAATATGGCATGATTAAAATTTTTGCCATGTATGAAGATCCGATCTATTTATGGAAAGGAGTTTTTCATTTAACTTATCAAGAAAATAATGGAGCGGCTTTTAGTGTTTTTCAAGGAGGAGTAAATTGGCTTAAATGGCTTTCTTTATTTGTTAGTATTGGTTTAATTATATTAGCTCTAAAAAGCCCGAGAATGACCAAAAAAGAACAATTAGGTTATGGTTTTATTTTGGCAGGAGCTTTAGGTAACGGGCTTGATCGGTTTATTTTAGGTTATGTCATAGATTTTTTACATATTAGTTTAATTAATTTTCCCGTGTTTAATGTGGCCGATGTTTGTATTAATATTGGCATTATTTTTTTAGTTTTAACTATGCTTTTTCCTTTTTCAGAAAGTCGCAAATCAGATTAAAATTAAAATAGATCCGGACGATCGCCAATATTGCGCACTTGAGCGATCGTTTGAGGTAAAACGCCAATTAAATTAGCAAAAGCTAAATTAGACACTTGAGAAGCCGTTTGAGGATCAAACCAATTTTCAAATTGATTGAGGATCACCTGCGCCCTTTGAATAGGATCGGGATTTTCTAAAATTTTACTTAAAAGTTTGATCCATTGTCTTCTAATTAAATAGGCTCTTTGTTTTTCTTGAGAATTATTCGGTAAAATTAAAGATAATTTACCTACGGGTAAAACTTTAATCACATCCCGATCAAAAAGTCCACCGATTACCGCACCCGGCCCTGCGAACTCGGCATGATAAGGTTTATAGAGGATGATTCCATTTTTCCTACGGGGATTAATTACCCATTGTATTTGCGATCGCAAATCATGGATAATGTGAGTTTGGAAGGAAAAAGAGTTAGTGGGATAAAGACTCAGATCTAAAGTTTGCATCATAAGGATTTGATCAGTAAACAACGTTGAGGACGACCAAAAAGCCAAGAACTTAGAGTAGATTCCCTTTTCGCTAACTGATAACCGTGTTTGTGATAAAGTTTTTGGGCTGGATGATTATTTTCTAAAACATGAAGATAAATCCTTTCAAAACCCCAATCGTTCGCTATTTTTTCACAGGATTGTAATAATTGACGAGCGATTCCTTGACGGCGATAATCTCGATGGATTGCTAAATTAGAAATATAAGCATAAACTTGCTCCTTTTTAAGTGAAAATAATTGAGAACGAATAGCTATTTCGATCGTGCCAACTAATAATTCTTTTCTAATTTGATTTTCTAAAACAGTAATAGTGGCAACAAAACAGAAATATTCGGGAGAATTAGAATTTAAACGCAGACGTAAATCCTCATAAATACTCAGTTTCAAAAGAGGATAAACCCATCGCCAAGATTTTTCGGGAGGGTAGAAACTGTGAGTTATAATATTAGTGAGATCATGAAGATCAGTTTCTTGTGCCAAACGAATTGTCACTGAAAAACAAGCGGTTTAAAGAGCAGGATTAGAAAAAATAAAACTATCAAGCAATCATTATCAATTGTTCAGGGGAAATTGTCAATTATTTAAGCAAATTCTGATTTTTTGTCTCCCAAAAATATAACCAGAATCAACAATGAAAATTTGGCTAAATTATAAGTATTATAATATTCGTAGACGTTTATCTGCTTTGACTTTTGCACTGTTTTTTACTCCCATGAGTTTAATTGTCGGTTTATATTTTTTTATCATTTACCAAGCAAAGGTCAAATCTTTAGAAGTTGAATTAAAATTTAATAATAATTTAATTTTAACCCGTGAAGCTGACTTTATTGAAAAAACAATTGAAAAAATTATTCAAGATTTAAGTTTTTTATCTAAGGAAAATGAATTAAAAACTTTAATCAACGAGGGTGATTTTAACCAGAAAAATATTTTAAATCAAGAAAGTAAAATTAATTTAATTCAAAATTATCAAAATTTTGCACAAGAAAATCAAAATTATGATCAGATTAGATTAATTGATTTACAGGGAAAGGAAATAATTAAGGTTTATAAGATAGGTAATATTTATTTATCTTCTTTTGATAATCAATTAGATAATCAGTTTAAGCGATATTGGTTTCAAGAAGGTTTAAAATTAGAGCAGAATGAAATTTTTATTTCTCCTTTAGATCTTAATCTTAAAAGGGGCAAAGTTGAAGTACCTTTTAAACCTACAATTCATTTTCTTTCCCCAATTTTTAATAAAAAAGGGCAAAAAAAAGTTTTCCTTGTGATTAATTATTTAGCTCAAGATTTAATTGATAATTTGAATAAAATTAATACTTCTCAAGGTAAAATTTTTCTCATTAATGAAGAAGGTTTTTGGTTAAAAGGTTTAAATAAAAAAGATGAATGGGGTTTTATGTTTTTAGAGGGGCAAGATCGCAAATTTGAGAAGGTTTTTGCCACAGAATGGCAACAGATCCTAGAGCAAAAAAAAGGCAATATTAAAACGGATCAAGGGATATTTTCTTTTAATCAAATTGATCTTAGTTCTCAACATTTATCATTGTTTAATTCTATTTATTCTTGGCCTAATGATAATATTATTATTGTAATTTGGATGTCTCCAGAGATTTTAAAAGCACAAGTTAAGCTATTATTTAATCACTATTTTTTAGTTAATTTGATCTGTAATTTGATTATTGGGATCATTTCAGGAATTATTACTTTTATTAAAGGAGAAAAAAAAGAAATTCAATTACAATTAAAGCAAAGTGAGGCTAAATATCGTCAAATTATTGAAACGGCTGAAGAAGGAATTTGTATTATTAATAAAGAAGATTTAATTACTTTTGCTAATCCTAAACTAGCTACAATGTTAGGTTATTCTCTTAATCAAATTATAGATCAATCTTTTTTTAAGTTTGTTATTCCTAATTATCTTAATGTATTAAAAGCTAAATTTACTGACTGTCTTTGTGGGGAAAAAAATAATCTTGAATTACAATTAAATTGTGATAATAATGAGCGAATTTGGGCAATTATTTCTTTGAGTCCTATTTTTAATTTAAGGGGAAATTATCAGGGAATTTTGGCGATGATCACCGATATAAGTCATCGTTATCAATCAGAAAAAGAGTTACAACAAGCTAAACAAATTGCTGAAAAAGCATCTCAAGTTAAAAGTCAATTTATTTCTAATATTAGTCATGAATTGCGCACTCCTCTTAATGGAATTTTAGGTTATACTCAATTAATTAAAAATGATTCTAATCTTAATCAAGAACAACAACAAGCTTTAAATATTATTAATAATTGTGGGATTAATTTATTAGATTTAATTAATGATTTGTTATCATTATCTAAATTAGATGCGGATAAAATTAAAATAGAACCATCAGAATTAAATTTAATTCAACTATTAACAAGTTTAGTTAAAATAACTGAGATTAAAGCACAAAATCAGGGTTTAAAATTTAATTATTTACCCGATCCCTATTTACCAATAATGATTTATGCAGATGGGAAAATCTTAAGACAAATTTTATTGAATTTGTTATCAAATGGGATTAAATTTACTCCACAGGGGGAGGTAACATTAAAAATTGAAGTCTTATCATCTCGGCTTATTTCTAATCCAAATTCTTTAATTAATGTGGAAGTTAATTTACGTTTTACCGTTCAAGATACGGGTATTGGTATTCCTTTTAATGCACAAGAAAAAATATTTTTACCCTTTACACAACTTAATCAAAATAACAGTTTGACAGAGGGAATAGGCTTAGGCTTAACCATTGCCCAAAAATTAGTTAATCTTTTAGATAGTGAAATAAATGTTGAAAGTAGTATCGGAAAAGGTAGTATTTTTTGGTTTGATCTCAAACTTTGTGTTATTAATTGGTATAATGATCATCAGATAATTGTTAATAATTTAGAACAATTAGCTCAAGAAAGTTTAGAAAAGATCATCAATCCTAACCTAGAGCAAAGCAAAATGATGATTCCTGATCAAGAAATGGTCAAAACATTGTATGATTTAGCCAAGAAAGGATTATTAGATGAACTTAATCAAACCCTTGAGGAAATACAAATTAATAATTCCCAATTAACTCCTTTTTGTCAAGAAATTATCCTTTTGATTAAACAATTTAAACTCAAACAAATTAGAATATTATTAAATCAATGTTTATGCAAAAATTATTAATTTTAAATTAAATTTAAAATGAATGAATTAAATCATAATTTAGTTTTAGTTGTAGATGATACGGCAATAAATCTATCAATTGTTTCCCATTCTTTGAAAAAAGCAGGTTTTCAAGTGGCGGTTGAAACTGATGGAAAAAGTGCGCTTGAGTTAATCGAATATAATCCCCCTGACTTAATCTTATTAGATGTTAAAATGCCTATTTTAGATGGGTTTGAAACCTGTAGTATTCTTAAATTAAATCCAAAAACTAAAGATATTCCAATTATTTTTATGACGGCTTTGGCTGAGTCTGAAGATAAGATTAAAGGGTTTAGTTTAGGTGCGGTAGATTATATTACAAAACCTTTTCAACCTGAAGAAGTAATTGCTAGGGTTAAAACACATTTAAAATTAAGAAAATTATCTCTTGCTTTAGAAGCTCAAAATGAACAATTACAAATAGAAATTGATAAAAAAAATCAAACAGAAAAAGAGTTAAATCACACTTTAGAAAAACTCAAAAAAATTCAACAACAAATTATTGCCCAAGAAAAATTAGCCTCTTTAGGTTCGCTCACCGCAGGTATTGCCCATGAATTAAGAAATCCTCTCAATTTCATCAATAATTTTGCATTAGTTTGCGTTAATTTTTGTCAAAAAATAGTTAAAGAAATTGATTTGATTTCCGATTTAATTCCTCAAGAAAAGTTAAAAAATATTAAGACTTTGATCGAATATTTACAAAAAAGTAGTGATTCAATTTATAATCAGGGTAAACAGGCAGATAGTATTATCCGTTCAATGTTATTACACGCTAGGGGAGATCAGGGACAATTAACATTAATAGATTTAAACCAATTAATCATGGAAAATGTAGAATTATCCCTTAAAAGTTTTAAAACATCTTTGCCCACAATGGAAGTTGATCTTAAAACTGAATATGATCCTTTAATTGGTAAAGTGATGTTGAATCCCCAGTCTTTTAGTCTTGGTTTGGTTAATATTATTAACAATGCTTTTGATGAATTTAATCATCAATATGAGAAAATAGGTCAAAGTTTTATTCCTAATTTATCTATTACAACTTGTCAATTAAATGGGGGAGTTGAGATTAAAATTAAAGATAATGGTGCGGGAATTAATCCTCAAATTTTATCGAAAATTTTTGAGCCTTTTTTTACGACAAAACCCCCCGGCAAAGCTACTGGTTTGGGCTTATCTATTGCTTATGATATAATTGTCAATGAACATCAAGGAGAATTAAAAATTAACTGTGAACCTAATCAATATACAGAATTTATTATTGTTCTCCCTCAATCAGTGTCATAATAAAAGTTAGCATAATCTTAGTTTATAATCATAAATTGTTTTGAAAATATGAGTAAAAAAATTTTAGTAGTTGATGATGAAAAAATGATGAAAATGTTATTTGAGTTTCAATTTTTAGATGAAATAGAAGCTCAAATTTATGAGTTTATGTTTGCTTTTGATGGCCTAGAAGCTTTGGAAATTTTAGATAATAATTCGGAAATTGATTTATTAATTACGGATTTAAGAATGCCAAAAATGGATGGCTTTACTTTAATGGAAAATTTGAAGAAAAAAGAGTTTAATTTAACAATTTTTGTGGTTTCAGCTTATGATAAAGCGGTAAATTTAGAAAAGTCTCAACAATTAGGAGCGATCGAATTTATTAATAAACCAATTGATTTTAATTTGCTTAAAGATAAAATTAATAATTATCTAAGCAATTAAGGGTTAATTAAAACTTAACGTAAACCTTTTAAAGAGTCTTTCGCTTTAACAAATTTTTCCGTTAATAAACTTAAAAAAGTACGATCTTCGTCAATTCTAATATTAACAGTAATAGACATTCCCGACTGTAAAGAAATTTGATTTTTATTAATTTCTAAATATTGTTTTTCCAATTTAATTTTAACAGGAAAGCGATAATATTGATTAATTTCATCCGGTGGTAAAGCGTCATTTCCCACATAAATAACCGTACCATTAATCTCCCCAAATTCACTAAAAGGAAAAGAGTCAATTCTCACATCAACCGGATCATTTTTATCCACAAAACCAATATCTTGATTAGTAACAAAAACTTCAGCGATAAATTGATCATCAGGTATTATTTTTAATAATGGTTCAGTTTGAGAAGGGGAAGGTACAAATTTTTCGATCGCCTTTAAATCAAAAATAGTGCCACTGATTGGAGCAGTAACAACTTGATAATCTAAAGTTACCTCCATTTGTTTAATTTGTTTATCCGTATCAGTAATTTGTTTTTCATTTTCTACAATATTTTTAGTAAATTGACTATCAATTTCGGCGATTCTTTGTTGATTAGTTTCTAATTGATTTCTAGCATCTCTTTCATAAGTAGCAGTGGTACTTTCTAAAGTATTTTGTTTTTGTTCAATATCTAAATTTAAGCGTTGTTCTTCCTCATTTAATTCTTTTAATTCTGCTTGAATATTATCTACTTCTTGCCTTTGTTTTTCATATTGAAGTTTACCGATCGCCCCTTTTTCTGCTAAAAAACTAATCTTATTTAAAATATTAGTTTCAGTGGCTAATCTTGCTTGAGCATTCTTAGTTTTAATTGTATTTTGAGCCAATTGTTTAGCTAATTTATCCATCTCCAATTGATCAGCCATAATCCGAGCCTTAGCCTCTTGTTTTGTAATTTCATACCTGGCCAATTGTTCAGAGTTTAAATTAATCGGTTTGTCTTCAATTAAAGCATTTAAAAATTGATTTTCTTCCATTAAAGAGGTACGATTTCTAGCTAATAAAGCCACTTCTTGACGAATATTTAAACGGATAATTTCAGACTCGATCGCACTACTTTGGAGGGATTGATTAAGAATAGTACGATAGAAATTATTTTCTTCAACTAAAGATTGAAGTACAGCCTTTAAAGATTTAATTTCCACCTCAGTGCTACGGGTATCAAAAATTAATAAAGGTTCACCTTTTTCCACATGATCACCATCCTTCACTTTAACCTCATCCACCACACCATTAACAGGGGCTTTAACCTCATGAATTTTACCGATCGGTTTTAATTGTCCCACGGCCGGGACAACTTTTTCAATTTTAGCAATAGCCGCCCAAGCCACCGTCCCAACGGTAACGGCGATCAAAGACCAAATAATTAACCTTGACCAGATGGGAGATTGACGTAAAATAACAGGTTGATCAAAATCGTAGGAATAGGTTTGGCTAGTTTGATAAACTTCAAGATCAGAATTATCCCTCACACCTTTACCATTATTATTTTTATTAGCAGATTTTTTACTATTCATCATAATTAATTATTGGTTATTTAATAGTTGATAATTAATAATTGATAATTGATAATTGATAGTTGATAGTTGATAGTTGATACAGGCAAGATGCCTGTACTACTTATTACTTCCCACTACTAGAGGCTTGTTGTTGAAAAAGAGAATAATAATAGCCTCTTAAAGCCATTAACTCCTCATGAGTCCCCTGTTCTGCGATTCTTCCCGCCTCCATCAATACAATTGTATCAGCATCACGAATTGTACCGAGACGGTGAGTAATGAAGAAAACCGTTGTATCATGAAAAGTTTTTTTCAAATTGACACACACTTCATGCTCCGTTTTATAATCTAAAGCACTGGTGGCCTCGTCTAAAATCAATAAACGAGGTCTTTGTAAAACCGATCGCGCGATCGCAATCCTTTGACGTTGACCACCAGACAGAGCCGCCCCCCGTTCACCAACTCGGGTATTATAACCATTCGGTAAAGTCATAATAAAGTCATGTGCGGCCGCTATTTTAGCCGCCTCAATAATCTGCTCAGAACTAGCATCGGGGTTAGTTAAAGCAATATTTTCCTGCACCGAACCCTGAAATAAGAGGGGATCCTGAGGCACTACCCCCACCTGACGGCGCAAAGAATAAAGCTCAACTTTATTAATATCATAACCATCAATCAAAATCCGTCCCGACTCAGGCTCATAAAGTCTTGATAAAAGCTTAGTTAAGGTACTTTTACCAGCGCCACTTTGGCCGACTACGGCCACAAATGTTCCGGGCTTAATTTCTAAATCAACTTGACATAGTTGTAACGGCGCATTTTGTTTAAAACGAAAATTAATATTTTCGTAAGTCACAGCCCCTGTGATCTCAGGCATGGGAATATTTTCCCGATCCTGCTGTGCTTCTTGGGGCGTATCCACAATATCGCTTAAACGCTCTAAAGAGAGGGCGGTTTCTTGGAAATTTTGCCATAGTTGGGATAAACGCAATAGGGGGGAAGTTACATAGCCCGAAATGATCCGAAAAGCGATTAACTGCCCTAAAGTTAACTTTTCTGGGCCTTCTAAAACTAAACCAGTTCCCACCCATAACACTAATAAGGCTGAGAGTTTATTGAGAAAATTACTCATGGAACTGGCGGCCGTTGAAGTTAAAACGGTTTTAAAACCGGCCGAGACATAACGGGCATAATTTTCCTGCCAACGCCAACGGGAACGTAACTCAATATTCTGAGCTTTCACCGTTTGAATACCGGACATTACTTCTACTAAATAGGATTGAGTTTCTGCATTTCTTTCTGCTTTTTCTCTAATTTGACGGCGAATAATGGGTGAGGTAATAATTGTTAACAGAATAAAAATAGGAATTACTGATAGTGCCACTAAAGTTAAAGGAACATTATATATAAACATCACCACTATATAAACAATGGTAAAAACCGCATCTAAAACCACTGTTAAAGCCGTGCCAGTTAAAAATTGCCGGATATTTTCTAACTCATTGATCCGAGTGGAAATTTCCCCGACCGGCCTTTTTTCAAAATAACCTAAAGGTAAGCGCACTAAATGATCAATAATTTCTGAGCCTAAGCTCATATCAATGCGGTTAGTGGTATCAACAAATAAATAAGTTCGTAAACTGGTTAAAATGGCCTCAAAAATTGCTAAAATAACTAATAAAATCCCAAAAAATTGTAAAGTATCAGGGCTATTTTGGACGATTACTTTATCAATAATTTCTTGAATAACCAGAGGGTTAGCTAAGGCAAATAATTGAACAAAAAATGAGGCAATTAATACTTCTAATAATACCCATTTATATTTGATAACAGAAGGGAAAAACCAATTTAAACCAAATTTTTGTTCAGGAGTATTTTTAGTTTTTTGTAATAATAAAACTTCTCCTTGCTCTCCCCATGTATCAATAAAATCTTGAGGTTTTCTTCTTAAAATACCAATTTCTGGCACACCAATAACTAAACTTTGATCACTTATTTCATAAAGGATCCCTAAACTATCTTGCCACATCACTAATAAAGGGGCTTCTAATTTAGTTAAAGCAGTGGCTGGAATCTTTGCCAATTGAGCATTTAACCCCATTAATTCTACGATCGCACCGGCCACACTTAAGGGTAAACTTCCCTGTCTGGTAATTTGCTCTTTAACGACTTTTTGGATAATTTCCCTCCGAAAAGGCATTTTAAAATGTTGACTAAGCATTTGAAAACAAGCTACACTCGCATCAACAGGTGATTTTCCTCTAATATAAGGGTATTTTTTCAGGGAAGATTTAGAATATTTTTCCTCTATTAAAGGAGGATTAATAGGATTTAATGAGCCTTCGGGTATTTTTTCGCGCCAACCTTCTTCGGTTAAAACTTCAACGGTAGATGTTACCGTTTCTCCTTCTTGCACCCATGGATCCTTAAATTCTTCTTCAACGGGGGGTAAAGCTAAAGTTTCAAAAATTTGATCCCAAATTTGAGAGGGAAAACCGATTAAACGAGCCGGATTAGTTCCTTTAATTTCTAAATTATTAGAGTTTTGAGTTAATTTTAATTCACTTCTGAGGGGAAAATCTAAAATTTCTCCCCCACTCACAAACCAGATCTGATCTTGACGTTTTAAAGGGCTAATTAAATCATCTTCTAAATTATATTTGCCGGGGGCTAGATGATAGGGTTTACCTTGGCTCGTAATTTCGAGGGCAAATTGTTTTAAATTAAGATTAGCCTTCGCTTTTTGCTCCATTTGATGGGCTAAAATATCAAATACTTCCACAAGGGAGCATTGTTCTTGATAAATAGCTTTTAATGTGTTAACTCTATTTAATAATTGGGCAAATTCTTGGTAGGTAAAAGTTAAACAAACCACTTCAGTAGAAGCGATCGCCGTTTCACAGGCTACCCCCCTCACAAAATTAACCCAACCGATCAAAGCGCCGGGCTGTAATAATTCTAAAGGTAAATTAGTTTTTTGTCCGGGATCATATCCCAAATAACGCACTTGGCCTTCATATAAAATCGAAACTTGATGTAAAGGCTTATCCTTAAGTAAAATAGGTTGCCCCATGCGATAACGAAAAGGGGTTAAACTTCGGGCTAATTTTTCCCGCTCATCATTGGAAAGTTGGTTAAATGGTGACGTTTGGGCAATAAAGTCTTGAATAGAAATTTGAATAGTTGTCATATTCAATTTAAAATGATTGTTGATTTTTAATCAATAATTTTGATATTTTGTATAATTATTAATTTAATCTTTATTTTTTAAATTTGAGTTGTTTCTTCAAGATTTTTAATAAAAACCCTTTCTTGTACCTGTTGATCAAGCCATGTTAAGAATAACTCATTTAATAATTTTTGTTTCATGGCCTCATCTAATTGAGCGGGAATAAATTTTTCTAATCTGAGTATAACCCACCATTGTTCTAACCGTACAGGGGGATTAACTTTTCCGGGTTGAGCCACTCTTAAGCGTTGGGCTAAGGCAGGGTGGGGTACGGATAATTCCACCGGCCCGATCAAGCCTCCCGTTTGAGCCTCACTACCCTCTGAATATTGTTGAGCTAATTGGGCAAAAGTTTGTTCCCCTTCCAATATGCGAAAATAAAGCTCTTGAGCCATTCCCCCGTCTGTTACTCGAATCAATGAATAAATAATGCGATCTAATTGGGATTTTCTCGTCAAAAAATAAGATTCAATTTGATTAATCCATTGAGTTTGTTTGAATTTCTCAATTTTAATGCTTCTAGTCGCAATTTCGTTTAATTGTTCAATTTCGAGGTGATTTTGTTGAAGCCACACCTGTAATTTATCTTCAGAAATAAGTTGATATTGTTGCAAAAACTGAATTTTAGCGTTATTTTCTTCCTCTGGTGTACAAGTATAATCGGCGATCGTCTGATCAATGATAATTTCTCGCACAAACTGAGGTAACATTAAATGATTTTTTAATAAAGAAAGTAGATTTTCAGAAGGAATAACCTGAGAATTAATTTGTAAAACTTGATGATTCATTGTTGTTTGTTTTAAGGGAATCTTCTTATTCTAATTCTATAAGATAATTTCAAACATGAAAAATTAATAATTCCAGAAATTGGTTACATCATAGTTTAAATCACTTAACATCTGTCTTAATAAGGGTAAACTTAACCCGATCACATTACTATGACAACCCTCTAATTTTTCCACAAATAAGCCTCCTTTTCCGTCAATGGCAAAACATCCGGCACAGGCTAAGGGTTCACCACTCTTAACATATTGTTTGATCATGCGATCGCTGATATTGGCAAAATAAACTTTAGTGATGCCACAGCGAACTACTTGTTGATTTTGCACTTGATCAATTAAAGCATGACCCGTATATAAAAAGCCTTCTTTTCCTCTCATTTCTTGCCACCGCTCGATCGCCCCTTGGGGGTTTTGCGGTTTACCATAAATTTTTCCATTTAAAGCCAAAACGGAGTCACAACCTAAAATTAAACTATCAGTGAATAGGGGGGAAACGGTTTCGGCTTTTTTCTGTGCTAAAATTTGCACTAATTCAAGGGGATCATTAACTTTAATTTGAGATTCATCAAAATTACTATGAAAAGTAATAGGTTTAATACCCGCACTTTTTAAAAGTTGAAGACGGGCGGGGGAAGCTGAAGCTAAAATAAATTTAGGAATGTTCATTTGATTTAATTTATCCAAAACGATAACCAAAACCTCTTACTGTAATAATATATTCGGGGTGACTTGGTTCTAATTCTAATTTTTCGCGTAACCAACGAATATGAACATCTACGGTTTTCGTATCCCCGACAAAATCAATTCCCCAAACATTTTCGATTAATTGTTCTCTTGACCAAACTCTTTTTGGTGAATTAATAAATAATTCTAAAATTTTATATTCTTTAGGGGATAAATTCAATTCTTCTCCTCTGACAGTAGCCCGACATTCATCGGGGAAAAGAATTACATCTTTAAATTGTTTAGTGGTAACTTGGGAATGGCTTAAATATTTTTGACGGCGCAACAAAGCCCGACATCTAGCCACTAACTCCCGCATACTAAAAGGCTTGGTTAAATAATCATCTGCCCCCACTTCTAAACCTAAAACTCGATCGGTTTCACTGGCTTTAGCACTTAAAATCAAAACTGGGACGGTGTTACCTTGATAACGTAAAAAACGACATAGATCTAAGCCATTAACTTGAGGCAACATCAGATCTAAGACTACTAAATCAATAATTTCTTCCATTTTCGATTCTCCTTGAGTTTGGAGAAAACGCAAAGCACTTTGTCCGTCACTAACTTCAATCACTTCGTAACCCTCTTCTTTTAAGGCTAGAATGATCATATTGCGGATTAAATCTTCATCTTCAACGACTAAAATCCTTGCATTTTGAGTCATTTTTGATTGAGTAGGAGAAGTAGGGGCTTCAAGGGATAGCATAAAAACAAAAGGTAGATTTGATAAGAAATTTAATCATTAATTTAATCTAATCATAAATAGTGCCAAGGTATGGCAATATTAACCAAATCTTAAAGATTGGTCACTGGTTATTGGTCATTATTCCCTGTTTACTGGGCATTAATGGCTAAATTATAGTTTAAAGTATCACCTTCTTCAAAAGCGCCGATCCAAACTTGATATTGTCCTGATTTAATATTAGTTAAAGTGACACTGGCATCGGGATTAGTTGTACTAATATCATCTCCACAATAAATTATATTATCGGGGGTTTTTATGGCCATGGTGGTATCCCCTTGACTATTGATTTCTAAATTTAATTCACTAAAATCTGAAGTTAAATTTACTGTATAATCGGGTGCTTGATCTCCTACAAATCCTAAACAATTATTGCCTTGCCCATCTTTACTTTGTCCTAAAATGGCTGGTAAAGAAAAAGCGGAAAAGATTTGTCCTGATACGTTATTTTCGATTCTAGTTTGATTGGAGTTAGGAGCGATCACAATTGTTTGTACATTTTGCGCGATCGCTGGAAAACTACTTAAAACAAATGGGATTAAAATTAAATATTTTAAAGAAACTTTCATCATTTTCTCCTCCTGATCATTTACTCATCTATCTTTATTTTATCAAAAGATTAGACTTTAAATCAGGAGCAAATAGACAATCTTTAAGGTGACACAATGACTATTAAATAATTGACAATTAAACTGTTTTAAAAGTAGGGGATCAACAATCAGAAAATTTATTTGTTTTTCCCCTTAAAAATAGGGGTTTTAAAAGAGAGCTAAATTCTGGTTATAAATAAGGAATAACTAATAACTAATAATGAAGAATAAAAGCGTTAATTTTATTTTTGATCGCTAATTTTGGATTAATTAGGATTAATTATTGTTGACGTAATAAACGGTTAGCGGTGTCAATTTGTTCCATTGAAGGTATAATTTCCATCATTTGAGTGGCTTCATTATTATTTGCTAATAGTAATCCCACAATATAACCTAATGAAAAAACCCGAACTTGTACTGATGAAATATCATTAGGATTATTTTGTTTATAAGTTGCCACAATTTGATCGGCTTCAGTTTTATCAAAATAAAAGGGAATATAGGATTTATTTGTATCACGATTTGTTAAAATTAACCATTGTTCTTGCGCTCCTGTTCCAATGGTAGCTACAAATAAAGGAATACCAATCGTGCGCGGATCGTTAACACTTTGTCCATTACTTCTCATTAATGAAGTGGCCAGATCTAAACTATTTTGATCGGGTACAATTAATTCAGGAATTTCTGTATTTTGTGCTTGAATTGTTTGTAATTTTTGATAAACTGTACTTAAAGAAATAGGTTGAACTTCTAAACTATTTGCCCTGTAGGGATCGGTATTTTGTAAGTCTTGATAAACTGATAAAGCTTGATCTGGATCCACAAATAAATAAGAATTAAGCATTCCCTGTTGATCTACAATACCAAATAAAGGAATATTTTGTAATTTAGAAATTACATCGGCTTCTGTTAAAGCAAAAACTTTTAAAGGTTGAATAAAAGTGCTTAATAAGATGGCAAAACTAATTAAATTTGATTTAAGATTAATTGATTTTAAGATTTTACTTACCATAAGATTGTTAACTTTTTTAATTAATGTTTTCGATTTAACTAATACTTCCAAAATTGTTAAAATGTTGGAAGTATAAATGGATTTTGTTTTGATTAATTTAAAGGATTAGGGATTACTAGGATTATTAGGATTAGGATTATTAGATTGGGATTGGATTAACTGAAAAGTTTCTCTAGTGGGGACAATTTCAAATTGACGAACTTGAGGTGTATCTTCAGTTTCGATTCTTTTAATCACATTTTCTAAAGTAGTAATTTCAATCCCAATACTATCAGCTCGATCAGGATATTTTTCCATTACTTCAGAAAAGACAACATTTAATTGTTCCAATTCAAAAAAGAAAGGGATCATTTCTCGATTATCATTAGTTAAACTAACGGGTAAATAATTGCCATCTCCATCAGTAATTACAAATAAAGGAACACCGTCAAAAATACTGGTAATACGGGTTAAACCATTAAGTTGTTCTTCTGATAAAGTGGGATTTTCTGTATTTAATTGTTGTCTCAAAGTTTCAACAAATTGCACATTTTCTGCCGGACATTCTTGGGAAGAATGTTGACATAAAAAGAGAAAAGTTGATGCAATTTGTTGGGGAATGGGAATGTATTTAAAAATAAAATTTTGTAAATTTTGTTCTTTTGTATCTAAGTTATAAATTTCGGCCATTGATGTTCCTACAACTTGAAGATTGCCTAGATCCGGTTGGGCTTGAGTTCTACTATCTCGAAAATCTACGGCCGCTTGTGGACTCAAAAAAACACTGGTAATTTGTTGATTATTTTCAACTGGAACTGATAATAATTCTCCATTTTCTGTTGTTACAATAAAAACAGGCATCCACAATTTTTTTTGTATTTCTTCTTCGGGCAAAGCGTTCACTTTTTGCCATTGTCCTAAGCCCATGAAACAGGTGCTACTAATTATACCTAAAGTGGCAAAAAAACGGATCATTGATTTCATGTAAATTAACCTCAATAATGATTTTGTTCAGAATAAAATAATGGGTTTAAATAAAAAAATTCAATATTTTTATCTATTATTGTAATAGTTAAAATTGATTATTAGTGTTTTGTGACTATCTTACCGCAAAAATCGTTCCCATTATTTTAAAATTTGGACAAGTCCCTATTTGTGATCTTAATAATAGAAATTATTAAGATCAGCGATCGCGCGGTGTTGCTTGTGTAAGATCAAAAATAAGGGTAACTGAGTATAAACTTCACCTTCTATTTATGAGTTTTCCACTTCAAAAATTGATAATTAACATTTTATTGTTGATCTTCGGCCGGACGTTGTAAATAATTATCTAAGCTTAAGGGAATAATGGGTTTATTAATTGTTGCTACTATAGGATGAAATTTTGATAGATTACTCTTGTTATTATGTCACTTTTTAAAAATATTAACTTAAAACTTTTTTAAAGAGTAAATTTTAATCTCCTTGGGGAAATTCTTGCCATAAATTAGTAATTTGACGTAAACTTTGATAGTTGCCTTGTCCTAAAATTAAATGATCTAAAATAGGAATACTTAACAATTGAGAACCCTGTAATAACTGTTTTGTTAAATCAAGATCACTCTCAGAAGGTTCAACATTTCCTGACGGATGATTATGGGCTACAATTGTTTTTGTTGCTCCCTGTTTAATCACCGTACGAAATACATCGGCAGGGGCTACTAATGTTTCCGTAGAAGTGCCTACCGTGATAATTTGTGTACCTAATAAATTGTTTTTTGTATCTAATAAAACTACCGCAAAATGTTCTTGTTTTTGCCACATTAATTGATTACTTAAAGCGGCCACGGCCGCCGTTGGACTATCAATATTAACCTTTTCTTTTGGGCTAAATTGATAAGTTCTTTTTCCCAATTCGATCGCCGCTAAAATAGTTGTCGCTTTAGCAGGGCCTACCCCCTGAATAGTCATTAATTCTTGAGGAGAAATATCTCTTAAAAGGTCTAAAGGTTCTCTTTCAAATTGACTTAATTCTTTTAAAATATGTTGCCCTAAACCGACAGCAGATAGCCCTCCTTTTCCCTGTCCAGTCCCTAATAAAATGGCGATTAATTCCGCATTTGATAAATATTTTACTCCTAAATTTAAGAGTTTTTCCCTTGGTCTTTCACTTAAAGGTAAATCCGCAATTCTTAAATTATAAGTCATAATAATTGATAATTAATAATTGATAATTAACCAATAACAACTAACCAATAACTAATTGATTTAAACAAATTGAATAATTCCTTTTTGGATAAATTCCCATTCTTCTTGATTAGGAATAACCGCCACTCTTGCAGGTTTTAATAATTGAATTTTGGTAGAAATTCCGGGTTTATAACTATAACATTCAAAAAAATCTTGTAAAGATTGATAACTTAATTTTGTAAGTAACAAATTTAATTTAGGGATTAAATAATAAAAATCATCCACTTTCATCAGCCAATATTGACCTTTTATTTGCTTTTTAAAAATAATTTCCGCAGGTAAAGTATTATCTTCTCTAGGGGTATTTTTTAAATCTTGATTAATCGGATTAACTTCAATAATCTGTTTAATTAATTCTTCTGAACTTAAATTATAATCATTAACTAAATTATCATAAGGATTAATAATTTTAGGAGTAGAACCTCCCTCTAAATTAGCAATTCCTTGTTCACGAGTAGCAATAATTCTTAATTTTTGATCAACCTCACTAGAAGGTGAAAAATGGGGAATTTTCTTTGAAAAAGAGGCCGTTCCTTCTAATACTTTAAATCTTGTTTCAATTAATCGCATTTGTTCTTTAAATTGTTGGGCAATTTTCTCATACATTTCTTCTTCTATTACCGCTAAATCATTACTTGTTAAGTTGTAAACTTTAGTTGGTTTAAGCGATTGACTTAATTTTTTTTGATTAATAATTAAAAAGATAAATCCTAGTAATGCACTGATCGAACAAAAGATTGATAAATAGAACAAAAACCAATTTTTGGGCTGGATTCTTAACTGATTAACTTGAGATTTTAAATTATTATTTTCCGATTCTAATTTATTTAATTTTTCCTCTAATTGTTGTAAATTATTAAGTTGATTTTTCGTGACAACCGTCCCAGAAGCCTGATTAATTTGCTCATTTAATTGCTTAATTTGAATCGAAAGTTTATTAAAATTATCTTCGCTAAATTTTCCAATTTCTTCTTGAGTTGTTTCTCCATAAATGCCATAAAATTTAGGATTAATATTACGTTTTGGAAAAAATCCTAAATACTCTTGAACTTCTTGAACTTTTTGGGGATCAACTCCACTTTTTAACGGCTGAATTACTTTAGAAAAACGATTCAAAATAGCTTCTATATTTTGCAATTTATTTTTAATTTCTGGTTGAGGCTTAAGGCTAGATTGCTCTAATATTTGCTTTAAATTTTGATAAGATTCAATTAATTGATCTAATTTTACACTTGCATTTTGTAACGGAGTTAAATTTTTAGTTTTGCCCGTATTAACTACTACTTGAAGTTCTTTAAGTAATAATTGTAATGTCTGATTAAATTCATTTTTAGTTTGATCTAATTCTTTAATGGCGATCGCAATTTTTTCTTTATCCTTAGCAGAAAGAGAAACATCGGCTAAAATTAATTGATGAGAAGGTATCCGTGCCAAAACCCCCATCTTCTGAGAAGGCACAACATTAAAAAGTTCACCACACAGCAAAAACAAACCGAAAAACAAAACTAAATAATTGTTTTTATTCATCTTTAATTCTCTCAACTTAATTTTGATTTATTTTAATCCTATCTTGATCAATTGACAATTGACAATTTTTGAACGGTGGCAAGATTTAAAATCATAAATTATATAATAATATCAAATATTATCAAAAAATGTACTCAAATTATCACTTTATAACCCCTAATTTTATCAGCAGAAAATATATTATCTGATTTTAAATTAAACTTAGAACTTTTTGAATAGCCCTTTTGGGAAAGTAATAGAAAAACCCCTATCCTGAGTCAGCATAGGGGTTTGCAATGAGGTGAAATAAATTTATTCAACCGCTACTGTTTCTTCTACATCTTCCGTAGCAGGAGGAATCTCATAATCTTCCGTAGCAGGAGGAATCCCCTCAAGATTTTCAGCTTCAACGGGTAAACCTTGGGCTTCAGCTAACAGTTTTTGACGGTATTTTTCCGCCATTTCATCTGCTTTTTCAAACACTAAAGCACGGTTTTTGAGCATATCACCCGGATTAGGCTCAAGTTGCTTGGTAGATAAGGAAATTCTGCCTCTTTCCGCATCCAGATCAATGATCATGACTTTTAACTCATCATTAACATTGAACACACTGTGAGGTGTATCAATATGATCGTGGGAAATCTCGGAAATATGTAATAATCCACTAACTCCACCAATATCAATAAATGCACCGTAGGGCTTGATTCCGCGCACAGAACCCACAACTACTTCCCCTACTTCTAAACCGTTCATCTTACGTTCAACTAAGGCACGGCGATGACTTAAAACTAAACGATTGCGATCTTCATCTACCTCTAAGAATTTTAAAGGTAATTCTTGATTGACTAGATCCTCTTTCGCTTGGCGTGTACTGATATGGGAGCCGGGGATAAATCCTCTTAAACCTTCGATCCGAACTAAAGCACCACCTCGGTTAGTAGCAAAGACATTGGAGCGTACTGTAGCATCTTCCTGTTGGAGTTGACGAACTCTTTCCCAAGCGCGCATATATTCAATACGGCGGATTGAAAGAGTTAACTGTCCATCTTCATTTTCATCGGTTAAAATAAAAAACTCTCTAGTTTCGTTGGACTGTAAAACTTCATCAGGATTTTCTAAACGATTGATAGACATTTCCTGAATCGGAATGTATGCTGCGGTTTTTGCTCCAATGTCAATCAGCGCACCTCTAGGTTCAATGCTAAAAACAGTCCCAGCCACAATATCTCCGGGGCTGAAATGATAGTCATATTTATCGAGAAGGGCGGCAAAGTCTTCATGGGTAAACCCAATCTCTTTTGTTTTATTTTTTGTCTGATTGACCATGGGCATAAATTTTCCTTTTTTTTAAATCTCCTTAAAATTTACTGTGTTAATGTGTCTTTTTAAGGGAAAAGTAATCTTTTTATCTCATTTTTAAGGTTAAACTAATATAATTATTAAGAATTAGATAATAATTTAACTGTGGGAAATATGAGTATAGTAGATTAGGACACTTCCTTATATTAATTTATAGTCACACAGACTTACCAGTATAGCAAATACTGTCCATTTTGAATATATTGATTTTATGAGAACTGCCTGATTAATTGGTACGACTTGATTGTAGAGAGATTAAACATTTAGTATAAACTTAAAAGTCGTGTTTTTTATTATTACTGATGGTCTGAAGATTTGTCAATTTCGTATCCATGTAAAGATTTGACAAAATTTTTTGATTTTAGTACAATTCAATCGTTTTTTATCTTTAACTTAAAAAGTAATTTTCCGAATATTGTAATGCTCTTTTAGAACTTTCAGAAAGTTATTATTTTTAAGCTTATTTCTATGGTAGGTTTTGAAGTGTCAAAGACAAGATCAAACTTTTATACTTAAGTTTGACACTCTCCGCCCTGCGCTTCGCTAAAGGGCGGAGATTCTTAAGAGATTTTCACCCTTAAAGGCTGTGCCAAACCAGCCACTAGACACTCCGGTTTAAACCCATTGTGCTTACTTTTTACTCCGATATTTACTGCACCGTTAGCATCCGCATTAATCAGTATTTTATTTTTGGTTCGATATAAACCTCTTTTTATTCTTGAACCAGAAAAAGTATATTTTTGAGGATTATCCGCATTCCAAACTGGAATAGAATCACCGTCTAAAAAACTAGCTTTACTGGTATAAGATTCCTCTTGTTCTTTATAGATTAATCCGTATCTTTCACATAGAGATTTTAGTTTTAATCTTAAACTGTAAAAAGGAATTTGAACAAAGTTTTGATTATTTTTTGAACCAATATTAATCCCTTGTTTCCATTCAGGATTAACACCAATAATTACTGTTTCTATTCTGTTTTTGATACAGTAATCAATGATATAACGAGCAGTTTTATTAAGATAGTCTCTAACTTGATAATTGCGTTTTTGGGTAATCAAGGCTTGTTTTTTGGTAAACTCTTTAATCCCTTGTTTATCTTTACAAGATTGAAGAAAAGCGTTTTGTTTGTTGTACCATTGGTTAATACTTTTTAATTTCTTCCCATCAATAATAAATGATGCCCCATTGGTATCAACACAAGTTGCTAAGTTATCTAATCCCAAATCAATTGCAATTGCCGTATTAGAAATAGTCTCAATCGATTGTGATTCAACTTCACTAATAAACTCAACTTCAAAAAATTGAGCGTTATATTTTGGATGGATTCTTACTTCTTTAATTTGTTCAAGGTTTAAGTTAGTCGGAAAAGGTAGCCAAATTTCACCAAATTTTTGCTTAAAAGCACGAGACATTGGCACTCTAAATTTATCGTCTTTAACTTTAATTCTTGGTATAATTAAAGGGAAATAAGCATCTTTTGGTAAGTAGTGAGGCAACCTAATTTTATTAGTATAGACCCCTTCTTTTTTTGCTTTAATCAAGCTATAAAAACTACGAAATGTTCTATCAACTACTTTTAAAGTTTGTTGAGCAATATCAGTATTTAATAACTGATAATTCTCATTGGTTTTACAATAGTGATAGTTAGATTCGTACTTTAAATGTTTTTTCTCTTGAAAATAATATTGTCTCACAGCGAAAAGTCCTACATTATAAAGGTTTTTGCTCAGTCGGCAAAGTTCTCTCAATGCAGAGTATTCATTCTTGTCAAGACCTCTAATTTGGTTCTTCTGAGTTAAATACATAATAACTTTTCGCTATAAACAATACTATTCTAGCGAAAATCTTAGGTAATGTCAATATTATACTGCCGTCCTAAAGGACGGGGTTTCGAGATTTCTGATGAAAAAGTTAAATATTTCAGCTAAAAAGATCAGTAAATCTACTGATGACAAAAGACTTAAATCATTATTAAAATTTAGGGATCTTCGTTAATAATAAGCAATAAAAAAATTAATTTAATAATATATATTATGTTTGATCCATCTTGCGACTATCAAAATTTAAGTTTAACCTCTGTCCTCTCCTCCCAGAATCAGACTTTCGGCGATTTCCCAGATCTAATTACAGATTTTGCCGATCATTATTCCCCCGTAGGACAGGAGATCCCTTATTTACAGGAATTTCAACAAATATTGCAAAATTTCGCTCAAAGTTCTACGGCCGATGAAATTTTAGGAGAAGCTTTCGGAGTTAATTATAATCAAGAAAATGCCGATAATTTGCTCAATTATTTAGCTCAAGGTAATTTTAATGGTACACCGGAAATAAAAGTTATTGATTCTGATATATTAGGTAGTGCCAATGGAGCTTATTCTGCACAACTTAATACTATTTTCCTCTCGGATGAATTTGTCAATAATAACGACAGTGAAGCTGTGGTTGATGTAGTTTTAGAAGAATTTGGTCATTTTATTGACAGTCAAATTAATATTGGAGACTCCGCCGGAGATGAAGGAGATATATTTGCAAGATTAGTACAAGGCCAGAGTATAGATAGTGCAGAATTAGCCTTATTACAACAAGAAGATGATAGTGCATTAATTAACTATAATGGACAGACTCTTTTGGTAGAGCAAGACAATACCCTTACTACTGCTCTTAATATTGGGACATTAAGTGGGAATCGTAGTTTTGCAGGTTGGGTAGGAAGTACGGATACCAACGACTATTATCGTTTCTCTGTGGGTACAACCAGCAACTTCAATCTCAATTTAACAGGTTTGAGTGCCGATGCTGATGTTCAACTACTCAATAGCTCTGGTGCTTTAATTCAAAGTTCAGTTTTAGGTGGCAGTAGTTCGGAGTCAATTACTCGCCAGTTAAGTGCGGGAACTTACTTTGCACGGGTTTATCGTTATAGTGGCAATACTAACTATAACCTCTCTTTAAGTACTAATGCCATTGCTATTCCTCTTGACTTGGCGGGTAATACCCTTAGCAACGCTCGTAATATAGGCACATTAACCGGAACTCAAAGTTTTAGTGATTGGGTAGGAAGTGCGGATACTAACGACTATTACCGCTTCTCTGTAGGTACAACCAGTAACTTCAATCTCAATTTAACAGGTTTGAGTGCCGATGCTGATGTTCAATTACTCAATAGCTCTGGTGCTTTGATTCAAAGTTCTGCTTTAGGTGGCAGTAGTTCGGAGTCAATTACTCGCCAGTTAAGTGCGGGAACTTACTTTGCACGGGTTTATCGTTATAGTGGCGATACTAACTATAACCTCTCTTTAACTACTACCCCCGTTTTACCAACTATCACCATTACCGCTAGTGATCCCAGTGCGGCCGAAGTTATCAATGGACAAACTCAAAATCAGGGTGTGTTCACCTTCACTCGCACCGGAAATCTTACCAGTGCTTTGACTGCTTATTATTCTATTGGTGGTACGGCCACTGATGGTTCAGATTACAGTGGTTTAACTGGCACAGTTACTTTTGCGGCCGGTTCAGCTACAGCTTTACTTAATCTTAATGTAATTGATGATTCTACCGATGAAGGGAATGAAACAGTTGTTTTAACCCTAAATGCCAATTCCGCCTATACTGTCGGTACAACTAACACCGCCACAGTTACTATTGCTGATAATGAATCCAATAACTCAGACTGGTATAGCACTAACTTACGAGATGCCGGATTGATCAGTTTGACCCGCTCTTTGGCATCTGACGGAAATTTGAGTCGTAATGATATGCTCTCTATCTTCCGTGATGCTCAAGATGGTAGCACGATTGATGCTAACGAACAACTTGATTTAAGAACATTAGTCAATAATAGCAGTCGTTTTACCATGGCCGATTATGTTCGTTATTTATCCGCACAGGTGGCCAATGGTACTGCGACCAATATGTCTGCGAGTCAGTTTGAGTCTAATCTAGTTGGTCGTTGGTTTTTAGGAACAGTAGCGCCTACCGGCATATTCAATAACTATAACTTAACCCATACAGCAGTACAGGGTAGTCTGTTTGGTAGTTCTGGCCAAGCTCGGATTGGTGATATTGACCAAGGTTATTTTGGTGACTGTGCTTTCTTAGCGGCTTTAGGTGCAACTTTTGGACGACAATCTAATGACTCTGGCAATCAATCTAGTTCTGTCATCAATAGTATGATTATTGATAATGGTGATAACACCTATACCATCCGTTTCTACAGCAATGGAAGTGCTGAATATGTAACGGTTGATCGCCGATTGGCAATGTACAACGGTAGCATCATTGGGGCTTCTACCACTAATGCCCTTTGGGTACCCTTAGTTGAACGGGCATACGCTCAATGGCGCGAATGGCGAGAAGGTCAACCCGGCTATAATCTGATCGGGAATGGAGATAATTTGGTTAACCCCCTCTCATACGTTACCGGACGTACCGTAAATGAATACTCTACCAGTAATCTCACTTTCTCTCAACTGCAAACTGCGCTCAATAATGGACAAGCGGTGGAGACCGGTCGTCTTGGTTCTAACACCACATATATTGTAGGCGGTCATGCTTACTCCGTCACAAATGCCTATATTAATAGTAGTGGACAACAGCGCGTGGTTGTGCGTAATCCTTGGGGGGTAGATGGTCTTAGCTCTAGTGATAATGCCTATGATGGCTTCATTGATTTAAGTTTTGATGAGTTCCGTAGCAATTTTAATTTTGGTGTTGCTATTGCGTAGATCAAAATTGATTATTTAAGCCGTAAGCCTATTTAGAGCGGACACTTTCTAAATAGGCTTTCGTCTTACATTGTAGTTAATTGTCAATTATGAAAAAGAGGTTTTATGTTTGAATTTTTATTAATGATGGCATCGGCAAATGCCCAGTTTTTTGGCTCATTATCACCAGTATTGCAAACAAATCAACCCTTAATTCAGGAAGAAATGATGGCTCAAAATTCACGACAAACTCCTTTTAATCTCAGTGTCAGTCTTTTGGAGGCCTATGAGAACACAAGGCAACCGTTAGGAGCTTCAGCTAATTATCCAATTGGTCACGCCGTTGTTAGATTAAGAATAGAAAATTTAACCCAAAATAATATCATTGCTAATCTTACCAAAGTTGAAATTCGCCAATCTAGTGACAACAGTGTTTTGATGTCTGAAACAGTTAATCCCTTTGATTTAGGTGGACTACAAATTTTAGAAAAAGGCTTTCATTTAACAAATTCTAAAGGTTTTATGGGGGCAAATGAAGTTAAAGCAGTTGTTATCTATGAGTTAAATGGTAATAATTATACGGTGGAATCGCCCAATTTAAAGGTTATCGTATATCCATAAAAATGATTGATTAAGATCGTCATTGATAGGGTGAGCAATGGTGTTTCATCTTTGATTCCCATGGGAAATTGCCCACCCTGTTTAATCTTTGGAGTGGGCAATGATTATTCTAACAATTTAAAAAATTTAAGCTAATTTTAAAATTTCATAAGTTAGTACCATACTTTCTTTATATAAGAAATCTTGACCCCAACGCTGAATTTGTTGCCCTAAAATTTGCTCTGTTTTTTGATCAAATAAAGGCGTTACTTGTTGAATGCGACAAGCTTGAGCGCCTCCTTTAGCTTCCATTCTCATACATCCAGTAGTTTCTGAGCATAAAACGGTACAACAATCAGCTTCTAAATTAGTAGATGAGAGTCTTAAACTAATTAAATCTCCCGCTATTTCCCCAACATCAGCCGTAGGTATTCCCGCTAACTCAGCATTAATCGTTTTTTTATCTTTACTTAAAAAAGTTATTTTCCGAATATCATAATCTCCCCCCTCTTTCAGATAACTAATGGGTTGCCATTGTAAACGACTGGCGATCCATCCTAGATACATCAGAGCTTGAGCCGGATTTCCTTTTTCATAATCTAAAGTTAAGCCGTCCACTTCCCAAATATTAGCCCGTCTTTCAGGGGGATCAAACGCTTCGGCCGTTAATTCCTGCCAAGGAGCGATTCTTGACCAGTTTAAATCAGCGATGGGAATACCTTGATTTAATAATGCTCCTAATGTTAACAATTCTACTTCTAAATTATTAAAACTACTGGAATCAAAAATAATTTTTTGACATTCTTGGGTTAATCTTTTAAATAGGCCAAAATCTTGATCAGGACTAGCTTTCCACCAAACTAACTTAGGTAAATCACTAATCATTAAAGCACTGATCACACCGCTAATTCTTTCTAAGGCTTCTGATGTTCCGCTTAGGGTGATATACTCACAACAGATTAATGAGTTTTTCTGCTGTTTGTGAACGGGACAATAGGCTGAAACTTGGGCGCTTACTCCCTCATCCTCTTGGGTATTGGGGCAAAGAGTAATAATGCGACAGGGATTTTCGGCGGCGATCGCATCGGCAATACCCGATCCTTCAGTATCTAAAGAATAATCCGATCGCACTTTATGATCTTGTAAATTAGCAAATTGCGCTTTTAATTGAGATAATAAAGCCTGATCGGATTTTCCCGTCACAGGCAAACCATAATTTTTTTGCAAAGCTTGAATGGCCGCATTCATCCTAGGCCCACAGATCCCATCAATCGGGCCGGTATAATAACCTAAAGCGGACATTAATTGTTGAGTCAGATCCGGCTCATAAACGAGAAAATTAAAAGTAGTTGCCCTTGTCACAGCCATACCATCAGTCGTTTCGCCATAACTAGGCCAAATCTTTTTTAATTCTGCTTCAATTTCATCAATTGAAACGTCTTTGGGAGCTTGTAAGGCGACTACGGGAGGAGAAGTTACAGTAGACATTTTTTGACGTTTTATCTAAAAATTTACAATTGATCACGATTTTCCTATTTTAACGAAAAATTTTAGTTATTTCTGGAAATAGGCATTAGTTATTAAGGAATTTTGATGACAATTTTTTGTTAAAATATGTTAAGTTAATAATTATCATAATTTTGTCAAAAATGTTAACGAAAACCCCATGAGTTTTGAAATTCCCGAAAGTATTAAAACTTGGTCACAATTTGGTCATCCTCTGTTAATGTGGTTTTTATTCGGTTTAAGTATTTATGCTTTATATCTTGGCATTAAATCGAAAAAAACTCGTTTAGCCGATAAAGAGGAGCGCAAAGAGTTAATTCAAGGAAAATATAATATTAGACACCATAAGATCGCAGCGTTACTTTTAGCTTTAATGGTTTTAGGTAATTTTGGTGGGATGGCTGTTACTTATATTAATAATGGTAAATTATTTGTCGGCCCCCATTTATTAGTAGGAATAGGAATGACTATTTTAATTGTTATTTCTGCCTCTTTAGTGCCTTTAATGCAAAAAGATAACTGGATCGCAAGAAAGGCTCATGTTGGCTTAAATATGCTTTTAGTAACTCTTTTTGGTTGGCAAATTCTCTCTGGTATGGAGATTGTGCAAAGAATTATCAGTAAAATGTAATAATTTAGTTATTGGTTATTAGTTATTGGTTATAAAACTAATTAACAACAAACCAATAACTAATTTATTGCTTAGGCATATAGGCGATGGCCAGAGAGTTATTAGGCTCATAAACCTCTACTCTTAATTTAGTGTTATTGCTGATCACCTGTAACGCTTGTTCAAGGGTGGAAATATGATCTAATAAAGCAATTTCTGTATTAGAATTACCTTGAGCTTTGGCTTTAAGGGCTGTCTGGCGAATATCCTGCACATATTCGGGAGTTAATTTAACTTTAATAATACTATCGGTAATGGTAAAATCGCAAACTTTCGCCACACCTTGACAAGTTTGAGTCAAATCTTCTTGAGCCTGTTGAAATTTAATACTTTTTCTGAGTTGATTTTCTGCTTGAATTAAAGCATTTTGATAAGCATTTAATAAAGGCTGAACTTGATTATATTGAAAACTATTTTGAGGTACTTGTTTAAGATAATCTGAAGCATTACGCCACTGATAAACCGCATTAGACCATTGTTTAATTGTTTGGGCATTTTTGGCTAGTTGAGCCAATCTTAAAGCTTGATTATAAGCATTAACCGCAAATAATTCTTGATTTTTTTTATCTCTAACATCGGCAATTGTAGCACTATAATCATTAATTAAAGTTTGTGCTTGACCATAAACCGTTGTGCTTGGTGCAATTTCCTTTAATCTTGACATCGCTGTCTGCCATGTGGCATAAACTAATTGCCAATTATCTAATGATTGTGCCGTACCTTGGCGCACTTGGGCGACTTTAATTGCTTCTTGGGCAATTTTTAATTTTTCGACAGCCTGAGCCTCCTCATTTAAACGGGCATTAACCATGTTTAAATTCTTTTTATAATCAGTAATTTTGGATTGGGCTAATAAATATAAATCACTATCACTCTTAATTGTTTCTAAACGAGAGATCGCTTTGCGCCAATCTTGTTGAATTTTTTGCCATTGTTGCACGGAAAAAGGCGGTTTTTGAGTTTGGGAAGCCACTTGGGAAGCGATTTTAAGGGCATTAATTAAATTATCTAAAGTTTGAGCCTGATCTTGATAGCGATTTAATAATGATTTGGCTTCGGAATGATAAAATGACCACTGGGGGATTTTTTCTAATAAAGAAATGGCATCATTTAACTGTTTTTGAGCGTCAAAAATGGCACTTCCTGAAGGATTTTGTTTTAAAATGCGCTTAGAAATACTGGCATATTCTTGGGCTTGAGCCATCGCATCGCATTTATTCATCACACAGGGGCGAGTTAAGATATAAAATGTACCTCCAACCACGGCGATCACGCTAGTTATGCCAAGGATTAAAGTCTTTTTAAGGAATTTTTGCCGTTTAATTTCAAATTGATTTTCTTCATCTTCTTCTACTTCATTTTCCATAGATTCAAATTGATTTTCTTGATTTTCTTGGGATGAAAAATCATTATTAAAATCAATTTCAGGCTCGGTAAAATTAGGAATTTGATCGGGGGGTTCTGAGGTCTGATCATCATTAATTACAGACTGAAAATCAAAGATAGAGGGGTTATCCTCTGATTGAGAAGGTTCTTGATCATCAGTATTTGTTATTGGAATATCAAAGGAAAAAGGATGATTTAAAGTAGGTTCTGTTTCAGATTCAATAGCATTAGAAAATTGTAAAAATTGGGGATCAGAATTAATCTCATTATCTAAAGGATTAGACTCATCAGAATGGAGTGATTTTATTTTAATCGAATGGGAAAGATAAGGGCGTTTTTGACCATTAATCCTTAAATAAATTAAACCAGAATATTTACAAGTAATTTTTTCATCTTCTAACATTTGTCTGACAAGACGAAAAACCGCACGGGGATGGGCTAAAACAGGCTCTGGATGGTTAATAATAACTGTTAAAGTTTGCTCTTTAAGTACACAGCGGATCTGTAAAGGCACAAGTTGTAACGGCTCAGAATATAACCTATTTTGTAACAGTTTTTCTAAGTCTTTAAGATTGAGGTTGGTAGATTGACTAGCTATTTGTACCATAACAATTATCAGTGAACAGTAAACAGTAAACAGTGACCAGTAACCAATTTTTGCTAAATTGTAACTCATTGTTGATTAATGAGTTTAAATTTATAGTATAATTTAGTTGATTGATTATTGATCTTCATCATTTTATCTTATCAAAAAAGTCAATGGACTTATTAGAATATCAGGCTAAAGAATTATTTAAAGAAGTTGGTATCCCCATTTTACCTTCTCAACAGATTAAAGAGATTAGAGATTTAAAGCAATTACATATTTCCTATCCGGTGGTGCTAAAATCTCAAGTGCGTGTCGGTGGTAGGGGGAGAGCCGGAGGTGTGCGTTGTGTTGAAAATACGATTGATGCGATCGCCGCCGCTCGAACTATTTTTAATTTACCGATCATGGGGCAATATCCTCAAGTTTTATTGGCCGAAAGTCGCTATGATGCTCAAATGGAGTTTTTTCTGGCAGTAGTCTTAGATTACCATTTACAACGGCCAGTTTTATTAGGCTCATCGGCCGGGGGCATTCACACCGAATTATTATTAGAAAAAATGCAGAAAGTAGTGGTAGAAGATCAGTTTTCTCCCTTCTATGCCAGACGTTTGGCCATTGCTATGGGCTTAAAAGGTATTTTAATTCAATCAGTCAGTCTAATCATTGAAAAAATGTATCGTCTTTTCATGGAAAAAGACTTAGACTTAATTGAAATTAACCCTTTAGGGATCAGTGCCAAAGGAGACGTAATGGCTTTAGATGGGAAAATTTCCGTCAATGATCATGCTTTTGCCAGACATCCTGAATTATTCTCTTTACTCAATCATGATTCTACCCCAAAAGAAGATCACTCTGCTATCACTCAAACCCAAGCTATACTAGCACCTCAAGCCCTTAACTGGTGTGATGAAAATGGTAATATTGCAATCATTTCTAATGATATGAGTTTAGGAGTTAGTACATGGGATTTACTAATTCAACATCAATATAAGGTTAATTGTTGCTGGTTAATTGGTGATCATCATCAAGAAAATTTACTTCCATCCTCATTTTTAAAAGAACAATTACAGCAGATTATTCATAAATTAATTAAGATGCCTTCTTTAGAAGTAATTTTGATTAATATTCTCAGTAGCCCTGACGTTTCAACTTTGATCGCCCAAACTTTAAGGGAATATTTTACCCCTGCCCAAAATGCAGAAGAAAAACCTCCTAAACCTAGTGTAGAGGGACATTTTCCCCAAATTATTGTGAGGGTAGTAGGTGGTCAACTTCAATCTTATAAAGATTATTTAATTAATTTACCTATTTTTTGGACTGAAGATCTAGAAGAAACAGTTAATATGATTTCTTTAGGTTCTTCTGATATTTAATATTATTGATCTTTGATCTTGATGAGGGTGTAAGATTAGACCTGTTGGGAAAGTTTAAATCATAATTAATTGTCATAGGTTTTTGGTAAATTACTTCACTTATTACTTATTACTTGATTTCCCCACGAAGTCTATTGTTAACCCCTCAAAAATCTATTAAAAAAATGGTTAATTTTTGATTATTTAACTATCATTTTTCCAACCATTCCCGCACCCCGATGGGGTTGACAGTAAAATCTAAATTCACCTTTAATATTTGAAGGTACAACTGTTTCAAAAGAATCTGTGGGAGCAAATATTAATTGGGGATGGGACATTGATTTTACTAGATCATCATCAAAAATAACATTATGGGGGGCGAATTTATTATTAACCCATTTAATGGTATCACCGGATTTAACTGTTAATTCTTTAGGTTCAAAGGTTAATAAACCTCGATTTGTTCCCATTTTCACGATAATATTATCAGCTAAAACGGGATTAACTTCAATAAAAAAACAACTTACAATTAAAAAAATTGTAGTTAGAATTAAGGTTAGTTTTCCTAAAATTTTATTCATTAAATTAAACACTTTTCTTATTAAATAAATCTTTGTTATTAAAATGTTCAACAATTGTTAATTGTCCAATGTCAACTGTCAATTGTCAACTTATAAAGAAACCAAGCCTCTGATCAGAAACTTGGTTTTTTGGGGTTAATAAATCTTGTTTTGATCAATTAAAATTGAAAAAGTTTAGTCGTAAACTTTTCCTTTACCCCAACTAGCTTTAATTTTTTCTGCACTGAGAACAAAACCAGCCACAGCTTTTAAGTCTTCATCAGAATAATTTTTCATCTCAGCAAAAATGTCCGTGCGAGTAGTATTAGGATGGATTTGATCAATAGATTCTTCCCCATCGTATGTAGTAGGATTAATTAAATAATCTACGATTCCCTCAACATTATCACGCGCGGGATAAGCATTAGCTAAATCAGATCCACTTAAAGTCACATTAGGATTACTTTTGGTTCTTCCACTGTTGTGACATTGGGAACAGGTATCATAAAATAAACGCTCACCTGAGCTTAATTCTTCATTGCTGAGAACTAACTGATCTCCGGCCGCATTGAGTTTAACCGTGCGTAAAGCCTCATCTACATTTAATGCTAAAGCATTATCAAGATGTAGTTGAAAAGCAAAGAAAACGGTGGCGATAAATCCTAAAATTAATCGTTTTAGCATTGTTTTGTTCAAAAATCTCCCTCTAATAAGACAGAATGAAAATAAAAATTTACGGTTTAATCGAGTAATAATATAAAAATTGAGACTTTATTAATTTCATTAATCGAGTGATTATAGAGTTAAAAAGCCATGACGTTTAGATTAAACCAGATCCTTCATCTGGTGATCCCGTGACAATATTTGTCAGTTTGTTTGAGATAACCTGATTTTATTATGTCATCAATATATCATGTCATTGAACTACATCAATCTCTTGAAAATTCAATGAAAATTAATATTCATCAAAAAGGGAACAATAAAAGAACTAAATTAATAATTTCATCAAGGCTGAAGCCTTAATGCGACAAAAACAAAGTCTGCCCACGCAGATAGGCTTTGTCTATCTAGCCCTACCCTTTAGGGTTTGGGTACTTATTCCCTATTCCCAGACTTTTTGCCCTGAGTGCGCAAACTTACGGAGTCAGCATGGGAAGGTAAGCCCTCCGCCTTAGCTAAGGCTTGGATCGAGTTTGAAACTTTTTTCAAGGCTAAAGGCGAATATTGAATAATACTAGAATGTTTCATGAAGGTTTCAACCCCTAAAGCAGAAGCATAACGGGCGGATCCCGAAGTGGGTAAAGTATGATTAGGCCCGGCTAAATAATCTCCCACCGCTTCAGGTGTAGAATGGCCTAAGAAGATCGCCCCTGCATGACGGATTTTATCAATTAAATCCCAAGGTTCTTGTACTTCCAATTCTAAATGTTCCGGCGCGAATAAATTAGATAATTCGGCCGCTTCCTCTAAACTATCTACCACAATAATGACACCATAATTAGCGATCGCCTTTTCCGTTAACAGTTTACGGGGATGATCTTCCAGTTGTCTTTCTACCTCTTTCTGGACATTTTCCGCTAAAGTTTGATCAGTGGTAATTAAAATAGCCGCCGCCATTTGATCATGTTCGGCCTGTGCTAATAGATCCGCCGCCACATAGACAGGATGGGCATTTTCATCGGCAATAACTAACACTTCCGAAGGGCCTGCTAAAGAATCAATCCCTACCCTACCATAAACCATTTTTTTAGCAAGGGTCACATAAATATTACCCGGCCCTGTGATCACATCTACTTGGGGGATCGTATCCGTACCATAGGCCAAAGCCCCGATCGCCTGTGCGCCCCCGACTTTATAAATTTCTTCCACACCCGCTTCCTGCGCCGCCACCAACACCGCCGGATTAATTTTTAAATCTGGGCCGGGGGGCGTTACCATCACGATGCGAGGAACATTAGCCACTTTAGCGGGGATAGCATTCATCAAAACCGTACTAGGATAGGAAGCCTGACCCCCAGGGACATATAAACCGGCTCGATCGACCGGAGTATAACGCTTACCTAAGACCACATCATCACCCTTAAACTGTACCCACGACTTAGGTAAACGCTGTTGATGGAAGGATTTAATATTAGCACAAGCTTCCTGAATTACATCTAAAAGTTCCTTAGAAATCTGTTGATAAGCCGCATCCAACTCAGCGCCCCCCACTCTTAACTGTTGGAGCGTCATCGTTTGACCATCAAATTTTTGGGTAAAATCAAGGAGGGCTTGATCTCCATTCTTTTTAACCGCTTCGAGAATATTTCTTACCGCTTCCTCCTTTGGACCGATCTGATCATCGTAAGTACGATTTTCAATGCGTCCAAGTTCGTTTTTTGCTTCTTCCCAAGAGTTAATAATGCGCAACATTTAATCTCACTACCTAATTTAGCTTAATTGATGAACTAATAGACCTTATTGTAACTCAATCTGAATGTTTCTGGTAAGTTCAAGGGAAATTTTTGAAAATTAAGAATTATTCTCTGTTTCTTCCCCTTGACTTTTAGTTAAAATTTCTTCACCCCAACTTAAATATTTTTCGGGTAAATTTGGGATAATTTCCTGTTGATAATCAATACTATAATCATAACAGGCTCTTTCATAAATTAGGTTAAAAATTGCCTGTAAATTTAAGATCGCTTCTCCATCTTCTTGAGATAAAGGAATAGGAATAATTGGTAAAGTATCAGGTAAATTAATGCCATATAAATCAGCTTGAGGACGTTTTTCAAATTTACTGACTAAAATTTGATAATCAAAGTTAACTTTTAAATTTTCAATGGGCATTTTTTCGTAATTTCTTAATAGATCAATTTCCACAAAATGAGTGGAACTATTTAAAATATTTGCTCTTTTTTTGAGGTATTTAGTTCTACCTTCACCTTGACGTTTATTCACAGGAGATAATATTTCAATAGCTGTAACTACATTGCCTTTTTCTAAATCAATTATTTCTATATAATTTTGTTTAATTTCTTCTTTTAAAGGTAAAGTTACTGTTAAAGCTTTAGTTTTCATTTGTGGTTCTAAAACAGCCACATTAGAGGTATTATTTTGATTAGTTTTTGGCTCTTGTTTAGCATTAGTTTTGATCGTAACATCAAGAATACCAATTAATAATGAACTATTGCCATTATTATTAATATTATTAACTTGATAAATTCTTTGATAAATTTTAACTCGATATTTTGGACGTACTTGTGTTACTAATTCATCAGCGATCGTCACAATTAAACGATCATGAAATTCTGACCAATGATAAGGATTTTCTAAAAAAGGATCCATTCCGGGAAAGGGTGAAGGCATAATCAAAAATCTCCATTAATTCCAATAATCAAAAATCAAATATTATAGAGTGAGTATTACCCACCTATTATTATAATCTAATTATAGACAGTTATTTCTTAAATTGATCGAATAACCAAAGACTAACTTATTTGATTAATTTTAGCAAAAATTTCCCACCCAACCCAAATATTTTAAGGTTCTCTTTATTTAAAAGGTAAAAGCATAAATTTAGATTTTCCTTTTACCAGCCTGAGAACTTTTTGAATATGATCGCCTTTAAATGTTAAAATTAACGGAGTTAATATTTTGAAAAGCCTAAACTTTAACCGCCACTTGGCAACAAAAAATTAGAGGTGAATGGTATGAAAAGCCAGTGTTCAGAAAATTAAAGTTTTTTCTTTAAAAACTATTTTTGAATGATAAAAATTGATTTTAAATAAATTTATTTCTAATATGATTATTACTGAAGAAAAAAAACAAGAATTTGCAATGTTATTTCAAGAGTTTATTAATTCTTATTTATTAACTCCAAACGGATTAAGACATTTATCTGCTTATAATGAGCAAAGAAAACAAGGAAAAATAAATTTTGAAACTGTAATTAATGCTTTAAAAAATAAAGAGGATATTACAGATTTAGTCTTATTAAAATTATTGCCTTATACTAATACTGAAGAAAATAAAAAGCGTGGTGCTTGGATACATATTGCTCCTGCTTTATCTACAGATGTGAGAATACAATTTGGAAGAACAAAACCAATTGATTGGAATTTAATTGCTGAAGAAATTTTTAGATTTATTAACAAGTGCTATAACAGGCCTCAATTATTAGTGGAAAATTGTCAAGATTTCTTAGAAGTCTCCTATACTAAAAGTTTTAACATAGGAATTTTAAGCCCAATATTAAATGCCTTACATCCTGATAAATTTTTATTAGTTGATTCTACGTCAAGAAGGTTAATCAATTATTGTTGTGATAATTTAATTAATTATTTTACTGGTCATATTTCTCCTAGTTATAATGGCAATTATAGCAAAAAATTCAAAAAATATAGCCTTAAATTAACAAATTATGCCATAATTAATTATACAGGTTTTCAATTAATTGAAAGTTTAAAAAATATTTTAAAAGAATCTTATTTAAATTTAGCAGATTTAAAAATAGAAGATAATTTCTATATATTTTGTTTTTGGTTAGTAAAAATTAAAAAATTTACTTTCTCTGAGTTATCTACAGGAATGTTTTGTAATATAATTGATGATTTGAATGAAAAATATTATTTCAGCGATAACACTTTTGCATTATTAGAAAAATTACATCAAAATCAGACTCAAGAATTTTATCTTAATTATAAAGAAGAATTTAAACTATATGTAGAAATTCCGTTTAAAACTCTATTTAATTATATGGCATCTCAACTTCCATTAGAAATTACTAATTTAATGGAAATAGAAACACAATTTTTTTCTCCCATTCTTAATAATATTCATACAGAAACTTTTATGTGGGGGGCTTTTTATCCTAACAATGGGAAAAGTACAGAAGATGCTCACTTATTTTTATTTTTAAATAAAGAATCTTGTGAATTTGGTTTTTATATCGGTAAAGATGGAAATGACAAAAGAACTAAATTTATTAATTTTTGTCAAAATAATCAAGATTATATAATCAAATTAATGAATGATATTTATGCTATTGATAATAATATATATTTAGGTAATCGTGATAATTATTATATTAATGAAAATCAGGAAGTTATTAGTAAAAAAAATGTAACTTTAGAAAGTTGGTTAAACAATATTACAGAAGAAGATCTTCATTTAGTGGTTATTCTTCCTTATGAGAAAGTATTAAATTATTCTCAAACAGAATTGAGTGATTATATTTTAAATATTTATCAGAATTTATTTCCTTTAGTTTTAATTACTATTTATGATGATCCTATTCCCAAAATTGATCAATATTTAGAAAGTTTAGATAATTGTACAAATTTAAAAGAGATAAATTTAGAAGAAATTGAACCAGAAATCAAAACAATTAATCCTGAATATACCCTTGAAAATTTATATCAAGATACCTATTTAAAAGAGGATAAAATAAACCCTATTCTTAAAGCAATTGAACGCAAAAAACAAATAATTTTACAGGGTTCTCCGGGGACTGGAAAAACTTTTTTAGCTCAACATTTAGCTAAATATTTAATCAGTAATAATGATGGATTTTATGAATTAGTACAATTTCATCCTAGTTATAGTTATGAGGATTTTATACAGGGAATTAGACCAATTTCTAACAATGGAACTTTAGAATATAAAATGATTAAAGGCCGTTTTTTAGAATTTTGTGAAAAGGCTAAACAATCTGAAGGAAAATGTGTTTTAATTATAGATGAAATTAATCGGGGAAATTTAGCCTCAATTTTTGGGGAATTAATGTATTTATTAGAATATCGAGAGCAAAATATTAAATTATCGGGAAGTAATGATGATTTTTCTATTCCGAAAAATGTTGTAATTATTGGTACAATGAACACCGCCGATCGCTCGATCGCACTGGTAGATCATGCCCTCCGTAGACGCTTTTCCTTTATTACCCTTAAGCCTAATTATGACATTTTAAAAACCTATCATCAACAACAGACTAAACTTAAAATTGATGATTTAATTAAAGTATTAAAAGAGTTAAATAAAACCATTAATGATCCCCATTATCAATTAGGTATTTCCTTCTTTTTAACTAAAGAATTAAAAGAAAATATAGAAGATATTTGGATGATGGAAATTGAACCCTATTTAGAAGAATATTTCTTTGATAATCTGGATAAAGTTAAAGATTTTTCTTGGCAAAATATTAAAGATAGAATTAAATTTTAAAAATAAGCCCCTATTCCTCTCCCTACTAAGGAGAGGGGTAGGGGCTGAGGTTAAATTTGTAATACTAAAAATATAAATTAAATATTAACAATGAAAATAATAAAATTAACAGAATATCAAACTAAAGAAATTGCTCGTCAAGATGGAATTATTGATTTAATTCAAGCCAGAAAATATGATGATAAAATTAAATTAAATATTATTAGAAAAAATGGAAAAGATCAAATAGCTTTAACTTCTCAAGGTTGGGTAGGTTTTTTGCCTTTAAATTCAGAACTTGCCATTAAAATTAATCCTAAAGTTTCTATTCAAAATTTATTTTCTATGTTAAATTATACCATCAATTTAAAAAGTTTTCAATTTTTAGATGGCATAGCTAACTGTGAAAGTTTAACGGATCTATGTGATCATCTTGCCATTTCCTTAACGGAAAAAATTATTAATCGCACGAAAAAAGGTTTATATTCCACCTATCTTAATCAAGAAAATCAATTAACAAAAATTAAAGGGAAAATTAATCTTAAAAAATTAAGTCAAAAACCCTATCAAATAAAATTAAATTGTCACTATCAACAACAAACTAATGATATAGAAGAAAATCAAATTTTATTATGGACATTAAACTGTTTAATGCGTAGTAAAATGTTTAATCATCAAGTTAATTCTTTGATTAGAAAAGCCTATCATGCTTTACAACATTCCATTAGTTTAACACCAATTAAAGCCCAACAATGTCTTAATCAAAAATATAATCGTTTAAATCAAGATTATCAAAATATGCACTTTATTTGTTATTTTTTCTTGGCACATCTTACCCCTAGTCATCATCAGGGAGATGATCAAACATTACCATTTTTAGTTAATATGGCTCAACTTTATGAAAAATTTATTGCCCAATGGTTAAAGCAAAATTTACCCCATAATTTTAAATTAAAACAGCAAGAAGAAATCAAAATTAATGATGATTTAAAATTTAAAATTGATCTGGTTATTTATGAGAAAGAAACTAATCAAACTTGTTATATTTTAGATACTAAATATAAAACAGAATTTAATCATAATGACTTTCATCAAATTGTTAGTTATGCTACCCAAAAAAACTGTCAAAATGGGGTTTTAATTTATCCCCAAACTTTAACTAAATCTTTCAATTGTTGGGCAGGAAATATTAATGTTAGAAGTTTAACATTTAATTTAGATCATGATTTAGAAATAGCCGGAAAAAATTTTTTAAATGATTTATTTCAAAGCTTATAATTTACTTTTAATTATCAATTATTAATTATAACTGAATACCTAAAACTTGAGTATAAGCCCCCCTTGCTTGAGTTACCCCAATTGTTCTTTCCGAAGCCTCGATCATTGGTCGTCTTAAACTAACCACAATAAACTGCGCTTGTTGTGCCTGTTGTTTGATCATTTTAGATAATCTTTCCACATTTGCACCATCAAGAAACATATCCACTTCATCGAAAGCATAAAAGGGAGAAGGGCGGTATCTTTGCAGGGAAAAAATGAAACTTAAAGCCGTTAAAGACTTCTCTCCTCCTGACATTGAACTTAATCTTTGTACAGGTTTTCCTTTAGGATGTGCCACTAAATTTAAGCCCCCTTCAAAGGGATTTTCTTTGTTATCTAAGTCTAAATAACCATCACCTTCTGACAGGGTAGCAAAGATAGTTTTAAAGTTTTCATTGACCGCATCAAAAGCTTCTTTAAAAGCCTTAAAACGTAAAGTAGTAAAGCGTTCTACCCTTAATAATAACTCAGTTCTTTCCCCGACTAAAGTATTTAATTTTTCCCTTAATTCGGTCAATCTTTCTTCAGTTTTATTATATTCTTCTAATGCTAACATATTAACGGGTTCTAATGCTTCTAATTTCTTCTGACCTTTGCGAATTTCCCTTTGTAATTCTTCTAATTTTTCTTCATATAATTCTTTCGATAATTCCTGTTGAGAAATTTCCTCTAACATTGGCACTTCAGGCAGGGGATCGGGGAGATCACTTTCCTGTAATTTAATTTCCACATCTAAATGGGCTAATTGTGCCTGTCTTTCTTCTTTAGTTTCCTCTAATTTCTGAATATTCCAAATCTGTCTTTGATGTTGATTTTGTAATTCTTTTAACTCATTTTCTAAATTATTTCTTTCTTCTTTAACGGTTTTTAATTTAACAGATAAAGCCTCTAAAAGTTGATTAGTTTCCGTAATTTTCAGATCAACTTTTGTTAATTCTTCGGCCACAACTTTTAAATTATTTTGATCGGTCAATTTTTGCCGTTCTAAAGTAGTTAAACCCTCATTTCCATCATTAATTTTTTCCTGTAGGCGAATTACTTGATTTTCTAATGTTTTTAACTTCTCTTGGGCGGTACGCAAACTAATTTCTTTTTCCTGTAGTTTGGCCTCTTGTACCTTAATTAATTTTTGAATTTCTTGCCATTCATGATGACTTTGGGAAGCCTCTAAATCAGCTAATTTTTGTTGTAATTGTTGTAGCTGTTGCCCCATGTGAGGAATAATTTGATTAAGTTCAGTTAAACGCAATTGGGCGCGTTCTAACTCCTCTTGATGTTGTTGTAATTGTGAAGCCAATTTTTCCTGATCTAATAATCTCTTTAAATCTTTTTCCAACTGCTCTAAACGCAATTGATTTTCCCTTTGTTCCTGTCTAGTTTCTGTTAATTGATTTTTTAAGTTATTGACACGCTGTAATTTTTCTGTTATGATGTGGTCACAGTAAGATAAAATTTCGCCTATCTCTTGCAATCTGAACTTTAAACCCTTCATTTCTTCAGATTCTTCCGTTGAAACCGTCCCAAAATGTAAGCCAGAATTTTTGCTAATACTGCCTCCGGTAATAGCTCCACTACTTTCTAATAGTTCACCATCTAAGGTGACTAAACGGGCTTTTCCTAAGTGGCTACGCGCATCATTTAAGTTTTCAAAGACAACAGTTGAGCCAAAGACATAATTAAAAATTTTGCTGTAACGCTCGTCACATTCAATTAAATTAACGGCAAAATCTATAAAACCTCTGGTATATTTCGGAATTAAATCTTTTTGTAGGGGCTGAAATCTAATTTTATTAAGAGGTAAAAAAGTCGCCCTACCTCCTTTTTTTCTTTTTAAAATATCAATGGCGATCGCCGCCACTTCATCTGTTTCCACTACGATCTGCCCTAAACGACTACCCGCCGCCACTTCTAAGGCCAACTGGTATTTTTGATCTACCTGTCCTAACTGAGCCACGAGGCCATAAACACCCTCTAAATTAGCATTTAAAATGAGTTGACTGGCATAAGTACCCTGTGCCTCTTTTTGGGCATGGGCGGCCGCCTCTAATTGATCTAATTGACGTTGTTTTTCCCTTTGTTCTCTTAATAAACGCTCTTGAGTATCCTTTTGTAAATTATATTCTTGTTCGGCTTCTGTCAAGGCTTGGCTTAACTCCTGTACTTTTTTTTCTGTACCTTCTTTGAGGTTAGAAAATAAAGTAATTTCTTCTTGTTTTTCCTTAATTTCTGACTGAATATCTTGTAATTGTAAAGCCTCTTTTTCCACTAAAGACTGTAATTGTTCCCTTCTTTCTTGAAGTTGTGCCTGTTCAGTGCAAAGGGGGTTAAATGTTTGTTGTAAATTGGAAATTTGACGAGTTAAAGCACTTTGTTCTTGTACCCATGCTTCGGAAGCTTCGGCGATGGAGTCGGCTTGATCCCTAATGGTAGTTAAAACCTCTTGAGTCTGTTGTTTTTGCCCTAATAAAAAGGGTAAAGTTTCAGTTTCTAAAACCGTCTTTTCTTGTTGAATTTGACTTAATTCTGCTTGACGTTGGGTTAATTCTTGTTCAGTTTTAGCAATTAAACTTAAATGATGTTGTAAAGTCTCATTCAACTCATGTTGACGTTGTTCTAATTGATGTTTTTTCGCTTTTTGACTGGCTAAAGTTGAGGCAACGGATAACTGTTCATCCTCTCCTAAAGCCTTAATTTTATTATTTAATTCATCTAACTCTAAATGTTTATGTTTAATCTGTTCATCTAATAATTTTAAGCCTTCTTGTAACCTAACTTTTTCCTGTTCATCCCCTTCCATTTTTAAAATTAACTGTTGTTGCTGATATTGTAAAAAATGCAACTTTAACACTAATTCCCATTGTTGTTTTTCTAAAACAATAGCCTTTAACTTTTGATATTTTTCTGCTTTAATTCTATCAGTAGCCAATTTTTCTAAATTATTAGTTAATTCCTGTTCAATAATTTGACAACGCTCCTCCCTTTGCTTAACTGACTCTAAAGTAACTTTAGTTTGTTCAATTTTGCGATCAAACTCAGCAACTCCTGCCAATTCATCAATAATTTCTCTCCTTTCTTTACTATTCATACTGATAATACTGGTTACATCACCCTGTAAAACCACATTATAACCCTCTGGATAAACTCTTAAACGTCTTAATTGTTCATGTAATTCTGTCGCTGTGCAGGGACTATCATTAATATAAAAAGTAGAAGAATAACTGCCCCCCTTCGTCACTCGTAACTTTCTAGTAACAGTCCATTCCGCACTACGGGAGAGGGTAAATTTTTCCTCAGTTTCCTGATTATGGTTAGATTCTTCTAAATTTTCAGAGGGATCAGAGTCAACAAAATTATCAATGACCATTTCCTCAAGATCAGACAAATCAAAAGTAACAGAAACCCTCGTTTCCGCCGTGCGCCCCGTTTGACTTTGATTGTGATTAATCAGATCGGGCAGTCTTTCCGCCCTCATGCCCTTAGAACTAGCCAAACCCAAACAAAATAACAAAGCATCTAAAATGTTAGACTTTCCCGATCCATTAGGGCCAGAAACCACCGTAAAACCGGGGCGAAACGGCACAGCAGTAGTACCGCCAAAGGATTTAAAATGAGAAAGTTCGATTTTAGAAATATGTACCATTGTTAAGGTTTTCGTAATTTGTAATTATTGCAATTAGTTCTTAAGTTGTATCTTTTATTATCAATTGTTTGCTGTCAATTGTCAATTATCATTAATTATTATCATGTTTGACAATTATTTTTAGAGGTTATTTTTGAGATAAATTAATTAAAATTGATCAACCCAAACCCTAAAGGGTAGGGCTAGATAAACAAAGTCTGCCTATGCAGACTTCTTTTTTGTAGCATAATGACATCTTTAATTATAATTAATTATTTAACCAGAAAATATTAATATTTATTCTTATGAAATTAGCCGATTTAATTGAACAACATAAAACCATTAGAGTGATCGGTTTTGATGATACACCTTTTACTAGAAAACAAGAAAATCCTGTTAATATTGCCGGAATAATTTGTGCTAATACTCGTTTTGAAGGAATGTTATGGTCACAGGTGGATGTTGATGGTTGGAATGCCACCGAAACTTTAATTCAACTATTATTAAATAGTAAGTTTTTCCCCCAACTTCATTTAGTTTTATTAGATGGTTTATGTTTTGGTGGTTTTAACGTGATTGATCTACCTTTACTATCTCAAAATATTAAATTACCCTGTGTCTCTGTGATGAGAAAATATCCAAATTTCACAGCGATCGAACACGCATTAAGTCGTATAAATGGGGGAGAAAAAAAATTAGAAATTATGAAAAAAGCCGGAGAAATCTATCATCATGATCCTTTTTATTTTCAAGTAAAAGGAGAAGAACCCCAATTAATAGGAAAAGTCTTAAATATTTTAACAGATCGGGGTCATGTTCCTGAAGCTTTACGTTTAGCACATTTAATTGGTTCTGCTATTATGAAAGGTGAAAGTGGTAAACAAGCTTAAAATTTAATATTAGACCTATTAATGTTATAATGTTCAAGAACCTAACATAAATTAATTAAATTACATGAATAATAAAGATACTTTAATTTTAGGAGATTGTCGAGAAGAATTAAAAAATATTGCTGATAATTCCATTGATTTAATTATCACATCTCCCCCTTATGCTGATAGTAGAAAAAACACTTATGGCGGTGTTCATCCTAATGATTATGTTGACTGGTTTTTACCTATTTCTAAACAATTATTACGGGTACTTAAACCAGAAGGAACTTTTATTTTAAATATTAAGGAAAAAGCCCTTCATGGCGAAAGACATACTTATGTGATCGAATTAATTTTAGAGATGAAAAAACAAGGTTGGTTATGGACAGAAGAATTTATTTGGCATAAAAAAAATTGTTATCCCGGAAAATGGCCTAATCGTTTTCGAGATGCTTGGGAAAGACTATTACAATTTAATAAAAATAAACAATTTAAAATGTATCAAGATGCTGTTAAAATACCTGTGGGAGATTGGGCAAAAACTCGCTTAAAAAACTTAAGTGAAACTGATCAAATTAGAGATACCGCTAAAAATGGTAGTGGTTTTGGCAAAAATATTTCTAACTGGGTAGGGCGAGAATTTGTTTATCCAACTAATGTTTTACATTTAGCAACTGAATGTAATAATAAACAACATAGTGCGGCTTTTCCTAGTAGTTTGCCTGAATGGTTTATTAATTTATTTACCTTAGAAGGTGATACAGTTTTAGATCCATTTTTAGGTTCAGGAACAACTGCCGTTGTTGCTAAACAAATGAATAGAAATGTGATCGGCATTGAAATTTTACCCGAATATTATAACCTTGCCAAAGAATCAATTAATCAATTAAATTATCAACTTCCTTTATTAGAATTATTAAGCCATGAATCAAATTAATTTAACAGATATTATTCAATACGTTGAAGAAAATATTACCAATTTTCATCAAAAAAGATTAATCGCTTTAGAAAATATTAAGTTAACCGAAATTCTAAAAAGAAAAAATATTTATCTTTTTAAAGCTAAAAATATTTTAACGACACAAGATTTAGTTAAAAATTTATTAGATGCTTTTTTACAATCCCAAGAAGAAACTATGTTTGGGGATTTTTTAGAAGGTTTAGCTATTTTTATTTGTAGTAAAGTTTATGGTGGTTTTAAATCAAAATTAATCGGTATAGACTTAGAATTTGAAAAAGATAATATTATTTATGTTGTGGAAATTAAATCTGGCCCTAATTGGGCAAATAGCAGTCAAATTAAAAAGATGAAAGATAATTTTATTCAAGCTAAAAGAATTTTAAAGAAAAATAAACAATTCAAAAATAAAAAAATTATAGCTGTTAATGGTTGTTGTTATGGGAGAGAAAATAAATATGATAAAGGTGATTATTTAAAATTATGTGGACAAAGATTTTGGGAATTAATCTCAGGAAATTCCCAACTTTATTTAGAAATAATCGAACCTCTTGGCCATCAAGCTACACAAAAAAATGAGGAATTTTTAGAAGCTTATAGCCAAATTATTAATAAATTTACCTTAGAATTATCTCAAGAATTTTGTGATAATGGCAAAATTAATTGGGAAAAATTAGTAAAATTTAATTCATCAATTTAAACTTAATTTAATCATTCAAACATGAACCAAAATACAAACAACTTTCATCATATTTCCGTCTTAAGTCAAGAATTAATTACAGGCCTAAATATTATCCCCAATGGTCATTATTTAGATGCTACAGTGGGCGGTGGCGGCCATAGTGATTTAATTTTGTCCACTTTTCCTGATGTTAAATTAACCGCTTTAGATCGGGATCAAAATGCTTTAAATGCGGCCAAAGAAAAATTAATTAAATATGGTGAAAATCGAGTCAATTTTGTTTATACCAATTTCGCCCAATATCAACCCCAAAATTTAAAATTTAATGGTATTATTGCTGATTTAGGCGTAAGTTCCCATCAGTTAGATACCCAAGATCGAGGCTTTAGTTTTCAACAGGATGCCCCCTTAGATATGCGCATGGATCAAGGTCAAAAATTAACGGCTAAAGAGATTATTAATCATTGGAAAGAAAAAGAATTAGCTGATATTTTCTATCATTATGGAGAGGAAAGATTTTCCCGTAAATTTGCTAGATTAATCTGTGAAAAACGCCCACTTTATACTACTTTAGAATTAGCTAATTTAATCAAAAATTCTGTACCTCCAAAGGCAAGATTTGGACGAATACATCCGGCTACAAGAATTTTTCAAGCGTTAAGAATTGCCGTTAATCAAGAATTAAAATCCTTAGAAGATTTTTTAAATCATCTTCCTAATTTATTATTAGATGATGGTATGATTGGCATTATTAGTTTTCACTCTTTAGAAGATCGAATTGTTAAACATTTTTTTCGTAATTGTGAACAGTTAAAAGTGATTACAAAAAAACCAATTATTGCCACTGAAGAAGAACAACAAAATAATCCCCGATCTCGTAGTGCAAAATTAAGATTTGCACAAAAAATTAATCAATCTTAAAATAAAAAATAATCTTTTTATTAATCATGAATCACATATTATGATAACATAAATAAAAATGTAATTCTTACACCTGCCCTTAAAGATGATGATAATTAAACTAAAACTTTTTATTATTTTCAATAATCATCAAACAAAAGACAATAATAGTTAAAAATTATTTAAAAATTATGTCGTTTTAAATCGTAAATTATTCAGATTAAATTATGTTTTATGGAGGTATTATATGGGGCAGTCAGGACAAAAAAAATTAAAATTAATGGTAGTAGATGATGAGCCTGACAACCTTGATTTACTATATCGGACTTTTCGGCGGGAATTTAGAGTATTTAAAGCCGATGGGGCGCTTAGTGCCTTAAATACCCTTGAAAATGAGGGAGAAATGGCTATTATTATTTCCGATCAAAGAATGCCTTTGATGAATGGCACAGAGTTTCTGAGTAAAACAGTCGATCGTTATCCTGAAACCATTAGAATTTTATTAACGGGTTATACCGATGTGGAGGATTTAGTTGATGCGATAAATTCAGGAAAAGTCTTTAAATATATTAGTAAACCGTGGAATCCTGAGCATTTAAAATCTGTCGTTGATCAGGCTAAAGATACTTATATTGTATTAAAAAAAAGAACGGATGAATTGCGTAGATCTTTAAAAAGAGAAGAACTTTTTAATATTATTACAACTACGATTAGGGAATCTCTTGATTATGACAATATGCTTCAAACAATTGTAGAAACAATTGGTAAAAATTTTGAGGCTACCTATGGTGTTTTAAAAAGTGTTGAAGAACAACAAATTACTAATAGTATTTATCGTTATTATGCTAATTATTCAACACAAGATCAACCGGAAAATATAGAAGAAATAAGCGAACTTTATCCCAGACATGATCCCTTAATGAAAATTATTTTAGAAACGGGGGAATTAAAAATCGTTCAAGAATCAAATAATGATAATACCTGTATTCAATTGGCTTTACCGATTGTTTTTCAAAAACAAATTTTAGCAATTTTATATCTTTATCATCAAGGTAAAGAAAATCCTTGGAGTACCTCAGAAATTCAACTTTTAGAAGCGGTTTCTGAACAGGCCGCTTTAGCAATTTCCCAAGCCAAACTTTATCAACAAATTCAGCAACAAGCCCAGAAAATGAGCGCTGAATTAGATGTGGCTAGACAAATACAATATAATTTATTACGTCAAACTTGGGAACAATTAGGTAAAGTAAAAGTACAGGCAAAATGTTGTCCGGCTAGACAGGTGGGGGGAGATTTTTTTGAAGTATATAAACATCCCCAAGGAGATGTTTGGATTGCATTAGGAGATGTGTCAGGAAAAGGCGTTCCGGCCGCCTTATTTATGGCTAGTGCTTTATCAATTTTAAGACGAGAATTAGTGCAAGAAAATTCACCTGATCCGGAAAATATTTTAACCAATTTGAATAAAGCAATGGCCGATGATTTATTCAGTAGTAATTGTTTTATTACGATGGTTATTGCCCGTTATAATCCTAATACTAAAAACTTAGTTTATGTCAATGCAGGACATATTTATCCGATGGTATGGTCTCATCATAAATTACGTCAAGAATTAAAGGAAAAAAACACGGTAACTTTTACCCCCCAATATTTAAAAGATCGTGGTATTCCGGTGGGAATTTTACCAAATTGGAGGGGAAAAATTGGCAAAATGCAATTAAATTCAGGTGATATTTTATTATTAACAAGTGATGGTATTACTGAAGCAACTTTACTTGAAAATAAAATTAATCATCAGGATTTTACGCAAAATAATGGAATGTTAAATCAAGAAGGATTATGGCATTTAATTACCCAAGAAAATTCATCTTTTGAATTAGATTGTATTCTTGAAAAATTCCATCAAATTACGAATCAAACTCAAGAAGATGATCAAACAATTGTTTCTTTGGAGGTGTTATCAATTGATAATTGATAAATTAAGATCAAAACCCTCTTAAGATGCAAAAAGTTAAATCATTTTTCTTATTTTGAATCTTCTACTTTTAAATAACCCTTGACTTTCTATTAACTTTTTTATTATTTCTTCAAAAAAAATGAAAACAGAACTTCATATTCCTAGTGATTTAAAATTTCGAGAAGTTGTTGAAAATTGGATACTCAACACTGTTAAAATTGAACTGGAAAATCCTAACAATTGGGAACAATTATCTAATAGAATTAAATTAGCTTTGGCGGAAGCTTTTTCTAATGTGGTACGTCACGCCCATAAAGAAAAACCCGATCTTCCGGTTTTATTGCGTTTAGAAATAGAAAATAATCATATTTGTTTAGAAATTTGGGATTATGGGCAGGGTTATGATATTTCTAATTATAATCCCCCCGATCCCTGCGATCGACAATTAGGAGGATACGGTTGGTTAATTATTAATCGTTTAATAGATAAGGTAGAATATAATTTGCAAGTAGATGGTCGTAATTGTTTAACATTAGAAATTCATTTACCAAAATTAGATAATTAGTCATTTGTTACTGGTCATTGGTCATTTCTCAATTCTTATTTATTATTTATTACCTATTACTTATTACCTATTACTTAAAATGGCAAATCATTTAGAAAAATCCCAAAGTTTATATCTTAGAAAACACGCCCATAACCCGATTAACTGGTGGTATTGGTGTGAGGAAGCTTTAAACATTGCTAAAACGGAAAATAAGCCAATTTTTTTATCAATTGGTTATTCCAGTTGTCACTGGTGTACAGTAATGGAAAATGAAGCTTTTTCTGATGATCAAATCGCTGATTATCTCAATCAAAATTTTGTAGCAATTAAAGTCGATCGAGAAGAACGTCCAGACCTTGATAGTATTTATATGCAATCCCTTCAAATGATGACAGGGCAAGGGGGATGGCCTCTTAATATCTTTCTTGATCCAGTAGATCATATTCCTTTTTATGGTGGTACTTATTTTCCCATTGAACCCCGTTATGGTAAACCCGGATTTTTACAATTATTACAATCTTTAAAGCGTTTTTATGAACAAGAAACGGAAAAATTAACTACTTTTAAAAACGAAATCTTAAGCCATTTACAACAATCTACTTTATTGCCAATTTATGATAGTAATAATCAAAATTTAAACGATCCAGAATTATTATATAGTTCCATTGTTATCAATACAAATATTATTCGCCCACATCCCACCGGCCGCCCTTGTTTTCCCATGATCCCATATTCTCAACTTGCTTTACAGGGAACAAAATTAAATCCTTTAATCTTTCAAAATTTAAAAGAAAATTATGATTCCAATCAAGCACAAAAATTAACTCAACAACGAGGTTTAGATCTGGCTTTAGGGGGCATTTATGATCATGTGGGAGGCGGTTTTCATCGCTATACAGTTGATGCCACTTGGACTGTTCCCCATTTTGAAAAAATGCTTTATGATAACGGTCAAATTGTTGAATATTTAAGTAATTTATGGAGTTCCGGCCTTAAAATTCCTGCTTTTGAAAGGGCGATCGCCGGAACAATTCAGTGGTTAAGTAGGGAAATGAGAGCCTCAGAAGGATACTTTTATGCCGCTCAAGATGCAGATAATTTTGTTAATTCAGAAGAAAAAGAGCCAGAAGAAGGCGCATTTTATATCTGGGAATATGAACAATTAGAAAACATCTTAAAACCAGAAGAATTATTTTTATTAAAAGAAGAATTTATGATTAATCCCCAAGGTAATTTTGAGGGGAAAATAGTCTTACAAAGAACACAAAATCAGCAATTTTCAGAGGAAATTGAACAGATATTAGAAAAATTATTTATTAAGCGTTATGGTGAGAGTTCAACTAATCTTAAAACCTTTCCCCGCGCTAGAAATAATCAAGAAGCTAAAACCATTAATTGGCAAGGAAGAATCCCCCCTGTTACTGATACAAAAATGATCGTTTCATGGAATAGTTTAATGATTTCTGGATTGGCTAGAGCTTATGGTGTTTTCAAAGAAAAATCCTATTTAGAAATAGCAGAACAAGCGATTAATTTCATTTTAAATAATCAATTTATAAATGAGCGTTTATATCGCTTAAATTACGATGGAAAAGTAACAGTTTTAGCCCAATCAGAAGACTATGCTTTTTTAATTAAATCTTTATTAGATTTACATTTTGCCAACCCTAAAAATCAAAATTGGTTAAATCAAGCCATTAAAATTCAAGAACAATTTGATCAATATTTTTGGTCAATTGAAATGGGGGGATATTTTAATAATGGTTCTGATGAAAAAGAGCAATTATTAATTAAAGAAAGAAATTATATTGATAATGCAACCCCTTCCCCGAATGGAATTGCTTTAAGTAATTTAATGCGACTATTTTTATCAACAGAAAATCAAGAATATTTAAGAAAAACTGAACAAGGTTTAAAAGTTTTTAGTCATTTTATGGAACAATCTCCCCAAGGTTGTCCAACTTTAGTCAGTGCCTTAAATTTATATCAAAATGGTAAAGTTGTTAAGACTAATTTAGACATAATAGATAGTTTAAATAGTCAATATTTTCCCACTACAGTTTATCAAGTTGTTAACAATTTTTCTAATAATTATATTGGGATGGTTTGTCAAGGTTTATCCTGTTTAGAACCCGCTCAAACCTTAGATCAATTGATTAATCAATTAACATAAAAAAGCCCTTTGGCAAACAAGTTTAATCTATTAAAAGGCGGTAGTAATTCCACAGTCTTTTAATAGATACTTCCCCAAGAGTTCTATTAATTAAACAATTAAAAGTATTTTTAAATACTAGCACAATAGGCAATTTTTAAAGCAGATAAACTTTGTTCAGGTGTAATATATAAAGGTTTTCCCTCGGTTAAATAATCTAAGATTAAACGGGTATCTTTTTCAAATAAACCGTAACGGGAAGTAATCTTAATTTCTTTTTCTTGCCCTGATTTAATTAATAAACCTTTTTCATGATTAAAAGTTAGTTTTCCCTCGTCTCCATAGACTTCAAAAATGCGTTCTCTTTGACTGAAAATTTCCCCTTTACCATAAATAACTTCTCCAATTAAATCATTTTTAAAAGTTAATTGGGCTTGGGCTAAACAAGCTTGAAAATAATTGGGATCTTCCGTTGGCCAATAGCGAGTTTTGCCCGTAACTTGTTGCACATCTCCAAATAAGGCGGTTAAACGTTGAATGCGAGATAAGGCGGCGATCAGGGGATGACCAAAACTTTCATAATGATATTTCCAGTTACGGGGGGCAGGTTTTTGGGGAGCAAAAGTAACATAACGGGCATAAAAAATCCGCCCTAACTGATCTATATTTTGGGCGATGGCCTGATGAAGACCGCCTAATAGCTCAATATGTTCCACATGAAGTAATTTTTGTTGAAAATAAGCCAAATTAATTAATTCTTCTGCACCAGTGGGATCAAGGGCAAGGGGATATTCAACTACTACATTTTTCCCGTTTTTCAGAGCAGAAAGGGCGATCGGATAATGAAGTTGATTAATAGTGCAAATAAAAATTAAATCAATCTGAGGATCATTAACTAAATCTATCCATGAAAGTGAAGATTTTATGCCAAATTCTTGACAAAAAATTTCCGTACGCTCACAAGTATGCCCCGCCGCCGAGACAAGCAGACAACGAGAGTCTTTGAGTAAAGCTTCAGCCCGTTTTTTCGCACTATAGCCCGTGCCAATAATCGCAGTTTTAATTGGTATCACTGTTGTTCAATCATAAACAATTGACCCTTCAAGGGTGGATTTTTAACCTCATCAATTGTCAATTTTCTATTGTTGATTGTCCATTGTCAACTGATAAGAATAACTTATTAAAAGTCAATAATTTAATTTCATTACTAATGCTACTAGCAATTACCGTAAATAATCCTTTAATATCAAAAAAAGAACTGATCACGGATCAATATCAAAATTATTAGTTTAATCCATCTGACAGTTTAAATCTGTTGTTTAACTTGAGAAGAGGAATAAAACATGGCAACTTATAAAGTTACCCTTGTCAACGAAAGTGAAGGAATTAACACCACCATCGAAGTACCCGATGATGAGTTTATTCTTGACATAGCAGAAGAACAAGGTCTTGATCTTCCTTACTCCTGCCGTGCAGGTGCTTGTTCTACTTGTGCTGGTAAAATTGTTAGTGGTAAAGTTGATCAATCTGAGCAATCTTTCTTAGATGATGATCAAATCGAAGCAGGTTATGTTTTAACTTGTGTTGCTTATCCCAGATCTGATTGTACAATCTTAACTCATCAAGAAGAAGAATTATACTAATCTCAATTTGTGTATTAAAATGAGATTAAATGCAGGGAGATTTGTGATCGTCTCTGCTTATTTTTTGATCGGAGCGAATTATTCTTAATAATTAAGAATTATGATTTTCTATAGTATGTTTAAAACCTGATTAATTGTCAATTCTCGATTGTTGATTGTCTATTGTCAACTGATAAGAATAACTTATTAAAACTGAATAATTTAATTTCATTACTAATGCTACTAGCAATTATTGTAAACAATCCTTTAATATCAAAAGAAGAACTGATCACGGATCAATATAAAAATTATTAGTTTAATCCATCTGACAGTTTAAATCTGTTGTTTAACGAAAAAAGGAATTAACATGGCAACCTATAAAGTTACTCTTATCAACGAAAATGAAGGAATTAACGCCACCATCGAAGTACCCGATGATGAGTTTATTCTTGATATAGCAGAAGAAAAAGGTCTTGATCTTCCTTACTCCTGCCGTGCAGGTGCTTGTTCTACTTGTGCTGGTAAAATTGTTTCCGGTACCGTCAATCAAGAAGAGCAGTCTTTCTTAGATGATGATCAAATCGAAGCAGGTTATGTTTTAACTTGTATTGCTTATCCCACTTCTGATTGTACCATCTTAACTCATCAAGAAGAAGGTTTATACTAATCTCAATTTGTGTATTAAAATGAGATTAAATGCAGAGAGATTTGTGATCGTCTCTGCTTATTTTTTGATAAGGAGAGGGGGCTGAAAAATTTTCAGTCCCTATTTTTTTTGTGATCATCTTTGATATAATGAAAATAAAATGAAAACAAAATGAATAAAATGTTAAGTAAATCTACGATCGAGGATCAATCAACAGTGAAAAATAATTCTTCAGAAACTTTAAATCAAAAAAAATGGAGTATCTGGACTGTTTTCAGTTCAACTTTTATCACTATTTTTTTAGCAGAAATGGGTGATAAAACTCAATTGGCTACTTTATTAATGAGCGCCCAGTCTCAGTCTCCTTGGATCGTGTTTGGAGGGGCGGCCTTAGCTTTAATTAGTACCAGTTTATTAGGGGTTTTAATTGGTTATTGGTTAGCGAAAAAATTATCCCCTCAAACTTTAAATTTAGCTGTTTCAATTTTATTATTATTTATTTCTGGTTTATTAATCGGTGATGTAATGTCTTAAACAATTGACAATTATCCATTCTCCATTATCAATTCTTCATTATCAATTATTTCTATGGATTGGCAACTATTTGGCTTAACATTTATGACGGTATTTTTAGCGGAAATTGGCGATAAAAGTCAATTGGCCGCTATTGCTTTAGGTGGTAGTTCAAAATCCCCTAAAGCGGTCTTTTTTGGGTCTATTACAGCTTTAATTTTAGCAAGTTTAATCGGTGTAATTATTGGGGGCAGTATTGCCCAAGTTTTACCCGTCAAATTATTAAAATCCTTAGCGGCGATCGCCTTTGTCACCATGGCCTTAAAATTATTATGGCTTAATAACAGTGACCAGTGACCAGTAATCAGTAATCAGTGAAAAGTAGTACAGGCATCTTGCCTGTTAAGTCTTTTTTTTTACAGGCAAGATGCCTGTACCACTAACCAATGACCAATGACCAATATAAATGTAAAGTAAAATGTAGGAATTTCAACTTTAATGTACCAATGAGACAGTAAAATGTTACGATCACCACAGAACAAAAAGTGATTGTAGTTAAGGATAAAATTTGATGCAAGAATTTGATAAGTCTATATCTTTTGACGGACGGGATATAAGACTGAAAGTAGGTTTACTCGCACCCCAAGCTGGGGGTTCCGTTTTAATTCAATCGGGAGAAACGGCCGTTTTAGTCACAGCCACTCGTGCTAAAGGTAGAGAAGGGGTTGATTTTCTACCTTTAATTGTGGACTATGAAGAACGCTTATATGCGGCCGGTCGCATTCCGGGAGGATTTTTACGCCGTGAAGGTCGTCCCCCCGAAAAAGCGGTTTTAACCAGTCGTTTGATCGATCGCCCTTTACGTCCCCTTTTTCCTTCATGGTTAAGGGATGATGTGCAGATAGTCGCCACTACCTTATCTATGGATGAGGAAGTTCCCCCAGACGTTTTAGCCGTAACAGGTGCTTCCGTAGCGGTTTTATTGGCAGGGATTCCTTTTTACGGGCCGATGGCCGCCGTCAGAGTGGGTTTAGTGGGAGATGATTTTATCATCAATCCCACCTATCGAGAAATCAGAGACGGTGATCTTGACTTAGTGGTAGCAGGTAGCCCTGATGGGATCGTGATGGTGGAAGCAGGTGCTAATCAATTACCGGAACAAGATATTATTGAGGCTATTGATTTTGGTTATGAGGCGGTTTGTGATTTGATTAAAGCCCAACGGGATCTATTAGATGAGTTAGGTTTAAAAATTGTAGAAGAAGAAGCCCCCCCTGTTAATCAAGAATTAATCCAATTTATCAGCGATCGCACTACAGAAGATATTAAAAAAGTTCTTTCTCAATACGATTTCGATAAAAATGCCCGTGATGAGGCTTTAGATCAAATTAAAGCGGAAAAATTAACTCAAGAAATTGAAACTTTAGCCGAAGATCACCCCATTAAAGTGGCCGTAACGGAAGATGCTAACCTCTTAGATGGTCTATTCAAGGATCAAACTAAAAAATTAATGCGTTCTCAAATCTTAGAGGAAGGTGTGCGCGTAGATGGCAGAAAATTAGACCAAGTACGCCCTATTTCTTCCAGAGTGGGAATTTTACCTCGGCGAGTACATGGTAGCGGTTTATTCCGCCGAGGTTTAACTCAAGTTCTCTCCCTTGCGACTTTAGGCACTCCGGGAGATGCGCAAGATCTAGGTGATGATCTCCATCCCCAAGACGAAAAACGCTATCTCCATCACTATAACTTCCCTCCCTTCTCGGTGGGTGAAACTAAACCTTTAAGATCCCCCGGAAGACGGGAAATCGGTCATGGTGCCTTGGCGGAAAGAGCGATTTTACCTGTGTTGCCCCATAAAGATTATTTCCCTTATGTGATCAGGGTTGTATCTGAAGTTTTATCTTCTAACGGTTCAACTTCGATGGGATCGGTTTGCGGTTCAACCTTGGCTTTAATGGATGCGGGTGTACCCATTTCTAAGCCCGTTAGTGGTGCGGCCATGGGTTTAATCAAAGAAGGGGAAGACGTGCGGATTTTAACCGATATTCAAGGCATTGAAGACTTCCTCGGCGATATGGACTTTAAAGTGGCCGGAACGGATGAAGGGATCACCGCTTTACAAATGGATATGAAGATCACGGGTTTAAGCATGGAAGTGGTGGAACAAGCCATCAATCAGGCTAAACCTGCTCGGATTCATATTTTAGAAAAAATGTTGGAGACTTTACCCCGTCCTCGTTTGGAAATGTCTCCCTACGCGCCCCGTTTATTAACTTTAAAAATTAATCCTGATCAGATCGGGATGGTGATCGGGCCAGGTGGTAAAACCATTAAGGGTATTACGGAAAAAACAGGCGCTAAAGTGGATATTGCTGACGATGGAACTGTTACCATTTCCGCCCTTGAAGCTAGTAAGGCTGAACGTGCCAAAATGCTCATTTATAACATGACCCGTAAACTAGATGAGGGGGATGTGTATGTGGGTAAAGTAACTCGCATTATTCAGATCGGGGCATTTGTGGAAGTTTTACCGGGTAAAGAGGGGATGATCCATATTTCCCAGTTAGCGGAAGGCCGTGTGGAAAAAGTGGAAGATGAGTTAGCTGTAGGCGATGAAGTGTTAGTTAAAGTCAGAGATATTGACAAACTAGGACGGATCAACTTAACTCGTTTAGGTATTCACCCCGATGAAGCGGTAGCGGCCAGAGAAGCGGCGGCACAACTTCAGCGCTAAGGTGTTAAAAGAAACAAGGGGTTTAAACCCCTTGCTACAGAAGCAAAACCTGCCCACGCAGGTTTTGTTTTTAAATATTAGCTAATAGTTAATCCTGAAAACCCTTGAAAGAAAGAATAAAAACGAAAATCTATTTCAAAAAACTGCTAGTTAAACTTAACATAATTAAACTTAAAATTGCCATTATTTTGTCTGTAGAAATGGCCGGTATCAAAACACTAAGGGTAGAACCTAATAAGACTCCTAAAATTAGAGAAATTAAACTAATTAAAACAGCTTTTCCAAATTTTCCTTCCTTACGATTTAAAAGATAAATATTAGTAAAAATTCCCCCTGTTAACAAGAGAGAAAGCAATGAAGGGGAACTAAAAAAGACAATTACGATTAAACTAAGAAAAATACCACTTGATAATAAAATATCCTTTTGAGAAGGTTGATCAATTAAATTTTGTAGCCATGAAGGAGCTTGATTCAAATTAGTTATTTTCGGCAGGGTAGCAGTTGTTAACTGTTTTTCGGGAAAGCGGATTGTTTCAGGGATTTTAATTTTTCCTTCTTGGCGTAATCTTAAACGATCCATAATAATGGCATCATAAGCCGCATCCACTTGAGCGATCGCCTGTGGATTACCTTGATATTGTTGATTTAATCGTTGTTTAGCCGCTTGAATTTCCTCAAAAGAGGTAGTTTCCGTTACGCCGAGAGTTTGATAAGGGCTTTGGTCACTCATCTTAAATGCTCCTTTAATCTTCCTATCCTAAAAAATTATCTTTAAACTATTCTGTCTAGTGATCAATTGATATTGACCAGTAATTAATGATCAATTAGTTAATTCTGATTAGTTGATTACCCAACTGATCACTAATTACTGTCCACTTTAAACTGTTTTAGCGTTGTTTAGATGTAAATTTTTGTAATTGATTAAGAGCCGCCGCACCGATATTAAATAAAGCCCAACCGGCCGCAATTCCCAGAGGTGCTAAAACAATTAATACACGCCAGTCCATAAGATTTGTCTCCTTGTTAAATTTTAGATTAAAAGTATTTTAAGCTTATTTTGTGTTTTTTATTCTATCTTGAAAAGGCCATAGTTGGGTACTACAAAATTCTGATTTTAGACTTAATCTGCTTTTTCAATAGTTGTTTTGTTCTATGTTGCCCCTTAATTGTCAATTATCAATTGATTGGACTTTGGACAAAAAATTAGATTTAATGAAGCTCACATCAGACCGAAAAAATTAAAATAAGATATTTATATTAAGAGAAATTGAATATTGTCTAATAGCATAATGTCAAATAATAAACTTTCTTTCTCAACAAGTTTGTTCTATAGATTAGAATAAATAGATAGTTTATTATTCAAAATAATATGAAAATCAAAAATAAAAATTACCAAGAAGTTGAACAATTTATTCAAGGTCGTCAACGATTATATCAAAGTCTTGGTTTAAGAAAAGATGCCTTGATGAATTTACTCGATGCTCTTAGTAGTAATCAAGATGCTAAAACAGTCGTGGAATTAAGTTTAAATCCTCTATTTAAACATAAATACCAAAGTATTTATCGAGCAATTGCTGATTTTAATAAAGCGGGAAAAAAGAAATCACAAATCACAAATAAAGCCGAAATATCTAAGATTATTTTAGAGAGTATTCCTCAAAATAATCAGCGAAAGTTTCATCTATTTGGCATTGATGTAACCCCTAATTCACGCCAGTTTTCTCCTACTGTATCTGATAAAACGTTTATTCATCAACCTAACAGTATTAAAGGCAATAAACCCATCAATATTGGTCATGCTTATTCTTGGCTTTTTACTTACCTGAAAAAATATCTAATTGTGATGCTTCTTGGACAATTCCTTTATCAGTTCAACGAGTAAAAAGCGATGAAAAAGATGTTTCTGTTGCTCATAAACAGATTAATAAAGTTTTGACAGATTCATTATTATTTAAGATAATTCTATCAGTTATTGTCGTAGATTGTCTTTATAGTCAAAAAGATTTTATTGGCAAACAAGTTCTTAATCAAGATCGACTTGTTGTCACCAGAGTTAAAAGTAATCGTGTTTTTTTTCGTCCTTTTGTCAAAGATTCTTCTGAGTTAAAAAGTGGACATCCACGTTGGTATGGTGATAAATTTGATTTAAAAGATTCAACTTCTTGGCATCCCCCTGATGATTTAATTCAAACTAATTTTACTACGAAACGTGGTAAATTATTAAATGTCAAAATTAAGGGTTGGAATAATATGTTAATGAAGGGAACAAAGGAACATAAATTGCATGATTATCCCTTTACATTATTGGAAATTACTGTTACTGATCAAGAAGGTAATTCTATTTGGAAACCAATGTGGTTAATTGCCATTGGTAAACGCCGTAACGAATTAACTTTGCTTGAAATTTATCAATCTTATCGTCAACGTTTTGACTTGGAACACTTTTTTCGATTTGGCAAACAAAGATTATTAATGAACGACTATTTAACCTCTCATACAAGTTATGAAGAAAACTGGATGAACCTAATTTTAATTGCTTATATTCAATTGTGGAATGCAAGGAATTTAGCTGTTTGCTTACCCCGCCCTTGGGAGAAATATTTGCCTAATTTTCGTGAGAGTAAGATTACCCCCAGTGCTGTTCAGAGAGACTTTTATAGAATTATTAGCACCATTGAGATCAATTCTAATTTTCCCAAACCCCGTGGTTATTCTTCTGGACGGAAAAAAGGTGAAATACAAGTGAAAAGACCACGTTATCAGGTTATAAAAAAGAATCAAAAATGTCAACAAAATAGCTAAATTGCTGTTAGAAACGACTGTTAATTAATCTTTTTTCCCCTAAAATTATTTTAGGTTAGTTTTACTTTGTCTATTTTTTTATCTTCTATTTTAACCTCTACCAATTTCTTTTTGTCCAAAGTCCAATAGAATTAATTTAGGGGTTAAATTATTTTCATCAATACAACTGAAAATTGATTTGACTGATTGTTGTTTCTACCAACTAATTATGCAAAGTGCTGTAAGATGGAAAAATATTATCAAATTTTAAATTTAAAACCTACTGCTTCTTTACAAGAAATTAAACAAGCTTATCGTCAACTTGCTAGAAAATGGCATCCAGATCGTTTTATTAATGAGCCTAAAAAATTACAGGAAGCACAGGAAAAATTTAAAAAAATTAATCAAGCTTATGAAATTTTAAAAGCTTATATCACTGAGCAAAAACAAGAAAATAAAAAAATTACACCGGAAATTATTATCAAAAAAGGTACGGCTGAATACTTTTTTCAATTGGGAATTGAAATTGTAAAAAAAGGAAATTTAGAACAATCTTTAGATTATTTTGCAAGGGCAATACAGTTAAAACCTGACTATTTAGAAGCTTTAATTTACCGCAAACAAATATTAGAAAAATTAGGTTTTAAATATCGAGCTAAAGCTGATGCTAGAAAAATTTTAGAGATAGAATTAAAAGAAAGAAAAAAGTCTAATCAAAAAGTAAAATCTCAAAATAAATCTACTAAGAAAAAAAATAAGCGAAATCAACGAAAATATCAATTTTTAAAATGTTCGTGGCGATCCAAAATTCGTTTCATTTTAATATTTATTATAAGCTTCTTAATTCTATTTTTAATTATTATGATTAATTTTTGATTGTTATTTATTATTAAAAAAAAACTTTAAAACTTTTTTTAAACTAATCTAATAGATCTAAAACGGCCTTAGGAGAAAGCCTCTCGGTAAACCAAATAATTTTAGCATTAGTGTCTGAAAATTTAACTCCCGCCTTGTCTAAATTTAATCTTTCAGAGATAGCTAAAATTAAATTATTAGCCTCAGCTTTGCGTACTTGATAAAACTTTTTTCTTAAATATTCAGGATGCCAAAAACCGATTATTTCTAATAAAAAAGTGCGCCCATCTGGATGTACTAAACGAAAATCTGGGATCATTACACTGCCTGATAATGGCACAAGTTCAACCTCTCTTTCTAACTTCCATTCTGTCTTCATTTTTAACCATCTATTAACAAAAGATTCTTCTAACATTGAATCATAAGTTTTACCTTTGATATAGTGGGAAACTAAATCACAACTATCATCTAAACTAAAGGAAAAAGTGTTAATTTTTCCCGTAAAATTATCTTTAATATGTAATTTTGATTTTAAACTCCACTTACTAATATGAAGTAAAGCAGGGATCATTTTTGCTAAAGCTAAACCGTAACGGGTGCTAGGTTTAAATAGGCTACTAGGCCCATCTAAAGTAATAGTAAAACCCGTATCCGCATCCCCTTCAATATAGGAAATTAATTGAAAGAATTTTAAATATTTAAACAGTAATTTATATTCTCCGGGATCGTTACGATGGGCATTTATAATAATATTACTAGCCCGATAAAATATCCCTTGTACTTGTGATAAATTATAACGATCAATTAAACATTCTGGAGTAGGTTCTTCAAATTCTGTTAAAATTCTATTTTCATGCAAATCTGCATATAAACCTGTGATAATTTCTTCTATTAAAACTTCCCTTTTTAATTCATTACTTAATAAACTAGCAATATATTCTAAAGTTTGATTTCGATGATCAGGAATAGGTTGAGTTAATGAAGCTTGACTAAATACTTTTTTTCTTAATAACGGGGGATTCAAAGGGCTAATTATTTCAAAACGGGCAAAGGTATTTCTTAAAACGTGGGCTAATCCTCTTTTAATTCGATAATCTGTACTATTTCCCTCTAATTCTAATAGTTTTTCGTTCAATTCACCCAGCGTTTTACCTTTACATTGACTAAAACAATTGATTTGTTCTTGTGCTAATTTAATAAAATTTTGATTACGGGGCAGTTTTTTTGGGATCAATGTTTCCCCTACATATTTATAAATTAATAATTCCGTTGGTAACATATATTAAATAAAAAGGGGAAACCATGCAAGTTTAGAGGAGATTTGGTGTCCGCTATAGGTCTCAGACTCGCAGTGTTAACTTCTCAACACACCTTATTTTTTGGTGAAGTATGTAGCTCCTCTAAGTTAGGGCATGGCGATTATAGCTGTTATTTATTTTAACATAAACATTAAAATTTAACAAATTTATTTAATAATTAAAGCTAAGATAACTAAAGCTGTATTTATTAAATAAAATAAACCGACAATTTGAGTTTCACTCCACCCGCTAAGTTCGATATGGTGGTGAATTGGCGCCATTTTTAATAATCTTTTTCCAATGCCATTTGCGTCTTTAGTTGCTTTATAATAATAAACTTGAGCAATGACGGAAATACATTCTATACAAAATAAGCCACTAATAATAAATAATGCCCAAAGATTCCCACTTAATAAGCCTACTGCTCCTAATGCTCCGCCTAAGGCCAGTGATCCCGTATCCCCCATAAAAACTTTAGCAGGATTATGATTGTGAACCACAAAACCGAGACAACCTCCGGCCAAACAGGCACAAAAGACCATTAAATGAGGGTGGGTGGGTGCTACGACAATTCCTAAGCCGATCGCAGCGATCGCCGTTGTCCCTCCGGCTAAACCGTCCACCCCATCGGTAATATTAGTAGCATTACTTTCCGCAATTAAGACAAAAACGGCAATAATCCAAAAGAAAATACCCAGAGAAATAATCAGATTAAAAGGTAATTTAATCTGAGTCAAATCTGCTGATTGAGTGAAACTCATCCAACTACAAAATAAAGTCGCCCCGATGATTTGTAAAATTAATTTCATGCGGGGGGAAATGCCTTTATTTGATTTTAATTTTAAGATTTGCCAATCATCTAATAAACCGATGGCACAATAGGCTAAAGTTAATAAACAAACTGCGATTACTTGGGAATTAAAACCCGTTAAAATTATAGCTAAAATAGCGACTACGGGAATAAAAAAGATCCCTCCCATCGTAGGAGTTCCTGCTTTTTTTAAATGGGTTTGAGGCCCGTCTTCTTGGATGATTTGCCCTGTTTTTAATCTTTGTAAAATCGGGACAACGATCGAGCCTAAAATAGCAGAAACTAAACCAGCAATAATTAAAGGAAAACTGAAAGAATTAAGAAAATTAAATTGATTAAAAATTTGATAATTTTGCCAGTCTATAATAATAGTAAATAAACCTAAAATTAGAGTTAATAGAAATAATAAACTCCTACCTGTGGGTTTAAATAAAGTTTTTTTAGAACCAGTTTTTGTTGTCACAATTCACTCACACCAGAAATATTAAAAATTAATTATTTGTCATTTGTCATTTGTTAGAAATTAATTATCAATTATCAATTATTTAATCTTCTAAAAGCATATCATCTTCATCAAGATCGCTGTCATCTACTTCCATTAATTCTGAAATTTCTTCATCTTCATCGCCCATGACATCAAAATCTTTGGCTTCACGGGGCATGAGTCTTCCCGTTTCTTTTAACCAATCTAATAAAGAGGTTTCTTGTTTCATGGGAATAACACTTGCGGGTTCTTGTCTTGGTTTTTGACTTAAAGAAGGATTTTTCATAATGATACAATTAGTAATTAAAATAAAAAATAGATAGATTAAAATTTAGTTTATCATTGAAATTTGATTTTTGCTAATTATCTAAGATTAAATATCAACTATGGACAAAAAAGCCGAATTATTAGAAGCGATCGCCGGAAAAAATCGAGGTTTATTAGCCAATGATCTCGATAATATTAAAGTTTTAACCATTGTAGAACAATTAGAAGACCATAATCCTACTGTTAACCCACTTTCGGCCAAGGAGCAATTAAACGGTAATTGGCGTTTACTCTATACTACCAGTAAATCTTTATTAGGTTTAGATCGAGTTCCTTTAGTTAAATTAGGACAAATCTATCAATATATTTCCGTTAAAAATAATAAAATATATAACATTGCGGAAATTTTAGGATTACCACTTTTAGAGGGTTTAATTACCGTAACCGCTAATTTTACATCAGTATCTCATAAAAGAATTAAAGTTAATTTTGAACGATCAATTGTTGGGTTACAAAGATTATTAAATTATCAAAATCCCCCTCAATTTATTAATTTATTAGAAACAGGGAAAAATTTTTTACCCCTTGATTTTAAAATTAATAATGATCAAAATCAACCTTGGTTAGAAATTACATATTTAGATGATAATTTACGCATTAGTCGAGGTAATGAAGGCAATGTTTTTATCTTATCAAAAACACAATAAACAGTTGACAATTGATAATTAATAATTGATAATTAATTTCTAACAAATGACCAATGACAAATAATCAATAACTAATAATTAATGAATAACTTACCCTTATTAAATCAACTAAAAAAATTAGTAAAAAATCCTGATATTGCCTTTTACGCCCCCGGCCACAAAAGGGGTAAAGGTATTAGTAAATATCTCCTTAATTTATTAGGTAAAAAAGTCTTTAAAGCTGATTTACCAGAATTACCAGATTTAGATAATCTTTTCGCCCCTGAAACTGTCATAAAAGAAGCTCAAAACTTAGCAAGTCAAGCTTTTAAAGCAGATAAAACTTGGTTTTTAGTTAACGGATCAACCTGTGGCATTATTGCTTCAATTTTAGCAACTTGTAACCCCAATGATAAAATTATTTTACCGAGAAATTGCCATCAATCTGCTATTTCTGGATTAATACTTTCCGGTGCCATTCCTATCTTTATTAACCCTGAATATAATCAAGAATTAAATTTAACCTATAATATCACCCCAGAAGCCGTTAAAACCGCTTTAGAAGCCCATTCAGACGCTAAAGCCGTCTTTGTGGTATCACCCACCTATCAAGGTATTTGTGCGGATCTTGAAGCTATAGCTCACATAACTCATAACTATCAAATCCCTTTGATTGTAGATGAGGCTCATAGTCCTCACTTTTGTTTTTATCGGGATTTACCACCATCTGGCCTAAGTTTGGGGGCTGATCTGGTCATTCAGTCAACTCATAAAATATTGGGGGCAATGACACAAGCCTCAATGCTCCATCTTAAAGGTGATCGAATAGACAGCGATCGCATTAGTCAAGCCTTACAATTAGTACAAACCACAAGCCCAAGTTACTTATTATTAGCCTCTCTCGATGGTGCGAGACAACAGATGATGAGTGACGGAAAAATATTAATGGAAAATACCTTAAATATTGCGAATTATGCCAGAAAAGAACTTAAAAAAAATCAAAATATTAAGATATTAGAAAGAAATAATTTACCCCAAAAAGGATTTCATTATTTAGATCCTACTCGTTTAACGATTTTTACAGATAAGTTAAAAATGACAGGTTTTGAATTAGATGATTTATTAAGAGAAAAATATAATATTACAGCAGAATTACCAATGTTAAATCATCTAACATTTATCATTAGTTTAGGTAATACTCAAGAGGATATTAATAGTTTAATTAAAGCTTTAAAAAATATTAAACCATTGGCAAATAACGATTTTGCTAACTTTAAATTACCACCAATTAATAATAATTGCCCTTTAAAAATTTCACCCAGAGAAGCCTATTTTTCCCAAACAAAAAGCGTAAAAATTGAAGAAACAATAGGTAAAATTAGTGGGGAATTAATTTGCCCCTATCCCCCCGGAATACCCTTATTATTACCAGGAGATGAAATTACTTTAGAAACTATTAATTATTTACAACAAGTTTTAAATTTTGGTGGTATAATTACAGGAGCGAGTGATTCATCTTTAGAAACTATTAAAATTATTATTTAATTAAATTTTGAACTATTAATTGAGGACTGCTATAATATTAATACAATCTAATTTATTACTTATTATTATGTGGAAATATGTAACCCCCGGCATCCCAGATCAAATGTTTACAAGACTTGCGGGTATTCCCTTAACCAAAAAAGAAGTAAGATTATTATTAATTTCTGCTTTAAGAATGACTGCTAATTCTGTTTTATGGGATATTGGAGCAGGGACTGGTACAATTCCCGTAGAGATGGGTTTATTATGTCCTAATAGTCAAATTATTGCCATTGAAAGAGATGAAGATGTCGCCCGTTTAATTAGAACAAATTGTGATACTTTTGAGGTTAAAAATGTTAAAATTATTGAAGGTAATGCCCCCGAATGTTTCCCTGAAATTAAGCCTTTACCCGATCGAGTTTGTTTAGAAGGAGGTAAGTCAATTAAAGGAATGTTACAAGAAATTTGGCAATATTTAAAACCCCAAGGAAGGGTAGTAGTTACTGCTACTAATTTAGAGACTTTATACAAAATTTCCGAAAGTTTTTCCCAACTTCAAGCCCGAAATATTGAGGTAGTTCAATCGGGAATTAATCGTTTAGAAACAATCGGTATTCAACAAACTTTTGTAGCAATGGATCCGATTTTTATTTTAAGTGGAGAAAAGTTATAATTATGATTAGTTATTTATTATTAGAAACAAAAATTTAAGTTGATCTATCAAAAAATAATTAATTCATCATAGAATATTAAATATTTATTCAATATTATTATATAATTATTAAAGAATAACCAATAACCAATAACTAATAACAAATAACTAATTTAAAGCATCTTTTAAAGCAGTTCTAGCGGCCAAATGTTTACAAGTAGAAGACAAAATTTCTAACTCTCTTTCTAAGCGTTGTTGAGTGTTTTGCATTTCTAATAAACTTTGTTGTTCGAGGGCAACTCCCGCTAAATTACTGGCTACCCAATAGGATAATTCAAGGGGTGTACTGGGAATATCTTTGGGAATTTCGATTATTTGATCTGTCAATTTTGATGATAAGTGAACCACATCTTGTAATAAGTTTTTAACTGTCATGGCCATCGGCCTTAAATTATTATTAATAGGTTCATCTTCGATCCATTCCACTAAACCTACTCGATAGGGTTTTTCCCTAATAAATTCTAAAACTCTAAATCGAGATTGACCTAATGTTAAAATTTTCATCCGATCATCGGGTAAGCGTTGAAAATGGATGATCTCCGCACAACAACCAACATTGGCAATTGTACCTTGACTGGGATCAAACATTAACACCCCAAAACGGCGATCGCCTTCAAGGATCGTATTCATCATGATCCGATAACGATATTCAAAAATATGTAAAGGTAAGGGACGACTGGGAAACAAAACCAGTTCAGGGAGAGGAAAAAGGGGAAGTTCTCGTACACCAATAGAATATGAGGTCATGGATTTTTACGATCATTACAAAGTTCTTTTTTAGTTTATTTTAACTGATTTTGATTGATTTTGCTGATCTTTTATTCTCAATTCCCAAAAAGCAATTGTACCTATGAAAAAAGTATAAATTGCAGAATTTAAGATATTTTTACCTTGATTTTTTGCCAAAAAACCTGCAATAATTCCTTCAATTAGATGAACAACAATTGCCACTGTACCAAAAATACTTAAAAGTTTTAATAAATCAGGCAATTCTCGATTATTAAATAATAAAAAAATAACGTATAGATCTAAGATTATTGCGCAGATCATCACAAGGATCGCAATAATTTTAATTAATTTCATTGGGAAAGATTTAATTATGATTTGATCGATTTTCATCTTCATTATCAGTTTGTTATGATACTAATTAATCAAAAATTATAAAAAAAACAAATTTATTCTAACATAAATTGACTTGAATTTATTACTATAGCGATCCTAAATGGCTTGTGGCAAATCAATTATTTTTAAAAACAGAGTTAAAGTGTTATTATGAATAAGAAATAACGAATAATGAATAACAAAAGGGTTAACTTTTTTTGCCACGACCAATTTAGGACTGCTATAGCAATCCTAAATAGGTTGTGGCAAAATTCCATATTGATAAAGTTTGGGGAAATCAAATATTTGACCATGCGCAAAAAACTTAAATAGCCACTTTACTATTTTAAATGATTTACATAAATGATAGAATTGTCTAATAAAATTTTTCACTTGTAGCCAAATATCTTCTACCGGATTTTGTTCTGGAGCATTAGGGGCAAATTTATGACAAGTAATTAACCATTCTTCTTCCAATAAATCTTGATTTATTATAGTTAAATACTCCCTAAATTCTTTTGAGTCATGATAGGTTGCTCCATCCCAAAATATTGCTAATCTTTTTCCTTTTCTTTTTGATAGTAAATACTTGATAAATTTGATCGTATTTTCTGTATTTCCACTTTCATATTCTTTGACAATAAATTCTTTAGTTTGATAGTCTAATGCCCCATAATAAGTTTGTCGGCTTTTTTCATTTTTAATGGGAATTTCTATTCTTTGATCTGTTCTTCCTCAAACATAACCTAAAATGTCTCCCCAAAGTAAATGACATTCATCAATCATAAACACTACAAGCTCTCCACTCTCTATTTCTTCTTTCCAAATCTCTAATTTTTCACTGATTTCTTTTTTTTAGCTTCGACTAATTCGTCATTTTTAGCCGGATTCTTTTTTGAGTTTTTTCCAACTTATTTTCGCTTCTTTGAGCAAACTATAATAACTTTGATTGGATTTATAAATAATATTATATTCTCGCTCTAAATAAATTTTTAAATCTGATAATCTTAAATATTCTTGCTCTCTTAACCAATTAATAACTTGGTCTTTTTCTTCTGGTTTTAATTCACTTTTAGTTCCTTTAAACTGTAATTTCAAGCTTTCTACTCCACAAAAAAGAGCTTGATTTTTCCACATACTAATAAAGCTATGAGAAACTTGTAATAATTCTTTTACTTCATGGTATGATTTTCCTTCTAAAATCATTTTGACAGCTAAAGCCCTTTTTATTTCTTTAGCCTCTTTTGTTTGATTGATAAAATCATTTAACTCAGAAATAATGTTCATTTTTTTTTCCTTGAATTTAGATTATAATTAATATTATATCTGTTATGACCTATTTAGGATTGCTATATATTTATTTTATGAGCAAAAAATGATAGGATTAATGACACAGTTTATCGAATAAGGAAAAAAATGGCAGAAACCTTAATGTTTAACGCCCTGCGCCAAGCAATAGATGAGGAAATGGCAAGGGATGATAAAGTTTATGTTCTCGGTGAAGATGTGGGTCATTATGGCGGATCATACAAAGTAACCAAGGATCTTTATAAAAAATATGGTGACTTACGGGTTTTAGATACCCCGATCGCCGAAAATAGTTTTTGTGGTATGGCGGTGGGATCTGCTATTACCGGTTTACGCCCCATTATTGAGGGCATGAATATGGGCTTTTTACTCTTAGCTTTCAACCAGATCGCCAATAATGCGGGAATGCTTAGATATACCTCTGGGGGTAATTTTAAAATTCCGATGGTGATCCGAGGCCCAGGTGGTGTGGGCAGACAGTTGGGGGCAGAACATTCCCAGCGTTTAGAGGCTTATTTCCATGCTGTGCCGGGGTTAAAAATTGTGGCTTGTTCCACTTCCTATAATGCCAAAGGTCTCTTAAAATCAGCGATTAGAGACGATAATCCGGTTTTATTCTTTGAACACGTTTTATTATATAACTTAAAAGACGATTTACCCGATGGTGAATACCTTGTGCCTTTAGATAAGGCTGAAATGGTGAAAACAGGTAAAGATGTGACCATTTTAACCTATTCTCGGATGCGTCACCATTGTACTCAAGCTCTTAAACAATTGGAAAAAGAAGGTTATGATCCTGAAATTATTGATTTAATTAGTTTAAAACCTTTTGATTTAGAAGCGATCGGTAATTCTATTCGCAAAACTCATAAAGTGATCATTGTGGAAGAATGTATGAAAACTGGTGGGATCGGAGCGGAATTAATTGCTTTAATTAATGATCATTTCTTTGATGAATTAGATGCGCCTGTGATCAGACTTTCTTCTCAGGATATTCCTACTCCTTACAATGGTAAATTAGAGCGTTTAACTATTGTACAACCTGAAGATATTGTTAATGCTGTAAAAAATATTATGGCATAACAGTGAGAAGTGGGAAGTGGGAAGTGGGAAGTGGGAAGTAATGACCAATGACCAATGACCAGTTACCAGTGACCAGTGACCAATAACAAATAACTAATAACCAATAACCAATAACTAAATATATATGCAAAGACAACAAACCTTATTGGTACTAATTTTTGTACTAATACTTGGGGCAATTACAATTTTAGTTAGACCATTATTACAAAATCCTTCCCAATATCCCTTACAATTGGGGCTAGATTTAAGAGGAGGTACACAATTAACCGTTGAATTACAAACTACTCCCGAAGTTCCTCAAATTACTCCTGAAAAACTTGATGGGGTGAAAAACGTCATTGAAAAACGGGTTAACGGCTTAGGAGTTTCTGAGGCTGTAGTGCAAAAAGTAGGGGAAAAACGAGTTTTAGTTCAATTACCCGGAGTCAGTGATCCCACCCAAGCCGAAAAAGTTTTAGGGGGAACAGCCCAACTTGATTTTAGAAAAGAAACGGCCGATGTTCAAGCTAAAACAGAATTTCAAGTTAGACAACAGGAATTACAGGAATTATTACAGTCTTTTGCCCAAAAACAAACGGCTGAAAACCCAGATCAACAAGAATTAGCTAATTTAACTAAACAAATTGAAGATAAACAAAATCAAATTAATCAATTATCTGAAAATTTATATGAAAAAACAGGTTTAACAGGGAAAAATTTAATTAAATCAGGTTATCAACCTGTACAAAATAGCAAATTATGGGAAGTTACCCTCAAATTTAACTCACAAGGTGCGCAACAATTTGCACAATTAACTAAAGATATTGCGGGAACTGGCCGCAGAATGGGCATTTTTCTGGATAATGCTCTCATTAGCGCTCCCAATGTTGGGCCTGAATTTGCGGCCACAGGTATTACGGGGGGGAATGTGGTTATTACAGGTAATTTTACCCTTGAAAGTGCCAGAGATCTATCTTTACAGTTAGAAGGGGGTTCTTTACCCGTACCCGTTAAAATCGTGGAAAATCGCACCGTTGGCGCAACTTTAGGACAAGATAGTATTAAAGCGAGTATTTATGCAGGTTTGGCTGGATTAATTTTTGTACTCATTTTTATTGGTGTTTATTATCGTTTACCCGGTCTTATTGCGGATATTGCTTTAATTATCTATGCTTTATTAACTTTAGCCTCCTATTCCATTTTTGGAGTTACTTTAACTTTACCTGGGATCGCCGGATTTATTTTAAGTATAGGCATGGCGGTGGATGCTAATGTCTTAATTTTTGAACGTACCAGAGAAGAATTAAGGGCAGGAAAAACCCTTTATCGTTCGGTGGAATCGGGCTTTTATCGGGCTTTTTCCAGTATTTTAGATAGTAATGTTACTACTTTAATCGCCTGTGGTGCGCTGTTTTATTTAGGCTCAGGTTTAGTTAAAGGTTTTGCTTTAACCTTAGCAATGGGTGTTTTAATTAGTATGTTTACGGCTATTACTTGCAGTCGAACTTTATTATTATGGGTGGTTTTAAGTTTACCCGGAGTTCGTCAAAAACCGGAATTATTTTGCCCTAATTTATCTTCAACTGTTACCACTGATCAGTGAGAAGTGGGAAGTGGGAAGTGGGAAGTAATAAATGATAACGAATAACTAATAACCAATAACCAATAACTAATAACCAATAACTAATAACAAATAAACAATAACAAATGATTAAATTTAGTGTTATTAAACAACAAAAATTTTGGTGGACATTTTCGGCGATCGGCATTTTATTTGGTATTATTGGAATGATCATTTCTTTTAATATTCTTCATGCTCCATTACGCCCTAGTTTAGACTTTGTGGGCGGGACAAGAATTCAATTAGAATTAAGTTGTGCCGCCCAGAAAAATTGCCAAGCCCCCATCAATACTGCCCCTGTTCAAGCAATTCTTAATCAAGAAAAATTAGGTAGTAGTAGTGTACAAGTTTTGGATCAATATAGTTTATCTATTCGCACCGAAACTTTAGAGCCAGAAAAACGAAATCAATTAATTAATTCCCTCAATCAAAAAATAGGACAATTTGATCCCCAAAGCATTCAAATTGATACCGTAGGCCCTACTATTGGGAAAGAATTATTTAGATCCGGAATTTTGGCTTTAATTATTTCTTTTGTGGGAATTGTGGTTTATTTAACTTTCCGTTTCCAATTAGATTATGCCGTTTTTGCTATTTTAGCTTTAGTTCATGATGTATTAGTTACCTGTGGATTTTTTGCTATCTTAGGTTTAGTGGCAAATGTGGAAGTAGATAGTCTATTTTTAGTGGCATTACTAACAATAATTGGCTTTTCTGTTAATGATACCGTTGTAATTTATGATCGCATTAGAGAAAACCTTGAACAAGATCAAAAAGAAGGTAATTTACGCTCAATTGAACAAATAGTAGATGATGCGGTTAATCAAACTTTAACCCGTTCAATTAATACTTCTTTAACCGCTTTATTGCCATTAATTGCTATTTTTATATTTGGTGGTGATACTTTAAAATATTTTTCTTTAGCTTTAATAATTGGTTTTGTCTCAGGCTCTTATTCAAGTATCTTTTTTGCTAGTACCCTTCTGGCTTGGTGGCGTAAACGTAAATTCAGTCAACAACCGACAATAATTAGTGAATAGGAAAAAGGGGCTTAATTAAAATTAATTAAAAATCCTAACTAAAAATCAGATCGGTTAAAATTAAAATAGATCTGATTTTTTTATTTTAGAAATAAAACTATTATGAATAATGAAAAATTAAAATTAGAACCAAAAATAAAAAAATATTATCAATTAATCGTTGTTCGTCAATGGAAAATTGTCTTAATTTGTTGGTTAACCCTTGGTATTTTTTCCTTTTGGGAATTGAGAGCAGAATTTAAACTTTGGGCTGAATATTTTACCTGGTCAGCCGTGCGTTATGCTTTAGTTTATCACCGACTTTCTGCTATTTGTTTATCTATTTGTATCGGTTTAACTCTTGGTTTATTAATCAGACAAAGTAAAGAGATTTTATGGGGTTTTTCCGATCAAGAAAAATATCGTTTACAACGGGAAGTTGATAAAATATTTGAACAGGGACAAACCCATCCTTTCTATAAATTTTTAGAATAATTAATTTTTACTAAATCTAAATATCTGAAGTAAAATAGATCTGAACAATATGCTCAAAAATATCTTAAAATTATGCCAACTTATCAAGTTAGATTAATTAATGAAAATATCGGTTTAGATCAAACAATTCAAGTCGCCTCAGATCAATATATTATTGACGTAGCAGATGAAAATGGGATTACTTTACCCTCAGGTTGCATGAAAGGCGAATGTTCCTGTTGTGTGGGAAAATTAGTTAGCGGTCAAGTGGAACAAAATGAACAAAAATTCTTAAAACCCCCAGAAACCCAAGCAGGTTATATTTTACTGTGTGTAGCCCGTCCTATGTCCGACTGTACGATCGAAACCCATCAAGAACAGGTTTTATATAAATCAGGGCTTTATTTACGCCCAGAATGGACTTTATCTTAATCTCGTTTTGAGATCTTTGTTTTAAAAGAAATAAATTTTGTAGGGGTGAACGGCCGTTCACCCCTACAGATTTTCTTAACTCTCCTAATCATTAATTTGGTAAAATGCGCTAATTTTGTTACAAAACTTTATAGATTAACGCTATTATTGTAAACTATGGTTAATAAAAAGAAACAAAACTTAAAATAAAGGAGTAAAGGTAAAGATGGAGTCGGCTCAAACGGTGCTGACAGTTCCCAAAGACTATCTTAAAGCCGATGGGGGCTTCAATCCTAATGTGGGAATGTTTTTAGGTGCATTAACACTGATTAGTTTATCAGTGTGCGGATACTGGCTTTGGGGCTGGGCAGACTGGTGCTGTTTTACTGCAAATGTTCTGGCTTTGCACCTCTCAGGTACGGTCATTCATGATGCTTCTCACAATAGCGCCCACAGTAATAAAATTCTCAATGCAGTTTTAGGGCATGGTAGTGCGTTGATGTTAGGCTTTGCATTTCCTGTCTTTACAAGGGTACATTTACAGCATCACGCCAATGTTAATGATCCAGAAAATGATCCTGATCATTTTGTCTCAACGGGAGGCCCTTTATGGATGATCGCCGCCCGTTTTTTCTACCATGAAATCTTTTTCTTTCAACGCCGTTTATGGCGCAATTATGAGTTATTAGAATGGTTTTTGAGCCGTTTATTTGTGATAACTTTAATTATTCTGAGTTATCACTATGGTTTTAGTGAATATATTATGCACTTTTGGTTTGTTCCCGCTTTAGTGGTGGGAATAGCATTAGGATTATTTTTTGATTATTTTCCCCATCGTCCGTTCCAAGAACAGAATCGTTGGAAAAATGCCAGAGTTTATCCTAGCGCCATTTTAAATCTTTTAATTTTAGGACAAAATTATCATTTAGTACATCATCTTTTACCCTCTATTCCTTGGTATCGTTATCAGAAAAGTTATTATGTGATGAAGCCTTTATTAGATCAAAAAGGTTGCGATCAATCTTTAGGATTATTAGAAGGTAAAAACTTCTGGAATTTCCTCTATGATTTAGTTTTAGGGATTCGTTTTCATCATAAAAAAGAGGTTAAAGTTTAGTTAGAAATTATTAATAATTTTTGTAATTTTAACCAATATATTAACTTCTTTTTTCTTATAATTATATTAATAACAATTCAGGTTATTTAATCATTTTAAAAAAATTTAAAATTTTAACTAGATTTTAAATAGTTTGTAGTTACATTTTAGTGCTATAATTGAGTGCTAAAATTTAAGAGCAAACTATTTATTTTTTTATCTTTGATTTAATTAGTAGATTAAATATCTATCTATCTAACTAATAAAATTGCTTATTACTTATTACTTGACTTGTGCAAGAAATCTATTGATCCTTTATGAAAAATTCCCTCTATTCTTTAATAGAAATTCCTTTAGCCTTAGCATCATTTTTATTTTATAAAATGATGAAATTTTCCATTGGTATTCTTTATACTGCCTACTTATATTCTAATCAGGATAAATCCCAACAATGGCGAATTTTATCACAAGAAACGATTGATTCAACCTTAAGTTTACCCGTTTTAATGACTAAAGGCCCACGATGGAATACCCATGCAATTATTGGCACATTAGGGCCTTTTTCCGTCAAAGAATTATTAGAAATAGATATATTATCCCCTTGTCAATCTGCCCAATCTTGGATCGCCGTTATTTATAGTTTTCCCACTTATCAAACTATTACCAGTATTACCTCAAAAGAGTTTTTTAATCAGTCTTTATCTCAAGATAATAAGTGGCGAAAATTAACTTTAAATACGGGGAAATATTCCATTGGCATTCGTTATTATAATCGTCAAGAATCCATTTATTTACCCCAGATAAAAATTGATGGAATTAATTATGTTTCTCCCCAACCAGTTAACCCTCAAATTAATAATTTTTATCACCAAATTATTAATCGCAAAAATTTATTTTATTTAGCTTTACATTATTATATATTTACTATTTTAAAATATCGTAAAAATTTACCAGAAAAATTTGTTCATGCTGAATTTTTACCAGTGGGCGCGCCTGATACTCAATTTATTTATAATTATTTATTAAAAGGTGCAGTTTTAGAGGTAACAATTAATCCCCAAATTTTAGAGGCTTATCATATTTATTTAACTGTTTATGATCGCTGTAGTTTACCCATTGAATTTACCGAAATTGAAACCACAAAATATCTAACTAAAATATTAGAAAATAATGGTTATTATTTATTTAGGATTCGTGCTAAAGATGAGCTTATTTCGGTAATTGAAAATCCGTTAACTTATCAGATCCAAGATGAAGACAGTTTCACTCAAAAAGTTATGATTGAATAATATTATCTCCTTGGGAAAATTAAGCAAACAAAATTAAATCTAATTTAATTTTTCCGCCGATTCAACTAACCGGATAAATTCAGCACGGTAGCCATCAAGATCCGCCCCTTGGGAATTTTTAGCTAACTCTAAAACAGTCTTAAAACTAGCATTACCTTGATATTGAGAATTGCGTAAAATCATGCCAAATTCTGCTACAGAAGCCGCAAAACGGAAATTATTAGAAGTATTATTTAATTCCAGATTATCATTAGTAATTCCTTGAGTAATTAATTCTGAAGTATTACTATTAGGTGCTTTATAACGTAATTTTAGATTCATTATTTCGTCAGTATTACTAATAGTTGAATTAGGATTTGTTTTTTGATATTTTAAATCATCAATCGAGGGTAAATTTACATCAGAATTAACACCAGTGGGGATAATTTCATATAAAGCAGTCACAGAATGACCTGCTCCCAATTCTCCCGCATCTTTGGTATCATCGTTAAAATCTTGAGCTTGTAATAACCGATTTTCGTAACCAATTAAACGATAAGCTTGGACTTTATTGGGATTAAATTCTACTTGAATTTTTACATCTTTAGCAATAGTTAAAAGAGTTGCTCCCATTTGACTAACTAAAACTTTTCTAGCTTCTAAAATATTATCAATATAGGCATAATTTCCATTACCTTTATCAGCTAAACTTTCCATTTTAGCATCTTTTAAATTACCCATTCCCACACCTAAAACACTGAGAAAAATTCCATCTTGACGTTTTTCTTCGATTAATTTAACTAAGTCTTCATCACTGGAAATTCCCACATTAAAATCTCCATCTGTGGCTAAAATTACTCGGTTATTTCCATTTTTAATAAAGTTCTTTTTGGCCTCAGCATAAGCTAATTGTAAACCTTCACCTCCGGCAGTTGATCCCCCAGCTTGTAAATTATCAATTGCCTGTAAAATTTTCTCTTTTTCATTAGCAGAAGTAGAGGGTAAAACTAGGCCAGAAGTACCCGCATAAACTACTAAAGAAACCTGATCTTTTTCGCTTAATTCATTCACTAATAAACGAAAAGCTGACTTTAATAAAGGTAATTTATTTGCATCTTCCATTGAGCCTGAAACATCAATTAAAAATACCAAATTACTAGGAGGTAAATCTTCAGTTGCGATTTTTTTACCTTGTAAACCAATTTGAATTAATTGATGTTGATTATTCCAAGGAGCGGGGGCAATTTCTGTAGTTAAAGAAAAGGGTTTATTATTAGTTGGTTGGGGATATTCATAGGTAAAATAATTAATTAATTCTTCAATTCTCACCGCATCAGGAGGAGGTAATTGACCTTGATTAATAAACCTTCTAATATTAGCATAAGAGGCCGAATCAACATCAATTGAAAAAGTGGAAAGGGGATTAATTTTTACTAACTGAAAAGGGTTTTCATTGATGGTATTATATTGTTCTTGATTTGAGTTTCTTTCAGTCTGAATATCACTTTCAGGGCTGATATTTTCATTGGTAGTAATGGTATTGCCATCGGCTTGAATTTTAGCAGAAGGGGCTAAAGGGGCGGGGGCATTTTTTAATTCACTGGGTGCGCTTTCTTCTTTTAAAGGCACTTGAGTCATGGAAGGAGCTTTTCCGGCTTGATTGCAGGATAATATTAATTGACTTGATAATAAAATTAAACTCAAAAATGTAATAGTTTTGTGACGAAAATATAATTTTTTCATAATCATTACCTCTTAATTAAATTAGGAGAAAAATTTTTCCTAATTTCAGCCTAACATTAGATTTTGAGTTTCAAGATTAGGTTACAAAAAATGTAACAATTGAAGGGCGATCACGGGACTATACTTATTACTTATTACTTATTACTGATTAATTAATTGCTTCTTTTAAACTGCGACAAAAAGATTCGATTTCTTTTAAGCCTTGGTTGGGATCATCCTGTGCCAAGCGTTTGACAAAAGCACTGCCAACGATCACAGCATCAGCCCCTAGATTTTTAACTTTTAAGGCTTGATCAGGCTCAGAAATGCCAAAACCAACGCCGATCGGTTTATCCGTAACATTTTTTAAGATCGGCAATAAAGTTTCTAAACTACTGGCTACCTGTTGACGCATTCCCGTTACGCCCGTTACACTCACTAAATAGATAAAACCCTGAGATTGAGTGGCGATCGCCGTGATTCTTTCCATCGGGCTTGTGGGGGCTACCAATAAAATTAAATCAATCCCGTGTTGAGAAGTTGCTTTTAAAATCGTTTCAGCTTCTTCTAAAGGGAGATCAGGCACAACTAGCCCCTTAACACCAGCTTGGGCTATTTGTTTGACAAAAACCTCAATTCCACGATGAAAAATCGGATTATAATAGGTAAATAAAATGATCGGCGATCGCAGATTAGGGCTAAGTTGTGCGACTAAATTTAAAACCTGATCTAAGGAAACCCCCTTATTTAACGCCCTTGTAGCGGCCGCTTGGATCACAGGCCCATCAGCGAGGGGATCGGAATAAGGTACACCTAACTCAATCAGATCCGCCCCTGCTTGATCTAAAATGGTTAAAGCTTTGGCTGTAGTTTCCAGATCCGGATCTCCGGCCGTAATAAAAGGAATCAAGGCACATTTACCATCGGCCTTGAGGGCTTGAAAACAATTAGAAATAGAAGTCATTAGAATAAAATTAATTTAAAAATTTAAACAAAGAACAATGATTAATTGTCAATTGTCCCTTGTCAATTGTCAATTATCCATTGATAACTGTTCAAGTTCTTCGGCGGTCATTTCCTCAAACCGTTTTTGAATGACGGCCTCCTCATAATCTTTAAGCTGTTGATGATAAGTCATTTTATGGGTTAGCACCCTGATCAGATAAGTTGTGATCCAGATGATCACACCGGAAATTAATAAAACTTGACTCCAGATCCCAGCTTGTTGAGAATCAATACCAAAAGACTTAAAGAGGAGATAAATAATACCTCCAGCACCAAAAATGCCCAAACCAATAATTAAAACGTCTAATCTTCGCATTTTCCTAATCTAACTTAATTTGCTAGTTATTTGATTTATTTTACCATGACGATCGCCCCCGATCTTACTTATTACTTATTACTTATTATTTATTATTTATTACTGATTATTTAATAATAATTTCCTACTTTGCGATGATGAACGGCCGTTAAGCCATCAAGATCGGAAACCCGTCCAGATGTTATTTTACTATAAACTACCCAGTGATCTGAGCATTCCATTCGGCTGATTACCTCACATTCTAAATAGGCTAAAGCCTCAGTTAAAATTGGTGAGCCATTTTCCGCAGTTTGAGTTTTGATCCCTTCAAAGCGATCGGCCCCTGGGGGGAATCTTTTTAAAAAGTGCTTCATTAAGGGCTGATATTTGCCTTCTTCTAAAATATTTAAGACAAATGTATCACCCACCTGCATTAAAGACTCGATCGCGCGATCTTTGGCCACGGAAATGGTGATCCCAGGGGGATCAAAACTGGCTTGTGTTACCCATGAGGCTAACATCGCACTGGAAAGCCCCCCTTTCTTAGCCGTAATGATATATAAACCGCCACTGATGCGCCCGATCGCCTTATCTAATTCACTATCAAGGGATTTTCGTTTCTGAACTTTCTGAGTTTGGGTTAATTTTTGCCCTAAGTCCGTCCCTGATTCCTCACAAGTTTGATAAATGTTTTCTGAGGGAGTATCTTTAATCCGAATGGGAGGAAAAGCTGAGTCTAAACCAATTTCTCGAAACTTCGTTAACAGAGGATCGATCGGTTCGTCATTGCCACCGTAGGATTCAAAAAATCCGATCAATTGTTTATCCTTAGCGGCCGCCAAAATTGTGCCAATATTAGTAGTTAATTCTTTGGCATTATTACCAGAAATAGGAGGCATTCCCATAATAATCGCAGAACTACGGGAGAGTATTTCCTGTACTTCTTGGGGATCGGCCGTTCTTAAATCAACCATTTCCACCCCTACCCCTGTTTTATTGATACCTCTGGCAATGGCTTGGGAGAGGCGATCGCTATAACCATAATCGGAAATATAGAACACAGATACTAATTGTTCTGCTTTAGTTTGGGCTTTACTCCAGCGATCGTAACGGGCGATCAACTCACTCACATTATATTTTAATAGCGGCCCGTGACCATTGGCCACTTGGGTAATTTCCCCTAAACTTTCCATGCGTTTTAAAGCCCCTAAGACGGAACGGGCATTAGGCCCCATTAAACAATCATAATAGAAACGGTAATCAGGCTCGATCGCCTTTAAATCTTCATCCCAGACCGCATTAGAACAGTAGTGCATTCCAAACACATCACAGGTGTATAAAATGCCAGTTTTCCAGTCATAACTTAAGATGGTATCAGGCCAATGGAGATTAGGAGCATTAATAAATTCAATTATATGATCATTACCTAAATCAATTTTATCACCACTTTTAACAATCTGTTGTTTAAAAGGATTATGGACTAAATCCTCTAAAAATTTTAATGCAACTTTTGACCCCACTACCGTAGCTTGGGGTGCTAATTTTAAAACATCTTTCACTAAACCACTATGATCTGGCTCAGTATGACTTACAATAATATAATCAATATCTTGGGGATTAATTAAACCATTAAGAGTATCTATATATAATTGGTGGAATTTTTCGTGAGAAGTTTCTACTAAAGCCAGTTTTTCCCCACGAATAATATAAGAATTATAAGTAGTACCATTTTGTAAACCAAATTCAATATCAAAACGATCCCGATCCCAGTCTAAAGAGCGGATCGTAGTGGTATTTTCCGCAATATCTTGAACTTGAATAGTTAAACGCTTTTCAACTTTAAGGGGAGTTGCTACCATCTTAATTTCTCCTTAATTATAATTAAGTTTTCTGTTTTATTTATTGTGACACAATCATTAAAGAAGTGGTATGATCAAAGATTAATTAATGACTGAAATTTTCAGGGAAAAGCTTTATTTTTTAGGGCTTTCCAGTTAAGATAGAATTAAATTAGAGTAATGATTAAAATTTTTTATTAATTAATATTAATGATTAGACCTCTTGCGAAAGTGGGATCATGAAAGTACAATAAAGAAAAAATTGGAGAACAGAATCTATTACCCAATTTTAATTAATGAGGCAGAAAGTGGTTATCCTTTAATTGTACAATTAAGACCGGGGAATTCTCATGCTGGAAAAGGAATTTTATCTATATTAAGATGGTTATTTTGGCGCTTAAGAAAAGCATGGCCACAGCTAAAAATAACTTTGCGTGGAGATGGAGGTTTTTCTTTACCCGAAATTACAAATTTATGTGAAAGATTGGGGGTAAAATATTGTTTTGGTTATGCTAGTAATCCAGTGTTAAAAAGAAAAGTAGATTATTTATTAGATCAAGCAAGATTAGAGTATTTTAAAACACAAGAAAAAGCCCGTTTATTTGATGATGTATATTATAAAGCAGGGAGTTGGGAAAATCCCCGTAGAATTATTATGAAAGCCGAGTGGTTATCTAGGGGTGGAAATCCAAGATTTTTGCTGACAAATATGGCAGAAACACCCTAAGAAATTTATGATGATTTTTATGTAAAAAGAGGGAGAACATTGGAACAGAGAATTAAAGAATTAAAATTAGGAATAAAAGGGAAAAGATTAAGCTGTCAAAAGTTTATAGCGAATCAATTTAGATTATTTTTGGCACAAGGGGCACGGGGAACAGTGTTAGAAAAAGCACAAGTTTTGAGGTTAAGAGAAACCTTAATAAAAATCGGTGCAAAAATAACAGTTAAGACGAAAAAAATCTTAATAGAATTAGCAAAAAATTGTCCAATGATGGAGGAGATTAAGGTAATTGCACAAAGAATGTGTCAGGGAAAACAATTGATTTTTGCTTAGATAAAATGACCAAGGGATTATTGTGTCTAAATGACTAAAAAACCTGTATTTTTAATAGTTTGTGAGTAAAAAATAGGAATAATATGTAATTTTTGTTTGTCCAGAAGTTTGATTTTTAAATTGATGATTAATTTTGGATTAGTTCAGATTTGATTTTTTTGTTTTCATGAATAATTCAGGTTAAAATACTTTCATCACGATATAGAAATAGAAGAAAACGTTTTAGATTAAGATTTAATTTAATTGCAGGTATTTATAATTATGAGCTTTCTTTGAAGATAAAATTGGCGATCACCTGATACTTTCGCAAGACGTCTAATATTAAAAAGTTGTCTACCTTAGCCAAAGTAGGGAATTTAACAAATCCCCTACTTTTAGGTTTGTTTATACAAATTAATTATTAATATGTAGGGTGGTAACAATTAACCCACAAATTCACGAATTGGAGCGCAAACTCCGGCGGCTTCAGTACCCTTTAAATAAGCTAACATTGTATCAGCATCAGAGACTTCAAAAGGATCATCCCCTGCATTATCCCCAAAACCAGATTCAACAAAAATTTTCTCAATTTTGCCGTCATTAACTAACATTGAATAACGCCAAGATCGCATCCCAAAACCGAGATTTGATTTATCTACTAACATCCCCATTTTACGAGTAAATTCTCCATTTCCATCGGGCAATAAAAAGACATTTTGCGCCCCGATTTGTTTACCCCATTGAAACATCACAAAGGCATCATTCACGGATAAACAAATAATCTGATCTACCCCTTGTGCCTTAAATTCTTCATACAATTCTTCATAACGGGGTAAATGATTCGATGAACAAGTAGGCGTAAACGCCCCCGGAAGGGAAAAAACAACTACTTTTTTACCGCCAAAAATCTCTTGGGTAGTGCGATCCTGCCAACGGAAAGGATTGGGGCCAGGCACCGATTCATCTCTAACACGGGTTTTAAAAACCACATCGGGAACACGCTCAATTACTGCCATAATTACCTTTTTGATCTGTTTGCTTTTATTTAAGATTTATTTGCATCTAAGAATAATTCTTATTTAAGATAAAGTCAATAAGTATTTATACTTAAAAAGTTTTTAAAAATTGGTTAATTAAGTTAAAAAATGGTAAAAGAGGTAAAAATAAAACAATCAAAATGTCAATAATTTGGATAATTTTAATCTTAAATTAGGGGATATTTCCCACAGGAATAGAAGCAATTAATTGACGAGTATAATCTGTTTTTGGTGCTGTATAAATTTCCTCTGATGTATCAATTTCTTCTATTTTTCCCTTATTCATAACCATAATTCGATCGCTCATAAATTTAACTACACTTAAATCATGGGAAATGAAAATATAGGTTAAATTAAATTCATTTTGTAACTCTTTTAATAGGTTTAAAACTTGAGCTTGTACCGATACATCTAAAGCAGAAACCGACTCATCACAGATGATAAATTGAGGATTTAAAGCTAAAGCCCTCGCAATACAAATTCTTTGTCTTTGACCTCCTGAAAATTCATGGGGATAACGGTTAAAGCTATTAGAATCAAGGCCTACTCTTTCTAATAAATAATAAACTCTTTCCTTTTGTTTTTGATAGTTTCCCCCCACTTTGTGAATTAACATTGGTTCTAAAATTGCCTTACCAATTGTCATTCTAGGATTAAGAGAATTATAGGGATTTTGAAAAACAATTTGCATTTCTCTGCGTAAATTTCTTAATCTTTGATCACTAATTTTCCGAATAGTTTTTTGTTGTTTGAAAAGATTAAAAATTGACTTTTGATGATGCCATGTTGCTAAATTTTCTCCCCTAAAAATAATTTGACCATCTAAGGCTGGAATTAAACATAATAAAGTTCTGGCTAAAGTTGATTTTCCACAGCCAGACTCCCCCACTAAGCCTAATGTTTCCCCTGGGTAAAGATTAAATGAAATATCATTAACTGCCATAAAATATTGATTAGTTTTCCCAAAAATTGTTTTTTGTCTAAAACCTACTTTTAAATTTTGAACTTCTAATAAGGGTTGATTTTTTAATAATTGATTGAGTCTAGTTTCTTGATGTTGTTGATCAATAATTTCTAAAGTTATTTCTTCTGTTTGTTGTTTTTCTTCAATAATTAATTCCCCTTGATCACTAATTTTTTCTGTCATAAAATCCCCTACAGTTGGTAAATATTTTAATTTTTGATCTAAACGGGGTCTACAAGCTAATAATCCTTTAGTATATGGATGTTTTGCTGACAGAAAAATATCTTTAGTTTTACCAAATTCTACTACTTTTCCTTGATACATTACCGCAACTTTATCCACTAATTCCGCAATTACTCCTAAGTCATGGGTAATAAAAATTAATGACATTTGACGGGTGTGGCACAACTCCCTTAATAAATCTAAAATTGTGGCTTGAACTGTCACATCTAAAGCGGTTGTGGGTTCATCGGCAATTAAAATACTAGGGTTACAAGCGATGGCCATTGCTATCATTACCCTTTGTAATTGTCCCCCTGATAATTCGTGAGGATAACGCTTTAAAATAGCCTGTTTTCTATTATTAAGATATTGATTTATTTGTTTATCTGTTACTACTTGATTATCATTGTTACTAATTCCTAATTCCTCAAAATATTGCTGTTGTAATTGTTGATCATTAGGTAATAATTTAACCTCTTGTAACCGTGCGATCGCCTGTCTTTTGGCCTCTGTTTGACTAATATTTTGATGTAATAAAATTGCTTCGGTTAATTGAAAACCGATATTATAAACAGGATTAAGAGAACTCATGGGTTCTTGAAAAATCATAGAAATTTTACCCCCACGATATAAACGGCGTTGATCTTCTGATAATGTTAATAAATCAATGGCTTTTTCCTGTGAGGAATCTTGAAAAATAATTTCGCCTTTTGTAATTTTTCCGGGGGCTTGAATTAATCCCATAATTGCTAAAGAAGTAACGGATTTTCCTGAACCAGATTCGCCGACAATCCCTAAAGTTTCCCCTTTTTGTAAATTAATGCTTAAATCATCTACAGCCATGATTGAGCGATCCTCTGTGGTAAATTTTACTTGTAAATTACGGATTTCTAAAATATTTTGATTCATAAAAATTAAGGTTATTAAATAATGATATAATCAACTAATTTAGATTAAAAAAAGATATTGTTACAAGCATCCTGTAACCAACAATCTGATTGGTTTTTGATTATTAGTAACAACAATTAATAATATAATATAACAATCCTTGAAAAATTAAAGGAAAAAGTCTTATTTTTCCTGATCAAACAAAAAATTTTTGAAAATTAATCATTTATTTTCAAAAAATGTCTAAAAATTCGATAGAATAGATTTAGCCAAAAAAAGTGTAAACTTTTTAGGCACACTCCTCACACCACAATCCGCTCGAATGAAAGTTTGAGCGGTTTCCTTTTATTTTTAATCTTAAAAATACTAACGCCGAGAAGCCCCCCCTACAGTGTTAATGGGCTGGGCTTGATCCGGTGGGTTAAATAAACATTTAATTTTGGTTTTTTCCATATTCAAAACTGAATTTTTCGGGATTTGATGATAAGAAGATTGAATGATTAAGATAATGATTATCAATAAAAATATCAAAACCACAATCAATAATTTATTGACAATAAATTGATTTGATTTTAAAATCTTGATTAAATTCATTTTGTCTCTTTGTGGTTTGATCAATTAACACTTTTAAATAGGTAATCTACTTTTCAATATATCTTGATTGTACCTATATTTTTAATTATTATTAAAATTAATTGTAAAAAAAAATTTTTTGAGAGATTCTAGTTTAAAAAAATGGTATTGAGAAAAACAAATTTTTATCTTTCTCCTAAATTTAAAATTTTATTAGATTTTATTTCAGCTTTAAGCATAGCTATTTTATTCCAATTAACTCAGAATCAAGCGGTTTTATCACAAAATTTAAAATTAGGAGTGATTAAAACAGAAGAAAATACCGCTCAATGGGAACAAATAAATGCCCGTTTACGGAGTATGAATATTGATTATTGTACCATTGATTTTGCTTTTTTACCTGAAAATTTAGCATTAAATTACTTAAATACCCTCTTTATTCCCAATGGTAAAACATGGAATTATCTTCAAGTTAAAACCCTTGAAGACTGGCTAAATCGAGGTCAGATCGTCATTGTTTCTGGGGAAACAGGCTCAAAGTCGCCTCCCGATCTCAAGAATAAATTGCGATCGCTGTTGGGGGCTTATTGGGGCTTTTCCCTCATCAACGACACCAATCTCAATCCCGTCACAGTAGAACAAGAAAACTGGTTTAATCTGACAGTGCCAATGGAAGCCATAGAGGGGGGGGTGATCATTCCTTTTGGCGTTGGTAGGCATACGGCCGCCGTTTGGAATACATCTGGTAATCTTCCGGCGGTGGTAATGGGGGATCAGGCCGTTTTTATGGGGTGGCAATGGGGAGAAGATCAAGTGGCCTCATCTTCCTTTGATCAAACTTGGCTCAGGGCAATTTTAAATCATTATGGGGCGATCAACACCGCTCAAAGCACCACTGGAAGGCCTTGTCGTAGTTATAGCAATCAAGGGGAAACTCCCAATAACTCTCAAAACTCACAAGTAATAGAACCATCAAATGATCAGCAAATCCCATCTAATTTTCTTGATCATCAATCACAAACCCTTGTCAATGAGCATCAAGCCAGAATTGAGAGTCAACCTTTGGGCGAAAACAGAGTTAATACAGAGGATAACCCCGAGGAACTTAATTTTACTCCCCCCCCTGAAAATTTTGATTGGGAAAGAGAATTATTAACAAAAGAACAGGATTTAAGAAGCTTAATTAATCGCATTGAAAGTGCTTTTTTTACGGCTCAAGCCTACGCAACCTCACCTAGAGAATTGACATTAGAAGATAAAACTATTAATTTGATTTCCAATTCTGAAAATAATCGTAGTTTTAACTCTTTAATTGAACAAGCTAAACAAGAATTAAATATAATTTTAGATTTAATTTCGCAAAAAAAATATGAAGAAGCAGAAATTAAGATCTTAAAAATTCAGGATCAACTCTTAGAAAATTATCCAAGTGATCGCTCCCTTGCCCAGCCTGAAATCCGTTATCTGTGGCTTGATCGTGGCACAATCGTCAAAGCAAAATCAGAAGCAGATTTAATTCCCCTCTTTGATCAATTTGCCAAAGCGGGAATTAATATTATCTTTATGGAGACTCTGAATGCGGGTTATACTATTTATCCCAGTCAAATTGCACCAGAGCAGAACCCCCTCTTAAAAGGGTGGGATCCTCTCAAAAGTGCCGTCAAATTAGCCCATGAAAGGGGAATGGAGTTACACGCTTGGGTGTGGGTATTTGCCACCGCCAATCAACGTCATAATCAAATTTTAAATCAATCGGCCGACTATTTAGGGCCAGTGTTATCAAGGCATCTTGACTGGATCATGACAGATAACCAAGGCAATTTATTCCAACCCAGTAGTCAAAAAGCATTTTTAGATCCGTCTAATCCTGATGTAAGGGCATATTTGCTCTCTATTTTTGAAGAAATAGTTACCAATTATGACGTAGATGGGCTTCAATTAGATTATATTCGTTATCCCTTCCAAAATCCCTATTTTAATGATCATTATGGTTATAGTTTATCGGCGAGAGAACAATTTTTTAAAATAACAGGAGTTGATCCAATTAATTTAAAAATTGGGGATAATTTATGGCAAAAATGGACAGAATTTAAAGTTAAACAAATAGATACATTTGTTGCAACAGTTTCCGAAAAATTAAAAGCAAAAAAACCAAATTTAATTATTTCAGCGGCCGTATTTCCGATTGAATATAATCAAAGAATTGAGAAAATTCAACAAAATTGGGAAAATTGGATCAAAGAAAATTATATAGATTTATTATTACCAATGACTTATGGTGATAATACAAAAGAATTTGAATCATTAACTGAGCCTATTTTTCAATCAAAATTAACAGGATCAACCTTAATTTTACCCGGTATTAGAATCCAAAATCAATCACAAATAAGCGTTTTAGATCAAGTGCAATATGCGAGAAGTTTACCAACTTTAGGTTATGGTTTTTTTGCGGCCGATAATTTTAATTCTAATCTTTATCAAATTTTATTGCGCACTCAAGGGGATGAAAATTTAACAGAGATTGATCTAATTTTTCCCCATCGTCAGCCTTTTATGGCGGCCTTACAACGCTATCAAAGATTACAACAAGAATGGAATTTTTGGCTAGATCAAGGTCAATTAAATTTAGATGAAGCTACTATTAAACAATGGAAAGAATCTCAAACAAATTTAATCAATCAGTTACAAGTTTTAGTTAATCAACCTAATGAAATGAATTATTTATTAACCCAATTACAATTAAGAATTTTCCAAAGTTATTTTAAAAATTTAATGACAGAATATGGGAAAATTAATAATTATCAAGTGGAAGTATGGAATAATCGTTTATTAGCTTTAGAACAATTATTAAATTATGGAGAAAAGCGAAATTTAGATAACTAAAAAAAGAGATAAATAATTTAATATTTTTTTCAATTTTATTAAAATATTGTTAAATATATCCCCTGAACAAAAAATTGTTAGTTTTATGAGTTATACTGTTAGTATAGTGAAGTTGTTCGAGTAAAAATATAAATAATATAAGCCTTGAATTAAGGAGGTGATAATGATGATTACCACTAACGTAGTTTACAGAAAATATGGACTGTTTGTATTTGTTTTGTTATCATGGTTTTTTTTAATAAGAAATAGTCAAGCTTTTAGTATTTGTGATCTGGAAAATAACTCATCTACTCGATTTTTTAACGAAGGAAGAGAACAATTTGAAAGAGAAATTTTGATTGTAGAAAATAATACAATTAATGTTTTAAATCCTATTTTAGAAATTAATCAAAATGTTGAATTCAATCAAAGCTATTTCCACGCTTATCCTTTATTTACTAATCTAAATTATAGCCATGAATTAGACCATAATTCAATTATTAATTATCAATTTACAATTGAATTACCCTCTAATATGGGAGAAAATTTACAATCTTTGACTATTATTTCCCCGAATAATCTTCCTCAATTTGATTTTAATTTAGAGAAAACAAAAGCATGGTTTAATCAAGATCATAATCCAATTACTATTAATAGTTTTTATCACACTATGATCGATCAAAATAAAGCCATTAAAGTTACATTTTTAGCCCCAATTCCGCCTAATAATATAATTACAATTTGCTTACAAGGAAATCGTCCTTCTAATATCAATAATGGTTTTTATAACTTCGGAATTTGGGCAACTCCAGCGGGAGAAAATCCTCAAGATTTTTATCTGGGTTCTCGCAGTATAGTTTTTCCATAAAATCATATAGCAGTTGTTAATGAATCTTGATAAGCAAAGTTAATAACATTTTGATCAAATTGTGATACAAATAAATTTTGTAGAGGTGAAAGACTGTTCAACTCTACTGGTATTTCAATTTAGTAATTATTTAAACAATGTTAATTGTAATTTGTGGTGCAACGGCCACAGGAAAATCAAATTTAAGTATTAAAATCGCACAAAAACTTAATTCTATTATTATTAGTGCTGATTCTCGTCAAGTTTATCGAGATTTTAATATTGGCACGGCTAAACTTTCTTTCGATCAATTAAAATTAGTTCCTCATTATTTAATAGACTGTTATGAGCCTAATTTTACTTTAACTTTAGCCGATTATCAACTAACAGTAAATAATCTTTTAAATCAACATTTTGAAACTTCAAAAAGTCCACCTTTATTAGTGGGTGGGACAGGCCTATATATTAAATCAATTACTAAAGGTTTAAAGATTCCTAGAGTGTCACCTAATCAGGAGTTAAGACAACAATTATTAACCCTTGGACAAGGGCATAATTATGCTATTTTAAAACAAATTGATCCCCTTGCAATTCAAAAAATTCATAGTAATGATCAGGTAAGAACTTTACGCGCTTTAGAGGTATTTTATACCACCGGAAAACCTATTTCAGAACAACAGGGAGAAACTCCCCCTGATTATCCGATCATTCAAATTGGTTTAGATTGTTGCGTAGAAATTTTAAATCAATGGATTAAACAACGAACACAAGAAATGATCGCCCAAGGTTTAGTTGAAGAAGTACAACAATTAGAGTTAAAATATGGTCAAGATTTACCCTTATTAAAAACTTTAGGTTATCAGGAAATTCAACAATATTTAAGAGGAAAAATAACCTTAGATCAAGCACAAGAATTAATTATGATTCATACTCGCCAATTTGCTAAACGTCAACGCACATGGTTTAAAGCCGATCCTCAGATTACATGGTTTGATAGTACCAGCAAAACTTTATTTAATGATGTTTTTAATTTTATTGATATTCAAAGGAATAAAATATTATCATGACAACCATCAGGCAAAAACCTTAAATTTTCGTTAAAATAAGAAAAGATCTCCACTTATATCAAATAATTTATGAATAAACTAAACAGGCCTAATCATTCGCCCAAGGAGCGTAAATCACACAAAAAATTATCTTTTTTATCTGTCATCGGCAGTTGGATGCTCATTCAAACTCTGTTGATCGCTTCTCCCTGTTTAGCGGATAATAAGGATAAAGAGAATAAATTAACCTACGGTCAACTTTTAGAAAAAATTGATCAGGGTCAAGTTGAAAGTATTGAACTAGATGACGTTAATTATACGGCTAAAGTTAAACTCAAAAAACAACCGGAGAAAACCCCACCCCTGACTGTGCCAATTTTTGCGGAAAATCCCGAATTAATTTCAAGGGCGCGTTCTGCTAATGTAGATTTGTCTAGTAATCCTACTGCTGACAGTGGCACGGCCGCCAGAATTTTAGTTAATTTACTCTTATTAATGATTTTACTGTCTGGTTTAGTCCTGATTATACGCCGATCGGCTCAAGTTTCCGGTCAAGCGATGAATTTTGGCAAATCCCGCGCCCGTTTTCAAATGGAGGCGAAAACAGGTGTTAGTTTTGATGATGTGGCAGGGATCGAAGAAGCAAAGGAAGAATTACAGGAAGTGGTAACTTTCCTCAAACAACCGGAAAAATTTACCGCCATCGGGGCTAAAATTCCTAAAGGTGTTTTGTTGGTAGGCCCTCCCGGAACAGGTAAAACCCTATTGGCTAAAGCGATCGCAGGGGAAGCCGGAGTTCCATTTTTCAGTATTTCGGGATCGGAATTTGTGGAAATGTTTGTGGGAGTAGGAGCTTCACGGGTAAGGGATCTGTTTCAAAAAGCTCAGGAAAATGCACCCTGTTTAGTGTTTATAGATGAAATTGATGCGGTAGGCCGACAAAGGGGCGTGGGTATTGGTGGCGGTAACGATGAGCGCGAACAAACCTTAAACCAATTATTAACGGAAATGGATGGTTTTGAGCCAAATAACGGTATTATTGTCATTGCCGCTACCAACCGTCCTGATGTGTTAGATTTGGCTTTATTACGCCCTGGCCGCTTCGATCGTCAAGTAACGGTAGACTATCCCGATGTCAAAGGCCGTCAATATATTTTAGAAGTCCATGCTAAACCGAAAAAAGTCTCTCCAGAGGTATCTTTAGAGGCGATCGCTAAACGCACTCCGGGCTTTACGGGGGCGGATCTGGCGAATTTACTCAATGAAGCGGCCATTTTAACCGCGCGTAGGCGCAAAAATGCCATTACGATGGCGGAAATTAATGATGCCATTGATCGGGTGATCGCCGGAATGGAAGGCACTCCTTTAACCGATAGTAAGGGTAAACGCCTGATTGCTTACCATGAGGTAGGCCATGCGATCGTGGGCAGTTTTACCAATACCCATGATCCGGTGGAAAAAGTCACCTTAGTGCCGAGAGGTCAAGCTAAAGGGATTACATGGTTTACCCCAGATGATGAGCCGGGCTTGGAAACAAAAACGGAAATTATCTCAAAAATTGCCTGTTCAATGGGCGGCCGTGCGGCCGAGGCGGTGATCTTTGGGGAAAGTGAAGTGACGATCGGAGCATCTCAAGATATACAACAGGCTACCCGTTTAGCCCGTTTTATGGTGACTCGTTTAGGGATGTCAAAGTTAGGACAACTTGCTTTAGAAGATGATAATACCCGCACGATCAGTAGTGACTGGTATGGCAACCCACCGGAATATTCCCAAGAAATAGCGGCTCAAATTGATCAACAAATTCGTAATATTATTATTAATTGTTATGAACAAGCTAAACAAATTATTCAGGAAAATCGTACTTTAATCGATCGTTTAGTGGATTTATTAATTGAAAAAGAAACAATTGATGGGGAGGAATTTAGGGAAATTATTAACACTTATCAAACACAAACAGGCCGAAAATTAGTTGAATTGTCTATCAATTGTTGATCATAAAATTTTAAATATATTTTGCTTATTTAAAATTTAATTATTGCACGGGGACATGGCCAAGCCATGTCCCTACAAGGGTTTTACCTTTGAACAAAATATATGTTCTTTCCTCTAATCAGCAATGTTTTTAATAACGAATACCTGCTTCTTTTAAACGGCGTAAAGCCTCGTCCATGCGCTCGAAATCAGTGATTAAACTTACTCGCACATAACCTTCGCCACCTTCTCCAAAAGCTCCCCCTGGAGTAACCACAACTCCGGTTTTTTGTAACATATTTAAAGCAAAATCCGCCGAAGTCATGCCCCTAGTACAAGGAATCCATAAATACATGGTAGCTTTAGGAGGTTTAAGATCCCAACCCAGTTGATTTAAACCTTTGATTAAATAATCCCTTCTGGCTTGATAACGCTGTCTTACCGTGTCAATATAGCTAGTGGGTAAATCTAAAGCCACTTGTGAGGCTTTTTGAATGGCGCTAAAAATACCGTAGTCAAAATTAGTTTTTAAAGTGCGTAAACCCTGAATAATGTTGGAGTTACCCACCACAAAACCCACACGCCAACCGGCCATGTTATAGGTTTTTGACATGGTATGAAATTCTACCCCAATTTCTTTGGCTCTAGGTATCTCTAATAAACTGGTGGGTTTATAGCCGTCAAAGGCGATTTCAGCGTAGGCTAGATCATGGATTAATAAAATTTCATAATGATGGGCAAAATCTACGATTTCTTCAAAAAATTCCCTTGGAGCGACCGCAGACGTGGGATTATTCGGATAATTAAAATAGAGAATTTTCGCTTTTTTGGCCACATCTTCAGGGATCGCTGACAAATCAATTAACCAATCATTTTCCTCTTTCAACATCAAAGGATAAATGTCACCACCTGCGATCAAAGGCGCTCGAAAATGCACGGGATAAGCCGGACTGGGTACTAAAACCACATCCCCCGGATTAATATAAGCTAAAGCCAAATGAGCTAAACCTTCTTTTGAACCCAGTAAAGGCAAAGCCTCACTGTTAGGATCAAGGGAAACATTGTAATGCTTTTGATACCAACGGGTTATGGCTTCCCGAAAATCCTTTGTCCCCTCAAAAGGAGGATAACCATGAAATTTTGGCTCAGATAAGGCGGCGATCGCACCATCAATCACAGGTTGAGGGGCGGAGCCATCGGGGTTGCCCATCCCTAGATCAATTAAATCTATTCCTTGCTCTCTAGCATGGGCTTTGAGTTCGTCTAAACGGGCGAAAACATAAGGGGGAAGTGCGTTTAAGCGGTCAGCACGGCTAATCCAATCTAAAGTCATTGCTATTTATTGCCATTCACGGAAAAACTTATTTGGCAGAAATTATATTTTGCCATAAAGTGGCTTTTTTCGCAGTAAATTGATCTGATTTAATTATTTGATCAATTTTTGATCAAGTTATGATTGACTTAATAATCAGGTTAAACCCTATTTTAAAGAGGGAATAATGAGTTATTATCTATATGACAACTGTAGAAACATGACATTAGTTGTGCTAAATGCTTGATTGTATTTTTAACTTTTAACGAAAAGCGGCTTTTTGTAGAGAATCTTTCTCTAATTTGACCACTTTATTAATATTAATAATCTTATTTTGATCATCAATATTTTCATTTTCTAATAAAATATTACGAATTAATCTGGCCGCAACTTTTTGCACTAAACCTTCAGCAATTTTTTGCCCCATATCTTTAGTTTCATCCTTCGTTAAAAGTTGAGGAATTAAGGGTAATAAACTCATCGGATCAAAGCCTTGAGTTGTTTGTAAAATTGTCCAAATATTTTGTAAATGTTTAAAACTCTCACTATTTTGATTTAATTCTGCTGGTTTTTCTTGTGTTTGAAAACCGACTTGTTTTAAGACTTTTGATGAAAAATCATGCCATGTTCTTCTGCCAAATAAATCAATTGCTTGGATAATTTCATTGATTAAATTTTGTCTAATAAATGTACCTCTTTCGGAAAAAATAAATTCGATCGCTTGATTTAAGACTTTTTCAATATTATAATCAGGGCTATTTTTCGCATTTCTTAATAAATTTTCTAAACGATTCCAACGAAAACTTCCATCTTTAAATAATAAATCTTTTAACGAATTTCTTAACTCCATTGAAGGATCTGTTAATAATCTTTTAGCTACATAAGGATAGGCTTTACTTAATACTTTAAAATCAGGATCAATTCCTAAAGCAATCCCTTCTAAAGTCACCATTGAGCGAATAATTAAAGCATAATAAGCAGGTACACGGAAAGGAAATTCATACATCATTTCTGACATTTCATCAGTAATTTTTTTAAAGTTTAATTCTGCTACTGATGAGCCTAAAGCATTCCCAAAAACATCAGTTAAAGCGGGAATAATTGGGCTTAAATCTGTGTCTGGAGTGAGAAATTCTAACTTAACATAATCATGAGCTAAAGCGGTAAAATCACGATTAACTAAATGCACGATCGCCTCAATTAAACCATATCTTTGATGGGGTTTAATTTGTGACATCATGCCAAAATCTAAATAAGCTAATTTTCCATCATTCATTGCTAATAAATTACCCGGATGGGGATCAGCATGAAAAAAGCCATTTTCTAACAGTTGTCTTAAAGAACATTCAACCCCAATTTCCACAATTTTAGTGGCATTAATGCCCTTACTTTCTATCTCTTTAATTCTGGTTAATTTAATACCTTCGATCCATTCCATTGTTAACACTCTACGCCCCGTATATTCCCAATAAATTTTAGGAATATAAATATTTTTCATATAACCATATAAATCAGCAAATTTTTCCGCATTTCTGCCCTCTTGAGAATAATTCATTTCCTCAAAAATACGCCCTGCAAATTCATCAACAATTGCCACTAGATCTGAGCGAATTTGTTTAAAATTTTCCTTCGCCCAACCTGCTAAATTGCGCATAATAAAAATATCTAAAGTAATACGTCTAATTAAATCTGGACGTTGTACTTTTACTGCTACTTTTTCCCCTGTTTTTAACTTAGCTTGATATACCTGTCCCAAGGATGCGGCCGCTAAAGGTTGATCGGAAATTTCCGCAAAAATTTCCGAAGGAATATCCCCCAATTCTTCTTCAATGAACTGAAAAGCCATCTCATTTGGAAAGGAAGGAAGTTGATCTTGTAAAGTAGTTAATTCCTCTAAAAATAAAGGAGGAACTAGATCGGGACGGGTAGATAAAGCTTGACCAATTTTAATATAAGTAGGGCCTAATTTTGTTAAAACTTCCCTTAATTGAATCGCTCTTTTTTGACTATTTTTAGGATTTTTTCTTAATAATTTATCCCACCATAAACCAAACAGAAATAAGCCAAAAGTTAGACTAATATTTAATAATCTTCCCAAAATTTGTAAAGGTCTTTGACGATAATAATTATTAATGCGTTCGGGATCATAACACCAACTTTCGGGTGAAGTGTCACTAATAGGGCCTAGATCTTCTTGATGTTGTTTCGGTATTTTAACGGAGATGGGGGTTTCTGTGTCAGAGCTAGGTGGTAAAAGGGATTGTGTCATGATAGTTTTAAAATTGTATTAATAATGGATTTTGAGATATTTTTTTATTATAATATAAATTATTATAACTTGTTATTGGTTATTTATTTAAGGGGAGGTAAAAGTGATTATTTTACAGGCAGATTTATCTAAAATAGAATCTAAAAGTAAGCAAAATAAAACTACTTTTAGAACTAAAATTAAGGCATTTCAAGGTTTATTTGAAACAATCCTATATAAACTATATAAACAAAGTCTGCCTGTGCAGACTTCGTTTATATAGCATAAGGCTTTAGCCTTAATGCTTAATGCTACCTAATTATATGTAATAATACTATCATAAATAATAGATCAAATTTGCAAATAAAATGACAGAAAAGACTTTTAAAATTGGCGATAAAGTTAAATTAATTACTTTACCTCCTTATCTTAAAACAGCCGAACCCATGCCCATGTTACGCCCTTCTGATATTATGGAAATTGGCGAAGAAGGGGTTATTTTAGATCGTCGTCCGGGTTATTATTGGGGTGTAAAATTTAAACAAGGGGCGTTTTTAATGGAGGAACAATATCTTGATTTAATTAATAATTAACAACTGGAAATGATTAGACTTCTTGCACAAGTCAAGTAATAAGTAATAACTATACTAATTAATTAAAAAATTATGAAAATTGATTTTATTAGCTAATATTTATTACTTTTGCAAGAGGTCTATTAATGATTAATTATAATTAATTAGGAATAAAATCGTTTAAAAAATTCTATTCCTAATTCCTCAAAAGCTTTTGAGCCAACGGATTGAGGCTCAGTTAAAACTACAGGTTTACATTCATCAATCGCCCTTGCCACTGCTACATTCATGGGAATTTCTGTTTTAAAAATTAATTCTTTCCCAAAATCTTTTATTAATCTGCCCTGAACATTGGTTGACATTTTTGTATTTCTACCTAAAGAAGTAATGACAATTCCTAATAATTCAATGTTACTTCTTTGACTTTCTTTAAACTGTTTAATTCTACCTTCTAATATGCCAATACCAATTACAGATAAAGGCTCAAGTTTACAAGGAATAATATAATAATCACTAGCTAAAATTCCACTGCGAGTTATTAAATGATCTCCGGGGGAAAAATCTAAGAAAATTAAATCATAATAATTAAGAAAAGGTTTAACAACTATTTTTATTAATCTATCTTCAATTTGTTGCCAAGTTTGGGCATAATTTTGTTGTCTGCCCATCGTATAATCATAGATCATTTCTGCTAACACAAAATCTTCATATAATTCAATATCTCCGGGTAATAAATCTAAACCTTTAATATTACAAATATTTTGTTGTATAATATCTTTAGTAGACCAAATTATCTCATTTTTAGGATAAACAGCTTGATTAATTAATGTTCTTAAAGTGCGTTTTTCCTGTTTTAATTTAGCAAAATGTGCCGGAGTCATAAAACTTAAAGTGGCATTAATTTGAGTATCTAAATCAATAATTAACACTTTTTTTTGATAATTTTTAGCTAAACAAGTTGCTAAATTAACTGTGACGGTAGTTTTTCCCACACCGCCTTTCATATTCACCATTGAAATAACAGAGGCCATTGTTTTTTTCTTCTTAAAAAGTCATTTTAAATACAGTTTTATATTATATAACAATAACACTTTTTAGAAATGATAAATGACAAATGATAAATATTAAACCTTTTGACGTAAAGCCCTTGTTTGTTCTAAAATATCTTCTACATCTTCTTGAGATAAACGAGAAATATAATTAATTTTAACTTCTTCTAATAAATCTACTAATAAAATTTCTAATTGATCAATACTTTGTTTTGCTTGAATTTCTGAAGTTATGGCATTGGAAAAATTGCCTACTAATTGTTCTAATAATTGATCAAAGTTTGGATCTTCTGCGATTAAATTAGTTAAAGTTGTATGAACTATTTGATAAATTTGTTTAGTAATTTCCCCTGTTAAATTATTTTGAAAATCATCAACTCCGGGTAAAGATTTAATTTGTTGATAAACGGGCGATTCTTGAATTAATTTATCAAAATTATACTTTAATAATGCCTCAATATCTGTTCTAATTTTAGGCATAACTTGATTAATTGTTAATTTAGCCATTAACTTAATAATTTCGGCCGTTTCATTAGTTTGATTAAGATCAATATAACTTGGTTGTTTAGCCGTTTGTGATAAAAATTTAGTTATTTCTCCCTCCTTAATTGAGCCTTGAATTTGATTAACAACTCGGATTAAAATAACTTCAGTAATATCCTCGGCAATAGTGGCCACAAAACCTTGACTTGCTTGTTTTTGAATCGCTTTTAAATCAAGTAATTCAGACTGACTTAATCTAACAGTTACTGGGATAATTCTTAACCATTGAAAAAGGGGTAAAAATAGAAAAATATCATACCAACGCCATAACATTGCATCAAACCAACTTAAGCCTTTTTTCTGACTTTTAATATACCAAGTTCTGCCTAAAAATTCTAAGAAAAATAAACCCGATGGAAATAAATCTAAAATCCAAAAATAGTCTATTGGTTGTCCATTTTCGGCGATCGGGCGAAAATAATTAGTTTCAATTAAAGGTTTAATTTTTTTGTTAAAAAAAGCTAATTGTTTTTCGGGATTATTCTTAACTAAATATTGTTGACTCCAAAATTGGCGAAAAGAATCTTTTGCTGATGCGTCTTTACTTTTGAAAATATGTAAGCGCATATCATTTTTAATTTTCTCTAATGTTCCCGTTTTATTAGCAACAGCAAAGGGATCAGTATCTATCATTTCGAGACTTAAATCTCGTAAAACTTTTAATTGATTTTCGGGGGGTAAAGCTTGGGGATTTTGTTGTTTTAATTGATTATATTCTGCTTCAAATTTAGCTACTTCTTCTAAATATTTGGCGGTATAACGATTAGCTTCAATTCCTTTTACTACATCATAAATTGGGGTAATATTAATGGGTAAAACTTTAATAGAATAATTAAATAAACCTAATTTTCCCTGTAACCAAAAATTGCGAAAAGGAACATAAGTTAAATCAAATAACACAAAAATTAAATTACCAACGGCTAAAATTGCCATTAGTTTTTCAAATTTTAAATTAGGTTTATTTTTCTTTTTTTTAGCAGATTTTTCCGCTTTAATTTCTATTAGAGTCATGGTTATTTGTTATTGGTTATTTATAATTTGTTATTTATTAGGTATTTTTGAGCAAGAATAACTAATAATTAATAACGAGTAACTAAAATTTATTATACTTTTAACCAGCCAAAAATATCGCCTAATGTTAACTGAAAATCTTTGATAAATTTGGGTACTGGAATCAAGTCTTTTTCTGTTTCAAAAAAACAGGGTAAATTATTAGGAGTATAACTAAAAATAACTTTTTCGTGAGGATCAATTATCCATGCCAACATTGTACCATGATCTAAACAATGAAGAATTTTTTTAATTAAAATAGTTTGAGATTGATCAGGGCTTAAAATTTCAATCATCCAGTCAGGAGCAAGATTAAATTTATTAGCAATTATACCATCTTCATTAATTGGTAAATTTTGCCATTTAAAAACAGCAACATCAGGCACAATAGATATTCCTGAAAATGTACATCTCAATTCTGGAAATGCTAAGGCAATTTTGGCATCTTCTGTTACTAAATTAATTGCATTAGAAAGTTTAAGTTGAATACGACTATGTTGTCCTTGTGGCATATCTTTTTGATAAATTTTATGGTCAAAAAATTCTTGAGCAGGTTTTGTTTCTGCTTGTTTAAGAAATTCATCTAAAGTTATTTCTTTGATTAATGTTTGTGCCATAGTTTTAAGTAATAAATATTAATTAATAATTTTCGTTTCTCTTTCTGTACATCTATCACAACCAGAGGAGAGTGTATTTTTATTTAATAAAATCTAAATCAAATTATATAAATTAAGTTAAAAAAAAATAATTTTTTTACAAAATTTTAGTTCAATTTATTGAACGATTTATATTAGCCTCGTCAATTTATTGCGAAGTGGTGTAATGCTTCAAGGGATAACTTTTTGTAATTAACCCGCTTTGAAATTAATTTCAAAGCCAACAAATATCGTTCAATAAATTAAACTTAATTTATATTACTAATTACTATTAACTATTAACTGGTCACTCTTAACCATTATTAGCCCGTATTTCTCATACCGGCCGCAATACCATTAATAGTTAATAAAGCGCCGCGCAATAATTCCTCTTTTGAATAACGAAAATGAATCATTCCGGCCGCTGACTGTTGACTATATTGACGTAATCTTTTTAATAAAGAAACCTGTAAAAATCCTAAAGGAACAATAGTTTTATTTCTTAATTGAATAGACTTTTGTAACTCAAGATCATTATCTAAAAGTTTGGGCTGACCGTTAATTTCTAAGACTAATTTTCGGGTTAAATAATATTCTTTAGAAATTTGATCGAATAACTTTTGAAAACGCTCTCGATCTTCAGGTTGAGATAATTGACTCATATAATGATAAGCCATTTGTAAATCAACTTTAGAAAGGGTCATTTCTACTTTTGAAATAACCATTTTAAAGAATGGCCATTTCACATAAAAATAACGCAATAATTTTAAATTTTCCTGCGGTTCTAAAGCTAAAAATTCACTTAAAGCCGTCCCCACTCCATACCATGCGGGTAATAAAAATCTCGTTTGAGTCCAACTGAATACCCAAGGAATAGCCCGTAAACCACTTAAGTCTTTAGTTCCCCCTTTACGCCGAGCAGGACGGGAACTAATTTGCAATTGACTAATTTCTTGAATGGGCGTAATAGAGAGGAAAAAGTCTAAAAAGTCCTCCTGTTCATAAATTAACTCCCGATAGGCACGGCGCGATCGCACCGATAACTCCTCCATAATTTCATTCCACGCTTCAATATCATCAAAACCACAACCGAGTAAACTCGTTTGAATGACCGCAGTTGTAATGGTTTCAAGGTGATACAAGGCTAACTCAGGTAAGGAATATTTAGAAGCTAACACCTCGCCCTGTTCGGTAATTTTAATGCGTCCGTTCACCGTTGAAGTGGGTTGGGCAAGGATCGCCGCATAAGCAGGGCCTCCCCCCCTTCCCACCGAGCCACCACGGCCGTGAAAAATGCGTAAATCTATGTTAAATTGTGAGGCTACTTTTTGCAGGGCTTTTTGAGCTTTATGAATTTCCCAATTACTACTTAAAAACCCAGAATCTTTATTACTATCAGAATAACCTAACATCACTTCCTGTAAATTTAGAGGAAATAGATTATGATAATTATGAGAGTTTATTTCTGTTTCTTCAAATTCTTTACCCCCTGCCAAAGCACTACGATAAAGAGGAATTGAGAATAAATAACGCATTATATCAGGAGCTTTGCGTAAATCATCCACCGTTTCAAATAAGGGTACAATGCGCACCGTGCTAATGCCACTGGCCGGATCATAAAGTCCCGCCTCTTTAGCTAATAACAAAACTTCTAACACATCACTCACATCATTACTCATACTAATAATATAAGTATGACACATTTGTAAGCCGAATTCCTGCTGTAATTTACGCAAAACTTTGAGAGTATTAATACTTTCACAAGTTCTTTCCCCAAAGGGCATTTCAGGCGGAATCAGGGGACGACGGGTTTTTAATTCCGATACTAACCAATCAATTTTTTTTTGCTCAGAAAGCTCAGTATATTTTTTCGGTAAAACTTGTAAATATTGTGCAATTTCCTCGATCGCCTCAGAATGACGGGAAGACTCTTGACGAAAATCCAATTGAGCCAGATAAAAACCGTAAATTTCCACCTGAGCAATTAAATTATCTAATTCCTGACAATTTAAGCCAGTTTGAGCCAAATTACTTTGAATTAAACTTAAATCAGCCAAAAAGTCCTGTGCCGATTGATAAATTTGACCTTTAGGCGGCTCAGTGATTGGTTTTTCCAATTGAAAAGCAATTTGTTCATTGCGTTGTTGAGTATTTTTCAATCTTTGCTCAATATAGGATAATTTGAGACGATAAGGCTCTTGACGGTAACGAATGGCCAATTTTTCGTAAATTTCAGGCATTACCGTGCGATCCCTTTCCAAAGAATCAAGTAAAGTAGGCGAAATATCGCTCCAGTGCAGAGACAAACTCAACAGATTTCTTAATTCACGGATTGACTCTATATATTTTTCCAACACCACACCCCTTTGATAACAAGCCGTTTCCCATGTAACTTTAGGTGTTACAGATGGATTGCCGTCTCGATCGCTACCTACCCATGAGCCAAAATAACAAAAATTATTACGAGGTGGAATTAAAGAAGGAAAAGCACTCTTTAAACTCTGTTTTAAACGCAAAGATAACTGAGGAATAACATCAAATAATACATTTTCAAAATAATGAAGGGTATAATCAACCTCATCTAAAACAGTGGGCTTAAACTGGTGTAACTCATCCGTACGCCACCAAAGACGAATTTCCTCCGTTAACTGTTGATTAGCTTCGTGAGTATCCCAAAAAGGATTTAAACCAATACCTTGAGAGCTTTCCTGCACCTGATCTAACTTTTGTAAAATTTGAGCAATGCGTCTTTGTTTTTTGCGAATAGTATGACGGACGATCTCCGTGGGATGAGCCGTAAAAACTAGACGCACATCCAACTGCTCCAATAACTTTTGAATTTTAGCAGGAGGCATATTGATCTGGCGTAAATAGGGGAAAAGCCAATGAAAAAGACCAGTTTTCTTGGCTTCCTCCGCCGAAGGCACGGTTTTTTCCAACAGATCAAGGCCTAAATTACTTTGGGTCCAAAGATTTTGAGAGCCAGAATGCCAAGCAGGAGTTTGAGAAGTAGCACGGCGGGATAATTCTTGATTGCGTTGCTCGTAATGTTGTTCAACAATATTAATTAACTGAAAATATAAAGCAAAAGCCCGAGAAGCTCGGATCGCCGCATTCAGATCCAATTGTTCAATTAAAGTGGGTGCTGAAGATTGAGGAATTTCGGCCGTTTGTCCTTCCTCCGAACACATATCACGCAAATTTTTCAGCAGATCTACCAATTCTTGACCACATTCCTCTTTTAAAACCAATTCCCACAATTCCTCAACTAATTTAATCCGTTGACGTAAAAACAGGTCAGAAGGGGGAGCAAGATTCGATTCTGATTGAGAGAAAGACGATTGAAGAAGGGAACTCATAGTGGGGTGTTTTTACTTTTGTAATCAATATAAATTAAGTTATTGTACTTTAATTTTGCCAATTTTACCTTGTTTTTTGTCATCAAAGAATAAGCCCGACAAATTAAGGTATTTAGCCTAAACCTTAAGATTATAAATCTTTTTTGAAAGATAACTGTTATTGATGAACATTTATTTTTGAGATCAAAAAAGGCTGATGAAATCTTAAAGAAATCAAAAGCCTTTTTCAATGATTTATCTTCTCAGTGGAGCCGAGCAGAGTCGAACTGCTGTCCAAACTGGGTATTAACTATCCATTCATTCACAGGTTTAGTTTTTCTGACCCTCAAACTGGGATCATCAATTATTCCAGATGACATGGATTCTCTAATCAAATCTTAGCTTTTTAACTGACTAGAGCAAGTTAAAAAGAGCATCCGTTGGGGTTAGCACTATCATCCTTAACGGAGTCAAATGATAGAGGCTCGAAACCTAAGTTAAGGTTGTGTTTAAGCAGCTACAGGAGCGGCTTTACGAGCGAAAGGAACGATGTTGTTCGCAGTTACTATTTTTTTGAGCCTTTGATTTATAAGAGGAGACTCACTCTTAACCTGCATCACAGAGAAGCTTTCGCCAACCTGTCGAAACCGTTGCGGCCCCTTTTATGTTTCAATTATAATACTTTTTTTGATCTTTGGCAAGGGCTAATCACTAGATTTGTGGCACAAGTGAGAAATTCGGGAATAGAATAGGAAATAGTAAAATTAATTGATGTAAAAAATTCTTTGATAGTAAAATTATTCATTAAAGGCTCAATATTAATCATATATTTGCCCTACCGACTTTTTAATTAATCATTTCTCCTGTTAAACTAAAGGCGCGAACTTGCGTAATTTTAACATTAACAATTTGCCCTTTCAACTGACTAATATTACCCGTAAAAAAGGTTAAACGATTACCCCTTGTTCTTCCCATAACTTGACTTTGATCTTTGGGATTTTGTGCCTCTACTAATACTTCTTCAATTCTGTTTAAATAACGCTGGGATCTATCTGCGGCCTTGATTGCCACAAGATGATTTAATCTTTGTAAGCGATCGCTTTTAACTTCTTCACTTAACTGATTTTCCCATAAAGCGGCCGGTGTATTTGGGCGGGGAGAATAGGCGGCCGTATTGAGTTGATCAAAGGCAATATCATCTACTAATTTTAAAGTATTTTCAAATTGTTCCTCCGTTTCCCTCGGAAATCCTACGATTACATCCGCACTAATAGAGGCATCGGGCATATATTCCCGAATTTTATTAATAATACTACGGTATTTTTCCTGAGTATAACCCCTTGACATCGCTTTTAAAATTTGATTATCCCCTGATTGAAAAGGTATATGGAAATGCTCACACACCTTCGGTAACTCATAACAAGCTTTGATTAACCGCTCAGTAAAATAACGAGGATGGCTCGTTGCAAAACGAATCCGCTCGATCCCTTCAATATCATGAATATAATATAATAAATCGGTTAAAGTGTGTTTATGTCGTCCTGTTTCCGTTACTCCGGGCAAATCCCTCCCATAAGCATCAATATTTTGACCTAATAAAGTCACTTCTTTATAGCCTTGACGCGCAATATCCTCAATTTCTTTATAGATTGCTTCAGGAGTGCGCGACTGTTCAACGCCCCTCACACTAGGCACAACGCAATAGGTACATCTTTCATTACAACCGTAAATGATATTTACCCATGCCGTAATATTACTATCCCTACGGGGCTTAGTAATATCCTCTAAAATATCAATTTCTTCCGTGGCCACCACTTGATTACCGTTGAAAACCTGTTCTAATAAGTCTTCTAGGCGGTTGGCGTGTTGCGGCCCCATAATTAAATCTAATTCGGGAATACGTCTTAAAAGTTGCTCTCCCTCTTGCTGTGCCACGCATCCAGCCACCACTAAAGTTAATTCAGGATTTTGTTTTTTACGTTTGGCTTGTTTGCCCAAATAGGAATAAACTTTTTGTTGCGCATTATCTCGAATCGTACAGGTATTATATAACACTAAATCCGCTTTTAGAGGGTCTTCTGACCACTCAAAGCCCATATTTTCTAAAATACCCGCCATGCGCTCTGAGTCGGCTTTATTCATTTGACAGCCAAAGGTAGTAATATTATATTTTTTAGGAGTTTGAGTAGTCATAATAGGTAATATTTCCAGATAAAAATTAATTTATTTATATTTAAAAAATGTCCAGCTTTCAATTATAACAAATTTTGTAAGTTTTCAAAAGTTAGAAATTTGGGAAATCCCAGACTTTTTATTTTATAATAGAAATAAATAGCCAATAATTAATAACAAATAACTAATAATGAATTATATTTTTGCTCAGATCAATCATGGTTTTATCATTGCGATATTAATGGGATTTTTAATCTTATTAATAGCAGTAATTAGTATGGCCGCACCTGATCTATTAGGGGAACAATTAGGCAAAAAAATGACCATTCTTCAACTACCTTTAATCGGTTTTATTTTATCTTTAATGGGGGTGGGGGATGTGCCAATTTTATTTTTATTAGGGATTTATCCTTTAATAATTGGCATTATAGGATTAACGGGAAATTTAATTTATTTATTATTATTTAATGGACAATCTTTAACCCCTATTTGGTGGTGGTCTATTCGTTTAATTGGTTTAATTTTTACCATCATTTTTGTTAAAATCACGGGAAAATTAAGAAAATTACTGTTAAAAACTCACACAGTTCAATTATTACCAGAAAGATTAATTGGTACATCAGGAGAAATTTTATCTATCTTAACAAATGGTTTGATCGAAATATCTATTTATGATGAAGTGGGACGCTTTTCTATTCATGTTTTAGGGAGTCCTTGGGAACGGGCAACTGACCTTAATTTTGAGGTAGGAAATAAGGTTTATTTAGTTGATTTAATTTCCCCACGTCATTATTCAATTGTTAAATTTGATAGTGAAGATCAATTAAAAGTTTTATCTTTAAAAAAACCTTTTTAACAAAATTTAATGTATGTAATTGATCATATTTTACAGTTATACTGAACTTAATCTGTAAAAGTATTAGAAATTTAGACCAAAGCCTATTATTATTATAATTACCCGCTATCAATTAAGATCAAGTGAAAAGAGTTAATTTTGTTGGATTATGAATTTTAAATTATTCTCTTGGGTTAAATCTGTTTTCGCCATTAGTTTATTTGTGAGTCTTACCCTGATTGGAATTCGTCAGTTAGGATGGTTGGAATCCTCTGAATTGGCCATTTTTGATCAAATGCTCCGCTTACAGGTTAATCCTTTTTTTGATCGCAAAATTACCACGGATCAGCCCATTGTGGTTGTGGAAGTTACGGAAAAAGATATTAAACTTCAAAAAAAATGGCCTCTTTTAGATCGAGTTATTGCTCAAACTTTAAAAATTTTAAATCAACATCAACCAGTGGCGATCGGCTTAGATATATTTCGAGATATTGAGAATGAGCCGGGTTATGAAGAATTACAGCGAGAATTAAAAAAAAATAATGTAATTTCCATCTGTAAAGTAAGTGGCACTGTTACGGCCGGAATTGCTCCACCGAGTCAAATACCCAGTCAACAACTGGGTTTTGCCGATGTGACAGTTGATCAAGGGGGGATCGTGCGCAGAGGTTTAATTTTTACTGAGCCTAGCCAAAATTCTCCTTGTCAAACTAAATTATCTCTGGCTTTTCAATTGGCACAAAAATATTTAGCTTTGAAAAACTTAAACCCAGAATTAACTAAAAATAATCAATTAAAATGGAATCAAACTATTTTTAAAAAGTTAACTTTTAATAGTGGTAGTTATCAGAAAATAGATGATCGTGGTTATCAAATTTTACTCAACTATCAATTATTACAAAATCCCCCTCGAATGTTAACTTTAGATCAGATTTTAAAGCACAATTTTCAAAGTGATTGGATTAAAAATAAAATTGTTTTAATCGGTGTCAATGCCCCTAGTATTGATGATGCTTTTTACACTCCCTATAGCGCATCCGATCGTTTTAATCAAAAAATGGCCGGAGTTATGATTCATGCCCAATTAACCAGTCAAATTATTAATGCTACTTTAGGGCAAAATAAATTATTTTGGTATTGGCCAGAATGGTTAGAAATGATCTGGATTTTAGCTTGGGGATTAACCGGAGGCATTATTATTTATTTTATTCATGATTATATTTTTCTAATACCTTTATCGGTGGGATCAATCATTATTTTAAATGGTAGTTGTTTTTTCTTATTTTTACAGGGTGCTTGGTTGCCCCTTATTCCGGCCAATCTTAGTTTAGGTGGTAGTTTAATATTTGGTTTAATTAGTAATAACATTCAAGCCCAAAAAGAAAAAGAAAAAATTGCCCTCCAATTAAAACAACAAGAACAAGATTTAATATTACTTAAAAGCCTCTTAAAAAATAATCATCCTGTTAGCAAAAGTACCCATCCAATTACAGTTCAAATTAAACCAGAAAGTGAAATTAAAACAACTTTAATTACACAAGCACAAAACTTAAATTTAAGTATTAATAAATTATTAGTAGGGCGTTATAATCTTCTTAAAATATTAGGATCTGGAGGTTTTGGTTATGCCTATTTAGCAGAAGATATTCAACGTCCGGGAAAACCGAAATGTCTAGTTAAACAACTTCAACCCGCTTCGGGCGATGAAGAATTTTTACAAGTGGCTAGACGTTTATTTCAAACCGAGGCCTCTATTTTAGAAAAAATCGGCCATCATCCCCAAATCCCCCAATTATTAGCTCATTTTGAGGAAGATCAGCAATTTTATCTAGTAGAAGAATTTATCCCCGGCACAATTTTAAGTAAAGAAATTCAGGATAATATTCCTTTTTCTGAAAAATCAATAATTAAACTTTTAAAAGAAATCCTCTTTATTTTATCTTTTATTCATAGTCAAGGGGTAATTCATCGAGATTTAAAACCTGCTAATATGATCCGCCGTCAAAAAGATCAACGTCTTGTTTTAATTGATTTTGGAGCGGTGAAAGAAATGCAACCCCACCATCAATATTTGGTGAATGAAAATACCATTGCCATCGGCACTAGGGGCTATACTCCCGCCGAACAACTAGCGGGAAAACCTTATTTTAACAGCGATCTTTATGCCTTGGGAATGATTGCCATTCAAGCCTTAACGGGCATAACTCCCGAAAAGTTACCCAGAGATGAACATAACGGCGAAATCGAATGGCATCATTTAGTTAATCTCAGCCCCGCTTTAACTAATATTATTGATCAAATGATTTGTTATCATTTTAAAGAGCGTTATCAATCGGCTGATTTAATTATTAAAGACTTAAATAAACTTTAATTAGTTATTAGTTCTTTGTTATTATTTATTATTTATTATTTATTGTTTATTAATTAGTTATTACTTAAAAAACATGACTCAATCTTCTTCAGCTTCATTAATTTTATATACTGCTCAAGGGGAGCAGGAATTTTTGTTAGAAGGTTATCATGATTTTACGATTGGACGTAGCAATGATAATGATATAATCATTTTAGATCAATGGGTTTCCCGTCACCATGCTATTATAAAAAGAATCAATCACAAAACCTATTCTTTAATTGATTTAGGCACTCGAAACGGAACATTAATCAATAATAAAATTGTCAATTTACCAACTATTTTATATCATGGAGATGTGATTGTTTTTGGTCAAAGTAGATTAAAATTTAATGCCCCAATTACTACGGTGAGCGAACCCATTAATTCCGGTATTGAAACACATCTTGAAGATGAGCAGGTTTTTAGTGGAGCTTACGTTGAAATAGAAGCAGATTTTGAACCAGAAATAGTAGAAAAAGCCCCTCTTTCTTTGAGTAGTGTAGTTGTTATTTATCTGGAAAATTTAAGTGAATTAGAAGAAATTTTGCCCCCTCAAATTACTAGACAAATTTTAGAAGATTTTTATTACAAACTTCAAGATATTCTGCAAAAGATGGGCGGTAATTTATATGCTTATCATCAAGAATATTTTATTGGTTTATGGTTACATAATACCCTAAATAATCAAGGTTTTGATGGCATTAAAATGGTTTATATTTTAAGTAAATTACAAGAACTAATTTATGAGCTAGAACAGAATTATTCTTTATCTTTTTCTTTCATGATTAAATGTTTAGTTCATACGGATATTTATTCAATCAAAACCGATCATAATTTACCGAAAATCATCACAGAAGTATTACAAGAAAAAGTAATTTCAACAGCCTTAAAACTAATGGAAGAAGCTAAAAATTTAAGTGTTGAATTAATGTGGAGTCAAAATGCTTATGAACATTTAGATTATTTTTTAACTCTTAAACATAAGTTACATTGTTATTTAGTCAATGATAATTATCACGAATATATCCAAAAAATTTATGGGATTAAATTAAATATTTTTGAACAAATGAGTTTAATTGATCCAGTATTAACTTTTCTTAATGGGATTATTTCTGAAATATTTGCTACTATTTTAAATACTCAAATTGGCTCTTTTATTGATTATGAAAGTTTCAATTTACAAATTAATTCCGAACGCTATCAAAAATTGAAAATTGCCACCCAAAAAATTGAGATTTTTCAGATTAAACTTGATCGAGAAATTGAGGGAAGTTTAAAATTTATTTTAGGAATTATGGAAGGAGGAAATGAAAAAACTTTACAACATTTTGAAGAAAGTTTAAATCTGTTACAATATAGTGATAATTTAATTCGTAAAGCCTGTATTAATTACGCTTTAGGATGTTATTGGTATCAAATAGCATGGTTTAATTTATTAACAGAAAAAATTTATTTAAAAAAAGCTCAATTATATTTTGAACAATGTCTTAATTATTTTACTGAATTAGAAAGAAGTGATCGCATGGCCAAAATGATTCATTTTTTGGCAGAAATTCTCACAGCATTAGAGGAATGGGAACAATTACAACTAATTATTGATCGGGCTATTCCCTTACATCGAGCTTATAGTTCAATTATCATCAATGCAAAAAATTTAGCTTATTTAGCTCAAATTAATTTAGCTAAAAATCAATCGAAAAAAGCAGAAACATTCATGAAAAAAGCTTTTATGATTTTGATAGAACAACAAAATTTAACTGAACAAGAATTTCCAGAAGAACAGAGTTTATTTTTATTTTTAATTGGCAAAATTCAAGATCAATTAGGACAAAAAGAAGAAGCTTTAAAAAACTTCAATAGAGCTAAATTTTTCGTAGAATTTACTGAGAATATTCCCTTCAAAATTTATTTATTTAATTTTTTATTTGGCTATTATTTCGCTCAAAAAGATTTTTTAAAAGCTTTTAAAATTCAACAAGAAAAACAATCAATTATTCAGCAATATCAACAGTGTTTTTTTGTTGAATTTGGCTATTTGAAAACTAGAAAAGTTTTAAATTTAAGTCAAAATTTTTCCAAATATTATTATCAATTAACTTTGAATCAAATTAATCAAATAAATATTGGTTTATCTGGTAGAAATAATGATTTGAATAAGATGATTAATCAACTTAATTTTCCCCGTCAAAAAGTTTTAGTTTTACATGGTAATTATGGGATAGGAAAAACTACCTTTTTAGAGTTGGGAATTGTGCCATTTTTACAATGTTATGATCAAGATTGTCAATGGTATCCTTCGATCATTAATAATTATAATAATAATAAATGGATGGAACAACTTGGTAATTTTTTCGATGAGTTATTGTTAAAAATTAATCCCCAATATCAAGAAAAAACAAATTTAATTCATGACATTAATCAGTTAACTAATTTAGCTGAAATGATTAATAATCAATTGGAAGGTAAAACTAATAATAATATTTTACTTATTTTTGATCAATTAGAACGCTTATTTTGTTCTTCTTTTACCCAACAAAAAGAGCAAAATGATTGGTTAGTTTTGATTAATTCTTTACAAGAATTAAATCATTTTAAAGTTATTTTCGTGATGGAAACATCTAGTTTATTTAACTTATTAGAATTAGCTCAAATCCTCAATTTACAAAACTTTTATAAAATTAATGATCTTAATTCTCAAGAAATTAAAAAAGAATGGACTATTTTGCATGACAGATTTAATTTTCCTTTTACTCCAGAATTAATTGAATTGATCTGTGATCAATTAAATCAAAAAAATCAAGAAATTAAAGCGATTGAATTAAATATTGTGATGTCACAATTGGAAAAAAGAAAAATTTTTACTGTGGATGAATATAGGGAAAATTATCACAATGATCAGGGGGAGAGTTTAACCAAAATTTGGCAAGATTTTTTAGATTATATTTTTGAATTGTGCGGAGAAAATAACCGTGAATTGGCTAAAACAATTTTATATTTATTAACAGAAAAAAATGGAGGATTATCTATTCCTAAAACAACGAGGGAATTAATGAAGGATTTAAAATTAATTAATTATTCTTTTCGGATTAAACAAAAAATTAATTTGATTTTAGAAATTTTAGCAGAATCTCATTTAATCATCAAAGTTTTTGATACTTTAGAGATTAAATATCAATTTATTCATCCTATTTTAATTCCCTATATTCGCTGTTTATAATTATGTTTTAATTTTGCTGATCAGGGGATTTTTTTTACTTTTTAATTGATTAAAATAAAATTTTATCACGTTTAATTAAAATTGGTTTAATTCCTACTGCTTTCGCCCCTTCATAGTCATCTTTAAAACTATCGCCAATATGCCAAGCATGGGAGGGAGGGCAATTATGTTTTTCTAAAGCCGCTAAAAAAATGCGCGGATCTGGTTTGGCAGACCCCGTATAGGATGAAATAGTTACACTTTGAAAATATTGACTTAATCCTAATAATTCTAACAGGGCATATAGGCGGGTATCAAAATTAGAAATAACCCCCATTTCTAGCCCATTTTGATGTAAATTTTTAAGAGATTTAATCGTATCGGGATAAACTTCCCAAGGATCGGCCGTGGCAAAATGGGCATAAATTTTAGTAAATAAAGCCTTAAAATCGGGGATTTTTTCAAATGCTCCTACTTCTTGAAATGTTCTTTCCACAATCTCTTTCCACCACTTATATTCTGCTTCGGGAATTTGTTGGGAATCAACCCCTGAAAATACCGGACTAGAAGCATTTTGCCAACTTTTTTTAAAGGCTTGATTTAACTGATCTGTTGATAGTTCTAAGCCTATTTCTTTGGCAAAATTTCGATAAATTTCCCCTACTGTAGTTTTGATACCAAATAATGTGCCAACCGCATCAAAAAAAATTACTTTTGGTGTTTGTATCATATTATTTATTATTTATTAGTTATTTTTTGTTATTTATCAAAAATAAATATTAACTATCAATTATCAATTAATAATTAATAATTATTAATTGGCATAAATGGTTTAAATAACCAATTGATCCCAACATTTAATTGATGTTGCCAAGTGGGAAAACGATATAAATAAATTAAACGTCTAGTTAAATGTGCTAATAAACCATCTAATTGTATTCCTAAACCGCTTAAAGTTGCATTATTTAAACCTAAAGTCATCATTTCACCTAAATTTTGATAACTAAAAGGTAACAATGGTTTATGATGAATTTGCGCCCAAATATTCCATGCACAAAAATCAGCTTGTTGTAAGGCTACTTGTGCAGTCGAAGGTAAATTTTGATCATTAATTTCTGTTAAATAAGCTAAATCTCCTAAGGCAAAAAGATCGGGATTTTCTAATATTTGTAAATATTGATTTATTAATAGTTTCCCCGATTTATGAGAGGGTAAATCTAAATTTTTAATTAAAGGATTGACTTCACTACCCACTGTCCATAGGACTAAATCAACGGGAATATTATCAATTTTATCCTTATAAGATAAGTTAATTTGATTTGCTTCTATACTTTCTATTTCTGTTTCTAAATCTAGCCAAACACCTCTATCTTTTAAGGCTTGTTCGGCTAATTTTTTATTAAAACTATCTGCATTTTTTAAAATTTGTTCACCTTTTTCGACTATCCTAATTCGGGCTTTTCTCCCTAAATTATCAGCTAAATTACAAGCTAATTCTACTCCTGTATAACCACCGCCAATAATGACAATTCTAATTTTTTCTGGGTTAGTTTTAGTTAATAAACGTAAACGATTTTTTAAAGTTTCAGCATCTTTTAAATTGCGAAAAGATAAAGCATTTTCTTTAAGTCCTTTAATGTTAAAATCTTGAGCAACACCCCCTAAACCTATTACTAATTTAGTATAATTTAAAGTTTGATTTTCTGTTAATTTAATTGCTTGATTATTGAGATCAATTTCTGTAATTTGATCTTGATAAAATTTAACAGAAGTACCCTGTAATAATTGGGAAAAACTAGGTGCAATTTCCCAATTTTCCATTTCCCCTGTTACTATTTCATAAAGTAAAGGAGTAAAGAGAAAACGATCATTTTTATCTATTAAAATAACTTCCGGTTTATATTCCATTTCCCAAGGAAGTTGACTCAATCGCAAAGCGGTATATAAGCCCCCAAAACCGCCTCCTAAAATACAAATTTTTTCTTGTTTATTGTTCATAAATAATTCCTTTAATTGATATTTGAATTTAATAATAATTGTATGACAATTTTCAATAATTTGTGGCAAATCAATTATAATTTTAGCATCTGTGACCCACAGATCTTGTCTGTGACGGGCTAAAAGCCCATCCCACAAATAACTCACAACAAAAACCAATCACAAAATTATGATGAAATTACAGCGATCGCAATGGTTAATTTTAGCATTTCCCCTGATCCTCGTGGCCAGTTTTCTATTATTTGCGGCCGCAGTGCAAATACATTATTGGGGAATTAATTGGATTTGGGCTATTTTTATCTTAATTTTTTCAGCTTGGCGGTGGTTATTAGTCAAATGGACAAAACCCATTACTCAACAATTAGAGGGAATAATTACTGAAATAAATCAGGATTTAAACTTAAATAATATTCACCTTCAACAATCTATTAAACCAGAACTTTTAGCAAAAATCCAAATTGTTTTGGAAAAACAAATTAAAGCATCAGAGGCCGATCCCCCTATCTGGCAAGATCTACAAGCTTTTTGGCAAAGATGTCAAAATTTGGTGACAGATCTGGCACATCTTTATTACCCTGAAGTTAAATATCCTTTACTGAATATCTATATACCCCAAGCGTATAAGCTCATTCGTGGCACTGTTGATGAGATGGATCAGGTGATGGAAAAATTAGCCCCAGTTTTGAATCAAGTTAGCATTGCACAGGCTTATCAGGGTTATGAGGTATATAAAAAAATTGAGCCTTCGGCTCGTAAATTATTGCAAATTTGGAATTTGAGTCAATGGGTATTTAATCCCACGGCCGCCGCCGCTAAACAGGCCGCTCAAACTTCTTTAAATAAGGCTAATCAAGAATTATTAGGTAATCTTAATCAAATCTTAAAAGCCTCTGCTTTAAAAAATCTCTGTCGTCAAGCGATAGCTTTATATGGTCAAACGGTGATCCCAGAATTAGAATTATTAGAGAATAAATCGAGTTTACCCCCTAAAGAAACTAAAACATTACAATTAATTTTAGAAGAAGCAGAGCCAATTGAGAAAATAAGAGAAAAACCTTTAAATTTATTATTAGTAGGGCGTACAGGTGCGGGGAAAAGTAGTTTAATTAACACTCTGTTTCAATCAGATCAAGCCGAAGTTAATTTATTACCCAATACAGAGGATGTTAAGAGTTATCAATGGTTCGCTAATACAGGGGAAAAACTCACAATTTATGATAGTCCGGGTTATGAACAAATCAAAGGTGAAAATTTACGGCAAAAAGTCTTAGATTATTTACCTAAAATTGATTTAATTTTATTAGTTACTCCGGCTTTAGATCCTACTTTACAAATAGATTTAGATTTTATTAAATTAATTAAAGCAGAAATTGAAGATATTAAAATTATAACAATTATTTCCCAAATCGATCGCCTACGGCCGATCAAAGAATGGAAACCGCCCTATAACTGGCAAACAGGCACAGCAAAAAAAGAAATTGCCATCAGAGAAACGGTTAAATATCGTCAAGAAAATTTGAATAAATATTGTGATTATTTTATCCCGATTGTAAATTATGAGCAAAAAATAAATCGAGCTTCCTACGGTGATGAGCTTCTGGCAACTACCTTAATTCAAAACTTAGAACCCTCAAAACAAAACCGTTTAGCCCGTTTTTTCCGTAATCAAGAAGCAAAAATCTTAGCGGCCGCTAGTATTATCGAACAATATAGCAATCAAATGTCAACCACATCAGGACTCACAACCCTCTTAAAAAGTCCGATTTTAAAATTTATTTCCACTTTAACAACGGGATCGCCTACTCTGGCCTATCTTTTAGCCGAACAAATTCCCATCGAAAAATTACCCATTGCCATCGGCAAGTTACAAATGGCTTATGAATTATCATTATTATTAAATCCTGATCAATTTGATCTGTTATCTTTATGGTCTATTGTATTAGAAAATAATGAATTTTCAAAACAAAATGCGTGGGCTTTTGGCCATGGTTTAGTGGAATATTTTACTAAAAATTTAACAGTGACTCAATTAGAAGAAAGAATTAATTTTTATCTTAAAAATTCTTCTAACCCTTAGCTCCAGAGGCACAAAGAGCAAATTAAAATTATTTAAAACTAGGATTTTTGCCCCGCCAAACTTGAATCATAAAAATAAAACAAGCTAAAAAATAACCAGAAGTTAATAATCCATTTAAGAATAATAAACGAAAATTTAAAACTTCAGCACCCGAAAATGAACCTAACCATAATAAACTATAAATAATTAACCAACTTAAACCTAAATTGACGGATAAACGACTAACTGCCCTTTCCTTAATTGATGTTTGAGGGCGAGATAAAGCCCATAAAGCGGGGAAAATGCCCACAAAGGGCAATAAATAAAACCACAGTTGTAACTGTTTAAGTTTTTTTTCTCCAAAGGGGTCTAATGAATTATTATTCATAAGTAATATAATAATTTAATTAATTGTTGTATGATATTTTAAAATATTAACCTATTTTTCTTAATCAATATATGTTCACAAAATCTGTTTTCTTTCAAAAACAATTCCCCCGATCTAATTATCGTCAATTAGGACTAATTGGACAAGGACAGTTTGGACAGGTTTTTTGTGGTATTCATCGTCAAACTGGTCAATTAGTTGCCCTCAAAGACTTACATCCTCAGCGTTTTCCTACCCATAAATTTTTAAGAGAACTGCGCATTTTAATGACTTTACATCATCCTAATATCGTATCATGCCAAGGAATCGAACACCATCAAAAAGGACGATATTTAATAATGGATTATTGTGAAGGGGGGACTTTACGGGATTTAATAGATAGTCAAGGTCAATTAAATATCATTTTAAGTTTAAAATTAATTAAAAATATTTTAGAAGGATTGGCGCACGCCCATCAAAAAGAGATTATTCATTGTGATTTAAAACCGGAAAATATTTTATTGAGTTTAACCCAAGATGCTTGGTGTGCAAAGATTACGGATTTTGGAGTTGCTCGTTTATTGCACGAAGATGGAGGTTCTTCTAGCGGTTTAGGTGATACGGGATCACCGGCCTATATGGCACCAGAGCGATATTATGGGGAATATTCCGCCGCTTCCGATCTTTATGGCGTAGGGGTGATTTTATATGAATTAATCGTGGGAGAACGTCCATTTGTAGGGCTTCCGGGGGAATTAATGTCTTCCCATATTAGTCGGCCGGTGGTGATCCCTTCCTCCGTGCCGGAGGTGATACGTCCCATTATAAAAGAGGGGATGGAAAAATTAATTTCCCGCCGTTATCAATCAGCGATCGCCATGTTAAAAGATATTGACAAAGCGATGGAAATTTTAGAAAATAAAATTAATTTAAGCCCTCGATTTTTACCGCCAAAACTAGAAGAAAATAACGATTTTTTAACTATTCTGAAAAAAGAAAAAATAGAAGAATCAATTAGGGATTTTATCGCCATTGAAAACTGTTTATATTTAGGCTTAAAACAAGAAATTCGTTGTTTAGTTTATGAAAAAGAAATTTTAACCAGCAATTTAAAACAAGAATTAAAAATTAATTTACCAACGGAATTTTTACAATTTAAACCTTCCAAATCCCACTGTTTTGCCATCATAAAAACGAAAAAAGAAGGAAGTTATAGTTTATTAGCCATTAAGAATAAACCCCCCAATCAAGCCAAACAAATTTTATCAGGACAGGGAGATTTTACCTTAAATACCATTGAAAATCAAGGAAAATGGGCAGGTTTAATTGAAATTGATCAACAGAAATTAGCCTATTTACGCATAATTAACACCTATCAAAAACAACCTTTAAAAATTAAATTAAAATCCCCTTTTCCTAATGATTTAGTTTCCCTAGATCAAAATTACGGAATCATTTTTTGTCCAGAAAAAAATCAACAAACTAAAGTAAAAATATTTACCCGTAAAGGTAAATTTATCTATAGTTTAACTATTCCCATCCATTTTAATCAATTAATACCCCATCTTGATCAACCCTATCGTTATTTTGCCCTAGACAAAAACGAGGTAAATTTAGGATTTTTAATTGATTTTAAACCCTATCGTTTATTACCCATTAGTTTAGTAATTAAACCTGATTTTATGATCAGCATTCCCCAAGGTTTTTTATTATTTAATAATCAAGGGCAAGGTATTATTATAGATGAAGATGGACAACAAACAAATGTATTTAAGATTGAAGGAAAACCCTTAATAATCAGGCCAGTTGGTGAACATTATTTATTAATAATTACTCAACACAAAGAGCAAGTAAAATTATTATTAACTGATTATCAAAATATTTTAATTAAGATGAATAATTAATCAATTTTAATTATAATCAAATATGATCGTTCTCAATTTCAATTATGATGACAAAGATTGAACATGAATTAACGGTGACACAAGCCGTAACATTACTAACACATTACGGATTTGACATAGCAGACTATACAATTGAAGAATTAATTGAAAAATGGGTGATTAATTATCAAGGTATTTGGATTCGTTTAGCTGTGATTGAAGCCTTATATCAAGGGCGTTATAAAGCTTTTTCGGTGGAGCAAATTTTAAATTGTTGGAAAAAAAAAGGCTCTCCTTGTTATCATTTTACTAAAGAATTTGAAAGATTAATTTGTAAAAATATTATTCAATCATTTAATTATTTAACTCCGGTATCTGATAGTAATAATAATCTTGATTTACCTCAAAAAAATCAAGTCAAAGATCAAGAAGAAAAACTGATTGATCAAGATGTAATTAATGAATCAATTAATCAAAAACAAGATCGGGAAATAAAGCCAATTGATCAAACAAAAGTAGAAGAAAATTCTTTAAATTCTGTTAAGATAGTAAATGATCATTGTGCTTCTGATGATTTAATTTATTATCATTTTGCAACTCAACCTATTCATAAATTTGTCCCTCCCTTAGATTCTTCTGGATTTTTCTTAAGATTAAAAGAATTAGTTGAACAAGATCAACCTAAATCAAGTAATAATTAATAAGTGGAATAATTGATTAGTAAAAAAAGTGATCAAGCCTTGTTATAAATAACCAATAATAAAATCAATGACTAATTTATAATTTTTGTTACAAAATTAAGATAAAGCCTTAAAATTAAAGTTAAATAAAAATATTGTTTTGTCAAAATGGCTCTTGATCATTGAGTCTTAACCTTTCAAATATGAGTAATCATCTAGCGATCGCAACTGTTACAGCCACATTACAAAGAACATTACAAGAAAGAATCCAGTCTGATTTATATGGGGCGAGAGTTACCACTTTACGCCCGATTAACTTGGGTAGTGGGCCATCGGAATCTGGAGTTAATATATTTCTTTATCAAGTAAATACTAATCCAGCCCTTCATAATATGGATGCCACCCCCTTCCGAGTGAAGGGCAATCCCTCTTTTCGCACGGCCGCTTTAGATTTATATTATCTCTTTAGTTTTTATGGTAATGATACGGATTTAGAACCTCAAAGGCTCTTAGGAAGCACCATCCGCACCTTAAATGATAAAAAAATTGTCTCGGTAGACATGGTTAAAGAAACCTTAGCCGATTCTACCTTTAGTTTTTTACAAGATTCTAATTTAGCCGAACAAATCCAACAAATTAATATTTTACCCTTGGATATGAGTTTGGATGATCTATCCAAAACATGGTCAGCTTTCTTCCAAACGCCCTATATTTTATCGGTTGTGTATAAAGTGATGGTAGTCTTGATCGAAGGGGAAGAACCTTGGAAACGGGCTTTACCAGTGCGTGGCCGCAATCTTGGTGGTGTAACTCCTTTCCCCGATCGCCCCGTCTTAGAACAAATTATCAATCAAACGGGTAGATTTAATCCCATTTTCTGCGATAGTAAATTAATTATTCGTGGCCGTAACTTAGAACATGAGAGAACTAAAGTTAAAATAGGCGATTACATTTACGTTGAAGCTCAACAAGTTACCCCTAATGAAATTATCCTCGATTTAGGGGCGATCTCCTTAGAATCATTAAGAGCGGGAGTACAAAGCTTACAAATCATTCATCAAATTAGTACAGGCGTTCCCCGTACCCCTAAAGCGAAAGCCAATCTAGGCAATGCCCCCGAATATCGTGATGTGGAATCAAATGTATTGCCCTTTGTGCTTTGTCCAACCATTGTTAATATTAATGTTGATTCAATCAATCGAAATCGAGATGAAACAAGAACAGCCGAAATTACCTTAACCCTTAATTTTACCATTGGCAAAAAACAGGCGGTAGTTTTAGCCATGAATGAATGGACAATGGAGGATATTCCTACCCCCGTTTCCTATTTATTTGATGCAAAAGCACGTCATCAAGACAGTAATTCTATTACTATTCGCATTGAAAAGGTAAAAGCGGCTGATTATTTATTACGTTTAACCATTGATGGAGCGGAAAGTCAATTAGATTTTGATATAAATGAAGATAGTCCTACTTTTGGTTGGTATATTTCACCTAAGATTACTATAGATTAAGATTAAATTATCAGTTGACAATGACTATTTTAATTTCCGCTCTTGCTCCTGTAATTCTAATCATAATTATTGGTTATATTGCAGGAACAAAATTTGATCTTGATGGAAAAACCCTTTCAATTTTAAATATTTCCGTACTTTCTCCCGCTTTAATTTTTGATAGTTTATCCCATTCTTCTCTATCTTTAAATAGTGCCACTGACTTAATTATTGGCTTTTTAATTACATCTTTATTTTTATATGCTTTAATCATCATAATTAAGCAAATTTTTCTCTTTTCACCTAATTTTAATAAAAGTTTAATTGCTACTACTTTATTCGCTAATACTGGTAATTTAGGATTACCTTTTATTTCTTTTTCTTTAGGGGATGATGGTTTAGCTAGGGCTTTAATTTATATGATTTCAGGCTCAGTTTTAATGGCAATTTTTGCCCCTGCTTTATTAACAGGAGCAGGTTTAAATTATGGTCTTAAATTAACTTTCAAAATGCCTTTATTCTGGGCTACTTTAGGTGGAATTTATTTTAATATAGCCTCGATTAAACTACCTTTTAATTTAGAATTAGGGATTAAATTATTAGACATCTCTATAATATAATAGAAATAAAAAAATTAAGCTATCATCAACAAAAATTTTAAGGAGAAATAGCCAAAATGAGTAATTATACTTGGCAATATATTCAAGATCACAAACAAGCAACTAAAAGATTATTAGGAATTAATTATGAACAATTAGAACTGCTAATCGCACATCTTTTAATCTTGGAGAAACAAGCAAAAGAAGAATCTGAAAAACAAAAAACTAGAATTATCAATTCCGGTGGTGGTAGAGAGAGTAAACTTTCAAAAGAAAACCAGATTATTTTGACTTTAATTTATTTAAGACATCATCTGAGTTTTCAACTATTAGGTATCGTCTTTCAAGTAAGTGAATCAACTGCGAATAATTTGTTTGATTATTGGCAAAAATTATGAGAGAAGCTTTGCCATGCTCTTTACTAGAAACAAGTAAAAAGTCCCCAGAAAAAATAGAAGAAATGTTGGAAAAATTGAAGGAAAATGAATTATTAGTAGATAGTGAAGAACAGCCAAGAGAAAGACCTTTAGACTATGAAGAACAGAAAAAATATTATAGTGGAAAAAAATGTGAACATACTTTTAAAAATCAATTAATTAGTCTTCCAAAAGGCCGAGATATTGTGGATGTAGTGGCGGGAAAACCAGGTCCTTCAAGTGATATTAACATTTGTCGTCAAAATCTCAAGAAGTTTGGGATGAATCAAATGTTTAAAGGGGATAAAGCTTATGTGGGAGAGCCACAAATTATTACCCCAAAGAAAAAACCGAAAAAAGGAGTATTAACTCAGGAAGAAAAAGAAGAAAATAAAAAGATTTCATCGGTCAGAATATTTATAGAACATTTAATTAGAATCATAAAAATATGGCGAGTAGCAAGAGAAAGATTTAGATTAAGAAAAGATAAATATCAGTCAGTATTTTTAACAGTTTGTGGGTTAGTGAGATTAAGAATTGAGAGTTTAGTTTTAGAAATAGTAAAATCATCGTCATCAAGTGAAGTAATTGATGTTTTAATCAGTCATACTTTTGGGAGGAAATTAGATTTAGAGGAAATTTTGACGTGAAATTAACTTTACGGCGATTGATTGCTGAGTGCTGATTAAAGATGAAACTGTTACCATATAAGCTTTATCAGTTATTGGAGATGTCTATTAGGTCAAACAGCCATTCCTTTAGCCTTATTATTATTAGGTATTCAATTAAGTCAAGGTGATTATGGTTGGGGAAAAAAAGAATTTTTAGCATCAGGATTAAGATTAATTATTGCTCCGATCGTGTCTATTGTGGTAGCCTCCTTGTTAAATTTAGAAAGATTAGATTTTCAAGTATTAGTATTACAAGGGGCGATGCCAAGTGCGGTTAGTTCTTATATTTTTGTTAATGAATTTGGAGGAGATGCACCTTTAACTGCTAGAATTATCCTAATTTCGACTATTTTAAGTTTATTAACTTTACCAATTTTTTTATTAATTTTAAAAGTTAATCATTAGACTTATATTCCACTTTTAAATAGGATCTAATAGCTCAATTATTTGTCAAAAGAAATGCAGAATTTTGTCACCAATAACCAATAACAAATAACAAAAAATTAAAGATTTAACCACTCAACTAAAAGATGAGGTACGGGAATTATAATTAATACTAACAATGTTAAAGTTGCTAATCCTAAAAAATCACGAAAATCATTTAATTCTGTTACATCATCTAAGGCCGGTTGATCAACTATTGGCATAAAAAATAATAAAATTGCCCACAATAAAAAGGCGCTATGTATTAACCCTAAAATTAAAATTAACCAACGACTGATCCAACTCACTGCGATCGCTGTGCGTTGTCCGAACATTCCATGAATAATATGACCCCCATCTAACTGCCCCACAGGCATTAAATTTAAGGCCGTCACAATTAAACCAATATATCCGGCCACGGCTAAAGGATGCAAATTAATGGCCATTCCTGAAGTTAATTCATTTCCTAGTATACATTTACTAATTACAGCCAATAATAAAGAAAAACGGGGATCCAAAGACTGAAAATTTAATAAATGGGAGTCTTTGCCAATGGCCACCACATCGGACAATGAAAGCCCCCAACATAACAGGGGTACGGTGATCAACAAGCCGCCTAAAGGCCCGGCGATCGCTATGTCAAATAAAGCTTTGCGGTGGGGAACAGGCGATCGCATGGAAATAAAAGCCCCAAAAGTTCCTAAAAAGAAAGGAACAGGGATAAAATAAGGTAAAGTAGTGCGAATTTTATAATAAATTGCTGTTAGATAATGACTCAATTCATGAAGTCCTAAAATAGCAATTAAACCTAAACTATAGGGTAAACCAGTTAATAATAAAGAAAAATTATTTTGTATTTGTTGCGTTGGAACTCCTGCAATTTCTGTCCCCATCCATGTGGTAGTTAAAAGAGTTATTAATAATAAACTAAAAGCTAATTTAGGTTGATAAATATTTTTTGGTAATAAAAAAGAGGGAATTTCTCGATTAGACTTAGCCCAAGGGTTAGGCACTAAAGCAAAAAAAGGTTGTCCTTGTAAACTTTCTTGAAATAAGACTAAAAAGCGATCGCCAAATAATTTTTCAATATTATGTTTAATTTTTTGATAGGCTTCGGTGGGAATTGATCTTAATTTACCCGTACAAAGAATAGCTTGAGGGCGATAATCAATTTTTTGTAAATAAAAAACATCCCAAGGGAAACAACTTTTTAAAGCAATTTCTTCATCATTAGTAATAGGCCGAACTTTCTGCTCATTTTCTTTTTCCATTAATACACTAAAAATTGGTTCATCTTTACCTTTAACCTCTGATTTGTCAGGAATTTCCGGTTTAATTCTTCCTAGATTAACTAAGAACCAATATAAAAAAGGACAACCAATAAAAGGAATAATAATTAATCCAAGGGGGGGACTTTGTTGAGGATAAATTAAACTCCAAACCGTCCACAACCAAGCCGGAGTCATGATCACTAACCATAATAACCAGATGGGAGTAGTGGTAAATTTTTGTACAGAACGTTTAATGGAAGAATAGGTCATTAAACTAAGTAAAATTATAATTAAAATTAACCAAAATTGCATATTAAAAATTCAAAATTGAAAGAAAAAAACTTAACAAATAAAAATTAAAAATAATTGACAAATGCTCAATCAATAATCAACAATAAATAATAATCACAATCATTACCATAATTAATTAAGTACAAAGATGAAAGCCCCACGCTTATTATTACCAGAATTATATGCTTTTTCTCCGAACCGAGAAACATTAGGTGCAACTGCTTATTATTTGCGCAAAGAAACTGGCAATATTTTGATTGATAGTCCCCCTTGGACAGAAGAAACTCAACAATTTTTAGCCGATCAAGGTGGCATCAGGTGGTTTTATCTAACCCATCGAGGTGCTATCTCTAAACACATTAAAGACATCAAAAAAACCTTTAATTGTGACATAATTATACAAGAACAAGAAGCTTATTTATTACCAGAAATTAAAGTCATAAGTTTTGAAAATGAAATTTTCTTAACTGATCAAACTCAAGGTATTTGGACTCCCGGATTTTCGCCCGGATCTTCCTGTCTCTATGATAACGCTCATGGAGGAATTTTGTTTACGGGTAGGCATTTATTACCGGATCAACATGGTCAGATCAAGCCTTTACGCATTTCTAAAACTTTTCATTGGCCACGGCAGTTACAAAGTGTGAAACTTTTAGCCGATCGCTTTAATGAGACTAATCTCCAATATATTTGCCCTGGGTCTAATACGGGTTTTCTCAGGGGTAAGGGTTATGTTGATCACGCCTATGAACAGTTATCAGTGACCAATGATTAATGAGTAACAAAAAGTTACAATTGACAAAATCACCAAAAATTATGATGTTGTGATGATATAATCAGCAATAATATTTTTTTTACAACTCAACATAACAAAAGAGGATTAAAATTAAATGGCAGAAGACCGTAAAGAAGCTTTTTTCCTAGATCCCGATGAAGCGATCAGTTTGGGTAATGTGGAATATATGCGTAAAGCAGTTAAAATTAAGCGCACATTTCCTAAAGCTAAAGGTGGCGGAGAGTTAGTTCAAGAAGTTTCCGCTACGATCGCTAAAGAAGTTGAAGATGCCCCTAAAGCGGCCGCTCCTACTTCCATACAGGTTTCCGCCCCTAAACGTGGTCAGACTATTATTCCCGATCCGGTGGTAATTAGTCAACAAACTACACAAAGTGATAGTTTAGAACAGGCTAAAAGTTTTTCTTCTAGCAGTTTTTCTCCCGCTTTTCCTAAAGTACAATTCACTTCTAAGACTGAACGTCAAAAGAATGATAGTAACTTAACGCCCTATCGGAAAATGGGTTTATCTAATACTGTTAAACAGTCTTCTGAGCGTCAACGTAATGATAGTAATTTAGATAAATTCCGCAAAATGGCTCGTGGAACTATTCGCTAATTATTTTAATAGCGATCTAAGGGTGAACAGGTGTTCACCCCTACCAAAAGTTTGTTTTATAAACTGAGCTAAATTGTTGTTAAAAATAACCAATAACTAATCATAAATAACCAATTTATTGTGTTTCAATCGGCGACAAAAATTCTTATTCAAACTGTTATATTAACAGGTGTTATTTCTTGTCAATTTTTCTTTAATAATCAATCAGTTAAGGCACAAGAAACTACTAATAATAATGCTCCCACTGCGATCACTTTATATAATCAAGGGGTGGATTATTTAACGGCCGGAAATTATCAAGAGGCGATCGCTTCTTTTACGGCTTCACTTCAACTTAATCAGGATCCCGATGCTTATTATAATCGTGGTTATGTTTATCATATTTTAGGGGATTATACTAATGCCATTAATGATTATACATCGGCTTTAAATTTGAATCAAAATTTTGCTTATGCCTACGGTAATCGTTGTTATGCTTATTATATTTTAAAAAGTTATTCACTGGCGATCTCCGATTGTCAAAATGCTGTTAATTTACAACCAAATAATGTTAATTTTCATATTCAATTAGGCAACGCTCAAGACGATTCTGGTAACACTCAACAAGCCATAAATCAATATGATCAAGCGATTAATTTAGCGCCGAATAACGCCCAAGCTTATTATAATAGAGCCTTAGCTTATAACCGTTTAGAACTTCATCAAAAAGCCCTAGAAGATTACACTCAATCTATTAGTTTAAATCAAGAATTTGGGGAAGCTTATTATAATCGAGGTTTAACCTATTATAAACTTAATAACATTGAATCAGCCGTTAATGATTTAAAAAATTCTGCTCAACTTTTTTCTTTACAAGGTTATCAAAATCAATATCAAATGACCATTAATTTAATTCAACAATTAGAACAATTATTATAGTTAATAACGAGTAGTTATTGGTTTAAATTTATTGAAATTTATTCAAAAAATTATGGTAGCCTTGAACTAAAGTTCAAGGCCGTTTAATGTCTCAATGTTTTAACTAATTAAACCACATTGATTAATTTTATGAAATAGTAAAAGTTACCGCAATTAAACCTAAAACAAGTAATAAACCTACTCCAGCAATAACTAGATAATTTGTTTTTTGTTTTTCTTCATCGGTATCAGAAGAATAAACTTTTGGTTCGATCGCAAAATTGTTGAGCAACCCACTTTCTTCCGTATATTTCATATAAAAAATTCCTTGTAATATTGAGGATATATTTTTATTTTATCTTGATTGATTCCACTTGTGCAAGTTTTATGATTGATTATTGCTTATTGATCATAAAACTTAACCATCAATGATTAATTATTAACTATCATTGGCCTATAGCAATCATACATAAATTGTGATAAATTTTGGAATAATAAGCCCTTGCTTACCAACTAAAAAAATATTAAGCAAGAGCTTATCACTAACTTTTTTATTAATAATTAATTCCCTGAAAAAAGCAAATCAAAAAATTATGAAAAAATGGCGTTGTATTGAAAATTGTGGGGCTTGTTGTCATCTTGATCCAAGCGATCGCCCTGAGTTAGAGGATTATTTAACACCCGATCAACTACAACAATATTTAAGTTTAGTAGGAAAAGATGGCTGGTGTATTAATTTTGATCATAATACTCGCAAATGTTTAATTTATGACAATCGCCCTCTTTTTTGTCGAGTAACACCGGAAAACTTTAGCAAAATGTATCAAATTGATCCCGAAGAATTTAATGATTTTGCGATAGAATGTTGCCAAGAACAAATAACAGGAGTTTATGGCAATCAAAGCCCAGAAATGGAAAGATACATCCAATAATTAACAATGAATAATGGATAATTGATAATTACAAATAACACTTTAAATATGAATTTCATTTAAAGAATATCCGGGATTAAAATGATGACTGGGGACATAACTTTTCTGTCTTTGCTCCATAATTTGCTTAATATTATTCATCTTAGTATATTCAATAATTTTTTGTTGAGCAATTACACTTTTTGGGCTATTAATAGGAATTTTTTGTAACAAATTAATAGCAGTTAAAAAATCATGTTTTTGGGCGGCATTAAAAGCATTTTGTAAAAAAAAATAATCTCTTATATTGCGTTTTTCTTCATATTCAACTAACTTATTTTTTACTAATTCACCATAGGAACTTTCTAAAGAAATTTGTTTTAAATAAATTAAAGCTTGACCAAATTCTTGTGCTTGAGCATAATTAATAGCCTGTTGTAATAACTGACGAGATTCTAGATCTAAACTCTCTTTAGCTTTAGTAATTAAAGGATTTAATTTATCTTGCCAAACACCATGAGAAGGCATTTTTTTTGCATCTTGAAGCACCGTTTCCCATTGTTTTTGAGCAAAAGCTAATTCAATTTTTTTCAATAATTGATTAGCTTTTTCTAACTCATTTTCCCATTTTTTAATAATAGCTTGAGACTCTTGATAAGCATTACTATCAGTCGGAATAGATTGGGCAATTGTAATAGCTTCTTGAATATTTCCGCCCTCATAAATCGCCTGTGCTTTTAACAATTTATTCCCACTAAAATCTAAACCAATAATATTTAAAATACTACCTAAACCAAAATAAATAACAGTGGCATAAATTAATAAACCTGTTAAACCGATACCTCCGATAATAGTTAACCACTTTTGATCAATTTTTAACCCATTTAATTTAGTTATATTTTCAGAATTTTCATAATATTGTTCATTAAACATATCTAATAATTCTTGAGTAGAAGGTGCATTTTGTGTAGATAAATTATCTGATTCTTCTAACATAAAATATTCGGGTAGTTCTCCAGTAATATCATCAAAATTTAGCTCTAAATCATCATCAAATTCAGATAATTTACTGAAATAATAACTAGGAGAAAAACTTAAACCCGGCCATTGTTCTTCCTTAAAAATAATAACTTGAGCCGTTTTTTTCTCAATTAAATTTTTAACATCTTTTAAAGCTTCTTGAGGATTTTTATATCTATTTTTATAATCATAACAAACCAATTTATTTAAAATTAATAATAAGTCTTCACTGAGATAAAAATCCTGATTGTTACGCGCCGATTTCCACATTTCTAGCCAATTTAATTCTGATTGATTTTCCGATGATTCTAACTGCTCAAAATTAATTCCTGTTAAACCTTGAATCCCGATCATTCCTAAAGTATAAAGATTACTATTGATCTTTACTTTTCCATTAATTTGTTCAGGAGGAAAATAAGAAGAATGACTCACTAAAAAATTACTTTGAAAAGAAAATAATTTTTTTAAAGGATGATCAATCTCACTAATTTTTTGAAGATTAGCAAAATCAATAATACAAAAAATACGATCTTTGTTTCTTTGAATAATATGATTAGGTTTTAAATTTCCATGAATAGCATCTTTACTATTAAGATAAACTAAAATTTCTAAAGTATCCCTTAAAAATTCTAAAACATTTAACTCTAACCAACAATTAGGAGCATTAATAGTTTGAGGTAATAATTTATTAACTAAATCTCCTTGAATTAATTCCTCAATTAAAGATAAACTAAATTCATCTTCAAAATGATCTAATAAATTAGGAATTTGAGGACAATCTTTAAATGATTCTAAACTATTTAATTCAAGTTCAAATAAATGCTTATTTACTTTGAATAAATGAGGTTGTTTACTATTATATTTATACCTTTTTAATAAGCAAATATTATCATGAAGTAAAGAAATATCTTCTGTTAAATAAACCTGTGTTAATTCACTAGATTTAATTACTTGAAGCACTCGATAACGATTAGATAAAATATCTCCAATCTGTGCTGTCTCTATTAAAGCATTGTGGGTGGTAGTGTTCATTATATAATTATTCCAATTAATTCAACCTGATTTTTATTAATTTGTTTTTCTCAAGATTTAAACCTTAATCCGGAATATTATTGTATTTGTTTGATCAGATTGGCACAAGTGAATACTGTTTCAAGCCTACAAAGTTTCATTTCTATGATAACTTTATTAAAATAGTATAAAATAGGTTAGGATAATCATTTTATTCAATTTAATCGAGTAAATGTTTTTTTTGCTACAATAGAATGATTAAATTTTTTATAGGATCAAAGAAATTACTTTTAAATAGTAATTATTAATACTAAAAGTTCAATTTTTGACTAAGAAATTTTCTTAGATTTACCACTTTCAAAATCAGGAGTTTATCTTATATGGATTGTCGTCATATTCAATTTTCCCTTGACACGGAAACAATTGATTTTTATCAATTATTAAACTTATTTAAAATCAGTGCATTTTGGGCGCAAAATCGTACCATTGAACATCTCAAAATAGCCGTAGAAAATAGCAATCCTGTTGTTACAATTTGGGATCATCAAAAATTAATTGGTTTCGCCCGTGCCACTTCAGATCAAATTTATCGGGCTACGATCTGGGATGTGATTGTTCATCCCGATTATCGTGGTTTAGGTTTGGGGAGAAAATTAGTAGAAACAATTTTAACCCATCCGAAAGTTAATCGAGTAGAAAGAGTTTATTTAATGACAAGCCATCAACAAAGTTTTTATAAAAAGATTGGGTTTGAAGAAAATAAAACTACTACCATGATTTTAGAAAATTCCTATCTATCAACTTCAGAAATTTCTAATCATAAATTATCAGATAAAGTCAATACTTTATTGGTATAAAATGATTTTCTGGCTTATTTTGATCCGTTTAGGGAGTATAATTTAAGCTTAAATTTCCTCCCATTTTTCCAATAGATAAAAATTAATCAATAGTTAATTAATTTCAAGTTAATTATCTTAATAATTAACTTAACTAGATTTGCAATTTTAAAGTTTTTAAAGTATCAATTATTCTGATAATTGAACAGTACCTTGACGTAAAATTTGCCACCTTTTTCCCGTCCATTTTGCAACAGTAGAAGGTAAACCACTGCCAATAATTTCTTGATTGAAATTATCACATTTAAGAGTTAAAACTTCAGTAAATTGTTCAGCAATTTGTCTCATTTTTTGTAAGGGAGGTTGACCTGATAAATTAGCGCTAGTGGTGGCAAGGGGAGCGGTTTGATTTAAAATAGTTCTAGCTATTTCTAAATCAGGAATCCTAATGCCAATGGTGCTATAATCAAGGGGATTAATGGCTTTTGGTAATTTTTCAGAAGCAGGTAAGACTAAAGTTAAAGCCCCCGGCCAATAAAGTTCGGCCATTTTTTGCCAAGTTTCTAATTCTTGATCCGTACCTTTAAGATAGGGTAAAAAATCCTCAAAATTAGCCCCCATTAAGATTAAGGGTTTATTCGGTTCTCTTTTTTTGAGTTTAAAAATAGCATCTGAAAATTCAGGTTTAACCGCTAAAGCGGGAACAGTATCAGTGGGAAAACTAACGACTTTACCTTCAAAAATTGCCTTAATTAATTCTTCTTTTGGATACCCTAAATTTTGATTTTTCATAATTATTCTTTATTTTTTGTTAGTTATTGGTTAAGATATATTTAGGAATAATATATTATACCATTTTTAACCTAAAATTTAATTAAAACTAGACTTTATTAAGCGGAGTTAAGAAATTATGTCCTCAACATTACATTTAAAAACTCAAATTTTAGAAGGAAACAAAATCAAAATTGATGATCCCAATTTTAAAGTAGGTGAAATTGTTGAGGTGTTTATTGTTTTACCTCAAGAGAAAAAACCTAATAATATTTTAGAAATAATAGAAACCATAAGAAAAAATCGTTCTTCATTTAGAACAAAAGATGAAATTAATCAGGAACTTGCTCAGGAGCGTAATTCATGGGATTAAATATTGCTGATCATAGTATTATTTATTTAGATACTTGTATTTTTATTTATACCGTAGAATCTGATCCAAATTATTGGTCATTAATACAACCTTTATGGGAAAAATTACAAGATAAAAAGATTAGAATTATTAGCAGTGAATTAACTTTAATGGAAGTTCTTATTTTTCCTATCAAAAATAATGATAATCAATTAGTTAACGATTATAAACTGTTTTTAAATTCATCAGGAATAGAGCTAAAACCTATTAATCAATCTATTTTGATACAATCAGCAAAATTAAGAAGTAAAATCAAATAAAAAACACCTGATGCTATTCATTTTGCAACAGCATTATCCGCTAAATGTCATATTTTTATCACTAATGATTTGGCTTTTCGTAAACTTTCTGATCTATCTATTATTATTCTTGATGATATTATTAATGCTTAATAAAAATACTTTCAATCAGAAATGCTATAATGAAATAATGTTTCAATATTCTTTACTTTGATGAATAATTATGAGTAGTGCTTCCGTTGAAAATGTAGTAATTATTGGTTCAGGGCCGGCCGGTTATACTGCCGCTATTTATGCCGCTAGAGCTAACCTTAAACCCCTTTTATTTGAAGGTTTCCAAGCCGGAGGTATTCCGGGAGGGCAACTAATGACTACCACCGAAGTGGAGAATTTTCCGGGCTTTCCGAATGGGATCACAGGGCCTCAACTGATGGATCAAATGAAGGCTCAAGCCATCCGTTGGGGTACTCAAACCTATGGTGAAGATGTGGTTAAAGTTGATTTTTCTGAGCGTCCCTTTACTATTGCATCCTCTGAAAGAGAGATTAAAGCTCATAGTGTGATCATTGCCACAGGAGCAACGGCCAAAAGGCTTTATTTACCTTCAGAAGAACAATATTGGAGTAGTGGCATTTCCGCCTGTGGTATTTGTGACGGTGCTAGTCCCATTTTTAGAGGTCAAGAGGTTGCTGTAGTAGGGGCTGGAGACTCGGCCACCGAAGAAGCAGTTTATTTAACTAAATATGCTTCTGTGGTTCATTTATTGGTGCGTAGGGATGTGATGAGAGCCAGTAAAACCATGCAGGATCGAGTTTTAAATAATCCTAAAATTAAAATTCATTATAATAGTCAACCTGTAGATGTTTTTGGCGAAAATGGCCGGTTAACTGGCATTAAAATTAAAGATACAAAAACAGAGGAAATCAGAGACTTAGCTGTAAAAGGTTTATTTTATGCCATTGGTCACACTCCTAATACTGCTTTATTTCAAGGTCAATTAGAGTTAGACGAGATCGGTTATATTAAGGTAAAGGCGGGAACGGTGGAAACCAATATTGAAGGGGTTTTTGCGGCCGGTGATGTGCAGGATCATGAATATCGTCAAGCGATCACGGCGGCGGGAACTGGCTGTATGGCGGCTCTTTCGGCGGAAAGATATTTATCTCATCATAATTTAATTATTGAATATCATCAACAGGAAACTGAAATGAGTGAGCAAGTGCCAGAAAAATCAGCTAATACTACCCCTAAAAGCTTTAATATCAATGACACTAGCCATGTTGGGGGGTATGCCCTGCGCAAAATTTTCCATGAGGGCGATCGCCTGTTAATGGTGAAATATGTGTCACCTACTTGTGGCCCTTGTCGCACCTTAAAACCTATTTTAGAGAAGGTGGTAGCCGAATATGAGGGTAAAATTCATTTTGTGGAAATAGATATTGATGCCGAGCCGGAGATCGCCGATATGGGGCAAGTGGTAGGCACTCCTACGGTACAAATTTTTAAAAACCAAGAAATGGTTAAAGAATTTCGAGGAATTAAACAAAAAAGCGAATATAAAGTAATTATTGAACAATATTTATCATAGAATTTAATTATCAATTCTGACTAATAATTTAACCCCCTGATCTTAATCATAGATCGGGGTTTTATCTTGTCATCAAAGCAAAATTTTCAGGGCATTGAGCCGGATCAATAACATTAATAGGATCGCTATCGTTTAACATCGCTTCACAAATAAAAGTTGAGGCTTGACTATTCAATTCTCCAGCGATGGGAGGCTCGGCATAAGCTGTACAAATATATGATTTTAAAACATCTTCTTTTGCTCTTGCCATATTCATGGCATGATTGGGACTATCCATAATAATTGAATAAAGATAATTTTGAGTTTCTTCTTTTATTCCAATATTTAATGCTCCAATGGTAGCGGAAAAATAACCATTTTCCATATAATGAATTTGTTGATTTTTACACATTGTAGAAACAGTGGTTTTTGCTTCTGTTTGTCGGGCTTTAGTTCCTTGACTTAACATTGTTGGAATAGCGATCGCTGATAAAGCAGTAATAATAACCGTTATCACAATTAATTCAACTAAAGTAAATCCTTGTTCAATCTGATTAGAATTAACTTTATGATGAAAATGAATTAATCTAAAATTAAATTTCATAGTATTAAGGAGGTCAAATAACTAAGTTAAATTGTTTTATATGCCATTAGTAAAGCAAAAATTACAATGAAATGTACTTGATTTTTTTAATTGTGTCTGATTTGAATAATAATATAAATTATTATACTAATAAATGTCATTTTTGTTAGAAATATTAATAATTTATTAATACGGTGTTTAATTAAGCTTAAAACCTAATCAGAAAAAGGTTATAATAATCCAAAATTAAAAAAATAAAAAACAGTTTATGATTAAAGGTACAACCAAATTATTAGGGGTGATCGGCTATCCCGTTGAACATTCTTTATCCCCAGTGATGCACAATGCGGCTATTTCCGCTTTGCAAGTTGATTATATTTATCTTCCTTTTCCCATTCAACCAGAAAATTTAACCACTGCGATCGCCGGATTTTCGGCCATCGGCGTGAAAGGCTTTAGTATCACCATTCCCCACAAACAAACGATCATCCCCCTACTTGCACAGATCACAGAAGAAGCCAAAATGATCGGCGCAGTTAATACGGTTTGGGCTGTAGACAACGGCTGGAAAGGCACAAATACCGACTATTTAGGCTTTATCGCACCTTTAGAAGCATTAAATTTAGATTGGGGGAAGATTACCCCTGTAATTTTAGGTCATGGTGGCGCGGCACGGGCGGCGATCGTGGGCTGTTATAAATTAGGATGTCGGGAAATTCACGTTTTTGGACGCAATCAAGACAAGTTAGACCATTTTCTTCAAAGTTGGGCTAATACACCCCTTCAAGACGCAATTAAAGTTCATTCCTACAACAATTTAGGGGGGTTGGTATCCCAATCAAAATTAATTGTGAATACTACGCCCGTTGGAATGTATCCAAATATTAATGATTGCCCGATCGAAGATCAAATCATACAAAAAATTCAACCAAAAACGATCGTTTATGATTTAATTTATACACCTAAACCTACTCTATTTTTACAAAAAGCACAAGCACAGGGAGCAATTATAATTGATGGAGTAGAAATGTTAGTACAACAGGGAGCAAAAGCTTTAGAAATTTGGTTAAATCAAGAAGTTCCTGTTAAAATTATGAGAGAAACATTATTAGATTTTTTGGAAAAATCAAGTAATAAATAATAAGGGAAAAATCTGTAGAAATTTTGCAAAAAATATCTCTACAAAAATTAATATATATCTAAAAACAATTATTAAAATAAAATGATAAATTCAAGACTAAAACAATTAATAAATTATTTAATTCCCCATTGGCAACCATTATTAATTGGTGTAATTGCTCTGTTAGTAGTTAATGCTTTAGGTGCTTATATTCCAGTTTTAATTAAAGATAGTATTAATGATTTAAAAAATGGTTTTACTATCGATCAATTGTGGCATTATGTAATTATAATTATCGGACTAGCCTCATTTATGTGGTTTATTCGCATGATTTCCAGAATGACAATTTTTGGCATAGGAAGACAAGTAGAATTTGATTTAAAACAGAAAATTTTTCAACATTTATTAAAGCTTGAACCTTCTTATTTTGCTATTAATACTTCTGGTGATTTAATGAATAGAGCTACCAGTGATGTTGATAATATTAGACGTTTATTGGGCTTTGCAGTTTTAAGTTTAATTAATACAATTTTTGCCTATATTTTAACTTTACCTGTGATGTTAGCCATTAATGTTAAACTATCCTTATTTGCAATTTCAGTTTATCCTTTAATGTTATTTACGGTGCAATTGTTTAGCGATAAATTGAGAATTTATCAACAACAAGTACAAGAAAGATTATCGGAAGTAAGTGAATTAATTCAAGAAGATATGAGTGGCATGGCTTTAATTAAAATTTATGCTCAAGAAGATAATGAAAGAAAAGCTTTTTCCAAAAAAAATCGAAGTTTATTAAGAGCAAATCTGAGATTAGCTAGAACTAGAAATATTTTATTTCCCCTGATAGAAAGCTTATCCTATCTAAGTTTATTCGTATTATTATTATTAGGAACAAAAGCCATTTTGAATAATGAAATTACGGTAGGCGATTTTATTGCATTAATATTATTAGTAGAAAGATTAGTCTTTCCTACTGCTCTTTTAGGCTTCACTATTACCACCTATCAAAGAGGAGAAGTTAGCCTCGATCGTATTGAAACAATTTTTGAGGCTCAACCCCAGATTAAAAATGAACCTAATGCCCTATCTTTGCCCCTTGAAAATGTTAAGGGAGAACTGGAGGTTAAAAATCTTATTTATTCCTATCCAAGTAGTAATAAACCCGCTTTAAATGGGGTTAATTTTCATATTAAAACAGGGGAGACAGTGGCGATCGTAGGCCCGATCGGATCGGGAAAATCTACCCTTGCCAATGCCATTCCTCGACTCTTAAATATTGACTCAAATCAAATATTTTTAGATGGTTTAGACTTAACCAAAATTAAATTAGAAGACTTAAGAAAAGCGATTGCATTTGTACCCCAAGATAGTTTTTTATTCAGTACAACTATTAAAAATAATATTCGTTATGGCGATCCCTTATTGGAACAAGAATTAATTGAAAGATCGGCTAAACAATCACAAATTCATCCAGAAATATTGAACTTTCCCAAACAATATGAAACCTTAGTTGGAGAGAGAGGAATTACCCTTTCTGGAGGCCAAAGACAACGCACTTCATTAGCTAGAGCATTAGTGATAGATTCACCCATATTAATATTAGATGATGCCCTATCAAGTGTTGATAATCAGACGGCTACAGCGATTTTAAAAGAACTTTCTCACGGCACAAAACAGAAAACAGTTTTATTTATTTCCCATCAACTTTCGGCGGCGGCCACTGCTGATCGAATTTTGGTAATGGATCAAGGTAAAATTATTCAATCTGGCACACATCAACAATTATTAAATCAAGGGGGTTTATATTTATCTTTGTGGCAACAACATCAACTAGAAGAAATTTTACAATAGTTTAAATCATAAAAAAGTCAAATTCCGGTCAACTTTTTCTTTTTTTACTGATTGAAATAACCCTAAAGATCAACAAAAATTAATCTATGTCTGCTCTTAAAACCTTAACCCCGACTGAAGTTCGTCACTTATGTCGTAACAATCAATTTACTAAACCTACCCCCGGATATTGCCTCGGCTTTGTTCAAGCAAACTTAGTAATTTTACCTCAAAAATATGCTTATGATTTCCTCTTATTTTGTGTCAAAAATCCCAAACCTTGCCCAATTTTAGACGTAACAGAAATAGGAAATTATGAACCTAAACTTGTTGCAACCGGAGCAGATTTAAGAACAGATTTACCCCGTTATCGTATCTGGAAACATGGTAAATTAATTGAAGAAGTAAACAATATAAAATCAAATTGGCAAGATGATTTTATTTGCTTTTTGTTGGGTTGTTCATTCTCATTTGAAGATGCAATGTTACGGGCAAAGTTACCAGTAAAACATATTCAAGAAAATAAAAATGTCCCTATGTATCGAACTAATATACCGTTACAAACAGCAGGAATTTTTAAAGGTAATTTAGTCGTTTCTATGCGTCCTTTAACCCCAATTCAAGCCATAAAATCAGTAGAAATTACCAGTCGTTTTCCTAAATCTCATGGCACACCCATACACTTTGGAAACCCCGAACAAATAGGAATTACTAATATTAATAATCCTGATTTTGGTGAAGCTGTTACTATTAATCAAGGGGAAATTCCCGTTTTTTGGGCTTGTGGAGTAACGCCCCAACTTGCTATTATTGAAAGTAAACCAGACCTTGCCATTACCCATAGTCCGGGCTATATGTTTATTACTGATCTTAAAGATGAAGAATTAAACATTTAATTTAATAGACTTCTAAAATCAATTTTCATCAAGTTTTGATCAATTCTTATCCTCATTACTTATTAGTTGACTTCAACAAGAAGCCTTAAAATTAAGGGTTAAATCTCAAAATAAAAACAATCTACAAGAAAATCCGTTTCTGTGTCAGTCCTTATGTGGTATTGTTAACTATAGCAATCCATCAGTGGTTGTGATCCCAATAAAGAATAACCAATCACAAAACCTTAACTTTTAAGTTTTGTTAAAAACTGTTACCAAAATTTTAAATTTCCTTGATAAAATGATAAAAATTAAAAATTAATCATTTGATCTGGGAAAAAGTCTCAAATTGTTCTGATTTTAATTAAAAAAAATAAAAAATTCTTACCTTATTAGGAGTTATTGACAATGTTAGGGATTCTTGGAATCTTCGCAAAAAAAGACAATTTTTATGTAGTCGCTGAGGATGATAGCCCATCTTCTACTTCTGTTGTCGAGCAAACAACCGTGACTAAAACCGTAGCTGAGACAACTTCAGCACCTGCACCTGCACCAAAAACATCTGTTAAAACTAGCAAAAAAACAGGTTCAAAAACAGGTTCAGCCCCTACTACCACCGTTGCTTCCAAGCGTTTAGTCGCTCCTGAGCCTTTCTGGGTTAAAGCGATGGAAAATACCAGAAATTATCCCAAACCTAAACAAGAAGGCTCAGAAATGACTTTTTCTACGGATTATTTATTACCTCAACCTAGCAATACCCGTCGTCGCCCCGGCCCTAGTTTAAATACATTTTTAGGCATGGCTCGTCAAATTGGTCGTCGTGGTAGTATTTAATCAACTTTTTCGATTATACAGACAAAAAATTAACAAACCAAGTTTAATCAAAAAACTTGGTTTTTTTGCACTCAACCATAATCAGCCCCAAGTCATACCATTTAGATTTAGTAGCTACATTGTTAAATACCTGAAATCTTTGTAAATAAACTATTCCATTAAACTACGTCTGAAGTTACTTTCTGTAAATGGTATTAAAAGAGGAGGTTGGTTGGTGAGCGAAGTCGAACAATAAACCTAATCAACTAATTGTCAATTATCAATTGTCAATTGATAACTGTTCACTGTTGTGTTGTGCGCCAACTTAACTTTAAATTTAACCAAAAATTCCAAATTGTGACAATGCCAATAGCGATAAAATTAGCAATATATACTCCATATTTTAAATCATTAAAGCCGAGTAAATTTAATTGAATATTTAATAATAAAACATTCAAAATTAATCCTGCTAAACAAATTAAATTAAATTTGATAAACCTTTTTAAGCGCTTTTTCCATCCCTTTTGAGCCAAAGAAACTTCTGCAAAAGTCCAAGCATCATTCCATAAAAAATTATTGAAAATTGCCACCTCCGCCGCTATAATTTTACTACGAGTTACCTCCCAATTTAGAGTAGTTGGATCACTCAATAAATATAAGATGATCATATCAACAAATACGCCAGAAAAACCCACTAAACCAAATTTTAAAAATTGTTTAATTGGAAATAAAGCTAACCTTAATTTTAATAAATGTTGTAAATATTCCACATATTGTTTCCATGTAACTTTACTTTCTCCGGCATTTCTTTCTTGAAAAACATAGCCCACTTCAGAGATCGAGCCTATTTTGCCCCTTGCCACCACTTCAATTAAAATTTTATAACCCACAGGAGAGAGGGCATAACCAGCGATCGCCTCCCTACGCACCATAAAATAGCCACTCATGGGATCACTGAGTCGCCCTAACACATGGGGTAATAAAACTAAACCTAAAACTTGCGCCCCCCGTGACAAAAAACGGCGCATTATGCTCCAGTCGCTTACTCCGCCCCCTTCCACATGACGACTAGCCACCGCTAGATCCGCTCCTTGAGTCATTTGTTCTAATAATTTAACTAAAATTTCTGGTGGATGCTGTAAATCAGCATCAATAACTCCCAATACATCTCCTTTTGCTATCTGCCATCCTCTAATAACCGCAGTAGATAATCCTTTTTCCTCTGTTCTGTTTATCACCTTTAACTGAGGATATTCTGCTGTCATTGCTTGGGCTAATTCCCAAGTGCGATCGGGACTATTATCATCTACTACAATTAATTCATAATTATTAGGTAAAACCAAGTTTAATAAATCACTTAAAATAATAATAATTTTTTGAATATTTTTGCCCTCATTGTAGGTAGGAAGCACTAAAGATAATTTTAAAGGAGGATGATCTTGTTCTTCTAAAGCGTTAAAAGTAGAAATTTTTAGTTCTCCGATGGGGGGTGAAAGGGTTGTACTGGAAGCAAATAAAGTCATGAAATAAATTGATTTGGGTTTAATTTTTGCTAATATTAATGAAAATAAACTTGTTTAATTATAGATCAAAAGATCAATTTTTGAATTGATGATCATTTAACTAATAACAAAATATTGTATAATGCACAATTAAAACTTTAGATTATAACTTAAAATATTCAAATTTAAGCGAATTTTTTAACAATGGCAGGGCATTCAAAATGGGCGAATATTAAGCGCCAAAAAGAAAGAGTAGACGCTAAAAAAGGGAAAACTTTTACTCAACTTTCCCGTGCGATCATTGTGGCCGCTCGAAATGGTTTTCCAGATCCGGCGGGGAATTTTCAATTACGCACCGCTATTGAAAAAGCCAAGGCGGCCGGCATTCCTAATGATAATATTGAAAGGGCGATCGCTAAGGGAGCGGGTACTTATAATGATGAGAGCAGTAGGTTAGAGGAAATTCGCTACGAAGGTTATGGGGCAGGAGGTGTAGCCATTTTGATCGAGGCTTTAACCGATAACCGCAACCGCACGGCGGCGGATCTGAGGGTAGCTTTTAGTAAAAATGGGGGAAATTTGGGTGAAACTGGCTGTGTTAGCTGGATGTTTGAACAAAAAGGAGTGATAATATTGGGGGGTCAAATAGATGAAGAAACACTGTTAGAGGCTTCTGTTGAGGGCAATGCACACAGTTATGAAATTAATAATGAAGATGATCAAATTATTACTCAAATTTTTACGGAAGTTGGTAATTTAGAAAGATTAAATCAGGTTTTAAAGGATTTAAAATTACCGATTAAGGAGGTACAATTAACTTGGGTTACTAATAATATTATGGAAATTGATGATGCTGATCAAGCTAAATCTATTTTAAAATTAATGGATATTTTAGATGGTTTAGATGATGTGCAAAATGTTACATCTAATTTTGAAATGTCCGATGAATTAATTAAAATGATCAGTTAAGATTAATTTGCTTAAGATGGTATAAAAATATTTGTCGAGGAAAAAGACTACTGCCAAGGAGCTTATTTGTAAATTATACAATAAATTTTGTGCTAAAGTCTTTAAATTATTTTATCTGCTTAAGTCCCAAAAATGTTATAATAGAAATTCCGTTAAGCAAGTGTGATCAATTAATAATTGTTGAAGCTTGTTGGAAAATTAAAAATATTTTATTACTTATAAATTAAAGGTTGGTAAATTAATAAAATGGGTGAGCAAAAAACAGGTATTAAATTAATTAGTAAAAACCGTCAAGCTTTCTTTCTATATGAGATTTTAGAGACTTACGAAGCGGGAATTTCTTTGTTAGGCACGGAAGTTAAATCTATCCGTGCGGGAAAGGTAAATTTAAAAGATGGTTATATTTTTATCCGCAATCATGAGGCTTTATTAACTAATGTTCATATTTCCCCTTATCAGGCTAGTGGTAATTATTTTAATCATGATCCTTTACGCACTCGTAAACTTTTATTACATAAAAAAGAAATTACAAAATTAATTGGTAAAACCCAAGAAAAAGGTTTAACTTTAGTGCCAATTAAAATGTATTTTAAAGGTAGCAAAATTAAAATTGAAATTGGTTTAGGGCGTGGTAAAAAACTTCATGATAAGAGAGAAACTGTTAAACGGCGTGATGATCAAAGGGATATTTCACGCGCCATGAAACAGTATTAGTTATTGCTTATTTGTTAGTAGTTATTTGTTAACTGATAACCCTTAACTGATCACTGATCATTGTTTACTGTTTCATAATAACTGGCGATCAAGGCGATCAACATCCACCATAAAGTGTTAACTTGGGGGCGAAACCAAACGGTATCAGCAAAACCATGAGTTAATAAACCTGCACAACCTGCGATCGCCCCTACTAACCAAAAAGCTTGTAAATTTTGACTTAATTTTAAATTTTTGATGTGAATAATTGCCTGATTTAAAGTTACAATTAATAGCCAAATAAAAGAGCTAAAACCAAGAAATCCCATCTCTAAAATAGTTTCTAAATAAATAGAATAGGCACTTAAAGCAGTAAAATCAGTTTTCATATAAATGGGATAAATTTGATTAAAAGAATCATGGCCTATTCCGATGCCCGTAATAGGATAATCTTTAATCATTTTAATCACTGCTTCCCAAACATTAATTCTAAAATTATTACTACTATCTTCTCTACCCACAAAAATACTTAATAAACGTATCCTTAAAGATTCTACTCTTAAAAGAGCAATGATAAATAAAATTGAGATAATTCCTGTTACTAAAGGAATCAAAGAAGCTCTCCAAAATGGAGACAATTTATCCTGATACCAATAATAACAAAAACTAAAAAAGATCGTTAATAAAACTGCACTGGCTAACCAACCTCCACGACTATCGGTAAAGAATAAACAGGAGATATTTACTATAAATATAGTAAGGGCTAAAGCTTTAGGTAGCAAGTTTTTCCAGATGATCATAGCACCTAAACTTAGAGCAATTGCGGGTAATAAATAAGATGCTAATAAATTGGGGTTTCCTAAATAACTATAAACCCTTGTATCCCCTGCTAAAAGTGAGGTTGGATCGTTCCATGTTGCTAACTGTTCAACTCCAAAATATTCCTGTCTAATACCATAACTTCCCACCAGTAAAGATACTAATAAAAAGATAGTTATAACCCAGTTTTTAACCTGATTAGATCGAAAAATTTTAGCACAAATTGCAAACATTAAACAATATAAAGTTAATTCAACTAAGCCATTAAGTGAGGCTCTTTTAACAGGGGAAAAAATGGTAGCAATAACAGCACAAAACCAATATAAAAATACCAATAAATGAATAGGAGTTCCCCCAAAAGTAGCTTTTTCAGAAATTAATAATAAAGCCCAAAAAGCCCCGGCCATTAAAAGTAAAACTCCGATTAAACTGGTAGAAACAAAGGGGCTTAATATTAAAATAAGACTAATAATAATTCCGCCGATCGCTTCGCTCCATTGTAATAACCAACTTTGATTTTTCCAATCATTTAAAAAGCTAACTATTCGATATAAAAAACTACCTTTTCCCCATTGGGTAAAAGGAATATTCGTTAAAGTAAATGCTTGTAATACATTCATCATAATTTTTGTTATTTTTTATTTGTTATTCGTAACTATTGCATTTACAAATGAGATTTAAAAATTAAAATCTCTTAAAGGGTAACAAGCAAGATACTTGCACCACAGTTATAACTAGCAAAATTGACAAAAACATTATAAGTTAAAAGTGGATAATTTTAAAAAATATTATCAACTATTCCCTGATAATTGTCAACTGTTGAAACCCTATTTTGTTATAATCAATTATGAGATTGACTTTCGTGCTAATGTCTATTATTCAAACTTAATTTTACTGATTATTGATTATTTTCTTAATTTAATATTTGATTATTTTAACTTATTTTTTATTATTTTGATCTACCACTTATTACTTATTAATTAAACTATGAATCCAAATATTGATAATTTTTTTAATCTATCTAATGATCTTTTATCCATCCGTAATCAAGCAGGTTATTTTGTTAAATTAAATCAGATTTGGAGTGATATTTTAGGCTGGAATATTGAAGAATTGCAATCTCGTTCATGGTTAGATTTTGTCCATCCTGATGATTTAGCTGTGACTCAAAATATTGATATTCAATGTCAGCAAATTAGTCAAAATGAAGTATTAACAATTACCCATCGTTTTTTAGCAAAAAATCATACTTATCGTTGGTTATCATGGCGTTTTTCTCCTTATGAAAATGGCTTTAGTTATGGGATAACTAAAGATATTACTAACAATAATTGGTGCAGTAGTACGGTTTATCAAAATGAAATTCAACAGGCTTTAAACTTACGAGATAAAGCTATCGAAGCGAGTTGTGTTGGCATTGTGATCGCTGATGCTTTATTACCTGATATGCCGTTAATTTATGTTAATTCTGCCTTTGAAAAAATGACAGGTTATTCAGCAATTGAAGTATTAGGAAAAAATTGTCGTTTTCTACAGGGAAAAAAAACCAATCAGCCCCAATTAAATCAATTACGCCAAGCAATTAAACAGGGTAAGAATTGCATAGTTACCCTCTTAAATTACCGTAAAAATGGGTCACAGTTTTGGAATGAATTGACAATTTCACCTATCTATAATCAAGCAAATCAATTAACCCACTTTGTAGGCATTCAAAACGATGTAAGCCATAGAATAGAAACACAACAAGCTTTATTATTAAGAGATAAAGCCATCGAAGCTAGTTGCGTTGGGATTGTAATTGCTGATGTTAATTTACCTGATATGCCCCTAATTTATATTAACTCTGCTTTTGAACGAATTACAGGTTATTCAAAAAATGAAACATTAGGAAAAAATTGTCGTTTTTTACAAGGAAAAAAAACAGATCAAGCATCAATTAATTTATTAAGAAAAGCAGTTAAAGAAGGGAAAAATTGTACCGTTATCCTGTTAAATTATCGCAAAGATCAAACTATATTTTGGAATGAATTAACCATTTCGCCTATTTATAATCAAGAAAATAAATTAACTCATTTTGTAGGTATTCAAAGCGATGTAACCGAGAGAATTAATGCGAATAAAGCCCTAAAATTAGAAAAAACAAAATCAGAAAAATTATTATTAAATATTTTACCTAAACCCATTGTTCAACAATTAAAAAATTTTCATAATGCCCTAGCTCAACAATTCGATTGTGCCACCATTTTATTCGCTGATATTGTTGGTTTTACTCCCCTAGCTTCCCAAATGAAACCTTTAGAATTAATTGATTTATTAAACGAGATTTTTTCAACTTTTGATCGTTTAGCGGATAAACATGAAGTAGAAAAAATTAAAACAATTGGTGATGCTTATATGGTGGCCGGAGGTATTCCTTTACCTCAAAAAAATCATCTTCAAGCCATCGCTCAAATGGCTTTAGATATGCAAGAAGCCATTAAATATTTTCAACAAATTAAGGGCAAAAATTTTCAAATTAGAATTGGTATTAATACGGGATCAGTAGTAGCAGGAGTGATCGGCGAAAAAAAATTTAGTTACGATCTTTGGGGAGATGCGGTTAATATTGCCTCAAGAATGGAGTCATCAGGAAAAGCGGGTAAAATTCAAGTTACAGAAACGGTTTATCAATCATTAAAATCAGAATTTATCTTTGAAGAAAGAGGCTTAATTAATGTTAAAGGAAAAGGCGAAATGTTGACCTATTGGTTATTAGAAAAAAAAGCTTTAACAAGGGAAAATTGACAGGGGAAAATTAACAAGGGAAAATTATCCATTATTCATTACTCATCAGTTACTACTCATCACATCACAAAAACGCTAAACTTAACTATATATTAATTTATTTTGATCCTTTCATCTCAAAGATAAAACAATGCACCTTAGTGAATTAACTCATCCTAATCAACTACACGGTTTATCTACTCGTCAACTCGAAGATATTGCCAGACAGATCAGAGAAAAACATTTACAGACGATCGCCGCTACTGGCGGTCATTTAGGGCCGGGCTTAGGGGTGGTAGAATTGACGATCGCCCTTTATCAAACTCTAGATCTCGATCGAGATAAAGTGATCTGGGATGTGGGTCATCAGGCTTACCCTCACAAAATGCTCACAGGACGTTATAATAATTTCCATACTTTAAGACAAAAAGATGGAATAGCCGGATATTTAAAACGCTGTGAAAATAAATTTGATCATTTTGGAGCAGGCCACGCCTCCACCAGTATTTCCGCAGGTTTAGGCATGGCTTTAGCCCGTGATGCCATGGGGGAAAACTTCAAAGTAGTGGCGATCATTGGTGACGGTGCTTTAACGGGCGGTATGGCTTTAGAAGCGATCAACCATGCCGGCCATTTACCCCAAACTAACTTAATGGTGGTTTTAAATGATAATGAAATGTCTATTTCTCCCAATGTCGGCGCAATTTCTCGCTATTTAAACAAAGTTAGACATAGTGATCCCGTACAATTTATTGCAGATAATTTAGAAGAACAATTCAAACATTTACCGTTTGTGGGAGAACAATTAAATGCTGAAATGGAGCGTGTCAAAGAAAGTATGAAACGCCTCGCTGTGTCTAAAGTAGGTGCAGTGATTGAAGAATTAGGCTTTAAATATTTTGGGCCAGTAGATGGACATAACCTTGAAGAATTAATTGATACCTTCAAACAAGCTCACAAAGTACAAGGGCCAGTTTTAGTCCATGTGGCCACCGTCAAAGGTAAAGGTTATGCGATCGCCGAAAAAGATCAAGTTGGTTATCATGCCCAGTCACCCTTTGACTTAAAAACAGGAAAAGCCTATCCCTCTAATAAGCCCACCCCTCCCAGTTATACCAAGGTTTTCGCCGATACCTTAATCAAATTAGCCCAAAATGACCCCAAAATCATCGGTATTACCGCCGCCATGGCCACAGGTACGGGCTTAGATAAATTTCAAAAAGCCCTACCCGATCAATATATTGACGTAGGTATTGCGGAACAACACGCCGTTGGCATGGCCGCAGGGATGGCTTGTGAAGGCTTTACCCCCGTAGTCGCCATTTATTCTACTTTCCTACAAAGGGCTTATGATCAGATTATCCATGATGTTTGTATTCAAAAATTACCCGTTTTCTTCTGTTTAGATCGCGCAGGGATCGTGGGTGCAGATGGGCCTACCCATCAAGGGATGTATGATATTTCCTATCTGCGTTGTATTCCTAACCTTGTGATCATGGCTCCCAAAGATGAGGCCGAAATGCAACGGATGTTAGTCACAGGTATTAACTACAAAGACGGCGCGATCGCCATGCGTTACCCCAGAGGTAACGGCGTAGGAGTACCATTAATGGAAGAAGGTTGGGAAGCTATCACCATCGGCAAAGCAGAAATCCTCAGAAATGGAGATGATATTCTCTTAATTGGCTATGGAACAATGGCACATCCTGCTCTGCAAGTAGCCGAAATCCTCAGTGAACACGGAATTTCAGCCACCGTAGTTAATGCGCGTTTTGTGAAACCATTAGATATTGAACTGATCGCCCCCTTAGCCCAAAGAATCGGTAAAGTAGTCACCATGGAAGAAGGCTCTTTAATGGGCGGTTTCGGTTCGGCCGTAGCGGAAGCCTTATTAGATGCCAATGTGGCCGTACCCATCAAACGCCTTGGAGTGCCTGACGTTTTAGTAGATCATGCCTCTCCCGATCAGTCAAAAGCCACATTAGGCTTAACCAGTTCTCAAATGGCAGAAACAATTTTAAACACCTACTTTTCTAAAACAAAAGAAACAGTAACAATTAACTAAATTAATTCTTATAATCAGGAATTATTTTCACAAGATATAAATATAAGTAGGGGTGAACCGCCGTTCGCTCCTACTGATCTTGTCTGGCAATGCTCAAAGAGTGCCAAGCAAGTGATCTAAGAACAGCATTATGCCCATAGCTAGGCCAGTTTTTTATTTGTATTATCTATGATTTATACTAAATCTATTGAAAAAAGTCAATTTTTTAACCAATTAGTTAACAACTAAAACCCCATCAGCCTTGGTTTTTAAAGC
>NZ_AP025630.1:3160000-3886286 GCF_055394725.1 Annamia dubia NIES-4383
ATGCCAATCGAACCCGGAGCTAGCTGGTTCTCCCCGAAATGTGTTTAGGCGCGAGCTGGTTAAAGTAAGACTGGGGGTAAAGCACTGTTTCATCTGCGTATCGCGAGAGCGGTACCAAAGTGAGGCAAACTCAGAATACCCCAGAGGAATTAACCAGTAAGACGGTGGGGGATAAGCTTCATCGTCAAGAGGAAACAGCCCAGACCACCAGCTAAGGTCCCAAAATAATAGCTAAGTGATTAAGGAGGTGGGAGTGCATTGACAACCGGGAGGTTTGCCTAGAAGCGACAATCCTTAAAAGAGTGCGTAATAGCTCACTGGTCAAGCGCTCCTGCGCCGAAAATGAACGGGGCTAAGCTATTTACCGAAGCTGTGGGATTTAGTATAACAACAAATCGGTAGGGGAGCGTTCTATATGGGGTGAAGCATTAGCGGTGAGCAGATGTGGACTGTATAGAAGTGAGAATGTCGGCTTAAGTAGCGAAAATATATGTGAGAATCATATACCCCGAAACCCTAAGGGTTCTCCGCAAGGCTCGTCCACGGAGGGTTAGTCAGGACCTAAGGCGAGGCTGAAGAGCGTAGTCGATGGACGACGGGTCAATATTCCCGTACCCTTTTTAATTGAAGCAGGAGGACGGAGAAGGAATCAAGTGGCTAGGTGTTGGAATACCTAGTGCAACCATTCGAGGTGATGAGGTCTGGAGAAAACAGACTGAGCTAAGGTGGGAGTCCGACCCTCTAAGGAGGGAAGTGCTATGATTTCAGGCTTCCAAGAAAAGCCCTAAACTTCATAAATTAGAAAGGCCTGTACCCGAAACCGACACAGGTAGGGAGGTAGAGAATACCAAGGGGCGCGAGATAACTCTCTCTAAGGAACTCGGCAAAATGACCCCGTAACTTCGGGAGAAGGGGTACCCCCTGAGAGGGGGGTCGCAGTGAAGAGATCCAGGCGACTGTTTACCAAAAACACAGGTCTCCGCCAAGTCGTAAGACGAAGTATGGGGGCTGACGCCTGCCCAGTGCCGGAAGGTTAAGGAAGTTGGTCAGGGAGCAATCCTGAAGCTAGTGACCGAAGCCCCGGTGAACGGCGGCCGTAACTATAACGGTCCTAAGGTAGCGAAATTCCTTGTCGGGTAAGTTCCGACCCGCACGAAAGGCGTAACGATCTGGATACTGTCTCGGAGAGAGGCTCGGCGAAATAGGAATGTCTGTGAAGATACGGACTACCTGCACCTGGACAGAAAGACCCTATGAAGCTTTACTGTAGCCTGGAATGGTGTTCGGGCTTCTTGTGCGCAGGATAGGTGGGAGGCGTTGAAGTTTTCCTTGTGGGGAAAACAGAGCCAACGGTGAGATACCACTCTCAGGAAGCTAGAATTCTAACTCACCCCCGTCAACCGGGGGGAGGACAGTTTCAGGTGGGCAGTTTGACTGGGGCGGTCGCCTCCTAAATGGTAACGGAGGCGCACAAAGGTTCCCTCAGGCTGGTTGGAAATCAGCCGTGGAGTGCAAAGGCAGAAGGGAGCTTGACTGCAAGACCTACAAGTCAAGCAGGGACGAAAGTCGGTCTTAGTGATCCGACGGCACTGAGTGGAAGGGCCGTCGCTCAACGGATAAAAGTTACTCTAGGGATAACAGGCTGATCTCCCCCAAGAGTTCACATCGACGGGGAGGTTTGGCACCTCGATGTCGGCTCATCGCAACCTGGGGCTGAAGTCGGTCCCAAGGGTTGGGCTGTTCGCCCATTAAAGCGGTACGTGAGCTGGGTTCAGAACGTCGTGAGACAGTTCGGTCCATATCCGGTGTAGGCGTAAGAGTATTGAGAGGAGTCTTCCTTAGTACGAGAGGGCCGGGAAGGACGCACCTCTGGTGTACCTGTTATCGTGCCAACGGTAAACGCAGGGTAGCCAAGTGCGGAGGTGATAACCGCTGAAAGCATCTAAGTGGGAAGCCCACCTCAAGATGAGTACTCTCACAGGGTTAACCTGGTAAGGTCACGGGCAGACCACCCGTTGATAGGAGTTAGATGGAAGTCCAGTAATGGATGAAGTCGAGACTTACTAACCGACCGAGGGCTTGACCTAATTTTAATTTCTGACTTATTGTTCACTCTATGTAATCTTGAGGGTTTTTTACCCATTGCTTGGTGTCTTGAGCCTTTTGGTCCCACCTCGATTCCATCCCGAACTCGATGGTGAAACGAATGAGCGGCGAAGATACTTTCCGGGTTGCCGGACGGGAAAATAGTTCGATGCCAAGCTCCTTTTTCAACACAAAAAAACCATCCCTACGGGTGGTTTTTTTGTTATCATTACTTAGAGGCGTTTGGGTAGCAAGTGTGCGAAAAACAACGCTAAGGCTGAAAATATTATAAAACAAGGCTTTTAGCCTTTAGAAGATATTTGTAGAAGATATTTGGCTACAAGTGAAAAATTTTATTAGACAATTTAGGACTTACGCATTGACAAAAAAAACAAAATATGTATTAAACCTTTAAATATGATCTGAAATCAAATAATTTAGATTAAGAAATTTAGAATCTAAATTATTTAGAATAAACGAGCGGATTACTTCATTAAACATATTTCTTTTCAACTGATACCAATTGATAATCTCTGAATTAAATCGAAATAATTCTAATTGAATAAAAGCCCAGATTGAACTAAAAATATGAGTGGAAATTGCCGCAGTTTGACGCACATAAAATCTTTCAATATTACAAACTTGTTTTAACGCTCGATGATATTGTTCAATTCCCAATGTTGATCATGAACTATGGTAAATTTTTCTCTATTAATCTTTTTCAGTTCATGATAGTTTGGTAAAAATATAGCATAATACCTAGTTTCGTTTTTGAATCTAGTTGTAAATACTTTTACCAAACCTACTTCTTTGAGATCAACGATTAATCCTTCTTCTTTAATTTCTAGGTCTTTGAGTTGCACAAATTTACCTTGTTCAATCGCCACTTTTCGGTTCGATTTTAAGGCAAATGAAAAGCCTTGTTCCTTGTCTATTACCATATCATCTACGCTTAATGTTCCCCATTTAAATTAATTAAAGTCTTAATTGCTTCAAATAAATCCTTGGGAGTATATTGTTGTCTAATTAAAAAACGATTGATGGCATCATGAGATGAATCTCCTAAAATATCCGATAATCTTTGACAACTAATCAATTTAGGTTCTGACAATAAAAATAAGGTATATGTTGGCAAATTACATTTAGCTTTTTCCTGTTTTTGTTTTAGTTTCATTGTCAATCAATTCAATCTTAAATTGTTCAAGGACTATATTTTGGGTTTGAATGGACATTTTGTCAAGTTTGGAATTTCAACTAGAAATTTTAGAGAAAAATGTATTCTAAGATACAAATCTTTCAATGAGCATTTTACTCTCTATTTGTCAATGCGTAAGTCCTATAGGCCTAAAATTGAGAGAAAATTGGCCTCAATGCCACTATGGGGCGTAGCCGTTAATAAAATTAAATTTTGCTGAGGTTTTTCGGCGATGGCACTCACTAACTGATGACGTTGTTGCCTTGTCCCTTCACCCCCACTACTAGCGGTATGCACCTCATCTACTACCACCAAATCAGGACAATATGCCAAAAAACTCGCTCTGCGTCGTTCTGATTTGATATAGTCCATACTCACAATTATTACTGGATAATAGTCAAAAATGTGATGATTACCAGTAGGTAAACTTCTTTCTAATTTAGAGACAGTGGCGGATCTAATCACGACCCCTTCCAGATGAAATTTCTCTTTAAGTTCTTTGTGCCATTGCTCACATAATTGAGGGGGACAAAGTACAGCCACTCGTTTAATTTCTCCTCTTTCTAACAATTCTCGAATAATTAAGCCCGTTTCAATCGTTTTACCAACCCCCACATCATCAGAGATCAATAAGCGTACCGTTTCTTGACGTAAAGCCATTAACAAAGGAACTAACTGATAAGGACGAGGACGCACCGATAAACGACCCAAACAGCGAAAAGGACCCGCCCCACTCCTTAAACTTAATCTAGCCGCATCAAGAAGTAACTGTGCCGCCGAGTGATTTTGTAAAGTTTGAGTTTTGGGGAGAGGAAACTCGGCCGGTTCAATTTTTTCACCTAAGGGGGTAAAAATACCGCAAACTTGCTCCTCATTACCCGAAAGAGGACGTAAGCGAATCACTTGAGACAGATCTGATACCATTTACAAAAAGTAGCTACACAGATAAAGCATTCACAATATAATCCCAACCTGCTAAAGACAGGATAAAATCTTCTTGTAAATTATTTAAGATATTAGCTACTTTATTTTTGACATCATCCAAGTTCTTAAACCAGATATTTTTTAACTGTTGTTTGATATATAACCACAGTCTTTCAATCGGATTTACTTCTGGACAATAAGGTGGTTGAAATAACAAAATTATATTCTCAGGTACTTCTAACTTTTTGGCAGTATGACAAGGATTATTATCACAAGCTCATGAGTCAAATTCAAGTCCATCTCCAGTTTAATCATCTCACTAACCCCGACATTCTCACCCAGTTACTTGAGGATAAGCGCTCATCCCAAACTAGACGTGCCTACGCCAAAGATTTAAGGGATTTTTTTCAGTTTTTGACGGGTGCTACTGAGCCTAATCCCCTCTTGGTGAAAGAGTTTCTCTCTCTTGAGCAAAAACAAGCGACGGCTGTGGTTTTACAATATAAGTCTTCTTTGCGAAAGCGTCAGTTATCCTCTGCTACCATTAATCGGCGTTTGGCGGCGATTAAGTCGTTGGTGCGTTTGGGAAATCAATTGGGCGAATGTTGTTATAGTTTAGATAGTATTAAGGGGGATAAGGTCATTCGTTATCGGGATACGACGGGTGTTAGTAAGGAAAGTTATGCCCTGATGTTGGCTATTCCCGATCGCTCTACTTTGAAGGGTAAACGAGATTATGCGATTTTAAGGTTGTTGTGGGATAATGCTTTACGACGGGGCGAAATTGCGCAAACTTTGATTAAAGATTTAGATTTGGAAGGTAAATCTTTATTGATTATTGGCAAGGGCAAAGGGCAACAACAACAGGCGGTGAGTTTGGCTAAACCTACGGTTAATGCTATTTTAGATTGGTTACAGGCTAGAGGGGAATTAGACCTCCATCAGCCTTTATTTATTGCCTTAGACCATGCTCACTATGGTCATGGTATCACGGGGACGGCTATTTATCAATTGGTGCGTAAGGTGGCGATTGAAGCGGGTATTACTAAGGTGATTTCGCCTCATCGGATCAGGCATTCGGGGATTACGGCGGCTCTTGATGCCACCGGAGGGAATGTGCGCAAGGTGCAGAAGTTATCCCGTCATGCTGATTTGAATACTTTAATGATCTATGATGATAACCGTCAGGATCTACAAGGTGAGTTGTCTGATCTACTTTCTGATTTGGTTTAATTTTTTGTCTTGCAAAATATTTTTAGTCTAAACTAGAATCTTAAATTTTTCTTAAATTAAGACAATATTTTTAATTAAATTGCTAGGATTATGGGTGGGTATTCTAAAAAAAACAAATATATATCTACATTAAATTATTTTTTTTAAGAATACAAAAGGAGGGCAAAGAGATGTCTAACAAAGCCCTGAATCTTGAGTCGGTTAATATCAATGATATTTTGTCTTTAACCTATGATCAACTGAGTTTATTTGCCAATAGTGAAGACTTCTGGAATATCCTTGATACTACTTTCGGGACAGAATATAATCACAATCTAGCCGCAACTGTGCGATCTCTATGGCAAATCGGTGATTTTAGTCAAATTCCTTCGATAGAGATACTTAATAGCGAGATTTTAGGTAATGCTAACGGAGCTTACGCTAGTAGCACCAATACCATTTATCTATCGGATAATTTTCTCAAATCTGCAACTCCAGAAAGTATTAAGAGTGTTGTTTTAGAGGAAATTGGACATTTTATTGACGCTCAGATTAATTCAGTAGATAGTCTTGGTGATGAGGGAGCAATCTTTTCAGCTTTAGTACAAGGGAAAAATCTGTCTTCTCAAGACTTAGCTTCACTAAAAACAGAAGATGACACAGCAACGCTTACTTTAGGGGGAAAAACTCTTGAAATAGAAAAAAATGATGAGGAAACTTCCTTATTATTGGATGGCGTTAATGATTATGTTCAGATTCCCCATAATGATAACTTGAATATTAATACTGCTTTTACTGTCGAACTATGGTTTAAAGCCAAACCAGATCAATTTAGTGGTGATCAACTCTTTGCCTTAGTGGATAAATCTCATGGAATAGCTCCAGCTTTCAGTGGTTGGACTATTCAAGGATTAGCCACTAATGGTATTCTTGGCTTTTCCGTAGGAAATGGCACTGAACATATTACAGCATTGACAACGACAAATATTCTTGATGATCAATGGCATCATGTTGCAGGAGTCTTAAATGGTTCTACCCTAAGCATTTATTTGGATGGAATACTAAGTCAGTCAGTTCCTTTCACTGGAACACCCGTAAATAATAACGGTGTTCTTGATTTTGGTTGTGTCACTTTTAATACAGTCCGTTATTTCAATGGAAATATTGATGAAGTTCGGATGTGGAATCAAGCGCGAACTCAAGAAGAAATCCAGGCGAATATGAATCATACGTTAAACGGAACTGAAACCGGATTAATAGGTTATTGGCAGTTTAATGAAGCTACAGGAAATATTGTTAGTGATTTAGCTGGAAATGACAATAACGGTACAGTTTACGGTGCAACTTGGACAGAAGGATTTTTTGGTAATAGTGTTTTATCTTTGAGTCAACCTGAGTATAGTATTCGAGAAAATGGTGCAACCAGCGTTCAAGTAACAGTTATTCGGACGGGGGGATTTAATGGAGAAGTTAGTGCAATAGACCTCTTGCGAAAGTATCAGACGATCGCCAATTTTGTCTTCAAAGAAAGCTCATAATTGTAAATACCTGCAATTAAATTAAATCTTAATCTAAAACGTTTTCTTCTATTTCTATATCGTGATGAAAGTATTTTAAATATTTTCAAATGACGATGAATATGTTCAACAATTATCCTTTCTTTTGCTAGTTGACGATTAAATTGTTTTTCTTCTGAACTGAGTTTTTGTTTCTTCTTTTTTGATAGGGATGGTACTATTTTTATGAATTTTATTAATTCCTTGATACCCTTTATCTGCTAAACATTTGGTATCTTCATTTAGATTTATTTTACTTTTTTAAACAGGTTAAAATCATGAATTTGTCCTTTTGCAAAAGCTGTACAAATTATTTCTGCACTTTTTTATTGATCAATAGTTGGGATTTTATTGTATGATAGCCTTGCTTCCCACTATAATAACTTTTCTGTTTTTTTTGAGGACGTTCTATCTCATGTTCTGAGACATCAACTGCTACTATTTCGATCTCATTCTCACTTTGAATTAGCGTTCTTTTCCCCTGTAAAGTAAACAAACCTGAACTAATTAAAATTTTCTCAATTTTATTCACAATTCGACAAACATTTGATTCATGAATTCCCCAATCAATTGCTAAATGAAAAAAGAACGATATTCTCTTAAATAGGCAAGAGTCATTAATATTTGATCTTCTATAGATAATTTGCTTTTCCTTCCCGGTTTTTTTTGGAGTATTTTTTCAGCTTTGACAATTTTTACCATATCATTAAATGTTTCGAGCTGAACTCCACAATAGCGTTTAAACTCAGTTGAGTTTAATTTTTTGACTTCTTCATAATTCATATTCTGTTCTCCAATTTTTTCTTTATTGTACTTTCATGATCCCACTTTCGCAAGAGGTCTATAGAAACATCTGTTCCTTTCTCATTAGGAATGCTAATCAGAAATGAAGGTAAAGGAACTGCTAAAAACTTACATATTAACTCCGCACAACCCAAGATTATTGATAATGAAAAAGGTTTACTAATTGACTTTAATATTATCGGTACTCAAATCGGAAGTGAATCTATTACCCCGTCATTAAACGTTGATTTCGGTAATATTGTAGCCGGAGAAACTGTAGTTGCTGATTGGTTATTCAAGTCTTCATTGCAAGGTAGATTTACTGAATATAACGCTACTTTTGAACATATTAACGATTTAGGAAAACCTGAATTATCCTTGATTAAAGAAGTCAATATTCACGAACTTACTCACAAAGTTAATGTGGATAGTGATAACTTACCTGATTTCTTAGTTAATGATACCTTTGATGCTAATTTCTATCCTGATATTCTCTACTTGAGTAATGGCACTACTGCCCCTGTAAATGTCCTTACTAATGCTACAACAACCATTGACAATTTACAAGCACAAATTACAGCCAATGTCAATAGTGGTTGGACATATTTACACCTAGCAGATCCCAGTAATGGTACATTAGAAATTAGTCAAGTTTTACGGTCTGATGGTACTGCTATTAACTTAGATAATGTTTGGATAAGCGATCGCACTTTTCCCGCTACAGGTTCTCCTATCTACGAAAATATCTTACATTTTCTTGACTATAATGCTAACCCTGGAGAAACTACTTATACCGTTATTTATACCTCTGGTGGTGCTACCGTTACCGATATTATTGATGTTACTCCAGATCCTCGTTCCACTGCGGTTAATGCCATTATTGTAGAATTTTCTGAACCGATAAAAGCCAATACTTTCAATTACAACGATCTAATTTTAACTCTGAATAATGGCACAAATTTAATTACCCCTAATATCTCAATTATTCCCCTATCAACTACTCGTTATCAAATTACAGGATTAGAAACATTAACTAACACTGATGGCGATTATCAATTAACTGTTGATGCAACTCAAATTGCCGATTTAGATGGTAAATTAGGCTCAGGTTCACTTAGTGAAACTTGGATTAAAACTGCTACAGGAAACACAGATAATACCCCACCGACTATTACGAATATTCAACATTTACAGCTTGATCCTCGCAATATTCCTGTTTCATCCCTTGATGTTAACCTTTCTGAATCTATTGATTTAAGTACCTTCACTTGGGAAGATATTACTCTTACTCGTAATGGTAGCAGTAACTTAATTAACAACACGGTTACTATTAATGCCATTAATGATACTACTTACCGTATTAATGGCTTAAGTAACCTCACACAAACCGAAGGAAACTATATTTTAACGGTTAATGGTAACGCAATTAAAGATTTATCCGGTAATTTAGGTACAGGATCAGCTTCCGAAACTTGGTTAATGGATATTACTCCACCAGATGCTCCTAGTAATCTTAAAATAGGTGAAAATAGCATCAACTTAAATACAGTTAACCTGATTAATACTACCAATATTACCCTTAGTGGAAGTCTCAGTGAAAATGGCTTAAAAGTTTATGTTTATGATACTAAACTCCATCAATCTCTGGGACAAGCTATCGTTACTGATTATCAATTTAATGCTACTATTCCCTTAACAACTTTAGGGAATCAAGAATTAGAAATACGGATAATTGATGGTGCTAGTAACATTAATTCAACTGAGATCACACTATTTACTGACCTAACTAAACCTAGTATTCTCGAAGTCTTAAACCTTCCTAATGCACCTACTATTAATCATGTCAACTATCTTGATGTTCGCTTCTCAGAAGTAATTAATTTAGCTACTTTTAATAGTAGCGATCTTACCTTAATCCGTAATGGTAGTGAAATACTTGATCTAACAAGTATTACTATTGAACATCTCTCTGATACCACTTATCGTATTAATGGATTAACACAATTAACTGGTACTCCTGGTACTTATCAACTAACTATTAATAGTACCACTGTTGAAGATCGTGCTGGAAATACTGGTCAAAATACTTTGCCAGTTTCCTTTACTATTTTGCCTGATCTTCAATTATTAATTAATGAGAAACTGTTATTAGATGAAGGTGATAGTCAAGCGATCGCCAATACCCAACTCCTAGTAACTGATCTTGATAACACTAACAATGAAATTGTTTACACCTTAACCGATTTGCCTAATAACGGAAGTTTAACTCTTAATAATGTGACGTTAATTATTGGTAATACCTTTACCCAAAACGATATTAACAATAACCGTCTCAGTTACACTCACAATGGCAGTGAAACCACCTCTGATAATTTTAGCTTCACTGTTGCTGATGGCGAAAATGGTAATATTAACGAAACAGTCTTTGATATTACCATTAATCCTGTAGATGATGCACCTGTAGTCAGTAACGAGATCGCACCTCTAACTGTTAATGAAGATGCCGATAATACTATCATTGATTTAACTAACGTTTTCAGTGATGTAGAGGGAGATAACATAGTTAAAACTGTCTTTGCTAATAGTAATATAGGATTATTAACAGCAACAATTAATAATAATCAATTAACTCTTGATTATTTAGAAAATCAATTTGGGATAGCTAATATTACAGTCAGAGGTACAGCTAACGGTAAATATGTAGATAATATCTTCACTGTCACCGTTAATCCTGTAAATGATACACCCACCGTAACAAATCATATTCCCTCTCAAACTATAGGCGAAGGACATAATTTTACCTATACTTTTCCTCTTAATACTTTTACCGATATTGATCAAAATGATACTCTCACCTACAGTGCAACCCTAGAAAATGGTAATGCTTTACCCTCTTGGTTAACTTTTAATAGTGCAACTCGTACCTTTAGTGGTATTCCCACAGCGACAAGTGCTGGAACTTATAATATTAAACTGATTGCTACCGATTTACAAGGAAGCAGTGTCAATCAAAGCTTTGCCTTAAATGTTCTTAATTTTATTGGTACAAGTGGTAATGATACTTTAACCGGTACTAATAATAATGATACCCTTCAAGGTTTAGGTGGTAATGACATTTTAAAAGGTTTAGCAGGTAATGATAACTTAACGGGTAATAATGGTAACGATAGTTTAAACGGTGGTTTAGGCGCAGATACTCTTAATGGTGGGAATGGTATTGATACGGCAACCTATCTTAACGCAACTTCCGCCGTTAATGTTAGTTTAACTACCAATAAAGGTACATTAGGTGAAGCCTTAAATGATACTTTAATTAGTATAGAAAACCTCAGCGGTTCAAATTATGATTACAGAGATTATGTGCTAATTTAAAATGCCAATCCTTTCTAGTATTAGCAATTTGTTCATGAACTTTTGCTATTTTCTGCTGGAGTTTTAACCAGTTTTTAGAACCTATTTTTTTATGTTTCAATCTTCTTTGTAGCAATTTAAGCTTACGCTGTGATTTTACTAAAAACTTAGGTGCTTTGATTAATTCTTGATTAGAAGTAGCTACAAAACTTTCAATTCCGGCATCTATCCCTAAACTGGTTTTCCCAACGGGAGCATTAGGACATTGTTCTTGTGATTGAAAGGTTAATATCACATAATATCCAGATGCTTTTTTAACAATTCTAGCTTGTTTAACATCAAAGCCAGTAGGATAATCCCTTGATTGTCTAATCTTTAACCATCCCAATTGTGGTAGTTTAATTTTCCCTTTTGCTAAACAATTTTTGAGCATAGCCGGAAAGACAAAACTCCGCATTTTCTTCTTGTATCTAGGAAAACCATTTCCTTTAGACATCTCCAATAACTGATAAAGCTTATATGGTAACAGTTTCATCTTTAATCAGCACTCAGCAATCAATCGCTGTAAAGTTAATTTCACGTCAAAATTTCCTCTAAATCTAATTTCCTCCCAAAAGTATGACTGATTAAAACATCAATTACTTCACTTGATGACGATGATTTTACTATTTCTAAAACTAAACTCTCAATTCTTAATCTCACTAACCCACAAACTGTTAAAAATACTGACTGATATTTATCTTTTCTTAATCTAAATCTTTCTCTTGCTACTCGCCATATTTTTATGATTCTAATTAAATGTTCTATAAATATTCTTACCGATGAAATCTTTTTATTTTCTTCTTTTTCTTCCTGAGTTAATACTCCTTTTTCGGTTTTTTCTTTGGGGTAATAATTTGTGGCTCTCCCACATAAGCTTTATCCCCTTTAAACCTTTGATCTATCCCAAACTTATTAAGATTTTGACGACAGATGTTAATATCACTTGAAGGCCCTGGTTTTCCCGCCACTACATCCACAATATCTCGGCCTTTTGGAAGACTAATTAATTGATTTTTAAAAGTATGTTCACATTTTTTTCCACTATAACATTTTTTCTGTTCTTCATAGTCTAAAGGTCTTTCTCTTGGCTGTTCTTCACTATCTACTAATAATTCATTTTCCTTCAATTTTTCCAACATTTCTTCTATTTTTTCTGGGGACTTTTTACTTGTTCTAGTAAAGAGCATGGCAAAGCTTCTCTCATAATTTTTGCCAATAATCAAACAAATTATTGGCTGTTGATTCACTTACTTGAAAGACGATACCTAATAGTTGAAAACTCAGATGATGTCTTAAATAAATTAAAGTCAAAATAATCTGGTTTTCTTTTGAAAGTTTACTCTCTCTACCACCCCCTGAATTGATAATTCTAGTTTTTTGTTTTTCGGATTCTTCTTTTGCTTGTTTCTCCAAGATTAAAAGATGTGCAATTAGCAGTTCTAATTGTTCATAATTAATTCCCAATAATCTTTTAGTTGCTTGTTTGTGATCTTGAATATATTGCCAAGTATAATTACTCATTTTGGCTATTTCTCCTTAAAATCTTTGTTGATGATAGCTTAATTTTTTTATTTCTATTATATTATAGAGATGTCTTATAGAGATGTCTAATTATAACCAATAAATTAAACATATTGCTTACCTGATCAATAAATTAGTATATCATAGTTAAAATGAATAATATTTATGTAATAGGGGGAGCGAATGGTGCAGGATAAACAACCACCGCTTTCTTTTTACGAGATAAAATTTATGAATTAAGAATCGGATTTCAAGGAATTAATTATCGGATTCTTTATTTTTTCTATCAAAATCAAGCGGTTATTATTTCTCATGGTATTATTAAAGAAAAAGAAGTTCCGCCTTCGGAAATAGATAAGGCAATCAAAAATAAAACTAAATTTGAACAAAATCCCGAATTATATACTTATTCACAGGAGGTAAAATGAAAGAAAAACTAACAACTAACGATGGTTTACAAATACTTTATCAAAGATATTATCAAGATGATCCTACTCGCCAATTAGAATTAGAAAAAGCTCGTCTTGATGATCAAGTAGCTAGGGAAATTTTTAAACTAAAAGAACTTCATCATCTTACTACTAAAGACCTAGCTAAATTAATTAATTTTGATGAATTAACCCTTGAAAGTATCGAAAATGCTGACTATGAAGGGGACTCATTTTTAATCTTAAATTTAATAGCAAATGCTTTAAAAATGCAAGTAAAATTTGAATTAGTTTTAGCTTAAAAATTAACAATTATAGTTAGTAGTGACAATATATTTTAAACTTTAATTATCACCAATAAATTAGAACCATTCCCTACCTTATAGTTAAATAAATATGCTACAATTATCATTAAAAATCAAGTGGAGTAAATTATGGTAAATTCCAATCAAACCCTAAATAATTTAACAGTGATGGATTTAGAAAATCTGATTGAAACTATTGTCAAACGTACTTTAAAATCTGAAAGTAATCAGCAACAACTATCCACCAATAATCAAGCCTTATTAAAGACATTTGGTACATGGGAAGATGAACAAACTGACGAGGAAATTATTGAACAAATTTACAACAGTCGTAAATTAGTATTATTTTTTAAAGGAGAATAAAAAAGCTAAATTTTATGTTTAAATCAATTACAATTAAAAACTTTAGGTGTTTTGAAAAATTTACGATCGATAATTTAAAACGAGTAAATTTAATTAGTGGCGTTAATAATATTGGTAAAACCGCTTTTTTAGAAAGTGTTTTTTTACTATCCGGTTTAAATTCGATTGAATTACCTTTTAAATTAAATTTTTTAAGAGGTATTTTAAGAGAAGATACTTTTGATGTTGAAGATATTTGTGAATGGTTATTTTTTGATAAAAAGAGTAGTAAAGTTATTTCAATTAGCACCACCAGTGATCTCGAAGAAAATAGCGAACTTAAATTAAAATTAGATAAAGCCGAAGAAACAAGATTTTTTCCCATTAATTCTAAAACTAATAAAAGAGGTATTTTTAAAGATTTATGTTTAGAATATCATCAAGGAACTAAAAATTTTACGGTGAGATTATATTTAACCATAGATGAAGAAGATCGACAAGTTAAAATAGGAATAAAACAAGAAAATGGACATTTAGAATCTTTCCCACCTTCTGAATTTTTGAGTAGTCGTTTAAGAATTTCTCCCACAGAAGATGCGGAAAAATTTAGTAATTTAGAAATAGTTAATAGTCAAGAACAGGTAATAGAAATATTAAAAATATTAGAACCGAGATTAAAGCGTTTAGCCGTGTTAGTAACAGGGGGAGTTCCTACTATTTATGGCGATATTGGCTTAAGTTCTTTAATTCCTATCCCTTTAATGGGAGAAGGAATGGGACGGTTATTATCCGTAGTTTTAGCGATATTTAATAATCAAAATGGGACAATTTTAATTGATGAAATCGAAAATGGATTACATCATTCTATCACTACTAAAATTTGGATAGCTATTGCCCAAGCCGCTAGAGAAACTAATAATCAAATATTTGCTACTACCCACAGTTTAGAATGTATCAAATCGGCTCATAATGCTTTTTTAAAAAATGAAATTTATGATTTTGCTTATCATCGTTTCCAAAGGGTTAATCATGTTATTGAAAGTATAACTTATGACCAAGAAACAATAGATACTTCTGTAGAAATGGATTTTGAGATGAGATAATGAATCAAGAAATTAAAGTTATTACTAAACCTAAATTATTAATCGGAGAAGGCAATGATGAACTGAGATTTTTTCAAAGCTTTCTTAAATATTTAAACCTTGATGATATTATGGTAGAATCTTATCAAGGGAAAGATAATTTACCTAAATATCTCAAGACTTTAAAAGTTAGACCAAATTTTGCTCAATTAGTTTCAATTGGTATTACTAGAGATACTGATGATAAATCAATTAAAAGTATTTTTGAGAGTATTTGTTCTGCCTTAACTAAAGCGAATTTATCTATTCCTAATAGTTTATCCCAATCAAGTCAAGACATCCCAAAAATTAGTATTTTTATCTTACCAGATAATCAAAATTCAGGAATGTTAGAAACTTTGTGTTTAGCATCTTTAAAAGATGATAATGCTCTCAATTGTGTTAATCAATATTTTGATTGTATCAGCCATCAATCTCAAATTTTTCCTAAAAATATAGATAAAGCGAAAATTCATGCTTGGTTAGCAAGTAGGGAAATTCCTGATAAAAGGTTAGCTGAAGCTTCAGAAGCGGGTTATTTTGATTTTAATAATTCGGCTTTTGAACATTTAAAAAACTTTATTTTATCTCTTTAATTGATCATAATATTGTCCACATTTATTAACAAAAACCCACTATGAACATTGAACAAGCAGTCTTAGAAAATCTTAAACAACTGCCCTTAAAACAACAAGAGGAAGTCTTAAATTTTAGTGAATTTTTGAAACAGAAAAGTTTAACTTCCCTACCATCTCCAGAGCCTAACCTTGCCCCAGAAGAAAGGGTAAAAAAATGGTTAGATTTTGTGGCAACCTTGCCCAAAACCAGTGCTAATTTACCTGAAGAAGCCTTACATCGTGATACTATGTATGAGGATGAATATTAATGATTAAATATTTACTTGATACTAATATTTTATTAAGAATAGCTGATACCTCATCTCCTCAACATCATTTAGTAATTAATGCCATCAAAGAAATCTTAATTTTAGGTGATCTAGGTGTTATTACATCTCAAGTTTTAGTAGAATTTTGGGTAGTTGCTACTCGCCCAAGTAATGTTAATGGTTTAGGTTGGACACCTCAAGAAACTAGAGAAAAAATTAATCAATTTATTGCTCAATTTATTTTACTTGAGGAAACTCCAGACATTTTTCTTAATTGGTTACAACTGGTAACAGACTACAATATTAAAGGAAAACGTACCCATGATCTTAGACTTTTAGCCGTGATGAAAACTCATCATATTACTCATTTATTAACTTTTAATCCTAACGATTTCATTCAACTTCCTCAAATTACTATTATTCAACCTCAAGCTCTTATTAATACTAATCATCTTTAATTTTTAATTATTTAGGACTTACGCATTGACAAAAAAAACAAAATATGTATTAAACCTTTAAATATGATCTGAAATCAAATAATTTAGATTAAGAAATTTAGAATCTAAATTATTTAGAATAAACGAGCGGATTACTTCATTAAACATATTTCTTTTCAACTGATACCAATTGATAATCTCTGAATTAAATCGAAATAATTCTAATTGAATAAAAGCCCAGATTGAACTAAAAATATGAGTGGAAATTGCCGCAGTTTGACGCACATAAAATCTTTCAATATTACAAACTTGTTTTAACGCTCGATGATATTGTTCAATTCCCCAATGTTGATCATGAACTATGGTAAATTTTTCTCTATTAATCTTTTTCAGTTCATGATAGTTTGGTAAAAATATAGCATAATACCTAGTTTCGTTTTTGAATCTAGTTGTAAATACTTTTACCAAACCTACTTCTTTGAGATCAACGATTAATCCTTCTTCTTTAATTTCTAGGTCTTTGAGTTGCACAAATTTACCTTGTTCAATCGCCACTTTTCGGTTCGATTTTAAGGCAAATGAAAAGCCTTGTTCCTTGTCTATTACCATATCATCTACGCTTAATGTTCCCCATTTAAATTAATTAAAGTCTTAATTGCTTCAAATAAATCCTTGGGAGTATATTGTTGTCTAATTAAAAAACGATTGATGGCATCATGAGATAGATCTCCTAAAATATCCGATAATCTTTGACAACTAATCAATTTAGGTTCTGACAATAAAAATAAGGTATATGTTGGCAAATTACATTTAGCTTTTTCCTGTTTTTGTTTTAGTTTCATTGTCAATCAATTCAATCTTAAATTGTTCAAGGACTATATTTTGGGTTTGAATGGACATTTTGTCAAGTTTGGAATTTCAACTAGAAATTTTAGAGAAAAATGTATTCTAAGATACAAATCTTTCAATGAGCATTTTACTCTCTATTTGTCAATGCGTAAGTCCTAACCTCAACAAAAACAAAAAAAATTAACCCCAAAATTTAGATTTAGGGGCTAATTAATCTTAGTTAACTTTAATTCAATTTACACAAACCATTCTTCAACGGCTTCCTCTTTCGTATTGGTATAACGGGAAGGAGTTTGACGGTTAAAGTTCATGTGAATAGAGCGTTTTTGTTCTCCATCGGCCGCTACTGCCACGATCGGATAATCAATCATGCCATCTTGGAAGGACATCTGGAAGCGGAAAGTACCATCAGGATTGAGTTTGATGGGACGACCACCAATGGTTACAGTGGCATCAGGCTCAGTCGCACCATAAACAATTAATTCCGCATCAGCTACTAACCAGAATTTACGAGGACGAGCCGGAGGTGCAGACGCAAAGCCAATACCGGACATATTCATGCCAATACCGGACATATTGATACCAGAAGCAGTCGGTAAAGCCCACATTCCCACGCCCGAAGGGAAAATATAGGAACTTAAAGACTGCTGTAAACTAGCGGAACTATAAAGAGATCCTGCAACGTGTTGCATCGAGCCATAGAGAGAACCTGCAATGCGTTGAGCCTCAGCCCCTTGAGCCATGGCAAACATATCGCCGTAAATACTTGTCCCTGTGCCAGTTTGAGCCGTTTCTTGACTATAGCGTTTGCTGGGCGGTACAAGTTCATAAACGGTTTTTCCGGTTAAATCTTCTTCCCAAGGTACGGTCACAAAAATATCTTCTACCCAGTCGGAAGGATAAACGGGAGGAATTTTCACAGGTGCGGAACGTGCTAAGACTAACCAACGTCCATCGGCACAACGATAACCAATATCCACAATATAATCACGATCGCTCACTGGGATAGGTAAATACCATTCCCTTGCCAATTCATCACACAGATATTCTTGCACACTGTGGGGGGCTTGATAATTAATATCAATATCACTTACATCATAAATGCGTAAAGCCAACTGTTGGCCACCCTGACGGCGTAAGTCTTCCTTATGTTCATGGGACACATCCCAGTAAGTATAAGCCCAACGGGGATCACGGGGTAATAAGACGATTCGGCTTTCACCATAACCGCCGGGGAGATCGCCTAAAACTTCATCTACAGAAGCTAAAGGGCCTCCAGTGAGATCATCTTGACCTACTTCAAATTTAGCCGCTTCCACTTGTTGTTCCTCCTTGATAATTAATGGTGATGAAATGGGAGTAGATTGTTGATTTTCAATTTGTTGGATCGCCGATAAAAGTTGAGCTTTGCGCATTCGACTATAACGGGAGACGTTGTATTCACTCGCAACTTTGCGTAGTTGGCGCAACGTCATATCTTCTAAAGGTGGGCGTTCTTTTGCCATGTTTTTCTCCGATTTAGTATTAACAACTTTGTCAAGTCTTTATTCTGACCAGTGGTTAAAAGTTAACTTTAATCGTTGTTTTTAAATAATTGCGTTTTATCTTTGTTTTATAAAAACTCTTTGCCAAAAAAATTAATTTTTTGCTAGAGGTTTGGATTTGTGTACAAATGTAACAAAGTTTTAGCGATTTGTCTACTCTGACCATAATCTCTCTATATAAGCTTTTCGGGGTTTTTTAGTATTTTTGGGGATCAGGTTGTCAGCAAATCCTAACAAATTTGAAATAACTGTATTCATTGTTACTTTTGATCCCTCAACCCATTAATAATTAATTATTCTGTTTTAAAAACTGTAATTTTCATCGCAAAAAAAATTCCAGTTTTTGCCTTGACAAAAATGTATTACATCTGTAATCTAAGAATAGAGAATTAAATTAATTCTCTATTCGTACCCTAACTAAGAAAGCTTACATACTGGCGTAATGGTTGCGCACTAGACTCAAGATCTGGCTTTATAGGTTCGATTCCTATGTATAATCCAAACAGCTTTCTTAACTTGTACGAATATTTTGCAATTTTTTACTTTTTTAAATTTTACCAAAAGATTTTACCAAAAGCCTGAAAAGGACTTACAACTAATAATTGTAAGTCCTTTTCAAAGGTATGATAATTGTTATTTGAGATGGGCGGTACTGGATTTGAACCAGTGGCCTTCTGCTTGTAAGGCAGACACTCTACCGCTGAGTTAACCGCCCGTTGGTTTGTTTCCTTTCGTTTGTCACTTTAGACAATATAACACAGTTTTTTGGAAATGGCAAGGGGTTTTGGCAAATTTTTTTATTTTTTTGGGGAAATCGCTTAAAATCATTGTTGATCAAGGCTTTTCAGTGAGTCAGCCATTAAGATTGAACCATGTTAATCTTTAAATAGGGAAATTTAACTAATCATTAATTATGAAAAAGCGTGTCACTTTAACCTTTCCTCAACAAACTATTAATATGCCATTGACCTATATTTTGGCCAAAGATTTTAATATTGCGGCCAATATTATTCGGGCGCAAGTTGCACCTAATCAAATTGGAAAATTAGTATTAGAATTATCGGGAGATATTGATCAATTAGAAGCGGCTATTGATTGGATTAATAGTCAAGGTATTCAAATTTCTTTAGCCAGTAGAGAGATTTTAATTGATGAGGAAAGTTGTGTGGATTGTGGCTTATGTACGGGGGTTTGTCCTACCGAATCTTTAATTTTAGATGCTCAAACTTTTGCTTTAAAGTTTATTAGATCTACTTGTGTTGTTTGTGAACAATGTATTCCTACTTGTCCAGTTCAAGCGATTTCTACTAATTTATAAATCAGGTTTAATGATCAAGACAGGATTTTTAAGTAATTGACAATTGACAATTATTTAATATTGTCAATTATCAATAATTGAATCTATTTTTTAACTTCTAAATGCCAATTCATGAATTAAAATAAATACTCCAAAACCTAAACGATACCAGACAAAAATCCATGTATCTTTTTTTTGTAAATATTTAATTAACCATGCGATCGCCATATATGAGAAAAAAGCCGAAGAAATCACACCAACGATTAAAATTAATATTTCATTAATGGTAAAACTAGCACCGAAAACGTCTTTTAACTTGATTAAACCTGCGCAGGTGATGGCCGGGATGCCTAATAGAAAGGAAAAACGAGCCGCACTGGCGCGATCTAGCCCCATAAATAAGCCGGCCGTAATGGTTGAGCCAGAGCGTGAAACTCCTGGTATAATGGCTAAAGACTGGGCTAAACCCATCATAAGGGCATCACTTAATTTAAGATGATCAAAATTTCGCAGATGTTGGCTAATTTTTTCGGCCAAAGCGAGGAATAAGGCCATAACGATGGAGGCGATCGCAATGATCATCATACCTCTAACGGAGTTGTCTAAGTCAATTTGGAAAATTTCCAAAATTGCGCCAATAATAAGAATGGGAAAAGTTCCAAAAAAGATTCCTTTGGCTATTTGAAAATCCTTAGAGTGATAATCTTGTGTCTGAATGGCTTTGAGTGAGCCTTGACAAACTTGTTTTAAATCTTGCCAAAAATAAGAAACAACTGCAAAAATACTACCTAATTGAATCACTGCTGTAAAATCAACACCCGGATCATGATTCCATAAAATTTCAGGAATGACCTTAAGATGGGCGGTACTACTGATAGGTAAAAATTCCGTTAACCCTTGAATGAAGCCAAAAACAATCGCTTGAAAACAATTAATTTGACTTAGGGGTGTATCAGTAGAAGAATTTTGAATTACAGATAAAATATTAATAGAAAAATGATTAATCAAGGTTTTAATTTTTTAGTTTTAAATAATATTAATAAATAATAAGATAGTTTAATTTTACCCCTTGTCTCCCATTTTAGGGGCAGGGGCTTTTAGAAAAATATTAATAGTTCATTGTCAGTTGTCCATTGTCAATTGTCAATAATTAAAATTAATTATTTTCATCGGTACTGAGAATTTTCGGAACTCTAAAAAAGTCCTCATCTCTTTCGGGGGCTTGATCTAATAAAGCTTCTCGATCGCCGTAGGATTTTTGCTGATCGGGGCGAGTAATATTACTAAGCTCGATCGCTCTGGTAGTAGGCTCAACATTAGTAGTATCTAACTCACTTAATTGCTCAAAATAATCTAAAATACTACTTAATTGAGTAGAAAATTGAGCTTCTTCTTCGGGAGTTAATTCTAAACGTCCTAACAGAGCAACTTTTTTAACTTGTTCAATATCAATCATCTTGGTTATTGGTTATTGGTTATTGGTTATTGGTTATTGGTTACTGGTCACTGGTCACTGGTCACTGGTCACTGGTCACTGGTCACTGGTCACTGTTTAAACCGTTTGGGGTTGGGCTTGGGGTTGAAACTGGAATAAGGAATAAACCACATTACGGCGAATATCAATCATCATTTCAAGGAACATTTCGTAACCTTCCTGTTTATACTCGATCAAGGGATCCTGTTGACCATAACCCCGTAAACCGATCGACTCCCGTAAAGAGTCCATCGTTTGTAAATGTTCACGCCAGAGGTTATCTATTTGTTGCAAAATAAAGAAACGCTCCGCTTGACGCATCAGGCCGGCTTGGATTTTTTCTACCTGATTTTCCTTAAGATCATAAGCCTTACGCACTTCCTCTTTTAAGAAAGTTTTGATCTCATTTACTGTCATATCCTCAATATCTTTAGGGGTGACATCTTTCATCAAGTAAACAAACTCGATCGACTTATTGACTAAACTTTCTAGATCCCATTCTTCAGGCGGTAACTCAGGGTTAACATAAGCGTCAACGATCTCCTCCATCGTTTGTTCCGCATATTGGATCACCTGTTCTTTGAGATCGTAACCATCTAAAACTCGACGACGTTCCGCATAAATGGCGCGGCGTTGGTTATTCATCACTTCGTCATATTCAAACACCTGTTTTCGGGTGTCATAATAGAAGGTTTCAACCTTTTTCTGCGCACCCTCTAAACTACGAGTTAACATTTTAGACTCGATCGGCATATCTTCTTCCACTCGTAATAATTCCATCATCCCTTTCAGACGATCACCGCCGAAAATGCGCAATAGATTATCTTCTAAACTGAGGAAAAAGCGAGTAGAACCCGGATCCCCCTGTCTTCCTGCCCTTCCCCGTAACTGATTATCAATCCGGCGTGACTCATGGCGCTCCGTCCCGATCACATGAAGGCCTCCCGCCTTAACTACTTCCTCATGCTCTTTTTTCGTAAATTCTTTATAAGCATCTCTGACTAAGTTACACACCTTGCGCAACTCTAAAATCACCGGATCATCAGTGGGAGCTTTTTCGGCGGCGATCGCAATTTTTTCATCTGCTTCTAACTCGGTTAAACTCTGAAAACCGTATGTTTTGACGGCGAAATCCACCGCTTCTTTTAACTGATTTTCAATTTCTGCACTAATTTTAGTGGGGAAAATTTCCTCAGAAGCCTTCCAATTTTTCTTTTTCGGTTGATCCCCATTAGAACCAAAACCTTGACCACCTTGGAGATTACCACGGCCAAAACCTGCGGCCACGGGACTTCTACTATCTTCAGGCTGGACAATTTTAGGCATCAAATACTCGCGCACCTTTAAACGTGCCATATAGTCAGCATTCCCCCCTAAAATGATGTCCGTACCCCGTCCAGCCATATTGGTGGAAATAGTCACAGCCCCTTTACGTCCGGCTTGAGCCACAATTTCCGATTCCCTTTCCACATTTTCGGGACGGGCATTTAATAATTGATGGGTAATTCCTTTCTGAGTTAACAGAGCCGATAAAATCTCTGATTTATCTACGCTAGTTGTTCCCACCAAGATCGGTCGGCCGAGTTCGTGCATCTCCGCACACTCATCAGAGACGGCTTTCCACTTCCCTAACTCGGTTTTATAAACCATGTCAGCTAAATCTTTTCTTTTAGAAATTAAATTAGTGGGAATAATAGTTACTTGCAGATTATAAACTTTTTCAAACTCAGTTTCCTCAGTTTTAGCGGTACCAGTCATTCCCGATAATTTCGGATAAAGTAGGAAAAAGTTTTGATAGGTAATAGTAGCTAAAGTTTGGGTTTCATTTTGAATTTCCACTTTTTCCTTAGCCTCGATCGCCTGATGAAGCCCATCACTCCACCGTCTACCGATCATCACCCTTCCGGTAAACTCATCTACGATCACAATTTCGCCATTTCTCACTAAATAATGACGATCTTTGATAAATAACTCTTTAGCTTTAATCGCATTAAAAACATAATGCGCCCAAGGATTTTCCGGATCATAAAGGTCTTTAACTCCTAATAATTCTTCAGCTTTAGCAAAACCATCATCAGTCATTAAAACTTGACGGCCTTTCTCATCAACTTCATAATGGCCAAAACCGTCTTCTTCCTCTTGTCTGACTAATAATTCAGCTATTTCGGCCGCTTTATAATATTTTTCCGTAGGGCGATCGACTTGACCTGAAATAATTAAAGGAGTTCTGGCCTCATCAACTAAAATAGAGTCAACCTCATCAATAATACAGTAATTAAAAGGACGTTGTACCACATCGTCAATCGTGGTGGCCATATTATCGCGCAAATAGTCAAAACCCAACTCGCTGTTAGTGGTATAAGTCACATCACAATTATAATTTTGCTTTTTCTGAGCCGGAGTCATGGTAGACTGGATTAAACCAACGGATAAGCCCAGAAAACGGTGAACTTGACCCATCCATTCCGCATCACGCCGAGCTAAATAGTCGTTAACAGTCACCACATGAACACCCTTACCCGTTAAACCATTGAGATAGGCAGGTAAAGTAGACACAAGGGTTTTTCCTTCCCCCGTTTTCATTTCGGCGATCTGGCCTTTATGTAAAACCATGCCCCCCAATAACTGCACATCATAGTGACGCATTCCCAAAACACGAATAGCCGCTTCCCTTACCACAGCAAAGGCTTCAGGTAAAATTTCATCGAGTATTTCTTGCGTTTCCTCATAAGTTTCGGCTTGGGCTAATTTGGCTCGAAATTCTTTAGTTTTGCCCCTTAATTCTTCATCAGATAATTTTTTAAAATCTTCTTCTAAAAGATTAATTTCCGCAATCAGTGGCTGAAATTTCTTTAGTTTACGGGCATTGGGATCCCCTAGTAAGGCTTTTAACATAGTAGTTTCTTATAGCTTTCTTAAAATAATTAGGTTAACTTGATCTTATGTTATCAGTTCACAATTGACAATTCAAATTAAATAGGGATCAACCGCCGTTGATCCCTACATGAGTTGATCCTTACAACTTAATCATTAATTAGTACTGTTTAAGCCCCTTCAGTACGAGTTAATAACACAGGACAACTCGCATTAACTCTGACATAATCAGATAAAGAACTACCTAATAAACGATCTAAATCTGGTAAACTTTTGGCAATAGAAGGACGGCGATCGGGCGATCCTAAAACTAATAAATCAATATTTAATTCTTTTACTAAATTACAGATTTCTTTGGCCGGCCTTCCACCTTTAACTAAACAACTACATTTTACCCCCATTTGTTTAGCTTTTTTGGCCGCAGGTGCTAAAATCGGATTATTTTCAATTTCTTCGGCCGATAAAATAATATTAGCATCTAAATCAGGATTAATTCTGGTTAAAATTAACTCCCCATCGGCATAATCTCTTAATAAAAATAAAGCAGTATTTAAAGCATCTTGAGAAGAATTTGATTTATCCATTGCTACCATTACTCGTTTAATTCTTTTCACATAAATATCATCTTTAACGAGTAACATTGGACGATTAGCTAATTGAAACACATATTGACTGACGGAATTTCTTAAAATAGACTCTAAACGCCCTAAACCTCTTGATCCCATCACAATTAAATCAGCATTAATTTCTTCAGCTACTGTTAAAACCGTGTCTTTGGGTTCGCCCGGCCGTAAAATCGTAGTAACTCGATGGGGATCAAGTTTTAATTCGCTGATCGTTTTAGCCAAAACCTTGCCACCTTCTTCAAGTTTGGCTTCAAGTTCATCACTAGGATTTTTAGTAGAAATAACATTTAATAAAGTAATTGAAGCATCTTTGAAACTAGGCAGTAAAGTTAAATACTTTAACAATTCTTCAGAATTTCCGGCACCTGAATAAGCAACTAAAACTTTTCTTAGCATGATGATAAATTTCCTTTGATAAAATAAAGATTGTGTTTAATTAGCTAATCATTCAATATTGTGCGCATATTCTAACATAAATTTAATAATTCATATTAAACAATCAAAATGTTGTTATTTTTAATAAATAATTGTTAACTAATTTAATTATTTTAACGAGCGATGATTTAAAATACTCTGTGGATTAATTTCAACCATCGCTTGATCTAAAGGAATTTTTCTGAAATCTTTAGTATCATGGTTGTACTGGTAAACGATTTGATTAGTTAAATCTAATCCTGTTAACCAGTAACTAGAGGGATGATATACCCCCGTATCAATACCCAACCAACCAACCCCTTTTACCAGTTTACCCGGTTCAACTCCCGGAAAAGTAAAAGTAATAGTATGGCCTGTAATAATTAATTTATCTTGAAAATAGGGTTCGGTCATACAATGAAATTCATCTCTAATCCAACAACAAATTGAAGAATCATGTTGTTCAAGTTTAAGTTGGGGATTAACTCCGGCGTGTACTAACCAAGCATGGCCTAGATCCAAATAAATTGGTAAATTTTTTAACCAATTGATATGTTCGATCGCAATAGCATTATGATAACTATCAAGGGTTGCTTGTCCGCCATTGTAAAGCCAAGTATACACTAAATCATCGGCCTGTGTTCCCAATTCAATAATTTCGAGTAACATTTCTTCATGATTTCCTCTCACACATTGATAACCATTAGTCATGACAAAATCAATCACTTTAGCACTATCAGGGCCTCGATCGATTAAATCTCCTAAAAAATAGACTTCTTCATGGGCTAGGGGAGCGATGGCCTCTAATAAATGTTGTAATGCTTCGTAATGACCATGTACATCCCCAATAATAATTTGACGCTTTAACATAAATTTGCAACTACCAAAAGACAATGATTCAATTCACTTATTATATATAATCTTGGGAATAAGGAAGATTAAGCAGATTGATGGACAAAATGACTAAAGATGATCATTGAGAATAATATGATAATGTTTGCAGTGACAAAGATCACAAATGAGTTATTGTTTCAATAATTCATCACTAAATTATTACAAGTTTATTAAGATTTATATTAAGAGTTTAATATTTAGCAGAACTATATGTTATATTGTAACAGTCTTAAATAATAAGAGCATAGAGGAAAATTAAATTGGTATTACCCCGTAATTTTTTAATCCAAGTGGCTAGAGATCAAAATCTCTCCCCCGATCAGGAAGATGTGTTTTTACTGCGTTTAATTGACCGTAAAAACTATCCTGACATTGCCAAACACTTAGAAACCTCTCCCCAAGCTTGTCAAAAGCGCATGGGTCAGGTGTATCGCAAATTTGGTATTAATACAGGTGCCAGAGGAAAAGAAACTCGTTTAAAATCTTATCTCACTGGCATTTGGGAAAAACTTAGTGATCAAGCTAAGACAAAACATCTTAACGCAGTCTCTAACGATGAGTTAACTTCTAGTGTACCGGGTAAGGGATCCATGTCTGAGCCTTTAGAGCCGATAAAAAACAATTTACCAGCACCTTCTCATCGAGTTTTTGTTGGTCGTGAAGATTATTTAGCACAATTATTTCAATTGTTGTCTAATTCTGATCCTGCCCATTTAATCAATATTACTGGTTTAAGTGGGATCGGGAAAACCGCTTTAATTTTAGAAGTGGCTTATCGCTTAATTGAAAAAAGCAATAGTAAACATTTACCTCATTTTAAATCAATTGTTTTTTGTTCAGCTAAAGAACAAAGTTTCACATCTGAGAGTATTTTAACTCGGATGAAAACGGAAAAGACAGTTGAGGAGATTTTTGAAGTTTTAACTCAAACTTTAGAAATTGAAGATGCCAGTTTAGATGATTTTGGCAAAGTTCAGAATTATCTGTTAGATCACCCCACTTTATTTATTATTGACAACTGGGAAACCATTGAAGAACCGGAAAAAGTTCTGGCCTTTTTATATGAGTTACCTCCCACTGTTAAAGTGGTGATCACTGGTCGCACTATGGTTTTAGTGGATGTGGTAGTAAAATTAGAAGCTCTCACCCAAACTAATACGATTAAGTTATTAGAACAGAAAGCTAAGGAAAAAGGAATCACTTTAACTCCTTCTCAGTTAAATCAATTGGCACATGATATTGATGGTGTACCCATTGCCATCACCTATGGTATGTCTCAGTTGGCCGCTGGATATGGTGTTGAAGATGTACAACAACGGTTAAACGCTCCTGATGGTGAGTTTGCTCGTTTTTGCTTCCGAGATGTGGTTGAATCGGTTAAACAGGATGAAGTGGCCTTTCAAATTTTAATGGCTTTATCTTTATTCCCTCAACCTGCTCAAAGAGAAGTAATTTTACAAGTAGCTCAGTTAGGCAGTAACCCTGGTGTGGCCGATGCTTTTGTTCAATTACAAAGATTATCTGTTGTTAATCATGATCACGGGCGTTATGGAATGTTATCATTCTTACGTCATTATGCCTTGGGTGAACTCAATCAAAATGGCACTTTTGAAGAAAAAGCGCGTAAACAATGGGTCAAATGGTATCAGACTTTATGTGCTAAATACCAAGATCTAGATGAACAGGAGTGGCAACAAAAAGCCGAGGCTTTAAATGCTGAGTGGGATAATCTTCAATCAGTAATGGATTGGATTATTGATCAGAAGGATTATAAAACTTTCCGTTCTTTCTTTGAAACCTTTAAAGGTGTATCCAGTGCCAAAAATAACTGGAAATATGTGCTTAAATGGAGCGAACAGTTAGTTGAAGGCGGCCAAAAAGAAGGTTTAAGCTCTTTAGCACAGGCCTTTTTAACTCAAGCTCAAATTTTAGCCCGTCAAGGACAACATCAAGACCTAGAACAAGCTGAAAATTTATTAATTCAAGGTAAGGAATGGGATAGTAATGATGATCCTATTTTAAATCTGGAATTTGAAATGACTAAAGCTTTAGTGGCTTTACGTCAAGGCTTATTCAGCAAAGGTAAAAAGTTATTTGAAGGCGTGAAGAAAGCTTTAACAAAAGAAAAGTTAGATGCGCAAATTAAGTCTGAATTAGAATTTCAGTTAGCTTATTATTCTGCGGAAAGTCTTTATCGCCAAGAAGATTATGCTGAAGCCCAAAAAGCTTATGAAAGTGCTTTAGAACTGGCTAAAGACTTACAATGGGAACAAGCGGTCATTGCGATCCAAAATTGGTTAGCTGAAACGGCGATCAAGTTGGATAATTTTAAAGATGCGGAAAGACTAATTCAAAGCAGTTTAGAGGCTTGTGAAGGGCTTGATGATGTTCAATCTTTTGCTTTTAGTCAACGTTCTTTAGCGGTTTATCACCAACATAAGAGTGAATTAATTGAGGCTAAACGGGCGGCGGATCAAGCTTTAGATGGCTTTAATCAATTAGGCTTTTCTCAGCAATCCCATGAAATCGCTCAATTTTTAGCGGCTTTAAGTCAAGCTCCGGGTGGAGTGATGAAACGTGGTCGAGGTCGTCGTAAAAAAGTCAATATTGAGACTCTTTATCAATTACCTCCTCAACGTAATGACTTTTTTTAATAAAATCTGATCTATTTTAGATTTTGCGAGGGTTTTTGCCCTCACTCCCTAACCCCCTCTCCCATCGGCGAGGGGGTTAATTTTTAGGATTGTTCGAGGGGTGCCATCGTTAAACCTTCCCTTAATAATTGTTCGTGGTATAATTCTGCTTGTTCTTGAGGCCCTACCCATACGATGGCTTGGCCTTCATAATGGATTTGATTGGTTAATTCCCAAGCTTGATCGCTGGTCATATTGGGAATATAACTCATTAAACAATGGGCAACGTGCTGAAAGGTATTAAAATCATCATTGAGAACAATTACTTTATAGTTGGGGTAGGGTTTTCTAATTACGACTGAAGAAGTTGATTTTTCAGGTGTGGTAATGGTGGCCATATTTTTAATAGTTAATTTTAGATTATTGATCATATTGTTTCTCTAAAACAATGACTTTTTTATGATTAATTCTCAATAGTTTTTTACCTCTTTTTTGACAACTCAAAAGCTAATTTAGCCGCTCCAATCATTCCTGCATCATTGCCTAATGTGGCTTTTAATAGTTGTAAATTAACACGGGAACTTGCTAAAACTCTTGTTTCGATTTCTGCTAAAGTTGAGGGTAAGAAAAATTCAGAACTAGCACTAATTCCACCGCCAATAATGATAGCAGAAGGGGTAAAAATATAAAGTAAACTAGCGATTCCTGCCGCTAATAATTTACCATAATTTTGCCACACTTCTAAGGCAAATTGATCCCCTTCTAGGGCTAATTTTCCTAATTCGGCCGGCTCTTTGCCCCATTGACGTATAATCCCACCAATGGAACAATATTGCTCAAATGAGCCTTGATTGCCACTATTACAGGGATAACCGTCAAATTTAAGGGTGATTAAGCCTAATTCTCCGGCCGCACCTCTTGAGCCTGTGAAAAGCTCTCCATTTAAGATAATTGCCCCTCCCACGCCCGTGCCAAGGGTTAAAAGGATAAAATCTTGAAAATCTTGACCAGCGCCGATCCATCCTTCTCCCACTCCTGCACAGTTGGCATCATTGGCGATGATGGTAGGTAAACCAGTTTTTTGTTCTAAAAGGTCGGCCACGGCTACATCTTGCCACCCTGAAAGATTAATGGCAACTTTGGCTATTCTTCCCGTTTGATCTACCGCCCCTGGAATGCCTACTCCCAAGGCGATGGCGTGTTGATCTGTATTTAGTTGTTTGACGGCTACGGCGATGGCATTTAAAACAGCGGCCGCAGTAGCGGGTTGGGGGGTAGGAATGCTGATTTTTTGTAAATAAGAACCGTCCTCGAGAAAAGAACCTATTTTAATGGCCGTACCGCCAAGATCAACGCCAATAACTACTTTTTTTTTCATCATTTCAAATCAATTCTAATTATTAATTTTCCACAATATCATATTTTAACCGAGAAAAATTGATTTCAACAATAGATAATGACTTTTATATTTGTTAATGGTTAATTGTTAATTATTAATTGTCGAGTGATAATTTCTTGATATTCGGCTTCTGTAAATTGATCCTGAGAATTTTCGAGGCGATCGATGAATAAAATTCCCTCTAAATGATCTAATTCATGTTGAAAAATTCGAGCAATAAAATCATTAAAAATAGATGTTTTTAAGTGTCCATTTGGCTCAAAATATTCTACTTCAATTTGGGTATAACGTGGAACTAAACCCCTAATATTTGGCAGACTTAAACAGCCTTCCCAATCTTTAATTTTCCGATTATTAGTATTAGTAATTTTAGGATTAATCATAGCGGTGGGCTTCATTTTTGGAGCATAGGGATAGCGTTGATTAGGATAGGATGCAACGATAAATAATCGTAAAGATTGAGAGACTTGAGGGGCGGCAATTCCCACTCCATTATAAAATTTTAAAGTTGTTAATAAGGAATCAATTAATTTGTTTAAACTAGGATCATTAAATTTAGTAATAGGTTGAGCTTTTTCTCTTAAAATTGATTCTCCTAATTTTGCTATTTTTAAGATATTGTTCATAATTTTTAAGTTTGATTAGATTAGTTTTAGGTATGCAAAAAATCGGGTATTTAACAAATCCCCGATTTTTAAAGCGGGGCTTTTTCTCAATGAATTAATTAATTTTAATCAACTAAATTTAAGAAAATATTAGCACGTCTAATGCCATTTTGACTGCCTTCACTGCTGAGAGTTAATGACTCTAAATTTTTCAATAATGAACTTGATGCTAAACGAATTACTTTTAATAATGGCACTTTTTCAAACACAGGTGAACTATTTTGCCAATCTATATAAAAATAACCGTCATTATTTAAAGGTAAAGCGGCGATGGCATCTTGAAATTTCTCACTATTTAATAATGAATTTTCCTGTTGTGCTACTGTTTTTGATAATAACTCGATCGAATTAGAAAAAATCTCATAATTATCAATAGTTGTATGGACACCTTTAACCTGAGCATTTAAACTAATTAACCTTTGATTTTTGCCCTTAGTTTCTAATTTTGTCCATGCTTTCATGGTACTATCAAATAAAGGTAAATTCCCCACACTATAACCCTGTTTTTCGGCTAATTCATCTAAATAATTAATCGCAGTTTCTGCCTCAAATTCTGATTTTTTTTCCGCCACAAAAATCCAATCTAAATGATGATTATTAGGTACAGTAGCGAGAGCATATTCCCCTTTAACCCATGAAAAAATTGCTTCAGGTAAATCAATATTTAAGGGTTTTTCTAAACTATTAATCCCCTGATCAAATAATAATTTTAAAGGTGAATTTTGCTCCAAACCTTGATTAATTTGCTCCCAAAAATGGCTTAAATCAATTCCTGCGGCCGTTAAGACACTTTCTGAGGGAATTAGGGCTAAAGCCTTAACCGGAGCGTTTAAAGCAGGTTTTTGTTCATTTTCTCCTAATACTCCAATTAACGCTGTTTGGGCTACTAAACCTTGGGGTTTAACTCCTAAACTAATGGTTAAAATTTGCTCAAGATCTGAAGTTTCAGGGGTGCTTTGATGGGCGATCCATGCTGAAATAGCGGGTAAATTAACCACCGCCATGCCAATGCGAGGATTCTGAATCGTGTTTAAGGCCGCTTGATAAAAACTAGCATTTTCTAAGTTTAAATCTTTAGCTTGAACATTATTAATTGCATTTTTTAACACATTAATATTATTAGCAAAAAGTACATATTTTCCCACTACTGCCCTCGCCATTAAACCTTGATTAATAGGATTATCTAATGAAGTTTCATCAATTAAATTAACACCTTTATAAGTTTCAAAATTTAATTCAGAGGTAGTAGTTAAAGCCTTTTGAGAATAGGAAGATTGAAGAAAATTTTTAGCTAAATCTGCATTTTTTGTATTAACAATTAATAAATAACCGGGTTGTGATCCATTATTAAGATCCCGATCAAAATCAAGGGAAGTAATCGCAAAAGTAATTTCTTCACCCAACCAAGGTTTAATTTGTTGATGATAATTTAAACCTGTTTTTTTTAGTAAACTATTTTTTAATTGGGTTAAATTTTCTTGATTTTTTGCCCTTTTTCCTAAGGGAATTGCTAGTTGGGAAAAAGCTTCTAATTTTTCAGGATTAGCCAATAATGATAACATTAAAGGCGCTTGTTGTGGAATAAAAATACTTGCACGGGGTGTTAAATTTAAACCCCCAACTTGTAAAGAAAGAGGACTATTTTTAATAATTGTTGATACCCCTATTCCTGCAACGGAAAATAACAGAAAACAAGCAATAATAATAATTAAAATAAAAGAACGAAATTTCATAAGATTAATTTAAAATAGTTGATGATCTAATCATAACCGATCGAGTTATCAATGGTTTAAATAAGAAAAAACCTATTTTTAAACCTGATTTGATGTGATTTAAGATTAAGCTTTATGTTAAAATTGCTAATGATCAGTTGACAATTGTTACCATTTTGTAATTAACTTTTAAATTTACAATGATTTATTCATCTATTCCTAGTATTTCCGTTGACGAGTTAGCCCAACTTTTAACACAAAACGATCCCGATCGCCCTTTACAATTGATTGATGTCAGAGAGCCATCAGAAGTCAAACAAGCCTTTATCAAAGGCTTTGAGGTATTTCCCCTCAGTTATTTTGAACAATGGTCAACCTATCTAACCACAGAGTACAATCCAGAAATTGAAACATTTGTACTTTGTCATCATGGAGTTAGATCCGCCCAGATGTGTCAATGGCTACGAAATCAAGGTTTTTCTAATGTTAAAAATATTGAAGGCGGAATTGATGCCTATTCTCTCTTAGTTGATTCTACCATCCCTCGATATTAGATTACTTAAAAAACGAGGGAAAATCAAGAATAATTGACGAGAACTATTAAAAAATTAATCTAAATTATAGTTCAAAATGACAAATTACCAATAACTTTTTTAATTGTCAAATATTAACTTTATTTGAAAGACAATTAACTATTTTTTTATCAATAAATTAATTTAAAAAAGATTTGTTTAATTAATAGTAATAAAAAACGATTAACTATGAAGAAATGTCAACTAACTGAACGTCATCAAAACATCTTAAAAGCAACAGTACAACATTATATTGCAACGGCCGAACCCGTAGGTTCAAAAACCTTAGTTAATGAATATGATTTTAGCATTAGTTCGGCCACTATTCGCAACGTCATGGGTAGTTTAGAAAAAGCAGGTTTTTTATATCAACCTTACACCTCGGCTGGGCGTATTCCCTCAGACTCAGGCTATCGAATTTATGTAGATCAATTAATAACTCCAGATGAAAAAATAGGAAAAAAAATCGAACAATCTTTAAATAATTATTTTAGTCGAGACAGTTGGAATTTTGAAGATTTATTACAAAGAGCCGCTCAAATGTTAGCCACTTTAAGCGGCTATATTGCCTTAATTACCTTGCCCCAACCTTCCCAAAATTTATTAAAACATTTACAATTAGTTCAACTTAATTCTGAACAAATTATGTTAATTTTGGTGACTGACACTTATCAAACCCAGTCATTTTTAATTAATTATGAAAACTTTAATAATCAAGAATTATTAGAAGAAGAATTACAAATTTTATCTAATTTTCTCAATAGTAAATTAAAAGGTAGATCCCTATTTGAAATCTCTAATTTAAACTGGTATGAATTAGATCAGGAATTTAAACAATACGCCAATTTTTTAACAAAAATTATCAAAGAATTACAAACTCAAGCTCAACTTTCTGCCAGTAAGAATATATTATTTAAGGGAGTATCAGAAGTATTAAAACATCCTGAATTTTCCCAATTAGATCAGGTACAAATGTTATTACACTTATTAGAAGAAAAACAAGAAAGTTTATTTCCTTTAATCTTTGAATTACCGGAAATTAATCAACAGAAAAAAAGTAAAGTTACGATTAGAATTGGCTCAGAAAATCCCTTACAATCAATGCAAATTTGTACCTTAATTTCTGCTACCTATCAACAGGGAAATATTCCCGTTGGTAGTGTGGGCATGATCGGGCCCACTAGAATGTTATATTCTAATGCTATATCTTTAGTAGAAACGGCCGCTAATTATTTATCAGAAACTTTAAGTTAGTTATTGGTTATTTGTTATTAGTAATACAAGCATATATTATCTTATTTCTGACATTGATTGTTAACTTTAAACAAATTATTTTCATTAAAAAAATAAAAAGAGGAAGTTAAAGAAATAATCACAGAAATTGAAATAAAATTAAACAGTTTTCTCGTCAGAAGAAAAAATTAGCAAATAATTAATTTTTATGTTTAATTAATTTATGATTATATCATTATAACCGAGTAGAAACATCTCGCAAAACATCAGGAATAAGATCATCTTGATCAAATTCTAAAATAGTTTCTGATAATTTTAAATAACCTGACTCGGTAAAAGATAATAAAATTCTGGATAAAGCCACCCAGACAACTTGATCAAACTCCCAGTCACCCCCTTTTCTGGCATAACAACTAATTGATTTTAAAGCCCAAAAATAGGAATTTCTGACGATCGATCCCCCTTTTTTATAAGGAGGAACATCATCAGCTTTAATACACAAAATATCATCTTTAAGATATACTTTCATAAGATAATTTATTAAAAAAATTACAATTAAATGATCATGATTAGAAAAATTAGTTTAAGTTTAATTTGGCTTACTTTTGTGATTTATGCTTTCATTTTTGCCCCTCCTAATAACCCTGATACCTTAGATTTAATTAAGAATTTATCCACCGGAAATTTAACAGGAATTAATGCTTATATTATCGCATTATTTAACTTAATGGGCATTTTACCCGCCATGTATGGCTGTTTTTTATTTGCCGATGGTAGGGGGCAAAAAATTCCCGCTTGGTTATTTTTAAGTGCTTCATTTTTCTTAGGTGCTTTTGCCTTAATTCCCTATTTAATTTTAAGGGAAAATAATCAAACTTTTGTTGGTCAAAAAAATTGGTTAATTAAATTTAATGATTCTCGAATTTTAGGATTATTTTTAACAATTACTGCTATTATATTATTAATATTTGGGATTAGTCAAGGCAACTGGCAAGATTTTATTTTACAATGGAAAACAAGCCGTTTTATTAATGTAATGAGTTTAGATTTTTGTTTACTATCTTTACTTTTTACCTTTTTATTAAAGGATGATCTAGTAAGAAGAAATATGAACAATTATCAACTTTGGTTAATTTCTTTTATCCCTTTATTTGGTACATTAATTTATTTATGTTTCCGTCAACCTTTGCCTGAAAATGAATAATTAATACTGAAAATAAGATCGGACAAACTCCCAACTTTCTTATCCAAAAAAGAGGGCTGGGAGTGGAATTAAATCATCTCATTTAAGATAACTAATATTAACATTAAAAAATGTTTTAATCTGATGAGCAATTTCTAAAGATTCGGCTTCATTTTGAGAAGAATATAATAAAATACATTGGGATAAATTTAACATATTTTTAGTATTTAAAACTAAATTTACGACATAATATTTAGTTCCGTCAATACTAGAAACAAATTTATGTTCAAATTTTTGAATATCATTAAAAGGGCTTTCAAAAGTTTGACTAAAACCTAAGTTTTTATAATGATAAGTAAATCTTTTAATTTTCTTGTCAAAAATTAAAGTTCTACCCTCATTTTTTAACATTTGTAGGCCACCTAATAAAAAAAAGATTAAAATAAAACTTAAAACAATTTGAGCAAAAATATTACTATGTTTAAGCATTAATTGATTATCATTAAAGGGATTATTTAACCAATTGTTTAATTTAGTTTGATCTATTTGATAATTAGACCAATAAATATTTTTATTTTCAGAAACAATTATAACTTTTTTTTGTTGAAGTTTAACCTCTTGAATTGAATTAATTTTTAGATTTTCTTTTTGATAAAAACCCATTAATCTTTTTCTTATTAATTGACAATTAATTTGATTTTCTGTGATTTTTTGACAGTTTAATTGATTATTACCGGATCTATAGATAGAAACTGATAGTAAAATTAAGGAAAATAGAGTTAGAAATAAACCTATTTTTTGATTTTTTTTTACTTCTCCAACTGGCGTTTTAAAAATTAGTTCTTGATCTGTTTGATTAAATATTTCCATAGGATCATTGTCGTAATTATTTAGTAATTATTTGATCATTGTTAACTGTTAATGGCCTATTCCCACATAATTAAAACCTAATTGAATTAATAAGTTTTTATCTAAAAAATTTCGTCCATCTATCAAAATATTATTATTCATTTTAGTTAAAATTTTAGCATAATCTAACTTTAAAAATTCCTGCCATTCTGTTACTAAAATTAAGGCATCACATCGATCTGCTAACATTAAAACATTACTTTCAATTATAACATCAGATAAACCGTGACTTATTCCTGTTTGAGAAACGATCGGATCATAGGCTTTAACTTTAGCACCTAAACGGGTTAATTCTTTAATAATATCAAGGGAAGGAGCGTCTCTCATATCATCAGTATCAGGCTTAAAAGTTAACCCTAATAAACCGATAATTTTACCCTTTAAAATCTTTAATTCCTGTTGTAATTTTTCGATTACAATTAATCTTTGATGTTGATTTAATTTGACCACAGAATTTAAAACTTGAGTTTGATAATTATAATCATCAGCGATATGAATTAAAGCGGAAACATCTTTCGGAAAACATGAGCCTCCCCAACCTATTCCTGCGTTTAAAAATTTAGTTCCAATGCGCGAATCTAAACCAATTCCTTGAGCAACTTGAGCCACATCTGCCCCTACTTTATCACAAATATTTGCTATTTCATTAATAAAACTAATTTTAGTTGCTAAAAATGAATTGGCCGCATATTTAATCATCTCGGCGGAGGTTAAATCTGTGACAACTATGGGAATATTCGGAGCATTTTTTTCCTGTGCAAACTGTCTTAAAATAATCGGTTCATAGAGTTTTTTCATTAAATTGATCGCTCGATCACTTTCACTTCCTAACACAATGCGATCGGGATTAAAAGTATCATAAATAGCCGAACCTTCCCTTAAAAATTCAGGGTTACTAACTACATCAAAATCAACTTCTATGTTTTGATTATTTTCTAATAGGTTTTGACGCTCTTTTACGCCATCTAAAACAATCATTTTAACCCAATCTCCTGAACCGATGGGAACGGTAGATTTATTAACAATAACTTTATAACCTTGGTTTAAATTTTCACCGATACCTTTAGCCACTGCTTCAACGTAACGAGTATCACTTTCACCATTAGGTAAAGCGGGAGTTCCTACGGCAATAAAAAGTATTTCACCGTGATCAACTCCTAATTTTAAATCGCTAGAAAATTGCAAGTTTTTATTAGTAATACATTCCTGCATTAATTCAGATAAACCCGGCTCATAAATAGGCGATTGACCTGATTTCATGAGCTTAACTTTTTCCTCATTATTATCAATACAAATGACATTGTGACCAATTTTTGCTAAACAAACTCCAGTCACTAAACCAACGTAACCCGTACCAATTACACAAACTTTCATAATGATTAAATCTAGTTTTTTAATTAAATTTATAAGTTATTCATTAATAATTCTATCACGAAAATCATTAATAGTTAACTTTAAACCTTCTTCTAAATTAATAGTAGGTTGCCAACCCAAATATTTAATCGCTTTAGTAATATCAGGTTGTCTTTGTTTGGGATCATCAGCAGGTAAAGGTTGATAAATTAATTCAGCATTAGGATTGATCATATTTTGAATAGTTTGAGCTAATTCTAAGATTGTATATTCGCAAGGATTACCTAAATTAATTGGCCCAATATAATCATTATTCATTAATTTAATTAATCCTTCAACCAAGTCAGACACATAACAGAAACTACGAGTTTGTAAGCCATCTCCATAAATAGTAATTGGCTTATTTCTTAAGGCTTGACTAATAAAATTACTGACAACTCGGCCGTCATTTTCTAACATTCTTGATCCATAAGTATTAAAAATTCGAGCAACTCTAATTTGAACTTTATTCTGTCTATGATAGTCAAAAGCAAGGGTTTCTGCAACCCTTTTTCCTTCATCGTAGCAAGATCTAATTCCATTACAATTAACATTTCCCCAATATTCTTCGGGTTGGGGATGAACATTTGGATCCCCATAAACTTCTGAAGTTGATGCTAATAAAAATCTGGCTTTTACTCTTTTTGCTAACCCTAACATATATAATGTTCCCATTACATTTGTTTTAATAGTTTTAACAGGATTAGCTTGATAATGTATGGGAGAAGCAGGACAAGCTAAATGATAAATTTGATCAACTTCTAATCTAATTGGATCCGTAATATCATGGCGAATTAACTCAAAATAAGGATGATTTAACCACTTTAAAATATTACGTTTAGTCCCTGTATAAAAGTTATCTAAACATAATATTTCATGGCCTTGTTCCATCAAGCGATCGATTAAATGTGAACCGATAAAACCCGCACCACCCGTGACTAAAATTCTCATATATAATTCATCAAATGTTTTTTAGATTATATATTAATACCGAAAAAAAAATCAAGTTTTGTAAGAATTTTTTTGAGATTTTATGATAAGATATAATTAACTAAAAGAGTTAATATTAATTTTTGTAATTTAACTATTAATCAAAATGAGACGTTCTTATTATATTCTATTTGGAATATTTTATCTAATTGGGTTATTTTGTACCTCAATTTTTGATTTAAGCTCTTTCTCCCCATCTCTTAATAAATGGTTAATTATTATTACTATTATTTCCAGTATCACGATTATCAGTTTTTTGATTTTGCCTAAATATTGGCGTTTTATGCCCAATTTTAAAATTTGGTTAATGGGGGGTTTAATTGCTATTTTAGGTGTGATTTATTTTCAATTTCGTATTCCTACCCCCCAAATTAATGATCTTAGCAATATTATCAAAAAAGATAATTTAGTTGGCGAAATTCTAACAGTTAAAGGGAAAATTGTAGATCAACCTCAATTAAATCAAAATCAGAAAATTAGATTTATTTTAGCAGTTGATCACTTGAAAAAACCACAGGCAAAAAAAATTAATAAGGTAACGGGAAAAACCTATGTAACTTTGCCATTATTACAAGGAAATGGTTTATATATTGGCAGAAATATTGAGATCACAGGTAAATTATATTTACCGAAAAAATTAACTAATCCCGGAGCATTTGATTTTCAATATTATCTGGCACAAAAAGGAGTTTTTTCGGGAATTTCTGGCCAAAATAGTGTGATTAATCTTCAAGAAAAAGAGCCTATTTTTACTTTTTATAAAGTTAGAAAAAGAATCGTTCAAGCTCAATTAAAAGCCTTAGAAAGTCCATTAGGGCAATTAGTAAGTTCTATTGTTTTAGGGAAAAATGCCGTAGATTTACCCCCGAAGATTAAGGATTTATTTATTAATAATGGTTTGGCTCACGTTTTGGCCGCTTCTGGTTTTCATGTGGCTTTATTATTAGGAGTAATTTTAAAATTAACTAAGAGATTTTCTGGGAAAAATCAATTAATAATAGGCTTAATTTCTTTACTTTTTTATCTTGGTTTAACAGGGCTACAAGCTTCTGTTTGTCGTGCAACTTTAATGGGTTTAGGCACTTTATTAGGATTAGTTAATGATCGCAAAGTTAATCCTTTAGGCTCATTATTTGTTTCCGCAATCTTATTATTAATAATTAATCCTTTGTGGATTTGGGATTTAGGTTTTCAATTAAGTTTTTTAGCTACTTTAGGTTTAATTTTATCGGCGGAAAAAATTGAAAATAAATTAGATTTTTTATACCCAGTTATTGCCAATCCTTTAGCCGTTTCTATTAGTGCTAATATTTGGGTTTTTCCCTTGATTATTTATACTTTTAAAACTTTTCCAATCTATAGTATTTTAGTTAATTTAATTGCTGATCCCTTAATTATTATTATTAGTTTAGGCGGAATGTTAAGTGCTTTTTGTACTTTATTTTTGCCCTCTCTTGGCACTTTTATTGCTCAATTATTATATTATCCTAGCCATTTTCTAGTTAAAATTATTGAATTTTTTGATAGTTTACCTTACAGGAATTTAGCATTAGGAGAAATTCCTTTAAGTTTAATGTTAATTATCTATTTAATTTTTATTTTAACCTATCTCAATCAATGGTTAAATCAAAGATTATATTTATCAATTTTATTAATTTTTACCCTGATTTCTTTACCTCTTATTTATCAAAATTATACCCTAACTCAAATCACTATTTTTGATACAAAACAGCCTAATATAACTATTCAAAATAAAGGCGATCAATTTCTGATTACTCAGGGTAATTATACTGATTTAGTTTATACAATTTTACCCTTTTTAAAAAGCCAAGGTATTAATAAAATTAATACTTTAATTCTATTAAATGATCAAGTTTCTTTAATTAATAATTATGTGAAAATTGACAATTTAATTAATTTAACTAAAAGTCAAACTCTATCTTCAGAAAATCTTAAGCTTAATTTTTCTAATCAACACACTTTAAATTTAAACTTTAATGAGGAAAAATGGTTATTTTTATTGAAAAGTGATCCTAATTTAACGATTAATAATGATGCGGATATATTAATCTGGTGGCAAGATCATTTTAATCAAGAATTAATCCAAAAAATTAATCCTAAAATTGCGATCGCTGTCAATTCTGAACCTAAGCAAAATCTAAAAACTTTGTTAAAAAAGCAAAATATTAAATTATATTTAACTACAGAAGATGGAGCGATTCAATGGCAAGAAAAAACAGGTTTTTCTACTATCAATTAAGCAGTAATTTTTAAAAATTGGGGTAAAATTAATAAGATTGAAAATAATCTTATTAATTTTTTATAATTTTTTATTGTTGATAATTGACCCAATCTTGAGGCTTTAAGAAAGTTTCATAAAGTTCAGCTTCCGGCGATCCTGCCTCCGGTTTATAATTATATTCCCAACGCACTAAAGGAGGTAAAGACATTAAAATTGACTCCGTACGTCCATTAGTTTGTAAACCAAAAATAGTGCCACGATCATAAACTAAATTAAATTCAACATAACGTCCTCGGCGATATAATTGGAAATTACGTTCTCGATCGCCGTAAACAGTATCTTTGCGTTTATTAACAATAGGTAAATAGGCATCAAGGAAAGAATAACCACAACTTTGAGCCAAGGCAAATAACTGTTCCCAAGAATGATTAATTTTACCGATATTTTGACCATATTGACCCGCTATACCATTAGGATCAGGCCCATTATATAAATTACCTCGGTAATCTAAATAATCAAAGAAAATACCCCCCACACCCCTTGTTTCTTGACGATGTTTAAGATAAAAATATTCATCACACCAACGCTTAAAAGTGGGATAATATTCAGGATGATATTTGTCACAAGCATCTTTGATCGTTTGATGAAAATGGATCGCATCCTCTACAAAAGGATAATAGGGCGTTAAGTCCACACCACCACCAAACCACCACACTGGGCCGGCCTCAAAATAACGATAATTAAGATGTACTGTAGGAATGTAAGGATTACGAGGATGAAGTACCATTGAAGTACCCGTAGCATAAAAATCAGATCCCGCCGCCTCTGGACGTTGAGTTAAAATAGAGGGCGGAAGATGTTTACCCCACACTTCAGAGAAATTAACACCACCCTGTTCAAACACATTACCATTGGTCAGCACTCTGGTGCGACCACCACCACCTTCTTCCCTTTGCCATGAGTCTTCTTGAAACTTGGCTTTGCCATCTATTTCTTCAAGGCCAGCACAGATCCGATCTTGTAAGTCCATCACAAACTTTTTAAAGCGTTCCCGTGAATCGGCCGGAGGTAAGTTTTGATTTGTGGTTTCTTGGGGTTTAGTTGCAATATCTGTAGTCATTTCGATTTAATTTACTGGTTATTACTATCATTTTTGAATCTTCATATTACTTTATAGTTATAAAACCGATTTGCAAAGTAAAATTTTCAAAACTTAACATTTCTCTAGTTTGAGGGAGAACCAAAAATTATTCATAATTTAATCATAATTTAAGATTAATAGCTTTAGATCTACATAAAATCTATCCGTAAATTTACGCAGATGAAATTAAACATTAAGATAATTGACTCATTGATCATCTTTAAATATTTGTTAAAATCTGCTAAAACTAAATATATAATTAATTTAAGAAAATCATGTGGTCAAAGAATTGAGTTAACTTGACGATTAAACTTTGATTAATAACTTATTAACAATAACAATTCTCAGAAGAAACTCAAATCTGACCTTAAAAATTAGATGATTTTCCGATCTATTTGAGAATAAATTACTAAGTAAAATCACTGAAATTTTGAATGAATCACCGTTTTGAACAATACTCTCCGTCAATTTTAGTCGCCGATGATGAGCGAGTAACTCGGATGCTATTGAGACATTTATTAGAAAAAGACGGCTATAAAGTGGTAGAAGCGAACAATGGAGCGCAGTGTTTAGAGGCTTATCAACAACAAAAGCCCGATATGGTTTTGTTAGATGCCATGATGCCTGTGATGGATGGTTTTGCCTGTTGTCGAGAATTAATGAAAATTTCGGGGAATCAAAATATTCCTGTTTTGATGATCACGGCGTTAGAGGATCAGACTTCTGTCGATCGAGCCTTTCAGGTAGGGGCTACAGATTACGTTACAAAGCCGATCCACCCTCCTTTATTACGTCAACGCCTGAAACGTATTTTACAGGCAAATTGGGCGGAAAAAGCGCTCAGAGAAAGCGAAAAAAAATATCGTTTGTTAGTTGATAACTTGAAAGAGGTAATTTTTCAGTTAGATCAAAATGGGATGATTACTTTTTTTAATCCGGCTTGGAGTGAAATAACTGGTTTTACAGTGGTTGAAAGTTTAAATCGGGATTTTACTGAATTTTTACATCCTGAAGAAGTTTCTTTTTATCAAGAAAAATATCAACAATTATTAAATCAAGAAATTTTAAATTGGAATTTTCAAATGCGTTATTTGCGCAAAGATGGGGGTTTTGGATGGATGGATTTATTCGGTAATTTAATCACTTTAAATAATAATAATATTTTAGGAATTTCGGGAACTTTAAATGATATTACTGAACAAAAACACCGTGAAAAATATCGCAATGCTGACTCTGCTACTACTCAAGTTTTAGCAGAAGCAACTACTTTAAAAGAAGCAACTACTAATATTTTAAAAGCGATTTGTGATAATTTAGAATGGGAAATTGGCCAAATTTGGATCATGGATGAAAAAGAAAATGTTTTACGTTGTATTGCCACATACGATAATCCTTTAATTCAAAATGTAGCTAAGTTTAATCAAATGCTCAAAGATTATACTTTTTCATCGGGAATAGGCATAACGGGGCGAGTTTGGAGTGAAGGGAAAGCGATTTGGATTTCTAACATGATCCAAGAGGAAAAAATTAATCCTGAAAAGAATAAATTAGTGCTTGAATTGGGTTTACATTCTGCTTTTGGTGTGCCGATTACCAACGGTGAAGAAAAGTTAGGAGTGATGACTTTTTTTAGCAAGGAAATACAACCAAAAGATAATGATTTATTACAAACAATGTCAACGATTGGTAGTGAATTAGGCCAATTTATTAAACGTAAACAAGTGGAAGAAGAATTACAATTATTGGGTAAACTTTTGGCCTTAAGGTATCAATCTTATCTTGTGATAGATGAAAACTTTAATATTATTAGTATTTCTGAAGGAGCAAAACAATTTTCCGATCATCCAGATCAATTAATTGAAGGTAAAGATGTGCGTTTAGCTTTTCCTCCATTTTATGGTTTAGAAAGCACTTTTATTAATATTTTAGCAGGGAAAGAAGACAATTTTGAACTAACAGGAGTTAACCGCCATAGTGAAGGAAAAACAACCCAATATATTAATGTTTATTTTGTGGCTAATCAAAGGGAAGAATCCTTAAAAAATCGTCTGTTTATCTTCTTTGAAGAAGTATCAGATAAAATGGCTTTAAAACAAGCTTTAGTACAAAAAGAAAATGAAGCTTTTATCTTATTAAATCAATTATCGGCCGCTAAAGAATACATTGATAAAGTGATAACTTCAATGGCTGATGCTTTATTAGTAACTAATGCGGATGGTATGATTAAAACAGTTAATCAAGCCGTAATTGATCTATTTGAATATTCAGAAGCAGAATTATTAAATAGTTCAATTAATTTATTATTTGGTGAAAAATTTATCGGTCATCAAAACTTATTAAAAAACAATTTAATTTTAGGGAATAACTTTAGTGACTGGGAAATTAATTGTATTACTAAAACGGGGAAAAAAATACCCGTAGCTTTTTCCTGTGCTACCATTAAAACTGATGTCAAAGAAGAAGGTTTTGTTTATGTTTTAAGGGATATTACGGAAAGAAAACAAGCTCAAGAAACCTTAGAACATCAAAACAAAATGTTACAAACTGAGTTAAATGAAGCCGCTAGATATGTATTTTCTTTACTGCCTTCTCCCTTACAAGGTAATATTTCAATTCAACAACATTTTGTGCCTTCTTTACAGTTAGGAGGGGATGTTTTTGATTATTATTGGTTAGATGAAGATCATTTAGTATTTTATTTATTAGATGTGGCTGGCCATGGGGTAAAATCGGCCTTATTATCCGTTTCTGTACTTAATTTATTGCGCACTCAATCCTTATCAAATACAGATTTTCGTAGCCCTAAAAATGTCTTAGCAGAATTAAATCGAGTCTTTCAAATGAATGAAATGGGAGACGATTATTTTACTATTTGGTATGGAATTTTTAACATCAAAAACCGTCAATTAACTTACGGTTGTGCCGGCCATCCACCTGCCATTTTATTAACCAATAATCAACAAAATCATGGCAAAAATATTGAAGTTAAAAAGTTATCTTCTATGAGTATTCCCATTGGAATGATTCCCAATTTTGAATATGAAGAATCAATTTGTGAAATCACACAACCCAGTATTTTGTATATTTTTAGTGATGGAATTTATGAAATACATCAACAAGATGGTAAAGTTTGGGGCTTAGATTCTTTTATTAATTATTTAACTAATTTTCATAATCAATCAGAAATCATTGAAGTTGAACAAATTTTACAACAAATTCAACAACTTCATAATAAAACCTCTTTAAATGATGATGTTTCTTTATTACAAATTAGTTTAAATTAGTTTAACCTTATCCCCTCTCCACCTACGGGAGAGGGCTTTTTAATAAAGGAAAACACCATGATAATTTATCGCTTGGGAAGGCTACTTTTTATTAAAAATAATCAATCAGAAATAACAAAAAAACCATAACTAATTCATTTTTTCTTCAAACTCTTGACGAGATTCAAAAATTTTAAAAACCTTTTCCATTTTAGTTAAATCAAAAATAATTTTAACCTGATCATTTAAAGAACATAAAAAAAACTCTGAACCCGCTAAACGCACAGTTTTTAAAATAGAAACTAAAGCACCTAAACCAGCACTATCCATAAAAGTAAGATCCTGTAGATCTACTAAAATACTTGTTGGTTTTTTACTTTCTAATAAATCAAGAATTTGAGTGCGTAAATCTTTCGCACTAACTCCATCTAAAATACCTGAAGGTTGGACAATTTCAAAATTTTTATCTGCCATTTGTTTAATCACTCCTTTTATTTTTAATAAATATGTCAATTATATAACAGACTTCCCTTATTTTTAAGCTCAGAACAAATGACAAATGAGCAATGACAAAAGTATTTAATTTTCATGCTCAACTTGAAAGACATTCGCATATAAATTAGCCAAAATTTGTTTACCCGCTTGAGTTAATTCTAAATGTGCCAAAGAACTTTTTAAATAAGGGAAAACCGTTTTCCAGTAAAACCGAGGATAATTAGTCCTCACATCTCCCGGATTATGATAACCTAAAGCTTTATTTGTGCCAATTTCTTCAAATTCATAATATAAAGCGGGAATTTTTTGTAAATAACGGGGATCGCTTAACTGGCCAATCAAATCCGCTCCTCGCACTAAGCCCGGATAATGATCCGTATTTTGGTGATCATCATCGGCCGGCACGGGAAAACGAGTTAATTCGATATTTTGTTTTAAAATATTCACATCAATTAACTTATGACCGCCAAAACGCTCTTGTACAAATAATTTACCTCGATCAACATGATAGGGGGCTAAGGCCGCATCAGTAGCCCCCGGAGGTAAGGAAATCATAACTTCATTAACCCCTGTGGCATATAACCTTTCACAGGGGTGATCCTGTTGACAAACCCCTTTAACATAGCCAATATCATGACAGAGTAAAGAAATATGAAAATGAAGCCAGTCTTCAGGGGTAACGCCCCCTTCTTTAATATGTTTACCTCTTAATATTTCCTGCCCTACTAAAGTGACAAAAATGGTATGTTCCACATTGTGGTAAAGAGCATCACTATTGGCAATATTTTCTAAAGCCATTCCCGCCGCCCAAGCAATAATTTCAGCATAACTACCTTGCCAACCGCCGTAAGTGCGGTGATAACCTTCCACTAATTGGGTTATAAAATTATCAATAAGCAGATTAGTTGACAAAAACATCATAAGTCTAAATAGGGAAACAACTTCAAAAAAAGTAACTTAACTCAACCACCTATTTTACTCAAAAATTTGCTTAAATTCAGTAGATTCTGATAACTTTAAACATAAATCTTAAATAAATCTGGAGTAAACGATTATGGCTGTTAAAATGAAAAAAGGAACTAATGTTCGTGTCATTAAGGAAAATTTAGTTAATAGTCTTGAAGCTAAAGCTAGTGACTCCCGTTTTCCTTCCTATATTTTTGACACGAAAGGCGAAATCTTAGAATTAAACGATGACTACGCTTTAGTTAAATTCTATACTCCAACTCCTAACGTCTGGTTACGTCTTGATCAACTTCAAACTGTTGAATAATAGGGAATGGTAGGGTGGGCATTGCCCCCCTACTGAGGTTGTAGTTATTTTTCAAGAAATAATTACTTAATTTTTAGCAATTGAGGGTAAAAACTATGAATTTTTCGGCTCAAACTCCAATTACCTGTAAATCTCCTCAAGTTAGCATTATTGGAGCGGGGAAGGTGGGAAGCACCCTCGCCCAACGGATTGCGGAAAAAGATTTAGCTAATGTGGTACTTTTTGACATCGTGGAAGGTTTACCCCAAGGGATCGCCCTTGATCTGATGGAAGCACAAGGTTTAGAGTTGCATAATTGTACCATCATTGGCACGAATCATTATGAGGATACCATTGGCTCAGATTTGATTGTGATCACGGCGGGAATCGCCCGTAAACCGGGCATGAGTCGAGATGATCTACTCAAAACTAATGCCCATATTGTCACCCAGGCCGCTCAAAAAGCTTTAGAAAAGTCTCCCCAAGGGATTTTAATTGTGGTAACTAACCCCTTAGATGTGATGACTTATTTAGCATGGAAAACTACGGGAATTGAGAAAAAAAGAATCATGGGCATGGCTGGAGTTTTAGACTCGGCACGGTTACAGACTTTTATTGCAATGGAGTTAAATGTGCCTTCTTCTACTATTCATACGATGGTTTTAGGAGGTCATGGTGATTTAATGTTACCTATTCCTCGTTATTGTACGGTAAGCGGTATTCCTATTACAGAATTAATGCCAGAAAGTAAGATTGAAAAATTAATTGAGCGCACTCGTCAAGGGGGGGCAGAAATTGTTAAATTATTAAAGACAGGTAGCGCTTATTATGCGCCTTCATCTTCGGCTTGTTTAATGGTAGAAATGATCTTAAAACAACAGTCTCGACTGTTATCGGCGGCGGCCTATTTAGAGGGGCAATATGGGTTAAATGACCTTTTTTTAGGTGTACCTTGTCGTTTAGGTTGTCAAGGTGTAGAAAGTATTTTTGAGGTTAATTTAACTGATCAAGAAAGGGCTATTTTAAATGCTTCTGCCCAGTCTGTCAGAGACAATATTGATCTGGCTTTAGCTAGTATTAAATAAGAAGTAATCAGTAATAAGTAATAAGTTAAAAGTGAGAATATTCCCATTGAAGTTAAGTTCAATCAATTCAACTCAAATAGTGCTAAATTATTGTTACTAATAACGAATAAGAAAGAACAAATAACGAAAATATACTTGACGATTAGGGAAAAATTAGTTAAGAATAAGCATAATTACTGTGTGGAGTGAATTGTTGTGTTAAGTCAAGATCATCAAATTAATTTACAACCCCCTAAATATTACCCTTTTGAATCGTCAAAAGTCATGTGTCATCGGGCATGGGTTGAAATTGATCAAAGAATTTTAGCTGATAATATTAGACAAATTAAAGATTTTTTATCTCCTCAAACCAGTTTAATGGCGGTAGTTAAAGCCGATGCTTATGGTCATGGGGCGGTGAGTACCTCTCAAACAGTGTTAAAGGCCGGGGCTAGTTGGTTGGCGATCGCCACCTTAAGCGAGGGCATAGAATTACGTCAAGCTCGGATCACCGCTCCCATCTTGGTGTTAGGGGCGATTAATACACCTGATGAAATAGAGGCTATTGTGAGGTGGAATTTACAGCCTACCCTCTGTAATCCTCAACAAGCTTTTATTTTTAGTGAAACCCTCAGCCGTTTAGAAACCAATTTGGCTGTCCATTTGAAGTTAGATACGGGCATGAGTCGCCTTGGAATGTTATGGGATCAGGCTTGGGAATTTGTCCAATTAGTTCATCAATTACCCTATTTAAAAATTAAGAGTATTTACTCCCATTTTGCGACTGCGGATGATCCTGATCGCACTATTATGAATTTGCAACATCAGAGGTTTAAGAGTGCGATAGCTCAGATTAGACAAAATGGCATTAATCCTGCGGCCTTACATATTGCCAACTCCGCCGCTACCCTCTGCGATCAAAATTTACATTATGATTTTGTGAGGGTAGGTTTAGCCATGTATGGAGTTTACCCTGCCCCTCACTTAAAATCAATTTTAAACTTAAAACCAGTCTTACAAGTTAAAGCAAAAATTACTCAAGTTAAAACATTACCCGCCAATCGTGGTGTTAGTTATGGACATACTTTTAAAACTAATAAAGAAACAAGAATTGCCATTGTGGGAATAGGTTATGCAGACGGCATTCCCCGTAATTTATCTAATAATTTAAAAGTCTTAGTAAGGGGTCAAAAAATTCCCCAAATTGGCAATATTACGATGGATCAATTAATGTTAGATGTGAGTTCAATTCCTGATGTTCAAGCAGGAGAAATTGTAACATTAATTGGCAAAGATGGTAATTTAGAAATTACGGCCGATGATTGGGCGAATCAATTAAATACTATTTCATGGGAAATTCTTTGTAGTTTTAAACATCGTTTACCAAGGGTGAATTTAGATTAGTTATTGCTTATGTTACATTGTCAATTAATAATCTAATTTGCCATTAATTAAATTATTAAAACCGTAAATTTCTTTTGTCCCTCCAATCATTACTAATTCTACCTCTTTTTCGTCCCCCGGTTCAAAACGAATAGCCGTCCCTGCGGGAATATTTAAACGCATTCCTTTAGTTAATTCTCTCTCAAATTTTAAAGCAGAATTAACTTCATAAAAATGAAAATGTGAACCAATTTGAATGGGGCGATCGCCAGTATTTCCAACCTTAATTTTAAGAGTTGAACGCCCTTGATTAAGGTCAATTGTTCCTGTTTTAGTAATAATTTCTCCTGGGATAATCATGATTTATTCTTGATAATTTAAGTTAATTTAATCTAAAAAAAATTATTAGTTATTACTTATTAATTATTATTTATTAATTATTATTTAATTGGATGATGAACAGTAACTAATTTTGTGCCATCGGGAAAAGTTGCCTCAACTTGTACTTCAGGGATCATCTCAGAAACTCCCTCCATCACATCATTTTTAGTTAAAATAGTTTGACCATAACTCATCAATTGTGCAACGGTTTTTCCTTCCCTTGCCCCTTCTAAAATTTCCGCCGTAATGTAGGCGATCGCTTCAGGATAATTCAATTTTAAACCTTTAGCTTTGCGTCTTTCTGCTAATAAAGCGGCCGTAAAAATTAACAGTTTATCTTTTTCTTGAGGTGACAATTGCATAAATCAGTAATCAGTAATTAGTAAACAATAATTAGTCAACAGTAATCAGTAATTAATTATCAATAATTAGTTATTTTTTAATTAGTTATTTTTTGATTAGTAATAAATTAACCAAACACTTTTAACTAAACAATGATTTGATTATTGATTACTGTTTACTGTTTTTACCATACCCTTAATTTTATAGCATTTTTCCCTAAATATTGCAATCGTAAAATTTGCCAAATTTTAAAGAAAAATGCCCTAACTTCTGTGGTAGAATGGCCTAAATAACGACAATTTAAACCCTTAATTAATTCAGTAACTCCTGCCTGTCCGTATGTTAATGAATTTTGACACAATTGACTAATTTTTGTCAAAGTTTCAGCCTTTTGAAAATTACCAATATAAGTTAATGTAGCCGCTAGGGGCTGATCATTTAAACCTGTTAAACTATGAAATAAATCATCTTCACCTTGTAAACAAATATGATCAATCAAAATAGGGGTTGATTCTTGCCAAATTTCTAAATTTGATTGCCAATAACCTTGATTAAAAATTTCACCCCTTGCCGTGCGGCCAAATCTAATAATTTCCCACATTAAAAAAGTAGAATCTTGATGTAAATTAATAATATTTGATTGATGATATTTAGCACCATTAAAAATAATCATTTCTTGGGGTAAATATTCTAAAATAGTCTGATTTTCTAATCTAATATTAATATTTTGTTGGGCTATTTTTCCATTACTACGATAAATTTTATTGGCCGCAGGAGTTGTAATTAAACTTTGGGAATGATCATTTAAAATTATTTCTTGATCCAAAATATCACCCCCCACTACACCCCCAGCCGTATGTAAAATAATATTATGACAAATTGCTTCCCCTTCGGGATAAAATGACTGTTGAATTTTAAAAGGGGATTGGGTAAAACTTGATAATAATTCTGTTTTATGTTGATTAAATTGATAATTTAATTTAATTTTTCCGTGCCAATTAGATTGATTCATTTTAGAAAAAATTTAAGATATTAATTAGATTATAATAGTTATAATTTGCTTATTTTTATTATTTAAAATAACCTTGAATTAAAAAATCAGATTCTATTTCTTCAATTTTTATGCTCTTTAAAATTAAGGCTTCACTCATTAAATTTAATGATAAATTGCCTACGGGGGAGGGGGCAACTTCACCTCCAATAATTTTCGGGGCAATAAAAGCCATTACCTTTTGAATAACGCCCTCATTGATGGCATTAGCGGCTAAAATACCGCCACATTCCCACAATACCTTGGATAAACCCCTATTATATAAATTTTCCATGACTATTTTCGGGCTTAAACGCTCTAAAATTTGTATTTCCACTCCTTTTTCTAATAAATTATGATAAACCCTCTGATTAGCTCCTTTTTCCGTAAAAATCACCGTTTGAGCCTGATCTAATTCCCATAAATGGCGATCGCATGGTACATTTAAAGTGCGACTCATCACCACCCTCAAAGGATTATGATCGCTCACCCCATGACTGGTTAAGGAGGGGTTATCCTGCCGTAAAGTATTACCACCGATCACCACCGCATCACAACTTGAGCGCAACTGATGAACAAAATAACGGGATTTTTCAGAGGTGATCCAACGACTATGACCCGTATTTGAGGCAATTTTACCATCTAAGGTCATGGCATATTTTAAAATGCCAAAGGGCATTTGATGTAAAATGCGATGGACAAAAGCCTCATTTAATAACTGACAAGCTTCCTGCTCTACTCCCACCATCACTTCAAGGCCGGCCTTGCGTAGAGTTTCAATTCCTTGCCCTGCCACGAGGGGGTTAGGATCAACCATCCCCACCACCACTTTACCCACCTGAGCCTCAACTAAACCTTGAGAGCAGGGGGGAGTACGTCCATAATGATTACAAGGCTCTAAATTAACATAAACCGTTGCCCCGATCGCTTTTTCACCAGCATTTCTTAAGGCAAAAACTTCCGCATGGGGTTGGCCGGCTTGGGGATGAAAACCCTCTCCCACAATGATCCCATCTTTAACCACCACTGAACCCACTAGAGGGTTGGGAGAAGTTTTGCCTTCGGCTTGACGTGCTAAACTTAAACAACGTTGCATCATCTCTCGATCAAATGGAGTTGGTGTGGAAGAATGATTCATAATTGAACAATTGACAATGGACAGTGAACAGTTAACAATTCAGGAAAAAATTTTTTCCTAATTTAAGGCTAAATTTAAAGTTAATTAATCAATTGTCTATTGTCAACTGTCCACTGTCAACTGTCAATTATTAATTATTTATTATTTATTATCTATTATTTATTATCAATTAATATGATCTCTTTTAAGCGTTTTGATCTCATTGCAATTATTATTATTTTTGTTTTAACGGTAGTCATTAGTATTTTATTAATATTAGGAGATACTCAACTACCACAAGTAATTAAATTTAGTTGGGCTAATCAGCAAATCGGGTTTAATGATCATAGTTTTACCCTAAAATTTAATCGTTTAATGAATCAAGAAAGTGTTAATAATAATATAGATATTGAGCCAAAATTAGATGGTAAAATTAGTTGGTCTGGCAAAGAATTAACCTATACTTTAACCGACAGTTTAACTTACGGCAAAAAATATATTTTACGATTAAATTCAGCCCAAGAATTAGATCGATCTAATTATGCTAAAAAAATCAAACCTTTTGAAGCTGAATTTCAAAGTCGAGATTTAATTTTTGGCTATATTGGGTTACAAGATATTAACCCAAATACGGGAGTTAAAGAATTAGATCAAAGTAAACAACAAAAAGGAAAATTAATTTTATATAATCAAACTCTTAACGAATCAAAAATTTTAACTCCCCCCGATCTATGGGTGGTTAATTTTGCGATTAAACCCCAAGGAGATCGGGCTATTATTTCAGCATTTAATCCCAATGAAGGCTTTAATCAACAAAAATTATTTACCGTTACAACAGGGTTAAAATTTAATAATTCTAATCAAGTTAATATAGGGGGGAAAATACGCCTATTATTAGATAGTAAAAACTATGAAAATATCAGGTTTAAATTATCAAAAAATGGAGAAACCTTAATCGTTGAAAGAAAAAATCGTCAAGATCAAAATGATCATAGTTTATGGATCATTGCTGAAGATCAAAAACCCCAACCTTTAGGAATTTTAGGACAAAATTTTGATATTTCTCCCGATGGAAATACCCTAATTATTACTTTAGCTGAAGGAATTTCTTTTTATCCTTTAAATGACAAAGGCCAACAGGGTTTTATCACAGGAGGAACGCAATTTTTTGGCTTTTCTAGTGACAATTCACAAAAATTAATTGAAAAAATTAATATCAATGGCACTTATTCTTTATTTTTAGTTAATCAAGATGGAAAAGAAAGAGAATTAGGCTTTAGTTTTTCCCCATTTATTAATTGTCAATTTCAACCAACCAAAGAAAATATTATTTATTGTGCAAAAAGCGATCCCGTTGAAGAAAATGGGGTTTATGTAGACAATAAAGTATTAGCAAGAATTGATTTAAACCAAGGAGAATTAGTTCCTTTAATTGCCTTACCAAATGATCCAAATTTAACGATTAGTTTTGCTTCTGATGGTTCAGCTTTAATTTTTGATCAAGTACAAAATGCCTTGGATAATTTTAACATTAATGGTATAAATGAAAAAGGTCAAGGCATTACTAACGGAAAATTATGGATTTTATCTTTGCCTGAAGACAAAGCTCAACCTAACCCTAAAAATTCTAAACTTGTCGGTAGTTTTATTGGCTATCATCCTAAATGGTTGCCCTAATTTATTTTACTTTAAAAATTAAAAATTATCAATATAATTATCAATATTTTGTATGATGAAAAAAAGCTGGTTTGGTTTATTATTTACTTGGCGTGGCTCAGTCATTCCCGCAATTTTACCAAAAGTAATTATCTGTATTATTTTTGCTATTATTATTTCAACTTTATATAAATTAAATATCCCCGTTTCTTTACCAATTTTAAGTAGTGTCGTACCCAGTATTGTCTTAGGTTTACTATTAGTATTTAGAACAAATACGGCCTATGAAAGATTTTGGGAAGGGCGCAAATTATGGGGAATTATTAATAATTCTGTGCGTAATTTATCGAGAATGATTTGGGTATCAGTTAAAGAAGAAAATCAAGAAGATCGACAACAAAAAATTAAAGCTTTACATTTATTATTAGCTTTTGCCCTATCTACTAAATTACATTTAAGATCCGAATCTATTAATGAAGAATTAGCTCAATTATTGCCGCAAAATCATCTTGAAAAAATTAAAACAGTTAATAGTATTCCTTTAGAAATTGCTTTTTTAATTAGTGATTATTTACAATATCAACAGGATCAAAATAAACTTAATCCCTATCAAAGTGTAGCCATGTTTAACCAACTTAATTCATTAGTAGAAGCAGTGGGAGGTTGTGAAAGAATTTTAAGAACTCCTATTCCTTTAGCTTATGCCATCCATTTAAAACAATTAATTTTACTTTATTGTTTTTCCTTACCTTTTCAAATGGTTAAAGATCTTGGTTTCTTAACAGCAATTATTGTGGGAATTATTAGTTTTACTGTGTTTGGAATTGAAGAAATTGGCATTGAAATTGAAAATCCTTTTGGCTATGATGCCAATGATTTACCATTAGATCAAATTTGTCAAAATATGGAGAAAAATTTAGATGATTTAATCACACTTTCCCCTTCTATTCAAAATTGGTAATTAAATAATTAATTTAATTTGATTTTTTTATTACTTTCCCAAGAGTTCTATTAAGTTTAATTTTTAATACACAGGTAAAAATTAGCAAAATTTAAGAAAAAATTAAAAATTATTCACTAACCTCGATCATAAAATATAATTAAATCAAATTAAATTTAATAGGAGATAAATATGTGATTTTATATCTTAGTCAATTGCCAATAGTTGAACAAAGTTTTGTTTTTACCCCTCCTTGGTTTTGGTTATCATTGGGATTAATTTTAATCATTTTTGATTTATTTTTCCTCAGAAAAATACCCAACAAGTTTAAATTTATTGTTCTATCTTTAGGGGCAGGAGCATTATTAATTTCTCTAATTTTATGGTATGCAGGTCGCCTTGTTTTGCTCGAATGGCGCTATACAATGTATGATAATTTTGGAGCGCAAATTTTTAACTGGTTAGGTGATTCTTTAGCCTTTATTATTTGGTTACGTCCCACTTTAATTAAACGTCCAAAATTTGAGATCAAATCATCAGAAGAAGGCACAACTTTGACGGAAATTTTACCAGGAAAAACAGGCCGAATTTTATATGAAGGAACTTCTTGGCAAGGCAAATGTTCCGATCCTCAACAACAAATTAAAGCAGATCAAAAAGTTTATATTTTAAGCAGAGAAGGTAATACTTTAATTGTGGCAGATGAGGATTTTTTCAACAGTAATCTTTAATCATTTTTAGTCATCAAAATTATACTTTATTCAAATCTATTAAAATTAATCAACGGAGAATAATTAAAATGGAAGCTACTATTTTTGGTTTTTTAGCAGTGGCGCTTATTTCTTTTATGAATAGTGTTAAAATTATTAAACAAGGAAATGAAGCTTTAGTAGAATTTTTAGGTAAATATGAAGGGAGAAAATTAGAGCCGGGGCTTAATTTTATCACGCCATTTCTATCACAAATTGTCTATCAAGAAACTACTAAAGAAAGGGTTTTAGAAATTCCCCCCCAAAATTGTATTACAAAAGATAATGTTTCTATTACCGTTGATGCAGTGGTATATTGGCAAATTTTAGATATAGAAAAAGCCTATTATCGAGTGCAAAATCTTCAGTCAGCAATGGTTAACTTAGTCTTAACTCAGATTCGCTCAGAATTAGGTAAGTTAGAATTAAATCAAACTTTCACCGCGCGTACAGAGGTTAATGAAATATTACTCAGGGAATTAGATATTGCAACCGAACCTTGGGGGGTAAAAGTCAAAAGGGTTGAATTGAGAGACATTGTACCATCAAAAACCGTTCAAGGTGCAATGGAATTGCAGATGTCCGCCGAGCGCAAAAAACAAGCGGCCATTTTAACCTCCGAGGGTGAAAAAGAATCGGCGATCAATGAAGCTAGAGGTAAAGCACAAGCCCAAATTATTGCGGCCGAAGCACGTCAAAAAGTAGCGATTTTAGATGCTCAGGCACAGAAACAACAACAGATTTTAAAAGCAGAGGCCACAGCCTCAGCCATGGATTTAATCGCCAATAAACTTAAAGAAAATCCTCACAATTCTACGGCTTTACAATATTTATTAGCACAAAATTATTTAGAAATGGGTTTGAAAATTGGCACAAGTGAAAGCAGTAAGGTTTTATTTATGGATCCTCGCACCATTCCGGCAACATTAGACGGTATTCAATCTCTTGTGACTAAAGAAATTGATCACAATCAATGATACAATCAAGATGAGTTATCAGTTATTAATTGAAAAATGAATTAACATATTCCCTAAAAATAGAAGACAATTTAAACATTATTTTTTCTTCTTTAATTTTAATTACTAAATATCTTTGTTGTAATGATTGTAAACCATTATTAAAATCTAAAGATGATAAGTTTAAACTTTGTCTTAATTCTTCTCTTAAAATAGGATTTTCTGACTTACTTAATTGTAAGATTATTGTTTGTTCAATTGATGATAAATTATTAAAAACTCCTTGAAAATGGCACTGCATTTGTCGAGTGATCATAGGCACAGTAACAAGCCTATTAATATCTGTAGCACAATTTTCCGTTAAAAATTCAGTTACTTGACCATCATAATTTTTATTAATTAACATAGTGATAGTTTTTAAATAAAAGAAATTATACCATTTACATTTAGTCGCTACATTGTTAAATACCTGAAATCTCTGTAAATAAACTATTCTATTAAGTCTCAGTCTGAAGTTACTAAATGTAAATGGTATAATAAGAATAAGCTAATTATTTGAGAAGAATAACTGTTAATTTAACCTCTGAAAAAATGAGGTTTTTTATTACTAGCTAAAATTTGAGTTGAGTTTGCGGTAATTTCTTCTTTTTCAGGCTCTTGTGAGAAATTCGGCAATCTGCGTTAACTTATGAATCAAACCAATAACCTTTATGATTGCCCACCATTAATATTAATATATAATAGGTTAAGGTGAGCAATTAATATAAAATTGATCGGTAAAAATCAAAATGAAAAAGCATTGCTCACCCTACGAATCAATATTGTAGGGTGGGCAATCAGCATTCAATTATATATTAAATAAATAACATTAATGATTGCCTACCATTAATATTAATATTATATAGGTTAAGGTGGGCAATGAATATTAAATTAATTGGTAAAAATCAAAATTTAAAAAGCATTGCCCACCCTACAAATTATAGTATAATTCAGAAATATATATTTTCCGTTGTCTTTTTTTTGAATTTAATTATGTTAATCGATTTTATTTCTATCTCTTATTTGTTTAGTACAGCTTGTCATGCCCCAAATCTCTCAGAATGGATCACCATATTACTATTATTGTCTGCATTGGTTACAGGAGGAGTTTTTATTGTTAGCACTGGGATTGTAATTACCTCAATAGCTTCTACTATAGTTACAATGCTAACATCGGGAGCAACTGTAGCTTTAATAGCTGAGGCTATTGCCGCAGACGTTGGTACAACAGCTACGTCACTTGCAATACTAACCGGAATAATAGAAACAATAAAAAAAACTTTAGGATGTTAAATATTGTAAGAAAGTAGGGTGGGCAATCTGCGTTAATTTACGAATCAAATCAATAACTTTTATGATTGCCCACCATTAATATTAATATATAATAGGTTAAGGTGGGCAATGAATACAAAATCGATCGGTAAAATCAAAATTTAAACAACATTACCCACCCTACAAATTAACCTAATAATTCCTCAGCACGTTTGGTTAAATTTTCAGCAGTTAAGCCATTAAATGCCATAATTTCTCCTGCTGAAGCGGTGGTTTCTCCCCGTTTCCATGCAAAAACATCACGGTTAATTTTACTTCTTAACATGATCGGTTCTAACATCGCAGAAGAACCTCCTGTCACCCCTATTAACCCATCTCCTCCGAATAATTTTTCAAAGGTTTCATCATCAATAAAATGACTGTCTTTATTAGTGCAAGTATCCCATGCCACATCAGTGGGACGATATAAGCGACGAGGGTTAATTATTGATACTATTTTCACCCCAATTCCTTCATTTTCAAGGTGTAAAGCGGCATCAAAAACGGGGATTAATGTCATATCTCCAATCACCGCAAAAACTACTTTTTTCTTACCTTCTGAATTGTGCAAAATTACGCCCCCATCTTGCAAAGCTTGACGGGTTTGTTCAAATGTGGTGCGTACAGGTAGGGGTGATTTACTAGCAGTAATAGGTACACCTTTATTTGATGTATTTAATGCCCATTCGTAGCACACTTGAATACTATTTGCATCGCAAGGAAATAGGGGGAAAACATTACCATTACGCATCATGGCCGCAAAGTAATTTTCCACTTCGGGACGTTGATGTGTCCAACCATTGCGCCCCTGTTCTAATGCTCCCGCCGTAAATAGGCAGATCGTAGAGGGAGTGGAGCGTCTTAACTCCGTCATGGCTTGGGTGACAGTTTGCCATAGGGGTAAACCATTAATCACAAAAGACTCATAACTACACCATAAAGTTCTTGCTCCGAATAGGGATAATCCGGCGGCTAAACCCGCACAAGCATCCTCACTTAAAGGCTCATAAACTTGTCCGTTGGGGTTTTGATAATAAATATCGTCTGTTGTGGGATGGACAATATTTAAGCCGATATTGATATTATTGATCCCCGAAGCGGCGTTACCATCGGCATTTGTCACAATAAAGTTGGGGTCTTTTTTGCCCACATGAACCACTAATTCACCCATGGCGGTGGTGGCTACTTTTTTATCGCCGTGTACCTCATATTCGGTGAGGGGTAATGTTCCCAAGTCGGGGAGGGGTAATTCTTTTTCGGTGACAACGTGATGGGAAGCAGACCCACCGGCCGCTCTTTCACAGTTGGTGCGCACTAATTGCCATGCGTCAGGGGATAAAGCCCTTTCCTGTAAGGCTTTGACGATGTAATCTCTTTCTAAGGTATCCCCTGGGTACAAATTGTGAGATTGTGAGCCTCGTTTGTGAACTCCTGCACCTTTTAACTGTTTCACAATTAAAACGGTTAAAGTGCCTCCTAAAGCTAATTTAGCGGCTTTGTCGGTGGCTTCTAAGACTGCTTGGGTGAAAGCCATGCGTTTTTCAAGGGAAAAGGCTGTACTGTCCACATATTCACCCTGTTGGTTAGCATCGTCAAAGTCTTTGGCATTAACTAATATCACCTCTTTAAAGCCGTTTCCTTGCCAATAAGCAATCATTTCTTCATTGGTTTTGGTGGAAACCATGCTGTGATGTTCCTGTGAGTAGCCATTCCACACTAAAATTGGTAAAAAGTTAGTGGCTTGGGGGTAGGCGGTGTTAAAATGGGCGAAACTGCTCATAATATAGGGTTCACCCAGTCCGCCATCGCCGATCGTCACGGGAAATAATACTCCCGGATGTAATTTTGCTCCGGCCATGGCGAAATGTTGCCCCTGCCCTAGAGGGCCGGCCGGGTTTAAAAGTCCGGGGATCTGCCCTGAAAGATGCCCTAAAAGCCCGTGCATCTCACGAAAACGCTCCATCATCTGTTCAACGGTATTAATGCCCATATCTTCAAGGGAGCGGTCTAAAAACATATTGCTGTAAAAGCCGGGGGCATGGTGTCCCACTTCCGTGATGATATTTTTATGACCAAGCATCACTAAGGCGGCGATCGCTTCGGCAATACTGGCAAAACCGCCCGGATGGCCTGACTCCTTACTGGCGGTAACTTGGAGGGTTAAATAACGTAAAGCGTCCGCATAGAGTAAGGTTTGAAAAACGGCACTTTGATCATTGGGGGAAGAAATAGCGGTTTTACCCTCAGCGATCGCCGCAGTGTTACCGTATTCGTTAAAATGAGCTAAATTTTCGCCAAAAAATTTAATACCTTGACAAAATGTAGGATTTGTGTTGTTATCAGTCATGTTTGAACTCTAAGATTTTAAATTATTATTAATAAATCTTAACAGTTTGTGGGTTTAATTTGATAAGAAAAATTAAATTATACTAATATATAAATATATATTCATATTGTTTTATAGATATTATTTGATTATGAAAGTTCAATCAGTTGACTTAAAATACTTTAAAAAATTTCGTGATTTACAATTAGATTTTACTAATTCTGAAACGGGTTTAGCTAAAGATTTAATTGTTTTAATTGGCATTAATTCTGCGGGAAAAACTAGCATTTTACAGGCGATCGCTTCTACTTTAGGAGTAGCTACAGGAAGATTAAAAAAAATATCAGATTTACAATGGTCAGGTTTTAATTATGAACTATTAAGTGCTAATTGGAGAAGATTAGAACCACAAGTTAATATTAAGGTTGAATTTTCATCTCAAGAATTACAATCAATTAAAGAATTTCATCAAAAAATACAAGAAATTAATGATAATTTTCCCGCTATTCCTAATCAAAATAATTTGGTTAATCTATATTGGAAAAATAATCGTGTTCAAGCTAATAGTTCAGGTGATTTATTTCAATTTAAAGGGAGAGAATATGCTAAATATTTAACTCGTTCTCAAGGTTTTGAAATATTTGAAAAAGTGGGAACTATTTTTTGGTATACTGAGCAAAGAACTTCCACCAGTTTAACATCTGAAAATACTGAGGAAAAAATTGAGATTACAGAAGATAAAATTAGACATCTTTTGTCATCATCACAACAATTTCATGAAAGTATAAAAAATGGAAAAATTAAAGAACTCCGTCCCGGACAAAAAGATCTATATGCGGAAATTGAAAAAACCTATCAAGCAATTTTTCCTAACAGAAGTTTTGATGGAGTTGCACCCAGAGAAAATATAGATGATATTTTTAGTGAATTTTGGTTTAATTTGTATGATGGAAAAAGTCAATATGAAATATCAGAAATGTCAGGAGGAGAAAGGGCTGTTTTTCCAATTTTAATGGATTTTGCTAATTGGAATATTCATAATTCTATAATTTTAATTGATGAAATCGAATTGCATTTACATCCTCCTATGCAACAAGCATTATTAAAAGCATTACCTAAATTGGGGAAAAATAATCAATTTATAATTACAACCCATTCTGATTATATTGAACAATTAGTACCAAATGACAGTATTATTTGGTTAGATCAAATGGAGAATTTTTAATGATGAGTGTGCTTAATGTTTCAACAAAAATAATTTTTTGCGAAGGAAAATTAGATGCTAAACTATTAGAAAAAGTAACGGAAAATTTAGAAAATATTACCATTGTTCCCGCTCAGGGTAAATTTACTTTTTCTGTTTTTGCTCAAGGATATTTTGCTAATAGAAAAAAACAATCAAAATATTTAGTTTTTCGAGATCGGGATTTTGATCTTCTGCCAACTGAACAGATTAATTTACTTGAATATAAATCAATGTTTTTAAGTTATAGAACTTGTGTTGAAAATTACTTATTAGAACCTGAATTAATTGATCAATATTGGACTGAAAAATATCAAGAAAAATTAGATAATCCTCACTCAAAATGGGGTCATAAAAATTCACCCGGAATTGAAGCAATTTGGCAATGGATAGAAACGAGTGCAAAATATATTAGAAATTATCAAATAATTAGATGGGCTTTAGGTGATTTATTAAGAATGAGTCAAAGTCGAACTAATTTAAAAACAACATGGATTGGTAATAATAGTTTACCTTCAGAAGACTCTTTAAGTTTAGAAAATTGTAAACAAGAAGCCATTTTATTAATTAATCAATTTCGTCAAGATATTGAATCAATTACAATGGAAAAATTTGAAACGAGTCTTGATCATTATCTTAATTTATTTACTCAGGAAACATTTTGGCAAAATCATCGTTATTTAATTTGGTTCAATGGTAAAGACTTAGCTAAAGCAATGCAAAAACAAAAATCAAATTATATTTCTTTAAAGGATTTTTATGACTGGATCATTGCTAAAATTGATATTGACAAATATCCTGATCTTATACAATTAAGAAGTAAAATAATCAATTTATGATTTTGTTTCAATATCTATAATCTTAAATCACCTAAATTAATTTATGAGTGCGAATCCAGAACAATTAAACATTTTAAAAAAAGGTGTCCAAGAGTGGAATTATTGGCGACAGCAAAAAGAAAACCGTTTAAAACCTGTTAATTTAACTGAAGTAGATTTAAGTGGTGCGGATCTAAATGGTGCTAATTTAAGTCAAGCTCAATTTCGAGGATCAAATCTGACTAAGGCTATTTTAATTACTGCCGATTTAAGTCAGGCCAGAATTTATGGGGCGAATTTAATGGAAGCTAATTTGACGGGTGCTGATCTGAGTAAAGCAATTTTAACGGGTGCTAATTTAACTAAAACTATTTTAACTAAAGCGAATTTAAGTCGAGCTTATCTGAGGGAAGTTTTTTTAATTGAGGCTGATTTAAGGACAACTGATCTGAGTTTTGCTAACTTAATTGATGCTTTTTTAATGAGGGCGAATTTAAGTCATGCTTTTTTAGTGGAGGCGGATTTGAGGGGGGCGGATTTTTCTGAGGCTGATCTGAGTTATGGGGAAATGAATAAGGCTTTTTTAAGTAATGCGCATTTACGGGAAACAAATTTAAGTTTTGCTAATTTGAATAATGCTTTTTTAATGGATGCGGATTTAACTTTAGCTGATTTAAGTCATGCTAATTTATGGGGGGCGAATTTAAGCCGTGCTAACTTGTCTGGGGCGAATTTACGCAATGCAGATTTAACGGGAGTTGATCTGTCTGGTGCTATTTTAACGGGGGCGGTGTTAAGTAATGCCATCTTGGATGAGGCTTGTTTATGGCAGACGATTTTTTAATAATTTAAGTTAGGTTGCTTCTTTTTCTAATAATAAGGTAACAGGCCCATCATTTTCAATTTTAACTTCCATCTTTGCTCCAAATATACCTGTTTCTATTTTTAATTTACTTAATTTTAATTTTTCGATAAATAAATTATATAAATGTTCGGCGATCGCTGGAGGGGCGGAATTACTAAAGGAAGGCCTACGACCTTTACGGCAGTCACCATAAAGGGTAAACTGACTTATTACTAAGATTTGACCGTTAATTTCTTGGACGGATTTTTCCCATTTATCACCAGTATTTTGAGCGGAAAATAATCGTAATTCTAGGCATTTTTTCACCATCCAATCAATTTCTTTTTCCGTGTCTGTGGGGGCAATTGCTACTAATAAATTTAGTCCTTGATTAATGCTACCGACAATTTTACCATCTACAATTACTTGAGATGATTTAACTTTTTGAATAACAATTTTCATAGTTTTTAATTAAGATAAATGAATCTATGGCAATCCTAAATCACAAATAACAAAAGTGTTAAACTTTTTTGCCATTGAGCAGATTTTTTTCTTTTATTTTAGGGAAAAAAAGGCTTGTTTTCACCTAAAATCAAGTTTCAGCCCATAAAGTTAAATAAATCAGTAATTTTTCCAATTTTCTCAAAGTTGCTTTTATGATCATAGTGGAAAAATTATTATTGTTGTTTAGATACTATTAGGTTACGCTTATGAATACAATACACAAGGAAATAGCTGTTTTAAATTGTAAAGTTGATACTCTCAATGAAATAGTTAAACGTTTAAATTGTCAATTACAAGATTTTTTGTCTCAAAATCAACATTTATTAGCTCAACATAGTGATTCTTTGCCCACTGTGGCCGTTGAAATTGAACCTGAATATTCAGATAATTATTCCCATCATTATCATAATTCGATTGATCATGTGATTGATGATAATAGTGTTTTAGAAGACATCCAATTTCATGAAAATTCCTATTCTCATCATTGTTTACCTAATATTTCCACTGAGTTACAGATCCAGCGTTTAACTGCTCAGTTGACGGCGGCCTATAATCGGATTGCGGCCTTAGAAGAACAACTTTTAGCTCGTCGTCTTTAAGCTCGATTGGCCATTATCTTTTATTAATTTTTCGATCGCGCCGATTAAATCCTCAGAAGTCCAATTTTGAGCCAAGGTAGAAGCGATCGCTAATCCACCCGCCCCTACTCCCTCTTTAACATAACCCTGTTCATAGATGCGTAGTTGGGGAAAATGGGCTTGACTAAAATTAAGTTCAGTGGCGATTAAACAAGCACCCTTGATCATCATTGCCAAACCAATAGTATCCCCCGTTTGATCCTCTGCTACCCAACGGGTTGTACCAATTACAACTGAATTTTGAGTAAACTCACATAATTCTCTCATTAAAGCATAAACCGCTAACATTTGTGTCCCCCCCGCCAACATCACTTTGACTTTTTTACAGGCGGCGATCGCCATGGCCGCTACAACTATTTGCATGGGATCCCCCACTTTAGCGATAATTTCAAAGGGGTTAATCCCTTGATGCACCAACAACTGAGCATTTTTTAAGCCCCGTTGCACAATTTCCCATTTTTGTTGATGATTACAGCTAGGATGGCTACTATTCACCTTTCCTTGGGCGTTGATCCCTAAAGCAGTTAAAACACTTAAGGCCGTGGTTGTACCCCCAACCACACATTCCCCTATGATTAAATAACGGTTGTCTAACTGAGCTTTTTGAGCTAAAATGTCTCCCCATTCTTGCCCCTGTTGCCATAAATGTTTAACGATCGCCAAAGGTAAGGCCTTACCAGTGGATAAACATTGAGCCGGAACGCCTTGTAAATCAATAGATTTGACCGCCGGAGGTCTCAACAACCCCGCATTAAATAAATAAACCGGAATTTTAAACCCTTCTATCACCGCACGGGAAATATAAACCGGAGAAATTCCCTCTGTTAAAGGAGGTAAAGAAAAAGAGGGATTTGTGTTAACTCCATTAATTAAAAATTCACCATCGGCGATCGCTGTAAACTGGCGATCTTGAGGGGTAGCACCGGCCGTGGAAATGCCCTCGATTAAGGCCGTGTGGGTAAAACCTAAAACACAAGCAAAAAGGGGTATTTTCCCCTGATTATCCTTTAGCCACTCTTGCCCCTGTTCAAAATTAGTATAAATTTTGATCATTATTAATACTCTTTATTATTTCATCAGAAACTAATCACAAAATTGCTCAAGATTATGAAGATTTTAAAGCAAAATCACCCCCTAATAATAGATGATCAGAAGGTTCATCTTCATTAGGTAAAAATGATTTTAGTTCCTCTTTCTTAGGTAAATTAATAATAGATTGAACTTGCCAATTAGGGGATAACCAAATATAATCTAAAGTATCAACAAAAGGTTCTTTATCTTTAACTTTAGAATAATTAGTTACTTCAGGTTCTTTGCCTAAAAATTCAAAATATGCACTTTTTAAACCATATTTTAAATCGGGAAGCCAAGGATCATTTTTTAATAATAAAGGATAGTCAGAATTAGTTGTTTCTAATCGGCCATTGGTTAATAATTGATATTGGGGGCTATGGGGGCGAATATTAAAATCTCCTGCTAAAATAAATTGATATTCTTGGGCTAATTCTTGAACTTTTTGAGCGATCATTGCCACATGAATTGTCATTACTTGAGGGACAAAAAACATACAAGGCATATGATAATTGGCCACACAAAATATTTCTTGAGAATGGCGATCTTTTAATTTCAAAAATACAAATTGATTAAATCTAGTTTGGGCATAATCTTGAGGATGTTTTAGATTTTTTTTCAATTTTAATAAATTACTAATATTCTGTAAAAATTTACGATATTTAACCTCACCTTGTCTTAAATTTTTCCAGTTACGGCTATCACTTAAACGCTCAATTTTTACCTCTAAAATTTCATATTGATCAAGGGGATAAGCTACTGCTACGCCCATATAACCGTTATTTGACTTACCATATAAACCCGTGATCAAATAATAGTTATTTTTAGCGAAAAAACGGTGTAATTCCCCCGCCCATAAAAGGGATATTTCTTGTAAACAAATGATTGTTTTTTTGGCCAGTTCAGGAGTTAACTTATTAATAAGTTTCTTTAATCTTAATTCCGGTTTTAAATGTTGAGGATTACAAGATTTAAAATAATCAGGTTCACACAAATGACTAGATAAAACATTATAAGTAATTAAACGATGATTTTGATTAGACATAAAATTTTTAGTTAAATTATTGACAATTAATAATTATAACATTAAAATTAATAAATATCAAACTTCCGACTAATTAAAAATCGGAAGCTTCAGTTAAATTTTGAATCTATTAATTTAATTTGATTCAGATTCTGTTTCTCCTATGCCTAATTCTTTTTTGCTTTTTTTCAATTGTTTCCATAATTTTTTAATCTCTTGATAGGCATAATTAGTGTTAATTTTCCCTGCTGTTTCTAAGTTACAGATATAACTAACTTTTTGAGCAAATTCTTGTAAATTTGCATTAAACATTAAGTTTTCAGGTGTAAATTCACCATAATATTTTCGTCTGGGATAAATAAATTGATTTTTGTCATTTTCTGATGTCATGTTAGCCTTGTTATCCTCTTATTTGTATTGAATATTAATTTATTTTTATTAATAGAGTTTTAAAGCCAAAATAGATAATTTTTTTAGTAATCAGATTAACTCTAATTTGATCAAATTATTGATAAATTTATGCAAAAATTATGATAGGCTTAATCAATATCTTTTTTGATACAACAATTATATCATTTATTTTTCTAATGTTTCTAATTTTTGAGTATTGCTTTTGGTTTTAGTTCGATCTCATTTTTTCTTATTATTTAGTTGTTAATAAATTTCTAAATATTTTTTATTATTGCAAAAAACAGAGCTAAATATTTTTTTATTTAATTAAAATTTAAAAAATAAATTATAATTTATGTCAAAAATTATTATCATCGGTGCGGGAATCGGAGGCTTAACGGCCGGAGCGTTATTAGCGAAAAAAGGCTATGAAGTGACTATTTATGAACAGGCTTTCATGGCGGGGGGCTGTGCTTCTACTTTTCAAAGGAAAGGCTTTATTTTCGATGTGGGGGCTACTCAAGTAGCAGGATTAGAAAAAGGCGGTATTCACCATCGGATTTTTTCTGAGTTAAATATTGAGCTTCCTGAGTCTATTCCCTGTGATCCCGCCTGTGGGGTTTTTCTACCAGAGGAAAGTGAGCCGATTAATGTTTGGCGCAATCCTCAGCAATGGCAACAGGAAAGACAACAACAGTTTCCCGGAAGTGAACCTTTTTGGCAATTATTACACCAGTTGTTTAAGGTAAGTTGGGAGTTTCAAGGGCGTGATCCGATTTTACCCCCTGCTACTTTTTGGGATCTAACCCAATTGGTAAAAGCTCTCCGGTTAAATACTTTAATAACTGTGCCTTTTAGTTTAATGACGGTTGGTGATGCTTTAAAATTATATAATCTTTATGATAATAAAAGATTAAAAACTTTTTTAGATTTACAATTAAAACTTTATTCCCAAGTTAATGCCGATGAAACGGCTTTACTTTATGCGGCCACTGCTTTGGCGGTGTCTCAAGCCCCTCAAGGCCTATCCCATTTATTAGGTAGTATGCAAATATTAAGCGATCGCCTGATAGAAGGATTAAAAAAATATGGGGGAAAAATATATTTTGGCCATCAAGTTGAGCAGATTTATTATAATTCTCATAAAGTAAATCAAGTAACAATTATTAAGCAAAAAAATCAAGAAAGATTAACCGATCAAGCTGATTATATTATTGCAAATGTACCCGTACAAAACTTAATTAAAATGATTAAAGTAGATGATAATTATAAGTTAAATCAAGCCCAAAATTTATATCAGAAAAGAGTTAAAAAATTAGAGCAACCTTCGGGGGCATTTGTGTTATATTTGGGAGTAGAAGATCAAGCCGTTCCTAAAAATTGTCCTCCTCATTTACAGTTTTTATATGATTATAATAAAGAAATTGGTGAGAATAATTCCCTGTTTGTTTCTGTTAGTAAAAGTGATGATGGTAGAGCGCCAAAAGGTAAAAGAACAATTATTGCTTCTTCTTTTACCAATGTGGATCAATGGTGGACAAATGATTTTACAATCTATCAACAATTGAAAGAAAAATACACTCAAGAAGCTTTATTAAAATTAGGAAAATACTTTAATTTAACATCGGAAAATATCATTGTTCAAGAAGTAGCAACACCCCGAACTTTTGCTAAATTTACTGCTAGGGAAAAAGGCTTTGTCGGCGGTGTGGGACAACGAATTTCAACTTTTGCTCCTTTTGCTTTTGGCACTCGTACCCCTTGGCGAAATTTATTTTTAGTGGGCGACTCTACCCATCCCGGAGAGGGAACGGCCGGTGTCAGTTATTCTGCTTTAATGGCCGTTCAAATAATTGATAATTGATAATTATTAATTGATTGTTAACAAATTACCAATAACTAACTTTTATAAGCAAAAATATTTTCAATTACATCCTCAACTACTTTATCGGGAGTTGAAGCACCGGAAGTTACTCCGATTACTAAATCTCTTTTTGGTAGCCAATTAGGAGTTAATTGTAACTCTCCACTGAGGGGTTGATGTTCAATAAAATTATTTTCTTTAATGCGATCGGCACTATCAATATGATAGGAGGGAATACCATGCTCGATCGCAATTTCTTGTAAATGGGTGGTATTAGAGGAATTGAAGCCTCCGATCACTACCATTAAATCCAAATCCTGCTCTACTAAGTCAAACATGGCATCTTGACGTTCTTGGGTAGCGTCACAAATGGTATTAAAACTCATAAAATGCTCATTAATCTTAGTGGGACTATATTTTTTCATCATAGTTTGCTCAAATAATTTCCCAATTTGCTCAGTTTCACTCTTTAACATTGTAGTTTGATTTGCAATTCCTACTTTGATTAAATCAGTATCAGGATCAAAATCCTCAGAATAGGCATTTTTAAACTTAGTTAAAAATTCTTCTTTGTCACCGCCAAATAAAATATAATTACAAACATAATTAGCTTGATCTAAGTTTAAAATCACTAAATATTTATTAGCAAAAGAGCTAGTAGCCACTGTTTCTTCATGCTTATATTTACCATGAATAATAGAAGTATAATCTTGTTTTTTATGCTTTTCAATGGAGTTCCAAACTTTAGAAACCCAAGGACAAGTTGTATCTACAATTGTACAATTTTTATCCTTTAAAATTTTCATTTCATTAATAGTAGCACCAAAAGCGGGTAAAATTACCACATCGCCCTGTTCCACTACTGAAAAGTCTTTTACCCCTTCCTTCAGATTAATAAAATTAACATTCATTTCCATTAAACGGTTATTGACAGAAGGATTATGGATAATTTCATTTGTTACCCAAATCTTCTCATTGGGGAAATGTTGACGAGTTTCATAAGCCATAGCGACCGCTCTTTCTACACCCCAACAAAAGCCAAAAGATTCTGCTAATCTGATGGTGATATTATCCCGTTTTAAAGAATAATTATTATTGCGAATTTCTTGAATTAAACTACTTTGATATTCAGAGTTTAACATTCCAGCAACTTCTTCCCCATGGCCAAAGCCTTTGCGATGATAGTTGTCAGATTTTTGCAATTCTCTTTTAAAACTTTTGGTATTCATTTGATCAATAGTCATGGTGATTTTACCGAAATTATGTTAACTTTTTTTTTAGACTTAATGATAACTATTATACTCTGTGCTGTTATGATCAAAAATATGATTCAATTTTTCAATCTCAATCAATTGGCTTATAGGTTAACTTGTGCTTTTTGTTTTAGTTTAGGTCTAGTAACAACCGTATCAGCACAGGAGCAGGGTATAGTGGAAAATTTAGACTTAGCCCCCGAAATTATTGAAAGTAGTCCAGTTTTACAACGGTGGCAAAATCAAATTCCTAATATTTTAGAGGAAATTCGCTCTACGCCTAGTTTTCCCACTCGTATTAGAGCGGGATATTCTTTTTTTCCCTCATCAGGCGATCGCAGTGGCTGGAATATCGGGATAGAAGATCTATTTATCGGAAAAACCCCTTTAACTGTCAGCGCCGACTATTACGCCTCCTTTGACAACACCAGAGAAGCGGCCGGCATGGAAGCCCGTTATTACGTTTTACCCTTGGGAAATTATCTTAATCTCGCCCCCTCCATCGGTTATCGTTATATTGAGAGTGACAATTATAACACCGATGGGGTCAAAGTGGGAGCAAAAGTTAATTTCGCCCTATCGCCCTTGGGGGGGGCTGATCTTTCATTAAGTCAAAATTTTATTTCTCCTGGAGGGGAAAATGAAGTCGGGATCACTAACTTAGCCGTAAGTTACGCCCTAACTCCACATTTGAGACTATCTACAGAAATTGAAAAACAAAATTCTAAAGCTGATCAAGATAGTAGACTGTCAATTATGCTTGAATTATTTAATTAAACTATTTTAAAATAATAAAAAACTCTTAACTATAACTTAAAAAGTTAGTTGATTAAGTCAGAAAATTTATTAAAACATTTTTTTCAAAAATGCTCAAAAACCTATTTCCTAAAGATCAAGACTATGATATTCTAAAAATGGGATTGGGCAACAGAAAAAGACTCAAGAAAATTAAATAAACAACTAAAAAATTGACCATAATTTAATAAATGAAAAAAATTTTAAATCAGATTTATTTAACTCTTAAATTTTCTGAATTTAAAAGGTTTATTAAATTATAAAAATAATCAATAAAAAGTCAATAAAAAGTTGACAATAAATTTTTTAATTGTCAATTGTTAACCGATCCAAATTTTAGTTATTAAATTAAAATAATAACTAAATTAAGGGTTTTGCTTACTGGTTAAAACTCTGATTTTCTTTAGCATAATCAGAGGTTTTTATCTGTAAATTTTTCTAAATACATCAGATTAATCTTCTTAAATTATATCTTTATTTTCTCCTCTCAAAAACTATGATTTTTAATAATTTACAAATTGTCATTCCGGCGATCGCCATTTTATACTTAATTGTGATTTATCTTTTATTAACCTTAGCTCAACGCTCAAAAAAAGTATAAATTAATTATTAGTTAGTAGTTATTAATTATTAATTATTAAATTATTAATTGTCAATTGTCAATGATTTATTGATATATTTCTTAATCTTAACGCATTAGTTACCACAGAAAAAGAACTAAAAGCCATCGCACCTCCCGCAATCATCGGATTTAATTGTATTTGTAAAATGGGATATAAGATCCCGGCCGCAATAGGAATGCCTAAAATATTATAAATATAAGCAAAAAATAAATTTTGTCTAATATTTTTCATAGTCGCTCGACTCAGTTTGATCGCCGTCACAATACTCTCTAAATTACCAGAAATTAAGGTAATATCACTGGCGGCGATCGCAATATCCGTACCCGTGCCGATCGCAATACCCAGATCAGCCTGTGCCAGAGAGGGGGCATCATTAATCCCATCTCCCACCATTGCCACTTTTTTCAGAGTTTTATGATTATAGTTTTCCTGCTGTAAATCTCGAATAATCTCAGCCTTTTGGGTAGGCAACACTTGGGCAAAAATACGCTCAATGCCCACTTGATCAGCGATTGCTCTAGCGGTATGGCGATTATCTCCCGTTAACATCACCACTTCTAAACCCATTTTTTGTAAATTATTAATAGCAGAAAAAGAAGATGATTTAATCTGATCAGAAATGGCAATTAAACCTTGAAATACACCATCTACAGCGATCCAAACCGTTGTTTTTGCCTCCTGTTCCCATTGTACGCCATAATCCTCTAAATCCTCTGTTTTAATGCCCAATTCTGTTAACCATTGTTGCTTTCCCATCTGAATCAATTTATGTTCAACATAACCTTGAACCCCTTTTCCTACAATGGCTTCAAAACTTTCTAAAGATTGAGGTTGATCATTTTGATGAATCGCTCTTTGATCTAAAGCATAATTAACAATTGATTCCGCTAGAGGATGTTCTGAGTTTTTCTCTAAAAATGCTATTAATCTTAATAATTTTAACTCATTACTATCAGTAAGCCCTGAAACGGTTATATAATTAGTAACAGTGGGTTTTCCCTCTGTCATAGTTCCGGTTTTATCTAATACAATTGTATTAAGTTGATGGGCTAACTCTAAACTTTGGGCATCTTTAATCAAAATGCCGTGTTCAGCCCCTTTTCCCGTCCCCACCATGATGGAGGTGGGGGTAGCTAGACCTAAAGCACAGGGACAGGCTATAATTAGCACACTGACGGCATTGACAAGGGCTAAAGTTAAATTTTGAGCGAAAATTAACCAAATTAAAAAAGTTATGATCGCAATGATCATCACCACAGGCACAAAAAACTCAGTAATGCGATCGGCTAATTTCTGAATGGGAGCTTTACTATTTTGAGCATTTTGAACTAATTGCACAATTTGAGCGAGTAAAGTATCTTTTCCTACTTTTTCTGCTCTGAATTTAAAAGTACCATTTTTGTTAATTGTTGAGCCTATAACGTCATCATTCACCGATTTTTTAACGGGCATAGGTTCACCCGTCACCATAGACTCATCAATAGTAGATATTCCCTCAATAATTTTACCATCTACAGGGATTTTTTCTCCTGGGCGCACTAAAATCAGATCCCCTACCATCACATCTTCAAAAGGTAGATCTATTTCTTGATTTTCTCGGATCACTTTGGCGGTTTTTGCCTGTAAACCAATTAACTTTTTAATAGCAGAAGAAGTTTGTTTTTTGGCTTTAGTTTCTAATAGTTTCCCCAACAAAATTAAGGTAATAATAACAACGGCCGATTCATAATAAACTTCAGTTTTTAAACCTTGATTTTTAAAAAGATCGGGAAATAAAGTAATAATTAAAGAATAAAAATAGGCCGATCCTGTTCCTAAAGCAACTAAAGTATTCATATCAGAAGAACCACGTTTAAAAGCTTTAATTGCACCTGAAAAAAAACCATTTCCACACCAAAATAAAACGGGGGTACTTAAGCTTAATTGTAGCCAAGGATCATGTAACCAATGGGGAATAAAATCAAGATTTAAACCTAACATCATGGGTAACATTCCCACGATTAAAATAATACTAATAATACTTGATAATACTAACTTTTTAAATAATATTTGTTCTTGTTTTTCTCCCAAAATATTATTTTGATCTGCTTGTTCTGATAAAGATTGAGCTAGGGGAAAAGCTTGATAACCTGCTTTAATTACCCCTTGTTGAATCTGAGTTAAATTAACTTTATTACTATCATAAATTACTACTGCTTGTGCCAAAGCAAAATTAACTTGACATTGCTTAATTCCTTCTATTTTTTGTAAGGTTTTTTCGATGGTAATAGCACAAGCCGCACAACCCATTCCTTCTATTTTTAAAAATTCTTTTTGTTTACTCATATTATCAATTAATTTTAATAACTAAAAAATAATTTTAAAATATTTTCTGTTCTATTGCGCCATGATTCTTCAGTATGTTCCCCTAGAGGATCTTCCACCACAAATAAATTTTCTCCTAATTTATAACCAAATTGATGTATTAATAAATCCTTCATTTCTCGCCCTCTAGTGGTGCTTCTTTCTTCTAAAAAAGCATTATGATTTCCTCCCTCTCTGATTAAACCCCAATCTAAATAAATTTTCAATCTTTGATTAGGATTAATTAAAGTATTACGCACATTAAAAATTAAAGAACAAGCCTCTAAAGAGCCAAAAAAACTATTAGAAATATTTAATAAAGATGCGTCCATAATTGAATCTAAACCCACCCAAAAAGAAGGAGATAAAGCCGCTACATTATTAAATTGTTCAGGGTATTTTGTAGAGGTATAAAAAGCGGCCAAACCGCCATGAGATGAGCCTAAAATTAGATTATATTTTCCATCAGTTAAAGTGCGATAATTATGATCAATAAAAGGCTTAACACTGTGGGCTAAATATCGTGCATAATCATCTAAACCGCCCCAATCTTTTTGATAAACTGGAGCATGAGTATATTCATAATCACGATTATTTGGACAAATTGCTACAACAATTATTTTTCTAATTTGATTACTTAAATATAAACGACTTAATAACTGTCCTATTTGCCATGATTTATGATAAGCCCCACCTTCAAAAAAAGCGGTATCCCCATCATTAAGATATAAAACTGGGTAATATTCTTGACTAACTTCATAATTTCTAGGCAGAAAAATATGAATTTTATGGGGTGAATGGGGAGGTAAATTTAATTGATTATAAGTATGAAAAAAACCGCCCCAAAATCCGGGGTCATGATACCAACCTTCTTGATCATTTTTAAAAAATTTTTCTGCCATAATTAATCTATTTATTATTATTAATAACTTTTATTTGTTAATTGTTTACTATCAACTATCAATTGTCAATGCTTAAAAGTAGAATTATACTTTATTTAAGTTTTTTTGATTGATAAATTTATAGTGAACTTGAATAATAGTCTTATTATAGCGTCATTATTTATGAATGGGAATTATTAATTTAAAATTGTAGGGGCATGATAATATTTAAGTTAAGGAAGTCATGCCCCTACAGATTTATTAATTGTTCAATTATGTTTAAATCATCAGCAAATTTAAAGATTAATTTCTTGTTGTTCTGGTAAAATTATCCATCCTAAAGCTATTTTAGCGTTATTAACTGCTATTTTTATAGAAGTTATATTCGCAGTTATTTGATAAGGATTTTTATTATTATTAGCATCAAATTTTACTACGCTATTTTGCCAAATATGACCATTTTTTAACCAATTAAGTTGAGAAATTTGAGAGACTTTTTCAGGTGAAAAACGATTATTTTCTTTGTCATAAGTACAATAAAGAAGTTTTCCTAAAATTTCTAAACCAACACTTCTTCCTAAAATACAAGTATCTATAAACTCCTTAATTTCCTCAACTTTTAAATCTTCGATAGGAGTTTCAAATATTTTTCTTGTATCATTACATTCAGAGAAAAATTGATTTAAAGCACTGACTAATATTTCCGTTGAACTTTCTACATTATAATCTTCAAGTTGATTTTGGGGATCATTGGTAAAAGCACAACTAACCATTTTTGCCACAAAATTAGTAGTATAAATTAATTTGTGTTTACTGGTAGAAGCTCCTTTAACTTTTGAGGTTTTATCCTTAAAGATTGGCACTTGCTCAAGTATATTTTTCGTAATACCAACTTGCCCTTCAAATATACCAAAAGATAATAATAAAGTTGTATCAAGAGGTTTAGTTTGTGCCATATCTCTAAAATCAGTTTGACACTGGCTTTGACTTTCTTCTAATACTAAAGTGATAGGAAAATTATCTTGTCCAATTAATTTAGCATCAGGGCTAGTAATTAATTCTTGAATGGCTGTTTTTCGATGTTGCCCATCGGTAATATCTAACATTGTACCACTGGGAATAATCACAAAACATAACCCCCAACCAATTTCTACTATTTTTATATCATCAGGATTTACATTAGCTGTTAATGTACCTAAAATCCAAGGTTTATCTTGTTGAATTCTTTTTAATAAATATTCTTTAACCTCTTTCGCATGATTTTTGATCACAGGGCGATTTTTCCCAGAGTCGGGATCATTGCCATGAGATGGTTTTGCTTGTAAAAGAGTAGGTAAACGATTGGCAGGTACATTAATTTGGATCATTTTTCGTTTGCCCTGCTCAAAAGATAGCCCTAAATAAAAATTATCTCGATAATATTTCGCTACATAGGAAGCAAGGGCATTATTAAGTTGGTTGATTAATTCAATTTGAAGTTGATCAATTTGTGACATATAATTTAACCTAATTTAATAATAATATTTATTATAATAATAATCATTAAATGATCCCATCTACAACCGAAAATATACGAATTTTTAATTATGACAAGTCAACAAGCAATATTATTTCCTCCCCGCACTGTAGAAGAATTTATAGAAGAAGTGGAATTTTTAACTCAAGAAATACAAGAGTTATACTGTGGTGATCAAATTCCTTGGGTTTTAGGCTATAGTGGCGGTAAAGATTCCACTGCTACTTTACAACTTGTTTGGAATGCGATCGCTAAACTTCCCCCTGAAAAAAGACATAAAAAAGTTTATGTGATTACCACAGATACATTAGTAGAAAATCCCATTGTTTCGGCTTGGGTAAAAAAATCTCATCAAAGAATGGAAATATCGGCACAAGAGCAAAATATGCCGTTTATACCTAATTTACTATATCCAGAAGTAGAAAAGACCTATTGGGTTCAATTAATCGGCAAAGGCTATCCAGCCCCTAATACAAAGTTTCGTTGGTGTACTAGCCGTTTAAAAATTGATCCTTCTAACAATTTTATTCGTAAAGTAGTGCGAGATAATGGAGAAACAATTTTAATTTTGGGCATTCGCAAAGCTGAAAGTGCTAATCGTGCGGCCAGTATGAAAAAACATGAAGCTAGAAGATCACGAGATCGGCTTAGTCCTAATAGTACACTGATTAATTCATTTGTTTATAGTCCGATCGAAGATTGGCGCAATGATGAAGTTTGGCTTTATTTAATGCAGTGGGAAAACCCTTGGGGCTATAGTAATCAAGATTTATTTAATATGTATAGGGGTGCGACACAAGATAATGAATGCCCTTTAGTGGTGGATACTTCAACTCCTAGTTGTGGAGATTCTCGTTTTGGCTGTTGGGTTTGTACATTAGTTAATAAAGATAAATCAATGGAAGCGATGATCCAAAATGATGTGGAAAAAGAATGGTTACAACCTTTATCTGATATTCGTAATGAATTAGATATTCAAGATGATCGATCTAAAAGAGATTTTAGACGCATTTGGGGAACTGTTCAACTATTTGAAAGAAATTTAGGGAAAGGAAAGACAAATGTTGAACCCGTACCCGGCCCCTATACTAAAGAAGCAAGGGAATATTGGTTAAGAAAAGTGTTAGAAGCACAGGTTAAACTTAGGGAAAATGCTCCTGAAGAATTTAAAGATATAACTTTAATAACTCACGGCGAATTAAGCGAAATTCGTAAAATTTGGTTAGAAGAAAAACACGAATTTGATGATAGTTTGCCTCGCATTTATCAAGAAGTAATGGGAGAGGAATTTAAAGATACTCGTTTGCGAGATCAAAGAATGGTCTTAGGGCCTGAAGAATGGGAAATTTTAGCCGAAATTTGTGGTGATCAAATGTATTTAGAATTAATGAGTAAATTATTAGATACGGAGCGACAATTTTTCACAAAATCTCGGCGGGTTGGTATTATTCAAGAGTTAGAAAGATGTTTTGATACCAGTTCTCGAAATAAGGAAGAAGCTATTGCTAATGCCCATCAAAAACGTAATTTAAAACAGGCAATTCAAGAGACTGATTTTGATAAAATTAAACGTATTATTGAAGGGGAAAAAATCGAAGATCAACCCAAAATTCAAGAACAAACTTGGGGAATGTTAAAATTTCCTCAATTTGAGGAATAACCTTGCCCTTCGCCTTCTCTCAGGGTGTTGTTAAAGTGGGGATTAAAATATAATTATTAGTTCAATAAATTGAACTATTTTTTGTTATAAATTATCCCTTTTTTTAAATTTTTAATTTTTTATGATCAAAAAATGACACAGATCATAAAATTTGACTTTGAAAACACCCTGCTAAGGGGGATCGGGGAGCTAAAAAAAAAATTTTCAGCAAAAGACTTCCCTTTTTTAAAAAGTTATGGTAAGATAAGAACACTTCCTTCTTGGAGAGGTGGCTGAGCGGTTGAAAGCGGCTCCCTGCTAAGGAGTTATGGGGTTAAAAGCTCCATCGAGGGTTCGAATCCCTCCCTCTCCGTTTAAAACTGATTTTTAAAACTGATTGTACTGTCTTGTCAAAGCTTGTTGGCTCAAGATTTTTAGATATTTTTATAATTATGAAAAATAATTATACTGTGGTTTTAATTATTCCCACGGGCGTGGGTGCTTCCATTGGCGGTTATGCGGGTGATGCCATTCCCGTAGCTAAAGCCATCTCTCAAGTTTGCGATCGCCTGATCACCCATCCTAATGTATTAAATGGCGCTCAATTATATTTTAATTCACCTAATACTCTTTATGTAGAGGGTTATGCCTTAGATCAATTCGCTTCTAATAACTGGGGATTAAGATTAGTAAATCAGAATAAAATAGGATTAATTTTAGATCAAGGGATTGAAGATGATTTAAAATTACGTCATTTACAGGCAACTGATGCCCTCAGAGCTACTTTAGGCATAGCGATCGAACAATATATCATTACCGATCAGCCTTTAAATATTGAATTAAGACTAGCACAATCCGGTGCTAGTTGGGGAACGATCGGCAATCCTGACTCCCTTTTAAGAGCCTCTGAAAAAGTCATTAATAATGGAATTAATGCGATCGCTGTAGTAACAAGGTTTCCAGACGAAACAGAAAGCGAAACATTACAAAATTACCGTCAGGGAGTGGGGGTTGATCCCATTGCAGGGGCGGAGGCGATCATTTCCCATTTAATAGTCAGACAATTTCAAATTCCTTGCGCCCATGCTCCGGCCTTGCGCCCTTTACCTTTAGATGCAAGTATTTCCCCCAGATCCGCCGCCGAGGAATTAGGTTTTACCTTTTTACCTTGTGTTTTAGTTGGTTTAAATCAAGCCCCTCAATATGTAATTAATCGTCAAAATTGTAATAATTCCCAAGTAATTTGGGCGGATGAAATAGATGCTTTAATTATTCCTGAAAATGCCTGTGGCGGTAGTGCTATTTTAAGTTTAAGTCAAAATAAAGATTTGAAAATTATTACCGTTAAAGATAATCAAACTAAACTCAATGTTAAAGCCAAGGATCTAGGTATTAAAGCGATCGAAGTCAACTCCTATTTAGAAGCATTAGGAGTATTAGTTAGCGATCGAGCGGGAATTAATTTTCAAGCTTTACGGCCTAAAATTGACTCAATTCATTATAAAGTTTAATAACATCAAAAAAAGTCAAATATTGTCAAGTATAATTAAATCAACTTAAATTTTATTTTCTAGGTAACAATCGTGACTAATTCTAATCAACCTGATCAAGATTTTGAAAAATTCAGCCGTACACAGATCTTAGTATTAATGGGAGTAACAGCCATTGTTTTATTAGTAATAGCTAAAACTTGGACGTATTTTGGTAAAATAACAATTCTCACGATTACCTTTAATCAAAATGCCCTTTTAATGGGGATTGGATTATCAATAATTATTAGTATTTTAAGCAGTTTAATTTATCATTTTTGGGAAGCTTATCGTGTTAGTGCAGATTATTATTTAGAATTAGTAGTTAAACCTTTAATTTGGATAGATTTAGTCTGGTTAGGCTTATTACCGGGCTTAAGTGAAGAATTATTATTTAGAGGCGTAATGCTATCAGCATTTGGCACAAATACCTTAGCTTTAATTATTTCAAGTATCATTTTTGGGGTTTTACATTATAGTGGAAAAGGACAAAAACCCTATGTAATTTGGGCGACTTTAGTCGGTTTTATTTTGGGTTTGAGTGCTATTCAAACAGGCAATTTATTAGTACCAATTATCGCCCATATTATAACTAATTGGGTTTCCAGTATTATGTGGAAATTAAAACATATTTCCTAGCACCGATTAAGATTAATTAATCACAAATTATAAAAAACTGGATAATTTATAATGTTAGCAATAAAATTAATTTCAAGGCTAATAGTGATCATTTAATAAATTGAACTGATCTAATTTTAGATTATCAAATATTTGTAGATTTAATAATCTTAATAAACTATTTTGATCTTCAGTAGTAAAAATTTCTCCAGCTTCAATTTTTTGAGCAATTTCTGATAAATTTTCTTTCAATAATTTAATAACAAAAACTTGAGCTTCTTTCATTTTTTCCAAAGAAATATCATCAAAAATTCCCTGATTTAAAGCAAACAAAATAGCGATTTGCTCCCCCGCACTTAAAGGTTGATATTGATCCTGTTTAAATACTTCCCTGAGCCTTTTTCCCCTTTCTAAAATTTTCTGAGTTTGTGGATCTAAACGAGTGCCAAAACGGGCAAAAACTTCTAATTCCTGAAATTGAGAATAGGATAATCTTAACGCCCCGGCCACCTTTCGATAAGCGTTTAACTGAGTTTTTCCCCCTACCCTTGAGACTGATCGCCCCACTTCAACGGCGGGTAAAATCCCTTTTTGTGATAATTCAGGGGAAAGATAAATTTGTCCATCGGTAATTGAAATTAAATTAGTGGGAATATAAGCTGATAAATTCTGAGCTTCTGTCTCAACAATGGGTAAAGCTGTTAATGATCCGCCACCTAAATCCTCTTTTAAATGGGTAGAACGCTCTAATAAACGGGAATGAATATAGAAAATATCCCCAGGATAAGCTTCTCGGCCAGGAGGGCGGCGCAATAATAAACAAAGTTCTCGGTAAGCCCTCGCATGATTAGTTAAATCATCATAAATAATTAACACATCGTTTCCTTTTTCCATCCAATATTCAGCCATCGAGGTGGCGGCATAAGGTGCGATATATTGGAGTCCGGGGGGATCGTCTCCTGTTGTAACTACAACGGTACAATAATCTAAACAATCATATTCTTTTAAATCGGCTATTAACTTGGCGATCGCCGCGCTTCTTTGCCCGATCGCACAGTAAATACAGAGGATATTCTTACTTTTCTGATTAATAATCGTATCTAAAGCAATGGCCGTTTTTCCTGTCTGGCGATCACCCAAAATTAACTCCCTTTGACCCTTTCCGATGGGAATAAGGGCATCAATCACTTTAATACCCGTTTGTAGAGGCTCAGTAACCGCAGAACGCTCCATAATCCCCTTAGCAGGACGTTCCACATTAAAACGAGTTTCCCCTTGAATTGCCCCTTGATGATCTAAGGGAATGCCCGTAGGAGTAAGAACTCGCCCGATCAAGTCAAAACCAACGGGAACATCCAAAACTCGCCCTGTGCGTCTAACTTTATCACCTGCTTTCAAATTATCACTTTCTCCTAATAAAATAACCCCCACTTCCGTTGGATCAAGATTGAAAGCTAAACCTAATAAATTATGTGGAAATAGCACTAATTCTTCCGCTTTTACACCCATTAAACCGTCTATTCTAGCAATACCATTACCTAAAGATTTAATAATACCAATTTCCTGAAATTCTAACTCAGGAGAATAATTTTTAATGACTTTTTCTACAGTATCAAAAGTTGTATTTAAAATATTTTGGAGGGGAGAAGTTTGATCATTCATAAATTAATTTAAACTTTTTGTTATTGGTTATTTAGAAATGATATTTGATTGATAAATTCATTATAAAGCATCCAGTCTCAAAATATAAATTGATTAAATTAAAAGACAAATTTTTAATTGTCACATTATTTTAATAAGATAATTAATAAATTTTAACTCAAAATGTAAGATAATTAAATCTTAAGTAAATTGGGATTAGATACCCCAACTGTTTAGGGTTTGGTGCAAAAATTTTTGATTGTGTAAATTGAGAAAGTATCACAGTCTAATTCTATTTTTAAATTCAATTTAACATAATCAAAATATCAATTGTTAACTTAATGATCCAATAATTAAGAGGTGAAAAAATGTTTGTTTATGTTGGTATTAGTTGCGGTTTAGGAATTTTAGCTTTAATTGCTTATGCTGTTTTACAATGGCTACATATTCCTGTTGGTAATTTTGTGGATTGGTTTATTGGAATTGCTAGTTTTTCATGGTTATTAATCATTGTAACTGTGCCTTGGAATATCTATTTTGATGCAAGGGAAGTGATCGCTGAAGCTAATCTTTCACAAGAGAAAAAGATTAAAGTTGATCACAAACAATTACAATATGTGAATCAAGTTTCAAAAATAGCTGTTATTGTGGCTTTAGCTTTACATATTTCATCGGCCGTAGGGCTTTATTACCTTGCAGAAAGGGGTATTAGTTCAGTTGGTTATATTAGTTCAATTGCTACTTTATTATTAACCTTTTTGCGGCCGGCTGTGCGTACTTATAAATATTTAGCTAATCGTTTAGCGATGATTCGTCAACAAATAAAATATCCGAGGGAAGATGTAATTGAGTTAAGAGGAAAGGTTAATCAACTAGAAGAAAATGTTAAATATTTATTAGCACAAATTAATTTAGAAAAAGAAGATTCTTTCTTATTTCAACAACAAAAACAATTAACTAAAAATCAACAAGAATTAGCTATTTTAAAGGCAAAAATTGAACAGGCAAAGGCCGATAATGAAGTAGCACATCAAAGGTTATCCCATGAGGCTAAAAGTGCGATTTCTCAATTAACAGAAGATAGTCAATTTTTAGATCATGTTAGGGAAATTATCCGCTTTTTTAAAAGTGCTTAATTATTTCTTATTTATTAAATTCTGTAGAGACGTAAGATCTTACGTTTCTACTAACTAATATCATTACTTTGGGGAATTTCAATAATAAAAGTTGTACCTTGATTATTTTCAGAATGACAAATTAATTTACCTTGATGTTTTTCTACGATAATTTGATAACTAATTGCTAAACCCATTCCCGTGCCTTTTCCTACAGGTTTAGTCGTAAAAAATGGGTCAAAAATACGAGATTTTACCGCCTCTGGAATGCCTAAACCATTATCACTAATCATAATTTTTATATGATTATGATCACCTATTTCTGTTGTAATATTAATTCGATGAGGATCTGTTAAAATTTCTTCAAAAGTATGATCTTTCTTTTGGTCTTCAAAAGCATCGATCGCATTGGCTAAAATATTCATAAAAACCTGATTAATTTGGCCGGCATAACAATTAATTAAAGGTAAATCTCCATAATTTTTATTAACAATAATTTCAGGGCGATTATTTTGAGCTTTGAGGCGATGTTTTAAAATCATTAAAGTGCTATCAATGCCATCATGAATATTTACTTGTTTAACTTCAGCCTCATCTAAACGGGAAAAAATGCGTAAAGATTTAACAATTTCTTGGATTCTTTCTGTTCCAATTCTCATAGAATTAATTAATTTTATTAAATCTTCTTTCATAAATTCTAAATCTATTTCTTGTTTATGATCTAAGATATTTTTATGGGGTTGGGGATAGTAATTTTCATAAAGTTCAATTAAATATAATAAATCTTTAATATAATGATTGGCATGAACTAAATTACCATAAATAAAACTAACTGGATTATTAATTTCATGTGCTACTCCTGCGACTAATTCCCCTAAACTTGACATTTTTTCATTTTGAATTAATTTAGCTTGAGTTTTTTGTAATTCTAATAAAGTATTTTTTAATTGTTCAGCTTTTAATTCTAATTCTATTTTAGATTGTTTGAGAATATGGGTATCATTTTCAATTTGATCAGCCATTTGATCAAAAGCTTTTGAAATTTGCGCTAATTCATCTTTTCCTATTAAATTTGAGCGATCGCTTAAATTTCCTTGGGCAAAACTTATAGTTACATTTACTAATTGATCAGCCCTTTTTTTCCAACTTTCATAAAACCAATACCAAATTACTAAACAAGCTCCCATCACAACAATTGTCATTTGTAAAGCTTTATTTAAAGCATCATTAAAAGCGATTTTTTTGCCCTGTGATAAGTCATATTTAAAAGTAAATAAACCGACTCTTGAAGGTCTAATTTCTCCTTTTTTAGCTTGAAAATAGATAGGATAAATTGCGATTAAACTATCTTTATTTTTACCCACAATTACATCGGCTTTTTGATTACTTCTTACTTCTTGTAATTGGGGAATTATTGTTGCAAACATCGTATTTTTAACAGATGTTTGTTTCAATTGATAATCAGTGGAAAAAATTACTTGATTTTGCTCATCTAATAAAACTGCTAATTCAATATGAGAATCATTTCCCATTTGACTAATAATAACATTAGCAACTTCTGAATCATGATCTTCAACTGTTGTTTTACGAAAAATATATTCTAAAATAGTTGAAGTTTGTTGAGCAGAAAAAGTAACTTGAGACATAGCTTCTTTTTCTTGACGTTGATAACTTTTCGATACTTCTACAAAAAACGCATACAAACTTAAACCGCTACCCAAGAAAAATAGCATAATAGGTAAAGATATTCGTAAAGGAAACGGAAAAGTTTTCATTTATGATTAATTTAAAAAATTTTAATTGATGGTTCAATAAATTTAATATATCATGATTGAGACAATTGAAGTTATCTTAACTACAAATTATCAATTGACAGTTGACAATTTTAAAAATTAATCCTCAAAGTATTGATCAAGCCTTGAAATAAATTTCAAGGCTTATTATGAGAATAATTAAAATAATTTAATTATTCAAAGTGGATAAATTTTTAACAATTTGATCTGATAATAAAGCTTGAGAATCAACTTTTTTAGTTAACAATTTTTTCTCCATCAGAACTCGATTTAATTGTTCAGCCGTCTTAATTAAATCTAATTTTTGTTTTGATAAAATACTTTGATTTTCCGATAAAGTGGGAATTTTTAATAACTTGAGTGCATCTAAAAATTCTTCTTTAGTAACTTTTTCTCTTTCTGACATAATTTGCGCACTTTCTTGAGGGTATTTCTTAAAATAATCTAAGGCTTTAAACCAACCTTTAACTAAAGTTTCTATGTCTTTTTGACGAGTATTTAATAATTCTTGACGTGTCACTAAAACATCTACTATTTCACCTTCGATCTGACTACTATCAAATAATACTTTTGCTCCGGTTTTTAAGAGATTAGATCTAACAGGGTCAAAGGTTACAACTGCATCAATTATACCAGATTTAAAAGCCTGTTCATGTTCAGAAAAACCCAGAGGAATTACATTAACATCTTCTACTTTTAATTGGGCAAAATCTAAAGTTCTGCTAAACATATAAGCCCCTAAAGCTGAACTTTCTACCCCTATTTTTTTCCCTTTTAAATCTTGTAAATTCTTAAGCTCTGGTTTCGCAATTAAAGCATCTGCTCCGGCGGAAGTATCTATAATTAAAATAACCCTTAGATCTGGGATACTTTCTGCTAATAAAAAACTCTCATCAAGGGTAAGACAACCTAATTCTAAATTGCCATTGCGTAAGGCTCTAGCTGTTTCAGTAGCCGAGGGATAATCTACTAATTCAATTGGTTGTTTTTGATAATAATTCAAATCTTGAGCAAGGTGAAAAAATTCATAACCTGTCCAAATATGATAACCCATTTTTAAAGGGGGTAGTGGTGCTTGAAAACAACTAATTAATATTAAGAAAGAACAGGTAATAAGGGCTAAACTAAAGAAAAAAGAAAATTTAATTTTTTTGAACATAGTTTTCATGGATTATTTTTTTGTATTTTAACAAATTGATCATACATTCTCTCCCCCTGATTTTTTTAATTTTTGATCACACAATCGGGAAATTTTTGTTTTAAAACATCAATAACTTCACAGGGTTTTTTGATTGTTAAATTCGTTTTTTCTCCTCTAAAACGATGCCAATTAAAAGGATTTTTTATTTCCGCCGATAGCCAAAGTAATTTTTTAGCCCTAGTCATGGCTACATATAAAAGGCGATAATTTTCCGCTTGTTGTAATGATTTTGCTTCTTCCCAAGCTTCCGTAGGTGAAGGAATTTGAACTTTTTTATGATCATCTAAATATTGACTATGTAAAATAGTTCTAATTTGAACTCTAGCGACTTCTGGTAAACTAAATTGACCTAAAAATGGAGCAGAAATCCAATTATCCCCCGGAATTACATCATCATTAAGAAAAGGTAAAAAAACATAATCCCAATCTAATCCTTTGGCTTTGTGCATGGTAATAATTGTCACTTGTTTTGGGCGCACATATTGATTTTCTGTTTCTTCTTCTACCCCTTCAAAATTTTCTGTGTTCACAATTTCTGTTAAAGTATTAATAATATTTTTTAAGGAACTTTTCCCAATAATTTGTTGATTAATTCTTTCAGACAATTTTTGCACAGTGGCTAATTCTGCGCCTTGATATTGTAAAGTCATGCCCAAAAAAGATATTAATTGATAATGGGGTAATTCTAATCTAGCTTTAAGCAAATTACAACAATATTGACGGGCAGTTTTTACTATTTCTTTTTGGGGGGGATCAATGGCCGTGGGATATAAAAAGATTTCGGGATAGGTAGCCAAAGCATTAAAGTCTTGAGTGGCTATTAATTGACGATTTTCTAATACTTCTAAGGCTGATTTTAAATAATCTGAAGAATGGGGGCGATCAACAAATTGTAATAATTTTAATATTTCTGTAGGAATTTGTGAATAACGATCGCTTTGATTTACTTCATAAATTTTGATGCCATATTCTGTTTCCAAATGGCTTAATTGTTTGGCTAAAAAGCGGCCTTGACGGTTAAATCTAACTAAGATTGCACAACTATCTTCAGGATTTTTTTTAAATAGATCAATTACTCTTTTTTCGATTAGGTTAATAGTATGGTCAAAGTCTTGTGGTGTATAAATTTCTAAGCCTTTACCCTCGGCAGTTGGATTAGCATTAATTTGGGGATCATTAACATCTACAGGGCGAATATTTTGACGGCGAAATGGATATTTATTGACCAGATCTTGTTCTTTTTTTTGTTCTTTTTGTTCCCAGAAATCGCAAATCCAATTTAACATCACATTGGAAGCATTTAAAATTATTTGATTACTTCTACCCGCTTGATCCATCGTGGCTAATTTTTCTTGATTTTGACATAATTGACAGAACCAATTAAAATACATCGGATCAGCCGGAGTAAAAGAAGAATTAATGGCTTGATTAGGATCGCCAACCCTAATTAAATTAATCTTATTACTGTTAACTTCTTGAGCTAAAATGTTAATTAATTGTTCTTGTAACGGGCTAGAATCTTGTGCTTCATCTTCAAAAACTGCGAAAATTTGATTTTGCCAAACTTGACTAATTTCTTCATTTTTTAAAACTTTTAAAGCCCCTAAAATCATATCATCATAATCAATATAATTATTAGCTTTCATTACTTTTTGATATTCTTCAAATAATCCCGCACATACCGCTAAAATTTGATATTGATCCGTGGCTTTTTCACTCATTTTAGCTAAATCTTCTGGTAATAAGCCCGAACTTTTGGCCTCCCTAATCACTTGATAGGCTAAATTAGGTAAAACCTCTGTTCTTAATACGGATTGACGGCGTAATTTTTCTGTTTCTTCATCGTCAATTATGTTTCCCTTTAATAGTAAATTAAATAGATCAGGATAATTAACTATCCATTTTTCCACTGTACTTCTCATAATGCGATGGCTAGGAGTAGGAATAACCAGAGTTGAATCTTGAGAATTTAACCCTGATAACTCAGGATGACTACTGGCAATATTTAAAGCTAATCCGTGCAAAGTCTGCACCATAAAGCCTCCGGGGGGATAGGATAGCTCTTTTAATCTGTCTCTAATTTTAGTTTTAATGCTAGTGGCCGCCGATCGAGTATAAGTGACGATTAAGAGTTGACGGCGCGAATGTAATTGATTTTTGATAATGGCGATCGCCGCCGCTACGGATAGACTATGGGATTTTCCGGCTCCGGGTACTGCTGAAACTGCCATTTGAGAACCTTCCCACTCTGCTAAACTTTTTTGCCCTGATCTGAGGGTCTGTTTCAGAGTTTCTAATTGAGAGGTTAATGAGTTATTGATAAGCATTAATCGTGAGCAATAGATAAGAATTAGGGACTTAACAATGTTAAGTCCCTCAAGCAATAAGTAATAAGTAATAAGTATGGTATATAGTATAACATAATCAACCCATAAAATGTCAAGTAAAAATTAAATCAAATGAAAATTCATCAATTACAAAGAATTGTCATTAAAACAGAACAAATACAGAATAATCAAATTATACTTAATTCAGAGCAAAAACATTATCTTGAAAGGGTTTTACGCTTCAAAGAAGGGGATCAAATTATTATGATGGACGGCCAAGGTCAAGCATGGCTGGTTATTTTTGAGGGAGAAATTTATCAAATCAAAGAAAAATTTAATCAGAATAACGAGTTACCTATTAATTTAACTTTAATTTGTGCTTTACCAAAAGGCAATCATTTTGACGATATTGTGAGAAGTTGTACCGAGTTAGGAGTTAATCAAATTATACCAATAATTAGTGAAAGAACTTTATTAAAACCCAGTCCAAATAAAGTGGAAAGATGGCGAAAAATAGCCCTAGAAGCAACGGAACAGTCAGAACGTCAATTAATACCCCATCTAAGTGAACCCGTCAAATTTAAGCAAGTTTTCGAGCAAATTAACTTAGAAAATAGTGATAATTATATGTGTGTGGCGAGGGGAAAAAATCCTCATTTATTAACTTGTTTACAAAAAAAATCTTCTAAAAATATTATTATTATGACGGGAACGGAAGGCGGTTGGACTGATCAGGAAATTTTAACGGCGATCGATTATAATTTTCAACCTGTTTCTTTAGGGAAAAGAATTTTAAGGGCTGTTACCGCGCCTATTATGGCTTTATCTTTAGTAGTTAGTTATCAGTTGCCAATTGATAATTGATAATTGATTAATTATACTATTTTAAGGAGGATTGGGGAGATATTAAGTTAATCAGAAATCAAGAAAACAAATTATAAAATATCTTTGCGTTTTTGTAAGATTAAAGTAACAATTAAATAAACTAAAGTATGAACTCCCAACATACCCCAATTTAAGCTTAAATTATGCCATGTAGCATTATAAATTGTATCACCAGCAAAAGGTAAAGGAATTTCCGTACCGTCCGGTAAAACTTGAGCTTCTGGCACCATGGCATTAACATTTACTAAACTAGCAAAAGCCCTCACTGACCAACTACTTAACATTAACCAAGATACCACTTCTCCCGCCCCTTCCATGTCAAATAATACCCCTGAAAAAATGATTTGAGGAATTAATAAAAGGGGTAAAGCACTGTTAGCTTGAGTGCTATTTTTAACCATAGCAGAAACCATTAAACCTAAGCTCATACAAGTAAAAAGGGTTAAAAAACTGGTAATTCCTGCCCCGATTGACCATGAAATTAAATCAGGTTGGGGTGACTCAAATCCTAATAGAATTGCTCCTGTCATTAAAATGGTTTGAATTACCGCCAAAGTTCCTAACACTAATAACTTAGAACCTAGATAGGAAAATAAGCCTAAATTAACCAATCTTTCCCTTAAATAAATATCAGCTTCCTTGACTATTTCTTGCAAAGATGTTGATAAACCTACCCACAAAGCGGCCGAGGTAAAAACAAATAAAACTCTTAAAGCTAAAGGTGCTAAACTTGCTTCTAATTCTTGGGGAATAATTAAAGGCTCTTTGTCTCTGATGGCAATATTTATTAAAGCAATACCAACAGGTGCGGTAACTAATGATAAAAATAAATTAACTTTATCCTCTAAAACTAATTTTAAATAGCGCTGAGTTAAAATTAATAATTGTTGTAAAAATGAAGGTTTAACTTTTTGGGGTTGGGTTTGAGTTGTGGCTTTTTGTCCTATACTTAAACGGTTTTCGATATAATTTTGATAATAACTAGAATTTCTAAATTTTTGACTTTCTTGTAACACTGCTTCTTTGGTTTCTAATTTAATATAAATATCCGCAAAATCGTTAGTTTGAATATTAAAAAAGTGATAACAGTCTTTCGGTGGCCCAAAATAACAAAGGTGGCCACCCGCACCCATAAAAACAATGCGATCACATTGCTTTATATTGCTTGTAGCATGGGTAACTAAGATAATTGTACGCCCTTCATCTGCCAACTTTCTTAATAGTTGCATCATCTTTTTATCAAGGCCAGGATCTAAACCCGATGTGGGTTCATCTAAGAAAAATAATTTAGGATCCGCTAACAATTCTACCCCAATACTTACCCTTTTTAATTGACCTCCACTCAACGCTTTAACAAACACATCTCGGCGATCGCTCATTTCAATTTGTTGTAAGGTTTTTTCCACTACTTCTTTCACATTTATATCAGGAGGTAAACGCAATTTTGCCGCATAATTTAATACATCAATTACCCTTAAATTTTTATGCACAATATCACTTTGCGGTACATATCCGATTTGAGTACGATAAATATTAAAATTTTTTCTTAAACTTTCACCATTCAAATACACAATCCCGTTAGTTGTGGGATCAATACCGAGTAAAGTCCTCATCAAAGTTGACTTTCCAGCCCCACTACCCCCCACTAAAGCCACAAACTGCCCCGGCTCGATCGGTAAAGTAATATCATTTAAGAGGGTTATGGGCTGATTTTGCTTATTTCTGACGATACGCATAATATTCTGAGCGTCTAAGCGAATATTATCACCCTGATCAGCTAAAATAAGCTCATCACCTTGTAAAACAAGAATATAAGGGCCTAATTGAATTTTACAACCAAGGGTTAGGATCATTGCCCCGTTAACTTTTTGACCATTAACAAAAATACCGTTAGTGCTGAAATCCCTGATGATATAACGCCCTTGGCTATCTTGATCAATCACCCCATGACGGCGGGATATAATGGGAGAATCTAAAATCAGATTAGCGTTAGGATCACGTCCTAATAAGACGGAGCGATTTTTAAGTGATATACTTCGATGGGAAGGAGGCGGCGCGGTTTGGCTACCACTGGAGTCAAAATAGTTCAGAATAATCCAATTAGTAGGGTCTTGACCAATTTTTAACCCAATCCCATTTTCTAATTTTACCCCTTGATTGATAGAAACCCTCCTATTATTGAGAAATAAGCCGTTTGTGCTTGGTTTATGACCGTCACCGTCAAAAATATAGTAATCATTACCCATTTTTTGAATACGTCCATGAATACCACTGATCACCGTCCAGTTACTAGGTAAGACAATATCCGCTCTAATATGATCGCGCCCAAAAATATGATATTGTTTGGTAAGTGGTACGGGTGGTAAGATTTGCCCTTGATTATTAAAAATTAAATAGGGAATATTACTGAATACTGTTTGACTACTTGACGGTGTTTGCATAATGCGATGGGGTCATTTTCAAAGATGATTAAAAATTATAGCAGTCAGTCTTAAGATCGTGAATAATAATATTAAAACAAAAAGTAGCAGATTTAAAAAATCCCTAACTTTAAAAATATTCTAATAAATTCAACTTTTATCCTTGAGAGGAAGTAGGAAAGTTTTGCTTAAGTTCTGCTAACTGATTAATGACAATAGATTGACTTTTTGGCATCTCTACTACTAATTTTAAATTACCTCCTAAAGCTTGAAGATGACTGGTAAAAGTAGATAATAATAAATCAGTTTGTTTTTCTATTTGAGAAATTTGATCTTCTTCAATATTTAATTTTTGGCTTAGTTCTGTTTGACTTAATTGATAAGCTTTTCTCAACTCCCTTAATGTCATTTCTTGTGCAATTAATTCCTGAGCTTGAGCCTCAATTTCAGCCCGTTCTTCAGGGGTAAATTTTGCCATAATTTCTGCTAAAGTTTTTGTCATTTTAGGTAACTCCTTTTTATTTAATGATAATTATAAATTTTTTAAATGTTGTTCATATCTAAAATCTGCTTTTTGAATTAATTGTTTATAAAAAAGTTGCTCTTTTATTTTTGACTTATCACCTCCTACTAATAAAATTGCATTTCTTTGAGGATCAAAAATAAAAGCAATTCGCCAAACTCCATCATTAACTTTTAATCTTAATTCTTTCATATTAGTATATTTAGACCCTTTTAATGTGTCTACAATTGGTCTCCCTAATTCTGGTCCAAATTTTTCTAATACTTTAATTTTTGCTAACATTTGTTTTTGTACAATTTTCGGAAAATGCTCAAACTCTAATTCAAATTGTTCATGAAATAAAATAACCCACGTCATATAATTTGATTATAATACTAATTATTTAATTTAATAATATAATATTTTGGCGAAATAATCAATACTTAACCATATATAGCCCTACTAACTAATGTGGATAAATATGTTACAATTCTTAAAATAAGATTAAAGGAGTAAACATGATCAAAACTACAGAAATATTAGAAAAACCTTTAAAATCATTGATCGCAGGTAAATGGTTTAAGTTAATTTGTGGTGCAAGTTTTCAAGATTTACCTACTATTAGAAGTTTGGCGATCGCCTATAGTTTAGCAGGGGCTGACTGTCTTGATTTAGCGACCGATCCAGCCGTGATTAATGCAGTTAAAGAAGGGTTAAAAATAGCCGAAAACTTACAAGAAAAAGCAAAAGAAAAAGGATTTTTAAGTTATCAAAAACCTTGGTTAATGGTAAGTTTAAATACAGCAGAAGATCCCCATTTTCGCAAGGCAGAATTTAATCCTTTATTATGCCCAAAAGATTGTCCTCGCCCCTGTGAAAAAATTTGTCCGGCCTTAGCTATTAATAATAATGGAGTGATCGATCAAAAATGTTATGGTTGTGGTAGATGTATTCCCATTTGTCCATTAAATTTAATTGAAACCCGCTCCTATATTGCTAATTTTAATCAGATTTTTCCCTTAATTCAAGACTTAAAAATTGATGCGATCGAGATCCATACCCAAGTAGGACAAATAGAAGGTTTTAATAGATTATGGCAACAATTAAAACCGATTATTTCTAGTTTAAAATTAATCGCTGTGAGTTGTCAAAATCACGAAAATGTAACAGATTATCTTAATAATTTATATCAGATCATCTCCCCCCTAAAATGTGCCTTAATTTGGCAAACAGACGGCAGACCAATGAGCGGAGATCTAGGCAAAGGTACAACCCATCCCGCAATCAAAATGGCCGAAAAATTAATTAAAATTAAATTTCCGGGCTTTATTCAATTAGCCGGAGGCACTAATCAATATACAGTAAAAAAATTAAAAGAAAAAAACTTAATTAGTCCAGATTTATTATTAGAAAATTTGAAGATTCAACTATTAGCAAATCAACAATTTTCTCATATTGCAGGGGTAGCATACGGGAGTTACGCCAGAACTTTATTAAATCCCATTTTTGAACAATTACAAACTAATGAAACATTAATTAATTTAGAAGAAAATGAACAATTATTATGGCAAAGTGTTACAATTGCTTCAGGATTAGTTAATCAAATAAAAAACAGATCAGCTATTGACAATTGACAATTAAAAAAGCGATTGAAAACTGTCAACCGTTAAATTCTTAATTTAAAATGCTTGATTTTTTAAGTTTTGAATTATGATAATTATTGTGAACAAATTTAAACCTTAAAATATGGAAATTATTTGTACCCGTCCTAACTGCCCCCATCCTCAAAATTCTTTTAGTGATCTGGATGAATCCTCAAAACTCAAAACCGTCCAACAAAAATTCTGTATTAGTTGTGGAATGCCCTTAATTCTAGCGGGACGTTACTTGCCAATCAAATTACTTGGTCAAGGTGGTTTTGGGGCGGCTTTTTTGGCTAAAGACCGTTTTACCCCCACCATGAGAGAATGTGTCGTTAAACAGTTTCAACCTTCAGGCAATTTAAGCCCAAATCAATTAGAAAAAGCTCAGAATTTATTTGAAAGAGAAGCAATCGTTTTAGAGCGTTTAGGTAATAAACATCCCCAAATCCCTGATTTATTTGCATTTTTTCCCCTAATTGTACCGAGTATTCATCAAAATAAAGAAGAACAATATTTTTATCTGGCTCAAGAATTAATCAATGGACAAGATTTAGAAGAAGAATTGAGCATTAAAGGAGCTTTTTCTGAGGATGAAGTGCGTTATATTTTGGTAGAAATTTTAAAAGTGCTTCAATTTGTCCACGAAAATAATTCAATTCATCGTGATATAAAACCGAGTAATATTATGAGAGATCAAGAGGGCAAACTCTTTTTACTTGATTTTGGAGCAGTCAAAGAAGTGACGGCTTCGGCTGGGGGGGGAGGTTCTACGGGTATCTATTCCCAAGGTTATGCCCCACCCGAACAAATGTCCGGCTCTCAAGTTTTCCCAGCCACCGACTTATATGCTTTAGCCGTCACTTGTATTACCTTATTGAGTGGCAAACAGCCAGATCAACTCTATGATCCCTATAACAATTGTTGGAACTGGCGATCGCAGGTTACTTCCGTTAGTGATGATCTCGCACAACTGTTTGATATTATGCTTTCTAACTCAGTCAAAGACCGTTTTCAGTCGGCCGAGGAGATTTTAGCCTTATTAGAAAACCCTCAACCCATTCTTAAACCCCAAAGGCCTCTTACTCAACCCCCCATCACTCAACCCCCCGTCAGTAAACCCTCTGTAAGAACACCTCTTAATCCTTCTATTCCTCCGGTAGTAATTACACCCCAATTTTCTCTTTTTGAAATCATTGGCAATTCAGCCTTTACGGGGTTTGAAGGGGGTTTATTAGCGATCGCCCTATCTCACTTATTTAAAGGAATAACTCCTTTTTCCATCGGTATTTGGGGCATGATGGTGGGGGGTTTAGTCTTTCTTCAATATCGGCGCATTATTGAAAAAAAAGACTTACCAATCCTCGCAATTATTTCAAGTATAATCATGTTATTTCCTACTTTAAATCATAATCTTGGCATTATGATGACATTTATAATCGCAAGTTTAGCAGGTGCGGGAAGTATTGCCATTATGGCCTTATTTCGATTAGTTTATCAAATCCTATCTAAAATGATTTAAAAATTAGACCTCTTGAGAAAGTAATAAAAAATTAAATTAAATCAATTCTTTAACAGTTTTAATTAAATTTTAATGCTTTTAACCTTTTTTTTGACTTGTGCAAAAAACCTATTTATAAAAAAACACCCCTTTCTATTCAAGAAAGAGGTTAAACGCCTAGAAGCTACTCGTGATCAATTATTTCAACATTTCATTATTTTTAATATTCATCTAAGTAGTTCTCAGGGGAGTCTCAAAGCCCCACTGAGACTTAATAAACTGTTTATACATTGTTTCCTGAACAATCATTTGTTCATATAATCTAACTAAAAATTCTTTAGCTTGATCCTGACTCATTTGTTCTACTTGAGTCTCGAAAGAGCGGATGCTGAATTCTTGTTCTAAGGAAAGTTCGATAGGGTTAGACATGATATGTACTCCTGATATATTAATAATTTTGTTAAGTTTGGTTACATTTTAGAAAAAATACTTGACAAAATTCTGTACTTATGGATACAAGTTGAATTGAAAAATGATTAAACGACAAAAATTTTTTGTTTCCCCCTCAAAGGTGGTGATTTTGCCCAGTGGGATGCCACGATAAACTTTTGTTCAGATCAGATGTCTATTTGACAAAATTAAGCTATATTGATTTTAAACTTGGTATTTTCTTTATTTTGTGACCAATTATGACTGAAGATCAATTTCCTCAATCTGCGGATCAAAGCCTTCAAGGTGATCACCAACCTCTTTTAAATTCACAGGTGATTTCTGATGAGAATGGATCAGATGATCACCTCAATAATTTATCGTCTTGTAACCCCTCTGAGGCGACTTCTGAGGCGATCGCCGATCATTTTGAAGAAAAGAAAAACACTGATCACGAAATACCGGCCTTAAATAAATTTCCCCGTTTAGGTAGTTTAAATCTTTCTCAAATTGATCAACAATTAAATCAAGATCAAGATCAAGAGGTAGTGGCTCAAAATACCGATTGGTTTACTTTAGCCAGAAAATTGCGTCAACATAATCGGGAATTGGTGAAAACCGTTGTACAGTTAGAACAAGCTTTAGCTAATACCCAAGAATCGTTACAATCTCAGATGATTCAATTTAAAAATTCTGAATTAGTAATTAATCAACAAACAGAAGAATTAAATAATACTCAAAAACAGGTTTCTCGCCTTTTTTATGAGTTAGAAGCATCCCATAAAACTGCCCAATGTCAGCAAAATGTTTTAGATAATTTAACGGAACAATTAGAAAAATCCCAAGAGCAAACCGCCCAATTAGAGAGGGAATGTGCGTTACTTCAAGAAGCTTATAATGAGCAATCTCATCAACTAATTTTAGCTGAAAAACAGGTTAAAGAATTAAGAGATAATCTCCATCAAATTAAACGTCAAAATTGGCAACAATCTGCTTTAGTTTCCCCATCTAAATCTAATTCAGATCAAGCTAAAATTCCGATTGAATCTTCTATTAGTTCGGAAGTTTTAGAAATTATTAAAAATACCCAACTTGCTCCAGAAATTGACGACAAATTTGATAAAAATTTGAGTCAAACATCTGAAACTGAAAGATTAATTAATCAAGAAAATCAAATAGATTATACTCCTACTTATCATCATCAACCAATTAAACCTTGGTCAAGTCAAAAACAAGATTTACCTTTGCCTCCTCATTTTAAACTAGATTTACAAAATCCTTTTGAGTGGGAAATAAATCAAAATTTAGAAGCTAATAATTCACTGGATGAAGTTAAGGAGAATTTACCATCAAATAGGGATATTGAAATTGTTAAACTTGAAATTAAAGAGGCATCAAATACTATTGTTTTAAATGTTCCTACTTCTGCTAATAACAAGGAAAATCAAACTTTAGAAGAACCTTTAATTGCTCCTATAGTTGAAAGTAAATTAGTAGAAGAATTAAAGCCTAACAGTGATGATTCTAATAGTTATATAGAAAATAATATCAATAAATCGAAAAAAAGTAAATCTCATCTTTTACTCCCATTAGAATCATCAAAAGAGCTATTAACAAGGCCTATTTTTATTAATAAAATTAGAGAAGATCAACTTAATTCTGAAACAGTTATTAATGATTTTGAAAATGAAGAAAATCAAACACAAAATCATAATTTCTCATCCTATGATCAACATCAGAAAAAATCCCCTTCTCCTTTAATTTATCCAAGAATTTCTCCAAAAACTAAAAAATCACCCCGTTCCATTAATTTACCTAATTTTTCTCAATATAATTCAATTTATTCTTAAAATTGAATTGTTTTTAATTTTCTGTTATCTTAAAATTAAAGTTAATTATTTTGTCAAACTAGAGGTTTAAAAATGAAAGCATTTGTCGCAGGAGCTACCGGCCAAACCGGAAGACGCATTGTTGAAGAATTATTAAAAAACCAAATTGAGGTAAAGGCTTTAGTCAGAAATATGGCTCAAGCTCAAACAATTTTACCTCAAGGAGTGGAGTTGATCGAGGGAGATGTCTTAAACCCGAACACTTTTGCCAGTGCGATCGCCGAGTGTGATGTGTTGTTATGTGCCACCGGAGCCACTCCTAGCTTTGATTTTACCGCCCCCTATCAAGTGGATTATATTGGTACAAAAAATCTAGTCGACCTAGCCAAAAAGAACGCAATTCAGCATTTTGTGTTAGTTTCATCTTTATGTGTTTCCAAATTCTTTCATCCTCTGAATCTTTTTTGGTTAATTCTCTATTGGAAAAAACAAGCAGAAGGTTATTTACAAAATAGTGGCTTAAATTATACCATTGTAAGACCGGGTGGACTCAAAAATGAGGATAATCTTGACCCAATTATTATGGGTGGGGCTGATACCTTATTTGAGGGCAGTATCCCTCGGCGTAAAGTGGCTCAAGTGAGTGTGATGGCTTTATCCCACGCTGAAGCTAAAAATAAAATCGTTGAAATTGTAGCTCAATCCGATGCACCCTCTCGGAGTTGGCAAGATTTATTTGCTCAAGTTTAAAACTATGGTTTTTGATCCTCAACAATTTTTTGCGATCGCCGAGTGTTGTGAGCATAGCCCCTTTGGTAAAAAGTTACCAAACGCTTTATATATCCATCATTCTGCCCTATCTAGCCTTGAGGCGATCTTAACAGAATATGAGGAACAAGCCCGAACTTTATTAACGGAAAGTAATCAGTTTGATTTAATTAAATTTCATACCGATCAACCGAAAATTTCTTATTTATGTTATCCTAATTTTGATCATGATCCCCATCCCGCCCTGAAAAAAAGTATTATTATTGATTTATTAACTCAAGAAATTAATATTTGGGAATATGAAAAAAGAGATAATCCTCCTATTTTACACCGTAAAGAAACTTTTTTAACCCCTGATTATCCTTTATATGAAATTTTTGCCCATTTAACCCACTGTGAAGAAAGCTTAGGCTTATTGGATCAAGCACGGGCGATCGGCACAAAACAACAATGGGAAAAACGTCTATTGGCTCATCATATCAGTTTTAATGGGCATTTTTTAACCTGTAAAGTAGAATTTAAAAACCCCCAACGCAAAATTGAACGCCATAAGGCCGCATTGATGCGCAATGAACTTTCCCGCCCCGTGAAAACCGCCTTAGACTTAGGCATTTTTCAAGAGGGAATGAGCTTTTTTGACTACGGTTGCGGTTATGGTGGGGATTTTGAGAGGATTAGTCAAAGAGGTTTTGTGAGTCATGGCTGGGATCCCCATTATCGCCCCGATGAACCCCTACACAAAGCTGATATAGTCAATTTAGGTTATATTATCAATGTGATTGAGAGCTTAGGTGAGCGTAGAGAGGCTCTGATTAATGCTTGGCATTTAACAAAACAAGTTTTAATTGTGGCCGCACAGGTTTTAATTGATGATGAAAGAAGGGGGGTTGTAGCCTTTGGAGATGGCATTATTACTAATAGAAATACCTTTCAAAAATATTATGAACAGGAAGAATTAAAAATCTATATTGATCAGGTTTTAAAAGTTGATTCTATTCCTATTTCTTTAGGTATTTATTTAATCTTTAAAGATGAAGAAAAGGCACAACTTTTTCGGGCTTCCTTCTTTAGAAGTAAATTAAAAACTCCTCGTATTCAAAGAAAAGTTAGACGTTTTGAAGATTATCAAATCTTATTAAATCCCTTAATTGAATTTGTTACAAATCGGGGCCGATTACCAGTTAAAGGAGAGTTAGAAAATGAAGGTGAAATTAAATTAGAATTTGGCACAATGAGGAAGGCTTTTAAATTAGTTTTAGAGGCAACAGATCAACAAGAATGGGAAGAAATTGAAGAAAAACGCCGTCAAGATTTATTATTATATATTGCCCTGAGTAGCTTTAAAGAGCGGCCTAAATATGTTCATTTTAGTTATGAAATGAGGGAGGATATTAAAGCTTTATTTGGGAATTATCAAAAAGCTTGTTTATTAGCAGATTTAACTTTATTAAGTTTAAGAGATCTTCAAAATATCGCAGATTTATGTCGTAAAAGTAAGGTAGGTAAAAAAACAGCTAATTCTTTATTAATTCATGTTAATGCCTTAGAAAATTTAGAGCCAATTTTAAGATTATATGAAGGTACAGCTAACCGTACTTTTGGCAGATTAGATGACTGTAATATCATTCAATTATACTTCCATAAAGCGCAAATTGCCTATTTATCTGTGCCAAATTTTGACACAGAAGCTCACCCCATTATTATGGAAAAAATGACCATTGATTTACAAAATTTAAAAGTCTATTATTGGGCGGCGGATCTAGAGGCAAATCCGCCAATAATTCACGAAAAAGAAAAATTTGTGACGGAAAATTATCCTTTATATAATAAGTTTTTAAAATTAACTAATCAAGAAAAAGAAAGGGGATTATTTAATTATAAAAAAATTCATTATTTAAGAGATTGGTTAAAAATTTTAACAGAAAATTGTATTGAAATTAAAGGCCATAGTATTTATTGGCGTAAAGATGCCGATCCCTATCAAGTAAAATTATTAAAATCAAAAATTAATCAACGAAAAAAACAATAAGTAATTGACAATCAATTAAATGATGAAACTGTGAGATAATTGAAGTTGTTATCTAATTGAAAAAATCGGTTAAAACCGATTATAAAATACAATTTTAATCTGACTTTGAAAATACCCCCAAAGGTAAAGATCAATATTCAAGCTCACCCCCCACTATCTTAATTATTAAATTAAGTAAAAAAAATGGTAAAATTTCCCTGATTTCTGGCAAACTAGAAAGAAGAAGAATTTTATTCAACAATTGACAATTATTAATTATCAATTGTCAATTGATAAGTTATGATTAATTATTATTGTAAATTTATCTAATTGATTAAATTAATAACAATCGAGGAAAACTGATTATGCTAATCTGTCCCCAATGTGAAGCGACAAATCCAGATAATAACAAATTTTGTCAACAATGTGGAAATTCTTTAATCAAAAAACATTGTCATGTCTGCGGGGCAAAAGTGAACTATAGTGAAGAAAACTGTTCCGAATGTGGTACATTGACAGCTACCCTCAGATGGTTAATTTTTGCTCAACCTGTTAATTTGACTACAGAAACTTTAACACAAAATACTTTAGAAACTGAATTAGTGACAGCTAAATTAACTGATTCAACGGAAAAAGATAGCCCTGTTACTGTTAGTAATGATCACATTTCTTCTCTTAATGATCTTGATGAACAAAATCTAAGTTTAAATGAACAAATCAATGATCAAACTACGGAACAAATTGATCAAGATCAAATTGAAAATCAAGAAAATCTGTTAGATAAAATATTAATTGAAGGAGATTATTTTGATAAAGGAAAGCGTTATCGTCTTCTGAGTACGGAAAGAGATACTTTACGGGCTAAATTAGAATCAACTTGTGGTAATAATTTAATAGGAATTAAAGTTGTTGATACTAGACCAGTACAAGAATCAAGATTAGATTTATTATTAAGAGAATCTCAAGAAGTAGATGAAATTAAAAGTAAATTAGCCAATAGTTTAGTTAAAGCCTATTTAGCCTTTGAAGAATATGGCTCAATCGTGCCTAGAGCTTACGATGGTTGGCAAGAGGAGGATCAAAATATTGTAATTATTGAAGATAGATCCCAATATTTAACATTAGCTGAATATGTAGCCAATGAATCTATTACTTTCCCTCATCTTTTATATTTAATGAAAGAAATGGCACGTTTGTGGAAAGATTTAGGTACATATAAATGTCGTCAAAGTTTATTTGATCACAATAATCTTTGTTTAGATGAAGATTTAACTTTCTGTTTAAAACAACTTTATCCTGATGTAGAAAATGTAGAATATGATCTTAAAGATTTAGTCAAACTATGGCAATTTTTCCTAGAAGAATCCCATCAAGAATCTGAACAATTTAATGAATTAATAGTTAAAGTTAATCAAGGAATAATTCAAACAGAAAAAGAATTATGTGAACATTTAGAAATGATTGCTTCTCAAGATTTAGATCAAGAAAATTTAACTCAAAATATGGGGGAAGATTTTGAAATTGAAATTGAAGCGGAAAATATCAATGAATCTGATTTAATTACTATTGTTAATAAAAAAGAATCTAATCCTCTTAGCTATACTAGCGAAGGGAATGATATTCCCACGATTGTTTTACCGATGCAGTTATTAAGTTTAACTGATAGTGGGATTACTGACATCGGTTCTCAACGGGATCATAATGAGGACTTTTTCGGTTTACAAACCACTATGATCACCCGTGCCAACCCTGTGGGGCGTTTAACTCAAGCTAAGGGGCTATATATTGTTTGTGATGGTATGGGCGGCCATGATGCGGGGGAGGTAGCTTCGGCCATGGCCGTAGAAAAGTTACAAAGTTATTTTAAAGTTCATTGGCAAGATGAATTTCCCGATGAAGAAATGATCAAAAATGGCATTTTGGCGGCTAATCAGGCGATTTTTGATGTTAATATGGAAAATTCTCGATCGGGTAGTGGCCGGATGGGAACAACCTTAGTGATGGCTTTAGTTCAGGATACTAAAATAGCGATCGCCCATGTGGGAGATAGTCGAGTTTATAAAATTACCCGCAAATGGGGTGCAGAACAATTAACGATCGATCATGAAGTTGGTCAAAGGGAAATTCAACGGGGAGTAGAGCCAGAAATCGCCTACGGCCGCCCTGACGCTTATCAATTAACTCAAGCTTTAGGCCCTCGGAATAATGATTTTATTCAACCGGATATTACTTTTTTAGATATTAATGAAGATACGGTATTATTATTATGTTCCGATGGTTTATGCGATAATGAATTAGTAGAAAATAATTGGGAAACTTATTTAATTCCCCTACTTAGTTCAAGGGTTAATCTTGATCACGAATTACTCAAATTAATTGATTTTGCTAATGAATATAATGGTCATGATAATATCACGGCCGTAGCTATTAGAATTAAAGTGCGTCCTAATCTTGAACAAATACCCTGACCAATGACCAGTGACCAATGATCAATCACTAAAAGATGATAACAGTAAAACAACTTGATCCAAATAATCAGACAATCCTTCAAACGTGGAACTTTGATCCTGCAACCACTGTAATTCGCATGGGAAGGGAAAAGGATAATGATATTATCATTCAAGATTATCTCGAAGTGTCTCGTTATCATGTGGAAATTCATCAACAACAGGATCAATGGCGTTTAATTAGTAAAGGCACAAACAAAACTTTTTTAAATGGTTTTCCCCTCTCTCAAGGTGCGCAAAGTTTAGTGCCGAATTTAGCCTTGATCCAGTTGGCACAAAATGGGCCGATTTTTCAATTTGAATTTGTGGCAACTCCTGTTATTCCCGTTATCAAACCCATTGGAGGGGTTACTTCCGGCCTTTGTCAACATCAAAATAATCCCCCTCAAAGTCTATTTTGTATTCATTGTGGTAAACCGATCGTCACACAAGAAGAATTTATCCGTCAATACCAAATTTTAAGGGTTTTAGGCCGGGGCGGTATGGGTACAACTTATATCGCATGGGATCAACAAGGCACGATTAAAGGTCATCCTTTGTTATTAGTTTTAAAAGAAATGAACGCTGATATGGCCAAAATTCCTAAAGCGGTTGAATTATTTGAAAGGGAAGCGAAAATTTTACATAAAATTAAACATTTGGGAGTGCCTGAATATTATGATTTTTTTATCGAAAATAATAAAAAATATTTAGCAATGGAGTTAATTCATGGGAAAAATTTAGAACAAATTGTGATTGACAAAGGTAACATTTTACCCCAACAGGCGATCGAATGGATGTTAAAAACCTGTGATATTTTAAGTTATCTTCATTCTTTTGATCCCCCTTTAGTCCATCGAGATATTAAACCTGCTAATTTAATGTTACGCAATCTTGATCAACAAATTTTATTATTAGATTTTGGCGCAGTTAAAGAAATTGGTACACCCCTTGGCACTTGTATTAGTAGTGAAGGTTTTGGATCACCTGAACAAATGAGAGGTCAACCCTGTATTCAATCAGATTTATATGCCATCGGCACAACTTTAATTTTTCTGCTCACCAGTGGCCATGCACCTCAAGAATATCAATTTTTGGTTAATAATGAAATTAAGTTTAATTTGAGTAAAATTCCCACCATTAGCGCTCAACTCAGACAAGTTATTGAAAAAGTTTGTTCTCCGAAAGTGGGCGATCGCTATCAAAGTGCGCAAGAGTTAAGCCATGCTTTAAAAAGTTGTTCCCTGTAATTGATTTTGAAGGGAAATTTGTGGATCAATTATTAAGCCGGAATTTTCACGATCGCTAATAGAAATATTAGTATGATTTTCTGGAAATAAAAGCCAACGACTGCCCAAGGCTAAATGATTTAAACTAGCGGGATCCTGAGTTAACCAGATGATCGCTAATTTGGGCATAGTGGCGATCGAAGATAATTGCCCCTCATTGGGCTGGGTTTGGGCTAATGTTTCTAAAACAACCCAGTTACCGTAAACTAAACCTGTTTTAGCCGTCCAAAGTTTAATATTCATCTGTTGACGACTACCGTAGAAATACAAAGAGGCGGCGGCGATCACCGCATTTTCAAAATTTTCACTTTGCCAGTTTGAGGCCGTATCTAAACAAATTATAATTTCTTCCCCTCCGGTAACAATTTCTAATTCTCTGACTTGTAAATCGTTAAATTTAGCGCTACTTTTCCAATGGATTAAACGGGTGGGATCCCCTTGGCGGTAAGGTCTTAAGGCTCTGGTTAAGCCTTCATTGGCATTTTGATAAAGGCGACGACTTTGTAATAATTTATTTTCATCCTGTCCAATTTGATCCATCATAGGACAGCGTTTAAGGGGCAATACTTGGGGGTAAATAATGGCTTTAGCCTTGTTTTGATGGGTTTTTGCACACCAAAATAAGCCAAAGGGTGTACCTGTGCGTAATTTAATTTGATTCCATTGGTAAACGCCCCTCTTAGGCGGCGTTAATGAGTAATTAAATCGCTTTTTATGGTAAGGGGGGATTGATTCAATCGGAGTTTTAAGAGGCTGACGAAAAAGATTTAAAGGGATTAAATCTATTATTTGTAATAAACTTTGAGTTTGATTAGTTAAATTTTCTATTTCTAATTCTAAAGTTAATTCTTCTCCCACACTTACGGGGGTAATAGGAATGCGATTTATTTTAATATTTTTAAGGGTTTGTTTTGCTAAGATTGCTGATAGAATTAAGAGGGCAAACATAAGGCCACTTAAGACATAAAGCCATCCGGCCATCGTATTAGTGGCCGCCCCAAAAAAACAAATCCCAATACTAATAATTACCCAACCTGAGTAAGATGGTGCTACCCATTTTTGTTCTAACCATTGTTGAATATGTACTAACAATGGGGCTTTTTTCTGGGGTTGAATTAATTTATTGTTTTGAATGTTGATCATAAATAATTAGTTGTTATTTAATAATAGTAAAATATTGATTTTTTTTGTCATAGTCATTAGTAAATAAATTTTAACTTTTGATCTTAACCTCAATTTTGTTATATTCAAAAATTCATTGTGATCCCCTGTTGTTAAAATGAGAATTACTGACCTCAATTATTACAACTTTCAGCCCAATTTTTAGCAAAATTAAGTATAGTTTGAACTTTAATCATAGACCCTGATTCACAATATAATCTTAACACAGGTTCCGTACCACTAAAACGAATTAATAGCCAACTATCATCTTCTAATCTGAATTTATAACCATCCTGTGTTGTACATTTAATCACTTTTTGATCGGCTATTATTGTTAAAGGTTGATCTTGTAAAGATTGTTCTAAACTTCGTCTCGTTTCTAAATCTTTTAAATGTAAATCTATGCGATCATACACCGAATTAAAGTTAGTTTTTACCCTCAATTCTTGATCTAATTGACTTAAATTTTGTCCTGATTGTACCATTGCTTCTAATACATAAAGTGCCGATAATAAAGCATCTCTTTCAGGAATATGATGGCCAAAACCAATACCCCCTGACTCCTCTCCCCCCAACAACACTTGATGATCTAACATTCTCTGGGCTATATATTTATAGCCGATCGCCGTTTCAAAGAGGGGTAAATTGTATAATTGAGCTACTTTAGTAAATAAATCAGAACTACTAACTGTTTTAATCACTTCTCCTCTTAACTCTTTTCTGTTAGCCAAATGTTCAATTAAGATCGGAATTAAGATTTGAGAACTTAAAAAATTTCCTTTTTCATCTACGGCGGCTATGCGATCACTATCACCATCAAACACAAATCCTACTTTTAAATTTTGATTATTTTTTCGATTTTCCGTGCGAATTAATCTAAAAAATTTGGATAAATATTTTGGCAATGGTTCAGGCGCACCATCATTAAATAAAGGGTTGCGATCGCTGTTAATTTCCCTGATTTTTAGCCCTAAGAGCCTTTCTAAACCACCGGAGGCCGCCCCGTGCATCACATCGGCATAAACAGTTAATTTCCCATTTGTAATAGCTGAAATAATTTGATCTAAAGCTACCTGCTGTTTTAACTGCTGACAATAACTTTGCCAAGGATCAAAAGTATCCATGAGGCCGCAAGGGCGGATAAAATCAAGATCTTTGGCTAATAAATCCTCAATTTTAGCAGTGACATCCGTATCAACCGAACCTCCAAAAGCTCCTTTTACTTTTAAGCCTAAATACTGAGCCGGATTATGACTAGCGGTTAAGACTAAAGCTCCTAAACATTTTTGAGCTTTAACGGCCCAACTCAAGGCCGGAGTGGGGGCATAACTTAGGGCTAAAGACACATCAAAACCCATTTCCTGCACGGCTTGAGCGGCTTTCTGAGCAAATTTTTCCGCCAAAAAACGCCGATCATAACCGATTAAAATACGGCGGGAAGGGGTTTGATCTCCATAGGTTTGCGCTAATATTTCCGCCGAAACTTGAGCCACTCGAAACACATTTTCAAAGGTAAATTCTTTGGCAATAATACCACGCCAACCATCAGTACCAAATTTAATTTTATCCATCATATAAATAGGGAATTAAGCAATAAAAAATAGTCAAAAATAATGCACAAAAATTTAACATTTACTTATGATTTTAAATCAATAACTATTAGTTAATAGCTATTGATTTACGGTTTTATTGATTAAGTAAAACGTCTAACTCTCCTTGATTTTCTAGGTCATGAAGATCATCACATCCTCCGATATGCTGATCATTGATAAAAATTTGCGGAACGCTAGTGCGGCCATTTGCTCTTTCTGACATTTTGCTTCTGGCTTGAGCATCTCCATCAATAGAATATTCAATAAATTCTACTCCTTTGATGTTTAAAAGGTTTTTCGCACGAATACAAAAAGGACAAGACCTCCATGTATAAATTTCTACTTTTGCTGATGTCATAATTATTTAATTATTAATTGATAATTTGTTAATAAATTGTTTTTTATTATAACCTAAAATATGAAAATGAAATTAAATTTTAAATCAAGGCTGAGGGGTTACTTAAATACCGTGACTTTTGCCAATAACCCAGTGACGGCGGAAAAAACGGGCGAGGGCTGACTCCTCAAGGGCTAGATAAATCGGTCTCCCGTGAGGGCAGGTGCGGGGATGGCGTGTCATTTTCCAGTGATTTAAAAGCTCTTGCATCTGTGGTAAGGTTAAGGGCGTACCGTTGCGGATCGCTGTACGGCAGGCCGTGGCTACCTGTGCGGTTTCTAAGTCTCCTCCCCAACTTATTTCAATAATCGCTTCTTTTTGATCTTCCCTTCCTTTTAATGCTTGGGGAATACTTAAGATTTTCCACATATTTTTACCAAAAACTTCAATTTTTAAATTTATTTTTTCTAAATTTTCTATTTGTTTAATTTTTAAATCACTTAAAATCAGAGGTTCTTCTAACTCAATTATTTGCCAATCTGCTTGTAATTTTTCAAAAATTACCCTTTCATGGGCAATATGTTGTTCAATTAACCAAATGCCGTCTGGATATTCCGCCACTATATAAGTATTTCTCAGTTGTGCGATCGCTGTTAAGGGCATTAACCCAATCTGATTTTTCTGAGTTTTATCCGTTGCTTCCACTTGATAACTGCTTGAATTTTCAGCCGCTTTTAACACCTTGTTAATCCTCTGATTATTCAGAGCATTAGGCAGGGTAATCGGACTGAGACACAGGGCTTTTTCTACGGCGATGGTAATTTGTTCTTGCCAAAATGTGAGGTTTTGGAGGTAAATTTCTGTTTTAGCCGGATGACGATTCCAGTCAACTTGATCGGGGGCAGTTTTAAGGTGTAAAAAAGCCACTGGAAAGCGATCCCGTCTTAAAGTGCGACTCATGGCCGTTAATAAAGTTTGTTCTAATTCTGGATATTTGATCATCCTACCATTAACGGCAATTTTAACCCAGTCGGGGCGAGATCGATCGCAGCGATCGGGCAATCCTAAAATTAAATTTAACTGGGAATTGGGGGCATTTGGTACAGAAATATTCAGATTTAATTCTTGTAAATCTGTGCTTTGAATTGTATTTAAAATCTGAGGAAAAATATTTTTAGCCGTATGACTAGGGGTAAGATTAAACCAAGGTTGATCATTTTTCCAAAGTCGGCAAGTAAGGTGGGGATGACACAAGGCCAGATCATAAATTAGATTTTGAATACTTTTTAATTGTTGAGGAATTTTAGGTAAATTTTTTTGTCTAACTGGATAATTCTTAAATAAATCGGAAACTATCACAATCGTCCCCGGAGCGATCGCCACTGCTTCTTCTGAGATCGCAATGCCCTTATCATAGACAAATCGCCATCCTACGGGATCGGCATCCGTCTCACAATAACTAAAAATCTCCAGTGATCCCACCTGTGCAATACTATGGAGAGCCTCCCCACGAAAACCGAGACTTTGAATATTCCACAGATCATCACGATTAAGAATTTTACTGGTATGATGGGCTTTAGCACAAAGGCGCAAGTCATCGAGATTCATGCCCGTGCCATTATCAGCAACTCTGACTTTTAAAGCGTCTGGAAATACATTGATCGCCAGACGATCAGCCCTTGCATCAAGGGCATTTTCCACTAATTCTCGCACTACCGAAGCCAGACAATCAATCACTTCTCCGGCCGCTATTAAATTAATAATTTCTAATGGTAATGCTTGAATTTTGCTCATTATTTTGATTAATTTTACTCCCAATCTATTTTAACATAAGATTGTTTAAATTTTCTTTATTTAAGTGAAAAAATATTTAAAATTTTAATCTATAATTTAATTAATCAAATTTGAGTTATTACCATTAAAATTAAATCAACAAATATGAATGAAAATCTTAAAACTAGGTTAAAAGTTGAGCAGGTAAGTTTTACCGCAAAGATTACAAAACAACTAATTTTAGATCATATTTCCTTCGACATTTTGGAGGGGGATCGCTTAGGAATTATTGGCTCATCGGGAGCGGGGAAAAGTACCTTATTAAAAATCTTAAATCGTTTACAAAATCCTACTTTTGGCTCTTTATTTTTTGAGGGAATTAATTATCAAGAAATACCTATAATTAAATTACGCCAAAATATTGTTTATGTACATCAAGAGCCGAAATTATTAGATTTACCTGTTAAAGAGGCTTTAATTTATCCCTTATTATTACAAAAATTACCAAAAAAAGAAATTATTGAAAGATTAGAAGATGGACGAGAAAAATTTAAAATTTCTCAAGAATTATTAGAGCGAAAAGAAAGTCAATTATCATTAGGGCAACGTCAATTAATTACCTTGGCTAGAGCTTTAATGATGAGGCCAAAAGTCTTATTATTAGATGAGCCTAATTCTGCTTTGGATCATGGGAAAAGTGATAATTTATTAACTATTTTACATTCACTTACTCAACAGGAAAAAACCTCAATTATTTTAATTTCACATCAAATTAATTTTTTACAAGATTTTGCCCAAAAAGTTATTTATTTAGAACAGGGTAAAATTATTAAAAGTAGTTTAATTTCTGATATTAATTGGTCAGAAATTCAGCAGAGATTAAAGGTAAATAATGAGGATGAATTTAATTTTTAAATTTACAAACTTTCTCATCGCTTTAGTAAATGTTTCCACCTATTACTTATTACTTATCACTTATTACTTATCACTTATTTAAACCACCCTTTCATTACCCCCATCAATAGGAATCTGTGCGGCCGTGGTATTTCTGAATAAATCACCACAGATTTCTGATACTAATTCAGCCACAGATTGACTCGTAACTTCCACTTTTAAAAGGTTATTTTGCTTATATTCACTAACAGTTAAACCGTAAGATTTTGCCCGATTTTCTAATACTTCATCCGTCCAAATTCCTGTGTCAAAAACACCATTTGGATGGACAGAATTGATCCGGATCCCATCTTCACCCCATTCTAAGGCCGCCACTCGCATTAATTGATTTAAAGCCGCTTTAGACGCAGAATAGGCCGCCGCACCTTTTCCGGGGGCAGGGACGTTTTTTGAGCCAATAATCACCACTCTCCCCCCCTTGGGTGCAATTTTTAAGAAGGGATGCACCTCCCTCATCAAGTTTAAATTGGCATCGAGATTAACTGCCATCACTTTACCCCAAGTTTGGGAGTCTAGCTCTTTGATCTGGCATCCTTTGGGGAAAATTCCCGCATTTAAGATCACAATATCTAAACCGCCGAAATGTCTAATCCCTTTTTCTAAAGCCTCTTTAAGCTCAGTTTCCTCTGTAAGATCGCAGGTAATACCATAAAAATTAATATTTTTGAATAAATTTTCAAGATCGGGATTGAGATCAAGGCCGATCACCGCCGCGCCCCGTTTTAAGAGGGATTCAACACAGGCTTTACCAATGCCAGAGGCCGCTCCCGTAACAAGGGCTATTTCTCCCATAAACGGCGGATTTTGACCGGATTTCTTCAATTTTGCCTGTTCCAGATCCCAATATTCCACTTGGAAAATATCACTAGCGCTTAAGCCTTGATATTGCTCCAACAAGGTGGCATTTTGAATAATATCAATGGTGTGATCATAAATATCCGCTACGATTTGAGCGTCTTTTGCGGTTTTTCCCACCGTGGCCATGCCAAAATCAGGATCTAATATTACTCTGGGAATGGGGTCTAAAATAACTTGATTTTCTTTAGAATAGGTTTGAAAATAATCTTGATAGGCTTTAATATAATTTTCTAAATTATCTTCTTGATAGCCGATCATGGGGAGTCTTTTGGTGCGAATCACATGATCGGGGGTAGCGGGTGCTTGTTGTGAGATAATACTTAAATCGTTTCTAATAGCAAAATTTAAAGTTTTACTATTAGTAAAACTTTTTATAATAACGGGAAATTTAGCTTTTTTTGATAGTTGATAACGTAATTTGGCTAAAGAATAAGCTAAATTTTGAGGTTTAATAACTGTAGATTGAACGGGTGTAATTACCTTATTTTTAACTAAATATTTTTCTGCCATTCCTACTAATTGAATCATGCGATCATAAGATTCTTGAGCAGTATTTCCAAACGAAAAAATACCATGATTCATTAATACCATGCCGATGGTATTTGCTGTTACTTGTTGGGGAAATTGTTGAGCGCAAATTTTAGCTAAATCAAAACCGGGCATAATATAGGGAATGATCACCACTAGATCGCCATAAATTTCTTTAATTCTTTCTAAACCTTTGGGGGTATTTGTAATAGTAACTACCACATCGGAGTGGGTATGATCTACATATTTATAGGGTAAAATTGCATGAAGAATTGTCTCAACTGAGGGGCTAGGGGCTGATGCAATAGTCATTTGGGTTTTTAATTCATTGACCATTTTGGGATCGGATAATGTTTCTAATTTTGCTAATTTTAATAAATGATTCATGCGCACAGGAGCAAAACCTTCTACTTCAATAGTCGCCAAATCCCAGCCACTACCTTTTACATATAAAATATCTTCTTTTTCCCCTACTAAATTAGTTTGTGTAATTTTCACTGAAGTATTACCTCCCCCATGTAATACCAAAGAGGGATCACGCCCTAATAGGCGTGATGTATAGACTCTCAGGGCTAAGTCATCTTGATATTGCTTTGCTTCTTCGTCATTCCAAAGATTTTTAATCATAATTTTAGTTAGTTAGAATATTTTTGATTAATTATATCTTAATTAATAAACCATTTGTTAAAGTAATAATAATAATACTTTTGATGCCCTTTCATAAAGTTTTTATCAATTCTGATACTTATTACTTGACTTTTGCAAGAAGTCTAATTACTGTGATGAACAGAAGCTTCACTAGATTTGGCCAAATAAATTCCTCCTAGTATAAAAATAAAGCTAATTTTAGTTACAAAATTAATAGTTTCACTAAAAATTAACCATCCTAAAACCGCACTAATAATCGGTTCAAGTAATAAAAATAAAGCCACAAAACTAGAAGAAAATTGATTAAGAGAATCAGCTAATAATCTCTGTCCTATTCCTTCTGAAATCAACCCTAAACCTATGACAGCTAACCAGACTGTGGAACTTTGCGGGAATAATTGTTGACCATCATTTAAGATAATTGGCAGTAAAATTAAACAGCTAATTATACAACGCCAAATTAAAATAGTTGTCCCATCACAATATTCTCTTAATTTCTCCACTATTAAAAAATATCCACCTCGAAAAACCGCCGATAAAATTGCACACAAATCACCTATTAAACAGGATGTTTCTAATTTTAAATCATCTACTCCCAAAAAGATTACACCTGATAAAGAGATCGCCATTCCTAACAAAAATTTATAATCAAAATGTTTATTAAATAAAAGCCAACTCCCTAAAGCAGTAAACAGAGGTGTAATATTAGTTAATAACATAGATTTAGCAATAGTTATATATTGGAGAGAATAAGTCCATAATCCTAAAGTGATCACGGATAATATCCCCATTATAATTAATAAAATCCACTCTGAATAAGATGATTTTTTAGTAATAATATTTGGCTTTGATTGGGAAAACAATATATTAAAACTACGTCCTACGCCAAAAATTAATAAAAAGATTAAGGAACGGTTAAAAACTGTGGCATCTGCGTTTAACTCTATTGCACTAAATCGAATAAAAATCGGGGCGAAAGAAATTGCAAATAAGGCAAGAAACAGATTTGAAATTGCTTTTAATGACTTAGCAGAAGTAGTAACAGATTTCGGTAATTGAGCCTGAGTCATTGTATTATTTATTTGATGTTTGATTAAACGAAATTCTTTTTTATCATTATATCTCAATCTTTGGGTAAAAGGAGCTAAATTTTCAGAATTTTGAGCAAAAATCAAGCTTTGATCATTAACACCAACAAAGTCAGGTATTTTTAAAATTCTTGACTTTTCAAAGTTAAGATTAATTTATTTTTGTAGTGATTTTAACCGCATTTTGCTATTAGTAATTAAATTAATTTATTACAGAATAATTAATAAAAATAATCGTTTAACCTTGTGTAAAAAGCTTACAATGAAGTTAAATACTAATAGCAGAAGTCTGCTCAAGCGACTTATTATTTTTAACTATAATCTTATTTTTGATTAATTTTTGATGTTTTTATCTTAAAATTAAGCAAAAACATTTATAATTAAGCATTAATAAAGAAATCATTATGTTAAATCAAATTAAAGAAATTGCTGAAAAATTAACTCCTCGTTTAATCGAAATTCGCCGTCATTTTCACGCTCACCCAGAGTTAAGTGGCCAAGAATATCAAACGGCCGCTTATGTGGCCGGCGTTTTATCTTCCTATGGGCTTCAAGTGCAAGAAGGCATCGGTAAAACGGGGGTGATCGGTCATTTATTTGGGCAGGGTACGGATCAACGCATTTTAGGGATTCGCACTGATATGGATGCACTACCGATCGAGGAACGAACAATTTTAGATTTTGCTTCCCGTCATCAGGGGATCATGCACGCCTGTGGCCATGATGTCCATACTACGGTGGGATTGGGTACGGCCATGATTTTATCCCAGTTAAGTGAGGCCATCCCCGGCCAAATCCGTTTTTTATTCCAACCGGCCGAAGAAATCGCGCAGGGTGCGAGTTGGATGGTGCAGGATGGCGCGATGCGAGGGGTTAATGCAATTTTTGGGGTTCATGTGTTTCCGTCCATTCCGGCCGGTTGTGTGGGCATTCGTTACGGGGCTTTAACAGCGGCCGCCGATGATTTAGAAATTTTTATACAAGGGGAGTCGGGGCATGGTGCGCGCCCCCATGAAGCGATCGATGCCATCTGGATAGCCTCTCAGGTGATTACGTCTTTACAACAGGCCATCAGTCGCACTCAAAACCCTTTACGGCCAATCGTTTTGACCATTGGAGAAATTAGCGGAGGCCGTGCGCCAAACGTGATCGCCGATCAGGTCAGATTGGCCGGTACAGTGCGATCGCTTCACCCTGAAACCCACGCCAATCTGCCGGATTGGGTTGAAGGCATTATCAAAAATGTCTGTCAGACTTACGGGGCAAGTTATGAAATGAATTATCGGCGGGGAGTGCCTTGCGTGCAAAATGATCCCCATTTAACCCAAATTTTAGAGCAATCAAGCCGAGAAGCCTTTGGTAATGAGGCTGTGCAGATTATACCCGAACCATCTTTAGGGGCGGAGGATTTTGCTTTATATTTACAACAAGCCCCCGGCTCTATGTTTCGTCTTGGTGTGGGGCGTTCAAATCAAATTAATCATCCTCTCCATCATCCCCAGTTTGAAATAGATGAATCTTCAATTTTTACAGGGGTTGTTACAATGGCTTATAGTGCTTATAAATATTGGCAATATCAATAAATCAGTAATAAGTATTAAGTAATAAATATTCATTTAAACTTTAATTTAACTATGCTTGAAAAATTAAGAAAAACTCAACAAAAATCAGGAGCAATCCTAGCGGCTCAGGGAAATTATCCTTTAACTTTTGGCAATGATGAGACCTTTTTGCATCAAATTAATGAACAAACTTTTGTTTATGATCGTACCCATTGGGGTTTAATTGAATTAACAGGAAATGATCGCATTAGATATTTACATAATCAAAGTACCAATGATATTAATAATTTAAAAGTTGGGCAAGGATGTGAAACAGTTTTTGTAACTTCCACCGCTCGAACTATTGATATAGTTAATGCTTATTTAACAGAAGATAGCATTTTATTATTAGTTTCTCCCCAACGCCGTCAATATTTATTAGAATGGTTAGATCGCTTTATTTTTCCGATGGATAAAGTTAGTTTAACTGATTTATCTCAAAAGTTTGCTATTTTTACTTTATTAGGGGAAAAAAGTGATCAAATTCTTGAAAAATTAGGATTTAATCAAATGATTGATCAACCAGAATATAGTCATCAAATAGTTAACTTTGAAGATCAAAAAATTAGAGTTATCTTAGGAAGTAACTTGAAACATAAAGGTTATAACTTTATTTTACCTATAGAAATTGCTGAACAATTTTGGCAAAAATTAATAGCAATAGATGTTAAACCAATGGGTGAAAATGCTTGGGAAAAATTAAGAATTTTACAAGGTAGACCCGCTCCCGATCAAGAATTAACAGAAGAATTTAACCCCTTAGAAGCTGGTTTATGGCAGACAATTTCTTTTGATAAAGGTTGTTATATTGGACAGGAAACGATCTCCCGTTTAAATACTTATCGAGGAGTAAAACAAAGACTATGGGGAATTAAACTTGATCAGTTAATTCCGGCTGGTTCAACTATTACTTTAAATGGAGAAAAAATCGGAAAGTTAACCAGTATTACAGCCACAGAAAAAGGAATATTTGGCCTTGCTTATATTCGTACTAAAGCAGGAGGTGAAGGCTTAAAAGTTACCATTGAAAATACCCAAGGAGAGGTTCTATCTGTTCCCTATTTAACACATGAATACTATACTAATTCTAAATAGTTGATAGCCAATAAATTTAAGGCTTTTATTATTGGTTATTTTTGATTGATTATTCCTAACAAAACTTTACTTTTTTTTTAAGTAAAGTATTTTCAAACTCTGGGATCAAATGTAATTGTTAATTCAATTGATTGAAAGATTTATATTAGCTTTGATCTGAAATTCAAAGCGAGATTAAAACTTAAAAGTCAAACCTCGCCTTGAATTTCACCGCTAATAATTTAAGACTGTGATAGAGATTATTATTCATAAATATTGATAATAAATATTTTCAATATTTGTCTAGTTAAGTCTTTTTTTCAGTAATTAATCACCTTGTATATAGAGTGAATGACCCAAATCTCGGTCATCACTATCTCTGATGTCATAGCCATATCCTGCACCGTCCATCGAGCCACCACCTGCTAAACGGATGATTCCCCATTCTAACTCGTCAATGACACCTTGAGATATGATGTCATTAAGAGACCCACGAGCTTCATCGGGGGTGAGCAAACGATAACCTTCGGGAGCGCCGGGATCATCTCCCTCAACCAGTAAAAAATTTAGACTCATTTTTACATAGAGTGAATGACCCAAATCTCGGTCATCACTATCTCTGATGTCATAGCCATATCCTGCACCGTCCATCGAGCCACCACCTGCTAAACGGATGATTCCCCATTCTAACTCGTCAATGATACCTTGAGATATGATGTCATTAAGAGACCCACGAGCTTCATCGGGGGTGAGTAAACGATAACCTTCGGGAGCGCCGGGATCATCTCCCTCAACCAGTAAAAAATTTAGACTCATTTTTTTATTAGTGGATAAAATTGTTAATATCTATCATATTAAACCGTGTAAAAAATGTCAAAATTGTTTTAAAAAATTATATTATGATTTAATAGATTAATAAATAATTTTCTTTAGGCATAATTAACAGGAATAACCTGATTTTGATAAAGATTATATTATATAGATTATGATATAATTTTTAATATTTCTTTAAAAAACTAACCAATTTTAGGATTATGAATAAAATTTTACTGATCGGTAATCAAGGACAATTAGGCCATGAATTAGCTAATATTTTAAGAGCTAATCAAGTAAATTTTTTGGGCATCAATCAATCAGATTTAGATTTAACTCAATCTGAATTAATTGCTCCTTTTATTGAAAATTATCAGCCAAATTTAATTATTAATTGTAGTGCCTATACTGCGGTAGATAAAGCAGAAACTGAAACGGAAAAAGCTTATTTAGTTAATGCGATCGCTCCGCAAATTTTAGCGCAAGAAACTGAAAAAATGGGGGCTAAATTAATTCATATTTCGACAGATTATGTTTTTGATGGTACTAAAAATATCCCCTATTTAGAAACAGATCAAACTAATCCTTTAGGTATTTATGGACAAACAAAATTAACAGGAGAAAAGGCAATTATTGAGCATTGTGGTAATTATTTAATTTTAAGAACTGCTTGGGTTTATGGGGTTTATGGAACGGGAAATTTTGTAAAAACGATGTTAAGATTAGGTCAAGAAAGAGAACAATTAAAAGTAGTAATAGATCAAATAGGTAGCCCAACTTGGACAAAAGATTTAGCAATGACAATTTATCAATTAATACCCCAATTAAAGCCAGAAATTAGTGGCATTTATCACTATACAAATAGTGGGGTTTGTAGTTGGTATGATTTTGCTGTAACTATTTTTGAAGAAGCAAAAAAATTAGGTTATCCCCTCAAAATTAAAGAAGTTTTACCTATTACCACCGCCGAATATCCAACCCCGGCCAAACGTCCGGCCTATTCCGTCCTATTATGTAAAAAAATATCACATTTATTAGAAAATACGCCACCTTATTGGCGTAATAGTTTACAATTAATGTTAACTGAATATTTAAAATATATTTAAAATATATTTAAACTAAAAAATAAGAAAAATTATGAAAGCATTAATTTTATCAGGTGGCAAAGGTACAAGACTTAGACCTTTAACTTATACGGGTGCAAAACAACTTGTTCCGGTGGCAAATAAGCCTATTTTATGGTATGGAATTGAAAGCATTGTTAAGGCAGGAATTACCGATATAGGTATCATTATTAGTCCAGAAACAGGTGAGGAAGTTCAGCAAAAAACAGGCGATGGGTCTTTATTTGGGGCTAAAATTACTTATATTTTGCAAGAACAACCGGCCGGTTTAGCTCATGCGGTAAAAATTGCAAAAGATAAGGGTTTTTTAGGCGATTCACCTTTTATTATGTATTTAGGTGATAACTTAATTGAAGATAATTTAAAACAATTTTTAGATGTATTTTTAGAGCAAAATCTTGATAGTTTAATCTTATTAAAAAAAGTAATTAATCCCAGTGCTTTTGGGGTGGCCAAAGTAGCAGAAAATGGTAAAATTTTAGAATTAGTTGAGAAGCCAAAAGAACCACCCTCAAATTTAGCTTTAGTGGGGGTATATTTCTTTACTAATATTATTCATCAAGCGATTAATTCAATTAAACCATCTGCCAGAGGTGAATTAGAAATTACAGATGCTATTCAATATTTAATTACTCAACAAAAAAATGTCCAAGCCAAACAGTTAACAGGTTGGTGGTTAGATACGGGGAAAAAAGATGATTTATTAGATGCTAATTGTATCATTTTAGATAGTTATTTAACATCAGAAAATCAGGGAAAAATTAACGGTAAAACGAAAATTACAGGACGAGTTTTTGTTGGTAAAAATTCACAATTGATCAATTGTACTTTAAGAGGCCCTATTATTATTGGGGAAAATTGTTACTTAGAAGATTGTTTTATTGGTGCTTATACTAGCATTGGTAATAATGTTACTTTAAAAGATATTGATATAGATCATAGTGTGATTTTAGAAGGATCAACTATTATTAATATTAATCAAAGAATTGTTGATAGTTTAATCGGCCAAAGAGCTAAAATTTCCCTAGCACCAAAACATCCTAAAGCTTTAAGTTTTTTAATTGGTGATGATTCTCAAATTGAATTAATGTAAATGGGTTATTTGTGATTAGATATTCACAAATTTATTCACAAATTGTTAGATAATTTCTAACAAAAATCTCCACCCGATCGGGCGGAGATTTTTAAATCTAAAGTTTACTTTTAGTAAACTTTAATAAATGTTTAATAAAAGTTGAATCGTAATTATTACCAACCCTTTTCGGCTTTTTCTAAAACGTAAGCCGCCACATCTTCAATCTGCTGATCAGTTAATCTTCCCCGAAAAGCGGGCATAGCTCCCTTGCCGTTGGTTACTTGATTTACAATAGCTTCAAGGCTATTGTTACCGTATCTTTCTAAATCGCTTTTCTTTAAACTTTTATTAGGCCGAACTATATTCCCGCCCCCTAGGTGACAAGAAGCACAGATAGCACTAAAAATTTTAGCACCACTAGCGGCATTACCTGCTAAAGCGGGACTATTAAAGCTCAAGAACACGGTCATTACAGCTACTAAAACAAAAGCTAGAAATTTCTTCATGGATTGTTTTCTATCTCCAAAAATGTTCATTTTAAATTTTAATATTATCTTAAATTCTGTTCAACAATTATAAATAATTGTCAATTATCCATAACTATCAATTAATAAAAAATAAACTTTTTAGGGGTGAACGGCCGTTCACCCCTACGGTTCTTGATAGTATAAATTTATTACTACCAACCTTTTTCAGCTTGTCCTAAAACGTAGGTAGCCACATCTTCAATCTGCTGAGGTTTTAATCTTGCTCCAAAAGCGGGCATAGCTCCATTGCCCTTGGTTACTTGAATTACAATAGCTTCAATACTGTCTTTGCCATATTTTTGTAAATCGGCTTTGCTTAAAGTTTTAGCAGGGTTAACAAGATTTTTGCCCCCTAAGTGACATTGCGCACAGTTAGCAGAAAAAACTTTAGCACCATTATCGGCATCACCTGCTAAAGCCGGACTATTAAAGCTGAAGAACACGGTCATTACAGCTACTAAGACAAAAGCTAGAATTTTTTTCATGGATTGTTCTGTATCTCCAAAAATTTTTGATTTTAAATTGCGATATTACTATTAATTGTGCCAAAAAACAAGTTTTAAACGGATTAAAAATCAAAATAAAAACTTGGGAATTGGGCATCTGAATTATATCAGAAAAGTTAAATTTTAAAGATTTTTGTAATATTTATTTACATCCGGCAGTCCTAAATTGATTGTTGTAACAAAAACCTTAACACTTTTGTTATTAGTTATTGGTTATTTTTAACAAGACTTTAGCATTTTTTTTATCTTTTATTTTTTAATATTGGTATTACTAAAAAATTAGATCTATTTTAATCAATTTGAGCGCATGGGCATAAATGAATTAATTGACAATTTTGACAGTTTGGTTGACGTGCTTTACAGACGGCTCTACCATGATAAATTAAACGAATTGACCAATTTTCCCAGTCAGGTTGAGGCAATAAAGCCATAAGATCCCGTTCAATTTTGACGGGATCTGTATTCTCTGTTAATCCTAAACGATTACTTAAACGCTTAACATGGGTATCTACTGTTACTCCTTGAATTTTACCAAAACCATGGGCTAAAACTACATTAGCTGTTTTACGAGCGACTCCGGCTAATGTTAATAATTCTTCCATTGTTTGAGGTACTTCGCCGTTAAATTCAGTAACAATTTTTTGACAAGCATTTTGAATATTTTTGGCTTTATTGCGATAAAATCCAGTTGAACGAATGAGGTTTTCTATTTCCTGTCGATCGGCTTTGGCTAAAGTTTGCGCAGTGGGAAATTTTTTAAATAATTCAGGTGTAACTTGATTGACTCTTTCATCAGTACATTGGGCGGATAAAATTGTGGCTACTAATAATTGTACTTGACTTTGATAATTTAAACTACAAGTAGCATCTGGATATAACTTTTTTAATATTATTAATATTTCTAAAGCTCGTTGTTTTTTGGTTGCTCTTTTTCTGGTAATACTCATAAATTTTTATGGTTAATTTGTTGAAGCCAAAAGTTGGGAATTTTAAAAAATACCCAACTTTTTAAAATTTATTTTTTCGGCCAATCCCAATTTTGAATAACTTTTTGATTACTTCTAGCTATTACTAAAGCGTTATCTTCCACATCTTTAGTAATAGTTGATCCGGCCGCAACTGTAACATTTTCACCGAGTTTAATTGGAGCAACTAAAACACTATTAGCTCCGGTTTTTGTCCCTTGGCCAATTTCTGTTTTATGTTTATTAACTCCGTCATAATTAGCAGTAATTGTTCCCGCTCCAATATTAACATTATTGGCTAAATTTGCATCACCTAAATAAGCTAAATGTGCCGCATTTGTTTGATCGCCAATAGTTGATTTTTTCACCTCAACAAAATTACCAATTCGACAAGATTGACCAATATTAGCTTCACCTCTAATATGACAAAAAGGCCCGATTGTTGTATTAGAATTAATTTGACTATCGCTAATAACTGAATAAATTACAGTGACATTTTCCCCTATTTTACTATTAGTAATTAAACTGCCTGGCCCAATTTTTGAACCCTTAGCAATAGTGGTATTTCCTCTTAAATGAGTTTGGGGTTCAATAATCACATCAGGCTCAATGATCACCGTATCTTCAATAGTAATACTATCAGGATCAATTATGGTAACACCTTCTTTCATCCAATGATTTTTAACTCGCATTTGTAAAATTTGAGAGGCTTCTGCTAGTTGAAGACGATCATTAATACCTGATATTTCTAAATAATCTTCAACGTCAACGGCCATCACTTTATCTAAGAAGTGAACCACATCGGTTAAATAATATTCATTTTGATCATTATCAGCACTTAATTTTGGTAAAATTTGGGCTAATTTTTCCCAGTTAAAACAATAAATGCCCCCATTAACTCGATTATTTTGTTTTTGAGCATCGTTACAATCCCGATCTTCAACAATTTGAGTTACATAGTTATTACTATCACAAAAAACCCGTCCATAACCTTTGGGATTGGGTAATTGAGCGGTTAATAATGTAGCATCATTATTAAACTTTTGATGAATTTCTAATAATCGTTTTAAAGTTTCATTGCGTAATAAAGGAACATCTCCATTTAATACAAATAAATCACCTTTAAAACTTTCTAAATGGGGGATTAATTGTTGAATTGCGTGACCAGTTCCTAATTGTTCTGTTTGGTTTACAAATTCAATTTTAGAGTTAAGAGATAGGGCATTTTTAACTTGATTTGCCTGATAACCAACTATTACTAATTGTCTAGTAGGTTGCATCAATTCACAACTATCTAAAACTCTTTCAACTAGGGTTTTTGCACCTAATTTATGTAAGACTTTAGGCAACTCAGATTTCATCCGAGTTCCTTTTCCTGCGGCTAAAATTGCTACGGCTACCATGAATTTTATCTATTTTCAGTTGACTCGATCGCATTATATCACCATAGTTGTCCTAATATCAATTTGATAAAGTTAAATGTGAAAATCTTAGTTTTGTCAAAATAAAAGCCTTTACTGTGAAAAAATCAAGGAAATACCAATTAAATTTAAAGTTGTTTGGGGCGAGGTTGCATTAATTTTTAAACCAAAAAGTTTAAACTAAATTAAAATTTTTAGTCGGATAAAATTAAGCATTACTTAAAGATTTTCTATCAATGTTATCGCTTCTAAAACACCATTTTTATAATTAAAATTAGGTTTAAATTTTAGATTTTGTAATAAATAATTGGCTTCTGTCATAACTTGTTTTAGATTAGTTGCTATTTTTATTTGATTATTCCCTGTGTCAATTATTCTTTTAATTCGCATTAATTGACGATCATAAAGTCGTGGTTGTGGTAAAACAATTAAGGGAATATTTAAAGCAATTACTTCGGAAATAGTATTATAACCTCCGCCACCAATGACAAGATCAGCTATGGGTAATAGATCGATCGCAGGATAATAAAAATAACAAATTTTAGGGGGACAATTTTTAGGTTTAATAGGGCTGATCATTCTAATAGTATAGTTAGTATTAGATGATAAAAGATTAGCAATTTCACCATAAATTTCTAATTCTTCAATTTGACCTGATGCTAAAATAATAATAACTTTTTGTTCGGGTAATTTATTAATTTTAAGTAAAGAATAAGCTTGATTTTTAGGTATTAATTGATCAGAATTTTTAATTAACCAAGGTGGGGTAAAATGACTATTAGGAAAATTAGCAAAAGGTAAATTATTTCCTTTCTCTGGAATTAAAATTAAATCATAATTTTTTTTAACAAATTCCTCAATATTTTTTAGTTTAATATAACGGGGATTAAGATCACGATGAATTAATATTTTCTTGACTGTTAACAGTGATAAAATTTGTGTTAATTCTCCCCCTAAACCTCTAGGAAATGTATCTACAATTAAACAATTATAATCATTTTTTAAAATTATTGTCCTAATTTGTTGAGTAATCAAATTAATGTTTTCTTGAGAATTAAGAAAGAAAATATTAATTTGATTTAGTTGATTAATATAATTATTAATATAGGGAAAATAGGGGCTATTAATAATTAGTTGAACTTGTGTTTTTTTTGTTAATAATTGTGCCAAACTTAAACATCTATTTAGATGCCCCCATCCGCCCCCTAAACCATAAATTAAATAAGTCAAAATAGTTATTGTTTATTGTTTATTGTTTATTCGTTATTGATAGCACAAGGATCTTGCTTGTTAAGTATTAATTATTTATTATCAATTAATTGATTATTAATTAATTCAACTTGCCCCCATATTTTGTTCAAAATCATGATCTCTTTCGTCATCAAAAGCATTACCATCTGCTTCCGTAAAATCAGAATGATGGTGATGGGAATGATAGGAATGACGATGGCTATAATAATCATAACCCCAACTATCAAATCGATCATAATAACCATAATTTGGGTAATAATTATAATCAGATTTGTAGGGGTTTGATTGAGTTTGACATTGTTGACAATATTGACTTCCAGCTACCACTGGCCGCCCACAACGCCGTTTAATTAAAAAGCCAATTTGATTAAGACAACCTTCATTTTTTTCAACTTTTTTCCCTTGATTAACTTTAATTTCAACAGACCCTAATTTAATTATATCACCATCAAATAAAGTGCTACTAGATAAAGCAATATTATTAATATAAATCAAAGCTTCGCTTTGTTGACTAATAATAATTTGATTATTATTTTCTTCAATTAAACCATGAAAACCTAAAATACTATTATCTTTAATAATTGCTTTATTAACCTTAATTTCATTAATTTGATCGGGTATTTTAGCAGAATTACTACCTAAAGCAATAGGGGTTTCTAAGATAAAATTTTGTTGATTTCCAGTCAAATTTTCAGTCCAACTTAATTGAATTTTCATGGCTTATTTTCCTCCTGATAATTGTAAAGCATAAGCTAAACCTGCTTGTTGAGATTGAGTTAATAAATCAAAGCCAAAACAAGCCATTGCAATGGGCAAAAATTGATCTTTTGTTGATAAAATGTTTTTGTCTAAACTATCTCTTAAAGAGATTTTACCATCTTTATTTTTAATTTTATGTAACGATTGTTTATTGGGTGATTCTATTTCAAAACCATAGTCTCTTTTTTTAATCCGATAAACTTCTTTATTATCACCAGTTTCTAACTTATAATCACCATCATTTTGTAATCTTAAAATGAAAAGTTCTGACTTTTGACTGGGATCTTCTAACTTCCAATAACCCGCTTTTGTTACCACATATCCTAATACTTTATCATTCCCATCTTTAATTTTAATTTTCCCAGTTTGATCTTTAGTTAAACGGGCAATTTCTTTGCCATTTGCCCCTTCTAATTTTGCCCCATCTTCTTTTGGTTTAAGGGTAAAAGCTTCATTTCCATTCTCTAGTTTAAATTTAACTTTATTAGTTAAATTATTAATATTTTGAGGAGTTTGAGCAGTGGGAGATTGATTTTCAGAAGTTACTACGGGAGTAGAAACTTGTTTATTATTACAACTAATTAGTAATAAATTAAAACAGAATAAAGGAATTAAAATTAATAAAGATTTTTTCATAATTTTAAAAGATTTTTTGTGCAGAAGATTAATAAAAAAATAAAGTTAATTTTGTTCGGCAACGGTAGATTTTGCTAAAATTTTGGCAAGGTTTAAAATCTGATATAAACTTAAAAACATGGCCGTTATTACTTGGTATAAATCCTCCAACATTTTAGAGTCAACTTTAACATTAAGGGCGATATATTTATCATTAATTATTATTCCTTTACTTCTCACATAATGAGGTAATTTGATTGCAGAATTAGCATCTTTTTCTAATATTTTAACTGTGCCATATTTTTTTTGACGATATTTAATTGCTAAATTAATTTCACAACCTTTGAACTTGGTTTTACTTTTATATTTCATTTTCCCACTTCTGCCCCTTTTCCAACCTGATGAAACCCTTACAATTTCTGTTATATTCAAATTAAATATATTACCATCTAAAAAAGCACCTTCTAAGGATAACCAATTATCTTCAAATATTTTCATTTTCCAACCTTGGCGGTAAGGATGGGGATATTCTAAAGTCGGTTTTTTCTTCAACGTGGGATCATTAAATCTAATCAAAAGTTTAACATTTTTGTTTCCATCTCGATCTCTATTTAACATAGATAAAACTTTTTTTGGCAGTTGATAGCGCATATTATCAACATTTAAACTACCATAATAAGAGAGATTTATTGACGCATAAATAATGCCACCAATAGATAAAATTAATAACACAATACCAAGGGGCGGATAAAATAAAACCGTCACGAAAAAAGAAATAAAACAACTTATAATTGCGATAATTAATTTTGTTGTAAATTTGTTATGTTGTTGCTCCGCCCATTGATCAATTTCAGCAATTTGATTTAAGTCTTGAAAAATTAAACCCGCATTAGCATCAACTTGATAAATTCTATTTTTACTAAATTCTGTTTTATTAATCGGCATAACTTATTTACCTTTAACATTTTTTCAATAAAGTAAACTTGACAAAATTAAGATAATAATTATATTTTAAGGGTATTACTTGAAAAAAATAATTAAAATATAATTAAATTTAATATTTTGTAACATTTTCTAATGTTTAATTTAAAAATTAAGTATAAAATTAAATTTTTATTCAATGAAAAATCCTGAAATTGCTTATATTTCTTTTGATACCGTACCATCTCCAAAAGGTGCTTCAACCCATATTCAAGCATTTGTTAAAGCATTAAGTGAAGTGTTTGAAAGTCTTGATTTAATTACAGTTTCACCCCATCAAACTATTAATCAAAGAAAGTTATTTCCTAATGTTAATCAAACGGAATTAAGCGCCATTGGTCAAAATTTTATTAATCGAGTTTTATTTTTCAGAAATCAACTATTATATTTTTTAAAAGATAAAAGGTATCAAATTATTCATTTTCGTTCAATTTTTGAGGGTTTTCCCATTGCTATTAATAAGAAAAAATACTGTGATTATTTGATTTTTGAGGTTAATGGTTTACCTTCCATTGAATTAAAATATCGTTATCCAAATGTAGTTGAAGATCGAGAATTATCCTATAAAATTGAACAACAAGAAAATATTTGTTTACAACAAGCTGATCTAATTATTACCCCCAGTTACACAACTCAACAATTTTTAATTAATAAAAATATTAACCCTCAAAAAATTAAAGTTATTCCCAATGGAGTTGACTTAAATATTTTTAAATATTGTGATCAAGAAAATAACATTCAAAATTATAATTATAATTTTAATTTACTTTATTTTGGTACATTTTCTCCTTGGCAGGGTGTTAATTTAGCAATTGATGCACTATCATTAATTAATCAGGAAATTAATAATAATTTTAACATAAATTTAAGTATAATTGGACAGGGAAAACCCGATCAAATTGAAAAATTAAACAAAAAAATTAATCGAGATCAACTCACAAAACAAATTAAAATTAATCCCCCCGTTTCCCAATTAGAATTAGTTAAAATTATTCATCAACATTCTGCTATCATAGCACCATTAACCCCTAATGATCGCAATTTAATTCAAGGATGTTGTCCTTTAAAAATATTAGAGTCAATGGCCACAGGCATACCAGTTATTGCCAGTGATCTGCCTGTAGTAAGGGAGTTGGGCAACCATCAAGAACATTTTTTACTATTTAAACCTAATTCTGCTAAAAGTATTAAAGAACAAATTTTAAGATTATATTTTGAAGAAGAATTAAACAAAAAAATAGTCAAAAATGCTAGAGCAAAAATTGAGAATTGTTATACATGGGAAATAGCTGGAACAGAATTAATTAAACTTTATCTTAACATTTTAGCTTAAAAATCAAACCCGATGAATCAATATCATAAAATTACTTGTAATTATCAAGAAAGTACACATCAAATTGCTTATCAAGAATGGGGTGATCCCCATAATCAAAAAGTATTAATTTGTGTACATGGGTTAACTCGAAATAGTCAAGATTTTAATAATTTAGCACAGTTATTAAAACAAGATTATCGCATTATTTGTCCTGATATTATAGGCAGAGGAAAAAGTGATTATTTAACCAATCCAAAATATTACGGTATCCCCTTATATGTCAGTGATATGTTAACATTAATTAACCATTTACAATTAACATCTATTAATTGGCTAGGGACATCAATGGGCGGTATAATTGGTATGAATATTGCTAGTTTAGAAAATACTCCGATTAAGAGACTAATTTTAAATGATTTAGGGGCTTATATTCCCCATCAAGTTATTGAAAGCATAGGTAAATATTTATGTCAAAAACCGCCAATTTTTGAAACTTTTGATCAGGTTAAAGATTATGTTAAAAAAATTTATGCAGGGTTTGGTGACTTAACAGAAAATCAATGGACAAATTTAGCAAAATATTCTGTTAATTTAAACCAAAATCAGCAATACATTTTAAATTATGATTATAATATTTGCCACTCATTTCAAGGTATTAAAGTAGGACAATTTAAACCGATAGAACTATGGGAAATTTGGGATTTAATTAAAATTCCTGTGTTATTATTACATGGAGAAAAGTCAGATTTATTATTACCAGAAACTATTGAAAAAATGAAAGAAAATCATGAAAATTTAGATGTTAAAACGATTAAAAATTGTGGTCATGCCCCCGCTTTAATGTCTTACCCACAAATTAATTTAATCAAAACATGGCTTGATCGTTGACAGTTATAACTTTTTAAAATTACTATTTTTAATTAATAAATTGTTGATTTTTTTGAATGATTTTAATACCTAATTAACTACTTTTAAAATGATTAAAGTCATGTCATCTCCGTGGGGTTTTCCTAAGCCTACAAACTGAAAAACTTGGTCAAATAAATAATCTTTGATCTCTTTAGGGTGAGCAAAATGATCACAAGCCCATTCAAAAGAAAGATGAAGATTTTTTTCATCAAAGCGATCGCCTTGGGGACTCATGGCATCCGTCAAACCATCGGTATAATACATAATAGTGTCACCCTCTGAAAGCTCTATTTGTGCTTCCTCATATTTAGAATCAGCATCTAGGCCAATTAACATTCCCCAAGTATCAAGTAATTCAATTTTTTTAGTTTTAGCTTTCCATAATAAAGGAGGATTATGAGCCGCATTACTATAGGATAAAATGCCAGTTTTAGGGTTATATTCAGAGTAAAATAAAGTTAAAAACCGATTAGAATTTTCTAAATCAGCATACATAACTCGGTTTAAATGTTCTAAAATTCGGGCAGGAGAATGACGGTTAAGGATTTCTGCTCGTAACATTCCTCTGGCCATCGTCATAATTAAACCTGCTGGTACTCCTTTTCCCATCACATCACCAATCACAATACTCCAAGGTAAATTAGACTGTTCTTCTGTTTCAAGAGAGGGTTTTTTGTCATAATTGGCAGGAATAAAGTCATAATAATCACCGCCTACTCGGTTGGCCGTGCGACAACTAGCCGCCAACTCTAAGCCTCTGATTTGGGGACATTTACTCGGTAATAGATGTAATTGAATTTCTGAGGCAATTTCTAACTCCCGATCTTGACGCTCTTTTTTTCTCAATTCTAAAGTTAATTCATGGTTAGAAATGCCTACGGCCGTTTGATCGGCCACCAATTGAACTAATTGACGGCGTGTCGAAGTCCAAGTATAATGAGGATCATAACTAAAAATATAGAGTTTTCCCCGTTCCATATTTTTAATCAGGATGGGGGTACTAAACAACTGAACTTGCGAACCAAGATAATCTTTAATTTGTTGATCAAGAGAACTGATACATACAGACAGTTGAGGGATTTTTTCACTATTATTAAAATCTTGACGGTTATTAGTAGTTAATTGACGAGTAATTGCTTCTAAAGCTTGACGAATATCTTGACAAGATTGCCCCTCTTGACAGTGGATTTGTTCTAAACTTATTTCCCCATCTTTTTTAAATAAAATTAAAGCCCCACCGTCCCCATCAGCAACCCTTGCGGCCATTAAGGGAGTTAATTCTAAAAATTGATTAAGGTTATTAAAACTACGCAAAGCAAACCCTAAAGAACTTAATAAATTTTGAATTTTATTTTGTTCACGATGAAGTCGATCTACTAATGTTTGTAGAGTAGAAATATTAACTGTAGAAAGGTTTTCATCAGGGGTCTGATTGACAGAAGATACAGGAGTAAGAAAAGAGCGAGATTGCATGGTATAACAAGGAGGAAGCATTCTGAAGATTAATTCATTGCTAATTGAGAATTGAGAAAATTTATCTAGTAAAATAGATGATGCAATTATTCTAAAGTTGACTAATCTTAACTCTAATTGTTAATTTTGCCAAGGGGTAATCATAGGAATTTTTAATAATCATACCTCAATTGAGTCAGATCAATTATTCAATCCCACAAGTTTGACTGATTTACCCTATTTTCTTTTAATAATTAACATTTTAATTTATGATAAAATTGCTTACCTTAGATCATTTTTTGATTGAATTAACATAATGAGTTCAAAAGCAGTTGTTTTACTGTCCGGTGGTTTAGACTCTAGCACTACCACAGCGATCGCCCAAAAAGACGGTTATGAAGTGATCGCCTTATCTTTTCGTTATGGGCAACGTCATAATAAAGAGTTAGAAGCCGCTCAAAAAATAGCTCAATATTTAGGCATTAAAGAACATTTAATTGTAGATATTAATTTAGCACAATGGGGGGGATCCTCTTTAACGGATCTATCTTTATCTTTACCCCAAGATGGCCTTCAAGAAGGTACTATCCCTTCTACCTATGTACCCGGCCGCAATACAGTTTTTATTGCCATCGCCCTATCCTTGGCCGAAGCCAAACAAGCATCTGCGATCTATTTAGGGATCAACGCCGTTGACTATTCCGGCTATCCCGACTGTAGACCGGAATATTTAGAAACCTATCAAAAATTAGCCAATTTAAGTTCAAAAGTAGGAATAGAAGGAAAAGCAATTCAATTAATCGCTCCCCTCGTCCACGATTCTAAAGTAGATATTATCAAAAAAGCGATACAACTGGGAGTACCCATCGAACAAACTTGGTCATGCTATCAAGGAGGGGAAAACCCTTGTGATGTATGTGATTCCTGTCGCATTAGAAATGAAGCCTTAGCTCTTGTCAATAACTCATAACATTATGTTTGACTCAATTTTTCCCCTAATACCCTCTTTAACCCTCATTTTTCTCTATTTAGCCAGTTTAGTAGCCATCGCCGAAGGATTACACCGTTTTAAACAAATAGACGTAGAATTAACCCGTAAAATCGTACATATAGGCAGTGGGCAAGTCTTATTATTCGCTTGGCTATTAAAAATACCCTTAAATATCTGTATCTTGGCTTCCATTTTAGCAGGAATTATCGCCTTAATTTCCTATTTTTTACCCATTTTACCCAGTATTGAAAGCGTTGGTCGTAAAAGTTTAGGCACATTTTGTTACGCCCTCAGTATAGGCATTTTATGTAGTTATTTCTGGTCAATAGATCAACCCCAATATGCAGTGATCGGTATTCTTAATATGGCTTGGGGAGACGGCATGGCGGCCATTATCGGCAAACGCTATGGTAAAAATTTTTATTTTATGGTTGGGAACAAAAAATCTTGGGAAGGGTCATTAACTATGACAATAATTAGTTTTATTGTTACCACTCTCATCTTATTATTTACTATGGGTTTTTACCCAAAAATTTATCTAATCGCTCTAATCGTAAGCGTATCAGCCGCAGTGCTAGAGTCTTATTCTAAGTTTGGAGTGGATAATTTAACAGTTCCGGTTGGTAGTGCCATAATTTGCTTTTATTTAACCCATTTGTTTGTTTAAATCAAGATATTAAAATCAAAAAAATATCAGTATATCATCAGTTCTAAATTATCCCACAGATCAAGAGAGTTTTTCTGACTACAAAACTCTCTTGTAATTTGGCCGGATTTGAAGGCTTTTTTTAAATTAACTAACGCTTCCAAATCAGAAGCATTATAAACCTTCATATTAACTAATTGACGCAGTAGGCTTTCAGAAGCGACACTCAGACAACCATTTTCTAAAGCAGAATCAACAAGTAAATTAATCATGGTAGTGCATCCTCAAAATTACAAAAAAATTACAAAATTAATTTAATAATAAAAACTTTTAAATACTTATTAAATTTAGGTTTTAATCTTTATTTTTTGGAATAATTTGTAATAAATAAATTTTGGAATAATTGCAATAATATATGCTATAACAAAAAACAAATCTTAAAAAATCTAAATTTAATTATTTTAATCTAAGATTAAAGTGGATTTTTCCTGTTTAAGTAGATTTGATAATTATTTATAGATTTGCCCTTAATATCTATTATTCAGCAAATCCGGACATTTTGCATTGATCCTCGTCACATTTTTTGGTGATCATGATCACTTTTCCCTTTCTCCTTCTTCTCTGATTTTTTCAGGGGTGGGTTTAATGGAAAAAAGCCATCCTAAAGTTAAACCCCCCAATATCCAAATAATTTCCCGAAAACGGCGGATCACGGAAACGGCGATTCCTAAAGTTGAATTTCCGGTGATATAATTGCAAATTACTAAAAATGCCCCTTCTTGTGTGCCAATACTTGAAGGGATAAAAAATGTGCCGTTACGCACTAACTGGGCGATCGCTTCGATAATCCAAGCATTTGTGAGGCTAATGGGATTTCCTAAAAATTTCATCACAAAATAAACTTCTAAAACTCCTAAAGGCCAATTTAAAAAAGCCATCAGGAAAGCATAGGCAAAGCGTTGATGATGGTTGGTATAAAAATTAACTAAATTATCATCGGTTTCTTTTATTAATTTTAAAATTGTGGTTAATTGTTGCATTAAGGGGTATTTTTCTAAAATTTGACTTATTTTAGTCATTAATTTAAACCTTTGAACACAGAAAAATAAAAGAATTGCAGTGCTAAAAACTCCTAAACCTAATCCTGCAATAATTTTAAAACTAATTGGTAAATTATCCCCCATTAATAAGAGGTAAAAGCCAAAGCCGAGAAAAAAGATTAAACCAATCATATCAATAGTTGTGGCTAAAACTAAAGAGGTGATTGTTTCTCGATAAAGTAGATTATAATGAGTTTTTAAGAGTATTGCTTTAATTGGCTCACCTCCTAAAGAGGCAAAAGGTGTTACCCGGTTAAGAGCTTCTCCTACCATCCTCACTAAAAATAAACGATAAAACCACTGAAAATTAAGAGGTAATTTATCAAAAGCTAGTTGCCAACCTAAAACATCAGTAATAAAGGCAAAAAGATAAATTATTAATATTATTAATATTCCTAACCAACCAACATTAATTACTCGTTGCCAGACTTCATTTAAGTTAGTTTGATGAAGAATGATCGTAAATAAAGTACAGCCAATAAATAGATAAATTAGTTTAAAATATTTCATAGTTTAAGAATTGACAATTGAGTAATTTTTTAGTGGTTAAAATTTAAAAATTTAATTAAAAAATTTACTGCCATTTAACAACTAATACAAGTATTAATTAAATCTTCAATATCGGTGACAATAAAAAATTTAGTATTGAGTTGTTTTTCTAAGTCTTCAACTCTTAGATCATCAAGAAAACAAGTATCATCATGTTTTAACATTAAAGAAGGTAATAAAATTCCATCTCCTAAATTTTGATTTTCTAAATTTTTTAAAATATCTTGCCCTGTTAAGAGGCCTGTAACTGTCATTTCTTGCCCCCAATAATCACTTTTGAAAGCACATAAATCTACTTTTAAATTATTAACTTGATTTAATTGATTAACTAGGGGAATAAAAGCTTTTTCAACTGCATTTCCCACCACCCATTTTAAATACTTTTTATGATTAATAGAAATGGGTAAAAGTTGATCTGCTTTTGTGTGAAAATCTTGAATAAATTGACGAATAGATCCCACCCCGTTACCTATTTGGGGATAGTCTTCATAATGTTCAGGTTGGGGTAATTCTTCCCCTGCTATTAAAAACCATTCATCAGCCAACCATGCAAAGGTTGTACCCAATTCTTTTTTAAATTTTGCTTGTAATATTTCTACTTGTTTAATAACTTCTTTGGCTTTATCTTTATTGACAGGAATTAACTCATCTAAATTGTCTCGAAAATGGGTTAAACCCACAGGCACAACGGCCGCTGAAATAACTGTTGGGATCTCACCTTGATAAAAAGAAGCTAAATCTAATAAAGTTTTTTCTAAATGTAAATTATCATTAATTTCTGGGCAAACTACCACTTGAGCATGAATTTGTAACCGATTATTTTGAAACCATTTTAATTGATCTAAAATTTGACCTGCTCGATGATTTTTTAATAGTTTAATTCTAATTTCTGCCTCGGTAGCATGAACAGAAATAAATAAAGGAGATAATCTCATTTGGGCAATTCTTTGCCATTCTTTTTCGGTTAAATTAGTTAAAGTTAAATAACTTCCATAGAGAAAACTTAAACGATAATCGTCATCTTTTAAATATAAACTATCTCTTTTACCGGGGGGTTGTTGATCAATAAAACAAAATGGACAATGATTATTACATTGAATTAAACCATCAAATAAAGCATTTTCAAACTCTAAACCTAAATCTTCATCAAAATCTTTTTCTATTTCGATTTGATGTAAATTTCCCTTATTATCTAACACTTCTAACTCTAAATATTCATCGGCACAAAGAAACTGATAATCTATTAAATCTCTAGGTTTCATGCCATTAATAGAAATAATGGCATCCCCAATTTCAAAACCCATTTCATCGGCGATCGAATCTGGTATAATTTTATTAATTTTAGCAGGTTTTATTGCAATTTTACTCATAGTTAGTTTAATAATAAAATATATTTTTAATTATTTAATCTCAATGACAATTCTATCATAATCAGTAGATAGAAAAGTTTTGAAGCTAAAACGTATTTACTAGATATATCAATTTTATTTTTTCTCTAAAGTCTAATCTTAAATACTGTTTTGGCGATTATGTCACATCGTTTCGTAACGGGCCGTATGTAAAGAAAAGTAACAATTATGGCCTAAATCCATCCCAAAAAATAAAATTTTTGCTACACTTGCCATTGTTGATTGATTGTTCATCTAAAGGAAATTATGTCAGATCTCAATCGTGGAATCATGAAATTTGACGGAGCAGACAAACCTTCAGTTGTCGCCGTCTCGTCCGTTATTATTTTGGGAAGCATTTTAGCATTAATTGTTTGGGCAATTAAAGTAGCTTATATTGTAAATTAAAATAAGTGTTGTTTTGATTTACACAATTCAAAATTTTTTCTTCTTTTTTTTTATTTGTTTTTGTTTAAATACCCTTATTTAGATCTAGCCAGTGCCTAACCTCGCCCCCTTTTAGGTTAAGTTTGGTTAGATTTTTTCTTATTATCAAAGCTGAAAGTCGGAGACTTTTAAAATCTCCGACTTTTCCAGTTAATTAATGTTAGTAATTAATTAATTTTTAGTAATCAAAATCACCAGCACCAGCACCAGCGGGAGCTTTTTCTTTCTCGGGTTTATCAACTACGATACATTCGGTAGTTAACACCATACCTGCGATCGAAGCCGCATTTTGTAAAGCGGAGCGGGTAACTTTAGCGGGATCAACAATACCAGCTTCATACATATCTGTATAGACATTGTTAGCCGCATCATAACCTACATTAAAGTCTTTTTCTTTAACGCGCTCGGCTACTACTGCACCGTTTTGACCTGCGTTTTCGGCAATACGTTTTAAGGGAGCGAGTAAAGCACGGGTTACAATTAAAGCACCTGTTAATTCTTCATCTTGAAGGTTAGCATTAGCCCATTCTTCTAATTGGGGTGCTAAGTGTGCTAAGGTTGTACCACCACCGGGGACGATACCTTCTTCAACCGCCGCTTTAGTAGCGTTGATCGCATCTTCTAAGCGTAATTTACGGTCTTTCATTTCAGTTTCCGTAGCCGCACCAACTTTAACAACGGCAACACCGCCGGAAAGTTTAGCTAAACGCTCTTGTAATTTCTCAACATCGTAGGAAGACTCAGTTTCCTCTATTTGACGGCGAATTTGATCACAACGGGTTTTAACTGCTACTTCATTACCTTCAGCCACAATGGTGGTATTGTCTTTGGTAATGGTGATACGACGAGCTTTACCAAGCATATCTAACTTGGTGTTTTCCAGTTTTAAACCTGCATCTTCGGTAATTACTTTACCGCCTGTTAAGATGGCAATATCTTCTAACATTTGTTTACGGCGATCGCCAAAACCGGGGGCTTTTACGGCCGCTACGTTTAAAATACCTCTTAAACGGTTAACCACTAAGGTAGCTAAAGCTTCTTTTTCGATGTCTTCAGCTAAAATAACTAAGGGTTTACCTTGACGTGCTACTTGCTCTAAAATAGGCACTAAGTCTTGAATTAAGGTGATTTTCTTGTCAGTCACTAAGATGAAAGGATCATCTAAAACTGCTTCCATGCGATCGGCATCGGTTACGAAATAGGGGGAGGTGTAACCCTTGTCAAAACGCATCCCTTCGGTAATTTCTAACTCGGTAGTCATAGACTTACCTTCTTCTAAGGAAATTACCCCTTCTTTACCTACTTTGTCCATCGCATCAGCGATCATTTGACCGATCCCTTCATCGTTACCCGCAGAGATAGAACCTACTTGAGCGATCGCTTTGGAGTCTTCAACAGACTTGGCATGGGACTTAATTTGACCGACTAAGAACTCGGTAGCTTTATCAATACCACGTTTGATCGCAATGGGGTTAGCACCTGCGGCCACGTTGCGTAAACCTTCTTTAACAATACCGTGAGCTAAAACTGTAGCGGTGGTTGTACCGTCTCCAGCTACATCATTGGTTTTAGAAGCGGCTTGACGAATTAAAGCAACTCCTGTATTTTCGATGTGATCTTCAAGTTCAATTTCTTTAGCAATGGTGACACCATCGTTAACGATCTGAGGTGCTCCAAATTTTTTCTCTAAAACTACGTTGCGTCCTTTGGGTCCAAGGGTGACAGCAACTGCTTCTGCTAATAAGTCAATACCACGTTCTAAGGCACGACGTGCATCATCATTGTAAATAATAGATTTAGCCATAATGTTAATTTATTTCCTGTTTAAATTCTAATTTTGGTTGTTAGAGTTGAGAACTTTTCTTTGTGGGATGGGCATCCTTCGACAAGCTCAGGACAAGTCTTGCCCGTCACAGGCTAGAAGCCTGTTCCACATTTAGAGTTGAAAGCCTGTTCCACTTTTGCTTAAGTTTTTAGCTAATAGCTGATTAAGCAACGGAAGCTAAAATGTCTTTTTCAGATAAAAGAACATACTCCTCACTGCCGAGTTTGATGTCAGTTCCGGCATATTTAGAGTAAAGAACTTTATCGCCAACTTTAACATCGGGTTCAGTACGGCTACCGTCATCGTTACGTTTACCAGGGCCTACTGCAACCACTTCACCAACTTGAGGTTTTTCTTTAGCGGTGTCAGGTAATAAAATTCCACCTGCGGTTTTTTCTTCAGAAGGGCTAACTTTTACGAAAATGCGATCGCCCAAGGGTTTAACGGTAGAAACATTAATGCTAATTGCTGCCATGAGATATCCTCCAGACTAGAGTGTATATAGAGTAAAATAAACTTTAAACAGTGGAGATTTTAACTCAAATTTTTGAGTTTTAGCACTCTCACCTTACGAGTGCTAATTTACCTAAAAATCCCCTAGTCTGACAACTACCTCAATAGTACGGTTTACCGAACTTTTTTAGGGTAAAAAGGGAACTATCATTAATTCTTGATTGACTAAAAAACCTAGTTTCTCAAAAAAACTAGGTTGATTAAAGTTTATTTGTACAATCTAAAATTAATTGATTAATCTTTAGCGTCATCAATCAGACAAGATGTTACATTTTCTTTCTTCGCAATAGTGGCATCCTTTAATAACTTAGATACAGGAGTAGTTGAGGTAATATCTCCTTTGAGGTTAACCCACAGTTCACCTAAGACAGCATTAGTACATTTAACCTCTACTTTATCTCCGGTAGAAGAACCAAAAGAGGACAAAGCTTGGTCAATATCTTTGACTGCTACTTGATTTCCAATATTACTTTGAACTAATTTTTGAATGGAAGAATTATTAAAGGCTTCTGCCAGTGCGATCGCCTCTGAAAAATATTCTTCGGCTGTGCCGGGGTAACAAGTGCCGTGTTTGATCCATTCATGGCGTTGTAAATATGAAACCGTGCCGGGCATCATAACTTGTAATTTTTCCCATGTTTTGGGAGAAAGCTCTTTTTCTATGGCAGGTAATTTTGACCAATCTTTGTTTTTGCCTTCATCAAAGCTAATATCCTGTTTACTGACATTACAAAAAATATTAGTTCGAGGTTGAGGCCAAAGTCCATGTAAAATAAAATGGGTGGCTTCAAAACGATCGGGATTTTGTGCTAATCTTTGACACTCTGGTTTGTCCGGTAGTCCCTCACAAAAAGCAGGTTGCCAACTTAAGGCTAAGAGGAAATCTTCTTCGCCGGGAATAGTCACGATGGGAGTTTCATTATTGGAAGGATTAGGATCTATACTGACAACATTGCCACAATCAGCCGCTACCCAACGCTCAGGAGGATTAGCGGTGGGAATTTGTAAACGGTAATAAGAGGCAATCTCCTTATTTTTACCAATAACCTGATACGTTTCTCCTTGTGTTAACTTAAAATTATCAGATTGACTATCTTTTTTGGTTGAAACTGAGGCATCACAACTCTTATTTGCTGTAAATTGACCTTTAAATTGAACAGAAGCTAAAGCAAAAGAGGGCTGAAATCCGAAAGAAAACACTACTATTATCAATAATAAAAGTGCTTTTTTGATTAATTTGAACACAGAATACTCCTTCAATACTACAAACAAATGTTAGCTAATTTCAACAATTAATAATAGCTCATTTTGTCTAAAAAGTCTTGATAAAATCTTATTTTTAAGTTTTGTTAATCTATTATTTTAGTTGGGCTTTTCCCTTGGTGCGATCGTCTTGATAAAACAATGTTGAGATTTATGAAGTCTTAGTGCGCAGGGTCAAAGTTTATGGTAATCTTTGTGGTTAGAAATTGTTATTATTTAATACTTAAAAATTTTAAGGAGGAAGTCTTGAACTTGTCGTCACATACCCTCGATCGCCCTTTATTTCATCAAAATATCCGTGAAGATGTGAGTGAATATGTAGCACAACTGCAACTTCACATGACGTTACAAGCTCGTAACTTAATTCCTAGTATGACAACTCAAACTACAGATAGTCGAGTACAACTTTTACAAGAAACTCAAGCTAATATTGAAAAATTAGTTTCTCGTCAGTTTCTTTAATTTTTAATAATATTTTTTTAGTTCAATTATTAATTAAAATACTTAACTCAAATTAGCCTCATCTCAAAAGATCGGGCTAATTTTTTTCAAAAAAAGTCATTATTAATTGTTAATTTTGAAACTAAAATTAATTAATTTGCGTCTGTAAAAATTATCGTTTATCTTTCAATCAAAAATTACTATGTTTGGCATTTTATCCTCTTTAATTATCGCTCAAACGCCCACTCCCCCCCCTCAAGAAATTATTATCCCTCAACAAGTACGCCCTCTGCCCGGTTCTCTCAATAATATCCCTGTTTTTAATAGTAATAGTCCTGAATTAGTCTTAAATGAAGGTATTTTATTATCTACTTTTCCCCCCGAAGGCAAAGCTAACCCTTCTGCCCATTTAAACTATCCTTTAGGGGGTGCTTTTGATCTTTTTGCCCATCATATCGCTAAAGCCCCCACCCCTGAAGACCTACGCACCCTTTATTTAGGAGTCATTGTTCATAATCCTCATAATACTCCGATAAAATTGGATATTAGTCAAGGGGCAAGTTATCTCAGTCAGCCTGATGCCCCTTTTGTTCAACTTCCTTCTTTTGTGGAAAATAATGGTGGTAATGTTTTTGCAGGGCCGGGCGATCGCGCCATGTTAGATCTATTACGGGGCGAAACCCAAAATTTTTGGCCTAATCAAATAGAAATTCCCCCCCGTCAAAGTAAAATGTTAATCAATTTGCCCATTCCCGTCAACACTTTAACCCCGCCTATTAACGGAAGATCAACCTATTTCAAATTATTTAGTGATGATACGGTTTATGTGGCTAGTTTAGCCCTCTTTGCTAAATTGGATGAAAATGGACAGGAAAGAGCGCCCACGTTGGAGGAATGGGAAGACCTCTTAAATAATGGCAATTTATCCACCCCCAGAGATAAAGTCCCCACTCCTCCCAATACCCTCGGAAATTTAATTTATGGGCGGGTAGCGGGAGTTTCCCAAGGCTCAGAATGGCGCTCATTTATTTTTGATAATGAGCAAACTCAGAATTTAACCATTCCGGCTCAGGGAGAATCTTTTTCCTATGGTATTAGTACCCTTGTGGGGGGTACTCATGGCACTGGCCAAAGCCAAACAGCCCCCATGTTAGTACGTTATCCTGATACGGCTTATGAGGCTCATGGAAATTACGGAGTTCATTATGATTTAACTTTCCCTTTATATAACCCTACTACTGAGGAAAAAACCGTCACCCTCAGTTTACAAACACCTCTTAAACAGGATCGCGCTAGAGAGGGATTAATTTTTTTAGAACCCCCTTCTAATAGTGTATTTTTCAGGGGTACAGTTAGGGTTGAATACCCCAGTGAAAGGGGTTTCCCCGTTGTTCGTTATGTCCATTTAGTCCAAACCAGAGGACAACAGGGAGAACCTCTGATTAATATTACTATTCCCTCTCAAAGTTCTCGTTTAGTTTCGCTCGAATTATTTTATCCCCCTGACTCTACCCCCCCTCAAGTTATTACAATTACCACTTTAAACAGTGAACAATAACTGATCAAAATTGACTTTTAACGCCAATTTTCTTGGGCTTTTTTTAATAGATAAAAAGTAACATTTTCGATTTCTGCTTTTGTCAAACGATCGCCAAAAGCAGACATATTATTTTTACCATTGGTAACTAAATTAATAATTGCTTCTGGCGTATCCATTTGATAGCGTTTAAGGGTTTTTAATTTTAAATTTTTACCCCGTCTGATAATATTACCACCATTAACATGACATCCGGCACAATGTAGTTCAAAAATTTGCTCCCCCTGTGTTATTTGTTCAGCATTAATTTCTTGGGCAAAAACAGGTAAGCAAAGGGTAAAAAAACTCAATAATAAAATAACTGAAATTTTAATAAATTTGATCATAAGATGTTAAATAATTGGTAATTTTGGTAATTAATTAATAGTTAAAAATAGTTGTTTCTTTTGTGGCAGAAGGGGTAAGCAGTAAAAAAATTAACAGGCTTCAATTCTTTTTTCCGTATATAAATTAAATAAATGAATTTGATCTAAGTCTAAACTTAAATCAATTAAATCATTTCTTTTAATTTCATAATTAGGAGCAATTCTAACTTTTAATTTAAGCTTTTCATTCTCTTTTAAATGTACGGATAAATAAGTTTCATTTCCTAAGGCTTCCACCATATCAACTATAGCTTGAAAGTGATGATTTTCACCCTCTTTTAAGTTTAAATGTTCCGGCCTAATTCCTAATAAAATAACTTGATTTTGATAGTTCGTTAATTTATCTAAATATTGCTCATTAATTTCTACTTTAAAATAACCATCAATCATTAAATATTTACCCTCTACCATTACCTCTAAAAAATTCATGGGGGGTGAGCCAATAAACTCCGCTACAAAACGATTTACAGGTTTATTATATATTTCTAAAGGAGGCGCAACTTGTAAAATTTGACCTTGATTCATTACCGCAATACGATCGCCCATCGTCATGGCCTCTATTTGATCATGGGTAACATAGATGGTTGTGGTTTTTAACTGTTTTTGTAATTGAACAATCTGAGTGCGGGTATCTGCTCTCAATTTGGCATCTAAATTAGATAATGGCTCATCCATTAAAAAAACTTGGGGGTTGCGGGAAATCGCTCTCCCCAAGGCTACCCTCTGTTTTTGACCACCGGATAATTCTTTTGGCAATCTATTTAATAATGATTCTATTTGTAATAATTGTGCTGATTGATAAACTATTTCCCTAATTCTTTTTTCTTCTGAGGATAAATATTGTAGTTTTTTTGGTAAAAATTTAGTAATATTTGTTAATAGTTTATCTGTATTTTTTTTGAAAAAATTTTGATTTTCTAAATTTAACTCCTGATCTTTAGTCATTCTTCTTAAGCCAAAAGCGAGATTATCATAGACATTAAGATGAGGGTAAAGAGCATAATTCTGAAAAACCATCGCAATATCTCGATTTTTTGGTGCAACTTGATTGATCAGGCGATCGCCGAGCCAAATTTCCCCACCCGTCAAAGTTTCTAGCCCTGCCAATAGTCTTAAGAGGGTACTTTTGCCACAGCCAGAAGGCCCTACCAATACCATAAACTCCCCATCTTCAATTTTTAAATCAATCGAGCGTAAAACGTGAATAACAGAAAATTGATCTTCTTTAGTTAGGTCTTTAATCTGAGTTGTTTTAGTTTTTTTTTGATTTCGATCAGGAAAACTCTTATAAATTTTCTTTAATAAAACTTCTGTCATAATCAGTTATTAGTGAGCAGGTAATAATAAATAATTAATTAAGTCTAAAATTTGCCCCTTTAACCAGAGCATTTTAATTTTCAAAATTTGTGATCATTATAATCTTTTTCTGATTAGCTTTTTCAATTGTTTTTGATATTTTTAAACCCAATTAAGCAATTTTCAATTATCAATTGTTAAGTGTCAATTGATCAATATCATTGATCTTTACTTTAAAAAAGCCCCCCCATGAGGTAAGGTTAAAAGATTCACACTTATCCATAAGATACAAATCTTAATATTTTGCAATAAACCTTATGGTATTAAATAGTAAAGATTGATTTTGTTTTAATATCTAAATTTTCATTCATCTAACATCCTTGAGAATAAACGTACTATGAATATTATTGTTGTTGGCTTAAGCCATAAAACCGCACCTGTTGAAATTAGGGAAAAACTAAGTATTCAGGAAAATAAAATTGAGGAGGCGATCGCCCATTTAAAAAACTATCCCCATATTGAGGAAGTGGCGATCATTAGTACCTGTAACCGTTTGGAAATTTATGCAGTGGCTAAAGAAACGGATAAAGGTATTATTGAAATTTGTCAATTTTTAGCGGAAAAAGGACATATTCCTCTTAATATTTTACGCCGTTATTTATTTATGTTACTACATCAAGACGCATTACGTCATTTAATGCGAGTAGCGGCCGGTTTAGAAAGTTTAGTTTTAGGGGAAGGGCAGATTTTGGCTCAGGTGAAAACCACCCATAAACTCGCTCAAAAATACGGCGGTTTAGGGCGTTTATTGGATCGACTGTTTAAACAGGCTATGTCAGCCGGAAAGAGGGTACGCAGTGAAACGGATATTGGCACGGGTGCGGTTTCCATCAGTTCGGCGGCCGTGGAATTGGTGCAGATGAAAGTAGAGGATTTAAGAGGCTATAAATTTGCAATTATTGGGGCGGGTAAAATGTCCCGTTTATTAGTGCAACATTTATCGGCTAAAGGTGGGGATCAGATTGCTATTGTTAACCGTTCCATGAAAAATGCTCAAGAATTAGCGGATAAATTTCCCCATTTACCGATTAAACTTTATGAGTTATCAGAGATGATGAATGTGATTGCTAATTCTGATATTGTCTTTACTAGCACCGGAGCGACTCAACCTATTTTAGATCGGGCTAAATTAAACTCCGTTTTAACTGAGAATCAATCTTTAATGTTAGTAGATATTTCTGTGCCTCTTAATGTTCATAAAGATGTAGAGGGTATGAAAAACGTACAATCCTACAATGTGGATGATCTTAAGGCGGTAGTGGCGCAAAATCAAGCTAGTCGCCGTAAAGTGGCAGAGGAAGCCGAGGCTTTATTAGAAGAAGAAATTAGTGCTTTTGAAGTTTGGTGGCGATCACTAGAAACTGTGCCGACAATTAACTCTTTAAGAAATAAAATTGAAGAAATTAGAGAACAAGAATTAGAAAAAGCTTTATCACGTTTAGGGATAGAATTTGCGGAAAAACATCAAGAAGTAATTGAAGCTTTAACTCGTGGGATCGTCAATAAAATTTTACATGATCCGATGGTACAATTACGCGCCCAACAGGATATTGAAGCCAGAAAACAATGTTTAGATTCTTTAAAAATGTTGTTTAATTTAGAAGTAGAAATAGAAGCGCAACAAGCTTAGATTAATAAGTAATAAGTAATAAGTAATATGTAAAAAAAAGAAGATTGTGGAACAGGCATCTTGCCTGTTCAACTCATATTTATTTTAAATGTTTAACAGCTTACCAGAAGTCTATGATCTTTTAAACTTAATTAAGATCAAAATTAAAATTAATGATATAATAGTAAGAACTTGTAATAATATTAAAAACTCGACAAAATCATTATGTCTTCTTTAATTTTAGCTGAACCTCAAGCCACTTATCAAACAAGTTTATTTCAACAAAAATGGGTAGAAGTATTAGTAGATTGTCCCGCCGTTAATAAATTATCTAATTCTAATAATGTTTCAGGATTAAATCAAGAATTAAATCAAGATAAAGTAGAAACTTATAATTTATATACCTATAGTATTCCCCCAGATTTAAAAATAGAAACTGGTGATATTTTAAGCGTTCCTTTTGGTAGTCAAATTTTAAATGGAATTGCCATTAGATTAACAGATAAACTACCCCAAAATTTAGAAATTAATAAAATTAAAGAAGTAGAAGAAGTAATTTTAAAAAACCCTTTTCCCGATCATTATTGGGATTTAATTGATCGAGTTGCTCAATATTATTGTACTCCTTTAATTACCGTAATTAGATCAGCTTTACCTCCTGATTTATTAAAGAAATCTCAAAGAAGAATTAGATTAAATTTTGAGGTTATTCCTGACGATTATAATATGTTTTGTACCTATCCTGAACAACAAATTTTAAGTTTATTGCAAAATCAAAAAGAAGGCGATTATAGTAGTAAATTTTTAAATAGTAAAGTTAAAGGTGCAACTAGAGCTATTAAACAATTAATCAAAAGAGGATGGATCGAAAGTTATTTTGAAGAGAATAATCAGCCTCGCCCAAAATTACAAAAAGCTATTACTTTAGTAATAGAAAATCAAGAACTTAATTTAACAGAAAAACAAAAAGAAGTTTTAAAAATATTACGCTATTATAACGGTGAATTATGGCTATCACAATTATTAGAATTTGCTAATACTAGCACCTCAGTTGTTAATAATTTAGAGAAAAAAGGTTATGTGGTAATTGAAGAAAGGGAAAAATTAAGATTTTTACAAGAAATTCAGCCCGATCGAGATGGGAAAAAAATCTTAACTGAAGCTCAAACAAACGCCCTAAATATCATTCAAAATTTAGATAAATTTACAGAAGTTTTATTACATGGAGTTACCGGATCGGGTAAAACAGAAGTTTATTTACAAGGGATTGAACCGATTTTAAATCAAGGAAAATCAGCTTTAGTTTTAGTTCCTGAAATCGGTTTAACTCCCCAATTAACTGATCGTTTTCGAGCAAGATTTGGTAATAAAATATTTGTCTATCATAGTGAACTTTCAAAGGGTGAAAGATACGACACATGGCGACAAATGTTAACGGGAGAAACTCAAATTGTAATAGGTACAAGATCGGCTGTTTTTGCCCCTTTACCAAAGTTAGGAATTATCATTTTAGATGAAGAACATGATAGCAGTTTTAAACAACAACAAATAGCGCCCACCTATCACGCGCGAAAAGTAGCACAATGGAGGGCAGAAATTGAAAATTGTCCCTTAATTTTAGGCTCGGCTACCCCCTCTTTAGAAACATGGACAAATACAGTTACCAGTGAAAAATTAAATATTAATAATAATCAAGTAAATATTAATAGTAATCAAGTGAAAATTAATAGTGATCAAATATTATTAAATAATCAAAAATTGGTCACTGGTAACTGCTCATTGGTAACTGCAAAATATCTTTCCCTTCCAGAGCGGATCCAAGCCCGGCCTCTCCCGCCCGTAGAAATAGTGGATCTACGTCAAGAATTAAAGTCAGGAAATCGCTCAATTTTCAGTTATTCCCTTCAAAAAGCTCTGAAAGAATTAAAATTTAAAAAACAACAAGGGATTTTATTTATTCCCAGAAGGGGACATAGTACCTTTGTTTCTTGCCGTAGTTGCGGTTATGTGGTAGAATGTCCTCACTGTGATGTCTCTTTGTCATACCATTATACTCATACAGGAAGTACGGAATTATTAAAATGTCACTATTGCAATTATACGCAATTACACCCTAAACAATGCCCTGAGTGCAAATCTCCCTATTTAAAATTTTTTGGTAGTGGCACTCAGAAAGTTATGGAAGAATTAGCAAAAATGTTTCCCGAATTAACTGCCATTCGTTTTGATAGTGATACCACCAGCAAAAAAGGCTCTCATCGTGAGTTATTAAGCCGATTTGCACGGGGAGAAGCTGATCTATTAGTGGGAACACAAATGTTAACTAAAGGCTTAGATTTAGAGCAAGTAACCCTTGTGGGGGTGATCGCCGCCGATGGTTTATTACATTTATCCGATTATCGAGCCTCAGAAAGAGGATTTCAAACTTTAACCCAAGTGGCCGGAAGGGCGGGAAGGGGAAATGAAGCCGGAAAGGTAATTATACAAACTTATTCACCCGATCATCCCGTCATTCAAGCGGTTAAAAATCATGATTATTTAACATTTGTTAATAGTGAATTAATCAAAAGAGCGGAATTAAATTATCCTCCCTATGGGCGTTTAATTTTATTAAGTTTAAGCGGTTTTGAAGAAAAAAATGTCCAAAAAACGGCCGAACAAATAGCGGATTTTTGTATAGAAAATATGGGTCAAGAATGGCAAATATTAGGCCCTGCTCCTGCTAGTATTATGAGAATAGCTAACCGTTATCGGTGGCAAATTTTGTTAAAATTGGATCATAATCAGGCTTATTATTTACCTAATTTTAATGAGATTAAAAATCTTTGTTTAAATGGGGTTAGTTTACAGATTGATGTGGATCCTTTGAATATTAATTAAAATAATTGTAGCCCTCACCCCCTAACCCCCCTTTATTGGGCGTAGGGTATTTTCAAAGTCGGGGTTTCTGATCCTTGTAATCTTATTCTGATAAAGTTTTTAGCTTGTTTTTGATGTTAATAAATCAAAAATTATTAAAAACAGGATAATTCCTAACAAAAATTTAGTTCAATTTATTGAACGATTTATATTAGCCTTGAACTTAAGTTCAAGAAAGAAATTTGGAGCGAAATTAATGACAATAAAATATAATCTAAGAGATTAACTAAAAATAACAAAATTTCTGACTTTTTTCTTGGTAAAATAAATTTTAAATTAAACACAATTTCAAATTAATAAACTAACGAAAAAATCAATGGAAGTTATACCCGCAATAGATTTATTACAAGGTCAATGTGTCCGTTTATATCAGGGAGATTATAGTCAATCTGAGGTATTTCATGAAGATCCGGTGATCATGGCTCAACAATGGGCGGATCAAGGGGCTACCCGTCTTCATCTTGTGGATCTCGATGGTGCAAAACAAGGGGAGTCTGTTAATCTTAATGTGATTGAAAAAATTGTTAAGACTCTTTCCATCCCTGTGCAAGTGGGAGGAGGCTTGCGCGATCGCAACGGAGTGGCTCAACTTTTAAATTTAGGAGTTAATCGAGCAATTTTAGGAACAATTGCCGTAGAAAAACCCGAATTAGTTGAAGAATTAGCTAAAGAATTTCCTAATCAGATTATAGTAGGCATTGATGCCCGTCAAGGTAAGGTTGCAACTCGTGGATGGTTAGAAACCTCTGAAGTTTTAGCCACTGATTTAGCTCAGAAAATGGAAGGTTTTGGCGTGGCCGGGATCATTTATACTGATATTCAAAGAGATGGTACTTTAATCGGCCCTAATCTTGAGGCTTTAAGGGAGTTAACCCATTGTGTTAAGATTCCGGTGATCGCCTCTGGTGGTGTGAGTTGTTTAAGAGATTTATTAAATCTTTTGGCTTTAGAAGCTTCTGGCGTAACTGGCGCGATCGTGGGTAAAGCTTTATATACTGGAGATGTTAATTTAACTGAAGCTATTTTAGCCGTAGGTAACGGTAGGTTACAAGATGTGCCTTTAGACTTAGATCGTTCAACTTTTGCTTAAATACTCAATTTTAATCAATGTAGACGTAATATAGAGACGTAATATATTACGTCTCTACGATGGATTACGTCTTGACAATAATTAAAGATAAATAATATAGCAGAGAAAGAGATGATAATAACTTCATTCTTATCTAAAACTATTCCCTATTCCCTAACTTCTGAAAGAAGTATATTAAGACAAATAAATTTTAACGATAGCGTTTTTTGCGACGAGCGATCGCTTTACGTTTGCGTTTTTCAATAGGTGTCTCAAAATGACGACGACGTTTAATATCCGCAAAAATACCAGCTTTAGACACTTGACGCTTAAAACGCCGTAGTGCCGATTCTATATTTTCATTTTGTCCTACAACCACTTGGGTCATACAGTTTCCTCCTTAAAACGTAATTTGGCAAATTAACATGATACTATATTTTGGTGATTGATGGGTTAACTTTTATTTTCACTATCAAGCTTTAACAATTGACAATTGACAGGGGACAATTAACAATTAACAATAAAAATAATCAATCATAACTTGATGAATTAAAGCCCCGAAGGGCTTAAGCACAGATTAAAGGCTTTCGAGGTTATTCAAAATTTACCAATCTTTTTTTCGGCCTTTTCTTTTGGGTTCATTTTCACGGGGTTTAGCTTTATTAACCCGTAACTGCCTTCCTAACCATTCTGCACCATCTAAGGCCGCAATAGCTGAATCTTCGTGATCATCAGAGTCCATTTCTACAAAACCAAAGCCTTTAACACGACCTGACTGTTTATCTGTAGGGATGTATACTCTTTTAACATTACCATATTCGGCAAAAACTTCTTGAAGATCCTCTTCAGTTACCTGATAGGGAAGGTTTCCAATATAAATTGACATGGACAAATTGTTCCTCAATATTTCACAACATCATTTCAAAAGCATCAATTCGTTTAACACAGATGCTTATCAATTCAAGGAATGACAACTTTCTGCACAGACGAAATGAATCTTAATCCAAACAATTATAACACAAACTATTAACCTAAACTTAACTTTTTATGATTTTTTTCTTTTTTATCAACAAAAAATCATGGTTTGTCAATCAATGTCAGCTAGATCTAGTGTTTGGCGATCGAATTGATTAGCCCAGATTTAATAATCATCATCTTCATAACCATAATCATATTCTCCTTCTAATTCTTCATAATCTTCATCTTCGTATTCATCATCTTCATCTTCATCATACTCATCATATTCTTCAAATTCTTCTAATTCATCATCATAATTTTCATCATCGGCATATTCATAACCTTCTTCATCTTCATAATATTCTTCATCTTCTTCCTCATAATATTCATCTTCATAACTATCTTCATCATAACCCCGATTTCGGCTGACATAAATATAACCTTCTTCCTCATCTTCTACTAATTCTTCGTCATCATCTTCCGCATATTCAAAATAATAATTATGCTCAAATTCATCATCTTTTTGAGCTAAAAATTCTAAATTTTTTGGGGGGTGATCAAACCAAATTTCTTTACTCAATTCTACATCATTTTTGAATTTTAATGACCAACATTCTTGACAATAATCTGATTGTAAAACATATTCATAAGGGATATAACAATAACCTTGATCTCCCCAGTTTTCTCCCCAAGAATTGCGCACAATAAAAACTTGATATTCTTCAAGATAACCTACTGCTAACATGGCATGAATACCATGATCGGCATGACTTTTTTCTTGGGAAAGATCGGGCATTAAAACTTTACCTTGAGTTCCCGCTTGACTGAAAGAATGAAACAATTGTAAACTAAAAATAAAGGGATAACCCATTGCTAAACAATGTTTCATACTATAAAGATCTAAATCTATTTCTTGTACCTGTTCAACTAAATTTTTTTTCGCTTCTTGATAGGCATTAAAATCAGGTTTTTGTTCCACTAGATCCGGATCAAATGACCAAGTTTCATCGGAACAAATACCAATTTTTTCTATGACTTCTAAAGCACTACTAATACTACAACCATTATCCTTTTCTTCCGTGCCTTCTAACATTCGGGCATTATAATATAAAAATAAACGACTTACAGGTTGTAGTTTTCCTGTTAATCTATGTTGGAGATATTCGTAGGCCGAAGAAATGGCATTAGCGACACAACTATTAATAGTTGAATGATCCTCAACGGGCTTTAAAAAAGTGCGTAGATCAACCATTGGAGGTAACTGATCTTGAGCATAAAGATAGCTAATTTTTCTTTTAACTTTAGGGGGTTGATTTTCAGAAGGTAAAACTCCGCCTAATTTCATCCGTTTCCCTGTTGATCTTTCAATTAAATAAGTCGCTTTACGTTGTTTCATCATAGTTGTTTAAATTTATCCAAATATTGTTTAAATTAGATTTTAAAATTGACAACAGACAGATTTTAATATTAATTAATTTTTAATTATCAACCGTCAACTGTCAATTGATCATCTTGATCTTATTATATCTGAATGAAGTCATTTTTTTGCATGATTAAAAATTTTTTTCGATCATAATTCATTTAAGGAAAATTATTAATCAAAAACATCAAGATCAAACCAGAAAGTTGTACCCACTCCCACCTCACTAATTAAATTAATTTGACTGTGATGTTTGTCAACAATAATATTTTTCACAATAGATAAACCTAAACCAGTTCCTTCTAGGGTATGTACTCGATTTTCTACTCTGAAAAAGCGCTCAAAAATGGCTTTTTGATCTTCTTTATCTATCCCGATCCCTGTGTCAGAAATTTCTATTCTAACTTTATCTATGGGATATTTATGGTTAGATTGCTCTTGAATTTTATAGGAACGAATTACTACTTTACCACCAGAAAGAGTGAATTTTAAAGCATTACCAACTAGGTTAGTTAAAACTTGTAATAATAAGTCATAATGCCCTAAAACTGGCAGTAAATCTTCTTCAATTTCTTTTAATAATTGAATATTTTTATCTTTTGCATTAAGTTGATAAGTGCGTAAAGTTTGTTCGATCGGTTGAATAATATCAACGGGTTCTAACTGATAAATACGAGATGATTCTAAACGAGAAAGATCTAAAACATCATTGACTAAACGAGTTAAGCGATCGGTTTCATGGTTGGCCGTTTCTAAAAATTCTTTTCTTTCTTTTTCTGTTAATTCTTCTCCATATTCAGCTAAAGTTTCAATGAATGATTTAATATTAAATAAAGGCGTTCTTAATTCATGGGAAACATTACTAATAAATTGACTTTTAGCATCATTTAATTCTGCTTCTCTGGTAATATCTTGAATAGTAATAGCAATTCCTTGGATATTTTCTTTATATTTATCTAGGACTTTACTTAATAAAATTCTTAAGGTTTTAGCCTGTGGCTCTTCAATAGTTATTCTAAATTCTTCTGGGGGAAAATTATCATGATTAATATTATCTTTTAAATCTTTTAGTTCCTTTATTTCTTTAAGTGAATCTTGATTATTTTCTACTACTAAAAGATTAGATTTTGTCATAGTTAAAACTTGACTATTTTCTAATTGCTCCTGTGTAAAATCATTATAATTATTACTTTTAATTACCTTTAAAGTTTCCTGATGAATATTACTTATACTTTCTAAATTTTCTAATTCTAAATTTTCTAAATTTTCTAAATATTTTAAATGATCTAAATCTGAATCTTTAGGATTTTTTCCTGTAATTAATTGATAGAGAGGTTCTACTAATTTAATTTTTAAATCTTGGGGTAAATAATGCAAAACATTTTGACCAATTATTGATTTATTTTCCCAGCCAAAAATACGAGTAGCGGTAGAATTAACTAATAATACCTGCATTTTTTTATCAATTAAAATTGCTCCATCCGCAATAGTAGTTACTAAAGTTTCTAATTTCGCTTTTTCAGTAGTTATTTCTTCAATATTTTGTTCTTCATAACTCTCTAATTTTTCTGCCATTTCATTAAAACTAATAATTAACTCTCCTAATTCACCGCCAAAAGGAAGGATAATTCTTTGTTTAAAGTTTCCTGCGGCAATATTTTTTACTCCAACTAATAATTCTTTGATGGGTTTAGTAATATTAAAAGCATTGAAAACCGCCCCTAAAATGACCATCGCCCAGATGGAGATAAAAACCGCAATGGTAACGTCTCTGGTTAAATTAGACGATGCCACAACGGTGGCATTAGGGTTGATCCCGATGGCCAAAACGCCTAAATATTGATCGGCCTGTTTTAACGGCACAAAAACATCCGTCACTTCACCATTGGGGGTATGATGCTGACGTACCATCGGCAAGGATGTATTTTGACCATAATCTTCAGGGAGGGCAATGTGCCGTTTTATTGTGAGGTTATTTTGAGGTTGTGCCTCTGAATAAGGGATGCCAAAAAAGATTTCCCCATTGGGATCGGCATAGATCAAATAGCGTACACTGGAGGTACTCTGAAAAAAACGCCCAGAAAACTGAGCTAAAGCGTTAATATCGTGATCCGCTACCATCGGGGCGGCGTTAGCGGCCATTAATAGCCCCAGATCCCGCCCAAAACGGGTGTCATTCATTCGAGCGTCTTCTTGAATGGTATTAACTGCCCAAAAGGTCAAAGCACTCATCAATAAAGAGACAACCAGAGTTACTCCTGCCATCAATTTTGTTTGCAGGGTAAACTCTGACCACCAACGGTACAAAAATTGTTTGAGTGTAAAGATCAATGAAAATAATAAATCCAAGGTTAATAAAATTTTGATAAATTGAAAACTTAATATATTGTAATAATTTTTGTTAATTTGTCATTATCAGGTATTTGCTATTGGTAATCGCTAATTATTTTCAAATTAAAGCTAGTTAAAATCTAATAAAGTCTCTATTCCATCATAATAATTAATCCATGTTTTGGGATCGGGACGTTCCCACCATTGATCACGGGTTACGTTTAAGGTTAATAAAGGAGCGATTAACCCTTGATTATCAGCGATAATGGTTACTGCAACTTCTGTTACTAATACATCTGCATCAAATGTTCTTTGGGTGGCGGCTCTAGCAATGATAGCGGAGCGTTCTAATAGATTTTGGTAGGTTTCCCCCCCTTGACGAGTTAAATAAATTTGAACATTCTGAGGATAGGCCTCGGCTTTTAACGGGGCGATCGCTTCTAAACTTAATATTCCTGTACTACTTAAGCCACAAATGAGAGTTAAACTTAATTTTTTGATCAAATTTCCGAACATATTGCTCTCCTCTTAACATTTTTAATTATGATTTTAATTATAATATAAGTTATTGGTTATTTGTTATTAGTTATTTGTTGTTTGGTCATGGCCAAGATACATATAGTACATATTATTTTAGAGATCAATAGAATCATCCAAAAGCACCTGTAACATTGATTGAGTAAGAGGATGATCACTTAATAGATTAACTTTATTTTCTTCGATTACTTTTTGTAGGAAATAGAGAAAATTACTGTTAACACTAATAGTTTGAGGGTGATCTTCTCCTAATAGTTTTTTCCTTAATTCTAAAGCCTGAATATATAAAGGTTCAGCTTGGTCATATTTGCCCTGACTAGCGTACAAAATAGCTAGATTATTGAGGGATTGTACCACATCAGGATGGTTTTCTCCTAATAGTTTTTTCCTTAATTCTAAAGCCTTAATAAATAAAGATTCGGCTTGATCATTTTTACCCTGATTTTTGTACAAAACAGCTAAATTATTGAGTAAATTTGCCACATTAGGATGGTTTTCTTCTAATAATTTTTTGCTTAATTCTAAAGCCTGAATGTATAAAAGTTCTGCTTGATCATCTTTGCCTTGATTATTGTACAAAATAGCTAAATTATTAAGGGAATTAGCCACCTCAGGATGGTTTTCTCCTAATAGTTTTTTTTCTAATTCTAAAGCTTTAATAAATAAAGGTTCTGCTTGATCATTTTTCCCCTGACCAGCGTACAAAATAGCTAAATTATTAAGAGAATTTGCTAATTCAGATTCTAGCTTAAATTCTTCTTGTAAATTAATTGCTTTTTGTAAATAATTAATTGCTAAATTTAATTCTTCTCGATAATTAATTGCTTGACCTCGTTCAATTCTTTCTTTGTAAACTTGTCCCAGATTACCATAAAGATGAGCCAATTGAGGATTTTTTTGTTTTTGATTTTTTTGTTCAATTGTTGCAATTAATTCTTGTAAATCTTCTAAAGGCAGTAAAGATGAACTTTCTACTTTTAGCTCTGTACTTAAGGAAAGTAAATTATCTTTAAAATTACTAATATTAATTATATTGGTAGTAGGACAAACAAAACGAAAAACTCCCTTGCGCCAACTCCAAAAATCAGGGGATTTTTGCTCTAATTGTTGTTGTAAATAACTATTCATCCAAATAATAATTGAATAGGGAAAATCCTTAAATGCTTCCCTTGTCCATTGAAAAAAACCTAATAATTGATCTTGAGGTGACTTTTCTTGATTATCTTCTTTGAATAAAAATCTAAATTTTTCTGTTCCAGTAACAGTAATTACCGCATTATTACAGGTTTTAAGCTGAGGATTTTCTTGAATTAATTGATTGATTAAAGATAATAAACTAGGATTTTCTGCGGAGAAAATTAGACGATAACAGGGTAAATTTGAGCTTAATTCCTGTTCATATTGTTGAATAATTTGCTCTCTCAATTCTTGATTATCACAAACAGCAATTAATAAATTAAAATAATTTTGATTAGCTTCAATGGAAACTAATAAATCATCATAATTATCTCGATTTTTAGGATTTTCTTCTAAGGCTGAGATCATAACTTAACTTTAAATAATATTTTTTTGTTGTAAAAGTTTAGTCACAATAGGATGAACATCATACCAGAGTTGATGATTACGATATTCTAAAATATATAAACCGTGAAGTAAATCTAAAAATTGTTGATCTTTAGGATCATCAGGTTTAAAATTTTGGTAAGTTGTTTTTAAAATTTCATAATCTTTGATCCCAATTCTACTATCAAAATCTAAACTCAATTTATTAATTGCTTCCTCTAAAATATCCTGATTAATTTTTAAATCTTGATGAGCGGGATCACGACGTAATGATCTTAAACAAATACGACAACATTCATTGGTAATTCTCATTAATTCCCTTAACACTCCTCCACTTTCAATAATGATTTTTTCCAAAGTATTTTTTTCAATTAAATGAGGTGAAATTCTTTTATTTAAAATGTTAGTAAGTTGAGCCATAACTTCACCATTAGATAGGGGATTTGGTTGATTTCTTTCTCCTTTAGCATAAAGTTTAGATACAGGCATTAACACAATTTGATCATTAGTTTCTGACTGTAAAGTTGCCATTAAAGAAACCTCTCTTAAGGCCGCAATAGGAATAGTCATAACAATATTAAAATTAGGCTGAAATAGTGCCTTAATATGTGCCTGAAAAATATCTTTTGCTAAAGCAATATCAATTTTATCAATATCATCAATGATCACTAAAACAGGTTTATTACTTTCTTCATTAATAACTGTAGCAATTTCATTAATATTCCTAACTAAATCAGAGATTTTACGCTCAAAAGTTACTTTGATTTCATCTCTAATGGTAGCATTTGTTTTTTAAATACCTTTAACCCATGTAAAAAAAGCATCAAATTTAAAACCACTTTCTATTTCTGCTTGATATTCTTCAATATTAGTTTTAGTGTGTTGTGCAAACCAATTATAAAAACTCTTTTTAATTGAATCTTTAATTTTTATTTCTTGCTTTTCTGCTTCCTCCATCAAATTAACAGCGATCGCAAATAAAATATTAATATGATTAACGTCAGACATTTCAATTAAATCAGAAATAGAAAAGAAAGTAATAAAATATTGATCATCTAACTTTGTTTTAAATTCTGCTAATAAAGTTGATTTGCCACAGCCACGATGACCTGCTAAAATAACTTTACTATTTTGTTGATAACTATCTAAAATTAACTGTTCTAATTCTTCAATTACGGCAATACCATATTCTACCCAAAATTTATCTAGCTCCTCTTTTGTTAAAAGAGGTAATAATCCTAAATTTCGATAGGCTTGTTGAAACTCTAAGAGTAAATGATTTGTGTTCATAAATTAACTGCTATCGCTTCTAATTAATATTACCATTATAAATCATAAACGATTAATCTAAATAATTTTTTTATAACAATCAAAGTATTTTTATTGTTATAATTTTTCCCTAACTTGCACAAGAAGTTTAATAGTTTTCATACTTTGATATAATGATAGGAGCATGATCTTTGTTAACTTAATAATATCATCTTATGATCAATCATTAATCAGCCCGTCTTATCAAAAATAATAATTATCAAAAAAATGCTCATGGAAAAAGAATCTTTAGAACAATCTTTAAAACGATTTTTTGGTTATGATACTTTCCGCCCCGGACAAAAAGATATTATTGAAAAAGCTTTAACAAATCGTGATCTATTAGTCATCATGCCCACAGGTGGAGGTAAGTCTTTATGTTTTCAACTTCCCGCTTTATTAAAAGTAGGAATAACCATTGTAGTGTCTCCTTTAATCGCTTTAATGCAGGATCAAGTTGATAGTTTATTAGATAATGGGATCGGCGCAACTTTTTTAAATAGTAGTCTATCTTGGGATGAATTAAAATCAAGAGAATTGGCAATTTTAAATGGTAAAATTAAGTTAGTTTATGTCGCTCCTGAAAGATTATTAAGTGAGAAATTTTTATTTTTTTTAGATAGGTTAAAAAATACGATTGGCATAGCAGGTTTTGCCATTGATGAAGCCCATTGTGTGTCAGAATGGGGGCATGATTTTCGCCCCGAATATCGCAAAATGATCCTCTTACGTTATCGTTATTCAGATATTCCCATGATGGCTTTAACAGCCACAGCAACAGAAAGAGTTAAAGAGGATATTATTAAACAATTAGGTTTACAAAATGCAGAAATTTATTTAAGCACTTTTAATCGTCCTAATTTATATTATGAAGTTAAACCAAAAGAACGTCAATCTTATAATCAATTATTAACTTATATTCGCACCAATCAAGGAGCAGGAATTATCTATTGTTTAAGTCGCAGAAATGTAGATGATTTAACCTTTAGATTACAACAAGATAACATTTCAGTTTTACCCTATCATGCAGGTTTACATGATGAAGTTAGAAGGGTTAATCAGGATCGGTTTATTCGAGATGATGTGAGAATTATTGTAGCAACAATTGCTTTTGGAATGGGCATTAATAAGCCTGATGTAAGGTTTGTGATTCATTATAATTTACCTCGAACTTTAGAGAATTACTATCAAGAATCAGGCCGGGCTGGAAGGGATGGAGAAGTAGCTAAATGTATTCTTTTTTTTGATTTTAGTGATATTAAAAGAATTGAATATTTAATTGATCAACAAAGTGAAGAAAATCAACAAAAAATTGCCCGTCAACAGTTAAGAAAGATGATCGATTATTCTCAAGGAAATGAATGTAGAAGGATTATTCAACTTAGTTATTTTGGAGAAAAATTCAAGGGAAATTGTCAAAATTGTGATAATTGTTTACAGCCAAAACCAATCGAAAATTGGACGATCGAAGCTCAAAAATTTTTATCCTGTGTGGCAAGGGTAAAAGAAAAATTTGGCATGACTCATATTATTGATATTTTAAGGGGATCAAGTAAGAAAAAAATCTTAGAATATGGCCATCATTTATTATCAACTTATGGCATTGGAAAAGATCGCACTGTAGACGAGTGGAGAATGTTAGGGCGCTCCTTACTTCATCAAGGATTAATGTCAGAAACTACGGACGGTTATTCAGTGTTAAAATTAAATAGTAAAAGTTGGGAAATTTTAAGAAAACAAAGGGAAGTAAAAATTGCTGTTACTTTGAGTAAAAAAGATCAATTATTAAAAGAATATAATTTAAAAAATGCCGAAGGTGAAATTTTATTTGAAAGATTAAAAGGTTTAAGAAAGTATTTAGCTGATTTACATTCCATCGCTCCTTATGTTATTTTTCCCGATTCAACTTTAAGATTAATGGCGCAAATTAAACCCCAATCTTTAACAGAATTTGCCAATATTTCAGGAATTACCGAATATAAATTAAAGCAATATGGAGAGCAATTTTTATCAGAAATTAGAGGTTTTTGTCAAGAACAAAGTTTACCAGAAAAACTACCTTCTAATAGTGAAATGATCACTTTAGGTTTTTATCAACAGGGTTTAAATATTAATCAAATTGCCCAAATCAGAAATTTAGCAGTTAGTACAATTTATACCCATTTAAGTAATTTAATTGAGTTAAAACAACCCGTAGAAATTACTAATTTAGTTTCTAATGAAAAAAGAGAAGAAATTTTAAAAGTTATTAATCTTAAAGGAGATATTTCTTTAACTTTAATAAAAGAACAATTAGGGGATAATTATAGTTATAATGAAATTCGTTTAGTTAAAGCTTGGTGGCGTAAACATAAATTTTAATTTTAACGATCAACTGTCAATTATGCTAGTCTTTTCAAGAATTTTCCCACTTATTATTATTACTTATTACTCATTACTTAACTTGTCGAAAAAGTCTATTTTTGCCCTGCTTTAATACATTCTTCAACTAAAGGCATAACTTGATCCACATCTTTCCACCCTAAAATTTGAGTTTCTTTTTTCTCTAAATTTTTATAAGTGCGGAAAAATTCAGCAATTTCTTCTAATCTATGGGAAGAAATATTTTTAATGGATGTAATCTCTTTATAACGGGGATCATCGGCAGGTACACAGAGAATTTTCTCATCTCGATCGCCGCCGTCAATCATTTCTAACATTCCGATGGGACGAGCCGCAATGACACAGCCGGGGAAAGTCGGTTCATCCATTAAAACCATCCCATCAAGGGGATCACCATCATCGGCTAAAGTATTAGGCACAAAACCATAATCATAAGGATATTTCACGGAAGAAGATAATACCCGATCTAAAATAAAAGCATTTAAGTCCTTATCAAATTCATATTTATTTTTGCAACCGCCGGGGATCTCAATCAACACATTGAGCAGACCCGCTTTAGGTTGGGCAGGAATACGAGTTAAATCCACGAATCAAATCTCCACTTATAAACTGTTTTTTTAATGTAATTAAGCATTTTATCAAACAAGTGACCATAAATAACAAAAACCTTAAAAACTAATATTTTTTAAGCGATCTTGTAACATTTGAGGAAATTTAGCATAATAAGTTTGATTTAAAGGGGAAGGATGGGGTAAAGGTAATAAATTAATCTCCTTTTGTTCAATTATTCCTTGGTCATTTTGTGCCGATAAAATCACATTTAAACTATTAGAAAAACGATCCTCCCGTTTAAAAAAAGCATCTATTTCGCCCTTTTTTCCGTAGGGAGCAAACCATTTAAAAGCCTCCGTGCCTAAAGTAATAATTTGATTACCACCCCAATAAAATACTAATAAACTGGCCACAAAGGGGCGAAATCTCTCTTTTACCGCTACGGCATAAGCTTTATTTCCGGGGGGTTTATAAGGTACGGTATTAGTTAATAAAAGGCGATCGCAAACCGTATTTAATTCCTCTTTAGAAGTAGCGGATTTTTGATGTAAAGCCTGATAAAAACCAGCCCTGACTAAACGCCCAGCCGAGCCAATTAAAGGCTGTTGAGCCATCACTTCATCTTTCCCTAAATCACGGCCAAAAAAACATAATTGACTGTTAAGATTACCCCCATATAATACAGGATAAGTAGGATCTTTTTGGGCAGATTCATAAACAGGAATATCTACGGGAAAAGCCTCTCTTTGGGCTTCTTGTTGAGTTTGTTTGATTAAAGTTTCAATCTTTAACATCGAATTAGCAAAATTTAATTATAAATGATAATTTTCTTAGGATAGCTTAATCTTGAACATAAATAATATTGATTTTTTTCCCCTGTGCTTTTCCTTAACAATTATCAATTAAATTTGATTTAATCCTTATTAATTAACAATCTCAATTTAGATTTTTAAACAAAATTGTGCTAGGATCAAGACTTGACTTTTAACTTTAGTGAAATCTGATTCTTCAACGAGAGTTTAAGTTTTCACAACTGATTGAATTTTGAATTTTGACTTTCGTAAGGGCTTAATCCCATTAAGCCCCTACTATTTTCACTTTAATTATTGGTAAAAATATTTATGAAATCTCTGCCCCTATTTCCTGTTATTTGGCAAGATGATCATGTCATTTTGATTGATCAAACTAAATTGCCTTTAGAATATACCCACATTAAAATTAAACAGCTTGATGATATGGTAGAGGCCATCCGCTCAATGATCGTCAGAGGTGCGCCCGCCATCGGAGTAGCGGCCGGCTATGGAATGTATTTAGGGGCAAGGGAGATTAACTCGCAAAATAAAGCCGATTTTTTACAAGAATTAGATCAAATTGCCGAAAAATTACGCAAAACCCGTCCCACCGCCGTTAATTTATTTTGGGCGATCACTCGAATGTTAAAAGTCGCCCATGAGCATTTAGGTACAATTAACGAAATTAAACAGAGTTTATTACAAACCGCTCAACAAATTCAACAGGAAGATTTACAAACTTGTCGCGCGATCGGCCAACATGGTCTAACCGTATTTCCTGAAAAACCAGAAAAATTAACCATTTTAACCCATTGTAATGCCGGAGCCTTAGCCACGGCCGGCTATGGTACAGCTTTAGGAGTAATCAGAGCCTTATGGGAAGAAAAAAGACTCGATCGAGTTTACGCCGATGAAACTCGCCCCCGTTTACAAGGAGCAAAATTAACCGCTTGGGAATGTATCCAAGAGCAAATACCCATCACCGTCATTACCGATAACATGGCCGCCCATTGTTTACAAAAAGCCATGATTGATGGCATCGTGGTGGGGGCTGATCGCATTGCCTCAAATGGAGATACCGCCAATAAAATTGGTACTTATGGCCTAGCAGTAATCGCTTCCTATCATCATGTACCTTTCTATGTGGCCGCACCCTTATCCACCATTGATTTTACGATTAAAGACGGTTGCGCCATTCCCATTGAAGAACGTCACCCCAGTGAAATTTATCAGATCGCACAAACGAATATTTGTCCAGTGGGAGTAGAATTTTATAATCCGGCTTTTGATGTAACTCCTGCCTCCCTAATTACAGGTATTATCACCGAAAAAGGGGTCTTTGCTCCCGATCAATTAAACAAACTCCAACCCTAATCAGTAATCACTAACCAATGACAACCTGATTTTGAGTTTAAATAGTTGTATTAACTATTTAGGTAAAAAGTTCTATAAAATTCATAAAATAAAAATAATACAATTTTCAACAATTGACAGTTGATCATGACCATGAAATAAGTATTAACTATTTTTACCTAATCCCTTTGTTTTCAATGGCAATCAGACCAATCTTATTGTGATGACCACTGACAAAAACCTTCCTCTTATTCCCATTAGCGAATTTGTTGCTTCAAAACAAGCCGGATTATTCCAGACTTTGAAACAACCTCGATTTACGGGTCAGTTAATTTTAGCCGGCCCAAAGGCCGATCAATGGACATTTTATCTCTATCTGGGAAGAATTATGTATGCTACCGGAGGCAATCATCCCGTTAGAAGGTGGCGCCGAAATTTGTCTATTTATTTTAATCAAATTAATTGGGATCTCAAAAGTCTCCAAAAAGATTTGGAAACTATCCCTAATCAAGAATTAAATACTACCTGTTGGGAATATCAACTACTTTGTTTATGGGTAGAACAACAAAAAATTTCCAGAGAACAGGTGGCCAAAATGATTCGGGCGGTGATTACGGAAATCTTTTTTGATGTAACCCAAGCTGTCCAAGTTACCTATCAAATTAAAAGGGATAATAATTTATCTACTCAATTGGTTTTGATTGATGCGGATCAAGTCATTGTAGAATCATGGAAACTCTGGCAAACATGGCAAACAGCTAAAGTAGCCGATCGCTCCCCGAATAGCGCTCCAGTGATCAGATTACCAGAACAATTACAAAGTCGCACCAGCCCTAAAACCTATCAAGTTTTATCTAAATTATTAGATGGTCAAAGAACATTAAGAGATTTAGCCATTATTATGGGTAAAAATGTGGTAGAGGTAACTAGATCTTTAATGCCTTATGTTCAGGCCGGACTGGTGGAATTAATTGAATTACCTGATTTCCCCGCACCCGTGATCTACGATTCATCCGATGAAGATTCCAAACATGACCTAATCATTGCTTGTATAGATGATAGCCCCTTAATCTGTCAAACGATGGAGAAAATTGTCACTGGGGCAGGGTATCAATTTATTGGAGTTAATGATGCTCTAAGGTCGATCGCCGTGGTGTTATCAACTAAACCAGATTTAATTTTTTTGGATCTAATTATGCCTAATGCTAATGGTTATGAAATTTGTGGTCAATTACGAAAATTAAACTTTTTCAAAAATACCCCCATTGTGATTTTAACGGGTAATGACGGCATCATTGATCGAGTCAGATCAAAAATGGTGGGAGCAACTGACTTTTTAAGTAAACCAATTGACTCTGAATTGGTTTTAGAAACGATCCGTAAATACCTCAAAACAAAAGTTTTTGATTAAAATTGATTGATTTTTCAGTCAAAAGTTAAAATTGAATCAGGAAACCATTAATTAAATAGCTTTCAAAAGGGAATAAATTAGATTGTTCAAAATAGGAGGAAACTAAGTTAAAATGAATTATGTAAAAATAGAAAAAAATTAACTAGCCAAAAATTAGCTCAATTTGAACTTCTAACAAATATATTTAAAAGTCAAATGATAATAAACTATGAAAATGAAACCAAGTTAAGTGATTAATCTTAAAATCACCGACTTTTTCAGTTTTCCTTTATTATAATTTATAGATCTTATGAGGAGATAAAAAGAAAGTTATGGGAACTGCCCTGATTGTTGACGATACTAAAACAGAATTAAGTATTCTGAGTGACTGTTTAACAGGTGCTGGAATCACCGTAGAAACTGCATCATCAGGAGAGGAAGCATTAGAAAAAATTAATGTCAAACACCCTGATATTATTATTTTAGATGTGGTTTTACCAGGTAAAAGCGGTTTTGAGGTTTGTCGAGAAATCAAACAAGATGCCTCTACTCAAAGTATTCCAATCATTATCTGCTCTACCAAAGGCACTGATATGGATAAATTTTGGGGTAAAAAACAGGGGGCAGATGCTTATATTCCTAAGCCAGTCGATCGGGAAGAATTAATCCGTACCGTTAAACAGTTGATTAATGCTTAATCCTGAGTTTCAGTTTTAATTACCAGTAATCAGTTCATTCATCATTAATCATTAAGCGCCCATCAAAGACTAATGACTAATCAATTTCAAAATATCCAATTATCTTTGGCACAAAATGAGGAAAATTTTGAGGGGCAAGAACAATTTTTACGATTTTTTCTTGTACCTGATACTACCGTTTTATTGCCGATCGCCCAACTGACTGAAGTTGTAACTATCCCTACGGGAACAATTGTTCCGATCCCCCATTTACCACCTTGGATCATGGGAGTTTATAACTGGCGCGGTAAAATCCTCTGGATGTTGGATCTGGGTCATTTAGTGGGCTTAACTCCTTGGTATCAACAACAGGTAAATAGTGATGTTTATACAGCCATTATCTTAGAGTCGGCTCATCATTCAGATTCTTCAGAAACCGAAAAAAAAGTATTGGGTGCAGTGGTAAATCGCATTGAAGAAATTGAATGGTGTCCAGTTCAAAAATTACAATCTCCTCCTGCTAGTACGGTTAATCCGGCTTTATTACCTTTTTTACAAGGTTATTGGTTAAAAGATAATGGCGAAATGTTAGTTGTGATTGATGGTGAATCTATTATTGCCGCTATGCCACAGTAACCAGTGAACAGTGACCAATAACTAATTATTTTTAATTGTTAATTGTTAATTATTTAAAATTACTATTATGACACAAACTCCTCCTAAACCCAACCCCCAAGAAAGTCAAAATGGACATACTTCTGGCTTTAAATCTGGAAGATATGATGAGCCTAATTTCTTAATTGAAGATCTATCTAATTTATCCCTGTCTAATGGCAATGGTTTAAGTGACTCTTTTCCTTTTTTAGATGATGATTTTTCTTCATTTGAAGAAACAACTATTGCCCCTAAAAAACAAAAACAAACCGCTCCAGTTTCTGGGAAAAATCATCACTCTAATTTAAACAAAAAACCTCTACAATTACCCCAATTTACTAATTCAGAAATACCAAAACATCGTAATAATAATAATCAAGGTCAAAGTAATTGGTGGAATAGGCAAAGTATTAAAACTAAAACCGCTTTAATTGCCATTACTTTAGGTATTTTACCTGTGATTGGGGTGGGAACTACGGCTTACTTTTTAGGCAGTCAATCACTTCAACAAGAAATATTTGAAGATGAAAAAATGGAAGTGGCATCCCTAGAATCAAAATTAAATAATTTTTTTGGAGAGCGTTTAGGTGACATTCAAGCTGTCTCAAATTTAAGTATTTTAACTGATAATCAAGCACTTCGTGCGGATAAAGATGCTACTCTTAATCAATATTTAGAATATTATCAGGTTTATGATAGTTTGGCTGTCTTTTTCCTCAATGGAAACCTTTTAGCCCAATCGGGAACAGAAAGTTTAGATAATCACCAAAATCGAACTTATTTTCAAAAAGTTAAACAAACTAATCAGCCTTTTATTAGTGAACCTGAACTTTCAAAGAGTACAAAAAAAATTAGTATTTATGTGGCCGCTCCCGTTAAAGTTGATGGTCAAACTGTCGCTATTATTCGAGGACGTATTCCCGTTAGTGTTCTGACTGAAGTCTTGGATTTCAGTCAAGAAAAGGGTAAAGAGTATTTATTAACTGATTCAAAAAATAAAGTTTTTCTGTCTAATAATGATACTTATATTGATCAATCTTTAGAACAAATTATTCCTAAAACCTTTTCTAAAATTTCAGAAAATGGGCGAAAAGCTGTTACTAATATTGAAAATAATAGTATTTTTAGTTATGCCCCCGCTTTAGAATTAAAAAATACCTACGAACTAAATTTCGGCGTGGCTGTTGCCGAGAAAACCGACACCGCTTTTGTTGCCCAAAGAAAGTTATTATGGACTTTATTATTAGGTTCAGGCTTAACGGCTTTAATTGTGGCTTTAATTGCACTACAGGTGGCACAAAAAGCCACTCGTCCCATTTTAAGGGTGACTGAAGCCCTCAAAAATTTAGGCTCTGGTGACTTAAAAACTCGTCTTGAAATTGAAGGGGATGACGAATTAGCTCAATTAGGGCTTAATGTTAATGAAATGGCCTTACAGTTGGATCAACTACTGCAAGAACAGGAAATGGCCGCACAGGAAGCTAAAGTTTTAACTGAAATGAACGGCATTAATATTAAAGATTATGAGCAACTTAATCCATTCTTTAATAAAATTTTAGCCATGATTCAGTTTAAATTAAATGCCGATCGAGTGGTGATTTATCGTTTTGATGAGGATGGCAGTGGCAAAATTATTGCTGAGTCAGTGGGGGCGAATTTAACTAAGGCGATGAATCAAAAAATCAATGATCCCTGTATTCCTCAAGCCTTATTAGAAGCTTATAAACGCAATCGCATTGTCCCAATTAATAACATTTATGAGGCTAATTATCACCCCGATCATATCCGTTTATTAGAAAATTTAGAAGTTAAATCTAATTTAGTTGTGCCAATTCAACAGGGTAATGATCAATTATTTGGTTTATTAGTAGCCCACCATTGTGAGGATTTCCATGAATGGAATAATCAAGAAATAGATTTATTTAAAAAATATGCTTTTAATTTGGGTATTCCCGTTGGAAGAATTGCTACTTTAAAACAGGAACAATTACAAATTGAAGATGAAAGATTATTAACCGAAATATCTACTGCTGAAGCCACAGAATATGATGACTTATCCCCTGTTCTCAATAAGGCCATGGCCATTATTCGAGAAAGAATTAAAGTAGATCGCATGGTCATCTATCGTTTTAATGATGACTTTAGTGGCTCAATTGTAGCAGAATCGGTGATTGATGGTTTCTCTAAAGCGCTCAATAATCAGATTGAAGATCCTTGTATTCCGATGGAATTGATAAATGCGTATAAAGAGGATCGCATTGTGGCGACTAATGATGTGAGTCAAACCAATTATCACCCCGATCATAAAGCCTTATTTAAACGCTTACAAATTAAAGCTAATTTAGTTGTACCCATTCTTAAAGGTCAAGAATTATTTGGTTTATTAATTGCCCACCATTGTCAAAAAACCCATCAATGGACAGAAACGGAAATTGAAACTCTTAAACAATATGCGATCGAGCTAAGTATTCCCATTAGTCGGATCTCCTATCTCAAACAACAACAGGAAGCAACGGAAGAAGCCCGTTTATTAGCAGAAATTACCGGAGTAGAAGCTCTGACTTATGAGGAATTAAATCCCACTTTAAATAAAATCGTCTCCATTGTACGCCATCAATTGAAAGCCGATCGAGTGGTCATTTATCGCATTAATCGTGATCGCAGTGGTGAAATTGTGGCCGAGTCGGTGTTATCTGGTTTTACCAAAGCCCTTAACCAACAAATTAAGGATCCCTGTATTTCCGAAGAATTAATTGTAGGCTATAAAGCCGGAAGAATTGTGCCAACCCAGGACGTATTGAACGCAGGTTTTCACCCCGAACATGAGGCTTTAATGAGAAGATTAGAAATTAAATCTAATTTAGTTGTGCCGATTGTGCGGGGTAATGATTTATTTGGGTTATTAATCGCCCATCATTGTCAAAAAACTCATCAATGGCAAGAATTAGAAATTGAATTGATGAAAAAATACGCCTTCCAGCTAAGTATTCCCACCGGCCGTGTAGGTTATTTAATGGAACAAACTTTTAGTGCGAAAAGATCCCGACTCTTAAGTGGGATCGCCAGTTCTGAAGCTCGGAAAAATGAGGATTTAGAACGGGTATTTAATATCGCCTTAAATGGCTTAAGAAGCTTATTAAATGTCGATCGAGTGGTCATTTATCGTTTTAAAGAGGACTGGAGCGGTTATATTTCGGCCGAGTCAGTATTATCCGGTTTCCCTAAAGCCTTAAATGAGCAAATTGAAGACCCTTGTATTCCTAAAGAGTTAATTCAAGGGTATCTTAAAGATCGCATTGTGCCTACCTCTGACGTATTTAAAGCAGGTTTTCATCCCGATCATCAAAAATTAATGGAACGCTTACAAATTAAGGCTAATTTGATTGTGCCGATTTTAACGGAGGGTCAACTTTACGGTTTATTAATTGCCCATGATTGTACGGATGTTCATTTTTGGCAAGATTATGAAATTGAATTAATGAAAGAAGTCGCCTTCCAGATCGGCATTCCCTTAGAGCGTGTCACCTTCTTAGAACAGGTGGAACAAGCCCGAAAAGAGGCTGAAAAACTAGCTCAAGAACAACGGGACATTAAAGAAGGCCTCCAACGCCGAGCTTTAGAATTATTAATGGAAGTTGATCCCGTTAGTAAAGGGGATTTAACCATCCGTGCTAAGGTGACGGAGGATGAAGTCGGGACGATCGCCGACTCTTATAACGCTACTATTTCCAGTTTGCGCAAGATTGTAACTCAGGTGCAACAGGTGGCCAAACAGATGAGTGTAACTACCAGTAAAAATGAGGCCTCTGTTCAAAGTCTAGCGGAGGCGGCCTTACAACAGACGGAAGAAATTAGCTCCGCCTTAGATCGGGTTCAAGCCATGAGTCAATCTATTTTAGAAATTGCCAAAAACGCTGAAAATGCGGAACAGGCAGTGCGCCAAGCTAATAAAACCGTAGAGGAAGGGGAACAGGCCATGAACCGTACGGTAAATGGGATTTTGTCCATCCGTGAAACCGTAGCGGAAACAGCCAAAAAGGTTAAAAGATTAGGAGAATCTTCCCAAAAGATTTCTAAAGTGGTTAACCTAATCAGTAGTTTCGCCGCACAAACGAACTTACTGGCGTTAAATGCTTCCATTGAAGCGGCTCGTGCGGGTGAAGAAGGACGAGGCTTTGCGGTGGTAGCCGATGAGGTGCGATCTCTGGCTCGTCAGTCAGCCGAAGCGACAGCAGAAATTGAAAAATTGGTGGCCGAAATTCAAGGTGAGACTAATGAGGTAGTTTCAGCCATGGAGTCGGGGACTGAACAGGTGGTAGCGGGAACAAAATTAGTTGATGAAACTCGTACCAGTTTAACCCAGATTACTAAAGTTAGTAGTCAGATCAGTCAACTGGTGGCGGCGATCGCTAAAGCAACGGAAATTCAACGCTCTGACTCGGAAATAGTGACTAAAGCCATGACTGGGGTAGCATCTATTGCGGAAAAAACCTCAAAGGATGCCACCATGATGGCCGTCTCAATTCAAGACTTGTTACAAGTAGCCCAACAACTGCAAAAAGGTGTGGGTCAGTTTAAAGTTAAATAGATCAATTTTAATAGTAAAAGTAGGGGTGAACGACTGTTCACCCCTACTTTTAAAGTGTTAAAGCACAACAACAATTTCTCACATATTCCCTAAAAATTGAAGACATTTTAAACATAATACCATTTACAAAAAGTAGCTACATTGTTAAATACCTGAAATCTTTGTAAATAAACTATTCCCTTAAAATACGTCTGAAATTACTTTCTGTAAAAGGACGTGGTACTTTTAATTTTGCCCCTAATTCGTATCTCACTAATTGATGTATTGTGGTGTAACTTATCTCAATATCCAGACAAGTAAATAACCATATTTTAGTTTCTTGGTAACTGTTAAATCCTTGAGGCTCACTTAATTCTTTTTTGACCAGAGCCACTGTCTCTACCTCTAGTTTTTTTGGTCTACCTGTTTTATTATGTTCTTGTAATAATGCGTCTAATCCTTCCGTCTTATATAAGTGAAACCATTCGTAAATTGTTCTCTCACTACGTCCCATCATTACCGCTAAGTATGTGATCGTTTCAGCCACTTGAATTTTCCAAAGATATAAAGCTTGAACTTTGGCAAAATTCAAAGCTGTTTTTTGTTGTTTCATGAGATTTTTGAGGGTATCTGCTGATTCAATTACTTCTATTTTTGATATTCCTGACATACTATTGCTCCTGTTAATCTATTCCTAGACTAACCCTGAACTTACTTTTTGTAAATGGTATTATGCCCAAATGTAGATATTTAAAATATTCAAAAGTTCTCACTTCTGGGAATAAATCTCGATAGTTTTCGCAATACTGATCAATGAATTGGATTGTTTTTTGGGCAGGACGTGGCTTAACTATAACTTCCTCAAAGTCCTAAAAGAGCGGTAATTAAATTAAACTGGAATTAATTGCTTGTTGATAAAGTTTTTGAATCCCTTTTAATAGTTGATCAAAAATAGTTTTTGATGAACTAATCTCACCGCTTGGATCTAATAATTGTAAACGATTTAAAAGTTTAGCTTCTTCTATTTCTACTTGGCCATCACTGTAAATTAATGAGCTTAATTCTGCCAATAATTCTTGATAGCTTTCTTCCGTGTGATTTTCCCCTAAATAATCTTCTAACCATTGATAACATTCTTGTGCTTTAATCGGTTTAGCTTCAGTAAAAAGTAATTTAATTTCAGGATCATCTGCACAATTATTTTGTTTAGCCATATTATGAAGATAGGCTCTTTCTTCTGGTTGAATTGTACCATCAATCCAAGCCGTACCCATTAAAATTTTAATTAATTGTTGTGTTTTATTAGTCATAGGATTTATTTTTTATTTAATAAAAATTTAATGATTTAAGACAAGTACCAACCTTGTAACAGGCTAGAAGCTTGTATTATTTATTAATAAGTTTTAAGCAGAGATCATTGTCAATTATCTATTCTCAATTAATCAATTATTAATTATTTTGTAGTTTAACCATAAAAAAACCATCCATTTGATTTTGATAGGGTAAAATTTTAATCCAGCCCTCATCACTCGTATAATTATTGAGCCAAGAAATTGAAGATTTAACTATTTTCCAGTTAGGATATTTAAGTAAAAATTTGTTAATAATTGCTTCATTTTCTTGTTGATTAATAGTACAAGTAGAATAGACTAAATAACCTCCTAATTTAACCCAACTTGCAGTTTCTTCTAATAGTTGAAACTGTAATTGAGTAATTTCTTTGATTTTTTCGGGTGTTTGTTTCCATCGCAGATCGGGGCGTTTATGTAATGTGCCTAAGCCGGAGCAAGGTGCATCTAATAAAACTCGATCGGCACTATTTTTAAACTGAGATAATTCTCGACTATCTCCTATTAAAATTCTAATAGATTTTAATTGTAAGCGCTCAATATTTTTTTCTAATTTTTTTAAACGGGAAGCATAGCGATCGCACCCCCAAATTACCCCTCGATCGCCCATTAATTCGGCAATATGACAAGTTTTTCCCCCAGGTGCGGCACAGGCATCAATGATCGTTTCCCCCCCTTGAGGATCAAGTAAATGAGTCACTAACTGAGCGCTACTGTCTTGGATCATCCACCAACCTTCTTTAAATCCCGTTAATTTTTCAACTGAGCCTACTTTTCCGGTTAATCTTAAAGCTTGAGATAAGGGATAAAGCTCACAAACTGTTAAACCTTCATTTTCAAAAGCCAATTTTACCTGTGCAAGAGAAGCCTTTAAGGGATTGATTCTTAGCTCAAGGGGGGCAGGGGTATTAAAAGCAATACAGAGTTTTTCCGTTATTGCTTGACCAAATTGCTCAAACCAATCATTAATTAACCAATCAGGGTAACTATATAAAACACCTAATTTACTGATATTATCATCAGGTAATTGTAAAATGTCAGTATTATTTGCAGATAATCTTAAATATTGTCTTAAAATACCGTTGACAACTCCGGTTAAAGCCTTAAAGCCGTGATCTTTAGCTAATTCTACCGTAGTATTAACGGCCGCCGAAGGGGGGATGTGATCCAAATATCGCAGTTGATACAAGCCGATCTGTAAGATTAAACGCAGATCAGGTGGTTGTTGATGAGCCTTTTTTTTGCCTAGTTGATTGATTAAATGATCAAGAGTGCGTTGACGGCGCACAATCCCGTAAACTAATTCACAGGTTAAAGCCCGATCTTGAGCATTTAAAGATTTTTTAGAAAAAACCCGATCTAAAGCAATATCAGTATAAGCTTGATGTTGTTCAATTTCTTTGAGTGCTAATAATGCTAGTTGACGGGAATTAACCATAATTTTCTTACCATTAATAATTAAAATCTGTACCAAGTTGAATTGTAATATCTGAATTTAAAGCCCCTGTACTTTCCACTACGACTTCCCCAAAACCTAATGCTGACTGGATTTCTGAGGCACTAATATCATCTCCTTTTTGGGCAATAATACGGGTATTAGTGATATTTTGAGGAATATCATTATCTACATAAACTCGACTATAACCTTTTAGTTTTAAACTATCAATTAAACCTTGTACTTTATCAGGATTATTGGTACTATCTTGAATGGCAATTTTAACATTTTTAGGATCATTTAACTGAAAATCTTGATTAACTTGATTAAAATGAATTGCCATTAATTGATTAATCTTTTCTTGATCGGGTAGCCAATAACTAACGCCATTTTTCCCGTCACCATTAAAGTCTCCTGGCACCATTAATAGTTGAAGATCTGACTTTTTCTTGTGGGAAGCAAAACCTGCTAAAGCGACAATTTCTTCTACACTTAAATTGGTATCTAAATGGGATTGAATTACTGATAAAATTTCAGGTATTTTGATAATGGTAGCAGGTTTAAGAGTTTGCTCCACCAGTGCTTTCATAAATATTTGTTGACGTTGTATTCGGCTGACATCCCCATAGCGATCATAACGAAAACGTAAAAACTGCATGGCTTTATCACCATTTAAAACTTGTTGCCCCTGTTTGAGATCAATATATAAATGTTGACTATCATCTCGATATTTCATATCTTTAGGCACATAAACATCCACACCACCTAAAGCATCAATTAATTTTTCAACCCCTTGAACATTAACTCTAAGATAGCGATCGATGGTAATATCACCTAAAAGATTACTAACCGACTTAGCCGCTAAAGCCGGCCCTCCATAATAGTTAGCTTCATTTAACTTTGTTAAACCTACCCCTTCCACATAAGCTTGAGTATCCCTCGGAATAGATAAAATAATCAACTTATCATTAACCGGATCAAAACGCAATAATAACATGGTATCAGCCAACCCTTGAAAAGAGTTAACTAAAGCCTGATAACCCTGATCGGGCTGTGTGGGATCGTTAAGATCAGAAGTTAAAACTTTTGTCCCTAAAACTAAAATATTAACAGGGCGGGTTAACTCTGGTAAACGTAAACTTTGACGAGAAATAGCATCATCGGAGGTAAAAACGGCCTCATCTTTCGCACTTAACGCAACTTGTTTTAAGGGGGTGCCGGTTAAAGAAAAAGCTAATAAAGCTCCTGCTGTGGCGGAAACAACCGCCGCCGAAGTTAACCCCAACCAGATCCAGAGCCATTGAAGGGATGATGTTTGTGTTTGGGATGGCTTTTTTTTCAATGGCTGTGTTGATTGTTTTGATTGAGAAGAAGGGTATTGTTGATATTTTTGTTCTGTCACTGAATTTTACCCGACAATAAAAAAAATAGTTATTTAATTATATTAGAAGATAATTGTTTGATTTTGATGTTTTTACTATTTTTAAGGTCACTAAACCGGAATTTTTCTAAAAATTTAGATACTTTTCTACTTTAGCTTTTATCTTTTCACTTCCCTAAACCCCTCACCTAAGTTAAAAGAGGGGTTTAAGGCAATGAGGTTAAATCATTAATAATTTAATAATTTGATCAACAACCTGATCAATTGTTAAATGATCAGTAATAATTTCAATAGCATCATTCGCCTTTTTTAAAGGGGCAATTTTACGGGTACTATCTTTATAATCTCTTTCTTCAATTTCCTGTTCTAACTGTTGTAAATTAATCGGCTCATAACCCTGATTAATTAAGTCTTCTTGTCTTCTTTTAGCTCGTTCTTGAACTGAAGCAGTTAAAAATACTTTTAAATCAGCATTAGGAAATACTTGAGTACCAATATCACGCCCTTCTGCAACAATTCCACCCTGTTTACCCCATGCTTTTTGTTGTTTAACTAAGGCTTCCCTAACTGCATTTTGAGCGGCAATAGTTGACACATTACGACTAATTTCAGGGCTACGAATTTCTTTAGTAATATCTTGATGATTAATTTTAACAGTGATCGGATCGTTAGGGTTAGTGGGGGGAATTAACTCTAATTTACTGTGCGCTAAAAGTTCGGCAATTTTAGCAGTATTTGTTAATTCTATTTGATTATTTAAAATTAACCATGTTACCGCCCGATACATTGCACCCGTATCAAGGTACAATAAATTCAATTTTTCGGCGATTTTCTTAGTGACAGTAGATTTTCCAGCCCCGGCCGGCCCATCAATAGCGATAATCGGTTTACGTTGACATAATTTAATATTATCAATTAAGCGAGTTTTTCCTAGATAAACAGCGATCGCCAGTAACCCTTCAGCTTCAATTTTTTCTAAAGTTTCTAATGTTTCAGTATCTACAAGATTAATGTAATCAATATTAATTTCTGTAACAGATTCTAATTTTTCCCTAACTAAATTAATTAAAGTTTGAGCATTTTTTTCCCCCTGATCAAAAGCCATTTTACCAGTCTGTAAACTTTGATACAAAATCGAAGCTTTTTGTTTTTCAACTGTGTTTAAATATTGATTACGGGAACTCAAAGCTAAACCTGATTCATCCCGAATTATCTTACATTCACGAATTTCGATCGGGATGTTTAAATCCCTAACTAAAGCCTTAATAATAGCTAATTGTTGAGCATCTTTTTCCCCAAAAAAAGCTAAATTAGGTTGAATAATATTAAATAATTTAGTAACAATAGTAGCCACTCCTGCAAAATGTGCGGGGCGAGAATTTCCACACATTAAATCAGTCATGATTTCCGCAGGAATAACCTGAGTTAATTGACTTAAATTAGCAGTTGTAATCTTACTAGAAATTTGGGGATAAATTTCTTCAATATTGGGGACAAAAATAACATTTACTCCTAAATTTTCACAAATTTTAAAATCATTTTCTAAAGAGCGCGGATATTGATTTAAGTCTTCATGGGGATTAAATTGTAAAGGATTAATAAAGATACTAACTACTACTAAATCACTTTCAGAAATAGCTTTTTGAATTAAACTTTGATGCCCTTGATGTAAAGCTCCCATTGTAGGCACTAAACCAATTTTATGCTCATTTCTATAGGACTGTAAATAAGTTCTTAAACCCGTAATTGTTTTAAAAATTTCCACTGTAAATTTACTCCAATATTTATTAATTATAAACTTAGATTATATTATATAATTTCAGGTGTTATTTGTTATTCGTTAACAGGCAAAACTTGTCTTCCCTACTCTCCACTTCCCACTTCCCACTTCCCACTTTCCACTTTTCACTTTTCACTTTTCACTGTAAGATGAGAATAGATGTAAATTTGTGTTAAGCGTAGCTGGATGTCTTTAGAATTATTATCACTGGAAAACATCCAAGAAATTGCAAATCAATACGGCTATTGGGCTGTTTTCCTTGGTATTGCGTTGGAAAACACGGGGATCCCCCTCCCAGGGGAAACCATTACCGTAGTAGGCGGTTTCCTTGCGGGTAGCGGTGAATTGAATTATTGGATCGTCTTGGGAAGTGCGATCGCTGGGGCAGTGTTAGGGGATAATATCGGTTACTGGATCGGTAAACTAGGCGGATGGGCTTTTTTACTGCGTCTAGCGACAATTTTCAAAATACCTCAAACCCAGTTAGAAGAAGCACGAAAACAATTTAGTAAAAATGCACCTAAAGCGGTCTTTTTCGGGCGTTTTGTGGCGATTTTGCGCATTTTTGCCGGCCCCATGGCCGGGATCGTTGAAATGCCCTATCAAGAGTTTTTATTGTGTAATTTTGGCGGTGCAACAGTGTGGGCGGCCATCACCGTCACGATCTCCTTTTTCCTTGGGCGTTTGATCCCCTTGAGAGAAGTTTTAGCTTGGATGCACAAAATTGGTATTATAGCTCTAATTTTAGTGGTTATAGTAGTAATAATTACTGTGTGGTTAGAGTCAAGAAAAAAAGACTTAACCCCTTCTGCTGAACCTAAATTAGCGCCTGAAGAATAGTGAAAAATAGATAAATTTTTGTGATTCAAAAAATAACATTGGGAAAAATCTAATAACAGCCGAATAAACTTAAAATAGATTTTTCCCTAAAGCTTTACGTTTTAAAGCTAAAACACGAGGTCTTGCTCCCTTATCTAAAGTAAAACCTAAACCTGTTCTAAAAATTTCAGGGATATAATAAACAGAAATATTATCTTTTGTTTTATCTTCATAAATTACGCCCATTTCTTCTAACATTAAAAATGTTTTTTTATCTATTTTTAATGTATCTAAATCTTCAATCGTAAAGGGAATACTTTTATCGGCGGGTAAATTATTAACCCATTTTTTAAATTGTGGATATTCTTGTTTTACTTCGTTAATTTTATCTATACTACAAGGTTCAATCGAATAACGAATCGCTTTGGGTGGTAAGAGACGAATATCTTTTTTATTAAAATCTTTAGACCATGTTTCAAATTCAAATTCTTCTGGATTTTCAATAGTTTTCTTGGCTACATAATACAAAAATTTAACAATATCTCTAGCTTGTAATTTACCTTGAAAATCTGTTAAAGCGGCAAAAATCCATTCAGTTGTATAAGCTTCCGATGATTTATTACTTCCTAATTTTTTACCCCAGATTTTTTCTAAATTACCATTTAATTCTTGATTAGTTAAATAATAAATATCTGATTCTTTAAAATTAAAAAGTTTAGCTTGACAAAATATCCAATATACTAATCTTAAAAATGAATTTACATCCCAAGATAACTGATAAGATTGATACATATTTTCAAATTGTGGAAGGTTTTGTTCAATAGAATATTTAACATAATCACGACGAATAAATACGATCATCCCTAAATAGGAGTTTCTTAGTTCAGCAATTCTTTGAGGAATCCGAATTAATGATTCTATGGCTATTTTTTGTAACTGATTATCAAATATTTGATTAAAAATATCTTCAAGTCCATCAAAGAGAAAAATAATTTTGATTGATTTTTCTTTCAAAAAATTATTAATTAAATTAACATGATATTCATGATAATTTTCTAATTTTAAACCAATTGAATTAGCAATTTCTTTTAACCAAAATTGTGTCCATTCAACTTTACCCCAATCTTGATTTTTAAGTGCTTTATCTATTCTATCTTTAAAATCAAAAGAAGATACATTTATATTATTATTATTTAATTGTGCTTTAACTTCATTTCTGGCTATTTCTATTTTCTGAAGTGCTTTATCTTTAATCGTTAAAGATGCTAAAAGAGGATATATAAAAATTGGAGAATTGATCTCAGTGGAATGATTTAAAACTTTTTCAGTAAATTTATGCCAATCTTTAAAACGAGATAATTGAAGATAATTAAAAGTTTTGCCTGAACCTTTAGACCCAATAACTACAACATAAGGTAAATGATCTTGAAAAGTTGTTGCTAAATTTTTCAAAGATTCTGTAATCAATAAATCTTCTCCTTCTCCATTTTCTGCATACTGATATTTTTCACAAAGTTCTTTTAAATTATTAACTTGTTCCAAGTCACTAAATTTACTATAATTTTGTTGATCTAAATCATTCTTTTGAACTTCAATTAATTCATTTTCAGCCCATTCTTGAGCTACTTTCATCATTGTAGTACCAGAAAGTTTATTTTTAGCATCATCCCAACTATTAATATAAAGTAATTGTTGAGCAAAATAAGTTTCTTTGATTTCTAATCGTGTTTCTGTGTAATTTTTATATTTAGAATATGATGTGTCCAATATAGATAAAGCTTCGTCAAATTTTGTATATTCTTGTCTTTCTTTTAATTCTTCCATGATAAAATTAATAATTACAATTGGATCATAATAAAGATTATTTTCAATTTGTACTTCAGAAGGTGCGGTATAACTTAATTGTTTTAAAACAAGACTTGTGCCACTGATAGACTGTTCATTAATTGTTGTAACAATAAATCTTTGTACTCTAGGATCAAAGAGAATAGGACTAGAAATTTCACTTAATCCTGAACGTAAATCTATAAAAATATAATCAATATTTAATTCTTCACCTATCAAAAAAAGAGCATTACTAAATTCCCAAGGATCATGAATATTTTTAATTAAATGTTCTGGTAAAATTTGTATATCTAAAAGTTCATCATCATTTAGACAAGCAGGTAATGTATAAACATTTGATTTTCCTTCTTGTCTAACACTTTTTTTGATTTCTTTAGCCAAAAATTTTAATGATTCTTCTCTATCTACAGGAGAATAATAATAAACTTCCAGAAAATCAAGAAAAGAAATTGCTGATTTTTTTTGTTCTAATTTTTCCCAATAAGTAATTCCGGGAGCTTCTAAATCAGCATCTATAACTAAAATATTAACAGCTTGATTATTGGCTTTTCCTTGTTCAATTAATGCTAAAATATGAGCGGCTAAACTTAATGTTCTTCCGACACCACCTTTAAAAGAATAAAAAGTAATAATTTTTAATTTGTTAAGTTTATCAATTTCTGGTAATTCAAAAAAAGGTGATTTTTCATTATTATCTTCATTATTATTATCTTTATTTTGTTGTTTAAGATAGGTTATTTCTTGCCAAAAAGGTTGAATACTCTGATCACTAGGATCATTCAAAATTTCTTCTATAAAAAATTCTACGGGTAAATCCGCATCTCCTACATCAAGCTTAATTACTTGATTATCTTCTTCATACCAATCTCCAAACCATTTCTTTAATATTTTTTGAGCTTTATTTTGATCTTCTTCTTCTTTAAGTCCTATTTCTAAACTATAAAAAAAACATTCTATTCTGACAATTCCATCAGGCAACTGTTTTCCGTAAAAAGTTTTTTGTTTGATGAGTTTTCTAATATCTAACCATGTTAAATATTTAATCTCCATAGTATTATAAATTCTCCTAAAAATAAACATTATTTGATGTATAATCAATTATTGAATTAATTATATCTTAAATTTTTTTGATTCGCCTATGAATTGGTAAGTCTTTTTTGATAAATTCAGCAATTCTCAGAAGTATATTTTCTAAATCTTGATCTATTTGATCTTGTTGGTATCCATAACGCCACATTTGATTAATTTGATCTTGTCTACAACTTCTAGTTTTCCCTCCTTTTAATTCTTCTAATGTAATTTCTTGAGGCAAATATAAATTACGATCATTTACATTTAATTTTGTAAGTAATTGATTGATATTATGACGAAAATATGTAATATCATTTTTATCATTTTTAACTGTTTTTAAGATTGAATCAGTAGTTTGTACTTTTTCTTTTTTCATAATAATTGCTTTTAAACCACATTCAACTGCATAAAAAAGCATTAATCTATGAGAATTTGTTTTAATAGATGGTTCATGATAAGCAATAAAATGATTTGACCATGCGTTTTGTATTTCTCTTAAGGTAAAGATAATCGTTGATTTATTCTTTATATTCATTTTTTAATCATTATTAAACAAAATTTGATTTCCATTTGTAAAATGTGTTCCCTAATTTATTATCTAATATTTCAGGGAACACATGCTAATCAATCTTATTTTGTTAGGTTAAAATTGATAAAATTATCCAAGAAATATACGATAATATCATGACAAAAATCATAATATAAAGAATCGAACTAGAAGATTTTTTAGTTTCTTCTTTATTTCCATGATCAATTTTTGGATTGAGTACAATTTGCTCTTTGGAAACTTGAATAGAATTAGAAGGTTTATCAGTTAATATTTCTCGTCTTAAATAGGGCTGTAAAACATCAGGAACTTTTAAAGTTCCATCTCCTAATTGATAATTTTCTAAAACTGCGGCCATGGTACGCCCAATCGCAAGGCCGGATCCGTTTAAAGTATGAACAAATTGAGTACCTTTAACACCTTTTTCCTTAAAACGAATGTTACCCCTTCTTGCTTGAAAATCTTTAAAATTAGAACAACTTGAAATTTCCCGATATTTACCCGCAGAAGGCAACCACACCTCTAAATCATAACATTTTGAAGCCCCAAAACCTAGATCTCCTGTGCATAATTCAATCACCCGATAGGGCAGTTTTAAAGCTTGTAAAATCCCCTCTGCATTAGCCACTAATTTTTCATGTTCATCCGCAGAATTTTCAGGTTTAACAAACTTAACTAATTCTACTTTATTGAACTGATGAAGACGAATTAAACCCCTTGTATCTTTGCCATAACTACCAGCTTCACGGCGAAAACATGGAGTATAAGCACAATGATAAATCGGTAAATTTTCCCCTTCTAAAATTTCATCTCGATATAAATTTGTAACAGGAACTTCGGCGGTGGGAATTAACCATAAATCATCATCCGCACATTTAAAACTTTCCTCGGCAAATTTAGGTAATTGACCCGTACCTTTTAAAGAATTACTATTAACTAAAATGGGTGGCAATACTTCAGTATAACCGGCCGAAATTTGCCGATCTAACATGAAATTAATTAAAGCTCTTTCTAAGGCCGCACCTGCCCCCATTAAAGCCACAAAACGAGCCTGAGCCACTTTGACGGCTCGACTAAATTCCGTAATACCTAACTTTTCACCGATTTCCCAATGGGGTAAAATATTAGAATTGGTGGGTATATATTCATCCCCCCAACGGCGAATTTCTATATTTTCATTTTCGTTTTTACCAATAGGAGAAGTTTCACAGGGAATGTTAGGAATTGCTAATAATAATTCCTCAATTTTTGCTTTAATATTTTTGGTATTTGGCTCTAATTCAGCAATTTGAGCTTTAATATTATTACCTTCTTCTCGTAAATCTTTAATTTCTGAGCCTTGAGGATCCCTACCTGATTTAATTTTTTCACCGATAATTTTACCAATTTGATTACTACGAGTTTGGAGTTGATTTAATTGTATTTCTAACTCCCTTTGTTGTTGATCTAAATCTAAAATAGGTTTAAGATCATAAATATCTGCCCCTCGGCGATCGAGTAATTCTTGAATTTTAGCGGGATTTTCCCTAATTTGTTTAAGATCTAACACTTTATTTTTTTCCTTTTTATAATATGATCATTTTATAATATACAATTAATTGGTAATTTGTCATTAACAAATATTTTTGAGTTTATTTAGTCTAAAATTGCTTTTTATTTTGTTCATCAGATGCAAGATTAGTAACAATTATTTTTAGATAATTAATTAAAATATTGTTTAATTCCTTTAGGTTATTTTCTATTATTAATTGCTGATATTTACGTTAAATTTTGTTCAACTTTTGCCAATTTAAGAATCTTGATCCGATAAATTTTCGCTCCATAAATCAAATTGATCAAATTCATCTAAAAAATGATCATTATAATGATCATTTTTTTGAAAATTATTATTATTGTTATTATTTAATTTGGCTAAATTTTGATATTTTTGTCTCAATAAATGTTCTTCTGGTAAATCAGTAATAGCTTGGCGAAAATCAATCATTAATAAGTTAATTGTATCAGCGATCGCACCTTCAATACAAGGAGTAACAGTGACTTGTAAATCTAAATTACCAGTTTGATAAATTCCCTCTATGTCATCTAACATTCTTATTAAATTGCGTATTATTTTCTCTTTTTCTGCCTGTACTTTAGAAAAATAATCATGCTCAGGATTAGGATCAAACTTTAAAGCTAAACTAATCAAGCATTTAGCTATTTTTGACTTAAAATTTGCTCCCATACCTCCCTTAAAATCTTGATCAAACTGATCAAATTTATCTAAAATTTGCTCACTATTAAAATTTGATTTTGGACTATTTTGATTTATTATTTTAGCAGGATAATTTTCCAAATTAAGCCAATTGATCAATTTTTTTAACCATTGAACTAAGAATTTTATTAAATTTAGCTTGAACATTTTGTTATAATAAAATCATTAACAATTACTTTAATTTTTGAATTATATTATTATGTTAGGAAAATTTCAACAAAGTCAAATTAGAATTGAAGTTAAAGCCACCGCTAAAACTATTGCTCAAAGTTTACTTGAATCAGAACAATTAGTAAAATGGCTTTGGTATCAACGCTTTGATACACCCTTACCTGACAAATTAGAAAAAGGCTTAAATTTTACTACCTATAGCGGTTTAATTCCCGTAGATCACGAAGTAGAATTAATTAATGATCAATGTTTAAGACTAATTTTAAGTAAGGGCATTAATGGTTATCATGAATGGTATTGGGGAGATAATTGGTTACAATCTCGTTTAGAAGGAATCTCTTTTTTACCCTTAAATTTGGGCAATACTTTAGCCTTATTAAGTTTAACAAATTTTTTAAAACTTACTTCTAATTCACAATAAATAAACAAATTGCGATTATTTTTACAACCTTTTTGTCATGTTATTTGTGTTATTTTAATTGATTAAAACCTTGGTTAGTGATTATATTTAAACCCTCAATAATTGGATTATTTTGTATTTTATTTTCCCAAATAAATCAATTCATAAATTCTATTGTATCAACAATTTTTCCGCTTAATTTCTGTTGCTCTTTTCCCTAAATTCCTAAAAGCTTAATACTCTGAAAAAAAAGGATAAAAAATCCACTTAAAAAAATAAAAAACCTAACTTTTTAAATAAAATTAGGTTTTTTTATTGTCAAAATTGAGAGGAAATATTAGCGTTTAGCCAATTTTTTCACATCTAATTTTCTTAAACGCACTGAATTGGGAGTAACTTCTACTAATTCACCCTCACCAATATATTCTAAAGCACGTTCTAAATTCATATCAATGGGGGACTGAAGTTGCACTAATTCCTCACCAGAGGAGGCACGGTGGTTAGTTAACTGTTTGGTTTTGCACACATTTAACTCTAAGTCTTGAGGGCGGTTATGTTCACCCACGATCATGCCTTTATAAACCTTCGTACCGGGGGTAATAAAGAACACACCCCGATCTTCAGCATTTTTGAGGGCGTAAAAAGTGGCTGTACCTTCTTCAAAAGCAGTGATCACACCATTATAACGGGTTTCTAACTGACCACAGAAAGAACGATATTCATGGAAACTATGGTTCATAATACCTTCCCCACGAGTCATGCGGATAAACTCACCACGAAAACCAATTAAGCCCCGCGCGGGGATCACAAACTCTAACTGAGTCCGTCCATTAGTTCCCGTTTGCATATCCTGCATTTCGCCCTTACGTTGTCCTAAACGCTCCATACAGCTACCTACGCCTTCTTCGGGTACGTCTAAGACTAAATACTCATAAGGCTCATAGGGTTGACCGCTAACTTCACGGAAAATTACTTGAGGCTGAGACACTTGAAACTCAAAACCTTCACGGCGCATAGTTTCGATTAAAATACCTAAATGTAATTCACCACGGCCGGAAACTAAGAATTTTTCGGCGGAGTCTCCTTCCTCAACTCGTAAAGCTACGTTAGTTTCTAACTCACGCATTAAGCGATCGCGCAGTTGACGAGAGGTCACAAATTTTCCTTCTTGACCGGCAAAGGGCGAGTCATTAACACTGAAGGTCATTTGTAAGGTAGGCTCATCAACCTTAATTAAAGGTAAAGCTTGAGGTTCATCGGGACAAGTGATGGTTTCACCGATATTAGCATCGGCAAAACCCGCCACAGCTACGATATTACCCGCACTGGCTTCAGGTAATTCTACCCGATTTAAACCTTCAAAACCGAGTAATTTAGTAATTTTACCTTTAACAACTGAGCCATCCTCCTTAACCATGGCCGCCTGTTGACCCGCTTTAATCACACCATTGTGAATACGTCCAATCACAATCCTACCTAAATACTCAGAATAATCTAAAGTAGTCACTTGTAACTGTAAAGCTTTAGTCACATCGCCGGCCGGTGGGGGAACATGGTGTAAAATGGCTTCAAATAAGGGTTGCATATCCTTACCCTCATCATCTAGGTTCTCTTTGGCAAAACCGGAAATACCGGAGGCATAAAGGGTAGTAAAATCACACTGATCATCATCAGCCCCCAACTCCACAAACAAGTCAAATACCTTATCAACGGCGGTATCAGGGTCAACATTGGGGCGATCGATCTTATTAACCACCACAATGGGGCGTAAACCTTTTTCTAAAGCCTTTTTGAGTACAAAACGAGTTTGGGGCATGGGGCCTTCATTGGCATCCACAATGAGAATACAACCGTCCACCATACCTAAAACCCGTTCCACCTCACCACCGAAGTCAGCGTGACCGGGGGTATCAACGATATTAATTAAAGTATCTTTATAGCGAACTGCTGTATTTTTGGAAAGAATAGTAATGCCTCTTTCCCGTTCGAGATCGTTGGAGTCCATCACACAGTCAGGAATGTCCTCTCCTTCTCGGAAAATACCAGATTGTTTTAAGAGAGCATCTACAAGGGTAGTTTTACCGTGATCAACGTGGGCAATGATCGCAACATTACGAATGGGCAGAGACATAGATTTTTATTAAGTTTGTTAGCAAAAATTATATAAACGATAGATTTCTTTACAATTGTAACCCATGATGTGTCATTTTGTGTATAGGCTTAGGGGAATATTTTTTTAGATGGAACTATTGTTATAAAATGTGTTTTATAATAAGATACCTAATCTATGATTAAATTTACTCAAAATTGATGTTATAAATTAAAATTCAAACATGGTTAACCAACATTATATAATTAAAATAATTAGAGATTTTTTAATTCAAAAAAATATCTTAAAGGTTAAAAATAATTGTCTCGAAGATATAGTTACTTTTTTTGAGTATTTAGTAGAATCTAAAGATAAATTTAATAGTGCCTATCTGTTAAATTATTTATATTCTAACATTTCAGCAAAAGATGTTGCGAAAAGAAAAACAACAGCTAGAGATTTTGAGGATTTTTTAGCTATTTTATTTAACGGAACAATTACAGATGAATTTAAAAGAGAAAATAAAAATATTGAAACTGAAGGAATTTTTGTAGAAAATGAATTTATTACAAAATTTGTTTTATCGAATAAAAGAGAAAAAGCAGATCTTATTTTTGATCAAAATTATCAAGTTTCTGTTAAAACATTAATCCCTTCTACTACGGAAATTAATCTTGGTTCTTTTGAAAAAACAGCAGTATTTTATTTATTAGATGTGGAAGATTATCTCAATGAAAGAAAAGGAAAAAAAGTTCAATTAAATAATGAAATTATCGAAATTGGCTTAGGTTCTCGTAGTTTATTAAAAAATTTATTCAAATTATTAGAAGCAAATAATAAATTTGAGCAGTTTCAAAGCAGATTTATCAAAATGGCAGAAGTTATCTTTTCTGATGATCTAATTATTGCGATCAAAAATGATTTAGTGATGGATTTATATTTTGTCAAAGGACAAGATTTTATTGATTTATTAAAGAATATAATTAAAACTCCAGAAGATTTTTTAAGTTTAGTTAATAGATGGGAAGGTAACTCAATTAGAATTGATCGAGCAAAAATACTAAAGATTGCTAAACATATACATTTAGATTTTAATTTTTTAGAAACATCTTTCCTCAAACATTTTCAAGATTTTGAAGATGCTATTTCTAAATTATTGGTTATGTACATTAATACTCAATCAGAAACATACAAAGAATTAATATTTGAAGAAATCGAGAAAATTATTACAATTATTGATCAAAATAGAGAGGTTATTAATTAATGAAAGTTGTATCTTTATTTTGTGGCTGTGGTGGTTTAGACTTGGGTTTTGAACGAGCAGGTCATCATATTATTTGGGCAAATGATATTGATGAAAATGCTATTGAAACTTATAGAAATAATTTTGATTTAACTAAAACAAAAGTAATTTTAGGAGCAATTGAAAATATTGCATCAGATGAAATTCCTAATTGTGATATTGTGATTGGTGGTTTTCCCTGTCAAGGTTTTTCTGTTGCTAATCCTTATCGAAAAGAAGAAGATCAAAGAAATCAATTATATTTAGAACTTTTAAGAGTAATTAATGATAAACAACCCATGTTTTTCTTAGCGGAAAATGTTACCGGAATTACAAATTTAGGTGGTTATGAAAGTCAAGAAGATAAAAAAAATAAAATTGGTAAAGTCTTTAAAATGATTTTAAAAGATTTTGATAATATAGGATACAATATTAATTGGAAAATTGTTAATTCTGCTGATTATGGAGTCCCTCAATTAAGAAAAAGAGTAATTATTGTAGGGGTGAGAAAAGATATTAATTTTCAATATAAATTTCCTCAAGCTATCTATAAAAAAGATAAATATATAACTATTAAAGATGCTATTTTTGATTTACCAAGAGAATACTGTAATGAAGAAAATAAGATATATAATCATCAAGGTTCACGTCATAAAGTTAAAATTAATCAATATTTAGGCAATAGAAAATTAGATTGGAATAAACCTTCTCCGACTATTTTAGGGCGTGGCGGAGGTACAGGTGGAGCAGTAATACACCCTCACCCTGATCTTCATCGTAGATTAACAGTCAGAGAATGTGCTAGAATCCAAACATTTGATGATGATTTTATTTTTTATGGTTCAAATAGTGCGGCTTATATTCAAATTGGAAACGCAGTCCCACCAAAATTAGCTTATTATTTAGCTAAAAATTTTCTCGTTAATTTACCTACAAAAGAGCAAGATCAAGAAAACAAATTTTTACTATGTAAATAAAGATATAATTAATGCTTTGAAATTGCCAAAAATCAATAATTTTTTATTAACAGGAGTCAAGAATCCTCTTGATTTAAACTTAAATAAATCTGCAAGAACTTTCCCTACAATACTTAAACTGATTATATTGTAGAATGAAAAGTTTAATCTTTAAAGCAAAAAAATTAACTATGAAATTATCTCAAATGTTGTTTTCTACCCTGCGTGAAAACCCCGCAGAGGCTGAAATTCCCTCCCATAAACTGTTATTAAGAGCGGGATATATTCGGCGTATCGGTAGCGGTGTTTACGCCTATTTACCCTTAATGTGGCGCGTTTTACAAAAGGTTTCCCAAATAGTCAGGGAGGAAATGAATGCTACGGGCGCTCAAGAATGTTTATTGCCCCAGTTACAGCCCTCTGAGTTATGGAAGGAGTCGGGGCGTTGGGATACCTACACTAAGGCTGAAGGTATTATGTTTGCCCTAGAAGATAGACAGGGAAGGGAATTAGGCCTAGGCCCTACCCATGAGGAGGTTATCACTACTGTGGCTAAAGATATGATTAAGTCATATCGTCAATTACCTGTTCATTTATATCAAATTCAAACTAAATTTAGGGATGAAATTCGCCCTCGTTTTGGGTTAATGCGCGGTCGTGAATTTATTATGAAAGATGGTTATTCTTTCCATACAACTGAAGAATGTTTGAAAAAAACTTATGGTGATATGGATCAAGCTTACCGCAATATTTTAAGCCGTTGTGGTTTACAATTTAGGGCTGTAGAGGCTGATTCTGGGGCGATTGGCGGTTCTGGTTCTCAAGAATTTATGGTGTTAGCTGATGCGGGTGAAGATGAAGTATTATATACAGAAGATGGAAAATATGCGGCCAATGTGGAAAAGGCTATTTCTATTCCTAAAAAAGCTAAATCTTCTCCTTTTAATAGTTACGAAAAAAGAGAAACTCCTAACTGTGAAACTATTGATAAGTTATGTAACTTTTTAGGCTGTTCTCCTAGTAATATCGTTAAAAATGTGTTATATGAAGCTATTTTTGATAGTGGTAAAACTGTCTTAATTTTAGTTAGTATTAGGGGGGATCAAGATGTTAATGAAGTTAAGTTACAAAATGAATTAACTAAATTGGCAAATAACTATCAAAGTAAGGCAATTTTAGCTTTAACTGTTCCTGATGAAACTGCTCAGAAAAAATGGGTGAATCAAGCTTTGCCTTTAGGTTATATTGCTCCCGATCTTAGTGATGATTATATCGCCAAACAAGAAAATATTGCACCTCAATTTTTGCGTTTTGTGGATCAAACTGCGGTAGAATTAAAAGACTTTGTAACGGGTGCAAATGAAACAAATTATCATGTTTTAGGTGCAAATTGGGGTAAGGAGTTTGAGCAACCTAAATTAATAGTAGATATTCGCAAAGCCAAATCAGGTGATAGTGCTACCCACGATCCCAACCAAAAATTAAAGACGGCCAGAGGTATCGAAGTAGGGCATATTTTCCAATTAGGTGTAAAATATTCAGAGGCAATGGGAGCTACTTATACAAATGAACAAGGAGAAGAAAAGCCTTTTATTATGGGCTGTTACGGCATCGGCGTTTCCCGTTTAGCTCAGTCGGCTGTGGAACAATCCTACGATAAAGACGGTATTATTTTCCCCGTTGCGATCGCGCCTTATCACGCCATTGTGGTAGTGCCGAATATCACCGATCCCGAACAGATGGCAGTAGCCGAAAAGCTTTACACAGAGCTTAATCAGGCCGGAGTTGAAACTTTATTTGACGATCGAGATGAAAGGGCGGGAGTGAAATTTAAAGACTCAGAATTGATTGGTATTCCCTTGCGTATCACCACCGGAAGATCATTAAAAGAAGGAAAAGTTGAAGTCTTTAAACGTGCCACCAAAGAGTCTCAAGAAATTGAGATTAATCAGGTAGTTTCTACCCTTAAAAATTGGGTTGAAACGGCTCAGTGCAAAATGAGTAATGCTAATGAATTAATAAATGAGATTCAAGAAATTAGTCAACCTGAAGAAACTAAGAAAACTATCAAGAAAACTGTTTCGCTTATTAAGATTGCAATTCTTATTATGATATTATCTTATATTTCTTGGATAATATTGTCTATTTTGCACTAATCATATTAATTTGATCAAGATATTATTGATATAGAATATCTGTAGGGGTGAACGGCCGTTCACCCCTACTATTTTTTATTAATAACCAAAGAAAATCCCCGACTTTTTTGAAATAGAGATATAATATAATTACATATATGCAAATTCATCAAGGGAGGTGAAAAGTATGTTAATTAACCCATCCCTATTGAGCTTAATTTTAAATTTAGATTTACCTTTTTGGCACATCAAAAATGATAATTTAAACCCAGATGATCAAGACTTTGAAATAAAACGCCAAATCATGATTAATCAACAAATTAAAGGGCGAGGAATTACAGATCAAAAAGTATTAAATGCCATGTTAAAAGTACCTCGTCATAAATTTGTAGATGATTATTTAATTAAAATGGCCTATCAAGATTCCCCTTTACCCATCGGATATTATCAAACAATTTCTCAACCTTATATTGTGGCTTATATGACCCAAATGGCGGAAATTTTACCCGAAGATCAAGTCTTAGAAATTGGCACAGGCTCCGGTTATCAAACGGCAATTTTAGCAGAATTAGCTCAACAAGTTTATACTATTGAAATTATCCCACAATTAGCTAAAAAAGCACGTCAAAATCTTCAATCTTTGGGCTATGATAATATTAAATTAAAGCTAGGAAATGGGTCAAAAGGTTGGCCAAAATATCAACCTTTTAATAAAATTTTAGTAACGGCCGCCCCCGATCACATTCCATCAGCTTTAATTGAACAATTAGCTATTAATGGAAAAATGATTATTCCCGTAGGAAAAGATTATCAAGTTATGGAAATATTAACCAAAAATGTAGATAGTTTAATTACAGAAAAAACTCTTGGGGTGTGCTTTGTGCCATTGATCGAAACATAAAAATTAAACTCAATCATATTTTTACATTTCTCAACATTAAAACTCAACTAAAAAAAATTAATAATAAAGTCAAAAAAATTTTAATCTAATCTTAGTTTAATTTTGTTACTATCTCTTTTATAATTAAGGATCAGTATGATCAATAAAACTTAAAATCTTATATGAAAATTGCTCTTTTTACTGAAACTTTTTTACCAAAAATTGATGGCATTGTTACCCGTTTACGTCATACCGTTGAACACTTACAACGCAACGGCGATCGAGTTTTAATTTTTTGTCCCGAAGGCGGTTTAAAAGAACATAAAGGAGCAGAAATTTATGGTGTTTCTGCAATTCCTTTTCCCCTATATCCCGAATTAAAATTAGCTTTTCCCCGTCCTTCTCTTAAACGCAAATTACAACAATTTAAACCTGATTTAATTCATGTTGTCAACCCCGCCGTTTTAGGAGCAGGAGGTATTTACTATGCAAAACAGTTAAATATTCCTTTAATTGCCTCATATCATACCCATTTGCCTCAATATTTAAAACATTATGGTTTACCAAAATTAGAGCCTGTTTTGTGGGAATTACTGAAATTAGCACATAATCAAGCACAATTAAACTTATGTACCTCCACTGCAATGGTAGAAGAATTAAGAAATCATGGCATTGAAAGATTAGATCTTTGGCAAAGAGGGGTAGATACGGAAATGTTTATGCCTCACTTAAGCTCAGAAAAAATGCGCAATCGTCTATCTCAAAATCATCCAAAAGAGCCATTATTGTTATATGTGGGGAGATTATCCGCCGAAAAACAAATCGAAGAAATTAAACCCGTTTTAGAGGCTATTCCCCAAGCCCGTTTAGCCTTAGTGGGAGATGGGCCCCATCGAGAAAATTTACAAAAACATTTTGAAGGGACAAATACTCATTTTGTAGGGTATTTACAGGGCTTAGAATTAGCCTCTGCTTTTGCCAGTGCGGATGCTTTTGTTTTTCCTTCCCGCACCGAAACTTTAGGCTTAGTTTTATTAGAAGCAATGGCGGCCGGTTGTCCGGTGGTAGCGGCTAATTCTGGCGGTATTCCTGATATTGTAACCGATGGAGTCAATGGTTATTTATTTGAGCCTGATGATCCTCAAGGGGCGATCAGAGCCACTCAGCGCTTATTAGAGGCTCAGAATGAAAAAGAAATTTTACGTCAAAATGCGAGGATTGAAGCTGAAAAATGGAGTTGGACTGAAGCAACTTTACAATTAAAAAACTATTACCAACAAATTTTAAACGATAATTCTCTCTTAAAAGTAGCTTAATTATCAGTTAATATTAAATAATTAATGATTAATTGTTTAACTTGTTTAAAATTTTTCAGGTTCACCAACTAGAAAAAAAGACCCTCTCTTTAGAAATGAGAGGGTTTTAGCCCTAGATTGATCAAGAGTCAAAGCAAATATTTCGCTCCCAAATTAGAAATTTTTATTATTTTAATTAAGTTAAGTTAAAATTGAAGAAACATAATGACATCTACTAAAAATACTTAAAAGTAAAAGATTAAAAATAAAAAAAAATTAAAATATTTTCTTCTTTTTAGATCTAATTAACCAATTGTTACCCAATCACAAATTTATGAAAAAATCAATTAAAGAATTTGCCTTTTATTTAGGTTTAATTATTCTTGGAAGTGCTTTAGGTGGTATAACTCATGGTTTTTTTCTTAAGCATTATAACTCACAAAATCAAGCCGTTCCAGTAAGTATCAACTCCCCTTTATTTGTAGAAAATGATTCAACAAAAGACAATCCTCGTTTTAATTTTATTGCAAAAGCCGTACAAATGGTTGGGCCTAGCGTAGTCAGAATTGACTCAGCACGAGAAATATCGGAAAACCTTTTAAACCCCTTTGGTAAACCCTTTTTTGATGATTTTTTCAAAGATGGAGAGACTCCTAAACCTCAATTTCAGGCCGGAACGGGATCGGGTCTTATTCTGAGTGAAGATGGACAAATTTTAACTAATGCCCATGTGGTGGAAGGGGCGCAAACTGTTACCGTCACCCTCAACAATGGCAACACTTTTGCCGGAAAAGTAATGGGTATTGATCAAATGACGGATATTGCAGTCGTCAAAATTGAAGCGAAAAATTTGCCCATTCCCCCTTTTGCCAACACTCAAGATTTAATTCCAGGGGAGTGGGTGGTGGCGATCGGCAATCCGATGGGCTTGGATCATACCGTCACCGTGGGCATTATCAGCGCCTTAGATCGCACCAGCAGTGAAGTAGGAGTGCCAGATAAAAGAGTTAAATTTATTCAAACAGATGCGGCCATCAATCCGGGCAACTCAGGAGGCCCACTTTTAAACGCATTAGGGCAAGTGATCGGCATAAATACCGCCATTCGCCCCAATGCCCAAGGATTAGGTTTTGCCATACCAATTCAAACTGCTCAAAATATTGCCCAACAAATTTTAACTAAAGGAAAGGCACAGCATCCCTATTTGGGCATTCACATGATTAATCTTAGTAAGAATTGGCAAGAAAATTTAGAATTACAAGAAACTTTAAAACAATTAAAATTAAACAATCTTAAAATAAAAGAAGGAATTTTAGTTGTTAAAGTAGTAAAAACATCTCCCGCTCAAAAAGCAGGTTTTAAAGTAGGAGATTTAATCTTAAAAGTTGGTGATCAAATAGTTAAAACATCAACCGATGTACAACAACAAGTAGAATTAAGTAAAATCGGAGAAAAGCTAGAAGTGCAAATCATTCGAGGTCAAAAAAATCTTACTCTTAAAGTGCGGCCTGCTCCATTTCCGAATTAATAAAAAATAAATTTTTCTTATTTTTAATACTCTACTTTTAAGTAGAGTTAATTGTTAATATAGCAATTCTCAAGGGCTAATAGCAGATCAATTATTAGGAAAAAGACTGTAAAAGTCTTACTACTAATAACTAAAGCTGAACTAATCGTCAAAAAAATTGCTATATTTAGATTAATCATTTCTCAGGAGATTGCAGATCATGTTCAATTGCAAAAGTAAAAATTACAATTTTTTAGCAAAATTTAGTAAGATTTTTACCTATTCTACTATAGTATTAAGTTTAATTAGTTTTAATCCTTTATCATCAGTTAAAGCACAGGAAAATATTGAAATAGAAGATACAGGGGATCTGGTGATTTCCTATGATCAAAGTAGCGATCAAGAATTTGAAAAAATCCGTCAAGTTTTAGAAGAAAGCAGTTATTTTGATCAGCTAATTCAAGACTTGAATGATACTTTAATTTTTCCCAATGATATTGAAGTTAATTTCACCTCTTGTGATGAAAGTAATGCTTATTATTCACCATCAGAATTAAAGATTACTATGTGTTATGAATTATTAGCAGATTATCTTAAAATCTTTGAAGATAATATTGAAACGGAGGAAGATTTTACCAATGAAGTGATTGATGCAACATCCTTTACCTTTTTCCATGAATTAGGTCATGCTTTAGTTGATCAATATCAACTACCAATTACGGGAAATGAAGAAGACGCAGTAGATAATTTTGCATCAATTATTTTAATTGATCTTTATGATGATAAATTGGGTTTGTTAAGTGGAATGTTTCAATTTGAATCCGAATCTGTTGACGAACAAAATGATTTAGAAAATCTTACTTTTTGGGATGAACATTCTTTAAGTTCCCAACGATTTTATAATACCGCTTGTTTAATTTATGGTAGTAATCCTGAAGAATTTTCTTTCATTATAGAAGATGAATATTTACCAGTAGAAAGAGCCGAAAGATGTGAGGATGAATACAACCAAAAATCAAATGCTTGGTGGACATTAATTAATCCTTATTTAAAATAAACTAAACTTTCGCGCAAAAAATCAATTGTTCACTGTTCACAATTTGTGAGATAATTTTAATATCCATTTATTAAAGATTAGCTTAATGACTGATCATGAGCGATCGTCCCGTTGAAAAAACCCTCGCTGAACTCGCCCCCATCTGGCATGAATGTAGAGCTTGTGGCTACGTTTATGAACCCCCGAAAGGCGATAGTAAAAATAATATTCCTCCTGATACTCAATTTAGCGATTTACCCTCAACATGGCGTTGTCCTGTTTGTGGAGCTAGTAAAAAAGTATTTATTGAAACCAAAGCCACTAACGTGGCCTCCGGTTTTGAGGAAAATCTCAAATATGGTTTAGGAGTTAATAGTTTAACTCCCGGACAAAAAAATCTCTTGATTTTTGGCACACTAGCTTTAGGAATTATTTTTTTTCTAAGTTTATATACTCTTAACTAAGAATTAATTATTAATTAATTAATTGTCAATTCTCCTTGATCAATCTTTTATGAATTTATTTTTCACAAAATTCAAACAAATTGCCATTTTACTCGCAATTACTTTATTTTGTATTAGTTGTACGAAGGTTAGTGCAACCACCGTTCATCCTTGGCAAGTTTTAAACTTAAATACTGATTCTACCTTTGCCGATGTCGCTTTTAGCGATGATGGCCAACATGGTTGGTTAGTGGGGACAAAGGAAACCATTTTTGAAACCTTAGATGGTGGTCAAACTTGGTCTCAAAAGGTACTAGAGTTGGGAGATGAAAAGGTCAATTTTACGGCCGTTAGTTTTAAAGGCCAAGAAGGTTGGATTACTGGTAAACCCTCTTTATTATTACATACGGAGGATGGCGGTCAAAATTGGTCACGCATTCTCTTAAGTTCCCAATTACCCGGCTCTCCCTATAGTATTTTAGCTTTAGAGCCTCATACAGCCGAAATGGTGACGGATCTCGGTGCGATTTATAAAACCACCGATGACGGTAAAACATGGAAAGCTTTAGTAGAAGGTGCAGTGGGCGTTGCCCGTAATATCGAGCGTGCTAAAGACGGGAAATATGTGGCCGTATCTGCCAACGGAAATTTTTATTCCACATGGCAACCCGGAGATAGTCAATGGACTCCCCATAACCGTAATTCTTCTCGCCGTTTACAAAATATGGGCTATGAAGATGATGGTAGAATGTGGCTGTTAGCAAGGGGTGGTCAATTACAATTTAGTGATCCCGTTGACATGGAAAAATGGGACAAAAATATTTCTCCCGAAGACCGTTCTAGTTGGGGTTTACTGGATCTAGCTTCTCGCACCCCTGATGAAATGTGGGTTGTGGGTGGTAGTGGTACTTTATTAAGAAGTACGGATCACGGTCAAAGTTGGGAAAAAGATCTCGAAATTGAAAATGTACCTTCTAACCTTTTAAATATTAAGTTTATCAATCCTGATCAGGGCTTTATTTTGGGTGAAAGAGGTATTTTACTGCACTATCAAGCTCTTGAGGCTAATCAGTAATCAGTAATCAATCGGTAATGACCAATTAAAAAAAAAAGCTTAAAATAGGTTTCTAATCAGGTAAACTGAATTTTAACATCTTTTTATTATCAATAATCTAAAGGAGAACAAGTTTAATGGCAGGAACAACAGGTGAACGCCCATTTTCCGATATTATTACCAGTATTCGCTACTGGGTAATCCATAGCATTACCATTCCGATGTTATTCGTGGCCGGATGGTTATTTGTTAGTACCGGATTAGCTTATGATGCTTTTGGTACTCCTCGCCCTGATCAATATTTCACTGAAGATCGTTTAGAATTACCCATTCTTGAAGATCGTTATACAGTTAATGAGCAAATTCAAAACTTTAATAAATAACTTTTTGCTTGATCAATTTTTCTAAACTCTGATTTTGTAAACTCTGACAAAGGATAATTTTTTTTATGGCAACCCAAAATCAACCTGTTTCTTATCCCATCTTTACCGTAAGATGGTTGGCGATCCATACTTTAGCTGTGCCTACAGTTTTCTTTTTAGGTGCGATCGCCGCAATGCAATTTATTCAACGCTAAACAATAGGACATCATAAGGAAAAATATGGAAAGAACTCCCAACCGTAATAAACAGCCCGTTGAATTAAACCTTACTTCTTTGTATTTAGGTTTACTTCTGATTGCTGTACTTGGTGTATTATTCTCTAGTTATTTCTTTAACTAATCCCATTTATTAACTCATTTTAAGACAAAGAGCAATTTAGGAGGTTTGATTATGTTTGCAGATGGAAGGATTCCCCTTTGGATCGTGGCTGTTGTGGCTGGTTTAGGGGCTTTAACCGTGGTTGGAGTCTTCTTTTATGGTTCTTACGCTGGTATCGGCGCAGGAATGTAAGATTTGGATTCAACTTTTTTAATTAATTGGAGAAACCGGATTTCTAGCTAGAAATCCGGTTTCTCTTTTATCTTTAATTGTTAATGATCTCCTATTTTAAATAAGTATCAATAAATTTATGAATCTACCTACTTGGATTACCTTTTCTCGATTATTAGGAATACCCTTTATTTTATATCTTTTAAACAATCCTAATCAACAAACAAGATGGAGTGCTTTAATCATTTTTCTACTTGTATCCTTAACAGATTGGTTAGATGGATATTTAGCTAGAAAATTAGATCAAGTAACAGAATTAGGCAAATTTCTTGACCCTTTAGTTGATAAATTATTAGTTCTTGCTCCCCTACTTTCCCTAGTAGAATTAAATCAAATTCCGGCCTGGGCAGTGTTTCTAATTTTAGCCAGAGAATTAACCATTGCAGGTTGGCGTATTAATCCTAATTTATCAGGTAAAAATACCATCCAAGGGGCTAATTTTTGGGGTAAATTAAAGACAGTTTCCCAAATTATTGCCATCGCCTTATTAATATCTCCCTTAATGGGTATTTGGATTAAAATTAGTTTAATTTGTTTTTGGCTTTCTGTCATTTTAACTATTATTTCAGGGTTAATTTATTTATTACCCCCGACAGAAAACCAAACTATCACTAATTAATTTTATTCAGTTTTACTAAAGAAAATTAAATCAAAAAATTGATTAAACTGCTAAAAATTTTTGGATCACATCTTGACTTAATTGATTAGTATTTCCCGTAGCAACAATACCCCCTTTTTGCATTGCATAATAGCGATCAGCTTGACGAACAAAATGCAAATGTTGTTCTACTAATAACACAGAAATTCCTGTGGTTTTAATAATCTTTTTCACCGCAGATTCTATTTCTAAAATAATTGAAGGTTGGATGCCTTCGGTGGGTTCATCTAATAATAATAAACGGGGTTTTCCCATTAAAGCCCTTGCGATGGCTAATTGTTGTTGTTGACCTCCGCTTAAGTCCCCGCCCATGCGGTTTAACATCGTTTTTAAAACAGGGAAAAGTTCAAATATTTCATCGGGAATAATATCAGATTTTTTTCTACCTTTAGGCTGTGCTTCTAACCCTAATAAAAGATTATCTTTCACAGAAATTCTTGGTATTATTTCCCTCCCTTGGGGAACATATCCTATGCCCGATCTTGCCCTTTTATCCGTGCTAATTTTATTAATATTTTTACCCTCTAAATTAATATTACCAGTACGGGAATTAAGTAAGCCCATAATAGTTTTTAAAAGGGTTGTTTTTCCCACCCCATTCCTACCAATTAAACAAACCATTTCCCCCGGAAAAATATTTAAGTCCACACTTCTTAAAATATGACTTTCCCCATAATAAACATTCAAATTAGATAGGTTTAACATGGGAATAATTGGCTCTAAATTATCCTCTAAATTATTATTAATTGGTTGATCTTTAATCATGTTGTTGTTCTTCTCCTAAATAAACTTCAATAACTTTGGGATCATTTTGAATCTGCTCCATTGAGCCTTCACATAATACTGAACCTTGATGTAAAACCGTCACTTTTTTAGCAATTTGGCGCACAAATTCCATATCATGTTCAATCACAATAATAGAATGACTTTGAGCCAATTCTAATAATAATGCACCAACATTTTCCGTTTCTTCATCTGTTAGCCCAGCCACGGGTTCATCTACTAATAATAAATCAGGGGATTGTGCTACTAACATCCCAATTTCTAAGCGTTGTTTTTCACCATGAGATAACAGATCCGCTTTTAATTGCGCTTTAGCAGTTAAGCCGATGGTTTCTAATAATCCGGCCACCGTTCTTTTTTCGTTATTTTTAACAGGATTAAAGAGGGTTTTAAAGACATTTTTTTGAGGATTTACTGTTAAATCTAAGTTTTCTCTAACTGTTAAATTAAGGTAAATTCTCGGAGTTTGAAATTTACGGCCGATCCCTAATCTAGCAATTTGATGTTCAGAGAATTTTCTTAAATTTTTACCTTTAAAAAATACTTCTCCCACCGTTGGTTTAACTTTGCCCGTAATAATATCTAAAAAGGTAGTTTTTCCTGCTCCATTAGGCCCAATAATTACCCTTAATTCCCCTTTTTCAATACTAAAATTAAGGTTATTTAAAGCTTTAAAACCATCAAAACTAACGGTTAAATTATTAATTTCTAAAATGTTATTTTTCTGATTATTTGTCATGGGTAAATTCTTCCTTTTCTTCTAAAATTTCAGGGTTTTCTACTATTTCAGGAAATGCCACTACAGGAGGTTTAATTCCCAAGAGATTTTTAATTAAATTAATACCAGAATTTTTGAGCCAACCGACAATACCATCGGGTAAAACTGTTACTACAATTAAAAATAATGCTCCCTGAAAAAATAGCCAAATTTCTGGGAATTTTTCACTGAATAAACTGCTCCCGAAATTAACTAATAATGCTCCGATAATTGCCCCAATTAAAGTGCCTCTACCGCCTACTGCAACCCAAATGACCATTTCAATGGAAAAGGCGACTTTCATGCTTTCAGGCGTAATTAAACCGCTTTGGATTGTATAAAGTGAACCCGCTATCCCTGCAATCGCCCCTGAAATAGCAAAAACTAATACTTTAAAAGGGGTAGGATCATAACCGGAAAAACGCAACCTCATTTCATCATCTCGAATCGCAATTAATAGCCTTCCAAAACGTCCGCTAGTGAGCCACCGACAGAGTAAATAACTAACAATAATTCCTAAAATTGTTAATTGATAAAAGATAAATTGAGATTGATTTGATCCGGCTACCATTCCTAAAATTGTATCCGTATCAGTTTTTAATCCATTAGTACCATTAATTAACTTTTGTTGACCATTAAAAAAGTTAAAAAAGACTAATAAAGCGGCCTGAGTTAAAATCGAAAAATAAACCCCTTTAATGCGGTTTCTAAATACTAAATAACCTAAAATTCCGGCGGTAATAGCAGGAATAATAAAAATAGCAATTAAAGTAAAGGGAAAAGAGCCAAAAGGTTTCCAGAAAAAAGGCAATTCTGTGACACCATAAAGGGTAAAAAAATCGGGTATTTGGCCTTGAGGAATTTGTAATTTCATGTGCATGGCGAGGGCATATCCACCTAATGCAAAAAAGATACCATGACCTAAACTTAATAAGCCCGTATAACCCCAAATTAAATCAATTCCTAAAGCCGCAATTCCTAAAGCTAAAAAACGCCCTAATAATTTAAGTCTAAAAGGTTCTAAAATCAGGGGCATAATTAGGGAAAAAATTAAAGTTAAGCCGATTATAATTGCCCCTTCAATGATTAATTTTTGTTTATTTTTTTGATGATTAATTGTTGTTTCCATTATTGTTTAATATCTAAAATTATGAGTAAAACAGGCATCTTATCTTTTTAATATTTTGGCAATTAATTCTAAAGATTATTTTGATTTAATAGATCGCCTTGAAATGAATTTCAAGGCTAATAGTTATCGTTCACTAAAGTGAACTAACTTTGATTTTAAAGCTATACTTATCATTTATTATTTATTACTTGTACCTAGCACTATAATTCTGCGGTTCTACCTTTTTGGGGGAAAATACCAGCAGGTTTAATTTGTAAAAAGCTAATAATTAAGATAAAAACCATTACTTTTGACATAGTAGTAGTTGAGAAAAATGTAAACACATCGGTTAAAGGTTTTAAAGCAGTAATTGGGGTTAATAATGCGACAATAGTTTGAGAACTTAATAAGTAATCTATTGTGCCAATTCCGATGGCCGCAACTACCGTACCAAATAAGTTGCCAACCCCTCCAACTACTACCACCATAAAAGCATCAACTATATAATTTTGTCCGGTATTTGGGCCTACTGAACCTAGCAAAGTGATCGCACATCCTGCTATTCCCGCTAAACCCGATCCGATCGCAAAAGTAAAAGCATCAACCTGTCGAGTTGGAATGCCTAAACAAGCACTCATCGTGCGGTTTTGGGTCACTGATCTAATGCGTAAACCCCAGTTAGAATAGTTTAAAAACCAATAAATTACAGCGATACAAATGACAGTTAAACTAACAATAAAAATCCGACTTGATGAGATATTAAAATCTAAGCCCGGAACTTTAATTGGACTTCTTAACCATGCGGGAGCAGTCACGTTTAAATTAACAGCACCAAACCAAACTTTTGTTAAAAAAGGCTGTTTTGAATAATTAAGAATGGCAATTATTCCTAAACTTAGAACTGCCCCCACAGGCAAGGTTAATTTTTTAATTAAATTGTTAACTTTTGGCGAAATTTGATCAAAATTTTTCTCATAAATTAATTGAAAAATTTTAACAATAACTTGACGCAAGAAAAAGATAATTACACCGATCATTAAAGCCCAGTTTAAACTTCTCACAAATTGAATAAGAATTAAACTAACTCCCCAAGTGGCTAAAAGAGTTTCTAAAGGTCGCCCATAAAGATAACGAATGACCTCTTTTTCTAATAAAAATCCTGTGAGTGCTGAAATTACAAAAGCACAGGGAATAGCAACAATAAAATATAAATTAAACCAAGGTTCACCTAAAGGTTGAAATAGATTTTGTATCACAAAAGTTGTATAAGCACCGAGCATCATTAACTCACCATGAGCTAAGTTAATTACACCCATTAAACCAAAAACAATTGCTAAACCTAAAGCGGAAATTAATAATACTGAACCTTGACTAATTCCATTAAATAAACTTTCAAAAAATAATGACATTAATTAATAATTGATAATTGATAATTGATAATGGATAATTAATAGCTGATAGGTAACAAATGACTAATGACCAATCACCAATGACTAATAATTTATAACTTAAATTTACCGCCTTTTTTGGGGTCACTCCAGTCACAAGAATAACCTTTTGTAGCAGGTACAAATTGATTCCAAGGTACGGGATCAACGGGTTTATCAGTAGACCAAACTATATCAAATAAACCATCATCTCTTACTTGTCCGATGCGTACAGTTTTAGAAATATGATGATTAGAATTCATGGTAACTAAGCCTTCAGGAGCTTGAAAAGTTTGACCGATCGCCGCCGCTCTAATCTTTTCTAAATCTTCATAAGTTCCGGCTTTTTCTACTGCTTGTTTCCATAAATAAACCATGATATAAGCGGCTTCCATTGGATCGTTGGTAACTCTTTCAGCCCCATATTCTTTTTTGAAATCTTCAACCCATTTCTTATTTTCAGGAGTATCAACTGTTTGAAAATAATTCCAAGCCGCATAGTGACCAATTAAAAATTCTTTACCGATTTGTTTAACTTCTTCCTCGGCAATACTAACAGACATCACAGGGTATTTGTCAGCAGTTAAACCAGACCCTTGCATCTGTTTAAAAAAGGCAACATTACTATCACCATTAAGGGTATTAAATATCACACCACCATCAGGTAAAGCAGTCTTAATTTTAGTAATAATTGCAGTTACTTCAACATTTCCTAAAGGTAAATAATCTTCACCTACAACTTCTCCTCCTTTAGCTTTTAATTGTTCAGTAATAATATTATTAGCAGTACGAGGAAAAATGTAATCTGAACCAACTAAAAAGAATTTTTTACCCTTATTTTCTAATAACCAATCAACCGCAGGTTCAATTTGTTGATTAGGGGCGGCTCCGGTATAAAATATGTTTTTAGAACATTCTTGACCTTCATATTGCACGGGATACCATAACATATGATTTTTACTTTCAAAGATAGGTAAAACGGCGGTACGACTAGCGGAAGTCCAACAACCAAAAACAGTCGCAACCTTATCTTGATCAATTAATTTTTCGGCTTTTTCTTTGAAAGTATCCCAGTTAGAAGCGCCATCTTCTTTAATAGGAATAATTTGTTTTCCTAATACGCCACCACTAGCATTAATTTCTTTAATTGCTAATAATTCCGCATCAACAACGGTTTGTTCACTAATAGCCATTGTCCCACTTAAAGAATGCAAAATTCCCACTTTGATCCCATCACCAACAGGAGAAGCAGAAGGGGATGGACTGCTTGTTTGAGTAGGACTTTGGGTATTAGTTTCAGTTGCATTTTGACCACAACCTTTTAATAATAAACTTGTTCCCAATGCGGCGGAACTATAGAGTAAAAATTTACGTCTGCCTAGATTGCCCATAGTGTTTATTTGTATTGTTATTTGTTGAAAAATCTTTAAAGTAGGTTTTAACTATAAGCAATTATGTTTCAATAAAATGTATCAAAGAATACATTGTTTTTGATATGTATTTTTGTTAAATTTTTTCAGGAATAAATTTTCAGAAAATAAACTTTAAAATGTAAAAAATATTACAAAAAATAAACTATAGCCAAAACCCTGAAGGGTTCGGCAGACTTTGTTTTTGTAGCATAAGGCTTCAGCCTTAATGAAATCTTAAAAATTATCTGTATTTACCTACTGGGAACTGTTAACTTGTAACTGAAATTATCCTAAACCTAATTCTCTTTTTAATAAATTAATAGATTTAATTCCGATATAATTCTCACAACGGATAATTTCAGGATGACGAATTAATTGATCTCTGGCATCTAAAACGGCTTCTTTGACAAGATCATAACTCGCACCATCACAAAAAATAGTTTGAGATGTTCTGATGACAGCATTAACCTTATGATGATCCGTTGCTTGGGCAGTCATCACTAAAATATCATCCCCTCTTAAACTATGGAAAATAATTTCCGCCACATTTAAAATGCCCTTACTCAAGCTCACTACTCCTAAACAACTATCTTTAGGTAATTTGGTCACTAAATCAATTTCTTTGGCATAATCATAAATATCAATGGGAATAACGCGCACTGACTTGGGGGCGGCCATTTCTTCAGCCTTTCCGATGAAATAACGACTGGTAACAACCGTACCTGAATGGGTTTTATCCAAAACATCGTTTAATTCTTCCATTGGCACTAATTGTACCGGAATACCCAAAGATTGTTCTAATTCTTTAACCATCAACTCTCCAGCCCCTAGATCCCCTTGCGGTACGGTTACTAATACCCTTGCACTACATCTTAAACGCCAGTCTATTTCCGCTAAAAATAATTCTCTGGCTTGGGTGAGGGTAAAGCCCTCCGTTAGCAGTTGATCTAGGCTTTGTTGTACTAATTTACTAGCGGTGGGATACTGGGTTAAAATAGGTGATCCCAAATGCGTCCCCCCTTCATGGCCTTGGGCTTTCACATAAATACCGGAGCCGGCCTGTGACTCCACAAGGCCTGTTTCTTCCAGTTGACGATAAACCTTACTAATGGTATTACGATGTAATTTCGTAATCATGGCCAACTGTCTGGTACTCGGTAAACGGTGGCCGGGGGGATATTGGCGCGAGGCAATCGCAAATTGAATTTGATCAAAAAGTTGTTTTGAGGCCGGAATATCGCTATCTGTTTGAATGTGAAAGTCCACCATAAATATTATTGGTTATCCTTTATTTATTATTCTTTATTTGTTATTTATCAATTATTTAAAGAGTAGACTTGACCATCAAGAATTAATCGAGTAATACCTTTAGAAGCAAGATGGGGACAAGTTTTTTTCAACATTTTACCATCAGGAATTTTAATAACTCTTTCTTTGCGTTTAGAAAAACGCCGAGCAACTCGATGATTTTCAAAAATAGGTAAAGTTTTTTGAGCAAATTCTTCAGGTGGAATTAACCCTAATTCCCGAAAATCTTGTAAAGGTCTAGTAATCAATTCAGAAGCTCGATCAACTACGATATAACAAGTACGAGGAAATGAAGCTTTTTCCAAAGGAAAAATACTTAAAGTACCTTGTTTAATACCACCAAAATTAAGTTTATTTTTAATTTTAATTGACTCAATTTCCTCCTGTTCATCTAATTCTTCATCATCCAATTCTTCATCATCTAACTCATCATCTGGATCCTCTAATTCCTCTCCTAAAAACTCTTGTAAGGCCAAGACAGTCTCATGACTCATCGCAGAATCATCCTCTAAATCATCTTCATCTAAATCCAATGATTGGGAAGATTCAATTAATTGATTTTGGTTAATTTCTATTAATTGAGCTTGGGCATTTTTGCGATTATTTTCCGCTAAAATTTCCTCAGCAAAAGCTTCAGAAACGACTGAAGATGATCGTCTTTTTCTTCTTCTAATTAAACTAGAATTAGTCTCAAAATCTTCACTACTTTCTTCTTCAAAATCATTGATTAATTCTTTATTTTCTTCCTCCTCAAATTGTGTTTCTTCTTCCTCAGTGAAACCCTCATCAATCGGCGTAATTTCTGATATAATTGGCTTATCTTCTAAGGGTTCTTTAAGATTAATTTGTTCTTCCTCTAAAATAGAAGAATAGGCAGAAATGCGATCAGCAATTTCTTGTTCAGAAAGCAATTGTGACTCCATTAATTCTTGATCATCACCCTCAGAATCTGGTAAACTTAAAGCTAATTGTTCGATCGGTTTTTGGGTACGACCTAGCCTTTTTTCTTGAATGAGATCCTCATATTCTTGATCGGAAAGATTTTTTTTCAACAGACGACTAACGGTAGAACTACTTACATCATAGCGAAGTGCTAGAGTTGAGGTAGTCTCCGGCGTATTACGATAAAGTTCAAGTATTTCTTTTTTATCTGATTCTGACAATTTTTTGGGACACATTTTGATTTACCTTTGCCTAATGCGATCGCTGATCAATCATTATTAAATGATCAAATCAATCCTAACATAAATTAGTTATCCTAACTGAAAAAAATGACAAGACCGAAGATCAAAGGAGGGGTCAACGGCCGCTGACCCCTCCTTTGATCAATTTAAAACTATTTAACTAAATTTTCGCCCCTACGATATAATTCACGCGCATAGTCTGTCCATGTACCTTGCCCCCAATAACGGAAACAACTGGTTTGCACTAACATATTATAAAGTAAGGCCTCTTGATAATCTTGACGTTGTGTAACAGAGGAATCAGAGGCTACTAAACCATCATATTTTTCATGGAACATCGCGCTCAGTTTATTCATGGGTTCAAGGACATTTTCATAACCATGTACCCAACTTAAGTTATCTGTCCATGATGCACCATCCATGTGAAACTGATAATCAGTGGCTTTTAACTCAGCGATCGCGCTTTCAACGGCCTCAGTAGTAGAGTTATTGGGATCAACTTTTTTCCAAATTTTACTCTGACATTTGGCTTGACAAGTAGGATAATCCTCTGGATTAACTCCATTAGCCTCTAATAATTCAATGTATTCCGTACCATTAAAACCAACCACACTGGGATCATTTTTGATCAGTTCCCATGCCGGAAGATAGCCCCCCGGAAACTCATTCATCATCACACCGCCATTTTCACCATCGGCGATCTGAGACACACAGCAAGGCACTTCCACATTACCGATTTTTTGACGGCCACGGCTTTTTGCCTCATAATAGGGTTGCATCTGTGCAACTAACTTAGTATCCGAGCCTTGAGTTTTAATTAAAGCGGTAATACTAATTACTTCACCTTTACAGTTACGCGCGATTAATTTATTTGGTACATATTTATCATCATGGTATAAATCCCCACCATCAAGACGTTCTACGGAGTGTTCCTGTACTAATAACCAACGATAACCGCATTCTTTTAAAGCTTTAATGTATTCGTAAAGGGTATCAGGATGGTTAGGTAAGTGCATTTCCGGCGGAGAAAAACCCTTAACCCGTTTTAAGGCTTCAACGCCGAAAATTTCCGCAAAATGATGTTGCCAAGCCACGATCTGAAGTTTGAGATCGGGGATCGGAGTTGAAGGGGCTACCGCATGACTCCACATTGTACCCAACCATTCTACATAAGGTTGATACTGAGGATTACAAGTAATTGTTCTGAGGGTTTCAATAATATCACTACGTCCCATCTGCTCTAAACCCCACAAAAGATTACCAGAATAATCTAACATAATGCGAGGATTTAAGCCTTTTTCTACCAATTCAGGAATAAAATCGCCCATACGACTATAACACCATGCAAAAACCGAAGCATTATGATTATCGCCCTGGCCTTGGTTTTCAAACATATGTTGAAGATTACAGATCAAAGCACCATTTTGGCCGGCTGGGATGGTGGGTTGGTGCATATGTAAAGCACAGGCAAAACCTGATTTAATATTATTTAAGTTAAGATTAGATTGCTTTAAAAATATGGGTTCATTGTGGTTAACAATAGCGTTAATTTCTGCTTCTTTCCCACAAATACTGGGTAAGTTTAATGTTACTTTTGGAGACGATAAAGTTGCGACCATAAAATTGTCCTAATAATTCTAAATAATAAGTATATTTTCCTAGAATTTCCTTTTTTTTTTGACTTTCTTACTAATAATTTGAGGAAATTCTGCTCATGTCAATTTATACCATAATCTGATTTACTTAATGTTTAAGTTTTAATAAGAGTTGTTAAGAACTGGTGATTAATTACTCACACAATTGGCAATTAAAAAATTAATTGTCAACTATTCTTGAGTATTAATTGTTAAAAATTATTGTAAAAATTGAAAATAGTTTATTGATTATTTATGGCTGATTATTAAATCGGATTAGTCGCTAAAACTGCCCCACAGTAATCTGTTTGACAATTACTCATGATTAATTTTACATTGATTTTTTTGCCATTAGAAATATTATTAACTCTGACACGGGCAAAACTATTATTAGGGTCAAGATCTTGCCCAATTAATTGATTATTTTCATTATAAACTTTGAGATTAATATTACTACAATCTTGATCACATTCAGCCATAATATAATGATTGAGTGAATGAATAACATCTCTTTCATCAAAAGTAATAGTTAGATTTTGTGTTGAGCCTGTATTTATTTCATAACAAAAATAAAAAAGGGGATAATAACCAAGACGGTTAACTAAAGCTAATAAAGCTTGTTGAGACCAATTACTAATGCTACAATCAACTAATCCTGCTTGAACTAAGGGAGTTTTGAACATTGAGAAAGTTAAATTTATGCCCAATGCCAATATCAAAAATAAACTTTTTTGATACAATTTTTTTCTGCAATTTAATGAAAACATAATGAAATAGTAGAATCACCAATTAACTGATATTTTTACTCCTATTATAAATACAAAAACTATAATTTATCATCAAGTAAATAAATTTTAACTTTTCTTTAAATTTATTTTTGTTAATGAAGTGTAACATAAATCAGTTTTTTAACTAATATTCTTTTATGCTCGTCTTTTGATGGGGTGGGGGGGTATTGAAAAATTAACCATGATCTGAAAATAATAGATTGGGTGTTAATTTTATCTTAAAAATTAACAATCTCATCAAATCTTAACTTTATTTGAGAAAAAAATGCACATTCCTGACGGTTTTATTTCTCCTTCTGTTGCTGTGACAACAACTTTAACCAGTGCTTCTTTTTTAACAGTTTCTTTGTTAAAAACTCGTCAACAAATTGGTTTAAAACAAACCCCGATTATCGCTTTAACGACTGCTTTTATTTTTGCTTCTCAAATGATTAATTTTCCGGTGGCTGGTGGCACAAGTGGCCATCTTTTAGGGGCTACTTTAGCTGTTTTAATCTTAGGAAATCCTTGGGGAGCGATGTTATCTATTGCTACGGTTTTAATTATTCAAGCTTTGTTATTTGCTGATGGTGGAATTACTGCTTTAGGTGCTAATATTTTTAATATTGGAATTGTGGGCGTTTGGGTAAGTTGGATGTTAACAAAAACTCTCCAAAGATTGTTAGGAGGTTCTCAAAAACGATTGCCTTTAGTAGCCGGAATTAGTGCTTTTTTTTCTACCATTATGGCTTCAATTTGTTGCAGTTTACAGTTAATTTTTTCTGGCACAAGTTCAGTTAATTTAATTTTACCTGCTATGACGGGAATACATATTTTAATTGGTTTGGGAGAGGGCTTAATTACCGGAGGAATTTTAACTTATTTAATTAAAGTTCGTCCTGATTTGTTACCATCTGATCAGCCAAAATTTAATAAATTATTAATGCCTATTGTTAGCATTTTATTAATAGCAGGAGTTTTGTCTTTATTTGCTTCTTCTTTTCCTGATGGCTTGGAAAAAGTGGCTGAAAATTTAGGATTTATTGATTTAGCTGAAAATATAAAAATTTCCTTAAATACGCCATTTTCAGATTATCAAATTGAGGGAATTAATCCTAAACTTGGCACTAGCTTAACTGGTCTTTTTGGCACAACAATTTGTTTTACTTCTTCTTTTTTAATTAGTAAATTTATTGTACCAAAAAGTGCTTAATTTTTTAACTTTTTTCAATTTTTCTTTAGATTTTCGCTTAAGATTATCTTTAATTTTGGTTATTGGTACAGCTTTAATTAAAATTGGCAATTGGTCTTTTTTAATTACTTATTTAATTTTGGCTTTAAGCTGGTGTTTTTTATTAAAAACTCCTTTATTTTCCCTGATTAAATTATTAGGTTTAGAATTAATCTTTGTAAGTTTAATGTGTTTTCCTTTGGGGGTAAATAAAGCTATTTTTTTGGTGGGGCGATCGCTCATTTGTTTATTAATTATGAATAGTTTTTTATTAACTATTCCTAAATATCATTTAGCCATCGCCTTAAAAGGTTTACCTTTACCTCATAAAATGCAAGAAATTTTGATGTTAACTGCTCAATATTTAGAAATATTATTATTAGAAATTAAACAGATGCAAACATCGGCAAAAATACGAGGTTTAAAAGGTAATCAACAATGGTTACGTTATATTAATGCTAATTTAATTGGCTCTTTATATTTACGCAGTTTAAATCGGGCGCAAAGGGTTTATCATGCTATGATGATGAGGGGTTATCAAGGTAATTTTCCCATAATTATTAATCGGAATAAACGGGAAAATTTACTTTTAATTTTTATGTTAATTCTGACAATTATTTTAACGGTTAATTCCTATTTTTGAAAAAATAGTTAAAGTATTGTTATAAATAACAAAGAATAAATAACGAATAACATCATGAATGATCAACAAAATCAACCTATTATTAAAGTCAATAATCTAATTTTTAGTTATGAAAATCAGTTAATTTTAGATGGAGTTTCCTTTAACTTATATGAGGGAGAAGTTGTTGCTTTATTAGGGAAAACTGGGGCTGGAAAAAGCACTTTATTAAATAATTTAATTGGCTTAAGTTTACCCCAACAAGGTGAAATAATTATTGATGATTTAAAAGTAGAAACTAATAATTTTCAAACAATTAGAAAAAAAATCGGTTTTGCTTTTCAAAATCCAGAAGATCAATTATTTATGCCTACTATTTTAGAAGATGTAATGTTTAGTTTATTAAATGAGCAAATTCCCCTTAAAGAAGCTCAAGCAAAAGCTAGATTTTTGTTAGCTGAATTTGGTTTAATTGAGTATGAAAATAAGTCTTCTCATCAATTATCAGGAGGCCAAAAAAGATTAGCGGCCTTGGCGGCAATTTTGGCTTTAGAGCCTTGTATTTTAATTTTAGATGAGCCTACTAATGGTTTAGATCCTGCTTGGCGAAAAGAATTAGCCCAAATTTTATTAAAGTTAAAAGTTAAATTAATTTTAATAGCTTCCCATGATCTACATTGGCTCAAAAAAACAACACAAAGAGCTTTAATTTTAGATCAAGGAAAAATTAAAGTTGATCAACCAATTTTAGATTTATTAAAACAAGAAAAACTATTAGAAAGTTACAGATTATCTTTAGACTGGTAAAATTATTAATGAATAACTAATAATTAATTTGTAAAAAATGACTAATAACTAATAACCAATAATAAATTTAAAAAGGAATTTTCCCTTCTTTAAATTGAGTTAAATAATCTTGTAAAGCTTGGGCAACTTCACCATATTCTGTCTCAATTTTTGTCACTAGATCCGAGGCAGTATCTAAATTTTTTTCCTTAGCAAAATTTTCTAATTGCTGACATAATTGGGATAATTGTTTTGCTCCTAAACTGCCACTACTAGACTTTAAAGTATGGGAAGTATGAGCTAAAAGTCTGGCATTTTGCGCTTTTAAAGCTTCTTGTAACTCTTTAAGATGACGGGGGCTATCGTCAAGATAACAGTCAATGATGTCAGCTATCATTTCACTGGCATCATCTCCTGCCATTTCTAGTAAATCTTTTAAAGCGTTTTGATCTAAAATTTCTTCAGGTTTCATAGTAATTAATTGTGTTTTTTCTGATTTTATATCATTAGATTTGATTTCTTGTTTAGAAAGATGATGAAAACTATTGATTAAAACATTTATTAAATCATTAATTGGGATCGGTTTACTCAAATAATCATTCATCCCTGCTTCCAAACAGATCTGGCGATCGCCCTGCATAGCATTAGCCGTCATGGCAATGATCAAAGGGGGATCATTCAGATTTGTTTTGAAATCTTGACAAATCTGACGAGTAGCGGTTAAACCATCCATTTCCGGCATCTGCACATCCATTAAGATCACATCGTAAACTTGACGCTCGATCGCCTCTAAAACCTCGATCCCATTAGCCACCACATCAGCCCGATAGCCTAAGCGACTTAAAATATTTAAAGCAACTTTTTGATTAACCACATTATCTTCAGCTAAAAGAATTTTTAAAGGATATTTTTGAGCCAAATTATGATCAAATTTTGGCACAGAAGAAACTTGATTTTTTGGCAAATTAACTCCAGTTTCTACACTGAAAATATCCATCAAAATATTAAATAGTTGGGACTGTTTAATCGGTTTATTTAAACAAGCTGACCAATGAAGTTCGTCCTCTTTTTGTGCTAAAGCTCTATTATCAATAGATGTTAATAAAATTAAAGGTAAATCTTTAGTTTGAGGGTATTGTCTAATTTTTTTTGCTAAAGTTAAACCATCCATTTCTGGCATTTGCATATCTAAAATAGCAATATCAAACTGCCCATTAGTTTCTAAAGTATTTAATACTTCTTTTCCTGAAGCAAAAGCATAAGATTGCATCCCAAAAGATTGACCTTGTAAGGTTAAAACTTGACGATTAGTAATATTATCATCAACAATTAATAAACGCTTATTTTCTAAAATATTTTTTAACTCTAAATCTTCAAGATCACTGACAATTTCTTTCGTTATAATTGTAAAATAAAAAATAGAAGAAAAATGACTAGGCTCAGGATTAATTATAAAATCAATGGGCGGATCTCCGGCTAAATAACCATTACTTTCTACCCACATTTGTCCACCCATTAATTCCGTTAGCCTTTGACTAATAACTAAACCTAAACCTGTCCCACCATAATGACGAGAAGTAGACGCATCAACTTGAGAAAAAGGTTTAAATAAACGATTCATTTTATCTTGAGGAATACCTATTCCCGTATCTTTAATTGCAAATAAAATTTGACAAATTTTTTGCTCACTTTGCGCTTTAACTTCATATTCTTGAGGGGTAAAAGTAAAATGATTTAATTTAACTTCAATCACCACTTCCCCCGCTTGAGTAAACTTAATCGCATTATTTAATAAATTAACTAAAACTTGTCTTAAGCGAGTAATATCACCCTCAATAATTGGGGGAACATTATTTTCTAATAAATAAGCTAAATTTAACTGTTGAAATGTTGCTTTTGATGTTAATAAATCTAAACATTCTTCTAAACAAGAACGTAAATTAAAAGGCTGTTTTTCTAACTCTAATTTACCAGATTCAATCTTAGAAAAATCTAAAATATCATTAATAATTGTTAATAAATTTTCACCACTATTACGGATAATTTCCGTAAATTCTTGTTGTTGAAAAGTCAAATTTGTATCTAATAAAAGATTAGTCATTCCGATCACCGCATTCATGGGAGTGCGAATTTCATGACTCATCGTTGCTAAAAATTCACTTTTTGCTTGATTGGCCATTTCAGCTTCTTCTTTCGCAATTTTTAATAATTCTTGGGCTTGAATTTGTTGAGTAATATCCGTAATTGTACCCACTAAACGATAAGGTTGATTTTCCTGATTTCTTAAACATTTAGCCTTAGCAGAAATCCAAATATAATGGCCATTTTTATGTTTAATTCGATGATTATTTTCGTATAAATTAGTATCACCTTCTAAATGTTGATCAATATTTTGTAAAGTCATTGCTAAATCATCAGGATGAATTAGATCAGACCAATTAGAAAATTCATTAAAAGAAGGGTCATTTTCGTAGCCTAAAATTCTCAGCCATGAAGGGGAATAATAGATTTGATTTGTTTCTAAATTCCAATCCCAAACGCCGTCATTTGTGCCAGAAATAGCCAGATCATAACGCTCCTCTTGAATGCGTAAAACCTTCTCTATTTCTTGACGTTGCATAATTTCTTTAGTTAATTCATCATTGAGATTTAATAATTCTTCCGTGCGTTCAATTACCCTCAATTCTAACACTTCATTAACATCTTTAATCTGATTAAATTGTTCCTTAATAATTGTAATCATCGAAATAAAATTATTAGTTAAATTATTAATTTCTTCAATATCACTTAAGGGTAAATTAATGTTATTTTCACAGGATAATTTATCAGGAATATCAGTAGTTAATTGATTTAATAATAAAATAGGTTCAACTAAATGACGACTAATTAATCTTGAAATAATTAAAGATATTACCCCTACAATTAACATCAATGATAAATTTTTGATATAAAATAATTCCAGTTTAATAATATAACCAAATAAAGGAATTTGTACCATTAAAGTAAAGGGAAATTCATGATCAAAATAAATTCTTTCAAAATATAAAGACTCTTTCCATTTAACCATAATTGGTTTTTTTTCATTATAATTAGGAAGCCAATGAAAAACTCGATCATTAATTTTAATCACTTTGCCTTTTTCCAATAATTTAATTCGATCCAACAAATTAGCAGGGGAATAATTACTAGCAATAACATTATCATTTTCATCTAATAAAAATAATTGAAATCTCGGATCAATTACAATACTTTGAATAATCGTTCTTAACTCATCTAATTTTATGACACCATAGACTATTTTATCTATTTTATTATCTTTTACAATGGGCATAGATAAACCTAAATATTTAGATAAAGTTTCCTCATCTTTATAAAAATTAGTCAACATTTTGGGGGATAATTGGTTATCTTGGTTGAGAAAATTAAAATTCTTAAAACTTTCAATAATACTAATTTTTTCCCCTTGATTAACTTTTGGTTGTGCTAAAATAAGCTCACCTTTACTATTAGTTATATAAATAGAATTTAACCCTTTAATTTCATTAATAAATAAATTAATTTCCCGCTCTAATTTAGGCAAATCATTATTATTTTCAACAATCTGATTTAACATTTTAAAAGATTCTAAATTATTAGTAAACCATAAATTGATACTACTTTTGACTGCATATTCAACAATTGAAATATCTTTTTCGATTTCAACCATAATATTATTAACTAAATTTCTGCCATGAAAAATAGTTAAAGCAATACTAGGAAATAACACAAAAGCAACTAAAATAGTAAAAATAGTTTGTTCTAAAGATAAACTTAATTTATGTTTCTGTTGTTCAAATTTATTAGAGATAATAAAGAAGATAAATTGAATAATTAAACTAGCTATAACTGAATTTACAATGCCATTTATAGCCTGTTTTAAAACTACTAATTGAATCTGATTGCTAGGAACACTTAACATTTTACCATAAAAAAACCAGACTAAACTTGAGCCAATAAATAACCAATAAATTCCATCTAATAAAACAATATTTTTCGATTTTTTATGGAGAAAATAGCTAATAAAAATAGCTTCTAAAATTAAAATAATAGTCGCATAAATATGCCCCCATAAAATATAAGTATAACTGCCAACAATTGTGGTGGCTAAAATACCCCAAAAAAATCCATAAAAATAAACTATTAATAAAGTAAAAATACTGCCCAATAAAAAATCTACTCCAAAAAATAAAGAAATTTTGAAGACATTTCCTAATAACCCTAAGCCAATTAATAAAATGAGAAAAGGTAATTTATAGCAATTCAAGAAAGATTTTATTTTTGGGATTGATTGTTGATCAAAATTCATAGATACTTAAGATTTTTATTGAATATAATATTTGGTTAACGATTAGGCTTTTATCTATCTTAAAAATTTTTGAGTCTGATCAGAGTAATCCTGTTTGAGATTAATCTAACCTGATTATAACTTTTGATCGGTTAATTTTTGATAAGAATTGTTAAAAAATTTTGTCTAATTTTGCAGAAAATGAAAAAAATGTGATCAATATAATATAATGAGATCGTAGAGCTAAATAATTTGACGGTTGATCAAAGATCAACATCAATTATCAACAAAAAAGTTAAACTATCATCAAAAATCAAATCTAAAAAAATAAAAAATTTTATTGTTTATTTTTTTACCCCTAATTAATCAACTATCAACTGATAATTTATTTCCCATTATGAAAAATTATCTTTAGTAATTATCTTAAATAATTAAGAACTTAATGATTATAAAATTAAGAAGAAAAAAATTTAAGAGGAAAAAAATACAATGGTCAAAATTCTAATTACTGATGATTCTACTTTATCACGAAAAATTCTTAAAAAAATTTTATCACAAGAAAACCATGAAATTATCGAGGCTGAAAATGGACTAATTGCCATTGAATCTTACTTTATAGATAAGCCTGATTTAGTTTTTTTAGATGTGGCCATGCCAGAAATTTCAGGACTAGAAGTTTTACAAAAAATATTAGAATTAGACCCTCAAGCTAAGATTATTATGGCCACAGCAGATCTTCAAGATTTAACCATTAAATTCACTAAAGAAGTGGGTGCATTTGGATATGTCACAAAGCCTTTTGTCAAAGAAAAAGTATTAGAAACTATCCATCAAATTTTAAATAAATCATGATTAATCTTTAGTTATTAATATTAATTTAAGAGGCGATCATATTGTGAAAGAATTAACGGAAAAACAAAGAGATGCTTTAAGTGAATTATTAAATATGGGTTTTTCCCGTACGGCGGCTTCTCTTTCTCAACTAACAGGCAATCGAGTTATTTTAGATGTCCCTTACGTTTCTATTCATCCCATCAATGAATTAAGTAAAGAATTAGCCAATTTTGTACAAGGAGAAATTGCCACAGTTCAACAAATTTTTACGGGCAATGTATCAGGAAATGCCCTACTTTTATTAAATCATGATGGTGCGGCAATTTTGAGTGATTTAATCGATCCAGATGGAGAATTTGATGATCAAGAAAATTGCCAAAAAAATCAAGAAAAAGAAACTCTTAATTCAGAAATTTTAACAGAAATAGGCAATATTTTATTAAATTCCTGTATGAGTGTATTTGGTAATATTTTAAATATTTCTATTTCTTTTTCCGTTCCCCGTCTATATTTAGATGCCCTTGACGGCTTGTTACATTCTTTAGTTATTCAAGAGAAAGAAATGCGTTATGCCATGTTAGTTTATACTGGGTTTCATCTCAGGGATAATGCAATTAGTGGTTATATGATTATGATTTTAAGTGTTACTTCTCTGGATAATTTATTACAAGCAGTTGAACATTGGGCCGATGAAGTTTTAGAAGAAATTTAAGCTCTAATTTCATTAAATTATCACTTGACAAATAACAATTAACAATTGTTATAATAATTATTAATAATTAGCCCTAATCAATCTTTTATGGAACTTAAACCCAAATTTAATCTAAAAAAAATTCGTAAAAAAGTTAAACAATGGTTTACAATTAGTGACAGTGAAATTGGAAAAATTTTAGCTAAAGTAAAATCCCAATTACCAACCACAGAAGCCTTATTAATTGGGAAATCTCAAGCAGGTAAAAGTTCAATTGTTAGGGCTTTAACAGGTGTTTCTGCCCAAATTATTGGTCAAGGTTTTAAGCCCCATACCCAACATACTCAACAATATAATTATCCTTCCGATGAGTTACCTTTATTAATTTTTACTGATACGGTGGGCTTAGGTGACATTAATCAAAATACCGAGACTATTATTGAAGAATTAATTAATAATTGGCAGCAGGAAAATCAAAGGGGAAGAATTATTATTTTAACCATTAAAATTAATGACTTTGCTACTAATAGTCTGCAACAAATTTTAAAAAAAATTAAAGAAATTTATCCTAAAATTCCCTGTTTATTAGCCTTAACCTGTTTACATGAAATTTATCCCGCCCATCAAAAAAACCATCCCATTTATCCCCCTAATTTTACAGAAATAAATCAAGCTTTAAATTATTTTCAAGAAACATTTAAAGGCTTATATGATGATCTTATTTTACTTGATTTTACCCTTGAAGAAGATGGTTTTGAACCTGAATTTTATGGTTTAGAATTATTAAGAAATCAATTAACTCAACTACTACCAACGGCCGAAGCAAGAACAATTTATGAATTATTAGATCAGGAAAACAGCCAAAAATTAGGCGATCTTTATCGAGATACGGCACGTCGTTATATTCTTTCTTTTGCCATCATGGCCGCTACAGTGGCCGCCGTGCCTTTACCCTTTGCTACAATGCCCGTTTTAACCGCTTTGCAGGTATCCTTAGTCACTTTGCTCGGTCAATTATACGGCCAAACCCTCACCCCTTCCCAAGCCGGAGGAATTGTAAGCGCGATCGCAGGTGGTTTTTTAGCACAGATGATCGGGCGAGAATTAATTAAATTTATTCCAGGCCTTGGCAGTGTCATTGCGGCGGGATGGGCAGGATCCTATACCTACGCTTTAGGGGAGGGGGCTTGTCTCTATTTTGGGGATCTGATGGGAGGGAAAAAACCCGATCCCAAAAAGATTCAACAGGTGATGACAAAAGCTTTTCAACAATATCAAAAACCACATTAAAGGGTAATCAAAACACTATTTTTTAAATAAAAAATAAATATTACCTATTCAATAAGTCTAGTATTACCTAAATATCGCTTTAAATAAGGAGAAAAAACCTCATAAATTAAAGTTAAAGGTTGACCATGATGCCAAAAAAGATAATGTCGCCCCCAAAAAGGCCCTTTTTCACCAAAAGCCAACTCTAATTCAGGTGAATTACCATAATAAATCCCTTCAATATCTCGATATAACTCAGTATGTAAGCGGGATAAATTCTCCCAAATTGGGAGGGAACGATTTTGTAAATACTCATCAATATGTAAAGCTTCCCACCAAGAGGTAGCATAAGCCAATCTTTGACCATCAGAGGTTCTGAGCCATACTTGACGGCGTAAACGGGGAGAAGGAAGATTTTTAATCTCACTAGGGGCATGATCGGGATCATCACCCACTAAAGACATATCAATCACATCAACTTCAATCTGTTTACCAGTTAATAATTGTAAATGACGGGTGGGAGAACCATCACCTAATAATAAAATTTGCCAAGGGGGCGCTAGTTGATGATGGGGTAAACCTGTGTTAATTAAATCTTTATCCCCTTGCCATAAAGGAGAAAGGGCATACCATTTTAAATCAGAAACACAGACAGTTGGGGGTTGAGTTTTTAAATTAACGCTCAAGGTCTTTACAAAACTTTACTATGATCTTTGATCATCATAAACAATTTTTTCCTAATCTGCTAGTGTGAATTGAAAATCAGAAATTAGCTCAAAAATTATTGTTATGTGGGGTGATAGAGCGATCGAGCCGAGGGAAATTTAGTTCTGCTCAAAAAAAATTTTGATAAAATTGATCTTGTTAATTATAATTACTTTCCTTTTCCAGAAACAAATTTTTATTTTATTATTTAAAATAACTGTTTGAACTGGAGATACAGGAAAACCCACTTATGATAATATCTCGACTTAAATCAATCATTTTAGGCAACTGGGGAGGTAGAGTTGCTCTTACCAGTATAGTTGTTTCAAGTTTAATCCTGATCTTAAGGCAATTAGGGGCGTTTGAGGGAGCAGAATTGAGAAGTTATGATTCTTTAATTCGTGCGAGAAAAGTCCGTCCCCTCGATGATAGGCTACTGATTGTGACGATTACTGAAGATGACCTTAAAAGTCGTCAAGAGGCTTTTATCTATGATCAAACCTTAGCAGATGCGATGAAGAAACTTCAACAATATCGGCCGGCTTTGATCGGTTTAGATATTGATCGTAGTATTCCCATGCCGAAAGGAAAAGAGCGTTTAAATTTGGCTCAACAATTACAACAGCCTAATGTGGTTGCGGTATGTGCTTTATCGGGTTTAAATTTTGAAGGCTCACCTCCCCCCCCTGAAATTAGTCCACAACAAGTAGGTTTTGCCGATCTGCCTGAAGATACTGATGGGGTACTTCGCCGCAGTTTACTTTTAGGGAAGCCTCCCCAAAATTCTCAAGACTCAAAAATTCAACATTTATGCAATGATCCCCAAGGGGATGATTTATTTTCTTTTGCTTTTCAGCTTTCCTATTTATATTTACAATCATTACCCGATCCGGTGCCAGTTGAACCCACTCAAGATTTTAAAATTAAAATGGGTGATACCATTGTCGATCGCTTAATTGGTAGTTCTGGAGGTTATCAAACCTCTGGAGATAATATGGGAACTTACTCAATTTTAATTGATTATCGTAATGGCAAATCTCCCAGTCAAATTGTGACCCTTGGGGATTTATTAAATGATAAAGTTGATCCCAAATTAGTCGAAAATAAAATTGTTTTGATTGGTTATGATTCCATCGCTATTCCTGATACAAAATTAACGCCCTATAGTGGGGGATCACAGGATGAAAAAGCCTCCATGTTAGGGGTAGCAGTTCACGCCCAAGTAGTCAGTCAACTGTTAGGCATCGCCCTTGATGGTCAAAAACCAATTGGTTATTTACCCCAGTCCTTAGAATGGTTTTGGATTATTAGTTGGTCAGTCATTGGTGGTTTAATTACTTTTAGAAAGTTTAAACAACTTTGGTTAGTGGGTTTAATTAATTTGGGATTAATTGGTTGTTTAATTTTAATTGTTAGAATAATGATGACTAATAGTTCTCTCTGGCTACCTTTCCCCCCTGCACTTTTAGCCTTAGTTTTTACAACTGTGATCACAACTTTAATCGATCGAGTTCCCACCGTCCAAAAAATGCTCAAAATTAGTATTGAGATCGACTGGGATCAAGTGCGCAAAGAAGCTGATAAATTAGTCTCAATTTCCGGTCAAGTCTCCCCATTATCATCAGTAGAAGAAATAGACTTAGAACAGGCCGAAAAGAAAGCAAAACAAACATATTTAGAAGAATTACAAACACGGGCTAAACAACGCCGTAAAAAGAAATATACCCCCCCTGTTGCCGAGCAACCCGTGATAGCACCAGTTAAACCAGTGGACACACAAAGCAATATCTTATCTCAAATGCAAGGTAAAATTACTCAATTAAAAGAGCGTTTAAGTTCAAGAAGGGGTAAACCTGAAGTTGTGATTGAAAAGGGGATTCTTTCAACACAAAACACTACTTCTAGCAGTCAAACTATTGAACAACAGGTTGAAATGCAAGAATTAGAGCGTTATATTGAGGAAGTCTTACACCATGCTAGAACGATCAATTCATTAATCAGTAATCAGTAATCAGTAACCAGTTAATTATTAATTATCTATTATTTTTAAGAGGAGTGTTTTATTTATGTCTAATGCTAAAATCGTTTCAATCCATTCCTTTCGAGGAGGTACGGGAAAATCAAATTGTACAGCCAATATTGCGGTAAATGTGGCTAGACAAGGTAAAAGAGTGGCTATTATAGATACAGATATTTATTCTCCCGGCATCCATGTTTTATTCGGTTTTGATGAAAATAATATAGATAAAACACTCAATCATTATCTCTGGGGTCAATGTAGAATTTCAGAGGCCGCCTACGATGTGGCTAATATTTTTAAAGGCGAAGAAAGCAAAAATTTTATTTATTTAGTACCTTCTAGTATTAAAACCGGAGACATCGCCCAAATTCTTAGAGAGGGTTATGATTTTAATCTTTTATGTGATGGTTTTTATGATTTAATTGATGCTTTAAAATTAGATTATTTATTTATTGATACTCACCCAGGCTTGAATGAAGAAACTTTACTTTCTAGCAGTATTTCTGACATTTTAATTATTGTTTTAAGACCTGATAAACAAGATTTTCAGGGGACGGCGGTAACGGTTGAAGTCGCCCGTCGTCTTGAAGTACCAAAAATGATGTTATTAATTAATAAAGCCCTTTCTAATACTAATCAAGTTCAATTGAAAAAAGATGTGGAAAAAATTTATCAAGTTCCCCTCGCCGGAATTTTACCCCAATCTGAAGAATTAATGCAATTACAAAGCAGTGGCATTTTCTCTTTGCAAATGCCTAATCATCCCTTATCAAAAGTTTTTCAAAATATGGCTCAAATGATTATTAAATCATAGCTTATAACTAAGCAATAATAAGTAATAAATAATAAGTTAATAATAATCAATAACAAACAACTAATAAAATTTATAAAATTTAATTTATTTTCTCCAAAAAACAATGACTGGAAAGTTATTTAATTCATCTAATCAAACGGAAGAAACACCCCAAAATCGGACAATTACTGATATATTGGCCTTGCCTCCAAATCAGAGGAAAATTGTTAATTATATTAGACGTAATAAACAGTGTACTCTTGAAGATCTATTACAAACTATTGAAGAAAATCCAGACACAATTGAATCTGATTTACAACTATTAATTCAAGAAGGTTTTTTAAATATTGAAGTTATCAATGGCACTATTTATTATTCTTTTGAATTTGGACAAAAAAAGGGTATTGAAACAGATTTAGATCAAAAAGATGATAAGCAAAAGATCGTTGTGCCGAATAAACCAATCGGTTTAATTATTAATCCTAGTAGTAATTATGTGATCACAGCTGGGGAGGAATTTATTTTAAGAGTTTCTGTGATTAATCAAGGAGGACAAAGCGCTTTAATTTACTTACGATTGGATCACTCTTGTGAATTAGTACAGCAAGTTTGTGGTTATATCGAAGGACAAACTGTCGCCTTAAATTCCGGCCAATCCCATGAAATTGTCTTCAAAATCCCCATTCCAAGGGAAACTTTAGTTGGTAATTATAAATATCGTTTAGAAATAGATGCACCTAATCATTATCCTGAGAATACTCCTATTTTTCATCAGGCACAACTCCAAGTTCGCCCTTATATCGCCCAACTAGAAAAGGAAAGTGATCCTTTTTTCCTTGTTTCTCCTCAAACTACTTCCACTAATCCCTTTGTGACGGAAGTTACTCAACCTATTTCTGTCACAATTCAAGTTTATAACCGTTCTGATCAAGTCGATCGTTTTCGTTTAACCTGCACGGATCTTCCTCCAGAATGGTACAAAATTACCTATCCTGAAGGCACACCCCTGCCCGGCCTTGTGATTAATACGGATGGACTAGAGTTAAATCCGGGGGAAGCCAATACAATTGTATTAACTATTACTCCCCCCCAAGATGCGATCGCCAAAATTTACGCCCCTACTTTAAGAGTTTATTCAGAGAATTTATTACCAAAAACAGAAGCAGAAGCACAACAACAATCTTCAGAATTGGTAATGCTGGATCTGTTTTATTTTCAAGTACAGGCTTATTATCAGCTTAACTTAGAAATGAACACCCGCAGGGGAACAATTAAAGAAGAAAATGATCGGGGAGAATATGAAATTAAATTAGCCAATAAAGGTAATACAGCTAGACAATTAAAATTAGTAGTAGATCCGCAAAATAGTGAAAAATATTGTATCCATCAATTAACATTAGATGAGTTAATTTTAAATCCGGGAGAATCAACTAAAATTAGATTAGATGTGTCTCCTCAAGGTAGTTGGAAACGTCAATTTTATCCAAATGTTCTTAATTTTAATGTCGCAATAATTGATCAAGAAGAAATAGAAATTCCCAACGATCAATTTGATGGAATTTTAGTAATAGAAGGGCGGCCATGGTGGCAATTTTTCTTTTTAATTTTAGGAATATTAGGCACAATTGGAGCATTTATCTTTTTAATTTGGTATATCTTTTTTAGAGCAAAACCAGCCCCACAAATTACCAGTTTTAACTCCCAAAGTGTGATTTATCGAGAAGTTAATAATGATGTAATTCGTTTAAATTGGGAAATTACCCAAGCCAAAAGAATAAAAACAATTACAGTTAATGGTTATTATAAAGATGCTTCACCCATTGCTAAACCAATGATTTTTGATTTTAGCAAAGGATTGCCCCCAGAATTAAAAGATAAATGTACATTAAAACAAATTTTAATTTGTAATGGCATTGTTACTAATGCTAGAAAATCAGAAGAATATACATTTGAATTAACCCTTGTTACTACGGATAAAAGAGCGCAAATTATTACCTCTAAAACTAATCCTATTAAAATTGAGGCCATTCCCATTCCTGAAATTAGCGAATTTATCCCAACTCAGCCCCAATATAATGAAAGTAAATTAGCCAAAAATCCTCCTAAAAATCAACTTTTAGAAGGTCAAATTTTATTAAATTGGACAGTTAAATTTGTGGATCAATTACAAGAATTAACTTTAGTTGGTAAAGATAAAGAAGGAGTAGTAGTTTATCCAGCCCAATCAATTTTTGTCGTTAAAGTTAATGATCCTAAAAAAGTAGCTCAACAATTACAATTATTACCAATTAAAAATAATTCAATCTTAATTTTACAATTAATTAATCCTGAAACTAATCAAGAAGAAATTAATACTTGTTTAGTCAAAGATGGAAAACAAAGAAGTTGTATTCCTATCCCTAATTTCTGTCAAATTAAAACCGAATTTCAAGCAGAAAATTTAATTTGTCGGGGCTTTCCCACTGATATTAGAAAACCTGGGGAATACACTTTTGAGTTAACACCTATTCCCACAAAACCATTAGAAGAACCCTTACCCCCTAAAATTAGCGATGTAATTAAAATTTTACCCATTCCCTTAAACATTCTTTCTTTTCAAGTGAAAGTATTGCAAAATGGCGAACTAATTGGCTTAAAAAATGGGCAAGTTTTACCCCAACTGGCCAAATATCCCATCCCCGTTGTTAACCCTAATAAGCCCTTAGTTTTAGAAATAAGTTGGATCGTAGATGGAGGATCGGGTTTAAGTGTCCAATTAACACCTTCCCCCGGAAATGTTAAATCAGAGGGTAAAATTAACTATTTTGTCAGCACCAATGCCGGAAGTGAAACCATTACCCTCACCGCAAGTGATTTATCGGGCAATGTGGTTAGTCGTTCCTTTGTGATCGAGACGGTTTTACCCCCTGAAAAACCCCAAGGTGAGGGTAAAAATGGCCAAGAAAATGGACAAAAAACCCCACCACCGCCCTCTGGCACGAATCAACCCCTTACCCCACCGCCCGATCGAGTTCCCACTTTAGGAGAACCCCCCGCCGTGACTCCCCCTCAAACTCCGGCCAACGGTAATAATAATCAGCCTTCTGCCACCCCTGCCCCCACACCATCAACACCACCACGCCCACCGGAAGCCCCCGGAAGCAGTCCGCCCAATCCCCCCGGCCGTAATGCTCCCCCTCCGGCGGAACTTCCTCCGAAAATTCAGTAAAATTTTGTTATTGGTTATTGGTTATTACATTTCATTAAGGCTAAAGCCTTATGCTACAAAAACGAAGCCTGCGCAGACAGGCTTTGTTCGCATAGCCCAACCCTTTAGGGTTTGGGGCAAAAATTAGAACCAATATATATCAATAATTTTATTAATAAAAAAATATGCTCAAAAAATTTAAAAAATTCTTTAATATTTCCTCATTCAAACCCTATTTATTAGTAATAACTTTTTGCTCAATTATTACTGGTAATAATTCCCAAATTTTAGCGGCCGATCAACAAAAAGTTGATCAACTTTTGGCTACTAAACAATGTGCTGAATGTAATTTACAAGATGCTAGATTAGGCGGGGCTAACCTGCGAGGTGCTAACCTTCGAGGGGCTAATTTAATTTTTGCCGATGTTAAAGGCGCTTCTTTAGATGGGGCAATTTTATTAAATGCTTTAATGGGCAGACTACAGGCACAGGAAGCTAGTTTTTTCCGTGCTAATTTTCAAAATGGTTATTTAAGGGAAGCTAATTTTTCTAATGCTAATTTAACGGAAGCTAATTTAAAATTTACTAATTTATTACAAGCAATTTTTTTAGAAAGTAATTTAGAATCGGCTGATCTTTCTAATTCTTCTTTAAAATTAGTTAATTTTTCTAATGCTAATTTGAAAAATGCTAAACTTCGTAAAGCTGATTTAACTGAAGCAATTTTGACGGGAGCAAGTTTAGAAAATAGCGATTTAAGTAAGGCTAATTTAACTAAATCTAATCTAACTTATGTTGATTTTAGAGGCACAAAATTTGATGATGAAACGATCATTGATGAGCGTTGGTTACAAGTTTGGAAAGTGGTTAATCAAGCTGAAGTTAACGATTGGACAGGGGTTAATTTAACCGAAGCTTATTTACAACATATAGATTTAAAAAATAAAAATTTTACTAATGCTAATTTAACTAAAGCTCTCCTCTTTATGGTTGATCTCAGGGGTGCTAATTTAACTAATAGTAATTTAACCGAAACTAAGTTTCAATTTTCCGATTTAAGGGGCGCAAAATTAACAGGTGCAAATTTAGCTAATACGGATTTAAGGGATACTAATTTAGCCGAAACTGATTTAACTTTTGTTAATTTTCGGGGAGTTTTAATTAATCAAGGTACAATTATTGATCAAAAATGGCGTTTAGTGTGGGAATTGGTTAATTTAGGCGCGCAAGGGCGGGATTTAACCGCTATTAACTTTGAAAATAGCGATTTACAAGCCGTTGATTTTAGTGACAGTATTTTACAAGAAGCTAATTTCGCAGGTGCTAATTTATCCGGTTCTAATTTTAGTAATGCTAATTTATTTCGGATTAATTTAGAACGTGCTAACCTTGAAAATACTAATTTTAATCAAGCTACCGTGCGCAATGCCAATTTAAGAGGTGCTATCCTAAAAGGTGGTACTTTCAACCGAGCTAATTTAAGAGAAGTGGATTTAAGGGATGCTAATTTAGAAAATGCAAATCTTGAAAATGCCTATCTTAACGGCTCAAATCTCGTCAATGCCAAACTGAGGGGCGCTAACCTTAATCGTACTAATCTAACGGGGGTTAATCTTTTCGGGGCGGATCTAGATAGTGAAACTTTATCAAGACTGGAAAATTTTTGTGGAGTAACAAAGCCAGATGGTCAAAAAACAACTGAATGTGAATAAAATTAAATCCCAATCTCCTTTCTTTCTTTTTCTGTTGATCATCTCTGGTTTAGGGCTAACGGGAAATCAGCAGTCTACTTTAGCACAGGAAAGTCCTCAAGAGTTGGTTTCAATCTGTGAAAATTGGCGAGATGCACCAAGCCCCGATAAGGCTTTAGAGGCTTGTAATAAGGCTTTAGAAATCGGTGAGTCTGGTGTTTGGTCAGCTAAAGGTGATCTGTTATTTTTAGGTTTAAATAATAATTTAGAGGCTTTAAGTGCTTATAATGAAGCTCTTAACCGTAATTCCGTCAATTCTCAGGTTTTAACTCGTCGTTGTAAGGTTTTAATTAATTTAGCCAGATTTGATGAGGCGCTTGATTCTTGTCAAAAGGCTTTGAGGGTTAATGATAACTGGGGAGAAGTCACCTCGGCCATGACATGGAATTATCAAGGGGAAGCCCAAGCTAGAATTGATCAAGGTGAAGAAGCCTTCTATTCCTATGGTTGGGCGGTTCAAATTAATCCTCAATATGCCCTAGCTTGGCTTAATCAATGCCGTTTATTCTATCAACAACAAAATTATGATCAGGCCATTAGTTATTGCGATCGCGCTTTAGCCACTAATCAAGATTGGGAAACCGACTCGCCAACCATCGCTTTAACTCAAAAAGCCCAAGCCCTCAAAGCTTTACGGTGGTATGATTTGGCCTTAGAATCCTTAAATCAGGCTTTAGCTTTAGATGAAAAAAACCCCACCGCATGGACAGAATACGGTAAATTATTAGACTTATTAGGCAAACATGGCGAGGCCTCGGCCGCCCATACCCAAGCGGTAACATTAGCGCCCACCTACGCCCTTGGTTTAGTTAATCAATGTTATAACTTAAATGCTTTAGGTAAATATGAGGATGGCTTAAAAGCTTGTCAAAAGGCGATTTTAGAAGGTGACGGCCGTTGGGGTGAAGAAGGAGTGGGTTTTGCATGGAATCAGCAAGGGGTGGCTTTAACGGGTTTACAGCGTTATGAGGAGGCTTTAGGCTCATTAAACCGAGCTTTAGCCATTAATGGAGAGGACGATCGAGCTTGGACAAATAAAGCGGTGGCTTTCTGGTATATGGGGCGTTATGAGGAAGCCTTAAGTGCCTCTCAAAGAGCGGTTTCCATCAATCCCAGTTCAACTTTAGCATGGTTTAACTACGGCCGAGTTTTGACCACTTTAGGCGAGTTTGAGGCTTCTTTAGCGGCCTATCAAAACGCTTTACGGGGCGATCGTTATTTAGAGGATAGCTCCTTATTTAGTACCATTTGGGTTAATTTAAGTGCTGTATTTTGGAGGATGGAAAGATATGAAGATAGTATTGAGGCGGCCAATAATGCCCTAACTCTCAATCCTGATCAGCCGGATGCTTGGTATAATAGGGGTTTATCCGATCTGGCTTTACAACAATATCGCAAAGCGGCCTTAGATTTTGAGGCGGCCTTAAAAGTTGATCAAACTAATGCGAATTATTGGGCGGGATATGGTATTGCTTTAAGATATTTAGAGCAATATGAGCAGTCTTTAGCGGCCTTAACTAAAGCCTTAGAAATTAATCCTGCCCATCCCCAAGCCCTCGCTAATCAGGCGATCGTACAACAAAAATTAACTGATTTAAGTCAGCAATAAACTTCAACAATTAACACTTGATCAAATCGGAGATTTTGCTAATCTCTGATTTTTGATCAATAACTAATAATTAATAACAAATATGCTTGAAACTCAATGGCAAATTCTCGAAAATATAGCAATTTCTGAAGAATTATTAAGGGAAATTAAACCCTATCTTCAAAAATTTAACTTAGCTCATTGTCAAGGTAAATATATTGCTCAATTATTACAACAAAGGGGCATAATTGAGCAAAAAAAAATAGCAGGTTTTCTCGATCCAGATCAATATCAACCCGTTTCACCCTTTGAGTTTGGCCAAGAAATGAAAATGGCGATCAATCGTCTTTCAATTGCTAGAAATAAAGGGGAAAAAGTTGCTATTTGGGGAGATTTTGATGCGGATGGAATTACATCTACCAGTTTATTATGGGATGGGTTAGGACAATTTTTTAAACAACAAGAAACTTTAATCTATTATATCCCTAATCGGTTAACAGAATCTCATGGTTTAAATGAGATGGGTATTCATAAATTAAAGCAACAAAATGTTAGTTTAATTGTTACTTGTGACACCGGAAGCACTAATTTTCAAGAAATAGAATTAGCTCAAAATTTAGGGATTGATCTTATTATTACCGATCATCATACTTTACCTGATGATCGCCCCTCAGTTACCTCAATTCTTAATCCTCGTTATTTTGCCTCCCATCATCCTCTGTTTCATCTTTCAGGGGTAGCGGTAGCTTATAAGTTAGTGGAAGCTTTATATTTAAGCTTTCCTGACATTCCCCAACAACCTTTAGAAAATTTATTAGATTTAGTGGCCATCGGTTTAATTGCGGATCTGGTATCCTTAGAGGGAGATTGTCGTTATTTGGCTCAACAAGGGCTGAAACAGTTACAAAAACAGAATAATTCCTTAACTGTGACTCGGCCGGGGGTGGCCAAACTATTAAAATATTGTAAAGGGAATGGCGATCGCCCGACTGATATTTCTTTTGGCATTGGGCCTAGAATTAACGCCGTCAGTCGGATCCACGGTGATGGTCATTTCGGGGTTGAATTATTAACCAGTCAAGACATTAAAATATGTGAGGAATTGGCAGAAAATACAGAGTTAGCCAATAGTAGAAGAAAAGAACTACAACAAAATATGCTTAAAGATGTGAAAAATAAAATAGAATTATTAGATTTATCTACTACCAGTGTGATTGTATTAGCGGATCCCCAATGGCAAGGGGGGGTTTTAGGTTTAGTGGCGGGGCAGATCGCCCAAGAATACGCGCGGCCAACGGTTTTACTCTCCTATACCGAGGGTGAAAATGGGGATAATTTAGCGAAAGGCTCGGCTAGATCTATTCAAAGTATTAATTTATATGATTTAGTTAACTCCCAAGCTCATTTATTACACCGTTTTGGGGGGCATCCTTTTGCGGCTGGTTTGAGTTTACCTTTAGAAAATTTAGAGTTATTTAAAGAGGGAATTAATCAACATCTTAAACAAAGTTATCAGTTAAATATTTCAGCTTTAAAACCTACTATTACCGCAGATTTAATCGTTAATGTAGCTGAATTAGGACAAGATTTATTTAAAGAATTGAAATTACTTGAACCCTGTGGGATGGGAAATCCAAAACCTAAATTATTAATCAAAAATTGTTGGTTTACTGAGCTAAGTAATCAAAATATTCAAGACTTAAAAGGAAGAAAAGTTAAATATATTAGAACATTTTTTAAAATTTGGGATCAAAGCACTTCTAAAGGGTTTGATGGGGTTTGGTGGGGGCATTATCAAGATGAAATTAGCCTTAATCAAAAATATGATGTTATTGCAGAATTAGATTTTAACCCTTATAATAAAAGATATGAAATTAGTATTATTGATTTAAAAATATCAAGTTTTATTGATCAAGATTATCTTCAATTTAAAGCTAAAAATAATATTATTGATTATCGTCTTCAAGAAAAAATTGAGCCTGAACAATTAGCAGGAATTGTTATTAATAAATCGCCTTTGAGTTGGAATGAAATTAGACAGAATTATCAACGGGCTAAACAATTAGATCAACCCCTAACTTTAGCCTATCAAATAACTAACTTTGAAACTCCTGAAATGATCTGGCAAAAATTAATTGGCATTGCTAAATATTTGAGTCGCACAGGGGCGCAAACTACCCCCGAAAAAATTAAAGAAAAATTAAATTTGAGCGATCGCAGTTTAAATATTGGCTTATTAGCCCTTGAAAAAGCAGGTTTTCACACTCAGCGCCAACTTAATTCTGTAACCATTACTAGCCACCCAAAACCCCCATTATCTGAGGATTTTATCGTGGATCAGTTTATGGCATTAGTCAAAGAAGAACAATTTAAACATCAATATTTTAGTCAAATACCCTTGACAACTTACCAAAATATCCTTTATTATGAGTGTGGATGAGAACAAAAAAAGATGTTATCATCAAATAAAAAATCAAAAAAGGCAATGTTTTCAGATAAAACTATGATCTAATATTAATTTAATCTTGAAAACCAAAGAGATTTGACTTAACTTAATAAGAGCATAAAAAAACATAAATTGGTCATCAAATCAAGACAAAATTAACATTTTTTCTTAGTAAGAAAACAAAGCCTTAATAAGAGCATTGAATCAAAAATAAATTTCTTTACCTTTTGATTAGAATAACGAAAATTCAGTTATTTGTCTGTGATAGAGAAGTGATGTTTTTTGCATCATGCTTTATTTTACAAAATCATTATTGTTATATTTGAAATGAATTAATTTTCATGGATATGGAACTCGAAGATACGATAATTTTGGTTAATCGCCTATTAAGAAATCAGCCTTTAAACTCTGTTGAAGAAAAAGTTTTGAGGGAATGTTTAGAAGACAAAACCTACCAAACAATCGCACAAAATTTAGGTTATACCCATGATTATATTAGAGTTTTAGGCTCGAGTATTCTAAAACGATTATCTGATGCTTTGGGTCAGGAAATAAAAAAAAGTAATGTTTGTGAGATTTTAAGTGAAATTGATCTCACAAAACTAATCAAAGAACACACAAATTTTTATACAACTGATCTCACAAATTTATATCAACCTAAGTATGGTTTTGACTGCCCAGAAGAATTAAAGTACCCAGATGGCATTATTCCCTTAACATCAATTTTGTATATTCAAAGACCTTGGTTGGAGGTAAGATGTTATGATGCAATTGTGCAAAAAGAACCGTTAATTCGCCTCAAATCACCCCAAAAAACGGGTAAAAGTTCTCTTTTAACTCGAATATTAAACTTTGCTCAACATCAGGGATTTAAAACCATTTCTTTAAGCTTTAAATTAGTGTCTCAGGATCAATTAACTGATTCTAATTCATTTGTTAAATGGTTTTGTGCAGTGATTAGTCAAAAATTAAATATACCCCATCAAATTAATTATATTTGGGATGATATTTTTGGAGCAAATTATAATGCAACTAACTATTTTGAACAGTATATTTTACCGGAAATTAAACAACCGATTATATTAGGTTTAGATGATGTAGATTTAATATTTGAACATCACAATGTGGCTAAAGATTTTCTAACTTTATTAAGGGCATGGTTTGAGAAAGTAAAATTAGGAGATTTAGAAAATGAAAATTGGCAAAAAATCAGTTTTATCATTGTTCATTCAACAGAATCTTATTTTCCTCTCAATTGGAATAGTTCGCCGTTTAATGTTGGTTTATCTATTAAATTACCTAATTTTACATTGGAAGAAGTTGAAGAATTAATTTGGCTTTGTGGAACTACGGTTTTAGAAAAAATTAAGAAAAAGAATTGGCAAAAATTAATTGATTTAGTAGGAGGAAATCCCTATTTAATTCGCATTTTTTTCTATCATCTTACCCAAGATAAATTAGATGCAGATCAAATGTTAAATGAGGCTTCAAGTGTTCAGGGAATTTATCAAAAACATTTAACTTTTTATTTTAATTATTTAATTAGTTCTCCTCATTTGAGCAAATTATACTATCAAATAGTCACCTCAAAAGATGCGATCAAATTATCGTCTCAAGAGGCTTTTAAACTAGATAGTCTGGGGTTAATTACCCTTAATAAAAATTATGCTATTCCTCGTTGTGAATTATATCGCCAATATTTTAGGAATGCGTTAGAATAAAATTGTCCCAGAGGGAAAGTAATACCATTTACATTTAGTAGTTACATCGTTAAACCCCTGAAATCTTTATGAATAAACTATTCTATTAAGCCTCAGTCTGAAGTTACTTTATGCAAATGGTATAATAAGTTGATAACTAATAAGTTAGATTAAATTAAAATATAAAAAAATTAAAATATTTAACAATTTCAAACTAAAAAATAAAAAATAAATGATTAATATTTAATTATTAAAGTTTAAAATTTATGAAAAATCCATTTTATCAAGTAGGGGGAAGTCTTGCAAAAGATGCCCCCAGTTACGTTAAAAGAAAAGCTGATGATGAATATTATCAAGCCTTATTAGAAGGTGAATTTTGTTATGTTTTAAATGCCAGACAAACGGGAAAAAGTAGTTTAAAAATTCACACAATGGCACGTTTAAAAAAAGATAATATTGATTGCATTCCCATAGATTTAGGATTAATAGGAACACAAAAATTATCCTGTGAACAATTTTATGCTTCTTTTTTGGGATTATTAGTTAAAGGCTTAAAAATTAACCTTTCTATTGGTGAATGGTGGCGAGAATATAAGCATTTTTCATCTATGGAAAAATTAGTTTATTTTTTTGAATCAGTGATGTTAGAACACATCAAAAAACCAATTATTATTTTCATAGATGAAATAGATAGTATTTTAAATTATAATTTTAATTATAAAGAATTTTTCTTATTTATAAGTCAATGTTATGAGCGCAGAAACAGTGATCCAAGATATAAAAAACTTAATTTTACAATTTTAGGAACGGGCAATTTTTTAGAATTATCTAAAAAGTTAAATGAAGAACCTTTTATTATTAGTAGACATATCTTTTTAACTAATTTTAGATTGGAAGAAATCGAACCTTTATTATTAGGTTTAAGTGAGATTATTGCCAATCCAAAAGAAACTTTAAATCATATTTTAGAATGGACGGGCGGCCAACCTTTTTTAACCCAAAAAATTTGTAAATTATTAGGAGATTATTGTCAAGAACAAAATCAATTTAATCAATATATTAGCTCTGCTTGGCTTAATCAATTTATTTATGATAAAGTGATTCAAAACTGGGAAATTCAAGACGAACCGGAATATTTAAAAACAATTAGAGATCGAATTTTAAATTTTAAAAATTTCAACTCTACCTTAAAACTTTATCAAAAAATTTTACAAGGCCAGCCCGTTAAATTTATGCTCAATCCCGATCATATTGATTTATGTTTATCTGGTTTAGTAATGAGAAAAACTGATTTTTTCTATATTAATAATCGAATTTGTCAAACAATTTTTAATGATCAATGGTTACAAGAAAAATTATTTATTCATCAAACAAACTCGGTTTAAATGATTAGCCCTCACCTTTAGCAGAGGTGGAAAAGGCTTAAGAAGGGATCGCCGGCCGTTAACCTCTACAGATGTTTTTCGGCCTAGATGATCCAATCTTAAGTAAACTTTACATAAATTCAGCAAAAAAGTAGATAGATATGTTACCCTAAAAACAGAATCCCTAGAACTAACATTAATTTTTAATTATAAATTTTTATTTTTAATAATGAGAAACGCCCCTTCTCAGGTCAATTTTAATCAACAAGTTCAGCAAAAACTAAAACAAATGCTGGAAATTTATCGTCATTTATCATCTGATTGTGACCATAATAATCCCCAATTTAATCAATACTGTGTTGCTTTAGAACAACATTGTCAAGATTTATTAGAATTAGGGAAAATAAGCAATTTTCCGGCGTGGGTTGAGCTTTTAACTGTTATTAATCAAGTCATTTCTCAAAGTAATGATGATTATAAAAATACAGTTGGTTTAATTATTAATCAAATTCAACATTCGGCTAAATTAATTGCAAATGGGCAAAGGAAAAATCTTAAAATTAGTCCTAAAATAGAACAAATTTATGATCAACAAAAATTAAATAAATATCAATCTGAACAAACAGAATCAGACTTAGAATTATCAAATTTATTTGATCAAAAAGTTAAAAAGAATCTGAATGTTTCAGACAATCAAAATCAGGAGGTTCAAGCTGTGACAAATAAAAATTCTATTCCTCAAAATTCATCCAAAGCTGATCAGGATCTATTTGATCTATTTGGCGAAGATTTTGACTTTGATGAATCATTAGAAAAAGAAACGATTATTTTCCCGTTAGAAGATGAAAAGAGCAATCAGGCTAATAATGAATTGAGTCAATTATTCGGAGAAAATTTTGGTTTTGATGATGAACAAACGATTATTCAATCAACTCCTTTTTATGTGGAAAAAGGGACGGAGCTTGGTAAGAAAAATAAAGAAAATCAACCTGAACAATCATCTCAAAGTCAATCGAATTATCATTCTTTGAAGACGGCCGATGAGCCTTCTTTTAGTCAATTTTTACAAACTGAATTTGCTTTAGAAGAAGAAAATAAAAGGGCGAATAAAAATGTGATCGATCATCAAATTAATCAAAATCAATCATTAAATGGTGATGATAATGATGATGATGAATTAAATCAATTTTTGGAGGAAGATTTTTTAGCACAATATCAAGTTGAAGATAATGTTGTTACTGATTTTGAAGCCAATGGTGTGGATGAATTGAGTGAACTATTAGAATCAAGTTTATCTTTAGGAGTTAAACATAATAAACAGGGAAATGTGCATCAAGTTTCTAATAATTTAGATCGAATTAATAATTTTATTGAGGAGGATTTTTTAGCTGAATATCAATTAGAAGAATCGTTAATTAATGGGAATAATTCTTCTGAAATTGATGAATTAAGTGAGCTTTTAAATCAAACGATCGCCGCCCATGCTTTCAAATCAAATCAAGAACAAAAAGTTGAACCTTTACTAGATTTAGATGATTTATTAACGGAAAGTTTTACTTCAAAAAATACCACTAATCATGGTTTAGATGAAGATAATTTGGGGCTATCACAAATTGATGAATTAAGTCAACTTTTAGAGGAAAGTTTAAACGATGTTAAAGAATCAAAAGTTAGTTTTAATGTGGAGCAAAAAGAACTAGATCAGCAGTTTTTTAATAATTTTAGTGAGGCGGAATTTTTAGATGAACAAGTAGACATTGATAGTCAAGATCAAGACAATAAAGAACTTGACGAATTGAGTCAACTTTTAGCAAATAGTTTAAGTTTAGAAACATCTGAATTATCACCATCACAAATCAAAGATAATAGTGATCTGTTTAATAATTTTTTAGAGGGAGAATTTTTAGAAGAATATCAACTCCAAGATGAATTAGATCAATTAGATCAAGGTGGTGAAGTTTATTCAGAAATATCTGATTTAGATAAATTTAGTAAGATATTAGAAGCTAATTTGGCTCATGATTTAATTGAGGATAACTTAGCACAAACAAATCAATTAGATCGGTTAAATTTAGCAAAATCTGACTCATCAAATCATCAAATTACTAATCAAAATATAGATGAATTAGAAAGTTTATTAGAAGATTCAAAAACCAAATTTTCCTATCCATTATTTGAATTATATGATGATCTAAGTGATTTAGAATTTTTATTAGAACAGCCTCCCATTTTTGAGCCAATGGAATTAAATGGAGAGGTGAAACATCTTGAATATTTAATTAATGGATTAATTTCTTTACATCTTGAATTTTATGATAATTTTAGCGAACTTGAAGACTTATTAGATCAATGTGCAAATAATCAATTTAATCTTGATGGGATTAATTTTGAGGAGTTAATGAATGTGATTAATACTCCTGCTCAAAGGGATAAAGTTCAAGAACAAAAAGTTAAATCAGATCAAGAAACTGCGGTTTCTATTAAGACTGAAGTTAAGGTTAAACCTGTGACAAAAACATCTATTCAACCGATGATTGTAACCGAACCTAAACCAGTGGAGAAAAAACCCATCGTTAGAGAAGATGATGAGTTTGGAGATCTAGAGGCATTATTAGATCCTGATATTGTGGGGGGTAAAACTAATGCCCCCCAACGTCAAACTAATCAACCGAAAAAAACAAATGTTTTTGAACAAACAATGAAAGTTCCGGTTAAACAATTAGATAGTTTAAATAATTTAATGGGGGAATTAGTTGTTAATCGTAACAGTTTAGAACAGGATCAAGAAAAATTACGCCTCAGTTTAGATAAGTTACTCGAACAGGTGCAAAATTTGAATGATGTGGGTGGGAGAATGCAGGATCTTTATGAGCGATCGCTGTTAGAAAGTTCCCTCTTGGCCGCTCGTCAAGGGGTACGCCATAACTATTCCTCCTTTGGTAGCTCAGTCAATAGTAATGATCAAGATTATGATCCCTTAGAGATGGATCGTTTTACGGGCTTCCATTTACTTTCGGCTGAAATGTTGGAATTAATTGTCAGAGTGCGGGAGTCGGCATCTGATATTCAATTTTTAATAGATGAAACCGATCAAGTGGCGCGCACTTTACGTCAAGTTTCTACCCAAATGAGTGAAGGCTTAACTAAAACTCGAATGTTGCCTTTTTCCCATACGGCTGAACGCTTCTCCACGGGGCTATTCCGCATTAAACGTAAATTGAAAAAAGAGGCAAAATTAATCATTGAAGGGCGGGAGGTTTTGATTGATAAAATGATTCAAGAACACCTCCATGATCCCATGACTCACTTAATTAATAATGCCATGACTCACGGGATTGAATCCCCTGAAGAAAGAAAAACCTTAGGAAAAGAGTCGGAAGGAACAATTACGGTTAGGGCTTTTGTACAGGGGAATCAAACCTTGATCAGTGTTTCCGATGATGGGGCAGGTATTAATGCGGCCAAAGTCAAAGCCAAAGCGATCGAGAAAAAATTAATCACCCCTCAAGAAGCGGCCAAACTGAGTAAATCGGAAATTTATGATTTTCTGTTTAATGCAGGTTTCAGTACGGCGGACAAAGTGGGAGAATTAGCAGGAAGGGGAGTAGGTTTAGACGTGGTGCGTACCAGTTTAAATGAGATTCGAGGATCTGTGTCCATTGAATCAAAAGTTGGTCAAGGTACAACCTTTATTATTCGTCTACCGTTAACTTTAAGTATTAGTAAAGCTTTATGCTGTTTAAGTGATCACGCTCGGATCGCCTTTCCGATGGATGGGGTGGAAGATATGCAGGATTATTTACCCAATGAGATCCAAACTAACCCACAGGGGCAAAAATTTGTCCTCTGGCGTGATACCTATTTACCATTCCAAGCTTTATCGGAATTTCTCTCCTATAATCGTCAAATCAGTAGAAGTTCCGTTTATGGAAAACAAGCCAGTGAGACTATTTCGATTGTAATTTTGCGTAGTGCGGGTAAACTCCTTGCGGTACAAGTGGATCAGGTCTTAGGGGAACAAGAAATCGTAATTAAACAAATTCAAGGCCCGATCCCCAAACCCCCCGGTATTGCGGGGGCGACTGTGTTAGGGGATGGGCGTATTATGCCGATCGCCGATGTTTTGGAATTAATAGATATTTCTGAGGGTAATTTACGCAAAGAAGCGGGTGGTAATTTATTCAAAGATAGTGAAGTTAGACCGATCGAGGAAGCAAAATCTCAACCCATTGTGTTAATTGTGGATGACTCGATCACCGTTAGAGAACTATTATCAATCAGTTTTAATAAAGCTGGTTATCAAGTGGCACAGGCGAAAAACGGCTTAGAAGCATGGGAAAAACTCATTTCCGGCTTACCCTGTGATATTATCTTCTGTGACGTGGAAATGCCACAAATGGACGGTTTAGAGTTACTTTCTAATATTAACAATGATGAAAATTTAAAAGAAATTCCCGTGGCCATGTTAACTTCTCGTGGTGCGGAAAAACATCGTAAAATTGCGGCCGAACTCGGTGCGAGTGGTTATTTCACCAAACCCTATTTAGAAGAAGTTTTATTAGACGGGGCGCAAAAAATGATGGATGGGGAGGTTTTACTGGCTCATAGTACCCGTAAACCTAAACCAAAAGTTAAACCTGTTACTGTCTCCGAAGCACCAAAAGCTCAGGAAACAGAATTGCCCATTGTTCATCATGCGATCTTACAAAGTAGCGTTAAAGAAAAACCAAAAGTCTTAATTATTGATGACTCAGTAACGGTGCGCGAACTGTTATCTATGACTTTCAAAAATGCCGGATATTTAGTTGAACAAGCTAAAGATGGTGAGGACGCATGGCAAAAATTAAACGATAATCTTGATATAGATCTGGCCTTCTGTGATATTGAAATGCCACGTTTAAACGGCTTAGACCTGCTTTCTCGGTTACAACAAGATGAGCGTTTATCTAAATTACCTGTAGCCATGTTAACTTCCCGTGGTGCGCAAAAAATGAAAAATATTGCGGCACAAAGGGGGGCAAGGGGTTATTTTGTCAAGCCTTATATGGAGGAAGTTTTATTAGATGCGGCCGAGCGTCTCTATAAAGGTGAAATGCTTTTTAACATTGAGGAGGAAACGGTTGAACCGTAAACAGTGAACAGTACCCAGTACGCAATGACTAATAACAATATTTTTATGTCTATATTCTTTGCATTTGCGATCGCAATGATCACAGGGATTTTTTATTTTGCAGGTTTATGGTTAACCGTTAAACAAGTAACTAAAATCTCTAAACCTTATTTATGGTTAATTATTAGTTTTCTGGTGCGATTAATCATTATATTAATAGTATTTTACTTTCTATTGAGAGCCAATACATTTAATATTTTTCCTTGTTTAATTGGTTTTTTATTGATTAGATTTATTTCGATTAAAATTGTTTCTCAAAAATCAATCTTAATTGATCAATAATCTTAAAAATTATGTCCTATCAATTACAATTACCCGATCAAGTTATCTTTTGGCAATGGAATTTTATTAAAATTAATGCCACTTTAATTTTTACTTGGCTTGTGATGGCAATTATTACCATTAGTTCATGGTATATTACTCGTAAATTGTCTGCTTCTAAGGGTTTATCCGATGGACAAAATTTTTTAGAAATCATTGTTTTAGCTATTGCCCAACAAATCAAAGATCTTTGTGGAAAATCACCTCAATCTTTAATCGCTTTTATCGGTACAATTTTTTTATTTATTGCTTTTTCTAATATTTTAAGTATCATTCCTGAGCCTTTATTTCGCCCTCCTACCGCTTCATTATCTACCACTTCGGCCTTAGCTTTTTGTGTGTTAATTGCTATTCCTTTATATGGAATTAAAGCTCAAGGTTTTTTCAATTATTTTAAACAATATTTAGAACCTAATTTTTTGATGTTACCCCTTAATATTATTTCCGAATTTTCTCGCACTTTAGCCCTAGCGATGCGGTTATTTGGCAATATGTTAAGTGGCACAATGATTGTGGGTTTATTAATCGCTTTAACCCCCATTTTTGTTCCTACAATTATGCAATTATTTGGTTTATTAACCGGAGTAATTCAAGCTTATATTTTTGCTATTTTAACCTTAGTTTTTATTGCTAGTGCTATGGAAACTAAACAAAATAATCAACAAAATCAACCTAAAAATAACGATTTAGATCTAGATTAAAAATTAACTATTCTTGTAATATTTGTTCATCATTAAACTCTTGACAAATTACAATAATCTAGTTAAAATTAAGATAGATAAATTAAAATAAAACTTAAAAATTTTTTACAATTAGTTTTTGTGGAAAAAAAGATTAATTTGAACTAAAAATTTACCGGAAAAAATTAATATTTTTTTAATAATTTTTCTACAATAGGAGTGTTTAATTATGTTATCTAAATTAACAACTGTCATAGTAGCGGCCGTTGTATTCACTCTAAATATGGGAGCGGCCTTAGCTGATGAATTTGGTTATGGGAATAAATGGTATCAAATTTGTAATGAAACACAAGAAAGTCATGTTACTTTTTATACCGATGAAACTGATTTTGAACATGAATTAGAGCTTGGAGAATGTGATATTATTTGGACAGATTATGATTATATTACGGTTGAATATGATACTTCATGGGAAGACGGTTATCAATCGGTAAATGTGACAGTAGAATACCCTAATGATCTTGATTTAATTAATAATGGTTATGATTATTTTGGTGAGTCTATTGGTCATTATTTATATCAATAATTTTTTTCCCTTACCCCCCGAAATGGGGGGCGATCGATCACTTAAGCTCCAACGGCCTCTTTAGCCGCATACATTACCTCTAAGGAAATTTCCGTTAAACCCCTTTCACGGGCGAATTTTTCCGTATTGCGTTTAACTTTAGTGCGCACAAAACCGGGGACTTTATTTAATTCGCTTTGGGCTTCTTTTGTCCAATTTAACTCACCTTCGGCGGATATTCCTTTCGTAATAACCTCTTTAGTATCATGGCCGCCAAATATCTCTAAAAGATGATCTTCCATGCCTAAAGTAAAGGAATTATACACTAAATCGGCGATTTGATTTGTACCCTCATAACCGCAGAAAGGTTTATAACCGATGGGAAAATTTTGAATATGGATCGGGGAAGCGATCACTCCGCAAGGAATATTTAAGCGTTTGCCCACATGACGCTCCATTTGTGTGCCAAAAATAGCGGCCGGTTCAATTTTAGCGATCGCATCGGCGATCTGGCCATTATCATCACTAATTAAAACTTCGTCACAATACTCACTAACCTCTTTTTTAAACCAGTCAGCGTCATATTTGCAATATGTACCAGCTAACACCACATGAATACCCATTTCACGCGCTAAAATTTTAGTCATGGCGGCGGCGTGGGTATTATCCCCAAAAACCACGGCCTTTTTACCCGTTAAATTTTGACAGTCGATCGAACGGGAAAACCATGCGGCCTGAGACACATAGAGGGTTTGTTCCTCAATATATTTTTCATAGTCCACATTCGCACCTTGGCCATTAAGGATCTGTTGAATTTTACGGATGCAACGGGCTGTTTCCACTACTCCCATCGGGGTTATATCCACATAAGGCTGGCCAAATTCTTTTTCCAAATATTGGGCGCTCATTAAGCCTAACTCCCGATAAGGCACAAGGTTAAACCATGCTTGGGGTAAGTTTTTCAACTGATGCACTGACGCTCCCTCCGGTATCACCACATTAACCTCAATACCCAGATCCGCCATCATTCTTTTCAACTCGGTGCAGTCATGGTGGTTATGAAAACCAAGAGTAGAAATACCAATGATATTAACTGAGGGTTTATCTGTTTTCTGAGTTACTAAATCCTCTTTTTTACGGGCTTTTTCAATATAAAATTGAACTACCTGTTGTAAAGTGCGATCGGCCGCTTGTAACTCATTAACTCGATAATGGTTAACATCAGCTAACATTACATCCCCTTTAGCATCAAGTTGCGCTCGGTTGACAAAATTTTCTAAATCTTCCTGTAAAATGCTAGAGGTGCAAGTAGGGGTTAAAATAATCAGATCGGGGTGTTCTTCGTGATCTTTACGGGTGATATTTTCCACCACCTTTTCTTGAGAACCCCTAGCCAAAACATTACGATCAACCACACTGGCCGTTACTGGAGTAAAATTTCTTTCCCTTTCCAACATCGATCGCATCACGTTAAAATAGTCATCTCCTAACGGTGCGTGCATGATGGCGTGAACATTTTTAAAAGAACTAGCAATGCGTAAAGTGCCGATATGAGCAGGGCCGGCGTACATCCAATAGGCAAGTTTCATAGGTATTTTTACTCTTATTAATATTAAGTGAAATGGCTTATTTGTTATTAGTTATTTTGTTCTTAGTAAACGAGTAACGACTAACAAATATTTTTAATTTACCAATAATTGTAATCACCTTTCAAAGACGTAATAAAATGTTATTAACTGATGAAATCTTGATATAGATAGGCTTTGAGCCTGAAAGTTAAACAACAAAATAGTTGTTTAAATTTAACAAAATGTATTATTTTACTTAATAAATCTTAATATTCAACAATTGAGATAACACGAAAACCGATGTTGTAGTAGACGCGCGGGTTAATGATGTAACGGAAAGCACAACGGCAACCATAAGGATTGACGTACCAAGAACCGCCCCGTAGAATCTTAGTTTTATAATCTGAATTATCGATATAAGCACTACCATCTTTAGGGCATTGAGTATAATCTTTTTGATAATTATCTAAACACCATTCCCAAACATTGCCGTGCATATCATATAAACCAAAATTATTAGGAGGAAATTGTCCCACTTTAGTAGTTTGTTTCCGAGATTCCCCTTTAGGGGCATCACCATAAGGATATTCGCCGTCACAGTTAACTAACTCAGGGGTGATATTTTCCCCGAAATAAAAGGGTTGATGATATTTTTGATTCCATTCTTTGATCAGATCGCCCTCACTGACAGATCCCCCCTTGCCCCCCTTAGTAAGGGGGGTAGCACGACAAGCATATTCCCATTGTGACTCACTGGGGAGGGTGTATATTTTCCCCGTATATTGAGACAGTCTTTGACAAAACTCGATCGCCTGATCCCAACTTACCTGCTCAACGGGGCGATCATTCCCTTTAAACTTAGAGGGATCAGCATTAAGATCTATGGCTATTTTGGGTAAACTAGCTACGGCTTTCCACTGTGCCTGAGTGATGGGATATTTACCAAGGAAAAAGGGCTGTAATGTGACTAAATGCTGAGTTTCGTTATCTCTACGCCCTAACTCTTGAGGTGGTGATCCCATAATAAACGAGCCTCCCTGAATATAAACCATTTCTAAACCGATATTATTAGGTAATTTTTCTTGATAAAATTCAGCCGATCCCTTATATTTTTCCTGTTTCACAATAGCGGTTTTTTTGCCCCATGCTGAGGTATATTCTAACCTCACTTTTACTGTTTCAAAATTAAAGGTTTGTAAACCTGAAAATTGAGGTTTTATTGCTTGATTTTTCTGATTTTGATTGTTAGAAAGATTAGGATTATTAGGAATAAAAGGAGGTTGAATAACGGGCGTTTGAATTGATATTTGATTAATACCTAAATCAGCTAAAACTTGATCTACATCGTGATAACGATCTTTAGGTTTAGGTTCGATTAATTTATCAATAATTTTTGCTAAATGATCATCAACTTTATTATTGTTTAAATAATCACGCCAAACCCATTCTCCCTCGTAAGTATCATATAAATCAAAAGGAGAAATATTAGTTAATAAATGAATACAAGTTACACCCAAACTATAGAGATCACTAGCATATCTGGCTTTACCTGCTAACTGTTCAGTGGCTATATATTCAGCCGTACCGATCACCGTTCCCACTGCGGAAATTTTGGTATTTTGTACTACTTTAGACGCTCCAAAATCTACTAAGACAAGAGCATTTTGATCCCCCCCTGCCCCCCTTAAAAAGGGGGGAGTTTGTAGAGATATTCCCCCCTTTTGAAGGGGGGTTAGGGGGGATCGCAAAATAATATTTTCCGGTTTAATATCCCGATGAATAACATGATTTTGATGGACAAATTTTAAAACATTTAAGATATTAATTAACAATTCTTTAATCTGTTCTTGATTAAAAATACCGTTAATTTCTAACTCCTGTTGTAAATTTTGACCATCAATAAATTCTTGTATTAAATATTGACGATTATCAGTGATAAAATAAGCCAATAATTCTGGTATTTGGGGATGTTTTCCTAACTCATCTAAGCGTTTTGCTTCTTCTTCAAATAATTCCGAAGCTTTAACAATTGTATTTGTGCCTTGATCTTCAGGTAAAAATTGTTTAATTACACAAAAAGGCTTAGATGGTTTAAACTCATCCACCGCCAAAAAGGTGCGCCCAAAGCCACCTCGCCCTATAATTTTAATGGCACGATAGCGATCAGTTAATAATAATTTTGCACCACATTTTAAACAAAAATTATTGTTATTTGGATTAACATTTAAACAACTAGGATTGAGACATTGAGACATAAGTTTATCATTAGTTATTCGTTATTTTAATTGTACTTTATGAGATTCTTAAAGTATCAAAAATTGACTTAATAATTATCAATTTAATTTAGTTAACCTCATTTTCCCCACTTTCTTGATTAATAAAAGAAGAATTTTGATAAGCTCGAAACATGGCTTGAGTACCTTGTTCTAAACCATTCATCTGAGCTACTTTTTCAAATAAACTATTAGCTAACTCTACCCCTGCTAAACTTTCTCCCGTTGTGCTAATGGTTTCTTTAACTAATCTTAAATCTTTTAAAATATGTTTAATCATAAATCCGGGATCATAATCAGATTTAACAATTTTTGGAGCTAAATTTGTTAAAGCCCATGAAGCCCCTGCTCCCGTGCTACAAACTTCGATCATTAAGTTAGGATCAATACCCTGTATTTCTGCTATTTTGATGGCTTCACATAAGGCGATCATATAGATAGAACAAAGAGCCTGATTACATATTTTGACAGCCTGTGCGCTCCCTATTTGACCACAATAAAAAATGTTTTTTCCCATCGCTTCTAACAGTGGTTTTACTTCTTCAAAATCCGTTTTATTTCCTCCCACCATGATGGTTAAAGTGCCATTTTTAGCCCCAATATCTCCCCCTGAAATTGGAGCATCTAAAAAGCGTAAATTATTTTGATTTAAACGCTCATTAATCTTTTTAACCGCTCCAGAACCAACGGTACTAAAATCAACAATTAAACTATTATTTTTCGCATAGTTAATAATGCCATGATCTCCTAAAATTACTTCTTCAATATCAGGCACATCTCCCACACAAGTAAAAATATAATCCGCATTTTTCACTGCTTCGGCAATAGATGAAACTACTTTAATACCAGTTTCTTTGACTAATTGTACAGCAGATCGATCGCTGGTTCGATTCCATGCTATTACGGAAAAACCACTCTTAAATAAATTAATTGTCATGGGAGCGCCCATCACTCCCAAACCTAAAAAAGCGACTGTTTTCGTCATTTTAATTACTCCAATTTTAATCACAAAAATCAAAAAAATTTTTATTATTTTCAATAATAAATAAGAATTGTCAACTGTCAATTGTCAATTGTTGAAATACCCTGTATAATTATTTCTATAAATTTACTTTAATTTTAATAATCACCTCTTGTCTTTTTTCTTGTACAATATAATAATAATATAAAATCAAAAGGCGAGGAGGAATGTTAATTTATTAATTATGAATAATTCTGATCAGCAAGAAACTCAAAACCATCTCAAAGAGATTAATCAACAATTAGAAAGTTTAAAAAATAGCGTTTTACTTCAATTATCTCAAGAAATTGAGCAATTACAAAAGCAAAAAAATCTCCTTGTGGCCGAAGTTCAAGAATTAGCAAATTATCGTCAACAACAGTTACAACAACAACAAAATTTAGCTCAAGAAATTGCCCCAGCGATCGCCCAAGAATTACAAAAAATTATTTTACAACAATTAGCTCAACAAGGCTTAAATAATGATCAATCTAGTTTGAATGCTCTGAATAATTATAACCTAAATGTTGAACATTTAATCACATCTTTAGATTTTACCCTCAGAAATATTTTTCAAAGTCTTCAACAAGATCTTAATAGTTATCAGAGTTTAATGTCTCAACAATTAAGTCAAATGTACTCATTAGAACAACAGGGAGAACATATTTTAGACGCTTTACTATTAAGAATAAAAGAAGAATTACAAAAAGAAAATTTACTTCCGGCCGTGATCAATACATCAAGCTCTATGATGAACCAGTCCGTTCAAACATTATCACAACCAACTAATAAAGAAAAGGAAATTAAGCCTAAAAATTTATTTTTAAACCTATTAAATTTTTTATCATTAAATAATAATTACAATGTAAGATTAGGCTTTATTTTAATGATTTGTTCTGCTTTCGCCTTTTATTTTCAGAATATAGTTATTACAGTTATTTTTAATCAATCATCTTTATTTAATTTTTTTGAAACAGGAGGTTATTTAGACGTAAATTTAGGCAATACTTTTTTAATTTTTACTTTAAGAATAGTTAGTTTTTTACCTATTTTATTTTTGATTACAAAAATTTTATCCCCTAATATTTTGCAAGATTTAAAAATCGCAATTAGTAACAAAAATTTACTTTTATGGATTAGTCTTAGCAGTTTTTTTCTTTTTATTTCTACCATTTCAATTTATATTTCCCTCAGTTTATTACCCGCCGGAATATCTATTACAATCTTTTTTATTTTTCAGCTTATTACAAGTATTTTATCAGGTCTTTTATTAAGAAAAAAACCCAGTTTAATTGAAATTTTAGGTATCTTATTATCCAGTTTAGGTTTGGGCTTAATTTTCTTCGATCAAAGCAGTAACTTATCAAATTTAGGTACAATTTTAGCACTTTTTTCTGGCTTAACTTTTGCTATTCATTTAATGATTATACAAATTTGGACAAAAAAAATTGATCCCGTACCTTTCAGTTTAATTAATTTTACGCTAATGTTAATATTTTCCCTAATTAGTTTGATCATTTCTTTTAGTCAACCATCATGGAAAATTGCAGTTGAATCTAACTTATGGAATAATATTATAATTAGTAGTATCTTTTTAGGAATTTTAACCCTTTTAGGTTACTTAGCTAATAATTTAGGACTTAAATTAATCGGCTCTAATCGTGCATCATCTCTCACCTCGATCGGGCCAATTTTAACCACTTTATTAGGATGGTTATTCATTGGACAATCTTTAATGATCTTGCAAATTTTAGCCGTATTATTAGTTACAATGGGAATTATTATTTTAAATTTACAAAGTATCTTAAAAAAATAATTTTCATCCATCATTGGTCATTATTAAATATCAATTATTCATCATTAATTAATAAATTATGTTGCGTTCAATTATTATCACATTTGTTTTAATTTGTTCACTGTTTTTTAATTATCCTGCCCTTGCGCAAACTAATCCTAGTCAAGGCCAAATTGAACAGGGAGAAAAAATCGCTTTGGAAGCCTTCAATGCTACCCAAAATGGTGATTTAGAAAAAGCTGAAAGCCTTTGGAGTCAATTAGTTGACCAATTTCCTAAAAATCCGGCCGTCTGGAGTAATCGTGGTAATATTAGATTAAGTTTAAATCAAATTGATCAAGCAATTTCTGATTTTAATACAGCGATCGAAATTGTACCCGATGCGGTTGATCCCTATCTCAATCGAGGTATTGCTTATGAAAGTCAAGAAAAATGGGATTTAGCGATCGCCGATTATAATAAAGTATTAGAAATTAATCCTAAAGAAGCTTATGCTTATAATAACAGAGGTAACGCTAAAGCCGGACAAGGCAACTGGAAAGAAGCTATTTTAGATTATGAAAAAGCCATTGATCTTAACTCTAATTTTGCATTTGCTGAAGGAAATTTAGCCATTGCTTTATATGAAATAGGAGAAGAAGAAAGAGCAATTTATTTAATGAAAAATCTAGTCAAAGATTATCCCATGTTTGCAGATATGAGGGCGGCTTTAACAGTCGTTTTATGGCAAGATGGAAAAGAAGGAGAAGCTCAAAGTAATTGGATTTCGGCCATGGGCTTAGATCAAAGATATAAAGATCTTAATTGGGTCAAAAATAGTCGCCGTTGGAGTCCAAAATTAGTTCAAGAATTAGAGAATTTTTTACAGTCAAACTAACTTTTATTGAGAAAGTCGGGGATTTTACTTAAATTTAATTATCTAATCTTTAATAATAATAAAATCTCCTAACTTTTGAATCTATTATTTTGTAGGGTGGGCAATGCTTTTTAATCTCTGATACGCAATATCAATTTACATACATTTCCCACCCTAGAAATTAAACTCATTTGAGACAAGATAAAAGAGAACCTAATAACTTTTCTAACATTTTGTGATATTTTAAAACTACAACATAAAAACAACCTCCAAAAAATATCGGAAAACAACCCTGTTGATGGGAATTATTAATTATCTGATCATAAGATAACCAATCTCTATTTTTCCGCCAACCAACTTGACGAGCAAATTTATCATAGAATTTCCAATCATAATTATTTAATCTTCCACCACAATCTAACAAAATTTGTTTTTGGATAGAAAACCCAAACTTATTATCGCTATGGTTTAACCAAAGTTGATCAATAATTTGCAAATATTCTTGAGGAAAATTAAGCAATTGTTCAGATTTGACCTCCCACCAACTATTTTTATCTAATATTTCTAACATTAAATAGGATGTCTCTCTATCAGCTTTTCTCCAGTCTTTTTCTTTTAAAAAGTATTCTAGTTTATCAAAGTTTATTTGAGGTATTGCTAAATATAAATTTGATTTAGGGAGGATTTTTGTAGGTTTTAAAATATCTAAAATCTCTTTGGCAGATTGAAAGCGATCGCTGATTTTATCTGCTAACATCTTATCTAAAATATTAGCAAAATTATGATTAATAGATAAACCATTTTTAGTTAACCATTCTTGCCATTTCCAACTAAAATTATCTATATCAAAAATCTCATCAATCATGCTACCATTTCTTTCTTCTGGTAACACACCCGTTAATAATCTAATGGCAGTAACAGCTAAACTATATAAATCACTGGCCGGTTTAGCAATACCTCGATTTTGTTCAGGAGCAGTATAACCAATTGTACCCACACCCGTCCCCATTTTAGTCATCATAGAAGCAGAAACCTGTTTAGAAACCCCAAAATCTATTAATACTAAATCGCTAATTTGTCCATAAATTGAAGGGTCTAATTTTGCCTTTCTTCTTAATATATTTTCCGGTTTAAGATCACCATGGATCACATTTTTATTATGAATAAAATCTAACACTGGCAACATCTCTAATAAAAACTTTTTAACCTCATCTTCTGTAAATTTACCCTTACTTTGTAACTCTTTTAATAAATCTTCACCCTCTACAAATTCCTGAATTAAATATAATTTGCTATCCTGTTCAAAGAAAGCCAATAAATCAGGAATTTGAGGATGTTTACCTAACTTTTCTAATAATTCCGCTTCCTGTTCAAATAATTCAATACATTTTTGTAAGGCACTACTGCCCTGTGATAAAGGTAAAAATTGTTTAATCACACAATGACTATTTCGGCGATTTTGATCAATACCAATAAAAGTACGGCCAAAACCACCTTCCCCCAAATATTTAAGCCCTCGATAACGCTCAGTTAATAATAATTTTTGACCGCATTTTTCACAGAAATTATGATGATTTGGATTTTGATGTAAGCAGTCAGGATTAAAACATTTACTCATCAAGATAACTCCTTAGTTAAAATATTTAACAAAAGTATTTTTTACATTATAAATTAGATTTACCTAAAAAAGTTGAGGATTTTCTAAAAATTATGATAAAATTAGATTAACTAAATAAAAATAGAGGTAACTATGGCCAAATTAATTTTAGAAAATTTACCCGATGAGCTTTTTCAAGAAATCGAAAAATTAGCTCAACAAAAAAATAATTCCGTTAATGAACAAACAATCAATCTTTTAAAAATAGCATTAGAAAAAACAGAAACTCCATTAAAAATTATGGTTTCTCCTGATAATGATCCCACTTGGGAAGAAAGAGTTAAAAATACTCCCAAAATTCTTGCTGAAATAGCAGAAAGAAGAAAATTAAGAGAAAATCAAAACTCAATTCAATGGCTTGATAGTACAGAATTAATTAGAGAGGATAGAGACAGATGAATTATTCTTTCTCAAAAAGTCAATGCTCCCTTGTTAACTTTAGATCAAAAGTTAGTTAATCGTTTAATTAATAGTCCTTATTCTATAGAAAATTTTGCTAATTTTTCTATTCCTAATTTACCTAATCTAAATTAAAAATATTGTAGGGGGAAATAATTATTTAACTCTACAAATTTTAGATATAAAAACTTAAAATTTTAAAGATAATTTTCATCTAATAATTGTTCAAGGCTATAGGGACATTCTTCAGGAAAATCAACTTGAAAATTAGTTTTTTTCGTGACATATTTTAAAGTTTTTCGATAAACTTTATCTAAATCTAATTCATTAAATCTTCTTTGTTTTAAAAGATTAATAGTTTCATTTAACCATTCTTGATCATCAATTTCATAAAGTTGTTTTAAATTAGTTTTTACAGTCATTATTTTTACCTCAAAACAATTTTAATTTTATTAAATCTCAAAAAAATCAGGGATTTATTAATCATTAAATAGGTAGGTATAATTAAAACTAAGATAGGATGTATCAGGATAGAGTAACATTAATTAATCTTATATAGTTCAAATTTACTAAAAAATCACTCAAAAATAACATTTTAGACTTTTTTAATTTTTGTGACGATTACATGATATGATGTCTCATGGTTTACTAATCGTACTTTCTCTCAAAAAGCACAGGTAAATCATTAAATATCAAATTAACTATTTATTAGTTTATTGCCTAGTAACGTGAATCAGTCAGAAAACCCCATTGAACAGCCCCTAACACCCCATGACAGTCACAATAATGACAGTCAAAACGGTGCTGAGGATAATTCAATGAACGAGTTTTATCATCTGCAAAATAAATTATTAGTGATAACTCTGGTAGCTACTGGCCTCATTACTCTATCGGTTTGGTTAGCCTACTCCCTCAATATAGCCTTAAATTATCTTTTAGGCGCAATAGTTGGTTTAGTTTATCTAAAATTGTTAGGCCGTGATGTGGAACGACTAGGACAAGCAACGGGTATTTCTAATGGGAAAAGATTAGCTATTTTTGCAGGGTTAATCATTATTGCATCTAAAGTGCAAGACCTTCATATTTTGCCCGTCTTTTTTGGATTTCTGACTTATAAAATTGCCATTATTATCTATACTATTCAAACTGCTTTATTTGAAAGTAAATGATTAATATATCCCGTACAACAAGCTTTTAATTTGTTAAAAATAAACAACTAAGATGCTTGTTTGACAAGGAATGGTAAATCTTAATTAAGTTAAAGAAAAACCACATTTTTTTCTTAATATCTTTAGGTAAAAGTCACCGAATGGAAAGTTTAGAGGGGTTGAGCGTGTTCAATTCTTTACATCTAGCTTCTCTTGAAGTGGGCAAACATTTTCTCTGGAAAATTGGCAATTTTACAGTACATGGTCAAGTTTTTATGACTTCATGGTTTGTAATTGCCGTTTTGCTAATTGCTTCATTTTTAGCTACTAAAAATATTCAAAGAGTTCCCCAAGGTATCCAAAATTTAATGGAATACGTTTTGGAATTTCTGAGAGATCTCGCCAAAAACCAACTCGGTGAAAAAGAATATAGACCTTGGTTGCCCTTTATCGGCACATTGTTCTTATTTATCTTCGTTTCTAACTGGTCAGGGGCTTTAATACCTTGGAAGTTAATCGAAATTCCCAATAGTGAGTTAGCCGCTCCTACGAATGACATTAACACCACTGTGGCTCTTGCATTGTTAACATCCTTGGCTTATTTTTATGCCGGATTTCGCAAAAAAGGTTTAGGATATTTCGCCAACTATATTGAGCCTATTCCTGTCCTTTTACCAATTAAAATCTTAGAAGATTTCACCAAGCCCCTTTCCCTAAGCTTCCGTCTTTTTGGTAATATCTTGGCGGATGAATTAGTGGTAGCTGTGTTGGTTTTCCTTGTTCCTTTATTTGTGCCTTTACCTTTGATGGCATTAGGTTTATTCACCAGTGCGATCCAAGCGTTAGTATTTGCCACCTTAGCCGGTGCTTATATACATGAGGCGATCGAGGGACATGACGAAGAACACGGACATGAACATTAATCATTTCTAGTTCTTAAAAAAAAAAGTGTTGAATAAGCGTCAATTTATGGTTTACTCAACATTGTAAATAATTGTAAATTTTAGTTAGTTCTTTAAAAAGGTAAGTAAAAACATCATGGATATTTCTTCCGCATCTGTAATCGCCGCCGCTTTAGCTGTTGGTTTAGCCGCTATTGGCCCTGGTATTGGTCAAGGTAACGCTTCTGGTCAAGCTGTAGCAGGGATCGCTCGTCAACCTGAAGCTGAGGGCAAAATCAGAGGTACATTATTATTAACCTTAGCGTTCATGGAATCTTTAACCATTTACGGTCTAGTTATTGCTCTCGTATTATTATTCGCTAACCCCTTCAAATAAGGGTTAATTTTTGATGATGGGGAAAGGTAGTTCCATTAAAAAAAATTCACCTTCCCCCTTGTCTTATTTATTAATGATCTTAAGTTTGAACTGGATCGGAAAAAAATGTTTAATTTTGATGCCACTTTGCCTTTAATGGCAGTGCAATTTTTAATCCTAATGTTCTTACTTAATAAAGTTTTTTATACTCCTTTAAGTAAGGTATTAGACGAACGAGCAAACTATATTCAATCAAAAGAAAAAGATGCTCGTCAACGCTTAGAGCAAACTAATAAATTAGCTCAAGAATACGAACAGCAGTTAGCTGGAGCGAGAAAACAGTCCCAAGAAATTATTGCTACTGCTCAGGCTGATGCGAAAAAGATCACTGCTGAGAAATTAGCAGAGGCTCAAAGATTAGCACAAGCTCAAAAAGAACAGGCACAGCGAGAAATTGAGGAACAAAAACAATCGGCCATGGCTACCCTTGAACAACAGGTAGACTCCTTAAGCCGTCAGATCCTAGAAAAATTACTAGGCGCTGAGTTAGTCAAGTAACAGTGAACAGTGAACAGTAAACAGTGACCAGTAAACAACCGTAGTACAGGCACACTTCGACAAGCTCAGTGCAAGTCTTGCCTGTTATCTAATGGTTAATAGCTGATAGCTAGTAACTGATAGCTTGTAGCTGATAGCTTAAATATATATTAACCAATCACAAATTTAATTGATTTGGGAATGATCGGGACAAATTTGATACTAGCAACACACGAAGCAGGTTTTGGCATCAATACTAACATTTTTGAAGCTAACCTGATCAACCTCGCAATTTTAGTGGGTGTGCTGTTTGTCTTCGGGAAAAAATTAATTACTAATATTCTTGAAGAACGCAAAGCCAGAATTGAGGAGGAAATTACTGAAGCTGAAACCAGACAAAAAAATGCGGCGGCGGCTTTAGTAGTAGAACAACAAAAACTCGATCAAGCAAAAGCAGAAGCAGAACGCATCCGCCAAGAAGCTACTGCTAGAGCGGAAGTCATCAAACAAGAACTTTTAGCCAAAGGTGAAGAAGAAATTGCCCGAATGAAGGAAACGGCGGGTAAAGATTTAGAAACCGAACAGGAAAAAGTGATTGCCCAACTTCGTCAAAGAGTGGCGGCTTTAGCTTTGGCTAAGGTTGAGGCTCAGTTAGGCGATCTTTTAGATGATAAAGCTCAACAAAAACTGATCGATCGCAGTATTGCGAACTTAGGAGGTGCTTGATGAGTGGAGCATTAATTAATTCGGAAATTGCTGAACCTTACGCTCAGGCTTTAATGTCGGTGGCACAGGCTCACAATTTAACTGAAGATTTCGGAAAAGATTGTCGAGATATTGAGAATTTATTAGAAGAATCATCAGAGTTTAGAGATTTTATCCTTAATCCTGTGATTAAATCAGATGATAAAAAATCTGTCATTAAGAATGTTTTAGGTAAAAATGCTAATGCTTATCTGATGAATTTTTTAATGTTATTGGTGGATAAACGTAGAATCGTTTTCTTACCTGCCATTATTGCTCAATATCTCAATCTTTTACGCAAACTTAATCAAACTGTTTTAGCTGAGGTTACTTCGACTAAAGAATTAAGCTCAGATCAAACTGAGGCAATTGTTAATAAAGTTAAAGCCATGACTAAGGCCAAGTCGGTGGAAGTTAAAGCCACGATCGATCCTGATATTATTGGCGGAGTCATTATTAAAGTTGGCTCTCAAGTAGTTGACGCTAGTATTAGAGGTCAATTACGCCGTCTTTCCTTAAGTTTAGGAAACGCCTAGACAGTTACCAGTGACCAGTTACCAGTGACCAGTTGTTAACTATTTTGCTCAATTATTAATTTAAAAATTACAACAGAAATTTAGATATGGTTAGCATCAGACCAGACGAAATTAGTAGCATTATAAGAAAGCAGATCGAATCCTACGAACAAGATGTTCAAGTATCTAACGTGGGAACAGTTCTTCAAGTGGGTGATGGGATCGCTCGGATCTATGGCTTAGAACAAGCTATGGCGGGTGAATTACTTGATTTTGAAGATGGTACTGTTGGTATTGCACTTAACCTTGAAGAAGATAACGTGGGTGCGGTATTAATGGGCGATGGTCGTGATATTCAAGAAGGTAGCTCCGTTAAAGCCACCGGAAAAATCGCTTCCATTCCTGTGGGCGATGCCATGATCGGCCGTGTAGTTGACGCTTTAGCTCGTCCTATTGATGGTAAAGGTGATATTCACACCACCGAAACCCGTTTAATCGAGTCTATGGCCCCTGGGATCATCTCTCGTAAATCCGTTTGTGAACCTATGCAAACTGGTATCACCGCTATTGATGCGATGATTCCCGTAGGTAGAGGTCAACGGGAGTTAATCATCGGCGATCGTCAAACTGGTAAAACTGCCGTAGCTGTGGACACCATCATTAACCAAAAAGGCGAAGATGTAATCTGTGTTTACGTTGCGATCGGACAAAAAGCTTCCACCGTTGCTCAGGTAATCTCCACTTTAGAAGCTAAAGGTGCAATGGATTATACCATCGTAGTGGCCGCTAATGCTAACGATCCTGCTACTTTACAATACCTTGCCCCTTACACTGGTGCAACCTTAGCTGAATACTTCATGTATAACGGCAAGCACACCCTTGTTATTTATGATGACTTATCAAAACAAGCTCAAGCTTACCGTCAAATGTCCTTATTATTACGTCGTCCCCCCGGACGTGAAGCTTACCCCGGAGACGTATTCTATCTTCACTCCCGTTTATTAGAACGTGCCGCTAAGTTAAGCGATGCGTTAGGTAGTGGTAGTATGACCGCATTACCCATCATTGAAACTCAAGCTGGAGACGTTTCTGCCTACATTCCTACCAACGTAATTTCTATTACCGATGGTCAGATCTTCTTATCTTCTGACTTGTTTAACTCTGGTTTCCGCCCTGCGATCAACGCTGGTATTTCCGTATCCCGTGTGGGTTCTGCGGCTCAAACCAAAGCCATGAAACAAGTTGCAGGTAAATTAAAATTAGAATTAGCTCAGTTTGCTGAGTTAGAAGCATTCTCCCAATTTGCGTCTGATTTAGATGCGGCAACCCAAGCTCAATTAGCTCGTGGTCAGCGTTTACGTCAAATCTTAAAACAACCTCAAAATTCTCCCTTATCTGTGGCTGAACAGGTAGCGGTAGTTTATGCAGGTTTAAACGGTTATATTGACGAAATTCCCACCGAAAGAGCCAGTGAATTTGCGGAAGGTTTAAGAGGCTATTTAGCCACCAGCAAAGCTAAATACGGTGAAATCGTAGGTAGTGAGAAAAAATTAACTGATGAAGCTGAAAATCTCTTAAAAGAAGCGATTAAAGAGTTTAAACAAAGCTTTTTAGTTTCTGCTTAATTCAGTAATTTGTAGGGTGGGCAATTCCTAAAATTAAGATAAAAAATTATCATAAAAATTAACGGGAATTGCCCACCTTATCTTTAATATAGGGTGGGCAAATTTTTAAAAATTGATTTACAAATTGAAAATTTGAAAGATTACCCATCAATAGTTAATCGTAATTATTTATTAAAATCATGGCAAATCTTAAAGCAATTCGAGATCGGATTGATTCGGTTAAAAATACCAAAAAAATTACTGAAGCGATGCGTCTAGTGGCGGCGGCTAAAGTACGCAGAGCGCAAGAACAAGTTACCGCAACTCGTCCTTTTGCTGATGCTTTAGCTCAAGTTCTCTACGGTTTAAAAAATCGCTTAAAATTTGAAGATGCTAACCTTCCTTTATTAAAACAAAGAGAAGTTAAATGTGTGGGGATCTTAGTAGTTTCGGGCGATCGAGGTTTATGTGGTGGTTATAATACCAACGTAATCCGCGCGGCTGAAAATAGAGCTAAAGAATTAAAAGCACAGGGTTTAGACTATAAATTTGTGTTAGTGGGAAGAAAAGCCACTCAATATTTTGAGCGCCGTAATCAGCCTATTGACGCTAATTATACAGGTTTAGAGCAGATTCCTTCCGCATCTCAAGCGGCGGAAATTGCGGATGAATTATTAAGCTTATTCTTATCGGAAAAAGTAGACAGAGTTGAGTTAGTTTATACTCGTTTCTTGTCCTTAATCAGTTCAAAACCCGTAATTCAAACTCTTTTACCCTTAACTTTACAAGGTTTAGAGCCAGAAGACGATGAAATTTTCCGTTTAATTGTCAGAGGTGGTCAATTCCAAGTTGAACGGGAAAAAATCTCCTTACCTGTGGCGGCGTTCCCTGCGGATATGATCTATGAACAGGATCCCGTACAGATTTTAGATACCTTATTACCTTTATATCTGAATAACCAGTTATTAAGAGCATTACAGGAGTCAGCGGCCAGTGAATTAGCGGCCAGAATGACAGCGATGAATAATGCTTCTGATAACGCTTCTGATCTAATGAAAACCCTTACCTTGTCTTACAACAAAGCCAGACAAGCGGCTATTACCCAAGAATTATTAGAAGTGGTAGCTGGTGCAGAAGCCCTTTAATTTGGCTAAAAATCATTTTTAAAGCGCCTGAATTAAGTTTCGGGCGTTTTTATTTTTTGCTTAAAGATTTTAAGCCTTGAAAGCAATTTTACCAGCGATCGAGCTTAACTTCCTATACTTCCAAACTATCAAAAGGATTAAGTAACTTTAATTCAGTAATCCACCTAAAATCATCAATATTTCTAGTCACTACAGTTAAATCATAAACCTTCGCTGTCCCTGCAATAATAGCATCTCCTAAAGACATTCTTCTAATTTGTTTTAGTCTCACTGCTTGATCAATTACAGCTTGAGAAATTGGTAATATTTGAGAAGCATTAAAAAATTCCTCGAAATAGGTTTTATCCTCATCAGTTAATTGATGATAACCTAATACTTCCAAATAAGATAAAACTGAAACATAAGGCGAATTTTTAGCAATAAATTCCCTTAAAAATTCATTTTCAGGTTGTGCCGCATAAATAATAATATTGCTATCAAGTAACATAATTTAATCACGATTAGGAAGGGTACGATCTTGACGTATTTCTTTTTGCCATTTTTGCGGAGCAATATTAGCAAAATTATCATTTTTAGATATTTTACTTAAGGCTTCTGCCATTTTTTGACCATTAGATTTAGTTTGATTTATTGTAATTTCTTCTAATTCGGTTGCGTCTTCTTCATGAATTAAATCATCTAAAAATTCAGCAATAATTACTAATTTTTCAGGTGATAATTGATCAATAGATTGTTTAACTTGGTTTCGTATTTGAGTTGTATTCATAATTTTTAAACTCCACTAACTAAATCTATTATACATTAAAATTAAATCCTGTAGGTGCATGGCATCCTTAATTTATGATTCTTACCAATAACTTACAAAATACCATACCTTACAAATTTTAAAAAGTCGGGGATTTTTCCTAATATTAATTATCTAATCTTTAATAATAATTAAATCTCGGACTTTTGAATCTAAAAAATATTTATTTTGCCAAATACTTATATATTAATATATTATCCTCTAAACGGGAAAAAAGAGATATTCTTCTACTGACACCATTTTTTCTACCTTCCCACCAACAATTTCCTAAAGGAAGTCCACCTTTTGGAGCATTAATATTAAAATTAAGATCAGAATAACGTAACCAATGTTTGTCATTTCTCCAACCTATTTTATAACCAAATTTTTTATATAAATTATCATTATAAATTCCGGCAATACCACCACATTCAATCCAGATTTTTTTCTGAACAGAAAAACCAAAGTGTCCATTACTATATTTTACCCATAAATCATCTATAATCTTTAATTCTTCATAGGGAAATCTTTGACAGTTTTCATTTGTTAACCAACCATATTTTTCTCTATGACAAATTTTTAACATTAAATTAGTTGTTTCATAATCTGCTTCTTTCCATTTTTTTGCTGATAAAAGTTGTGCAAGTTTATGAAAGTCAGCTTTCTTCGTTTGTAATTTTATATCAAATTTTTCCATGAAAAAAGCCTCATTTAATGCTTCTAAAACTTCACCAGCATTTTGATAGCGTTGAGGAAAATGATAACGCACCATTTTATTAAGAATAGTTGCTAATTTATCACTAACATTAACTAAATTTTTCCAGATAATTTCGCCGTTATTATCTTCTGGTAATTCAAGGGGATGTTTACCTGTTAAAGCCTGTATTGCTATCATTCCCAAAGCATAAACATCACTACTATATTTAGGTTTTCCTAATGCTTGTTCACTAGGCATATATCCGGCTGTACCAATACCAATTGTTCGGCTAGTTGAACCAGTTTGAATTGTTTTTTGTTTAACCTGTTTTACCGCTCCAAAATCTATTAAAAATAATTCCCCTCGCCCTCTGGGAGAGGGGCTAGGGGTGAGGGATTTTCTAATAATATTTTGTGGCTTAATATCTCGATGAATAACATTATTTTGATGCACAAAATCTAAGACGGGTAAAATATCTTTTAATAACTGAATAACATAACTTTCAGATAACTTTTTACCCTGTGTTATTTCCTGACTTAAATCTTGTCCAATAATTAAATCTTGGATTAAATAAAATTGATTTTGTTCTTGAAAATAAGCCCTTAAATTAGGAATTTGCGGATGATTTTCCCCTAAATTATAGAGAATTTTCGCTTCTTGCTCAAATAAACGACTAACTTCAGGCTCAATTACCGCAGGTTGTAACCTTTTTACCACACAACGAGGCTTAGGATCGCTAGGAAGATCTAAGTCTTCAGCGATAAAGGTTTCACCAAAACCGCCCGATCCCAATTGTTGGATAATTTTGTAACGAGATTTTAAAATTGTGCCGATCATTTTTGATTAAATATTTAATAATTTTACAAAAATCTTAAATTATTATCTTTAATATTTCTAGTAATAACTGTTAAATTATAAACCTTGGCCTTACTTGTAATAATAGCATCACCTAAAGACATTTTTATTAGTTGTTTTAGTCTCACTGCTTGATCAATTACACCTTGAGAAATTGGGAAAATTTGAGAAGCATTAAAAAATTCCTCAAAATAGATTTTATGATCTATAAATAAAATTGATTAAAGTGACTCCTAAAATCAAGATCCACCCTAATAATTATAACATTTTTGTTGATCAGTAACTCTTATAAAATTTCCTTTACAATACAATAACAGATAAAAATATCATAGTAGAATTAACCCAAATGTTACAAGAATATCGTAATCCAGATTTAGCAAAAAAATATCAACAGGCCATCGCTGAGATCACTACCCAACCTTGGCAGATCATGGAAATATGTGGCGGCCAAACCCATTCTATTATTAAACATGGTTTGGATCAATTATTACCCCCTTCTTTAACTCTTATTCATGGGCCGGGTTGTCCCGTTTGTGTGACTCCGATTAAACTCATAAATCAGGCGATCGCCCTTGCAGGTCAATCTAATGTGATTTTTGCCTCTTTTGGTGATATGTTGAGAGTTCCGGGCAGTGACAAAGATTTATTAAGCGTTAAGGCACAGGGCGCAGATATTCGGATTATTTATTCGCCCCTCGATTGTTTAAAAATTGCGAGGGATAATCCTCACAAAAAAGTGGTATTTTTCGGAGTTGGTTTTGAAACTACCGCCCCTGCCACTGCCATGACGATTTATCAGGCTTTTGAGCAACAAATACCCAATTTTTCCCTGTTAGTTTCCCATGTTTTAGTTCCACCTGCGATCGAGGCCATATTATCCGCTCAAAACTGTCAAGTACAGGGCTTTTTAGCGGCCGGCCATGTTTGCACTGTCATGGGATTGAGGGAATATGAGGATTTAGCGCCAAAATATGGAGTTCCCATTGTGGTGACAGGTTTTGAGCCAATAGATATTTTACAAGGGATTTATTTATGTGTTAAACAGTTAGAAATGGGAAAAGCCCAATGTGAAAATCAGTATAATCGCTCAGTACGTTCAGAGGGTAATCCTACCGCTCAACAGATTATGAATGAAGTATTTGAAATTACAGATCAAAATTGGCGAGGTATCGGTTTAATTCCCAATAGTGGCTTAAAAATTAAAAATAAATATACTCAATTTGATGCCTCAATTAAATTTGATTTTCTGTTAAGTCAGATTAATAATACAGAATCTTCAGAATGTATTAGTGGGGAAATTATGCAAGGCTTGAAAAAACCCCATCAATGTGAGGCGTTTGGTAAATTATGTACGCCCGAACATCCTTTAGGTGCGCCGATGGTCTCATCGGAGGGGGCTTGTGCGGCCTATTATCGTTATAGATCAGACATTTTATCAAATAATAAATAATAGGATTTTTATAAAGTTTTGATATATAGCAATCCTAAATAGGTCATAACAGATATAATATTAATTATAATCTAAATTCAAGGAAAAAAAAATGAACATTATTTCTGAGTTAAATGATTTTATCAATCAAACAAAAGAGGCTAAAGAAATAAAAAGGGCTTTAGCTGTCAAAATGATTTTAGAAGGAAAATCATACCATGAAGTAAAAGAATTATTACAAGTTTCTCATAGCTTTATTAGTATGTGGAAAAATCAAGCTCTTTTTTGTGGAGTAGAAAGCTTGAAATTACAGTTTAAAGGAACTAAAAGTGAATTAAAACCAGAAGAAAAAGACCAAGTTATTAATTGGTTAAGAGAGCAAGAATATTTAAGATTATCAGATTTAAAAATTTATTTAGAGCGAGAATATAATATTATTTATAAATCCAATCAAAGTTATTATAGTTTGCTCAAAGAAGCGAAAATAAGTTGGAAAAAACTCAAAAAAGAATCCGGCTAAAAATGACGAATTAGTCGAAGCTAAAAAAAAAGAAATCAGTGAAAAATTAGAGATTTGGAAAGAAGAAATAAAGAGTGGAGAGCTTGTAGTGTTTATGATTGATGAATGTCATTTACTTTGGGGAGACATTTTAGGTTATGTTTGGGGAAGAACAGATCAAAGAATAGAAATTCCCATTAAAAATGAAAAAAGCCGACAAACTTATTATGGGGCATTAGACTATCAAACTAAAGAATTTATTGTCAAAGAATATGAAAGTGGAAATACAGAAAATACGATCAAATTTATCAAGTATTTACTATCAAAAAGAAAAGGAAAAAGATTAGCAATATTTTGGGATGGAGCAACGTATCATGACTCAAAAGAATTTAGGGAGTATTTAACTATAATAAATCAAGATTTATTGGAAGAAGAATGGTTAATTACTTGTCATAAATTTGCCCCTAATGCTCCAGAACAAAATCCTGTAGAAGATATTTGGCTACAAGTGAAAAATTTTATTAGACAATTCTATCATTTATGTAAATCATTTAAAATAGTAAAGTGGCTATTTAAGTTTTTTGCGCATGGTCAAATATTTGATTTCCCCAAACTTTATCAATATGGAATTTTGCCACAACCTATTTAGGATTGCTATAGATATTGATAGATTGTCACTCTTTGTTAAATTTTATTACTAGAGGTGTTTTCTGTTATATTATGTTATTATGAGATTTTAATTCAATAACTAAAGGATAATTTAAGACTATGGCAAAAGGAAAAGCTAGAAATTTAGATAAATCTGAACAGCAAGTTTCTATTAAGTTATCTACTGAAGACTATCTTATTTTAGATAAATGTGCTAGTTCAGAAGGTAAAAGTGTTCCTCAATGGATTGAAGGTTTGCTACAACCTTATATAGATAAAGGTAGGGAACAAAGATTACAAGAGTTAGCACAAGAAAATAGAAAACTTAAAGCTGAGTTAGAACAATATAAGTCTAAAGATAGTAAGTAGTTTATTTAATTAGGAAGTATTTTCAAAAATGAAACAAAGTTTAATAGAAAAAATATTTATTACTTTTTTTTCTGCTTTAATAGGTTCAATATTATATGGATGGTTTATTATTTTTATTTTTAATCTTATATGTTTTTTCTTCTTATTTATCTTTCGTTTATATGTGCCTAGTGCTGAACTTTGGTTTAGTGGATACATTAGTTTACCATTAATTATTATGCCTATAGCTATTTTCAGCTTAATTTATACAGGTTCAGATAATTCTAAAGATAATAAAAAGAATAATGATATATTTAAACAGATAGAGAATAGTTCTAAACTGGAAAAGATAATAATTTTTTTATCTAATTTATTACTATTCGGATGGTTGTATCGTTTTTTATATTATAGTTGGGTAGATTCTACAACTGCTACTTGTTATCATAGGTTTGTTCCAGGATCTGTATCTTGTGATGATTATGATAGTAGTGATTCTTATTATTCTAAATTCTATGATGTCTCAACCTCAGATTCAATTTTATCGGCAGGAGTAAAATTTCCTTTATCATTTTTAAAATTTTTAGCAATGGTATTTATTGTATCTATTATATATATTTTTCTAAAAAAAATCTATCTTTTTATCTATTGTAATTTTTTTAATAAATAATTTCATTAATGGAGTAGTATCTATCAATGTCTAATCAAGAAAACATCTTACAACAAGCTAAATCTGGTAAGCCTAATGCTATTAGTATGTTATTGAATAAGTCTTTAACTGCTAAGGGTATTACTATTGTTAAACATGATTTAAAGGATAGTTGTTTAACTTTAGTGTTAGAGTCTGATAAAAGTTTTAATAGTGCTACTCAATCTAAGATAGTTAGTTTTATAGAAAGTAATCTAGTTAAATTAGATGTTAGTGGTATTAGTTCCGTAGTTGTATGTGGTAAAGTAACTAATGCTGATAATTATAGTTGGCAAAAAGATTTTAGTTTAGTTTCTGGTTTTGATGATATTGCTGTAGATGATAATGTAGAGAGTTCAACTAATAATGATAGTTCTAATTCTATAGCTGTAACTAATGATGATAGTAAGGTTAATACTGAAGATAGTTATACTGATGATAAGTTATCTTCTGTTAAAAAGGTTTTAGATTTAGCTTTGTTACATAAGAATATTACTTGTAAGGTTAGTTTAGAAGATAGATGTTTAAGGGTAGTTTTAGAAAGTGTTAAGTTAGATGATAAGGAAAGTTGTATTAATGCTGTTAGAAGACAGATTAATTATCTTAAAGTTGAGGGTGCGGATAGTGTAAATGTATATGGAATGAAAGAGGGTGATAGTATTCCTGTTTGGAGTGAAAGTATAGATTTAACAAATCAAATACCTCAATCAAATGTAGTAAATAATAAGTCTTCTGTTAAAGGTAAAGATAAATGGATTAATCTAATTAAAAAATTTTTATATGGTGATTTTGTAGATATATTTAAGGATATTCGTTCAGGTAATATAAGTAATGTTTTTTCTTCAAATAAGAATATACTTATAATTCTTATATTTTTATTATCTATATATCAAGCTAATAATATTTATCAAAATTATTTTGATGATGCTATTTCTTTATGGAGATATAATCTCTATGAGGCAAAATGGAGATATGATCTCTATCAATATCCGCTTTTTATATCTTTAGATTGGACTGATTATTTTTTATTTTATTTCATTAATCCTTTAATATTTATATATATTTTAAAATTTATTTTAGTAGATTTTATGCGAGACATTGTGAAATTTGATTTTAAAAATATTAAGAATAATAACACTGGTAAATTAATAATATTTATTATATTTGCTATTATCATAATTATTAAAAGTGAAGATATTGCAGGTTCAACAATAGGATTAAGTTATAAGATTTGTAGAATTTTGTTGATTAAATAAGTATTTATAGTTAATTCTATTACTTTATAAATACACTAAATTTACCTGTATAGATAGTTAAATTTTATAGATTTAATATACTAACTTGCTAATTGATTAAATTTACCTGTATAGCTAGTTAAATTTGTAGATAGTTGTAAATTAAAAGTATAACTAACTTTGCTCTGATACTATACTTTTCCCTAAACATAACAGGAGCATAAAAATATACCCAGTAATAAGTAGTTAAATATAGCTGAAACCCCCTTTCAACCATAAGTTAAAAGGGGGGCAGAGTAATCAAATTTTAGTTAAAAAAGGTTTAGCCTACTACTTGTAACTCATTTTCGGCAAAGTTATTAGTATTAACTCCAGTAGCACTGCCACTAAAGCCATTATAATTAACTCTGTCAAAACGCACGATCACAGGGTAAAGAATACCGCTTTGATCAACACTCGCTACAGTGCCTACATCGCCACACCAGTAGGACTCCTTACGAAGGATTTTAACTTTTGCTCCTTTTTTAATTGCCATTAGTTTTTCCTTTGTTTTTTAGATAAAAAAGTTTACTTAGATAAAAGGGTACTATTGAAATATAACTTTTACCCAATAAAATAACATATTGTAACAATCAACGATTTTTGTTGTTAACACAATCGTTGCCGTCCTAAATTATACCCTTTATTTTGCTGTGTTGATACAATTCTCCCAACTTCTCTTTGATAGTACAAATGGACTTAGAGCATCCAAAATATACTAAACAATTATTAAATTAGGCCATAAAATTTATTTAACTACAGAATTACTAAAATATTAAAAAATATCAAAGAATAGATTGTATTTTCTTTTTTTTATTACTTTTACAAGAGATCTTATTATTAATTCATTTCAAACTTAAATAATATTAATTATATTGGGGATCGGTTTGTATTGGCCAATCTTGACGAGGGGGAAAAGTCTGTTCATTATGTAAAATAGTTGTAGTTTGTTTATTAGATTGGGCTTCAGATTTATTAACAGCAAAAGAACAAGCAAAACCAAATCCCCCCGAAGCCGCAACCAATCCAGTCATCAACATAAATTTAATTAATTCTTTTAATTCATAATAATGATGAGATAATAATTTACCTCTTTTTTGTTGAATTTTAGGCTGATTTTTTGATTTAATTTTGATATTTGATTGAACCTCATTACTAACTGACTTTACAGGGGAATTAAGCACAAGATTGTTATTATTAATTGGATTATTAATAATTGGGGGATTGAGAACAGAAGTTGTAGATTTTTGAGTATAATTATTATCTTCAGAATTAATACTTTGATTAGTTAAAATAACTTGTTCATTATGATTAATTGGTTCAATGGTAATATTAGTAAAGCGAATATTTTGACTATTTTGTGACATGGTAGAATTGATAATTTCAGATTGTTTAATTGGATGATTAGGATGAGAATTATTACCGGAATAATTAGTCATTAAAGTAAACCATTGTTCTAAAGTTTGACAACGATTTTCAATATTAATACTAAGTCCTTTTAACAAAGCTTGACGAATTGATTCAGGAAATTGAGGTGAAAAAGTTTGCCAGTCTGTCCAACTAATTTTATTTCTTTGTGGTGCGCTAAGGGGTTTTTTCCCAGTTAAAAGATAAAAAAAGATCGCTGATAAACTATAAATATCAGTCGCTGGAGTAATTTTTTCTGTTAGTTGATAATGTTCTAAGGGCGAAAAACCATCATTTAATAAATCAGGATAAAGTTTTGCTATTTTAGGAGTTAAATTAAAATGAAAACCAAAATTAATTAATTTAATTTGATCGGTTTTTTGATCAATTAAAATGTGACGAGGATTAATATTTTGATGAACTAAACCTTTTTGATGTAATACATTTAATACTTGAATTATTTGTTTAATATATTTAATTATTTCTTGAGGGGTTAAAGATTGTTGTTTTTGATTAATAATTTGCTCTAAAGAGATCCCAGAATAATCTTCATAAACAAGATAGGGATGTCCCGCTTTTTCAAAACAATCTAAAATTTTTGGTAATGAAGAATGATGACAACTTTTTAAGAGTAAAATATAATAAAAAAATTGTTTTTTCCAATGATGAAATTCAGGATAACTGTGTAAATGAGGAGATAAAGTATAAATAATAACAGGTTGATTTGATTTAAGATTAATAGCTTGATAAATTTGATAAACTGAATTTTTTGTTAAACAATTTTGTAACTGATATTGACTATTTTTTAACATAGTCGTACTGTTAGAATCATTAGGGTTATTTTTGCGATAAGTTTGCATTTGACTGGTCATTTCAGTTAAAAGAATCTGAGAAACTAGAATGATTAAAGGTGATTAAAGTTGAATTTTGGCTTTATTTAACTAAATTTTACTATTATATAGTAATCTTCTCAAAAATAAACTGATCTCAATCCTGTTGGGAGCATCCAACCTTTATAATAAGTAATTATACTCAATAATTGGACTTTGCACAAAAAAATTTCAGGGGCTGTGATCAGTTTTTCAAGATTTTAGGAGAAATTTTAGAGAAATTAAGGAAATTTATTAGAGATTAATTCTTGATAAATTGTTTCTAATTCTTCTCCTTTTTTCTCCCATAACCAATGATTTTTAATCCAATTTAAGCCATTATTTCCCATCATAATTGTTTTTTCTTTATTATTAGCCAATTCTAAAAGAGATTGACTTAAATCATTAACAATTTGTTTGATATTATATAAAGGAATTTTAACCCCACAATCATCAGGAACGAGATGAGAAGGCCCATTAATATCTAATACAATAACAGGCTTAGAAGCGGCCATTGATTCTAATAAAACTGCACCATAAAGATCGTGTAAAGAAGGATGGATCATACAGTCAACATTGGCCAGTTTTTCTAATACTTCAGGACGAGAAATATAACCATAAAATTTAATCGAATCACCACAACCTAAGTCAAAAGCTAATTTTTCTAAAGCCTTTCTTTCCTTTCCATTTCCTACGATCCAATATTCACTATTAGGAAATTGTTGGTGAAATTTAGCAAAAGCTTTAATCGAAAAAGAAAAACCTTTCCAGCCAATTAATCTACCAATACTAATTACTCTAAAAACCTGATCTTTTTTGGGTGGTAAATTGGTTAATTCTTCAAGTTCAAATTTACTTAAGCCAATGGCAAAAAATAATTTAACAGGTAATTTTGGTAAGTAATTATAATTACTTAAAATTAAATCGGCACGGGAAGCAATATAAAAATAACTAAAAAAGCGAAAACTTTTAATAATTATTTCTCTTAAAATTTCTTCCAGAAAAGATTTTAAAGACATAGCTTGTTTAAGAATTAACCAAGGTGGTTGTTTTAAATAACTACTATCAAAAATAAAAGGTAATCCTAAAAAACCCATCAAACTAGGTAGCCAAGAATTTTGATAGGTGACATGATGCACTAAATCAAAATCAATTTTTTGACATAGTTTTTTGGCCACAAAAAAAGCTTTAATTTGCCATGCAATATAATAAAAATAGTGCATTAAACCAGAAGGTTTTTTAACATCAACATAGACAAATTTAACATTTTGTTCGTTTAATTGTGATTTATTTTTTTCAATAGAATTTTGATAATATGAATTAACTAATACCCAACATTGATGATTTTTAGCTATTTGCATAACAACATTCCAGCCGACACTACATTCTGAGCCATCGGGGCTACAAGCATACGCTGAAATTAAAACTTTCATATTTTGATCCTCATAATTGAAAATAATATTAATTTGAATATAGGATTTTTTCTAATTCTGCAATTAAAATTTTAACATTTGGTTGTTCATACATAGTAATATGTTGACCCGGAATTGTCACAACTTTTAATTTATCATCCGTTAGATCTTTCCAACCTTTTCTAAATAAAAACATTTCTTCATCGGCAAAAAATAAAGTTAAGACACCCGAATATTTTTTCGGGGTATAGCTTTTTTTAACTTTCGCATTCCAATTTAAAATTTGATAAACAATTTTTTGTTCTGCGGATAAAACACGATCTTTTATATCACCTTGATTAATAGAAAAATCGTCTTCTTCTAATAAATTATATTGTAAATCATGATATTTTTTCACAAGTCGATCTTTTAAATAAGATGGGCCTTTTTTAATTAATTTTTTGAAATAGCCAATTAAAGTAATAGCTTTTATATATAATAAATTTCTTGGGGTAAGATCTCCGGTATCAAACAAAATTACATTGTTAACTTCATGGCCTTTAGCTAATAATTGAGATGCCATTTCATAAGCCATTACACCTCCAAAAGATACCCCTAAAAAATAATAAGGGCCTGTGGGTTGAAATTTAAGTAAAGCCTCTACATAGTTACGGGCTAATTGTTCCACAGAAATAGTAGAACCATTGGGATCAATAATTTCTCTGGTGATTAATTCACCTAAACTTGAGACAGAATAAAGTGAATATTTAGGGTCTAATAAATCAGCAATTGGACGCACAAAAATTTCCTGCTCAATATGAATAAAATAGACTGGAAAATTAGGATTTCCTTCTCGAATAGTTTTAATTTCTACAGGTAACTCTGGCTCAATTTTTGTTAGATTAAATTGGGGATTAGATTCAACTAATTGAGCAATAGTCGGATTCTCAATAATTTGGCGTAAAGACAGTTTTAACTGTAATTCTCGATTGATTTTACTTAATAATGAAATTGCTAATAAAGAATGTCCTCCTAAAGCAAAAAAGTTATCATTAATACTAATCTTGGGAGCGCCCAAAATTTCCTGCCAAATTCTAACTAATTCCCTTTCAATTTCATTGCGAGGTTCAACCAAATATTTTTCTTCAATTTGACTGGCTAAATCAGGCTCAGGTAAAGCATTACGGTTAACTTTACCATTAGGATTAACGGGAATTTTCTCCAATTTTACAAAAGCAGTGGGAATCATATAATCAGGAAGCTTTTGTTTGAGATAATTTCTTATTTCTTCTGAGGTCAAAGTTTGACCTTTTTTATTAACAAAATAAGCGACTAAATATTTATCATCATTTTGCTGTTTTTTGGTAATAACTACGGCTTGATCTACTTTTGAATATTGGCTTAAAACTACTGCTATTTCTTGGGGTTCAATTCTAATTCCCCTAATTTTGACTTGATCATCAATTCTGCCTAAAATTCTAATATTTCCATCACTTTGATAACAGCCCCGATCTCCGGTTAAATAAAGTAAATCTTTTTCATTTTTGGTATAGGGATTAATCATAAATCTTTTTTGAGTTTCTTGAGGATTGTTTAAATAACCTAAACTCCGAAAAGGCGTTCTGATCACGATTTCCCCGATTTCTCCAATGGCACATAATTGTTGATGTTGATTTAAAATTAAAACTTGGGTTTGGGGTTGGGGAAAACCAATCGGTTGTACTCCCTGAATGGGTTTTTCGGGTACAACATAAAAACATTTAATTAAAGTGGTTTCCGTAGCTCCATAAAAATTAATAATTTGAGCCTTTTGAGAAAAAGCTTTACGCCAATTAATAATTAGACTATGGGTTAAAGGCTCTCCCGAAAAGAAGATCCGCCGTAAACTTTTTAAAGAAAAATTTGGGGGAATGTTGGTTAACCATGTCTTAGCCAAAGTCGGCACGGTGTGAAAATAGGTGATTTTTTGCTCCACTAACCAAGGTAAAATAAATTCAGGGCTAAGATCGTAATTTTTAGGAGGTAAACAGAGGGTTGCACCGCTCACTAAAGGTAGAAAAATATCCCTTAAGATCACATCAAAAGATAAACTTGTCAGTTGTGCGCCTCGATCATCAGGTTCGATCTTAAAGGTGGTTTTTTGCCATGAGAGGAAATGTGCCAAACCTTTATGACAGCCTAAAACCCCTTTCGGTACGCCCGTTGTGCCTGATGTAAAGAAGACATAAGCGGGATCATCTGGGGCAAGGGAAGGTAATTTTTGACTGGCTACTTTTTGTTTTAATTCTGGGTTCAGTTTATTTACTACGGCACGATCGGGATCAATTTTAATTTCTTGTAATGACAATTGTTGATCTTCAAAGGTGGGAATTTGATTTTCAACTGATAAAATTAATCTGACTTTACCTTGACTTAACATGGCTTTTTGGCGTTCTTGGTTTAAATTGTGATCCAAAGATAATAACACTCCTCCACTCAATAAAACCGCCATCATACTAACAATTAAACCAAAGGTTTTTTGACCATAAACTGCTACTACTTCTCCTTGTTTTAAGTCAGAAGCCAGAAGAATTTTGGCTAATTCTAAACTACGTTCAAAAAGTTTTTGATAAGTCCATTGATTTTTACTTTGACAAATGGCTATTTTTTCTGGGGTTTTCTTGACCCAATCTTCAAATTGTTGAGTTAATAAAGGATAATTTGGTTCTTCAATTTTGATGGATGGATCGGGAAAATTGGGGGGCATTAAAGGACGGGGTAAAGAAGAAATAGCTTGTTGAGGATTAATAACAATTCCTTCTAAAATTGTTTGCAAATGTTCGTTAAATCTGATGATAGTTTCCGGCTGATAAATAGCTTCATTATAGAGCCATGTAAATTTAATTTTTTCTTCCTCTTGAATGATATAAAAAGTAATATCAAATTTAGAAGATTCTTCAAAAAATGGTAAAGATTCTACTTTTAAATCCCCTAAAGTTAAGGGATCGTAATTCAAGTTTAACATATTAAATAACACTTGAAAAATAGGATTATAACTTAAATTACGTTCTGGATTTAATTCTTCTACTAATTTTTCAAAAGGTATTTCTTGATATTCCATTGCTTCTAAAGTAATGTTTTTTACCCTTTGTAATAATTGTCGAAAATCAGGCTCATCATCTAAATTAGTTCTTAAAACAATGGTATTAACAAAAAAGCCCATTAAAGCTTTTAATTCTAAATTATTTCTTCCTGCCACAGGAATACCAATAATAAGATCATTTTCTGCGCTATAACGACTTAATAAAATATTAAAAGCCGTTAATAAAGTCATAAAAAGAGTAACATTTTCTTGACGGCTAAATTGATTAAGTTGATCTTTTAAAATTGGGGGTAAAAAATAAGTATAGGATTTTCCTGAAAAAGTATGTTTTTTTGGCCTAGGAAAATCGGGCGGAAATGTTGATAAAGATGGGGCTTGAGCTAATTGATCTTTCCAATAAGATATTTGTTCTTGAAAATTTGAAGTCAATTGATATTCTTTTTCCCAATTGGTAAAATCGGAATATTGAATAGTTAATTCGGGTAAAGATGGCAGTTGATTTTGACTTAAGGCTGTATAAATTTCGCTTAATTCTTGACGAAATAAATTGATTGACCAACCATCAAAAATAATATGATGAACGGTAATTAATAATAAATAAACTGTTTCTTCTAATTTAACAACTGTACTACGAATTAAACTATCTTGAGCTAAATCAAAAATTTTTGCACTAGCTTCTTTAATTAATAATTCAGCCTCTTGAGACTTATTTGATTGATATTCTAGGTTAATAAAATTTAAAGCAAAACTAGATTTTTTGTGAACAATAGCAGTAGGTTCGCCTTCACTATTTTTAAGAAAATTAGTGCGTAAAATTTCATGGCGTTCAATCATTTGATTGATAGCTTTTTCTAAAATATTAATATTAAGATTCCCTATAATTTTCCATGCTGTTGAGATATTATAGGCCGGATTTGCTCCTTCTAATTCAGAAACAAACCATAAACTTTTTTGGGCGAAAGAAAGGGGAATATTTTTTTTTAATAAATCTCCTGTTGGCTCTAATGGTATTTGATCAATTGGTAATTGTGGATTTTCAATAATATTAGTTAATAAAACTTCAAATTCTTCTAAGCGTGAGCGAATATTTTGAGGGGAAAAAAGATTAGTATTATAGTGACATTGTAAATTTATTTCATCTCCAATTATGACAATTTCAAGGTCTATTTCAAAACTATTAAACTCTCGTTTTTCATAGACAAATTTTACTTTTAAATCATCAAAATCAAAGGATTCTGCTTCAATATCTTGTACGGTAATAGCAATAGGTAAAAGAGGAATTGACCTTTTTTCAACAGGAATAGAAAATTTTTCTGCTAAATGAGAAAAGTTCATTTGTTGATAATCAAAAGCATCTAAAATTGCACTATTTCTTGATTTTAAATAAGTTTTAAAATTTTGTTTTAAATCAATTTTAGTACGAATAGGTAATAAATTAACACAATAACCCATTAAATTATATTTTCCTGCAAAAGCTTGTCCCGATCGAGAAACACCAATATTAAAATCATTTTTTGCGGTAATTTTGGCCAAAAATATTTCAAAAGCGGCTAAAAATGTAGGCATAAAACTACAACCTTGTTTAATGCCCAAGGTTTTTAATTTTGAGATCAAAGTTTCTGGTAATAGCCAATTTTCACGATCGCAATTAAAAGTTCTTGTATTTGGGCGTGGAAGATCAGTGGGAAAACTAACTAGAGGGATGAAATCAGAAAATTGTTTACACCAAAATTGTTGGGTTTCTTGATGGGCAATTTGATGGTTAATTTCCCATTCTGAAATTGCATATTGACTAAAAGATTCTGCTTGTGGTAAGCTCGGTTCACTGCCTTTATTTAAACTAGAATAAATTTTGCCTAAATCATTAATTAAAACCCACCATGCCCAAGGATCACAAATGATCTGATGGGTGCAAAAAATAACGAGATATTTTTCAGGATTTAATTTAATAATTGTGACTCTAAATAAAGAATCTTTTTCTAAATTAAAAGGGGTTTTGGCTATTTTTTGTTTAATTTGTATTAGTTGATTTTCCTGTTCTTGCGCTGAATAATGTGTTAAATTAATCACAGGAATATCAATATTTAAAGAAGGATAAATTAATAATTGCTTTCCATCAGGACTAAAGTTAATTCTTAAGGCTTCATGTCTTTGAATAACATAAGAGATTGATTTTTTAAATAATTCTATATTAAGATTACCTTGTAATGATAAAGAATAGGATATATTAAAAGCAAGATTAGCTTCTTTTCCTAATTGTGAACAATGCCAAATTTCTTGTTGTGCTTGGGTTGTGGGAGCAGTTAATAAAATTTCACCGTCCGCAAAAGGATCAAAATCTATTACTGAATAATTAAAGTTTTCTTCTCCATCGGCAAAGGGATCAAAATCTACGGATACATAATTTAATTCAGTAGAAGTATTCATAATAAAAACTTTTAAAAATATTTAATAATGTTTAATAATTGTATTTGATCATTATTTTTTTTAGATTTTGACCTATTTTTTGATCAACTAATTAGTTAATCAAAAAATAGGTAAACACCGATCAAATTTGGATTAATTTATTGATCTATTAATTGTAAATATTTGCCAAGGCGATTGGGATCGGGTATAAACCAAGCCGGATTTCCTTGTTTATCCTTTCCTAAACGGGCTTGAGGATGGGGTTTTTGTCCATTAAGGTTTTTTGTGATAGTTTCAGTTTCTTTTCTGCCATTATTATTATAATTATGATTAACCTCTGAAATAAATGGTTTTTGCTGTGCTGACTCAACAGGGTTATAAGCAATGGTAGGCAAAACAGAGGATTGACCCGTTAATAATTCTAGCTGTTTGGCCATAATTTGTAATTGTTGTTGCACGATCGCTTGGTTGGCTGTCATATTTTCAGGACTGACAAAAGCCACAGGTTGAGGTATTTGAACTATTTGGGGTACTTGGTTAACTTGAGTTACTTGGGGTACTTGGTTAACTTGAGGTATTGGAGGCACTTGCGCCACTTGGGGAGTTGGAGCAGTTTGGACACTTGGGGCGGTTGCAGGAGTGGGCGGGGCGAAAGCATCGGGAGGAAGTTCTTGATCCAAAAATTCTGATAAGGTTTTAAGATTAGGATAGGCTTCCATTAACTTACGGAAAGTAATATTAACCTTAAATTTATTCTTAAGATTGAGAGCTACTTGAGTTAAAGATAAAGAGTCAAGACCTATTTCAATAAATGTGGTTTGATCATCTATCTCACTAAACTCAAAACCCGAACTATTTTCCAATACTTCTTTGAGAATGGGGATTAATCTTTTGGCACGAGGTTCAGTCATCTTTAAAGGTTTATTAATATTTGAGGGTGTTTCAGGTATAACAGATAATTGTTGATTTTGTACAGGTATATCAACTGTATTAGTTGCCACAGGTGAGATCCCCGCACTACTCACTGGTAAGTCGATGGGATCAACCCAATGACGTTTTCCTTCAAAGGGATAGGTGGGTAAGGGTACACGATGACGTTTTTCCCTTTGATAGAATTTTTCCCAGTTTAAAGGGATACCAATTAAATATAATTGTCCCACTGCTTGAAGTAAAGAACGCCATTCTGCTTGATCTTCAGAGGTACTCACTAAAGAGGAAATAGCGATCTGTTCTTTCGGGGAGGTGATCTGTTGTCTTGCTAAAGTTGCCATCGTATTACGAGGGCCTATTTCTAATAAAACTCGATCGCTCTTTTCCCAAATGGTTTTAATTGCATCGGCAAAACGTACTGTCGCCCTTAAATGATAGATCCAATATTGGGGATCCGTTGCCTCTTGATCGGTGATCCAGTCTCCGGTAACAGTGGAAACAAAGGGGAATTTCGGCTTCGATAATGTAACCGTTTCCACAATTTTACTAAAAGGCTCAAGGGCTGCTTCCATCATGGGAGAATGGAAAGCGTGGGAAGTATGGAGAAATTTACAAATAACTTCTTTTCTTTCCAAATTAGCCTGAAATTCTTTGATCGTCTCGGTGGGGCCTGATACCACACAAAGGCAAGGCCCGTTAATAGTCGCCACTGAACATTGACTACTTTTGTCAGGGGTTAACTCAGTTTCTAGCCATTTTTCCACTTCTGGGGCTTTGGCTCGAACAGATAACATTGAGCCTTTAGGCTGATCCTGCATTAATTTGCCTCGCACTCCAATTAATTTAAGGGCATCTTCAAGGGAGAAAACTCCGGCTAAACAGGCCACTACAAATTCCCCCACACTATGGCCGATCGCCGTTGTTGGTAGGATACCCCAAGAGATCCACAGTTGAGCAAGGGCATATTCAATCGTAAAAATAGCAGGTTGAGTGATCCGAGTTTCTTTTAAAGATAAAGTGGGTTTTTCCTGATCTTCAGGATGGGGATAAAGAAAATGCCGCAGATCATCCTCTAAATAAGGTTGTAAAATTTCTGCACAATAATCAACTGTTTCTTTAAATAATGGTTCAGTTTGATATAAATTTAACCCCATATTAACATATTGACTACCTTGTCCGGGAAAAACAAAGACTAATTCCCTCGTTTTATTCTGACTGTGACGGGTAGCGGTTAAATTAGGGGGTAAGGTTGTTAAATTATTAATGGCTTCGGGATGATCTTGACAGACGATATAACGCCGATGGGGTAAGATATTACGCCCCACTTGTAAGGTATAGGCCACATCCGCAAGATTAAGATCGGGGTTTTCTTTCAAATATTGAGCTAAATTTTGAGTAATTTTATCTAAAGCTGAGGGAGTTTTAGCAGAAATTAATAGTAATTGTTGAGAGCGAGATTCGCCAGAAGGTTCAATTTCTGGAGCTTCTTCTAAGATTACATGAGCATTAGTACCTCCAATGCCAAAAGAGCTAACTCCCCCTCGGCGTGGGTGTTCTGCCTTATTTTCCCAAGGGGTTAATTGATCAATCACATAAAAGGGAGTTTTCTCAAAGTCAATGCGAGGGTTTGGTTTATGATAATGCAAGGTTGCCGGAATGGTTTGATGTTTCAGACAAAGAGCCGTTTTGATCAGTCCGGCCGTTCCGGCGGCGGCCACTAAATGACCCACATTACTTTTAATTGAGCCGATCCCACAAAAACTGGTTTTTTTCGTTTGTTGATGAAAAGCCTGAGTTAAACCTGCTACTTCAATGGGATCGCCTACGGGGGTGGCTGTTCCGTGTGTTTCGACATAAGTAATAGTTTCAGGGTTAATATTGGCATCGGCATGAGCCATCATAATAGCCTCGGCTTGTCCATTGATACTAGGGGCGGTAAAACTCATTTTATCCGAGCCATCGTTATTAATACCCACTCCTTTGATCACTGCGTCAATGCGATCGCCATCTCTAAGGGCATCTTCTAAGCGTTTTAACACCACGATCCCAATGCCATCATTGAAAACTGTACCCGTTGCATCATCGGAAAAAGGGCGCACATGGCCATCGGATGAGAAAATATTACCCTCTTGATGGAGATAACCGCTTTTGACGGGTGCAATGATCGTTACGCCCCCTGCTAAAGCAATATCACATTCATGGTTTCTGAGGCTTGTGACGGCGGATATTACCGTGACTAAACCAGTGGAACAAGCGGTATTAACGCTCACACTAGGCCCTTTTAAATTTAATTTATAGGATACTCTAGTGGGAATAAAGTCCTTATCCCCCGTCACCATAATTTGAAATTCGCCAAAAGTATCAATTAATTCTTTATTTCCGGCGATATTATGGAGTAAATAATAATTAAATTCTGCTCCTGCGAATACCCCTATATGGCCTTGATATTGATCGGGGGAATAACCTGCTTTTTCTAAAGCCTCATAAGCCACTTCTAAGAAAATACGATGTTGAGGATCGAGCATTTTGGCCTCTAGGGGGTTGATCCCGAAAAATTGAGCGTCAAAATACTCTGAATTTTCCACATAACCTTTCGCTTTAACATATTGGGGGTTATTGATCAATTCTGGCTCAATAGATGGGTCTAATTCTTCATCTTTAAAAAAGGTGGTAGACTCAATTCCATGATAGAGATTTTCCCATAGTTTCTCCACATTATTAGCCCCCGGAAATCTGCCCACCATGCCAATAATAGCAATATCACCGCTTAATTTTTGGGTTCTTTGACTACGTTTTTGAATCTTTTGATAAGTTTGGAAAGATTGGTCATAATTCGTGCTAATATTTTTGGCTAAATCTCGAATTGTGGGATATTGAAATATTTTAGTAATACTTAATTCTAAATTAAGTTCTTCTTTTAAATAGCTCATCATTTGCACTACTAATAAAGAATGACCACCTAGATCAAAAAAGTTGTCATCTATTCCCACTTGATCAATTTTTAATAAATTACCCCATATTTTGACTAAAATATTTTCTAAATCACTTTGGGGAGCCACATAATCAATATCTAAAATAGATCGATCTTTTTCAGGAGCAGGTAAGGCTTTACGGTCTATTTTCCCATTAGGAGTTAAGGGAAATTTTTCAACTTCCATAAACACCGTAGGGATCATATAATCAGGTAATTTATCTTTTAAATAATGGCGTATTTCACTAATATTTAATTTTTCATTTTCATTCATTACTAAATATGCCACTAAAATATTTTGACCTGCGGGTACATCTTCTCTGGCCACTACCACCGGTTCTTGAATTTTAGAGTATTTATGTAAAATATTCTCAATTTCCCCTAATTCAATTCTAAATCCCCTCACTTTTACCTGAAAATCACTACGGCCTAAACATTCAATATTGCCATTGAGTAGCCACCGAGCTAGATCACCTGTATTATAAATACGGGATTGGGGATCATCGCTAAAGGGATTTTTAATAAATTTTTCAGAGGTTAACTCAGGGCGGTTTAAATAGCCTCTGGCCAGGCCATCTCCCCCAATATATAACTCTCCGGCCACTCCGATGGGGGCGGGTTGTAAATTTTTATCTAATATATAAATCTGAGTGTTAGCAATTGGTTTTCCGATGGAAATAGGATATTTTGGAGAGGTTACTTGACAAGTCGTTGACCAAACAGTTGTTTCTGTGGGGCCATAAACATTCCAAATAGATGAGGATTTGGTTAATAAATTACTAATTAAATTAGAGGATAAACTTTCACCACCGCAAAGTATTTTTAAGTTAGGATCGCCTTGCCATCCTGTTTCTAGTAACATTTTCCATGTGGCGGGGGTAGCTTGTACCACATTTCCTTGAACTTTAGTTAAGAGTTTTCCGAGTGCCATACCGTCTCTTTTAACTTCATCATTGGCAATAACGACACAAGCGCCTAAACTCAAGGGTAAATATAACTCTAAAACGGCAATATCAAAAGAAATGGTAGTTAAGGCGACTATAATATCGTTTTCATTTAAGCCCGGTGCTTTGGCCATTGTGGTTAGAAAATTTACCACACTATTATGTTGTAATTGTACGCCTTTTGGTCTTCCGGTTGAGCCTGATGTGTAAATAATATAAGCCAAATTTTCCGGCTTGACATTATTATTAATTAGGGAATTTGTTTGAGCATTTTCGATAATTTTTGGCCAATCTTGATCAATTATAATTAATTCTACTTGATGTTCATAATTTGGTAAAATTGACTGTAATTTTTCTTGAGTTACTAATACTGATAATTGGGAATCTTCGATCATTAAAGCGAGTCTTTCTTTCGGAAAAGTGGGATCGAGAGGAATATAACAAGCTCCAGCTTTTAATATTCCTAAAAGTCCGATCAACATCCACAGCGATCGCTCGATACAAATACCTATTTTATCATCAGGTTTAATGTCTAATTTTTGTAAATAAATTGCTAATTGATTCGCTTTTTCATTTAATTGAGAATAGGTTAATTTTTCATCTTCAAAAATAACAGCAATTTTATCGGGAGTTTTAGTTACTTGGGCTTCAAAAAGTTGATGAATACAAATATCAGGGTAGTGGGCTTGAGTTTGATTCCATGTTGTTAACAATAATTCTTTTTCTGCTGATGGTAATAAAGGTAATTTATCAATGGTTAAATCTTCATTTTCGGCAATACTATGTAATAAAGTTTCAAATTCAGCTAAACGATAAAGAATTGTTTGGTGATCAAAAAGATTGGTATTATATTGACATTCTAACAGCAGTTCACCCTTTACCAATCGGCTATCTATAGATATTTCAAAGTTTTCAAAACAACGAGCATTTAAGTAATTTTTAACCTCAAAATTAGCAAATTCAATATCATCTAAATCCATGAACATACTAAACATGATCGGGATTAAAGGAATACGACTTGGATCTCTTTTGAGTGCTAATTTTTGGACTAAACTGCCAAAAGTTAAGTCTTGATGAGCAAAAGCTGATAAGATTTGATCCTTTCTAATTTTGAGATAATCACTAAATTTTAAATCTCCTGAAATATCCGCACGAATGGGCAATAAATTAACGCAATTACCCATTAAATTATACATTCCGGTAGCAGTTTGTCCCGAACTGGGAACACCAATTGTAATTGATTCTTGTCCGGTCATTCTATATACAAAAATCTCAAATCCTGCTAACATTGTTATCATCAAACTACAACCATGATCAGACCCAATTGATTTAAGTTTTGTTACAATATTTTCAGGTATAATCCAATCTTCCCTTTGTGAGTCAAATGTTCTGAATGGTGGGCGTGGGTGATCGGTGGGAAAATCTAAAATAGGAATAGATTTTTCAAACTGTTGTAACCAATATTCTTCCGTTGCTTTGCCCTCTGTTTCATGCTTAGTTTGTGCTTCTAAAATTGCATATTCAATAAAAGAATCAGGCTGATCTAATTGGGGATCAATACCTTGTTTTAAAGCTGAATAAACTTGCCCTAATTCTGTGGTAAATATTTTTCTTGACCAACCGTCACAAATGATATGATGGGTAGTAAAAATAATGATGTGTTCTTGGGAATTTAACTTAATAATTTTAACTCTAAATAAAAGATCTTTTTCTAAATTAAAAGGTGTTTTAACGACTTGTTTTTTAATTTTTTTAACCTCATTTTGCCGTTCTTCTAAGGTTAAATTTGATAAATCTACCACAGGAATCTCAAGATTTAAAGTAGGTTTAATCAAAATTTTTGAGCCATCATGATTAAAATTTATCCTTAAAGATTCATGTCTATTTACAACTAAATTTATTGATTTTTTTAATAATTCTACATCTAAAAGTTCTCCTTTTAATTCTAAAGAAAACGAGAGATTATATGCACAATTGGCAAAATCTCCCATTTGGACAGATGCCCAAATTTCTTTTTGTGACTCGGTTGCAGGGGCTGTCAGTAAATCATTTTGGAAATTTTTTAGATTTTGATTAACACTGGGGTAGTTAACTTGAGAAAGTGAATTATTCATAAAATTTTTAAATCTTAAAATCTCTAAATAGAAAATAAAGTTTTTTGTATAAAATAAATTATATTTTTTTATAAAATAGTTTTGTCAGTTTTTTTTGAGAGTTTAATTAACTTAATTTAATTTAAGCTAAACTAGGGGTTTTGTCTCACAAAACTTAAATTAAGCAATAGTTTTTTAACAAAATTTTGCTCTATTATAACTAAGAAAAAAAAAAGGATGTATATTTCAAGCAAAATTTAATAAAAATTTAAACAGTGATCAAAAATAGTCAGATTGCTTGTCACAAGGCAAATACAAGCCTTTATCCTTCTAAACTTCGGCACAAGACTTGCCTATTATGCCATAGTTGTTCTAAAATTAAAGATTGTGGCTTTTTTGTCAAATAAATTTATTGATGGAGGAAATTAGTTATGACTAAACGAACATTAGAAGGGACAAACCGTAAACAAAAGCGTAAACTAGGTTTTAGAGCTAGAATGCGTACCCATAACGGACAAAATGTGATTAGCGCACGTCGCAGAAAAGGTCGTCATCGTTTAACTGTGTAGGTTTAATCAGTATTTTTGTATCACTCAGGGGACTGGGATCGGGAAATGGGAATTTATGGGAAAGGGAGAACATCTTTAATTTTATATTTTTATAGATTGTTAATTGATTATTTATTTTTCCTTTTTCCTAGTTAATTTTTAAATTAAAATATCAATGCTACTAATTAAAACTTAGTAGTTTCGTTATTATTGGCTATGAATAATCAAAACACTCAGCATCAAATGGTGGTGGTTGCTTTTTATAAATTTGTATTGCTCCCTGATTACAAAGAAAAACGCCCCCCTTTGCTTTCCTTTTGTCAAGCTCACAATATTAAAGGCACGATTCTATTAGCGAAAGAGGGTATTAATAGCACGATCGCTGGAACTCGTGAAAATATTGACGCTGTGATAGCTTATTTGCGCTCTGATGAGCGTTTGCAAGACTTAGAAGTTAAAGAGTCATTAGCAGAAATTAATCCGTTTAAACGTCTTAAAGTTAAGCTCAAAAAAGAAATTGTCACTTTAGGAGTGCCGGAAGTTGATCCAAATCTTCATGTTGGTAATTATGTACCACCTCAACAATGGAATCAATTAATCACGGATCCAGATGTAATTTTAATAGATACTCGTAACGAATATGAAGTTGAAATTGGTACTTTTAGGGGGGCAAAAAATCCTCATACTCAAACATTTAGAGAGTTTCCTAGTTATGTTAAAACTAATCTTGATCCAGCAAAAAATCAAAAAGTTGCGATGTTTTGTACTGGGGGAATACGGTGTGAAAAAGCAACTTCTTATCTATTAGATCAGGGTTTTAAAGAAGTTTATCATTTACAAGGTGGCATTTTAAAATATTTGGAAGAAATCCCACCAGATCAGAGTTTATGGGATGGGGAATGTTTCGTTTTTGATCAAAGAGTGGCTTTAATTCATGGTGTAAAAAAAGGAGATTATGAAATGTGTTTAGGGTGTGGCCATCCTATTACAAAAGAAGAAAAACTTTCTCCTCATTATGAAGAAGGTATTTGTTGTGAACATTGTTATGAAGATTTAACACCGGAAAAAAGAATGCGTCAGGAAGAAAAAATCAAACAAATTAAACTACAAAAATCAAGAATTTCTGTTAGTAATTAATAGAAGAATAAAAAGTCTGGCATTTAATTTAAGTAATTCCTGACTTTTTATTCTTAACATGATTGACAGTCTTCAGTTAATAATTATTGTTCTATAATTATCTATTATTAATTAATAGTTAAACATCATCAGGAAAAACGTTTTGATAATCTTTCATTTCTTTTTCGTCAACTAAATATTTCAAACTATCTTGACGGGCTTTGAGTATATTTTGAGTTAAACTAGCCGCATCAGTGTCTCGAATATTCGCTTGAGCAACTTGATCAAAAAAACGATGATAAAGTTGATCAAGCTCATGGTAAAATTGATAACGCAAATCCTTGAATTTTTTTTGTTTATCTGTAGTTTCTGTCATAGTTTTTTAACCTCTTGGATTAAACTAAATTTTTTTAGATTAACACAATCTTGATCTTAATTGAAAAGAGATTTTTTTGACAAAATTTTTCTGAAAAAACAATATTTCTTAATATTTTGATCAATTGATAATTGTTAAAGAGATCATTGTCAACTCAAGACTGTTAATCGTCAATTTTTGAATCAGTAATTAATTTATTGTTAACTATTTGTGAATATTTTTCAAGAAGAACATTTATTATTTAATCCTGTCACGCCCCAAAGTGATAGCATTCCGATTATTTTCGCTTTTCCTAATGAATATACCGTAGGAATTACCAGTTTAGGTTATCAATTAGTTTGGGCAACTTTAGCCATGAGAAAAGATGTTAATGTCAGTCGTTTATTCACAGATATTAGTGAAAATTTACCCCAAAAACCTGAACTTTTAGGGTTTTCTTTTTCATGGGAATTAGATTATATTAATATTTTTAATTTATTAGAGTCTTTAAATATTCCTATTAGAAGTAAAGATCGTCAAAATCATCATCCTTTAATTTTTGGCGGTGGTGCGGTTTTAACGGCTAATCCTGAGCCTTTTGCTGATTTTTTTGATATTATTTTATTGGGTGATGGTGAAAATTTATTACCTAATTTTATTGATGGTTTTAAGGAAGTTAGACGGGGCGATCGTCTGACAAAATTAACCCATTTAGCACAGATTGAAGGCATATATATCCCTAGTTTATATGAGGTAAAATATCAAGGTTTTGATGGTGAAATTACCTCGATCAAACCGATTGATCATCACATACCTGAAACCGTTAAAAAACAGACTTATAAAAGTAATATTTTATCCGCTTCCACTGTGGTAACAAAAAAGGCCGCATGGGAAAATATTTTCATGGTGGAAGTAGTCAGAAGTTGCCCTGAAATGTGTCGTTTTTGTTTAGCGAGTTATTTAACTTTACCTTTTCGCACGGCCTCGATCGAAAATTCATTAATTCCGGCGATCGAGCGGGGATTAAAGTATACAAATAGACTAGGTTTATTGGGGGCTTCGATTACCCAACATCCCCATTTTGATGAATTATTAGATTATTTAGCCCAGCCAAAATATGATGATTTAAGATTAAGTTTAGCCTCCGTTAGAACCAATACAGTTACAGAAAAATTAGTTAATATTTTAACAAAAAGAGATTGTAAATCATTAACTATTGCAGTGGAAAGTGGTTCAGAAAAAGTGAGAAAAATCATTAATAAAAAGTTAACAAATCAGGAAATAATAGAGGCTTCTATTAATGCAAAAAAAGGCGGTTTAAAGGCTTTAAAATTTTATGGAATGGTGGGTATTCCACGGGAAAATAATGATGATCTAGATCAAACTATTGAGATGATGACAGAAGTTAAAAAAGTTGCTCCCGGTCTGAGATTAACTTTAGGATGTAGCACTTTTGTGCCAAAAGCCCACACCCCTTTTCAATGGTATGGAGTGAATCAAGAAAGCCAAAAAAGATTACAATATTTACAAAAGAAATTAGGGACAAAAAAAATAGATTTTCGCCCCGAAAGTTATAATTGGTCAGTGATCCAAGCTTTGCTTTCACGAGGTGATCGCCGTTTAAGTCAACTATTAGAATTGACGAGAGAATATGGAGATACTTTAGGTAGTTATAAAAGGGCTTTTAAAGAGTTAAAAGGGAAAATTCCGCCCCTTGATTTTTATGTTTATCAAGACTGGAAAACCGATCAAATTTTACCTTGGCAACACCTACAAACTAATCTTTCAACTGATACTTTAATCAAACATTTAGAAGATTCATTAAATATAAAATAGTTGACCTATAGACCTCTGATTATATTTAAAATCAAAATTAATTATAATAGTATTTTTATCAAAATTTATACTTATTTCTTATTACTTATTAATCAGCAAAATTAAAATACTCGATGTTGTAAAGAGGGCATTTGTTGACGGATCTGTTTTAATCTTTGAGGATCAATTTCAGCGATCGCCACGCCGGGCTGATCCCCCGCATCCGCTAAAATCACCCCCCAAGGGTCTATAATCATGGCATGACCGTGAGTATATCTCATCTTATAATGTTGCCCAGTTTGGGCAGGTGCGATCACATAACAAGTATTTTCGATCGCCCTTGCCTGTAACAAAACTTGCCAATGATCCTTACCCGTATAAGCGGTAAAAGCCGCTGGAACGAATAAAACCTCAGCACCATTATTAGATAAATAACGGTATAACTCAGGAAACCTCACATCATAACAGACAGATAAACCTAAATTACCTAACTTTTCAGAGTGATAAATAGGAGGATATTTAGCACCTGCCTTCACAAGATTTGATTCACGGTAAGTATTACCATCCGGCACATCCACATCGAACAGGTGAACTTTCTCATAACGAGCCAACTCCTGACCATCGGGATCAACTAACACAGCGGTATTATAAACCTTTTTATCCTCAGTTGGCACGGGAAAACCCCCACCTAACAGAGTTATTTGGTATTTTTGCGCCATTGTTTTGAGAAATTTCTCAGTTTTGAGATGAATTTCACTACCTAAAGTTAATTTATCTTCTTCTTTACCCAAAAAAGAAAAATTTTCCGGTAGACTAACTAACTCAGCCCCACGCCGTACAGCGAGATCTATTAAGTCTTCAGCCATAGTCAGATTTTTCTGTAAGTCTGGCTGACTGGTCATTTGTACCGCACCTGCAAGATAAGATTTCATTATATTTATAAATTCTAAGATGTAATCAAAATGATAAACCGAAATTGACACAAATTTTGATCAAAAGCTTTAAATCAAATTAGTTAATCAAATTTAACGCTTTTTGAAGACTCTCTGGCAATCATTATAACTTGTGAAGTTTAAAACACTTACACAGATTAAAATTGCTTCTGGTAAAGATATGTTATTTTTTCATGTAAAAAATATGGTTTATTTTTAAACTTTAGGAAGGGTGACAGCATGGGATTGATTTTGATATTTTCCGCCCCGATCTTGATAGGTTGTTTGACAGGGATCACCTTCAAAAAATAATAGTTGACACACACCTTCATTCGCATAAATTCGACAATCTGTGCTAGAAGAATTACTAAATTCTAAGGTAATATTGCCTTTCCAAGATGCTTCTAAAGGCGTAATATTTGCAATTAAACCTACTCTTGCGTATGTTGATTTTCCTAAACAAATTGCGGTAACATTGGGGGGCATAGCAATATTTTCTAATGATACTCCTAAGCCATAACTATTAGCTGGAATGATAAAAAATTGACCATATTCATCCGTTTGTAATTCAACTTTTTCTAAATTTCTAGCGCTAAAATTTTTCGGATTAACTACTGTTCCAGGAATATGTTTAAAGATTAAAAATTCTTTCGGACTTAGGCGAATATCATAGCCATAACTAGATAAACCATAACTTAAAACGGGTATTTCTAAACCTGTATTTTCTAAGGAAATTTTACGCACCAAACTACTTTCAAAAGGGCTAATCATACCGTTTTGAGCTTGTTCTATAATCCATTTATCGTTTTTGATCATCTTATTCGTTATTTGTTATTCGTTATTTGTTATTTTTGATCAATAACTAATGACTAATTACTAATTACTAAACACTGATTACTGGTCACTGGTCACTGTTAACTGTTTAAAATCCCATGACTTTAGCCACAACCTCAAGATCGGGTTTAATCCCTGATTTTACCTGATTATTACTGTTATTAATGGCACAGTCGGGATCCTTTAAACCGTTACCCGTTAAAACGCAAACTACTGTCGCCCCGTCAGGCACTCGATCCTTAACTTTTAATAGCCCTGCTACGGAAGCGGCCGAGGCCGGCTCACAAAATACTCCCTCTTGTGAGGCTAGGAAACGATAAGCTTCTAAAATTTCTCCATCAGTAACGGGGTTAAATTCTCCCCCTGAGTTAGTTTGAGCATCGATCGCCTTATCCCAGTTGGCAGGGTTGCCGATTCTAATGGCCGTGGCGATGGTTTCAGGATGGGCGATGGGTTTACCCGCTATAAAGGGCGCGGAGCCGGCCGCCTGAAAACCCATCATTTTAGGGAGATGATCGCATTTACCTTCCTTGTAATATTCATTAAAACCCATCCAGTAGGCGCTAATATTCCCCGCATTACCTACGGGAATACAAAGCCAGTCGGGTGCATTCCCTAACACATCAACCACTTCAAAAGCGGCGGTTTTTTGCCCCTGTAAACGATAGGGGTTGATGGAATTAACTAAAGTAACAGGATAATTGTGCGCAATACCCTTCACAATATCTAAAGCCTGATCAAAATTACCATCAATGGCGATCACTTCCGCCCCATAAAGTAAAGCCTGAGCCAACTTTCCTAAAGCTACATATCCATCAGGAATAATCACAAAAGCCCTCATTCCGGCGCGTCTAGCGTAGGCGGCGGCGGCGGCCGATGTATTACCCGTACTGGCACAAATAACCGCTTTTGCCCCTTCTTCCTTGGCTTTGGAGATGGCCATCGTCATGCCCCGATCCTTAAAACTTCCGGTGGGGTTTAAACCATCAAATTTAACATATACTTTCACATTACGAGCGATCGCCGAGGAAATAGCCGGACAAGGGATCAAAGGAGTATTACCCTCTAATAAAGTAATCACAGGGGTTTGATCGGTAACGGGAAGATAGGAGCGATAGTTTTCGATTAAACCACGCCAGTTAGATGAATTAGTAGTAGAAAGACTCGAAGCTACAGACATTATGAGTTTTAATATAAATAACAAAAATATAAGTATTGTCCAGTTTCCGACAAGCTATCGGTATTTTGATTTAAAACAGAAAATTAAATAAATTAATCTGATTTATTTTCGGAATAAAGGCTTGGTTATCAATTGACAGTTGACAATTGCTTAATTAGGTTTGTGGTTCGATTTAGCTCCCCAGTCAACCTGCCCTTTTAATGGCAAAAATAAAACATTTTTCCTTATTTTTAATCCTCAACTTTTAAGTAGAGTTTATTATCAACTGTCCACTGTCAATTGTCAATTGTTTAATGCCCAGTGTTGATTTTCACATAAGTGGGTAATGTTGTCAATTACCCACTTTTTAAAGGGTTGATTTTGAATTTTACATATTTTGACAAAAATTAACCTCAATTTTGTTGTTTTCAAAGATCAATTGTGATCTGTTTTGCTTAAAATAAAAATTACAGTTTATATCTGTAATTGCTCAGTAACAATTATTAAATTAATGGTTTTATTTTTCCGAATTAACTCTACTTTTAATTCTTGTCCCACCCCCGTTTTTTCTACTAAAGATTGTAATTGATCGGCAGTAGTGACATTGACATTATTTACTTTTATAATCACATCACCTTCTTTAATTCCTCCTTTTTGAGCCGGAGTATTAGGTAAAACTGAAGTGATAAAAATACCATTTACTTCTGGTAATTGAATTTTATTTTTTGGATTTTGATTAAAATTTTGAGCTATTTGTGGGCTTAAAGTAGTCATTTGAATGCCAATATAGGGATGAGGCACGGATTGCCCTTGAGCCAAATAATCTTTGAGTCTTTTGACTACATTAATGGGGATCGCAAAGCCAATCCCCATGGCATCAGGGCGAATCGCCGTATTGATGCCGATTACCTCTCCTTTAGAATTTAATAAGGGGCCGCCTGAATTTCCCGGATTAATGGCCGCATCCGTTTGCAAAAAATCTAACCTTTTATCCGGCGCTCCTGCTTGGGCTGATGAGCGATCAATTGTACTAATAATTCCTAAAGTAACGGTATTATTGAGGCCGACAGGATTACCAACGGCGATCGCCCAATCCCCCACCTGTACGAGATCAGAGTCTCCTAAAGGCGCAACGGGTAAACCTTGCTGATCAGGCTCAATTTTAACTACAGCTAAATCAGTTAATTCATCATAACCTTTCACTTCGCCGGTGAAAATCCTCCCATCTTTAAGAGTAACTTTAACTTGATCGGCATTTTTGACAACATGAGCATTTGTCATGATAATGCCATTAGAATCAGTAATAAAACCTGAACCTTGACCGGTAACTAATTCTTGTCGGGAGAAAGGAGAGCCAAAAAAAGGATTAATTTGACGGTTAACTATCTGTTCAATATCTATTCTAACTACGGCCGCCCCAGTTTGGGCGACTGCGTAAGCGACAAAACTATCCGGTGTAATAGCAACTGAATTATTTTGCTTAGATAAAATAGTTTGAGAGCGAGGGGGGCTTTCTTGGTTTGTGGAGTTAGATAAAACTCTAAATGTTTTAAATCCAACTATTGTGAGGATGATTCCCACGATTAAGGTAGCAAAGTGAGTTAAAATTTGACGTAATAATTGAGGTGAGTGTGAGGATTTCATAATTAGGTAGATGTCTTTTAAAAATTTAATTTTATAATTTTAGTTGATTAAAGTTTAAAATGAACTATCAGAATTATTGAATAATGTTATCCATTGTAACAAACAATTTTAGAAAATAAAAATTTCGATCTAAAATTTTAACAATTGTCAGTAATTAACCATCATGCTTTAAAATAAACCCTAAATTATTCAATTAGTATTTTAAACTTATTCAAACTAATTTTTTTATGAGGACAATTAATTCTTTTTTAAAAGTATTTGAAAGTCGCAAAATAGGGGCTTTATTATTGCTCGGTTTTGCCTCCGGTTTACCCTTATTTTTAACCAGTAAAACCCTTCAAGCATGGATGAGTGATGCTCAAGTTGATTTAACGGCGATCGGTTTATTTAGTTTAGTAGGTTTACCCTACTCTTTAAAATTTATTTGGTCGCCTTTAATGGATCGTTTTGTGCCTCCATTTTTAGGAAGAAGGCGAGGTTGGCTCTTAATAACTCAGATTTTATTGGTAATAGCAATCGCTATTATGTCTGTACAAAACCCAAAACAAGCTTTATTATTTGTAGCAATTAACGCTTTATTAATTGCTTTTTTTAGTGCCAGTCAAGATATTGTCGCCGATGCTTACCGTACAGATGTATTAACTCCGCCTGAAATGGGAGCGGGGGCGGCGGTTTTTGTCTTAGGCTACCGTATCGCCTTATTGGCCACCGGATCACTCGCCTTAATTTTAGCAGATCGGATGTCATGGAACTTAGTTTATTTATGTTTAGCCGCATTAATGGCTCTATGTATTATTTTTACCCTATTCGCCCCAGAACCCCAAGAAGACCTTAATGCCCCTCAAGACTTAGTAGATGCGGTGATCTTACCATTTCAAGAGTTTTTCTCTCGATCAGGATTAATCACAGGCTCATTAATCCTCTTATTTATAATTTTGTACAGACTGGGAGACGGCTTTTTAAGTAACATGGTGACTCCCTTTTTACTGAGTCCAGAAATGGCTTTTACCAAGACCGATATTGGGGCAATACAGGGCGGAATGGGCTTAATAGCTACCATTGTGGGGACGTTAATAGGTGGCTCAATTATGAGTAAAATTGGGATTAATAAATCATTATGGATTTTTGGAATTTTACAAGCTTTGAGTAATTTTTCTTATTTTATCCTTGCCCAATTAGGTCATAATTATCAAGTGATGGTAATTTCAATTAATATTGAAAATTTTTGTGGAGGGTTAGGAACGGCCGCTTTTGTAGCCTTTTTAATGAGTTTATGTAATCATAAATTTTCCGCAACTCAATATGCTTTATTATCTAGTTTAAATGCTGTCAGTCGTGATCTTTTAGTCGCACCTGCCGGAAAATTAGTAGAAATAATTGGCTGGTCAAACTTCTTTTTATTTACCCTAATTATTGCAGTTCCGGGTTTACTTTTATTACCCTATTTTGCCCCTTGGAAAAAGAAATTAGTTGATATTCCTCGCCCCGGAAAAGAAGAATAAATAATAATTATTATTTATTGCCCTTTCTAAAATTTCAAAGCAACGAGCTAACTTTTTAGCTAAAGATTGATCAGCTTTGAGATAAAATTCTCTAGCTTTTTTCTTTAAAATAACTTTAAACATCTTTCCTTAAATATCTCCATTCTGTAACTTTTCCCTCCTCAATTTCTTTTCTTGCTTGTTCAATTTCTGCTAATAAACCCGGAATTTCTAATAATTCCCTTGTGGCTTCTTCACTTTCTAAATCAGCAATTAATTGTTGAAATTCATCGAGAGGTAAAACTACAGAAGTTTTTTCCCCTTCTTCATTAATAATATATTGAGGATGTAATTGAGTAATCATCTTTTTCTAACCCTAAAAAACAACTAGATTAATTATAACATTTTTTCAAAAAAATGATCCTTGATCTTTCAAAAATTACCATTATATGATATTATGTAAAGCTAATGAATTATGATTGTTTATTAATAAATATTAATTGTTAAAATGATAGGTTCAAGAAATACTCCCCATACCGACTATAGAAGCTTAAATTGGGAAAATTTAACTCCCATGTATCAACATTATGTGGAAATTAAAGAGCAATATCAAAACGCTTTATTATTATATCGAGTGGGGGATTTTTTTGAATGTTTCTTTCAAGATGCAGTCACGATCGCGCGGGAGTTAGAAATATCTTTAACGAGTAAAGATGGCGGTAAAGAGATCGGGCGGATCGCCATGACGGGAGTACCTCACCACGCTTTAGAAAGATATAGCCGTATTTTAGTAGAAAAAGGTTATGCCGTGGCCATCTGTGATCAAGTGGAAGATGCCTCAGAAGCGGCCGCCGAAAAAAGAATTGTAAAAAGAGAAATTCAGAGGCTTTTAACCCCCGGAACATTAACTGATGATGAAATGTTAAGAGCTAGACAAAATAATTATTTAGCGGCCGTGGTGATCGCCGGAGAGCATTGGGGCTTGGCTTATGCGGACATTTCAACGGGGGAATTTTTCACCACCCAATCAACAAATTTAGAGCATTTAGTCTTAGAATTGTTACGTTTAAACCCTTCAGAGGTTTTAATACCTAGTAACGCCCCTGATATTAATAGTTTTTTACGGCCGGGGGAACGCTCTGAATATTTACCTAATATTTTTCCAGATAGTCTGTGTTATTGTTTCCGCCCTCACACGCCTTTTTTAATTACTGAGGCTAAACCGAGGTTATTGGCCAGTTTTGATGTGAGGTCATTGGAAGGCATGGGATGTGAGCATTTACCCCTTGCCATCAGAGCATCCGGCGGTTTAGTTCAGTATGTGGAAGATACCCAAAAAGATAATATTACCCCTTTACAACCCTTACGCACCTACAACTTAGGGGAATTTTTAATTTTAGACCATCAAACTCGCCGTAATTTAGAAATTACCCAAACCGTTAGAGATGGGGCTTTTTACGGCTCTTTATTATGGGCTTTAGACTCCACTTGTACACCGATGGGGGCAAGAGCCTTAAGACGTTGGTTATTAGAGCCTTTGCTTGATGTTAAAGCCATCAAAGCTCGTCAAAATACCATTAAAGAATTAATTGAAAAAGATCATATTTGTCAAGCAATTCGTAAATTATTAGGTTATATTTATGACTTAGAAAGACTGAGTGGAAGGGTAGGTTCGGGGAGGGCAAATGCTAAAGATTTAGCCGCTTTAGCTGAGTCTTTAATGAGGGTATCCGAGTTATCCCAATTAACCCAAGAGGGAAATAGTGCTTATTTAAGAGCATTACATAATATTCCTTCAGAATTGGAACAATTAGGCCAATATGTGTTAAATCAATTAGTAGATAATCCACCTTTACAAATTAAAGAAGGAGGCTTAATTCGTGATGGTGTTAATGAACATTTAGATGCCATGAAAAAACAAGTGGAAGATGATCAACAATGGTTAGCAAATTTAGAAGTTACGGAGCGAGAAAAGACAGGAATTTCTAAGTTAAAAGTGGGGTATAATAAGACTTTTGGATATTATATTAGTTTACCTCGATCGCAAGCAGAAAAAGCACCAGAAAATTACATTAGAAAACAAACTTTAGTCAATGAAGAAAGGTATATTACATCTGAATTAAAAGAGAAAGAAACAAGAATTTTAACTGCTAAAGATGATCTTAATCAATTAGAATATGAAATCTTTATTTCTTTGAGGGAAAAAGTAGCGCAAAAAGCCCAAGAAATTAGAAATGTAGCTAAAGCAGTGGCGGCCTTAGATGTATTAACAAGTTTTGCTCAAACAGCTATTTATGAAAATTATTGTTGTCCAGAAATTAATAATGAGGGAATAATTAATATTAAAGATGGAAAACATCCGGTAGTTTCTAAGTCTTTAGGGAGTGGTTTTTTTGTGGCCAATTCCACTAATATGGGGGGTAATAATTGCCCTGATTTAATTATTTTAACAGGCCCTAATGCCAGTGGTAAAAGTTGTTATTTAAGACAAGTTGGCTTAATTCAATTAATGGCTCAAACGGGCAGTTTTGTTCCGGCAACTGAAGCAACTATTGGCATTTGTGATCGAATTTTTACCAGAGTTGGGGCGGTGGATGACTTAGCTACAGGGCAATCAACCTTTATGGTGGAAATGAATGAAACCGCTAATATTTTAAACCATGCTACTAGAAAATCTTTAGTTTTATTAGATGAAATTGGACGAGGAACGGCAACTTTTGACGGTTTATCTATTGCTTGGTCAGTGGCGGAATATTTAGCTATTCAGATTAAATGTAAAACAATTTTTGCAACCCACTATCATGAATTAAATGAGTTAGCATCTATTTTAAATAATGTGGCTAATTATCAAGTGACAGTGCGAGAAATGGAGGATAAAATTGTCTTTTTACATAAAGTTACCCCAGGGGGGGCGGATAAGTCTTATGGTATAGAGGCAGGGCGTTTAGCGGGTTTACCTGACTCAGTTATTAAAAGAGCAAAACAAGTAATGAAACAAATCGAAAAACATAGTAAAATTGCCGTAGGTTTAAGAAAGGGAATTAATGAATTAATGAGTCAAGAAAATGAAAAAAATGAGATTGAACAATTAGATATTTTCTAAGCTTAAAAAGCGATCGCTCAACAATTGATAATTAATTTGTTTATAAAAATTAATAAACAAATTATGATGGTTAAGTTACAATTAGGGAAATTGGCTGATTTTTTCAATTAACAAACCGTTGAAGGGAGACAAGATCATGAGTAGTAAAGCCTATCAATCAACAACTTCTTGGAATTCTGCTTATCAAGGCAATAAAACTAATCAGAATAAAATTAATAATTCATTACCAATTCAAACAAAATTAGAGAATGAATCTGAAACGTCTATTAATAATTCTGAATATCAAGGTTTAGCCTCTAGTTCTATTATTAATAATTTCCAAAAAAGTTTAAATTTAGGTAATAATAATCTTGCTCCTATTCAACCAAAATTAACTATCGGCGCTGCGGGTGATCAATATGAACAAGAAGCGGATCAAGTTGCCGCACAAGTAGTTCAGAGAATGAACGCCCCCGCTACCCCTAACGATGATGAGGATAATTCTATTCAAAGAAAATTAAATATTTCAACTTTACAAAGGGTACAAGATCCAGAAGAACAATTACAGGGTAAATTTAATTTTCAAGCTCCAAATATTCAAGCAGATTTTGAATCAAATTTGAATAGTGCCAAAAGTGGTGGCTCACCTTTAGATAAAGCTTTTCGTGCCAAAATAGAACCCTTAATGGGCGCAGATTTTAGTGGGGTAAAAGTGCATAATGATGCTAAGTCTAATAATTTAAGTCAATCCATACAGGCCAAGGCTTTTACCACAGGTAATCATATTTTTATGAAAGAGGGTGAATATAATCCTAGTAGTAGAAATGGACAGGAATTATTAGCGCATGAATTAACCCATGTAGTGCAACAAAATGGCGGTCAAATTCGAGCTAAAACAGATTTAATTCAAAGAGATCCAGATCCACAGGCAACCACCAAAAAAAGAAGTAATGCGATCTCACCTATTAATGAAGGGATAATTTTAGATCGTTTAACCAAAGAGTCATTTCAAAAAATAACCTATGAAGGGGTGTTCAGTGGGCGAGGTAGTACCTTAAAGGAAATTGAAGGTTTATTAGATGAATTACACAATCTTAGACCATTGAATGCAACTACTGTTAATAACGCCATTGATATTGCTCAGTCCATTGAAGAATTAATCAGATTTTGGATGGAGGATCACGCTGAAGATTCGTCTCGCACTAATCGAATGGTGGGAATGCAACAATGCCATAACTATGTCAAAGATAATATTATTCCAGTTTTACAGAAAAAAAGTAAATATTTTAATCTCACTGGACAAAATATTACCCCTACATCAAGAGAAGCTCCCAATGGAGTCAAAGAGCTACAGGAAAGACATACTGGCAGTGCTAAGTCTATGTTTACCAAACTGGGTTGGATGTTAGATATGTCAGTACCTAGTAACGGAGATAAAAGCAAAATAGAAATTGAATTTAAAATTCCCGTTGATCCAAGCGGAGTAGGTTTTATTGGTGGAAGATTTACCTGTGAAGGAGAGCGAGATGATAATTTAGTCAAAGCTCGTGGCGAAATGGCAATTACCGGAGGGGCACAAGTGGGAATTGCCGAAATAAAAGGAGAACTGGGAGGTTATATTGAAGCACAGGCAAAAACCAGTGATCAAGTGATGCAACTGATTTCCTATTCTATGTATCGGCGCTTTGAGGAATCTAAGTGGCTACCAAGGGCATTATCTAGTTTTGCTTGGGGAGGATCAACAAGTAAATCTGTCGGGTTTAAACGTGCAGAAAGATGGGCGGCGGCCGTAGAAAAAGAGGTATTTAGTCCTTTAACTGGAGAACAAGCGGAAAATACTTATGTGGAAACGGGTGGTTTGGGTTCTGTTGGGGCGGAATTTAATGTGGGTATTGGGAAAGCCAAAGGACAAATTAAAGCAACTACCGGACGTAGGTATGATAAAGAATCTATTGAAGGATTGAAACAAGGTGGTTTAGGTAGTGCCAGAAAAACTGCTAGTTTAGGTGAAGCTCAAGAAGTTATTGCTAAAAGCGTTCATAGTCTGGAAGTTTCTGGCGGTATTGAAGCGGGTCCAATTAAAGGAGAGGGTAAATTAATGTGGCAGTGGATGCAAGGTGTCAGTCCTACCACGAAAACAGTTACCCCCGCAACGCTCAAAAATTGGGAATTAGAAGTAAGTGGTGCGTTATCTCTACCAATCAATGAATTGGTTGGTAGAGGTATTGGACCTTTTATGGGTAATTTTGTGATGAGTACTATCGAATTAGTACGCAAAGGACAAGAACAGGCCTCTAATAAATCTCAAGATGTTGGGACAGGTGCCTCTTTAGCGGAAAATACTGCCATCGGTATTACTCAATTAGCTAAAGTTCCTAGTGAACAATTTACACCTAAATTTGAATTTAGTGAATCTTCTGGTTTTAGTGGTTCAACGGATTTAAAATTAACTCTGAAAATTGGAAAAGAGGGGGGGTCATTTAGTCTTGATTATGTTAAATCCGTTGGTGTTGACTTAAAAGTGTTCAAAGGTGCGATGGAAAAATCAAAACGGCTTTTAAAACTTTCATACGCAGGTGGCCAGTGGAAGTTTTCTTAATCCTATTCCTACACAATTGACAATTTTTTTCTAAATTTTGTTGGACTATAATTGTCAATTGTCATATCATTTTTTAGTGTAAATATCATTAATATTTAAGATTTTTTATGAACACAAAAACAGACCAATATCTTTGTGAAAAAAACATCAATTTCCAAACACCTGACCATAATCAATTAACGATAAAAGTTTTTAGTCTTGCCTTAACACAACAAGAACAAGAGGTTACTGAATGTCGCTTAATTTTGATAGTTGATTTTAATCTTTATCAACAAATTGAACAGGCAAATTGGTTTAATCTTAGTCCCGAAGTTCGACATCCTATTTATGGTGGAGAATTAAATCCTCAAAAAAAAGTTGAAATAGAAGTAGCACTTCATCCTGAATTAATTCCTGAATTACTAGAGATTGTTAATAATGCCAAAGGTGGAGCTAATTTCCTTGAAGAATTAAGTCTTAATCAGACCATCTCTAGTCCTTTTTTACACACAGAAAATTGGTATGTATTTTATGTTAAACAAGTGTTAGAATTACCACCAGAGTTGGCACAAGAAGGCTCATCTTTGAAAGTTGGTTATAGTACAGATTATGCTCAACAGGCTCAAGAAGCAAGGGAAGAAAGAGAACAAGAATTATTAAAAACAGGAGTAGAAAATGACAATTCTTCTCATTATATGTTAGATTTAGCTATTAATTTCTTTCAAGAAAAAGGCTGGGATTTTACTCAATTAAAATTAGGAGAATCTGATATTTTGAAATTAGGGTTTCAAGGCACAACCTATCAATGGGATTGTTATTTGCAAACTAATGAAGAATATGATGAATGTAGTTTCTATTCTGTTTGTCCTGAAACAATTAGTCAGGATAAAATAGACGAGATTAATGAATTTATCACTAGGGCAAACTATGGACTACCCATCGGTAATTTTGAAATGAATTTAGATACGGGAGAAGTACGTTGTAAAACCAGCATTGATGTGGAAGGAAATATGTTAAATTTCCCATTATTAAATCGTTTGATTGAAGTTAATATTTGTCTTATGGAGCGTTATTTACCTGGTATTACCGCAATTTTAGACAAGAATATCAGTCCAGAAGATGCTATTTTATTAGTTGAATAAACTTTTAGTTATTTGTTAATAATTATAAGCTTAAGAAACATTGCCTTTAATTTTAGCAAAATCGGCGACTATTAAATTTACACTAGATCTTTTATCGAAATGTTTAAATTGATCTAAAATTTTCTCAAAATCATCATTTTATCAGTTAAAATTAAACATTAATTGGCTCTAATTTATTAGCTTGAGAGGTTCAAAATTTTGGCTTTGATTAAACTACCTTCAATTTTCTTGAACATTAACGATGAATCAATTTATAAATAAAAATAAAGATTTATTTGAATTACAACAACTTGAAACTCTTATCAAAAACGAGTTAGATCTTAGTTGTCAAATTTTACCTTGCAGTAGTTGTTAATATAGCACTCCTAAATTTTTAAATGTCAAGTCTAACCAAAAATCAATTTTATCAAGAAAATTTACACTTTCTCTTTCAAGAAGTTAATCGGATTCGTTCTATTTTAGAACAATCTCTTAATATTGAAAATTATCATAATACAAATTTACTTAATGGTAATATTCAAGATTCAAGATTAAATATTTTAACTCAAAAGTTTAATCTTTCTCGTTTTGAAAGGGATATTTTATTGTTATGTGTGGGGATAGAAATTGATCCCGATTTTAGTGAATTATGTGCTAAAATTAATGGTAATCCTAACAAAAATTATCCAACTTTATCTTTAGCTTTATCTTTATTTCCTAATCCTAGTTGGCAGGTAATTTCTCCTAGTTTTCCTTTACAAAAATGGGAATTGATTGAATTTTCTAGTCATTTAACTATTACTCAAGCACCCATTAAAATTGATAAAAGAATTTTGTGTTATCTCTTAGGTGAAAATGCTTTTGATGAAAAGTTAAATGGTTTAATTTTTCCTATTTCTCCTCATTTTCAACATACTTTTTTAGCCCCATCTCAATTAATTTTAATTGATCAATTAATTAAAATTTGGTCTAATTCTAATTTAATTAATTATCCTATTTTACAATTATGTGGGGCGGAAATTTCTTCTAAATATGCGATCGCCGCCCAAACTTGTCAAAAATTAGGGATTGATCTTAAAGTATTAAATGCTAATTTATTACCAAATGAGCCAAAGGAATTAAATCATTTTACCCAAAGATGGGAAAGGGAAGCAATTTTAAGTAATACGGTTTTATTATTAGATTGTGAGCAAATTAATCCAGAAAATAAATATCAAGAATTGGCTATTTCTCAATTTATTGAAAACTTAAATACTTTATTAATTATTAGTAGTTATAAACGCATTGCTACCCGTCAAAAAACTTTGATTAGTTTTGATATTCCTTCTCTATCCCATTATGAACAAAAATCACTCTGGGAAAGTCATTTGGGGGATTATTCTCAACAATTAAATGGACATTTATCCCATGTTGTGTCACAATTTAATTTAAGCCCTAATGCCATTGAATCTGCTTGTTTAACTATTAAAAGTGAGATTGAAAATGAGCAAGATTTACCTCAACAATTATGGTATTATTGTCGCACTCAGGCACGGCCAAAATTAGATGATCTTGCCCAATATATTGACTCATTTGCTAGTTGGGATGATTTAATTTTACCTGATAAACAAAAGCAAATTTTAAGGGAAATGGAGGCACATTTAAAATATAAGTCTAAAATTTATGAGGATTGGGGCTTTGGGAGTCGAGAAAAAAGAGGTTTAGGAGTTACCGCTTTATTTTCAGGTCAAAGTGGTACGGGTAAAACTATGGCCGCAGGGGTGATTGCTAAAACTTTAAATTTAGATTTATATAGAATTGATTTAAGTACAGTTGTGAGTAAATATATCGGAGAAACGGAGAAAAACCTAAGAAAAATTTTTGATGCGGCCGAGACGGGAGGCTGTATTTTACTGTTTGATGAAGCAGATGCTTTATTTGGTAAACGCACGGAAGTGAAGGATAGTCACGATCGCCATGCTAATGTGGAAGTAAGCTATTTATTACAAAGAATGGAAGCTTATCAAGGTTTAGCGATTTTAACTACTAATTTAAAAAGCTCATTAGATCAGGCATTTTTAAGAAGAATAAGATTTGTGATCCCCTTCCCCTTTCCCGATGAAGACTCCCGCAGTGAAATTTGGAAACGAGCTTTTCCCTCCAAAACACCCACCAAAGATTTAGATTTTTGGCGTTTAGGTGCGTTAAATGTGGCCGGAGGTAATATTAAAAATATTGCCATTAATGCGGCGGTATTAGCGGCGCAGGAGGATCAGCCTGTGCAGATGAAACATATATTAAAAGCAACTCAAGCCGAATATATCAAACTTGAGCGCACTTTAACAGATCGGGAGGTTTATGGTTGGGTGTAATTTTCTTGGAGTGGTTGAAATAATTTAAGTATTTTGTGATTTATCCCAAGCCAAGACGTATTAAACTTGTAATTGATCGATCCTGTCTGCAAGTCTGTTTCCTATAACCTGCTTATGTCCTCGATCGTGCATTCCTTTCAATCTTAATACTCCTGCTTTTGTTTTTAACAGTTGGACACATTGCTCCATGCCATTTCGGAAGTGTATAATGTAAGGTTTTAGTGCTTGTGGCGTAACATCTTGTATTCCACAAGCCGTAAATATATCTTGAACAGCACTAAATGCGTATCCTGAACGTGAACCTTTATTGATGACTTTATTTTGGCCAGGCCAATTATCTGCATCTATACGATTATTGGGGTCTAAATTGTCAATTGAGATCACATTATCTGTGCCTCTTGTAAAGTCAATGTTATCTGTATTAACTGTTCCATCCGATCTAAAGCGATCACCATTATTAGTAACTAAATCAAAAACAGCTTGTTTTCCCAAAGCTTCTAATCTGTTTGAGTTTTTGATCAGTGCTTCCAATCTATTTTGACCCCATTGCCCACCATGATGGGCTTGCTGAATTTTATCAGAAAGGTTTTGTCCCATCGCAACTTTCTCTACTTTTAGAAAAACATCATTGGGCAGAGGGTTGGCGGTAATTTGTTGTAGTGTTGGATTTCCTCTACCTCCTCCTTCCGCCATAGCTAAATGTCCTAGTAATCCTATCTCGGGAACAGTAAGAGGTTCTACATTGGGAATATTACCAAACACTTGAGTTGCTAACCATGTGACGTAGGCATGACGACTTTCAAACTGTTGCTTATTCTCACCGCCAATAGGAACCTCTAACTTAATTACAACACTATCATTATGAAACCCGTCAAGAATCCAGACCTTATTATGAACTTTGGTGACAGTTTGAATATCATGTATTTGTATAGGATTTCCTACTCCTAGCTGTCTTTGAATAATCTGATTTCCATTTTCTATATTCTCCACTTTATTTGCTTTCTGTGGCTCATGTTTTCGCTGAACGGAAACACTATTTTGTTGTACCACATGGGTTAATTCATGTGCCAATAATTCTTGTCCTTGTTGACTACTAGGATTATATTCACCCTGTTTCATAAAAATATGATTACCTGTAGTAAAAGCCTTCGCCTGAATTGATTGACTTAATTGATCGGCATTACTATCAGTATGAACTCTTACTCCACTGAAATCTGCTCCCATAGCTTGACCCATAGATCTTTGTAAATTAATATCTAAAGGCTGTCCGCCACCCTTAGCACTATTAATAGAAGATTCTAAATCGGTTGAGGCTTCTCCCCCTTGTACCGCCTCCCTACGTTGTAACATTGAGATTAATGGTTTTTTTTGTAATTGATTAACCCCTATTTTTCTTTGAATTGATACGGGATTAATTTCTAGTTTGGTTTGTAATTCTTCTTCATCGGTTTGACGTTGAATTTCTAGTTTAGGTTGTAATTCTTCTTCATCGGTTTGACGTTGAATCTCTGGTTTAGGTTGTAATTCTTCTTCATCGGTTTGACGTTGAATCTCTGATTTAGTTTGTAATTCTTCTTCATCGGTTTGACGTTGAATCTCTGATTTAGTTTGTAATTCTTCTTCCCCTTGCTCTTGACGTTGTACAGGGGCGGGAGTATTAATTTGTTGAACTACTTGAGACGCTACTTGATCCGCCTCTTGTTCATATTGATCATTAGGTTGTCCAATAGTTAATTTTGCCTGTATTCCTAAATTAGAAATTTGCTCAGGCGATGCTGTCACATTTTCCATAATATCCCTTGATTGAGGCTGTTTATAACCTGATAAATCTTGATTTTCTGACTCCCTTACATCTGTTTTTGCTTGAATGGGTGCATAGGAAAATTGAGCATTAGGATTTTCTTTCTTGGTATTGATTAAAGAGCGAGAGCTTGATTTGTTAAGGGTTAGGGAACTTTTAGCCATGATGAATTACCTCAATCTTTGTTTTAAAGATTTTTTAGATCAAAATCAAATAAGCAATATAGAATATTGTTACTCTTAAGTGAAAATTATAATCTCAAGATCAAGATTTAGTTATTAATTTTTGTTAATTAATTAAACTTTTTACTCTCAATTAGAGTATTCATTTTTACTTTTAAGAGTTATAAAAAAAATACTGAGTTATCAATATGGGTAATGTGATTGTAACTGATTTACCAAAAAATCAGATCGAGTCTCTTTTTCAAGGAATCCAATGGATTAAAGAATGTTTAGAAAGTAAATTAGAAGGGAATAATTTTCCGGCTGATCCTTTTTCCACAAAAACGGAAAATCTACCATTAAAAACTCTCTGTCAAAAATTTGGATTGTCTAATTTTGAAAGAAATATTTTACTTTTATGTGTAGGGATGTTACTCGATCCAACCTTCGCAGAATTATGTGCTAAAGTTCAAGGTAATCCTCAATTAAATTATCCTACATTTTCTTTAGCATTAAGGGCTTTACCTTCTGCTAATTTCTCAATTTTTTCTTCAGAAAGTCCTCTTAAAATATGGCAATTAATCGAAGTTTCTCAAGGTTTAACTCCCACCTCCGCACCAATTAAAATTGATGAAAGAATTTTCTGTTATTTATTAGGAGAAAATAGTTTTGATGAACTGTTAAAATGTTTTACTTATGATTTACCTGATAAAATCTTAGAAATTCCTCTGTCTTCTTCACAGGAAAAAATCGTAGAAGAAATGACAATTTCTTGGTTAAATGTTACTAATGAATATCCAATTTTACAATTATCTGGGTTTGATTCTCTTTCTAAATATCGTCTGGCTTGGGAAGTAACACAGCAATTAAATTGTCAATTAAAAGTTATGTCAGCATCACTGATTCCTAATGATTGTAGGGAAATGAATCATTTTAAACAGCGTTGGGAAAGGGAATCTTTGTTAAGTAATACTATTTTATTACTTGATTGTGATGAAATTTCGAGCAATGATCCAAAACAACTAATTTGTGTTAATCTTTTTATTGAAAATTTACTTACACCTGTGATTATTTCCACTGAAGAAAGAATCAAAAATAAACATCGTAGTGTAATTACTTGGGAAGTTCCTAATATTAGTTATCAAGAACAAAGATTAATCTGGGAAAATAATTTAAGTTCGATTAGTACGGAATTAAATGGAGAAATTAGTCAGCTTTCTTCTTTATTTAATTTAACGCCTAATTTAATTCAAACTGCTTGTAATCATGTTAAAAAATATTATTTTCAACAAGAAAAAAATCAAGTTAATCCTCTGGAAATACAAGCACAATTATGGCATTTTTGTCGCACCCAATCACGCCCTAAATTAGAAGATTTAGCTCAAAGAATTGATGATCATGCTAGTTGGAATGATTTGATTTTACCTGATAAACAAAAGCAAATTTTAAGGGAAATGGAAGCACATTTAAAATATAAGGCTAAAGTTTATCAAGATTGGGGCTTTGGGAGTCGAGAAAAAAGAGGTTTAGGAGTTACTGCTTTATTCGCTGGGGCAAGTGGCACGGGTAAAACCATGGCCGCTGGTGTAATCGCTAAGACTTTAAATTTAGATTTATATAGAATTGATTTAAGTACAGTTGTGAGTAAATATATCGGAGAAACGGAGAAAAACCTCAGAAAAATTTTTGATGCGGCGGAGACGGGGGGCTGTATTTTACTATTTGATGAGGCTGATGCTTTATTTGGTAAACGCACGGAAGTGAAGGATAGTCACGATCGCCACGCTAATGTGGAAGTAAGTTATTTATTACAAAGAATGGAGGCTTATCAAGGTTTAGCTATTTTAACTACTAATTTAAAAAGCTCATTAGATCAGGCATTTTTAAGAAGAATCAGATTTGTGATTAATTTTCCTTTTCCTGATGAAAAATCCCGCAGTGAAATTTGGCAAAGGAGTTTTCCCTCTCAAACGCCCACCCATGACTTAGATTTTTGGAAATTAGGATTTTTAAATGTGGCCGGAGGTAATATTAAAAATATTGCGATTAATGCGGCGGTATTAGCGGCACAGGAGGATCAGCCTATACGGATGAAACATATTTTAAAGGCAACTCAAGCTGAATATGTTAAATTAGAAAGAACTTTAACTGCTCAAGAAATTAATGGTTGGGTTTAATTTTCTTAACCCAACCTAGAAGGTTTATGATAATGAAGAAAAAGCCATTTTAACATATCTCGACTGTCAACCGATCGGATCATCAAGAATTATTGATTAAAGTTAAATTTACTCTGATAAAATCTTTATTTTCGGTAAAATATCTAATGAATGTGGATCTATTATTTTATCTAAATTACAAAGATGATAATTAACTGTCATTTTATCTTAATACAAATAACCATCAATAGGAAAGATCGGGATGAAATTCTGGAAAAATAGTTTCACGGCTCAAATTATAGGCATATTTGTTTTATTATCACTGATCATCTTAATGTTAATCAGTGGGATGTCTTTTGTGTTTATTAAAAATTTGAGTCAACAGATCAATTTTAATTATTTTAATTATGAGCAATTTTTCCAGATTTGGTTAAAAAATCAAGGTTTTTTATTGATCTTAGGTTTAATTTTAATCGGGATCAGTGTTATTTTTATATCTCAAATTTTTAAAAAGTTTAATCAGCAAATTGTTAATCTTGCTCAAATAATGGATAATGTAGCTCAAGGTAAATTGGAAACAAAAGCTATTATTTCTGATAATGAGTTAGGCATTATTGCTGAAAAAATTAATTTAATTATTAAAGAAATTAAATTTTTAAATAGTGATTTTGATAATACGATGACTCAATTAGAATTAGCTGAAATTTCAGCGATCGAAAGTTATAAACAATTACAGGAAGAAAAAGAAAAAGTTGAACAAACCACTAAACAATTAGAATATGCGAATCAAGAAATTAATTTATTAAATGAAAAATTAAAAACGGAAAATATTGGTTTAAATGCAGAAGTAAAAGAAATAAATGATCGTTTAAATCAATTTTTAGAAGCTGTGCCTGTTGGTATTATTGTTTTGGATAAGGAAGGTAATACTTATTATACTAATTATAAAGCTCAACAATTATTAGGAAAAACTTTGAGCAAAAATCATCAAGGGATCATTATGACGGAAACTTATCCTATTCATATTTGTACTGATCATCAAAAATGTTCACTCGATCAACAATTGGGTATTCAAGCTTTAAAAACAGGTAAACCTTATACTAGCAGTATTTTAGAAATTCATACATCTTTAAGGGTAATTCCTATTGAAAGTTGGGAAACTCCAATTTTTAATCAACAGGGAGAAATTACTTATGCGATCGTTGCTTTTCAGGATATTACGGAAAGAAAAAAAGCGGAAGCTGAAAAGTTAGAATTTACGGAAAAATTGCTCCGTTTAAATGAAGCTAATGAAAGATTTGTACCGAGAGAATTTTTACAATTGTTACATAAAGAAAGTATTTTAGATGTACAATTAGGGGATAATATTCAACAGGAAATGACGGTTTTATTCACCGATATTCGTGGTTTTACTACCCTAAGTGAGAAGATGTCTCCTGAAGATAATTTTAAATTTATTAATGCTTTTTTATCAAGGATGGCACCCGCTATTAGTGCCAATCATGGCTTTATTGATAAGTATATTGGTGATGCTATAATGGCTTTATTTAGTCGTAGTGCAGATGATGCAGTTAAGGCCGCAATTGAAATGTTAGAAAAACTAAATCGCTATAATTTAACTCGTCAACGTCCCGATCGTCCGCCTTTAAATATTGGCATTGGTATTAATACTGGATCTATGATGTTGGGAACAGTAGGAGGGATCAAAAGAATGGAGGGGACAGTGATTAGTGATTCGGTAAATTTAGCTTCTCGTTTAGAAAGATTAACCAAAAAATATCAGGCTTCTTTATTAATTTCCCATCATACTTTTGGCAGATTAGAGCATACAAATGAATATGATTTTAGATTAATTGATCGAGTGCAAGTAAGGGGTAAATCTACTCAAGTTAGTGTTTATGAAATATTTAATAGTGATGAAGCTAATTTAAGACAAGGAAAGTTAAAAACTAAAGCAATTTTTGAACAAGCTTTATGTTATTATCATAACCAATCTATTGATCAAGCTCAAAAATTATTCCATGAATGTTTAACAATTAGTCCTGATGATCCCGTAAGTAAAATTTATTTAACTCGCTGTAATAATTTTGAAAATTCTCCCGATTCTTTAAATGAAGAATTATTTTAATTTAGTTATTCCCTATTTGTGAAGTTAATTAATTTTTATTTATGTTTAGATTTTCTTTAAATTTATTTTTTCTAATAATTTTGATTTTAATTAATAGTTTAACTTTTTCTGTTAATTTAAAAACTTTAGCCCAACCAACTAATATTAAATCTGAAAATTCTTGCCCAACGGATTTAGAAACTTTAATCAATCAATTATTAATTGATTTACCCGATTATGCAAATCGAGTTATTCAAAGATCCCGCCGTTTAAATTTGCCAATCGATCGTTATTCTACTGTCATTATCGCAGGAAAACCAGATTTTGAGCCTTTAGAATTATTTAATTATGAATATACTCATTTATCCTCTCAACAACCTCAACAAGTTTTTTTTACCACTTTAGAAAGGAGTTATCTGAGCGATCGCCTTGTGGAAACTCAAACTTTTCACTGGTTATTTTTAACCCAAACTATTTACGGTTGGGAAACAGTAATGATCTATTCTCAAACTGCCTCTACGTCTGCTGATGCGGTCATTTCCCCACCTTGGGAAAGTAGTAACGGTGCGATCGCTCAAGGTATTAAACTCTGGCTCAGAGATTGTAACGCTAGAGACTTAAGGGGTGACAAATAAGTAAAAAGGTTGCCTTCAACAATTGACAATTACTTCTCCCTAAAATGAGGGGATTAAAGTATAATTTAAAAGTTTGAAAAGTCGGAGATTTTACAATCCCCGATTTTTGAGATTCAAAATAAATGATTAATTTTTACCCTTTACTTTTAACTCTTTTACTGCCATTGAGTATGGAAAAATTCACCTCTATTTTTATCAATTCTTTCATAAGTATGCGCCCCAAAATAATCCCTTTGTGCTTGGGTTAAATTTTGTGGTAAACTTGCACTTCTATAACTATCAAAATAGTCTAAAGATGCACTAAAAGCAGGGGCAGGAATGCCACATTTATTCGCCGTAATTAATACTTCTCGCCATGCTTGTTGACGATCTAAAATTGACTGTTTAAACTCAGGTGCTAATAATAAATTTGGTAAGTTTGGATTATCATTAAAAGCTGATTTAATCTTATCAAGAAAACCTGCTCGAATAATACAGCCACCTTTCCAAATGCGCGCGATTTCTCCTAAGTTTAAATTATAATTAAATTCATCGGAAGCTCTCTTTAATAAAGCCATTCCTTGAGCATAAGAACACATTTTAGAACAGTATAAAGCATCACGCACTTGATTAATAAATACCTTAATATCACCTGTAAAATTACTGGTAATACCAACTAACTCTTGAGAGGCACAAACACGCTCAGTTTTATATGAGGACATCGCCCTCGCATTAACGGCGGCGTAAATGGTAGGAATGGGAACGCCAATTTCTAAGGAATTAATCACCGTCCAGCTACCTGTTCCCTTTTGTCCGGCGGAATCTACAATTAATTCAACTAAAGGTTGATTAGTTTCCTCATCTATTTTTTTGAAAATATCGGCGGTAATTTCGATTAAAAATGAGTTTAATTCATCTGATTGATTCCATTCAGAAAAAATTTCATGTAATTGTTGAGCATTTAAACCCCCAATATCACGGAGTAAATGGTAGGCTTCCGCAATTAACTGCATATCCCCGTATTCAATGCCATTATGTACCATTTTGACATAATGACCCGCGCCCCGAGGCCCAATATATGTTACACAAGCTCCATCATCCACTTGAGCGGCGATTTTAGTTAAAATGGGTTCTAACTCACGATAGGCCGTTTCCGTGCCTCCTGGCATCAAAGAAGGCCCATTTAAAGCCCCTTCTTCGCCACCACTAACACCCATGCCCACAAAACCTAAACCTGTGGATTCTAGTTCAATTGTACGCCGTTCCGTATCTTGATAGAGGGAGTTACCGCCATCAATGATCATGTCACCTTCTTCTAAGAGGGGCTTAAGTTCTTGAATAACGCCATCTACAGGGCTTCCGGCTTTCACCATCACCAAAATTTTACGAGGGCGATCTAAGGCTTCAACAAATTCTTTGAGGGTGTAGGCGGCTTTAACATCCTTACCCACAGCCCTTGTTTGCATAAAAGTTTCAGTTTTACTAGCACTACGATTATATACCGCAATGGGAAAACCCCGACTTTCTACGTTGAGGGCAAGATTTTCACCCATTACCGCCAAACCGATTACACCAAAAGTTCTTTTTGTCATATTTATCCTTAATAGACTGCTAGATATTAGAATGAATTATAAAAGGTTTTTTCTTTTGATCTTGTGAGGATATCTTGATTTTTAATTTTACAATAGAAAAAAAATGTTTTATTAAAAATCCCCTTCTCCTTGTGGGAGAGGGGCAAGGGGTTAAGGCTTTAACCTGCAACTTCTAAGCCAAAAACACGGTTAAAAGTTTTTTCCACTTTATAACCTGAGTCTATTGATTCTAAGGGATCTTTACGCAAACGGTGACGTAAACATAAAGTCATTACCCTACGAATATCATCTACTGTTACCTCGGTGCGCCCTTCATAGGCGGCGATCGCCTTGGCCGCACGGTTAGTTACAATATCTCCTCTCAATCCATCTACATTTAACTCTGAACAAACTTCGGAAATTTTAACTCTCAATTCATAATCAATAGTAGTCTGAGGTAATAAATTTTGAGCTTGAACTAATTTATTTTGTAATTCATCTTGTTGAGCCTGATGTTGTGAGCAAAAAACTGGAGGATTTTGGTCAAATTCTGCTCTTTGTTCTACAATTTGCACTCTTAAATCAGGCTCTTTAACTGTACGGATTTCAGCGTGCATTCCGAAACGATCTAGTAATTGAGGACGTAATTCTCCTTCTTCTGGGTTGCCCGATCCCACTAAGACAAAACGGGCAGGGTGACGGATCGAGATACCTTCCCTTTCCACCGTATTCCAACCACTGGCGGCCGAGTCTAATAAGACATCCACAAGGTGATCATCAAGTAGGTTAACCTCATCTACATATAAAATGCCTCGGTTAGCTTTAGCTAATAAACCAGCCTCAAAAGCCTTCACACCCTCAGAAAGTGCTTTTTCAATATCAATCGTACCGCAAACCCGATCCTCTGTAGCTCCTAAGGGAAGATCGATCATTTGTACTTTCTTTTTGACAATATTCAGAGGCAGATTTTGTTCAACTTTTTCTTTAACTTGATCGCCCATCAGATCGGGATCGTTAGGGGAGCTATTAAAGGGATCTCCCTCTACCACATCAATCTCCGGTAATAAATCGGCTAAAGCCCTGATGGTAGTTGATTTTCCCGTACCTCGATCGCCCATGATCATCACACCGCCGATCTTAGGATCAATCACATTTAATAAAAGGGCGAGTTTCATTTCTTCCTGCCCTACGATCGCCGTAAAAGGAAAAACGAGACGGCGGGTATTAGGTGCGGTTAAAGTAGCTGTCATAAAAATTTAATTTAATCTTTCAATTTTAAAGAACGTCTTTTATTGTCTCATAAACCGCCCAGAATTGATCTATTGATAATTAATAATGGATAATGGATAATTGACAGTCAATAATTGTTAATTAATCATGGATAATTAATAATTAATTGTTATTTTTAACCTGCTCTGATTCTTACTAAGAATTGATCAATTTTAACTATTTTTAAGGCAAAAGTAGGGTGGGTAATGCCCACCTACAAATAATCTTTAGAAAAATAAAACGCCTAAACCCTAAAGGGTTCGGCTATCTAAACTAAGTCTGCTTTCGCAGACTTAGATCAAGCCTGTGAAGACAGGCTTTGTTTGTGTACCAGAAGGCTTTAGCCTGATGAAATGATTTATTTAGCGATCAATACAGTTACAATAGATGATTATTGTAAGTTTAAAAAATATAATCTATGACAACTGCAACACCTATAAAAACTAAGTATGAAGCCGTGATCGGCTTGGAAACTCACTGTCAACTTAATACTAAAAGTAAAATTTTCTGTAACTGTTCCACTTCTTTTGATAGCCCCCCCAATACTAATGTTTGCCCCGTCTGTCTGGGCTATCCGGGGGTTTTACCCGTTTTAAATCAAGAAGTTTTAAATAGTGCCATTAAAATGGGGTTGGCTCTTGATGCGAAAATCGCCTCCTATAGTAAGTTTGATCGTAAACAATATTTTTATCCTGATTTACCGAAAAACTATCAAATTTCTCAGTATGATTTACCAATTGTTGAACATGGTTCATTAGAAATTGAGGTTATTAATCCGAAAACTCAAAAATCTTATCAGAAAAAAATCGGTATTACTCGTTTACATATTGAGGAAGATGCGGGAAAATTAGTTCATGGTGGAAGCGATCGCCTTGCAGGTTCTACCCATTCCAATGTGGATTTTAACCGCACGGGCATTCCTTTATTAGAAATTGTCTCAGAACCGGACATCAGAACGGGTCAAGAAGCCTCAGAATATGCTCAGGAATTACGCCGGATTGTGAGATATTTAGGCGTGGGTGATGGGAATATGCAGGAAGGCTCTTTGCGTTGTGATGTGAATATTTCCGTGCGTCCCGTTGGTCAAAAAGAATTTGGTACAAAGGTAGAAATTAAGAATATGAACTCTTTTAGTGCCATTCAAAAAGCGATTGATTATGAAATTGAACGTCAAATCGAGGCGATCGAAAACGGGGAAAAAATTATTCAAGAAACTCGTCTTTGGGAAGAAGGCAGTCAACAAACCGTTAGTATGCGATCGAAAGAGGGATCCAGCGACTATCGTTATTTCCCTGAACCCGATTTACCCCCAATGGAGGTTAATGAGGCAAAACTAGAGGCTCTTAAACCTGATATTCCTGAACTTCCCGCCCGAAAACGTCACCGTTACGAGGAAGAATTAAGTTTATCCGCTTATGATGCAAGGGTTTTAAGCGATGATCGGGCTGTGGCTGAATATTTTGAGGGAGTGATCGCCCACAATGTTAATATTAAATTAGCCGCTAACTGGATTACACAAGACTTGGCCGCCTATCTTAATAATAATAATTTAGAAATTAAAGATTTGTTATTAAATCCTGACAATTTAGCCGAATTAATTGAATTAATTGAAAAAGGCACGATTAGCGGAAAAATCGCCAAGGAAATTTTACCTGAGTTATTGGAGAAAGGGGGATCGCCGAAAAAATTAGTGGAAAGTAAGGGCATGACCCAAATTTCTGATACAGGTGAACTAGAAAAAATCATTGATCAAATTATTGCCAGTCACCCCAGTGAAGTTGAAAAGTATAAGAGTGGAAAAACTAATCTTAAGGGCTTCTTTGTGGGGCAGGTGATGAAAAAGACTTCAGGCAGGGCAGATCCGAAATTAACCAATCAGTTAGTTAGCAAAAAATTAGATAGTTAACAGGGTAAATCTGAGAAATTGTTACAAAAATTTACAAAAAAAACATCAATGGGGGGTGACACCCCCCACCACTATGTGCTAACTTAATGTTAAGTAGATGCACCCTGATGATTGGGGGAGTTGCAATGGGTAACTCCTCTATTTTGTTTTTTTGTGATTCTTGATCGGGTGATAATGGGTTAATAATGCTAGGAATTAAAATTTTAAAAGTGGAAAATTTGACTGAATCATAATCTAATTTAACCATTGTAATATATTTCTAATTGCTAGGATAATTACTGTTACTAAAAAAATTCTTCTTAACCAAAGATTACTTAATTTGATGGCAAATTTTGCCCCTAACATGGCACTAAAAAACATGGTAATTCCTAATATTATTCCTAAGCTATAATCTACTAATCCTTGACTCATAAAAATTAAGGTAGCGATTAAAGATGAAAAAATATTTAATAGTTTAGTAATGGCCACTGCTTCTAAAAAGGTCATATTAAAAAAGCCGATATAAGATGCGGTTAAAGTGGTGACATAACCTCCACTAAAAAATCCTCCATAAATACCTAATAAAAATGTTAATAAATAACCAATTTTTTTGGCGATCGCTGATGGTTTTTCCTTTTTTTCAAGGCCTTTTTTACTATTAAAAACGCTAAAAATTGTAATGGCGATCATGGCGATAGAAATTAATAAAGGCATGGTTTGAGATGGAATAATTATTACTAACAATGCCCCAAAAATTGAGCCAATTACTGTTAAAATTGATAAAAAGGGTAAATCTGCTCTTTTATAAGTATCTCCTTTTAAAAAGGGAATTGTTGCGCCGATACTCATAAAAATTAAGGCGAACATATTAGTGGCGATGGCCTCGGCCGGTTTAATATTAAACTCAAGCATCATGGGAACAGTAATTAAAGAATTACTGCCCGTCACCACACCGATAAAACTGGTAATAGCAAAGATCAAGATTAAAAGAATTAATTGATTAATAGTCATTAATTGAGGGAATAGGAATATAGTGAAGCCTAAACCCTAAAGGGTTAGGCTATATAAACAAAGTCTGCGTGCGCAGACTAAAACACAGCCTGTGCAGACAGGCTTTGTTTCTGTAGCATAAGGCTTTAGCCTTAATGAAATCATCTGAAAAATTTTTGATTTTTGAAAATAATTACAGGATAGGATAGCGAATAAGTAACAAAATTTGATAGTCTATCCTAATAACTTTTAGACAAAAGAGTAAATTTAAAGTGGATATTATTATTGGACGTGGAAAAAAAGCTCGTCGAGCTTATGGTATTGATGAGATCGCCTTAGTTCCGGGCGGACGTACTTTAGATCCTGATCTAGCTGATACAACTTGGACGATCGGCGGTATTAGTCGGGAAATACCTATTCTAGCTAGTGCGATGGATGGGGTGGTAGATGTGAAAATGGCTACTTTACTGTCAAACTTGGGCGCGATCGGGGTGTTAAATTTAGAGGGTATTCAAACTCGTTATGAAGATCCCAATCCCATCTTAGATCGGATTGCTTCTGTGGGAAAATCTGAATTTGTGGGTTTAATGCAGGAACTTTACGCCGAGCCAATTAAACCTGAGTTAATCAAAAAGCGGATCTGGGAAATTAAAGAACAGGGAGGCATTGCGGCCGTTAGTTTAACTCCCCTTGGGGCGGTTAGATATGGAGCGGTGGTAGCTGAGGCTCAAGCTGATTTATTATTCATTCAAGCTACGGTAGTTTCCACTGATCACCTTTCTCCTGAAGGTATTACTCCTCTTGATCTAGTTAAATTATGTCAAGAGATGCCCATGCCTGTTATTTTAGGTAATTGTGTTACCTACGATGTGGCCTATAATCTGATGAAGGCCGGTGCGGCCGCTGTTTTAGTGGGGATCGGGCCAGGTGCGGCCTGTACTTCCAGAGGTGTTCTGGGTGTAGGTGTACCCCAACCCACTGCGATCGCTGACTGTGCCGCCGCGCGTGATGATTTTCACAAGGAAACTGGTAAATATGTTCCAATTGTGGCCGATGGTGGGATCATCACGGGGGGAGATATTTGTAAATCGATCGCCTGTGGTGCAGATGCGGTGATGATCGGCTCACCCATAGCCAGAGCGGCGGAAGCTCCTGGCCGAGGTTTTCATTGGGGTATGGCTACTCCTAGCCCTGTTTTGCCAAGGGGAACACGCATTAACGTGGGTACAACTGGCACGATCCAAGAAATTTTACGAGGCCCGGCAAAATTAGATGATGGTACACATAATCTATTGGGGGCTTTAAAAACCAGTATGGGAACATTAGGAGCGAAAAACTTAAAAGAAATGCAAAATATTGAAGTGGTGATCGCTCCCTCTCTGTTAACGGAAGGTAAAGTTTATCAAAAAGCTCAACAGTTGGGTATGGGTAAATAAACACTTACCAGTAAAAGTCGGAGATTGAATAAATCCCCGACTTTTGATTTTACTTATTTATTAATAATAATTTTTAATTTTTCAATATTCCAAAAAGCACCCTCTAAAGCAGAATATTGTATCCCTTCAATTTTATTTCTGGCCGCATATAAAGAATAGGGATTAACTAAATAAATAAAAGGCAATTGTTCATTAACAATTTCTTGAAATTGATCATATATTTCTTTTCTTTTTGTTTGATTTAATTCCCTTGCCCCTTCTATTTGTAGCTTTTCAATTGCTTTTTCCCAGTCAGCAATTTGACGATCGCTTAAGTCTTTTTTCCTTTGATTAAACATATGAAGTTCCCCATCGGTAAACCAAATATTAGGGGAGTGGGGTTCATTATCACCTGTTAAACCAAGTAAAAAACATTCCCAATCTAAAGTATTATCAAGTTTTTCTACTAATAAATTAAAATCAATGGGCGTAAAATTAATTTTAATCCCAATTTTACTTAAATCTTCTTTAATTTGTGAACCCATTGCTTCTCTAATTCTATTACCTGCATTAGTAATTAAATTAAAACTAACTTCATTACCTTGATCATCAATTAATTGCCCTGTTTGAGTATAGGAAAAACCCGATTTTAATAATAATTCTTTTGCTTTTTCTGGATTATATTCATAACCTTTAATCTTTTGATTAAAATAGGGAGATTGCACCGAAACCGGAGAAAGTTGAGGCGAACCTAAGCCCCTAAAAATATTATTAATCATCCTTTGCCGATCGATCCCATAAGCCACAGCTTTTCTAAAATTAACATTATTAAACCAACGGGATTTATAAGGTTCAACTAATGGTTTTCCGTCCCTTTTTCCTGTGTTTAAATTAAAAGCAATAAATTGAGTTCCGTAAGATGGGCCTCCATTATAAATGGTAAAATTACCCCGTTGGGATTCTTTTTTTAATAAAGAAAAATATTCAGGAGTAATACCAATTCCATCTAAACTACCAGAGCGAAATTGTAATAAAGAAGTTTCCGTATTTTCCACAATTTGCCAGATAATTCGATCAATATAAGGAAGTTGATTTCCCTGTTGATCTTTTTGCCAATAATAGGGATTTTTCTGATAAATAACTCTTTGTCCTGTACTATAACTTTCTAGTTTATAAGCCCCGTTAACTACTAATTGATCTGGGGGTGTATCTATTCCCCAAGTTGATAAAAATTTAAGTTTTCCTTTACTATCTTTGACTAATGTTTTCTCTAAAATATGTTTAGGTAAAATTGCCTGTTGGGTACTATCTAAAAAAGGAGCAAAAGGCTCAGAAATTGTAAATTTTACCTGTTGTTCATTCACTTTTTGAACAATGGGAAATTTTCCTTCTTTTCCTATTCTAAAATAATCCCTAACATTAGAGGGAATTTCCTCATTAAAAACCAAATTATTATAGGTAAATACCACATCATCTACGGTTAAAGGTTGACCATCAGACCATTTTAAATTATCTCTTAAAGTGAATAAAATTTCTAAACCATTATCTGAAATTTCCCAACTTTTAGCTAATCTTGGCTCAGTTTTTCCAGTGATTGAATTTTTGGAAACTAAACCTTCATAAGTTAACCCAAAAATATTAGGTGATTCTTTTGATAAAAGAGCATTAAATGTTTTCGGATCACCAATTACACTGGTAACAATTTGATTATTTGTTTGCCCATTATTTTGATTAATTAATGAGCTACAACCTGATAAAATAAAGCTTTGAATACAAATTAAGATAATTAAAATTAAACGAAACATTTTAATAATTAAAACTTTTAATAAATTTTAATAAATTAGTTATTTGTCATTGATCATTTGTGATTGTTTATTTATTAATGGTTATTGGAAATTAACCATTAAAATTTAAAAATAAGTTCCACTACAGGAGCGGGAATCATTTGACCTCTTGAGTCTAAAAGGGCGACTAAAATTAAATAGGCTACGGCAATAATAATTGAAATTGCTCCGGTAATAATTGCGACAAATTTTCCTCTATCCATAATATAAAAAATAAGATTTGTGACTTGATTAAGTATAATAAATTATTGCGGTAATACAAGTATTTTTTTGAAAAATTCAAGAAACCAGTATTACTTATTTTTGTTGAGCTTGAGTTAATTTTGCTTCAAAATCTTCTAAACTTAAAGCCCCAGAAAATAACTCACCATTTAATACAAAAGTGGGAGTTCCTGATAATTCTAATTGACTGGCAAGTTGAACATCTTGATCAATTGCTGATTGGGCATTATTTGAATTTCTATCATTATTAAATCGCTCTAAATTTAAGTTTAAAGATTGGGCAATTTCTGTATATAAATCTTCACCTAATCTATTTTGATTAGCAAATAAAGCATCATTATATTCCCACAATTTTCCTTGTTTCATCGCCGCCCAACTTGCTTTAGCCGCAGGAGTGGCATTAGGATGTATTTGAGTTAAGGGTAAATGTTTATAAACTAAACGAATTTCACTGCTATGTTTATCCATAAATTGTTTAAGAGTAACGGCCGCTCTTGCACAATAGGGACATTGAAAATCGGAAAATTCAAACATTACTAATTTAGCAGAAGATGAACCTAAAACTGGTGAATCTTTGATCAAAGATTGGGGATCATTTTTCATTTGATCTAATAAAGATTGTCTTTTTTGTTCTTGTTCTTGTTCTTGTCTTTCCTGATAAGCTTGTACCGATTCTAAGATAACTTGTGGATTATTTCTAATAATTTGTAATACTTGAGCTTCTAAATTTTGATCTATTTCAACGGCAGTTTGGGTATCAGCTTTTGATAAAAAAGAACAACTAAAAAACGAAAAAGTAATTAAAAGTATCCCCATAAGTTTAATTATTTTTTTTCCCGAACGTGAGAAGACAATATTAATTGATTTTAGCAATTTATTCATATTATTTGTTATTGGTTATTTGTAAATTCGGTAACTATAATTAAGTATTAAAATTAACTATTAATTAATTTAGGAGGGATCTTACCCATCTTTCTTTTAATTATGCCTACCGACTAATATTAACAATAAATTAAGAAATAAAAGCAAAATCTTGACAAAACTCAGCCAAAGATAAAAGCTTTATTCTGTGATGATTTTTAGCAAAATTTCTCATTGATTCTGTATTATAACCCCAATCAGCTAAAAATAAAGAAACTTTTTCTAAATCTTCTTGTTTTTCAATTAATTCTAAGGTATCTAAACGATCTTCAATAAAATAAATTTCAGCCGGATCAATGTTTTCTTCTTCAATTATTAATCTTAATGTTTCAGATTTTGGTCTTTTACATTCTTTTCCAATTAAATATTTGTCTTTTAATTTAAGCTTAAATTTTGCTAAAATCTGTTTAATAAATCTTCCTTCTTTCGTTGAAATAATATATAATAATATTTCAGAATTTAAAATATTTTGTAATGTTTCAACTATTCCTTGATATGACGTTTGAATAGATAACCAATCATCTAAATTATGATTAGTCCATTCATCCCTAACTTGATCTAAAATTTTAATTAAATTTTGAGGATTTATGTTTTCTAATTTAACAATTTTATCCCTAATTATTAACCAATGATCCAATATTTCAAGAGGAGAATAATTTAAAATTAAAGCCCTCAATAAAACAGGCATTTCCCAACCATATTCAATTACTGGGCGTAGTTGATAAAAATATTCTCTTAATTTTTGATCGGGAATTTCTGACCAAATTTTTTGATAACATTTTTGACTACTTTGGAAATATTCCTCTAGGCCATTACAAATTACTCCATCAAAATCTAACGCTAAAATTTTCGGTTTTATCATAATATTTTTATTTATTTGAATCAATAGATTTTAAATATAATTAATGATCTATTATAAATTATCAATTGTAATTTATCAATTAATAATCTTACCAGATTGATCAATAATTTGCCATGTTTTAGTAAAAGGAATTTTAGCTAACCATTTATTAATTTTAACCCTAGCTTGACCTTTTTTAAAATTTTCTACTTGATCAAATTGAGGCTCAATAACTATTTTTCCTTTTTGATTAATATAGCCGTATTTTTTATTGATTTTAACATAAGCTAACCCCTCAGAAAATAAACCTACTTCTTCAAATTGTGGTTTAATAATAATTTGACCTTTTTTATTAATAAAACCCCATTGATTTTCCCTCTTTATTCCCGCCAAACCTTCCCCAAAATCTAAAACATGATCAAACTGAGGTTTTATCATTATTTCTCCTTTAGTATTAATGTATCCCCACTGACTAAAAATAGGTAAAAAATTAATAAATTTTTTAATAGTTTTTACCCTTGCTAAACCTTCTTTAAAATTTCCTGCTTGAGCAAAATTAAGGGGTATTACTATTATCCCATCTTGATTAAGATAACCATATTTATTATTAAGTTTAACCCTTGCCAAACCTTCAGAAAATTCACTAATTTCATCAAATAATAAACTAATAATTTCACCTTGATTATTAATATAACCGACTTGTTTATTAACGGTTACTTTCGCTAAATTTTCTTTAATTAGAATAATATGATCAAATTGTAAACTAACAGTTTCACCTTGACTATTAATATAAAAATATTTATGCTCTAATTTTACCAAAGTTTTCCCGTTTTTAAAATCATTTGTTTCCGTAAATTGAGCATTAATAATTATTTTCCCCGTTTGATCAATATAGCCCCATAAATTATTAATTTTGATTCTTGCTTTCCCTTCAGAAAAATTACCAATTTCCTCAAATTGAGGTTTAATTATAATTTGATTTTTTTGATTAATAAAACCCCATAAATTATTGATTTTAACCCCTGCTAATTTTTCGTGAAAATTTCTAGCTTCTTGATATTGAGGTATGATAATTAAACCATAATTTTGATTAAGATAACCGTAAAGTTGATTAACTTTAATAACCGCTAATTTTTCCCTAAAATTAATAGTTTTTTGATTAATTTTAGCAATAGTTTTGCCCTGTGGATTAATAAAAAATACCTGATTATTTTGCTCTACCCATGCCATCTTATTTAAAAATGATTTAACAAGGAAAAATTGAGGCGGTATAACTAAAATTCCCTGTGTATTAATATAACCATATTGATCACCAATTTTAACACCAGCTAAACCTTCAGAAAAATTAAGGGCATCATCAAATTGAATAGGAATAATTAATTTACCATTTAGGTTAATAAAACCCCATTTTTGATTAATTTTCACGGGGGCTAAATTTTCCGTAAAATCTTTAATTTCATCAAAATTAACGGGTATAAAAATTTGTCTATCTTGATTAATAAAACCATATTTATTATTAATTTTAACCTTGGCCATGCCTCTTTTAAAAGGAAAAATCTTGTCAAATTTTGGAGGAATTACTAATTTACCTTCTAAATTAATAAATCCCCATTGATTCCCAATTTTAACCGGAGCAAAATTATCTTTAAAAGGTTTAACTTCATCAAATAAAGTAATAGTAACTACTTGCCCTAAACTATCTTGAAAACCCCATTTATTACCTAGTTGAATTTCTTTTAAAGGATAGGCTATTTTTTGATGATTAATGAAGTTATTTTTTTGACTTTTAACTTGTTTTGGTGGTATAATATAAACCGTAGATTTAAGATTAGTTAAATCCGCTAAAATCTGATTAGCTGATTGATAACGATATTGCGTACCCATTACGATCATTTTATTTAAAATTTTAATTAAATCTTGATTAATGGGAGCGGTTAAATAATCTTGCCAAGCCCATTGATGACTACTAATATCAAATAATTCAAATGGCTCAATATTAGTTAATAAATGTAAACAACTTACCCCTAAACTATATAAATCACTACTAAAAATTGCTTTACCTAAACTCTGTTCAGGTGCTACATATTGAGGTGTGCCGATCATAGTTCCAGTTTTAAATAAAGCTGTACCTTTTGCCAATTTAGCCGCACCAAAATCTACTAAAAAATGTTGATTTAAAGCCCTAATTTCTTCAGTATTTTCTTTAAGTTTAATTTGATTAATACTTTTGACTGAATTAATAATATTTTCGGGTTTAATATCTCGATGAATCACATAATGATCATGGATAAATTGAATCACTGGGAGTAAATCTTTAAGTAAATAAATAATTTCAAAATCATCAAAACTACCATTTTTATTTAAAATTTGCTTTAAATTTTTTCCCTCGATATATTCTTGAATTAAATACAATTGTTGATCCTGTTCAAAATAGGCCAAAAGTTCAGGAATTTGTGAATGTTTACCCAATTTATCTAATTGTAACCCTTCTTGATCAAATAATTCTTTAGCCTTAGTTAAATTAACCTGATCATTAATTGGAATTAATTGTTTAATCACACAAAAAGGTTGAGAAGGTAAGTCTTGATCTATAGCCAAAAATGTTTGCCCAAACCCACCTTGACCAATTTTTTTTAAACTACGATAGCGATTTTTTAATAATAGTTTACTTCCGCAATTTTGACAAATTTCGGCTTGATCTTGATTCTCTCTTTGAGTACAATTGATATTTAAACAATAACTCATAAATAATTGATAATGGATAATAGATAATTGACAATTAACTGATACTTAATAAATGACTAATGACCAATGAATAATAATGAAAAAAAATCAAGTTAAAAATAAAAATTTACCTATTTGGTTAGGAATAGATCCGGGTTTAGCGATCATAGGATGGGCAATTTTAAAAGGTGATGAATCTAGTAATCCTATTTTAATAGATTATGGTATTATTGAAACAAGTAAAAAACTTTCAACCCCAGAAAGACTATTAGAAATTGAAACAGATTTAGTAGAACTAATTAAAGAATTTAAACCCCAACATATTGCGATAGAAATGCCATTTTTTGGCCGACAAATTAAAGCGGCCGGTGGTGTATTACAAGCGGTTGGTATTATTAATTTAGTTTGTTATCGTGAAGCTAAAATTATTCCTTTTCAACTTCATCAGTCTAGTTGGAAAGCTCATTTAGGAAATGGCAAAGCTACTAAAAATGAAGTCGCCCATGTCTTAGAAAAATTATTTAATTTATCACATTTACCCATTGATGATAGTGTTGATGCTATTGGTATTGGTTATGCAGGTTTATGTGGTCTTAGAAATGATATTAAATAGTTATTATGGTAATTATGTTAACTCAATTACTTCAATTTATTGAAACTATATGTTATAATTTTTATGCTCAGAAATTATTTTGCTAAAACATTATTTTGCCGATCATGAAACAAGGAATTACAGACTATCATTCAAATTCATCACCGTTAAACAATCAACTCAACTTAATTCAAATTAATCAAGAATTTGAACAAGCTCAGGCAAGAGATATTATAAAATGGGCTAAAGATTATTTTGGGGATGGTTTGGTGATGAGTACGAGTTTCGGTATTCAGTCGGCGGTGATGTTACATTTAGCCACTCAAATTATTCCTGATTTACCGATTATTTGGATTGATACGGGATATTTACCAGCCGAAACCTACAAATTTGCACAACAATTAACTGAGCGTTTAAAATTAAATTTAAAAATTTATCAATCTCCCATCAGTGCGGCTCGAATGGAAGCCCTTTATGGTAGACTCTGGGAAAAAGATGATGTAGAAGCCTTTAATCTTTATGATCAAATCCGTAAAGTTGAACCGATGCAACGGGCTTTACAAGAATTAAATGCTAGCGCATGGTTGGCAGGTTTGCGCAGTAATCAAACCAATTTTCGTAAAACTTTAGATTTTGTGACTAAAACGAATGATCGCTATAAAATTCATCCTATTTTACACTGGACATCCAGAGATATTTATAACTATTTAAGTCATTTTCAGCTACCCTATCATCCCTATTTTGATTTAGGTTATGTAACGGTGGGAGACTGGCATTCCAGTCGCCCCTTAATGGCCACGGATGAAAACGAAAGAGATACCCGTTTTCGTGGCTTAAAACAAGAATGTGGCCTTCATCTGCCCCAAAGTGCAGAAGAATCTCAAAGCTTAGATTCTAGCTCACTTTAACCTCTGAAAACCACTGTATCTTGACCTGAAAAAAATGACATCCCCTTTCGAGATGTCATTTTTTTGCTTTGATGATGAGAATTTAATTAATAATTAATTCTCTCCACCTTCGCCACCTTCATCCCCATCTTCAGTTTCCTCGCTATCTTCAGCTTCGGGGCTGGTGGTAGCTTCAGGGGCTGGTGCGGTTGTTTCAGTGGGTGCGGTTGTTTCAGTAGGAGTAGTGGCTTCAGGTGCGGGAGTTTCAGCACCTTTGTTACAAGCCCCCAAAGGAGCGACTAAACTCACTAATAAAGCCAAACCCAGAGACTTTTGAACAATAGATTTTTTTGTCATCTTTAAATTGTTAATTATTGTTTTAGTAAAAAATTGTTTAGTCTAAAACAACTATCTTAATTCCCAGGTGCAGGTGTAGTTTCAGTAGGAGCAGGAGTTTCTCCACCACCGCCACCACCTTGGTTACAAGCGGCTAAAGGAGTGATTAAACCAACTAATAAAGCTAAACCGATTAATTTTTGTGCAATAGATTTATTGGACATTTTTTTGATTCCTTTTTAAGAGTACATCTTAATTAATTTTTTATTTAAACAATACTTTACCATTTTTTCCAAAAATGATCTATCTATAAAACTTATTTAAGCAAATTGGCTTAATTTTTAGGATAGACTAGGTAATTGTACTTGATTAATCTACTTTCTAACCATTTTATGATTTTGACGATCGATGATTTTTTGACAAAAGATGAATTAGATTTTATTATCACTCATCTTAATTTCAATGATTTTATCACTGGCAAAAGTACGGCCGGATGGTACGCCAAACAAGTAAAAGACAATACCCAACTAGATAAAAATGTTAATTATTATCAAACCTTAACTGATGTGATCCATCAAGCTTTCAATCGCAATACGTTATTTAATCTGGCCTGTTACCCAAAAACCATTCACAATCTACTTTTCAGCCGTTACACCCAAGGGATGTCCTATCAAACCCATACGGATAATGCTTTAATGGGCTTAAGTGGTGCCAAACATCGTTCTGATATTTCCTTTACTTTATTTCTCAATTCACCTGATGATTATGAAGGTGGGGAGTTAGTGATTGAATTATTACAGGAGGAAAAACATTTTAAGTTAAATGAGCGATCGCTAATCATTTACCCTTCAACTACCTTACATCGTGTGGAAACCGTGACTTGTGGAGAGCGTTTAGCCACTGTAGGTTGGATTGAAAGTTGGATTAAAGATAGTTCTCATCGAGAAATTTTATTAGATCTTGATACCGTTAGACGTTCAATTTTTGCCAAAGAAGGAAAATCAACCGAGTTTGATTTACTTTGTAAAACCCACTCTAATTTAATCCGTCTTTGGTCTTAGATTTAGTAATTATTCAGTGGACAATGGACAGTTGACAATAACTTTTTTAATTATCAATTATCCATTGTCCGTTATCAATTATCTTTATCTTGACGCAATTTGAGACAAACTCGCATTACTATAATAATGGCCTAAAATCTGTTGATAATTAAGGCCTTGTTGTGCCAAAGACTCCGCCCCCCACTGACTTAAACCGATCCCATGGCCAAAACCCTTCCCATAAATCTGAAATGAGCCATTACCAAGGGATGAAACCGAGATCAGGGTACTTTTTAAGTTTAAAGCTTTGCGTAAATTTTCCCCACTGATCCGCTTTGTGCCTCCTGTGCCTGTCACTCTCATGGTGATCACCCGCCCTTGGGGAGTAGTGCGCTCCGGTGTCATTGAGGTAATATTGCCTACCCCTCCAATTAAACCACTTAATTCTTGTGAACTAAAACTTTTTGTCCATTGATACACAGGTGAGCTTTGATCATAGTCTACCACCCCCCTTAGATAGGGTAAACGACTACTCCAAACATCTTCCACATTTTCCGTATGGCCTCCCGATGATGAATGGAAAACCGCTAAGATCGTTTGTCCATTATAGGTCATCACCTGCGCATTGGTTTCTTGTACCGCTTGTAGCGTTGAGGTATATTCACTATCTAAGCCTTTATAAACTTGAGTAGCGGTGGTAGTATCCACATCATAATTTGGATTATTACTTTGCGATCGCTTATATAAAGCATAAGTTCTAGCGGCCACGGCTTGAGCTTTTAAAGCTTCAAGAGGCCACTGTGCATAGGCTTCCGCTCCTACCACACTATAAAGATATTCTTCTAAGTCCACATAGTTAACGGCGGTTATTTGTCCACCTTGATTAATTAATTTAGTATCTCCACGATACCAGCGATCTGCGATCCAAATATAACCATTATCCCTCGGCTCAATATAAAGAGAACTAGCTCTTAAATTACCGATTGTAATTTGATTAGCGCTTTTTTGAGCATTAAAACCATTCATAGCGGTTATTTCACCTAAAACTCGTCCTGAGCCATCTTTAACAACGGCGGGAGTGGAGCTACCAACGATTAAATTATTAACATTTCTTTTGATCGCTACACGCATTTCCACTCCCGCATTAGCCGTAGTCATGGACAATAACCAGAATAACAAAGAAAGAGATCCGGCACGTTGGACGAGTTTAAATAGTGATGAGATCAAGTTTTTATGTGAGAAGCGTTCTGATTTCATTGACAATCTTTTCCTAAAATTATTCAAAGTTCCTGATTTTAATATAAAGCTATCATAAGGAATGATAGCTTAAGACATGAATAAATTAAAAATTCTTTCTGAAAGTAGAGAATTGAAAATAGAGAAAATTGTTCCATTTTTCCCCGAAAAGTTTAACTTTTTTACTGTTAAGACGAAAATACAATTTCTAGCTCAATTTATTGCACTTGATCTGTTAATAGTGTGATCCTTAATTACTGATTTTTAATTGCCCATTGTGCTTGACGTAAAATTCCCCTTAACATTGCCACTTCATCATTAGTTAAATAACTGCGATTAAATAAACGTCTAAATTTTTGCATTTTAGCATGGGCTGTATGGGGAAAAAGATAACCAATTTCTAATAAAAAACTTTCTAAATTTTGATAATATCCTTCTAATTGTTCAAGATCTGCTAATCTTTCTGAAGGTAAATTATCATTAAAATTTTGATGATTTAAACTAAGTTGGTATAACTCATAAACGCAAACCGTTACCGCTTGGGCTAAATTTAAAGATGAGTATTCTGAGCTAGTAGGAATACTCACAAATCTTTGGGCATGACTCAATTCTTCATTATTTAAGCCCCGATCTTCAGTCCCAAAAATTAAGGCTACGGGCTGATCATCTTCTAATAACCAAGGTAAGGCATTTTGGGGGGTTTCTAACTTCAGGGGAATACTACGGTTTCGAGAGGTAGTGGCGATCGCCTTATGACAACCTTTTAAAGCAGAAGTTAAACTCTCAAAACACTGTATTTTTTCTAAAATATCAACTCCATGAACCGCCATTTTACGAGCGTCTTCTGATAAATAATCACAATGGGGTTTAACTAAACTGAGTTGATTTAAGCCCATATTTTTCATGCTACGGGCTACCGAGCCAATATTTAAAGCTCCGGCCGGTTCTACTAAAATTATTTTAATATGGGATAATTTAGTCATTTGTTATTAAGTATTGGTGATTAAATTACTATCATTGAAAACTCGAATAAATGTTCCCTCACTGGGTAAATTATTTTTGATCATTCTTAAACTATTGCTATTAATTCTTTGATTAGAAATATTATTTTGACTAGCTAAAGTTAAAAATTCATCAACTGGAGAAAGGGGACAACTATCATTAGCGGCTGAGGTTTTATAATGGGTAGGAAAAACAATTTTAGGACGTATTTCTTTAATAATTTCTATTGCCTGTTGGGGTTGATAACCCTTCATATAACTATCATTATCTTCAGGGCTTCCTACGGGAATAAATAAAATATCAGGGTTATTAATAAAGATTTTTTCATTAATACCTATAGAAGCACCTGCACCCCCTAAATGAACTAATTTTAAATTGCTTTGAGTCCATATCCAAGCCACATTTGGCATATATTTTTTACCAATTCCATTATCAATATAATTGGGGTCATTTTCATGGGGAATTAAGATTCCATCAAAGTTTAAATTATTAATTTGATAAGCTCCGGGCTGAAATAAAATTTCTGGGCTATTGGGTAAATTTTCCGCCGCTCCTTCATCTAATAATTGACTACTAATTAATACTAAATCAGCGTTAGGTCTAGGGGCATTATATCTTTGGGTACAACCTAAAGGACGAAAGGGATTAATTAATATTTTTAAGCCATTTCCTGTTATTAAAAAACAGGTATGACCTAACCATTCTATTAACACTCCATTATTATTTGTTTGTGCTAATAAAGGCGTTTTATTTGAGGTAAAACTGGTGGCGATCGCTGTTAAAATTGCCGTACTTGTGTATTGTAAAACTTGTCTTCTTTTCATAATATAAAATAATTGATCTTTAATAGTGGGAAGTGGAAAGTGGGAAGTGGGAAGTTTATAGTTAACAAATAACAAATGACTAATTACTAATTGATAAAACAAAATTAGTTAATAAATTTTTACCCATATTGGTTAAAATACTTTCAGGATGAAATTGTACCCCTTGAATATGGGGATAAATCTTATGTTGTACCCCCATAATTGTACCATCTTCAACCCATGCAGTCACTTCTAAACTATCAGGAATAGACTCTTTTTCTATTACTAAACTATGATAACGAGTAGCAGTAAAAGGTGAAGGTAAATCTTTAAAAACGCCCTTATTATTGTGATAAACTTCAGAAGTTTTACCGTGCATTAAAACAGAAGCCCTAACAATATTTCCCCCGAAAACTTGACCGATACTTTGATGACCTAAACATACACCTAAAATGGGAAATTCTTGACCTAAATTTTTAATTAAATCTAAAGAAATTCCCGCATCATCAGGCGTTCCAGGGCCTGGTGAAATGACAATTCCATCAGGCTTTAATTGTTTAATTTCTTCTAAAGTAATTTTATCATTACGATAAACTAAAATATCTTTAGCAAGGGGATTATTGTGGCCAATTTCACCTAAATATTGAACTAAATTATAGGTAAAACTATCATAATTATCAATAACTAAAATCAAAATAAAATGCTCCTTTTCTATTAATAAATATTGTCAAATATTCGTAGTTATAATTAAATTCCATAAAGGAGGAAATAAAATTAAACTAGCGATAGCTAAAGAAATGAAAGCCGAAACTAAAACCGCACCGGCCGCACAATCTTTAGCAATTTTAGCTAATTCATGATAGGATTGTTTAACCGTTAAATCTACCACAGATTCTAAGGCAGTATTCAATAATTCTAAGGCTAAAACCACCGCACTCATGACTAGAATAATTGCGATTTCAACATGACTAAGATGGAGAAAAAGACTCAAACTAATTGCTAAAGTTCCAGCCATAATTTGAATCTTAAAATTACGCTGAGTTAAAAAAGCATATTTAATTCCTGCCCCTGCATATTGAAAACTAACTAATAAATTAGGGGCGATTTTCCAAGCTAAATTACGGTTAATTTTGTTTGGATTTGAAGTATTATTATTAACTGATTTCATTAAAATTTTTAAAATAAAAAAATAGTTGATATTTGAATAATTGATAATTAATAATTAATAGATTATCCCTAATACTGGTTAGAGTATTCTTGATAACTTTTGGCCAATAAATCACCAAGTTCAAGCCCAATTAAAGTTAATAATTTTGCTTGTAATTGTAACATTTCAAATAAACTTTCTTGATCAGGATGATCCCAACCTATTAAATGTAATAAGCCATGGGAAGCCAACCAAGCTAATTCTATTTCTAAAGAATGTTGATACTTTTGGGCTTGAATTTTAGCAGTATCAACGGAAATAATTAAATCTCCTAAATATAAAGGTTCATCTGTTAATAAATCAGTTAAATCTTGATGATTTTCCGATTCTAAAGCGGAAAAAGCTAACACATCAGTGGGATAATTTTTCTCTAAATATTGATAATTTAAAGCTTGAATTTCTTGATCATTAGTTAATCTTAAACTAAGTTCATAACCACAAGCTAAAGGTAAATTATCTTGTAAATAATTTAACCAAATGTTAAACCAATTATGCCAAATTTGCCCAGAATTAGGCTCAATAATTTCCGTTTGACTAATATTATTAAAATAGTGATCTTCAAGATAAATTTCTACTGGTAAATTAACGGAAGTTGAAACAACCATAAAGTCAAAAAAGTAAAATTTGAATTAATTTAATTTAACGAGTTAAATAAGATATGCCAATTAAAAAAGCCAGAAGCCCTGACACAGTAAGAAACAAATGTTTTAAAGATGTTCCTTTTTTTCTCACCATATTACGCATAGCTAGTTTAACATAGCTATCTTGAACTTTCGGCGTTTCAGTAGTTTGATTATTTTCTTGATTGGGTGTTTCCGTTTGAGATTCGCTCATAAATGTTACTTTATAATCTTGAATAATATTTTAGTTATTGATTTTAACAATTAATTCAATATTAGAACACATTTTTTGTCAATTTTAATGCTTTTTTAAAACAATGTAGAGACGTAAAATTTTACGTCTCTACTTTATCTGTTATAATTTACTGATTAAGCTGACTCTTGTTCTCTTAAAGAGGGATGTAATAATAATTCAGCCGTTGATCTTTTCTCTACCATTTCTTTAGTAATTAAACAACGGCGCACATCTTGACGGGAAGGTAACTCATACATTACCTCTAACATTAATTCCTCCACAATACCCCTTAATGCCCTTGCTCCCGTTTTACGGCGGTAAGCTTCCTGTGCGATCGCGCGTAAAGCGTCAGTGGTAAACTCCAGTTGCACATTATCCATGCCTAACAATTTTTGATACTGTTTAACCAGAGCATTGCGAGGTTGGGTTAAAATGGACATTAACGCCTCCTCATCTAAAGGCTCTAACGCCGCCATCACAGGCACACGCCCCACAAACTCAGGGATCATGCCATATCTGACCATATCATCAGGCTCAAGATTTTTGAGAATTTCCGCCGTGCGTTTTTCCTTAGACTGGTAAATATCCGCCTTCGGCTCAAGTTCAAAGCCCATTACCTTATTTTTCTTACCGATGCGCTCCTCGATCACCTTATCTAAACCCACAAACGCACCGCCACAAATAAATAAAATATTACGGGTATCAATGGAAATACAATCCTGATAGGGGTGTTTTCTCCCACCTTGGGGCGGTACATTGGCAGTCGTACCCTCTAACATTTTTAATAACGCCTGTTGTACACCCTCTCCAGACACATCCCTTGTAATAGAAGGATTTTCACTCTTACGCGCAATTTTATCAATTTCATCAATGTAAATAATACCCCTTTGTGCTTCTTCCACATCCAGATCCGCCACCTGTAACAGCCTCAACAGGATATTTTCCACATCTTCACCCACATATCCCGCCTCCGTTAAAGTGGTAGCATCCGCCACCGCAAAAGGCACATCTAAAATTTTCGCTAAAGTTTGAGCCAATAAAGTTTTACCACAGCCCGTTGGCCCAATTAACACAATATTCGCCTTTTGTAGTTCCACTGCGTCTTCATCATCATAATCGTTAGACTCAGCAAAACTTAAACGCTTATAATGGTTATACACCGCCACTGAGAGGATTTTTTTCGCATCATCTTGGCCAATGACGTGTTCATCCAAATACTTTTTCAATTCCCTCGGTTTGGGGATTTGACTTAAGGATAAACGCTCAGAAACATTACGCTTTTTCTGAGGATTGTTACCTGAACGGGGCTGAGACTGATGGGAATTTTCCATCAGTTCCTCATCTAAAATCTCATTACATAACTCTACACATTCATCACAAATGTAGACTCCCGGCCCCGCAATTAACTTGCGTACCTGTTCTTGAGATTTACCGCAGAATGAACATTTTAAATGGGAGTCATATTTCGCCATAATAGCCTCTTAAACAATAGAAGAAATAGATATTTCAGGTTGATAAATTCCCTCACGGGAGATCACCTGGTCAATTAAACCATATTCTTGAGCTTCTTTTGAAGACATGAAAAAGTCGCGCTCCGTATCGGCCGCAATTTTATCAAAGGGTTGTCCGGTATGATTAGCTAAATAGGTATTTAATTTTTCTTTAATATACAGAATTTCTTTAGCTTGGATCTCAATATCCACCGCTTGACCTTGCGCACCGCCTAAAGGTTGATGGATCATGATGCGAGAACTGGGTAAGGCCATTCTTTTGCCTTTTGTCCCCGCCGACAATAAAAATGCCCCCATACTAGCGGCCAAACCGAAACAGATGGTGGACACATCGGGGCTGATCTGTTGCATGGTGTCAAAAATTGCTAAACCTGCATACACTGAGCCACCTGGAGAATTAATATAAATAGAAATGTCTTTTTCGGGATCTTCTGATTCTAAATAAAGTAATTGAGCTACGATGGAATCAGCTACTTTATCATCAATTGCCGTTCCCAGAAAAATAATTCTTTCGCGCAATAAACGAGAATAAATATCAAACGCTCTTTCCCCAAAACCAGTGGGTTCAAGTACCATCGGCATTCCATTAATTGGTTTAATGTGATTGCTGATGGATTGAACATCCGAGGAACGCTCACTCAATAGATTGTAATTAAAAGCTTCAGATTTAATCATAAGAATAGATTGTATCGTAAAATGTACCGTTTAGGGAAATAAGTTTAAATTCTTATTTATTATTATGACTTAATTTTAAATATTTTGCGACTAAATTTATCATGTGGTTGGTTTTCTTTTTTTGGCAACGGGTTTTAACCCGTTGCTAGATACACAAAACCTGCCTAGACAGATTTTATGAAAAGTGAGATTTATTCTTGAGTTTCTTGGGTTTGTTCCTCATTTTCTTCTTGTTCAGAAGTTTTTAAAGTTCCTTCTGGAACTAACTCAATTGTTGCTTTTGATTGAACAAAATCAAGAGTTTTTTCCTTCTTAAGATCATCTTTAAGATAATTTTGTAATCTAGTTACATCATAATTTTCATCGGGATATTTCTCTTGAATTTCTTTTATTTTCGCTGAGATTTCTTCCCCTGTTGGTTCGATCGCTTCTTGTTTAGCAATTTCTTCTAAAACAAGATTTTGTTTTAAACGTTCGATCGCTTCGGGCTTACTTCTTTCGCGCATTTGAGGGATATTTTCAGGGGTAAATAAACGATTAACGTCTATCCCCATTTGTTGCATTTGGAGCGCACTTTCCGTCAACAAACTATTAATTTCATTTTGAATTAAAGTCTGAGGAAGATCAAAAGTAGTTTGTTTCACTAATTCATCAATAATTACTGAGTGAATACTATTTTTAGTTTGTTCTTGAGCTTGATCTTTAAATCTTGTTTCTAAAGATTCTCTCAACTGGCCAATAGTTTCAAATTCACTAATTTCTTGAGCAAATTCATCATCTAATTCGGGTAATTCTTTCTCTTTTAATTCCTTTAAAGTAATAGTAAAAGTTACTTCTTTACTCGCTAGATCTTGACGGCCATAATCTTCAGGGAAAGTAACAGTAATTTCCTTAGTTTGATCTAAAGTCATTTCGACAATACCCTCAACCATTCCAGCTACTAACTGACCTTCAACTAATTCTATTTGAAATTCGTTACCTTCTACCCCTGAGATAATTTCAGTTTCTCCTGCAAACCTACCTGCATAATCAATCACGGCTACATCACCGATTTTAGCAGGACGATCTTCCACCGGAATTAAAGTTGCTAATTTTTCCTGTTTTTCCTTGAGAAATTGATCTACTTTTTCTTCTTGATAAACATATTCTTCCGCTTTAATACTTAAATTTTGATAATCACCTAAAGTAACAGTAGGCGGTACATCTACCGAAGCTGAAAAAGTTAAAACATCTCCGGGGTTAAATTTCTCTAATAATTCTTCAAATTTAGAGATTAGATTATGATTACCTAAAGATTCAATGTTTTCTTGTTTGATCGCTTCTTGAAGGCTATCTTGGATCAATTCTTCTAAGACAGCGGCCTTAATGCGCTCTTTACCCATACGTTGAATTAAAATGGGGCGTGGCACTTTGCCTTTACGAAAACCCGGAATATTGCTTGTGCGAATTAAGTCATTAACGACTTTATCATAAGTTTTCTTTGAGGTTTCGGCGGGAATCTCGATTTCTAAGCTAATCTGACTTTCAGGAAGTTTGTCCTGTGTAACTTTCATAGATATTTTTTCTATAGACTATAAATAAACACTAATAATCAAAGATAACATATAACAGTAATCAGTAATCAGTAATCAGTAATTGCTGACTTAATGATTTAGTTTGTTTGATCGGCCGAATAGATATAAAATCTTTTTAAAATGGCGATCGTCTCCACTTCATAACTAGGTAAGGGTGCTGGAAGTTCTAAATTGGTACGATAAAGGGAAAATAATAAAAAATTCTGTTGTTGAGTTTGGCTTGAAATTAATTGTTTTAATTGAATTTTGCTCACATCCAAAAAAAGTTTTAACATCCCTTGACAAGGATTTTGTAAAGAAGGTTGCTGAGTTTTTAACTTGCTACAACCCTTGGTATCTAAGTAATTGGAGATTTCCTCAACGGCAAATTCCTCATATTCTTGGGGGGTAGGGTTGCTAAAAATTAAAATTCCACAAACACCGCAAAGGCTTACACCAAAGGCGAATAAACTAATTTTTAAAAATTTCATGTTTAGGGGCTAGATCAAATTAAATTTTTATGTTATATTATAGAACATTGAACAAGGCGAGTGTAGCCAAGAGGTTAAGGCAGTGGATTGTGGTTCCACCATTCGTGGGTTCGAGTCCCATCATTCGCCCTTTAAAAAGATAATTAAACTAAATTAATCTGATTATTATATAGATTTGTAGGGGTGAACAGCAGTTCACCCCTACAAAAGTTGTTATTTTTAAGTAATAACTTTAATCTGGATCACAAAAATTAAGGCAAATTCTTACCACAACTAAGTTAATTTGTCAAGAAATATCTGTATAATGCAACAAAATAAATAGAAATATTAAAAAATATTAAGAAACTTAAGCAAAAAGGCACTTAATATCTGACAATAGTTGCGAACAGGTTGCTGTGCAAAATTTGATTTCGGATCAAAAATCGGATAAACTTAAAGTTCGTTGCGATACGGAACAATTGTGACAAGAAAAAAATTAAAGACTCAAAAGATTTTTCTCATAAATCACACAAGCGGCTAATTAGAAGTAAAGATTAAGACGAATCAGCAAACTAATTGGCAAAATGATCAAAAGAGATGATCAAAGAGAATTTAAAGAAGTTCTTGAGCAAAAAATGACCATCAGCAATTATGATTATTTTAGAAAGATGCTAGTCATCTATTCTGGTTTCACATATTCAGGAGGAATCCATCAATGAGTATAGTCACGAAGTCCATCGTGAATGCAGATGCGGAAGCCCGCTATTTAAGCCCTGGTGAATTAGACAGAATCAAAGCATTCGTCACCAGTGGAGAAAGTCGTTTACGGATCGCTCAAACTTTAACCGAATCTCGTGAACGTATTGTTAAACAAGCAGGAGATCGTTTATTCCAAAGACGACCTGACATCGTATCTCCCGGCGGAAATGCTTATGGAGAAGAAATGACTGCTACTTGCTTACGGGACTTAGACTATTATTTACGTCTTGTAACCTACGGTGTTGTAGCCGGAGATGTTACCCCTATTCAAGAAATTGGCTTAGTCGGTGTTAAAGAAATGTACAAATCTTTAGGAACTGACACTGGTGCTGTTGCTCAAGGTGTTCGTGACTTAAAAGATGTTGCTAATAGCCTACTTTCAGCGGATGATGCGGCTGAAGCTGGTGCTTACTTTGACTATGTTGTTGGTGGTCTGCAATAAAATCATTAAATCGGATTTGAAGCTACCCACATTTTTAGATTAAGTTCAAACAAATTTAGGAAATAAAAAGAGTATGCAAGACGCAATTACCTCCGTTATTAATTCTGCTGACGTTCAAGGGAAATACCTTGATTCTTCCGCTATTGATAAGCTTAAAGCTTATTATCAAACTGGCACTCTCAGAGTTCGTGCCGCTAGTGTAATCAGTGCTAATGCGGCCACTATTGTTAAAGATGCGGTAGCAAAATCTTTACTTTACTCTGATGTAACTCGTCCTGGTGGCAATATGTACACCACTCGTCGTTACGCCGCTTGTATTCGTGACTTAGACTACTACTTACGCTATGCAACCTACGCTATGTTAGCTGGAGATCCTTCCATTCTTGATGAGCGTGTACTTAATGGTTTAAAAGAAACCTATAATTCTTTAGGTGTTCCCATTAGTTCTACTGTTCAAGCGATCCAAGCAATGAAAGAAGTCACTGCTAGTCTCGTCGGGGCTGATGCTGGTAAAGAAATGGGTGTTTATTTCGATTACATCTCCTCTGGCTTAAGCTAAGTGTTTTGAGACACAGAAGGCTTAAGTTCCCAAATTTATCATCAGTCTAAAAGATAGAGGTCGGGAGGTCTAGGGTGAGTGCTAGTGGGTTAAGAGCTTTCATCTTTATCCTTAAAGGTCAGTTTTGACGTGCTAGTATTGACTCAAGAACTCCCGATCTTTGTTGTTTTAGAAATAGATCAAAAAATTTCAAGAAAAAAATTTTTAACTAAATTTAGGAGAACTTCATTCCATGAGAATGTTTAAAGTAACCGCTTGTATGCCAAGCCAAACCAGTATTCGGACTCAAAGAGAGTTACAAAATACTTTTTTCACTAAACTTGTTCCTTATGATAGTTGGTTTCGTGAGCAACAAAGAATCCAAAAAATGGGCGGAACTATTTTAAAAGTAGAATTAGCTACTGGAAGACCTAATACTAATACCGGATTAGCATAATTTCTGGTTAATTATAGTGTTAATTTTCTGGGTAGTTGTACTACAAAATCAACTTTAACAATCCCCTGTGTAACTTTTATAGTTAGATAGGGGCTTGTTTTTTGACAGCCTTGGCCTTAAATTTGAGATTGTTGTAATTATTTTTTCAAAACAATGGAACAAAAAGGTGTAACGCTTTGGTTTACGGGTTTAAGTGGTGCGGGTAAAACCACAATTAGTCATGTGGTGGCTGATTTGCTTAAATCTCAAAATAGAAAAGTAGAAATTTTAGATGGAGATATTGTCCGTCTCAATTTAACTAAGGGCTTAGGTTTTAGTAAGGAAGATCGTGACGAGAATATTCGTAGGATTGGTTTTGTGGCCAATTTATTAACTCGTAATGGTGTGATTGTGGTGGTGTCTGCCATTTCTCCCTATCGTGAGATCCGTGAGGAAGTGCGTAGTAAAATTGGCAATTTTGTAGAGGTTTTTGTCAATGCTCCTTTAGAGGTTTGTGAGGATAGAGATGTTAAAGGACTTTATGCGAAAGCCAGAGCCGGTGAGATTAAACAGTTTACGGGTATATCTGATCCCTATGAGCCTCCCGTTAATCCTGAAATTGAGTGTCGCACGGATTTGGAAACTTTAGATGAAAGTGTGGATAAAGTAATGAAGGCATTAACTGAGTTGGGTTATCTTTAATCTGAACTGTCGCCACAACCCTCTCCCTAGTAAGGTGAGGGTTTTTTTTGAAAATCAATCATAATTAAAAATCCCTCCAAAAATTGGAGGGATGAATTGATGATTTTAAGATCAATTTTTAGAACAAACCTAAGGTTAAAGATTTGTCAATGGGGAAAATTGCACCCGCACCCAACCAAAGTGCAACTACTGTACCAAAGAGGAACACGGTAGTGGCGATCGGGCGGCGGAAAGGATTTTGAAACTTGTTAACACTTTCAATAAAAGGTACAAGCATTAAACCTAAAGGAATAGCACCTTGACAGGCGATCCCTAATAATTTATTGGGTAAAATCCGTAAAATTTGGAATACGGGATAAAGATACCATTCAGGTAAAATTTCTAAAGGAGTAGCAAAAGGATTAGCAGGTTCACCGATTAAAGCCGGATCTAATACCGCTAAACAAACTACTAGACCGATTGTACCAATGATACAAACGGGGAACATATATAAAAGATCATTAGGCCAAGCAGGTTCACCGTAGTAATTATGACCCATGCCTTTAGCGATCTTCTCTCTCAATTCGGGATCGCTGAGATCCGGTTTTTTAATTGACATGGAAAAATCCTTTTAATTAATAAAAATTTTAAGTCAAGTCAACAAGACGATAAGTTTAAATGTTAGCTCATCGTCTAATTTAACTTTAAGTTACAAGGGGCCAGAAATACCTTGTTTACGAATCATTAAGAAGTGCATTAACATAAATACCGCCATTAACCAAGGTAAAACGAAGGTATGAATGCTGTAGAAACGGGTTAAAGTTGCTTGTCCTACACTAGCACTTCCGCGCATTAATTCTACAAGTTGATCACCCACTACGGGGATGGCCGCAGGTACACCGGAAACGATTTTAACCGCCCAATAACCAACCTGATCCCAAGGTAAAGAATAACCTGTTACACCAAAGGAAACGGTAATAACGGCCATGGTTACACCCACTACCCAAGTTAATTCTCTAGGTTTTTTGAAACCACCTGTTAAATAAACTCGGAAAACGTGGAGAATCATCATTAAGACCATCATACTAGCAGACCAGCGATGGACTGAACGAATTAACCAACCGAAGTTAACTTCATTCATGATGTATTGTACGGAAGCAAAGGCTTCTGTCACAGTGGGTTTGTAGTAGAAAGTCATGGCAAACCCAGTGGCAAACTGAATTAAAAAGCAAGTTAGGGTAATTCCGCCTAAACAATAGAAGATATTGACGTGGGGCGGTACATATTTGCTAGAAATGTCATCAGAAATCGCCTGAATTTCGAGACGATCCTGAAACCATTGATATACTTTTGAGTCTGTTACTTCTTTAGTGAACATTGAGAAGTTGTTATTTTCCTGAAAAATAAATGTCTTAATTAAAAAACTTTATCATATTTTTAACTTTTAATCATCAAAACTCGATTCAGTCTTTTTCGGCCAATAGCTAAGTGTCTTGACTCAACGGTATTTTAATCAATATCTACGATTAATTAGACAATAAATATTTTTTAATTATCTTTTAAACTCAGTATTTATAAAAAAAATAATTATTGTTATAAATACAAATTATGTCATCCCCATAGATGGCAGTTTTAAATTGGTTATGGCAAAAAAAGTTAATACTTTTATTATTCCTTATTCGTTATTTATTTTTCGTAACAAGACTTTAACAGTCTTTTTTCTAATCATTGATCTGCTACAAGCTATTTAAAATTGCGATATTTTTAGTCTTAATAAGGTATAATAAATCAAAGTTGCCAATAGGAGATAAAATCATGCAATTAAAATTAACTAAAGTGTTTCAGAAAGTTCCCGAAGGTTATATTGGTTTTGTGGAAGAATTGCCCGGAGCTAATACTCAAGGTGATACCCTTGAAGAAACTAGACAAAACTTAGAAGAAGCGATAATTTTAGTATTAGAAGCAAATCGTTTTTTAGTAGAAGAACAATTAAAAGAACAAAATGTGATTAAAGAATCTATTATTTTATCAGCAATATGAAACGAAAAGATTTAATTAAATATTTAGAAAAATATGGTTGTGAATTATTAAGAGAAGGAGGAAATCATAGTATTTATATTAATCGTATGACTCAAAAATCTTCTGCTATTCCTCGTCATCGAGAAATTAATGATTTTCTAGCTCGTAAAATTTGTCGTGATTTACAAATACCAGATTTAAAATAAGTTAAATTTGTGAAAATTAAGTTAATAGGAATACCTGACTTTCAAAAAATCTTGTTTTACTGGTTAATATTAACATTGCTAAAATTGAAAGATTGTGATAAAACAAAAAAAACAATTATATTTTTGATGATTAATTAATTATTATGTATGCCAATATTAGAGATACAAAAATCTATTTTGATATTGAAGGTTTAGGTTTAGTTCCTGATGGTTCTAAAATGCGAGAAAAACCCACTGCTTTTTTAATTCATGGTGGGCCGGGGGCTGATCATACCAGTTTTAAACCTTTATTTTCTAGTTTAACTGATCAATTACAATTGGTCTATTATGATCTAAGGGGTCAAGGGCGATCGGCAAGGGATAATAAAGATACTTATACTTTTGAAAATAATGTGGAAGATCTAGAGGCTTTAAGGCAATATTTAGGGTTAGAAAAAATAATTTTAATTGGCGGTTCTTATGGTGGTATGGTAGCGTTAGGTTATGGGATTAAATATCCTCAAAATTTACAGGGTTTAATTGTAATGGCTACTGCCCCAAGTTATCATTGTATCCCTAAAGCTCAAGCTTTTTTAGCAGAAAAAGGTACACCTGAACAAAGGGCGATCGCACAATATTTATGGGATGGAAATTTTAAAGATGAAAACCATTTAAGAAAATATTTTGAATTAACTGCACCCCTTTATTCTTTGACATTTAATCCTAAATCTCCTAATAATTTTAAAAGAACAATTTTATCAGTAGATGCCATTAATGTGGCTTTTCGTACCTTTTTTAAAAGCTTTGATCTTAGGGATCAATTACATAAAATAACTGCTCCATCCCTGATCATAGGAGCAAAAGAAGATTGGATCTGTGCGCCTGAATTTTCTGAAGAAATTGCTCAAAAAATACCTAATTCTACTCTAAGAATGTTTGAAAATTGTGGTCATTTAATCAGGGCAGATCAGCCCGAAAAATTAATGTTTGAAATCAGTCAATTTTTAAGGGAAAATATTAAAATCTAGCTATAGCAATTTTATTATTTATTACTTATTACTTAAATTAATATTATGGCAAAAACATTAAAATTATTACAACCAATTGATAAATTAGCAATTATTTTAATTATTATTTTTGGTTTTATAATGGGGATTTTAGTAGGGGGTGAAAAACTCTGTCAAACTAACAATTGTTGGTTTAATCCTTTACCAAAAGTCAGAAATTTTAATTGGCAAAATAAAACTATTGGGGCTGAAGATAAGGCTTTTATTTTAACATTTGATCGCCCAATGGATCATGAAAGTATTGAAAAATATTTAGTGATTGATCCCCCTTTAGATGGTAAATTTAGTTGGGTAGGAAAACGCATGGCCTACACTTTAGAAAGCCCTGCACCATACGGTGAAAATTATAAAATTACCTTAGAAAATGGTCAAGAAAAATTTAGGGAAGAAGGAAGTTTAGGAAAAGTAATGAAACCATTTTCTAGTAATTTTAAAACAAGGGAAAGAGCCTTTGCTTATATTGGCGCACAAGGTGAAGAATTAGGCCGTTTAATGTTATATCATTGGCAAACAGAAAAAAGTATAATTTTAACCCCTTCTCATCTGGTTGTTTCTAATTTTAAAATATATCCTGATAATCGAAAAATTGTTTTTATGGCCGCTATTAAAGGCAGTGAAGATCTACAGGATCCCCAACTTTTTACGATTGATTTACCAGAAAATCTTGAGCAATATTCAATAGATGATAATAATTTAACTTTAATAGTTAATAATAATGATTATAAAATTCTTAATTTTGATCTTTCACCTGATGGTAAAATGATCGTTTTACAGCGTTTAAATCGTAAAAAACCTAGTGATTTTGGTTTATGGTTATTAGAAGTTGGAAAAACAGAATTAACACCTTTAAAAGACTCCCAAGGAGGGCAATTTTTAATCGCTCCTGATAGTGAAACTTTAGCAATGGTAAAAGGGGAAGGAGTTGCTTTATTACCATTAAAAAAAGATACGGAAGTTTTAGATTTTTTACCTAATTTTGGCAGTATTTTAAACTTTTCAAATGATGGAACATCGGCCGTAATGATTGATTTTAATAGTCAAAATCCAGAATTACGTTATATTCGTTCTTTATTTTGGGTAAATAATCAAGGTTTACAAAAAAAATTATTAGATACAAATGGCTCAATTTTAGGTTGTCAATTTAATCCTAATGGCAAGAAATTATATTGTTTAATTACCCGTTTATTAGAAACTCAAGAATATCAAGAACAACCTTTTTTTGTGGAAATTAATTTAGAAAATTCCCAAATTAATTCCCTTTTACAATTGCCAAAATATCAGGATATTAGTTTTAATATAGCGCCTGATGGGATTGGTTTATTATTTGATCAAATTATTACTTCAAATGATAATCAATCTCTCGATCTTTTACGCAATAATTCAGGGGAAATAATTGTAGATGGTCGTTTATGGTTATATGTAACTGAGCCGATCGATCCTTCAATTGTTAGCACATCTCAATATAGTGTTTTGCCCTTTCATGGTTTACGCCCTCAATGGTTTAAATAACAAATTGACAATTGATAATTGACCATTACTTTTACCATTTTTTAAATATTAAATATTAAATCAAACAATTATTGATTAATAATTATTATGTAGAATTAAACTATTTTACAGGTAAAATAATGATAAATTCCGTACCTTTTTCAGGTTCAGAATTAAAAGTTAATTCTCCATGATGTTGTTCTACAATTATTTGATAACTAACAGTTAAACCTAATCCTGTTCCTTTTCCAACTGGCTTAGTTGTAAAGAAAGGAGCAAAAATTTGTGATTGTATTTCCGGTTTAATTCCTAACCCATTATCTTTGATTTTAATTATTACTTTATCCCCTGAATAATCATGATTTTCACTAACAGAAATTAACTCAGTTGAAAGGGTAATAGTAGGGATTTTTTCAGGATTATGATCCTCCTCGATCGCATCAATCGCATTATTAAGAAGGTTAATTAAAACTTGATTTAATTGACCGATATAACATTGAACTAAAGGAATTTCTTGATAATTTTTAATCACAGAAATAGCCGGCCTTTGCTCATTTGCCATTAAACGATATTGCATCATTTGTAAAGCACTATCTAAATATTGATCAAGGGTAATTAATTTTTTTTCACCCTGATGATGATGGGCAAAATTTCTTAAAGAAAAGACCATTTTATGAATTTTATCGGCTCCTGACTTCATGGAATTTAAAAGATGAGATAGATCATTAATTACAAAATCTAAATCAATTTCTTTGATTAATTCTTGAATTTCTAAATAGGGACGGGGATATAATTGAAGATATAATTTTAAAACTTTAATTATGTCTTGAATATGTTGATTAAGATATTCCAAATTGCCATAAATAAAATTAATAGGAGAGCTAATTTCATGCGCAATTCCCGCCACAACTTGCCCCAAACTAAAGATTTTTTCTGCATATAATAATTCCATCGAAATATGTTGTAATTCGTGTAAAGTTTTTTCTAATTCTTGGGCTTTTTCTGTTAATTTAATTTCCGATTCTCTTAAGGCTAATTCCGTTTTTTTTCTTTCATTAATTTCCTGTTGTAATAATTGATTTGTTTTTTCTAATTCTGCTGTTCTTTCCTGTACCCTTTTTTCTAAATTTTCTTGAGCATTTTTCTGTTCACTAATATCCCTAGCAATGGCATAAATAATTTGTTTATTTTGGTCAAATTTTAAATTAAATAATAACCATTTATAATCGCCATTTTGACAATGAAAACGGCTATCTATGGAGCTTAATTTGTTAGTTATTTTTACTTCTTCTAATTTTTGATTAAATCTAATTTGATCTAAAGGATGAATTAAATCTGATAAAATTAATTCTTGTAATTCCTCATTCGTCCAACCTAAAATTTCTTGAGTGGTAGAATTAATTTGTTTAAATTTACCTTGATGATCAAGAATGAAAAATAAATCTAAAGATAAAATAAATAATTTATCTTGAAGATTTTTAAAGGAAGAACTAATTTTATCCTCAGTATTGAGTGTATTTACTAAAATTTCTAAAAGGGAAGAAGTCATTGGCCAATCTCAAGTTATCTAAAATTAACAAAATCATACTTGATCTATTATTAATAAAAAATTTCGTTTTATAATTAACTTCTTAATCTTTATTAATTATATTAAGTTTTTTTAAGAAAATGAAAATTCTTTGTTTAAGTAACGGCCACGGCGAGGATCTAATTGCTGTGAGAATTTTAGAACAGTTACAGCAATTAGCCCCAAGCCTAGAGTTATCGGCTTTACCCATCGTTGGGGAAGGCCATGCTTACGAAAAATTAAACATTCCCATTATCTCAAAAGTTCAACAGATGCCCTCTGGAGGCTTTATTTATATGGATAGTCGGCAATTGTTAAGAGATGTTAAGGGCGGTTTAATCAAGTTAACATTAAATCAATATCAAGGGGTGCGTCAATGGGCAAAACAAGCCAAATTATCCGGCGATCGCTGTTTAGTGTTGGCGGTGGGGGATCTTGTGCCGTTACTTTTTGCTTGGGCTAGTGGCTTAAACTATGCTTTTGTAGGTACGGCTAAATCAGAATACTACTTAAGAGATGACTTCCAATGGTTAGAAAAAACATCTTATTTTGAAAGGTTAATGGGAGGAGTATATTTACCTTGGGAAAGATGGTTAATGAAGCAAAGTCAATGTCAAGGGGTTTTTCCTAGAGATGAATTAACTACCAATGTTTTATTAAAAAATCAAATTAGGGCTTATAATTTTGGTAATCCGATGATGGATGGTTTAGAAGAATGTTTTAATAGTGATTTAATTAGGAATAATCAAGAATTAAATCTAGTGTTAATTCCGGGATCAAGAGTGCCTGAAGTTTATGACAATTGGCAATTAATTTTAGAGGGAATTAGTCAATTTTTCAGAAAATTTCCGCAAACAAAATTTACATTTTATACAGCGATCGCTCCTAGCGTTCCCCTTGAACCATTAACAGAAATTTTAATTAATCAAAATTGGCAATTAACTAATAATAATCAAGGGCAAATCTTAGATCAAAATACAATTAAATTTACCCAAGAAACAGCCCAATTATTATTACTTAAAAATCAATATCAATACTGTTTAAAACAAGGGGAAATTGCCTTAGCAATGGCTGGAACGGCCACAGAACAATTTGTCGGTTTAGGAAAGCCAGTTATTAGTATAATTGGGAAAGGCCCTCAATTTACTCCTGCCTTTGCTGAGGCACAAACAAGACTCTTAGGAAAATCGGTAATCTTAGCAGAAAACCCTCAACAAACCCCCATAATTCTTGAACAATTATTAACTGATTTAGACTTACAAAAAGCAATTTCAATTAATGGAAAAAAACGCATGGGGGAAGCCGGATCTGCCAAAAAAATTGCCGATTTTCTGTTAAAGTTACTAACAGGATCACCGAATTTCATAGCCAAATAAATTGGGATCAACTTGGCTTAAATTAATATCCCCTAAGCCATATTCTTGCCAACGCTGATCTACTTTTTTGGCTATTTCTGGATCAGACTCTAACACCTCTCCCCACTCATGATCTGTTTCGGGATAAACTTTAGTTGTAGCATCAATCCCCATTCTTCCTCCTAATCCTACCTTGGCACTCGCAAAATCAAGGGTATCAAAGGGGGTTTCAGGGAGAATAAATACATCTCTTACGGGGTCAACTTTTGAACTAATTGCCCAAACTATTTGACGGGGATCCCTGATATTAATATTTTTATCTACAACTATCACAAATTTAGTATAAGTAAACTGAGGCAAAGCACTCCAAAAAGCCAAGGCCGCCCTTCTTGCTTGGCCGGGATAGGCTTTATCTATGGAAATAATGGCCGCCTTATAGCTCAGGGCTTCCATCGGGAGGAAAAAGTCCGTAATTTCAGGTACTTGTTGCCTTAAAATTGGCGTATAAATACGATTAAGTGCGATCGCCATCATGGCTTCTTCTTTGGGCGGCCTACCGCTAAAAGTGGTTAAATAGATGGGATCTTTGCGGTGGGTTAGGCAATGGAAACGGATCAGGGGTGAGTCTTCCAGTGCGCCATAATAACCCATGTGATCGCCAAAAGGCCCATCTGGTAACATTTCTCCGGGGGTGATCGTTCCTTCTAAGACAAATTCTGAGTCGGCGGGGACTTCTAAGTCTACGGTTTTACATTTGGCTAGTTTGACCCCTTCCCCACCATATAATCCTGCAAATAGCCATTCTGAAAGGTCTACGGGGATCGGAGTGGCGGCGGCCATGATGATCAAGGGATCTACCCCTAGCGCGATCGCAACTTCCAATTTTTTACCGTTTTCAGAGGCTTTTCTGAGGTGTCTTGCTCCTCCTCGCACCGATAACCAATGGACGGTCATGGTATTTTTTGACTGTAATTGTAGACGATAAACACCCACATTAGCAGTACCAGTTTCACAGTCTTTAGTAATAACTAAACCCAGTGTAATAATTTTTCCTGCATCACCACAATAAGGGCGGATCATGGGAATTTGATTAAGATCCAAGTCTTCATTTTCGATAATTATTTCCTGACAAGGTGGGAAAAAACTTTTTGAAGATTTGGCTTTTAAAACATCAAATAAAACTTTAGCAAAATCAACGGCTTGAGAGATTTTTTTTGGTGGTTTTGGTTGTTGTAAGAGGGCTAATTTTTGACCTAAGTTTTCTAATTCTTGGGGTTGTTCCATATTCATAGCCCAACAAATTCTTTCCACTGTTCCCATTAAATTAACAGCAACGGGAAATTTTGAGCCTTTAACATTTTCAAATAATAAGCCTGGCCCGCCTACTTGTAACATTCGATTGGAAATTTCTGCGATTTCTAAATCGGGATCAACTTCAGTTTTTATTCTTCTTAATTGTCCTTTTGTTTCTAATAGTTCAATAAATTTTCTTAAGTCTCTAGCCATAATAATAAATAATTGAGAATGGATAATTAATAATGGATAATTGAGAATAGATAATTGACAATTATATCCACAATTATCCATTATCCATTATTTTAAGGTTTTTTGCATAATCAAACAATTTCTTTGTTTTTGGCTATCTCGAATATAGAAAAATTGATCGGCTAAACCATTAATAAATTGTAAGCCTCGTCCACCTTCTGCTAATTCTAAAATTGAATTAGTTTGTTTTTCATTTAATAAAGAATCTAGCTTTCCTTTTAAATTAAAAGGTTGACCACAATCCCAAATTTTTATTTCTAAATAATTTTGATAAAAATATAATTCAAGATTAATAATGGTTTGGGGGGGATAATTTTTATGGGCGTGACGCACGGCATTGGTAAAACCTTCTGCTAACATGATTTTACATTGTAAAAAACAGTCAGCAGATAATGTTGATTGACTGATTGTACTAAACCATTCTAAAACATAACCCAAAGCCTTCAAGTCACTGTTAACTTGAAGGTTAAAATATTCTTTGGGTTGTTCTTTTTTCATTTAGTTGGTTATGGGTTATTTGTGATTTATTAACAGAATTTTTTTGTTTTTTATTCTTTACTTTTAAGTAGAATTAATGGTTAATTGTCAATTGTTGAAGCAGTTTTGGCTTTAGCTTTTGAAGCACTACGTCTTAAGGCTTGTAAGCGATCTTCATATTTTTTCCGTTCACGCCGAGCAGGTGTTAATTCAATCAAAGTTTTGAGCGCACTTCCTAAACTTTTATAAGCATTGGGGAGGGAATAGCCAAAACGAGTGGCAAGGGCGATCGCTTTTTCATCAGCTTCGATCGCATTTTTCAGAGTTCTTTCTCCCGCATTTTTCTGCCAGAGTCGGTAGCCCGAAAAACCGCATAAAGCTAAAGCTAACACTAACAATAAACCGTCTTGTACCCATAATTCACCCACCGCACCGCCAAGGCCGATGGCTAGAGCCGCCATTTCCCAACCTTCTTTTGGGATGGTATCATTTTGGATCCGGGCTACTTCATGCCAAAATAACAAATTTCGCTGATCGATGGCTAAATTATCCCATTTTGCTAAATCAATTTGTATTTCTATTTCATCTTTACCAATTTCTTCTGAACGGATCAGGGGCGGATTAATTTCCGTTGTGCCTTCTACCATTACCCAACTTTGTAACTCTGGGGGTAATAAGGTTTTTAAACGCCGTAGTTCATTAATTTCCGCTCTAGCGGAGGAAGCAGTATAAGTCATTGCTTTATCAAGTTTAATTCTCAAAATTTTTAATCATTAATTTAACTTTAATTTTAGCGTTAATTATAGTCAAGAGGATAATTGAATTTGTGCAAGAGGGATTTTTCCTGTGACGGGCTAAAAGGCTATTTTACATTTTAGTTCTCATTTTTTAACTCAGAATTAGGGGAACTTTGAAAATTTCTAGTGCCATAAAACTGACAAGAATGGGAAGCTATTTGTGCCGATTGAGTTAAAGCATCTATAAAATTTGATTCTAAAATATAATGACAAAAAGCACCGTGAAAAATATCTCCTGCCCCTAAAGTATCTATCACATTTACTTGTTCAATTAAAATTTCACCTTGACTTTTTTCAGTCCAATATTTAATCGGTTTTTCTCCTTGAGTGATGGCAATATAGGGAATATTAAAACTTTTTAAAAAAGTAATAACATCCTCTTGGGTATGGCAATTGGGCGGATAAAAATTAGCTGAACAAATGGCATAATCTACAAAAGGTAAGATTTTTTCATAACCGTTTTTCCAACTACCTCCATCAATCACAATGGGAATATTTTTACTTTTTCCTTCTTGGGCGATCGCCTCACTTACCTCAATTTGATGACCGTCTATTAAGATAATATTAATATTATTTAATACATCTTTAGGAATCGTATTAATTTTAGCCTGACATTTATTGGCATTAATAGAAATGGCTGCTCTTTCTCCGGTACTTGATGTTACAATGATAGAAGAAACGGAAGGCGAATGACTAAAATTAGGTGCTAAATCTATTAATTTAAGAGGATAATTATTTAATTCAGAACGAATTAAATGACTTAAAGGATGAGAGCCAAACACGGCTAACAGTAAGCCTTTATTCCCTAAACTGCTAAAAGTGACAGAAGCATTAGTTGCCGGCCCACCCGATAAAATTAATTGATTTGATGCTACAATTTTCTCATTAGAAGTAGGAAAATAATTAACTTGATAAATAAAGTCAAGGGTGACTAAACCAATAAATAAACCAGAATACTTCATTTTTTTTTAATATTTGTTTCTAATTGTTAAAAGTCAAGTTACAGATTATAACAAATTATAACAATTTATCCTGAATAATCTATTTTTAATAGAACTAAATAACAAGCAATTTAGATTTTTTATTTTCAGATAAAAAGTATTAATTAAATGTCTAACTAAACCATATTTTTTACTATGTCTAATCTAAATTCTCAATCATCTTTTGTCACAGAAAATCTACCACAATCTGTTCCTAATTTGGGAATTAATTTAGAAAAAGCCTTTCAATTAATTGGTACAATTTTTCCTTTTGAATTGTGTTTACAACATAAAATTGTGCCACTTAATTTAGTCAATGATTCTGTAATTTTAGGAATGGTAAATAGTCAAGAGACTTCTATTTTAAAGGGAGTTGAACCTTTAGTAAAATCCTATAATTATTTGATCAAAAGAAAAACAATTTCTGTGGATATTCTTAAAAACATTCTCTCGGAATATTTACAATATAAAAAAGAACAATTATCCGTTAATCAAAAAGTCAATCTTTCTTCCCCTTTTAGTAGTTTACATCAAACAGAAGATAAGGCAAAAATTAGGGAAGATAGCACTAATACTTTAATTATTGATAATCCACAAAAATTAATTGAACAATTAGAAACTGAAGCCAAAGGTAAACCTAAAAAAGAAGTTAATCTCAATCTTAATCTGAGTTTTAAGTATTTAGATGAACCAAGTCAATCTCTGCTTAATTTGCCATCAAATCAATTTATTCCTGAATTATTAGCAAAGGTAATTAAAGAAAAAGTTAATCAAATTAACATCGAAAATCTTAAAGGTTATGGGCGAATTTCATGGCAAAAACATAAGGAAAATCAAGTCATTATTGATCAAATTCCCAAAAAACAATTAGCTACAATCATTAATGAATTAAAAAAAATGTTATTCTTACCAATTCAACCAGTAACTAATATCAAAAAAATAGAATCTTTACGCAATTATAAAAATTCTAAAGTTCTTTTGCGCCTAAAAATAGTGCCTTCTCATGAAGGGGAACAGCTTTTTTTGTATTTATTTTGGGGAAAAATGTTACAAGATTATCAAGATTATCAAATTAATCGTTTGAGTAAAGAAGGAATGATTATTTGTGATCAATTAGAAGAAAAAATTAAACAACTTATTGAACGCTCAAAATTTTATGATTTAGCTGATCAAGATTTTCCTTCTTTACATCAATTACAGGATAAAATTTATTATCAAATTGAATTATTAAGTTCTCTTTTATATAATCATTCTGATACTTTAACTGGGCATAATTATCATCAATAAATATTTTGATTATTATTTGTCATTAATCACCGTTCAATTTTCAAATAATAATTAAGGTTAATTTTCTTGAACGACTTGGATAAATTCTTGAATTTTTTGATAACCTTCACTATTATTTTGAATTGTAAAAAGTTGAGAGGCTGTTTCTAAATCAGCTAAGGCATTTTCTTTATTTCCTAACAGAAAATAAACCCCACCTCTTAGGCCATAAGCTTCGGCAAAATCAGGTTTAATTTTAATGGCTTCACTAAAGGCATTGATGGCTTGATCATACTGTTCTAATTCATAAAAAGAATAGCCTTGATCAAACAGATTATAGGGGTTATTATCTCCAAATTCTATAGTAGTTAGTGCTTGATTTTGATTAGAATTATTATCATCTTCTGATAGAACTATTTGTAATAGTTCGATGGTATCTTGATAAGCTTGTTGCTGATTTTGTTCTTGAAAAAGTTGGGCCGCTTTTTGTAAATTACTAATGCCTTGTTCTCTGTTATTAATTAATAGATAAATAGAGCCACGAAGCCCGTAAGCATCAGCATTATCTTGATCAAGATTAATCACTCGATCTAGGGAAGTAATCGCTTCTTCATATCTTTCTAAATCAGATAAAGCTAGTGCTTTAGCAAACCAAGCTTCCCAAAAATTAGGATTAAGATTAATTGCTTGATCATAGTAATTAATTGCTTCTTGATATTGCTGACTAATATATAAATTCCAACCTTGATTCATCAAATAATTAGAATTATCATTATTTTGAGCAATTAAAGTAATTGATTGTTCTACTTTTGTTAAAGAATTATGGTTATTTAAAGAGCTAGAATAGGCCGTAGTAGGTATTAAAAATAGGCTACCTGTGCCAATGACTAAGGATAATTTAATTTGATTTTTTTTCATTACTAAAAAATAGGTAAGTTTGATCTTTTAAATTTGACAATTGACAATAATTTTTTTATGATCTATTGTTAATTAAATTTATTATAGCTTTGATTGAAAAAATAGGATACATTAAAAATAAAAAATTAATAAAAATCATGAATCAATTTTTTTCTTTAGAATCAACCGTTGTGACAGCCTCACAAATGGCAGAAATTGAGGGTCAAATTTTTGCTCAGGGAATGCCGATTGCGTCCCTAATGGAAAAAGCGGCTTTATTAATGGTAAATAAAATAGAGGAATTATACCTTTTATCTTTAGTTAAAAAAGTAGGAATTATGGTAGGTTGTGGCCATAATGGCGGAGATGCTTTAGTCATAGCAAGGGAATTATTCCTTAAAAATTATGAGGTTAAAATTTATCAACCTTTACCTAAATTAAAAGATTTAACCGCTTTTCATCGTCAATATGCTAAATTTTTAAATATTAATTTTGTTGAAAATATTAATGATTTAAGCAATTGTGACTTAATTATTGATGGTTTATTTGGGTTTGGCTTAGAAAGAAAAATAGAGGGAAATCTGGCTAATGATCTTAATGCTCTTAATACTTGGTCTATTCCCGTAGTTAGCGTTGATCTGCCCTCTGGTATTCATACTGACACAGGAGAAATTTTAGGAACGGCGGTAAAAGCGACCCATACCCTTTGTTTAGGCCTGTGGAAACAGGGCTTATTTCAAGATCAAGCTTTACCATATTTAGGAAAAATTCATCTACTTAATTTTGGTATTCCCTCTCAACTAACTACATCTATTTTTCAAAATAATCAGTCAATTCGTTTATTAACAACAGAATTTGCTCAAACTGTTTTACCCTTGCCTCGTCCTCTTTTAACTCATAAATATCAACAGGGCAATTTATTATTAATCTGTGGCTCAAGTCGTTATGTGGGAGCGGCTATTTTAGCCGGATTAGGAGCTAGAGCTTCAGGGGTAGGAATGCTCACAATTGCCGTACCCAAATCTTTAAAATTATTATTAAATAGTCAATTACCGGAAGCTTTAATTATTCCTTGTGAAGAAACAGAAACGGGTACAATTAAAAATTTGAACGCTATTTCTAATCTTAATAAATATGATGTAATTGCCTGTGGCATGGGCTTAACATTAGAGCCAATTAATGTTATTAAAGACTTATTAAAAGTTAATTGTCCGTTAATTTTAGATGCGGATGGTTTAAATATTTTAGCCCAAATTGATCCAATTTCCACTTTAAAAAATCGTCAATTTCCCACTATTTTAACCCCCCATTTAGGAGAATTTAGAAGATTATTTCCCCAAATTAATCAACCTGAAAAAGATAGAATTAAAGCGATCAAACAAGGGGTTAAACTAACAGATAGTATCATCCTTTTTAAAGGAGCAAGAACTTTAATTGCTGATCATAATTGCGTTTTAATTATACCTGAAAGTACACCTGCTTTAGCAAGGGGAGGGAGTGGGGATATTTTAACAGGATTAATAGCGGGTTTATTAACCCAAAATTTAAAATTTAAACCTGATTTATCCTTAATTTATTCCATCGCAACGGGGGCTTATTTTCATTCTCAAGGAGCAATTTTAGCGGCTCAAAATGTTACTGAATTAGGAGTTGACGGGCTAACTTTAATTAAATATATAGGCCAAAGTTTAGGCCTCAATTGAGTTAATTAATCTAAATCTTTTCCAATTAAAATATAGTTTTAGATTTAGAGGGGAATAGAAATAGAAAAAGTAGTACCTTGACCTAATTGGGAAGAACAAGTTAAACTTCCATTATGTTTTTCTACTATTATTTGATAACTAATCGGTAAACCTAAACCTGTTCCCTTACCAATAGGTTTAGTGGTAAAAAATGGTTCAAAAATTTTTTTTACTACTTCTTGAGTCATGCCATTGGCATTATCAGTAATTGTGATTTTAACATTTTTATTAATTAATTTTGTTTCAATAATTAAGGTTGGCTCTTGAATTTTATGTTCTTCTAATACATCAATTCCATTACTAATAATGTTCATAAATACTTGATTTAATTGAGTTCCATAACATTTAATTAAAGGCAAATCACCATATTTTTTAATAATAGAAATTGTCGGGTGAGTATCTTTCGCTTTTAAACGATGTTGTAAAATTAATAACGTATTATCTATGCCTTCATGAAGATCAACCGCTTTCTTTTCAGCTTCATCTAAACGGGAAAAAGAACATAAAGATAACACAATTTCCTTAATTCTTTGCGCTCCAATTTCAACAGAATTGAGAACTTTTGGTAAATCTTCTGTTAGATATTCCAGATCAATATCATCCTTAAAATCTATAATTTCTTGCTGAGGTTGAGGATAAGAATTATTATATAATTCTAATAATTGTAATAAATCTTGACTATAGTTTTTTAAATGATCAATATTACCATAAATAAAATTAATCGGATTATTAATTTCATGAGCTACTCCGGCCACTAATTGGCCTAAATCTGCCATTTTTTCCGTTTGAATTAAATAGGTTTGTGTTTGTTGAATTTTCTCTAAAGCTTCTTTCAATTCTTGGGCTTGTTTTTGGTTTTTAATTAACAATTCAGCTTGATATAAAGCTACTCCTAACTCGTTAGCAATTCTTGTTAATAAATCAACCTCAAAATTTTGCCAGTGACGAGCATAACTATTTTGATAAACCGCTAATAAACCCCAGATTTTTTGTTCTTGATAAATGCCACAAATCACATAAGATTGAGCTTGTAATTTATTTAAAATTTGCAAATAACAATCAGAAAATCCGGCTTGATTAATATTATGACAAACTCGAAAAGTTTGGCCTTTTGTAAAATTTCCGCCTTGAGTTTCTTGTAAATATGTATCATCAATAGTCAGGTAAGTTAACCTTTTTAAACTACATTCACTAATATTATCTTTTAATTCTAATTGTGACCATTGTTGAGCTAAAACTTGAAAATAATTATGTTGATCATTAACAGATTCAAACAAATATTCCCCACTCCAATCTTCATTAAAACGATAAATTACTACCCGATCAACTTTAAACCAATTTTTAATTGTTTCCGTAGTTGTGCGAAAAATCAAATCTAAATTTAAAGAACTACAAATCTTATCAACGATATTTGTTAAAATTTGTTGACTTTCAATTACTTTTTGTTGTTCAGTGGCAACTTTTAATAACTGCTCATAACTTAGATTAGATAATTCCATAGGTGATCATTTAAGTAAAAAGTTATAAACTGATCAAAAAAGGTATTAGTTTTAGCTAATACCTTTTATTTTACATAAATTGGAGATAAACGGAATCAAAAAAATAAAGATTCAATAAAGCTTCTAAAAATTAAGCTTTAGGCGCAATACGACCATAGAAAATGCCTCTGACTTTTACTTCTTCAGGATCTTCAGCGCCTAAGTCAGTAGCAGAAGGTTGTTCACTTTCAAATACTCCTGCGATCTCACCTGTTTCTTGATCAACTTTAGTGATCTTTAAAGACATTTCACCAACGCCAGTGACTAATTGTTTAACATTAGCACGGGTTAACTCGTTAGCATCTGATCCAGCAGGAAGGGCTACCGCATTATCATAACCACTAGCCGTCCCTCTGGCTTTAGGATCTAAAAATACCGCACCACGATAGGAAGGAACTTTAAATTTACCAGTAAAATCAGTAGAAGAATTAATTTCTAAAGGGCCGGGCTTAGTAGTAGCCACTAACTGTTTCATCGTGAATAAGAAAGGTACTTGTTCACCGCCGGGGAGTTGAATAGTGATAGCTTGGAAATCAATTCCATCTTCTTCTGTAAATTTAAGACTACCATCAGAAGCAACGCTAATAGTTCCGGCAACTTGATCAAGAGAAGATGTTTCTCTGGTGACAACTTTTCCGGGGATATATTCTGCGGCTTTGCGTTTATTGGCAGACTCCTCTTTAACAAAATATTCTTGTGGTTGTACACACAAGTTACTTAAGCGATATTCTTTCTCCGCTTCTAGTTGAATAGTTCCACGCACTGTATCAGCTAGTTGAGGGCAAACATTGGCTAAACCAGTATTAACGATCTGATCGTAGGTTAGTTGATCTCTACTTAAACTGTTAGCAGGAGTGCTACAAGCCGTTAACACAGCTAAACAGAAGGCGAAAAAAGTAACAATTAAGGCACGATATCTCATGATTGATCTGATTGGGTTTATTATATTTAACTGATAGTTTTTTTGTTAACAATAGTTAACAATATACTGTAATCAGGGATCACAGTCTCTCTAACCACTCAAAGTCTCAACAAAAGTTCATATTTAGTTAAAATACAACTTTAGGTGATCGGTTATTTTGTTTATTATCTAATACAACGTCCTTAACTTAAGAATCATCGTATAACTTTAGAATATTTATATCAAATTATGTCAATCAACGAAAATCAAAATTTACTACAAACCTCTTTAAATGAGCTTAAACAACAGTTTTTGGCTTTGGCCAATGGCTGTGATGATGATCTATGGCAAATATTATTGATCCTGCGATCGCTCGAGGAAATACACCGAGACATAAGAGAAGAACTTTTTGAGCCTTCTTTGCCTAATAACCGTCAAAAACTGTATCAATTATTAAAAGAAATTGATGAGTCTGGAGGCTGGCCTTATATTCCCCGCATGAGGTTACAAGAATTTTTTATTAATTATGAAAAAATGGAAGAATAAGTTTTTGTCATTGGTCATTTGTGGGAATAGTTTAACACTTATTGATCTTATCTTGATTTATAAAATGGAATCTAAAAAACTTATTTGTTAATCACAAATAACCAATAATGAATAATAATTTACCACAAACAAAACAAACAGCTATTATTATTGGAGCAGGGCCTACAGGTAATTTAATGGCCATTTTATTGGCTCAAAGGGGTTGGCAAGTTAAGGTTTATGAAAAAAGAGAAAATTATCAATTTTTTCAATCATCTTTAACTAGAAAAAGTTATAATATTATCCTTTCCCCTAGAGGCTTAAAAGCTTTAGAAAAGGCTCAAGTTAAACTTTCTGAGTCACAAATTGTCATTTTAGAAGGTAATGTTAGACATGGTTTAAAAACCGTCAAAAAAAGCAAAGCTTTTACCAAAAATGTTTCCATTAAACGTAATATTTTAGCCCAATCTTTATACACCGAAGCCCAAACTAAATATGCTCAAGAAATTGAGCATTATTTTTCCCACGAATTAATTAATATTGATTTTGATCAAAAAATTGCCACTCTACAAAATCTCGATCAAGAAATAAGCACCCCTTTTGATTTATTAATAGGTGCGGATGGTGTTTTTAGTAAAGTTAGAGCAATTATGAAGGAAAAAATAAGCGGTTTTTCCTATCAACAAAATTGTGATAATATGATGTTTAAAATTTGTCAGTTAGGAGAAGCAAAAAATTTAATTAATGGGCAAGAAAGTTGGGGAAAATGTTTTCATGTTTGGTATCAAACCCATCCTTTAACTATCGCCGCTCCCCCCGATCCCGATGGCACATTAACGGCCGTTTTAATTATGCCAGAAAAAGGGGAAAAAACTTTTAATAATCTCAAAACTCATGAAGATATTGAACATTTATTTAAGTCAACTTTTCCCGATATTTTTAGTAATAAAACTATCCCTTTAGAGTTTAGTAAATATATTTTAGATCAAAAAACATCCTATGGAGGTTTTACCACTATTTGCAGTCAATTTGATGTTAAAAATTGTGCCGTTTTAATAGGTGATGCTGGCCATTCGATCTGGGCTTCTTTAGGGCAGGGCTGTAATACTGCTTTAGAAAGTTGTGGGGTTTTTGCTGATATTTTAGATCAACATAATCAAGATATAACAAAAGCTTTACCTGAATATACTAAAATTAGAAAACCTCAAACTGATGAGATTGCTAGACTTTCAGAAATTGGTTTTAGTAACAATAAAAGGGCGAGTAATACTTTATTTATTTTTAAAATGATCCTGCTTTCTTTCTTAAATAAACTACTACCTTTTATCTTTAAAAAACCTGCTTTAATGATGATTAATAATCCTGAAATTAATTTTAAAGATCTTGGCATTTTGCAGAAAAAACAGGATCAACAATTATTATTAATTTTTCTAGTTTTTATCATATCTATTTTTTATTTTTTATCTAAGTTATTTATGATACCATTTTGATAAAGAAATTTTTGCCCTATACAAAGTCTGCCTTCGCAGACAGGCTTCATTTTTATAGCATAAGGCTTTAGCCTTAATGAAATAATCTAATGACTAATGATCAATTTTTACAAATTCTTAAACAAGAAAAAGTTATTGCCGTGATCAGAGCCAATGATGTTGATCTGGCTTTACAAATGGCCATCGCAGTGGCTCAAGGTGGAATTAATTTAATTGAAATAACTTGGAATAGTCATAATCCCTCTGAAATAATCAAACAATTAACTTTTAAATTACCTAAATGCTTGATTGGAACAGGAACAATTTTAACAGAAAACGATTTAACTAATGCAATTAATTCATCCGTAAAATTTATTTTTACTCCCCATCTTAATCTTAATTTAATCAAAAAAGCTCATCACTATCAAATTCCCATCATTCCGGGGGCTTTAACTCCCACAGAAATCATCAACGCTTGGCAAATGGGCGTAACAGCCGTTAAAATATTCCCGATCGCCTCGGTGGGGGGGGCAAACTATCTCAAAAATTTAAGATCACCCCTTGGTGATCTGCCCCTGATCCCCACGGGAGGCGTAACGGTAGAGAATGCCCCAGAATTGATCAAGGCCGGTGCGATCGCAGTTGGCTTAGGAGGAAACTTATTTCCAAAAACATTAATTCAAGAAAAAAATTGGGAAGCAATTACAAAAATTGCAACAAAACTTAAAGAATCTTTGCAATAAAAAAATCATAATTTGTCAAAATCAAGATGTGTGTATAATAATAAGAAATATGATCAATTCAAACCCTACATATTAATCAACAGGGAATTGCATCTTACTAAAATAAAACAAATTGTTGTAATTTTCGTCTGATCTAGGTATCAAAGAAAAACAAAAATTTTGAACAAAAGTTTTGTAAAAATCCTTCAAACTCTGTGAGGTTGATCACTTATGAAATATCATTATCAAAACATAGGAAAAGTGTTAACCAGTCTATCATTAATCATTACAGGTATAACTTTCAATCATCTTGCCACCCCTGTTATGGCCGATCAAATAACAGCGATGAATACCAATGTGATGGAACAAAGAATGACAGAATTAAGACAAGCTCAACAGCGTTGGATTGAAATTAATCTGACCACTCAAAGATTAATCGCATGGGAAGGTAATAGATCCGTCTATGGAATTTTAGTATCCACCGGAAGAGACGAAACGCCAACCTTTCCGGGCGTTTTTACCATTCAACAAAAAAGACCAGTCGATCGGATGGTTGGAGAGGATTATGATGTGCCGGATGTGCCTTTTGTGATGTATTATCATTCTGGTTATGCCATACATGGAGCTTATTGGCATCACAATTTTGGCACACAAATGAGTCATGGTTGTACAAATGTAGCCGTTGATCATGCCGAATGGTTATTTAATTGGGCAAGTATTGGCACTCCTGTGGTCATCCATTATTAGACTTTTGACCTAAGTTAAGTAATAAGTAATAAATAGTCAATTATTAAGTAAAAAAATTGACTCAAACAATATCATACAAAATAGTCATATTTGTTATAATTAAGTTTGTAAATATCGCAAAAAACAAAATATGGCTTTAATCACAACAGGTAAAAAATTTATTCGTGAACTTGAGTCTTCTGGTGCTTTAGGGGTTTACTGTCCCTTAGAAGGCGGTTATGAGGGGCGTTATCAACGCCGTTTACGCGCGGCCGGTTATACTACTTTTAGTTTAACTGCACGGGGTTTAGGTGATTTAAGTGCTTATTTAATGGGTATTCACGGGGTACGCCCTCCCCACTTAGGGAAAAAAAATATTGGTCAAGAAGCAATGGTGGGTCAAGTTCATTTTGTTCCGCCGATCGCAGGTTATCAATTGGAAAATTTACCCACTAAATCTAAGGGTTTGGTATTATGGATCATTGAAGGTTATGTTTTAGACCTTCAAGAAAGGGAATATTTAGTTAATTTAACACAACAAGAACCACGTTTAAAAGTCGTTTTAGAATTAGGCGGCGATCGCACTTTTACTTGGCAGTCATTAAGTAAAACTTTAATTGCGGCTTAAATGATTTTAACAATTGACAGTTATCCGTTGACAAAAAAACCAAGTTTAAGATCACACAAAAACTTGGTTTTTTAAATTACGATAAAATAGAGGTTTTAAGTAGAGACGTAATATATTACGTCTCTACAAACTGAATTTTAGCCTCCAGCAACGGCCGGAACAATACTAACTTCAAAATTATCCTCAAGAACAGTCTCAACACCTTCTAAAAAGCGGATGTCTTCGCTATTAACATAAATATTTAAAAAGCGGCGAGGATTGCCATTTTCATCACAGAGACGCTCTTTGATTCCCTTAAAATTTTCTTCTAAAGAATCTAATAATTCTTTGATATTACTAGCTTGACATTCAACTGTCGCAAGGTTATTAGTATATTTTTGTAAGGGTGTAGGAATTAATACTTTAACAGCCATTTTTTTATAACAATAATCAAAATAAAGGACAAATTTAGACAAAAAAACTTTCGATTGTTTATTTTTATTTAAACAAACATTTTGTTTTTTTGATTTGATGGTTAAGGGTTTAAACTGGTTCAATTTAAACCCTATAGACAAGCAAGTTTTAAAGTTACACTTTTAAAGTTTACTTTCAAACTAAAACTTGTTTCCATTCTAATCTTTCTAAAGTTTTAGCACGTTCTAAGGCTTGAGTAAAACTTGCTAAGTTAGCTTCAATGGTTAGGGGTTCACCCACATAACCTTGTACAGCTTCTTGAGTTTTTAAGCCGTTTCCGGTGATATAAACAACGGTTTTTTCTTCGGGATCAATTTTACCTGCTTCAACTAATTTTTTCAGCACAGCGATGGTTGTACCTCCGGCGGTTTCGGTGAAAATACCTTCAGTTTCCGCTAACAGTTTAATCCCTTCAACAATTTCCGCATCGCTTACAGACTCAATATTTCCGCCTGTTTTCTTAGCGGTTTCTAGTGCATAAATACCATCGGCCGGATTACCGATCGCAATAGACTTGGCGATCGTGTTAGGCTTAACAGGTGTCACAAAATCTCTTTCTTCTTGGAAAGCTTTAGCGATGGGGGAACAGCCCTCAGCTTGTGCTCCACTGAAACGGACTTTTTTACCTTCCACTAAGCCAACTTTGACAAATTCTTCAAAACCTTTGTAAATCTTAGTATAAAGTGAACCAGACGCTAAAGGTGCCACAATATGATCGGGTAATTCCCAACCTAACTGCTCGATCACTTCATAACCAAGGGTTTTAGAACCTTCAGAATAGTAGGGACGTAAATTAATATTCACAAAGCCCCAACCGTGAGTATTTGCCACTTCACAACATAAACGGTTAACTTGATCGTAGTTGCCTTCCACCGCCATTAAAGTGGGATCATAGATTAAAGTACCTAAAACCTTACCCGCTTCTAAGTCAGAGGGAATGAAAACACAACAGTCAAGCCCCGCATGGGCGGCGATCGCTGCGGTAGAATTAGCTAGGTTGCCTGTACTAGCACAGGAAACGGTAGTAAAACCTAACTCTTTGGCACGAGTTAAAGCCACAGACACCACTCGATCTTTAAAACTTAAAGTGGGCATATTAACCGCATCGTTTTTAATGTAAAGATTTTTGAGACCTAAACGACGGGCTAAACGATTAGACTTAACAAGAGGAGTCATCCCAGTACCCACATCAATGGGGTTTTCCGTTTCCACAGGTAAAAATTCACGATAACGCCAGATCGAGTTAGGGCCAGCTTCAATGGTTTGGCGAGTAACACGCCGCCGGATCTCATCATAGTTATAACTAACTTCTAAAGGCCCGAAACAAAATTCACATACATGAGTTGCGCCGGGGGCGTATTCGGCTTCACATTCTTTACAAACTAATTTATCGAAGGTGTAAGCCTTGCCAGTGGAAAGTTGAGTAGTTAATGCCTGTGTCATAAAATTTGTTACCTCTTGTTTAATCTTTATCGTTGCAATTGATACTAACATCGCTGATTTTTGTTGTCAACAATACCCGACTTTTTTTGTCGGGATTAGAAATCGTTGAAGGGGCAACGATTGTTCACCCCTAATTGATGGAGATAAGCAGAATTTAAGCCGGATAAATTCTTAAACGGCAGTTAGGTTCTTCTCCAAAAGTATCACATTGTAAACGGTAATGCTCAATTAACTCATATTGCATTCTTCTGACTTTTTCTGAGCGGGGCAATAATTCAACGGGTTGACCCGTAGGTAATACAACCTGTTCCACCGCCAACCGAGCTTCCTCTAAAGCCTCTAATTCGTCATTGTTACGATTACGAGTTAATAAACTGAGTTCTTTTTGATCCGGTACGATGGGATCATCAATTTTTAATAACCTTCTCAAAGCCCTTGTGATCTGGGGAATACTATTAGACTTAATGCCGTAAACGGGCAATTGATGGACTTTCACGATTTGTCTTAACTTAGCATCTTTTTTGATCTGCGATCGCAAAGCAATCACCGCATCCGCACTTTTAACTTCATTAGTTAAAATAATCGGAAAATTTAAAATTTCAATTACCTCTTGTAACTGAGGACGACTAACTCCATAGGCATATAATTTAAGAGGGAATTCTCCATTATTGTGCCATTCAAAATCCTGATCCATTAAATCTTGAGTATGCCAAGATTGGGTCAATAAACGCTCAAAATCTTGATGTTTAGGGGATTGGGCTGATTTAGGGGAAATGGGGGCTAAAGGTAGCATCTTGCCCTTATTAGACCATCCCCCTTGATACATGGGAGTGGAGATGATGGGACTTTCATCTTGATAATTTTGAGCCACATTGACGGGATTTTCCGTGGTAATTTTCACCACCCCTTCATCGCTAATGGTGCGCACCTGTAACGGTGGCTGATGATTGCGCAACAGTTGATCCACCGTTTGAGCCACCTGCTCATGAACTACCCATTTTTGACGCTCTAACATTTCCACGGCGATCGCAAAAGTAGGGGGTGCTTTGCGCTCTAAAACAGTCTTTTGTGAGCCTCGTCTTCTGGCCTCATCATCCCCCAAAGTTACCGCTTGAATACCGCCGATCAGATCCGCAAGGGTAGGATTTTTAATTAAATTAGCCAATTGATTACCGTGAGCCGTTCCCACAAGCTGAACCCCTCTCTCGGCAATAGTTCTGGCCGCCTGTGCCTCTAACTCAGTGCCGATTTCATCAATCACGATCACCTCTGGAGTATGATTTTCCACCGCCTCGATCATCACCTGATGTTGTAACTCAGGCCGTGCCACTTGCATCCTTCTTGCCCTGCCAATGGCCGGGTGGGGAATATCCCCATCTCCGGCGATTTCGTTAGAAGTATCAATAATCACGACTCGTTTTTTGAGATCATCGGCTAAAACCCTTGCAATCTCCCGTAAAGCGGTAGTTTTACCCACCCCCGGACGACCTAACAAGAGGATAGATTGACCTGTTTCCACCAAATCACGAATCATGGTAATTGTACCAAAAACGGCACGGCCGATGCGACAAGTTAGACCGATAATCTCTCCACTGCGATTACGGATGGCACTGATGCGGTGTAAAGTGCGCTCGATCCCACCCCGATTATCTCCGCTAAACGTGCCGACTTGTTCAACACATTGCTTAATTTCTTCTTTGGTTACGGGATTTTCACTTAAATAGCTAACTTCATCGGGGAAACGGGCTTCTGGTAATCTACCTAAATCTAAAATTACTTCAATTAATTGGTCTTTTTTCGGATGATTTTCAATATTATTTTTGATAGAAATAGGTAAGATTTCCAATAATTTATTGAGATCGTCAGTAATTTGTCTACGGTGGGCGGGGATTTTTTCAAGCATAAATTATGATTTAAAAATATAAATGTTGTTAGTTGGGGGAAAAACAATCATGCAATTTTTGTGTGGTATGGTAGTTATGATAAGCAAAAATCAAAAAAGATGTCAAGATTTTGGCTTAAGCCGTCAATAAAATAAAGTCATCTCTGCTTTTGTTATTGGTAACAAGACTTTAACAGTCTTTTTTCTAATAATTGATTTTCTAATAATTGATCTGCTCCAAGGGATTTAGGATTGGTATATTAACTTTAAACTGGTGGAAAATTAGCAAATAAAATTAAAGAAAAGAGGGAGTTTCTCTTTAACTAAAGTGCTTAAATGATCAATATTATAATTTATTTTGATCAGATAATTAACCATTAGTTAATTAGTTTTAAAAACGGCAAAATGGGCAAAACTAAAAAAATTTTTTTGTTATTTTCAAGCCTCTACTTTTAACTAGAGATCATTGTCAATTGTCAATTTTTTTGAAATTTGAGACCTTATTGGTTACAATAGAAATTCATTAAATTATATTTCAGTGCTAAAAGTTAGACGAATGGGTAGAGTAGTAGGAATTGATCTCGGTACAACTAATTCCGTTGTGGCTATTATGGAAGGCGGAAAACCAGTGGTTATTGCCAATGCAGAAGGCACTAGAACCACTCCCTCTGTGGTAGGCTTTAATAAAGATGGTGAATTATTAGTCGGTCAAATGGCAAGACGACAAACGGTTTTAAACCCCCAAAATACTTTTTATGGGATTAAAAGATTTATGGGGCGTAAATATGGGGAGTTACAGCCAGAGTCAAAGCGGGTGGCTTATACAATTCGGCGTGATGATATTGGTAATATTAAAATTCGTTGTCCCCGTTTAAAAAAGGAATTTTCCCCTGAAGAAGTATCGGCTTTTATTTTAAGAAAGTTAGCTGAAGAAGCGGAACGCTATTTAGGTGAAGAAGTAACGGGCGCGGTGATCACGGTGCCGGCCTATTTTAATGATACCCAAAGACAGGCCACCAGAGACGCAGGAAGAATCGCAGGTTTAGAAGTTTTACGCATCATTAATGAACCCACTGCCGCTTCTTTGGCTTATGGTTTAGAACAAAAATACAGTCAAACGATTTTAGTTTTTGACCTTGGAGGGGGTACTTTTGATGTATCGGTGTTAGAAGTGGGAGATGGAGTATTTGAGGTTAAGTCTACCAGTGGTGACACCCAGTTAGGGGGGGTTGATTTTGATAAAAGAATTGTAGACTGGTTAGCAGAAAAGTTTTTAGAGGCGGAAGGGATCGATCTACGTCAAGATCGCCAGTCGTTACAAAGGTTAATGGAAGCGGCGGAAAAGGCAAAAATTGAGCTTTCTGGGGTGACGGTGACGGAAATTAATTTACCTTTTATCACCGCTACCGATGAAGGGCCTAAACATATTGAAACACAGTTAGATCGCGCTACTTTTGAAAAGTTATGCGGTGATCTGGTCAGTCGTTTACGCCGCCCCATTAAAAGGGCTTTACAAGATGCTGGTTTAAGTCCAGTCCAAATAGATGAGGTGGTTTTAGTAGGGGGATCAAGTCGCATCCCAATGGTACAGGGGTTGGTGCGCAGTTTTATTGATAAACAACCTAATCAAAATGTTAACCCTGATGAAGTGGTGGCGGTGGGTGCGGCTATTCAGGCCGCAGTCTTAGGGGGAGAAATTAAGGATATTTTATTATTAGATGTTACGCCCCTTTCCCTTGGTTTAGAGACCATCGGCGGTGTGACTAAAAAATTAATTCCCCGTAATACTACCATTCCCGTCAGAAGATCGGATATTTTCTCCACTTCTGACAATAATCAAACTTTAGTGGAGATCCATGTGGTACAAGGGGAAAGGGAAATGGCTAGTGATAACAAGTCTTTAGGCCGTTTCAAGTTAACGGGTATTCCCCCTGCTCCCAGAGGCATCCCCCAGATCCAAGTGTCTTTTGATATTGATGCTAATGGTATTTTACAGGTATCGGCTTTAGATAAAACTACGGGTAGGGAACAAAGAATAACGGTTCAAGGTACTTCTACTTTAAGCGAAAATGAAATTAAACGCATGATCAACGATGCGGATCTATTTGCCCAAGATGATCGTCAACGCAGGGAAAGGGTAGAAAAACGCAATAAAGCCAAGGCTTTAACGGATCAAGCCCAAAGACGTTTAAAAGAAGTTACCCTTGATTTTGGTTCACAGTTTACCAGTTATTACCGTAGGCGCATTGATGTTTTATGTCAAGAATTATTAGATAGTTTGGAGCGCAATGATGAAAGAGCAATCGATCGCACTGAAGCGGATCTGCAAGATATTTTATATGAATTAAATCGAGAGGTGCGTTTACAATATGATGAGCAAAAAGAAGAAGGGTTTTTAGAAACTATTAAGAAAACCTTTTTAGGCGATGAGGATGAAGAAGATTTCGATCGTTATAATCCTCGTAATAATAATTATTCTCGCAATAATAATTATCGTTCTGATAACAATTATCGTCAAGATTTATCTAATAATAGTTATAACAGGGAAAAACCTACTAATCGTCCATCAACTCGTTCTTATTCAGAAGTCCCGCCCCGCCGTTCAACTTCTCAAAATTATCGTAATATTCCCCCTGAAAATGATTGGGATGAGGATGACGATTGGTTTTAAACCGTTACCAGTGAACAGTGACCAGTGAGCAGTAACCAGTGACCAGTGACCAGTGACCAGTGAACAGTGACCAGTGACCAATAACTAAGAACCAATAACTAAGAACCAATAATATGTCAAATGTTCAAAATTATTATGAAATTTTAGGAGTGCAAAAAAATGCCTCCCCTGAAGAAATTAAAAAGGCATTTCGCCGTCTCGCAAGGCGTTATCATCCCGATGTTAATCCGGGGGATAAAATCGCTGAGGAAAAATTTAAAAATATTAATGAGGCTTATGAGGTTCTTTCTGATTTGAACAAGCGATCGCAATATGATCAATTTAGCCGTTTATGGCAACAACAAGGCGGTAGTAAAAGAAAAGGCTCTACTGCTGATTTTACCCAAGTTGGGGAATTTAATAAATTTGTCGATCAAATCAGAAATAATGGCCGCACCACGACTCAAGAGCGTACCCGTATTCCCACTGACTACGCCCAAGCCTATCGTGAGGGAACAACTCGCCGAGAAAAAGTAGTTCGCCCTGCGCGCTCTTTCAAACGTGATATTGAGGCTAGATTAAGTTTACCCTTAGAAAAGGCTTATGTGGGGGGTCGGGAAAGAATACGCCTTGAAGATGGGCGATCGCTGGAAGTGGAAATGCCTCCGGCTATGGTTAACGGTCAAAAAATTCGCCTCAAAGAGCAGGGGGTGGAAGGGGGAGACCTCTATTTAATTATTACCGTTGCAAAACATCCTTTTTTTGAGTTACAGGGTTTTGATTTATTTTGTCAAGTGCCTATTACTCCCTGTGAGGCGATTTTAGGCGGTGCGATCGAAGTGCCAACTTTAGATGGTTTGGTGAAAATGACCGTGCCTAGTGGTGTTAATTCCGGCCAAAGATTAAGATTAGCTAATAAGGGTTATCCGAATGAAATCGGAAAAAGAGGTGATCAATTAGTAGAAATATTAGTAGTTATTCCTAAAAATATTACACCTCAAGAAAAAGAACTTTATGAACAAATTAGAAGTTTAGAACAATTTAAACCCCGTCAAGATCTCAATTGGCAAAGAAAACCCTCAACAATTGATAATTGACAATTATCAATGAATAATCAATCATGATTAATTATCATAACAGAAAAAACTTTTAATCATTAAAAATTTATTTATTTTAATATTATGGCTAATCAAAAAACAGGAATGTCACTTTTTCAAAAAATATTAATTTTAGCTTCTGGTGGTTTTTTCTTAGTTTCTACTGGTTCGGGTTTATTGGGAATGTTTAATAATGATCAGCAAACTAATCAAGCTCCAATATCACAGCAAAACGGCAAAAATCAAGTTTTAGAACAACAGGCGATGGGTTATGAAAAAGTTTTAGAAAAAGAGCCAAAAAATCAATTTGCTTTAGATGGTTTAATCAAAACTCGTGTAGAAATGAATGATCTTGATGGTTTACAAGCTCAAATAGAACGCTTAATTAAACTTTATCCAGATGAGCCTTCTTTTCAAGAAGTAATGAAGGCGATCGAGCAAGATCGTAAAGCAAATAGCCAACCCCAACCCACGCCAAACAAACAAAATCAATAATTAACTTAATTATAAATAATATATTTAATCTAAAGTTGATGATAAGAATTAAGCTAAATATTATTTTAAATTAGGCAATTTTTCCACACTTAAACGGGAAACTTGAGTAGTACCTGATAATAATTTTAATAATTGGGGACGGGGATCATATAATAAATAAATAATTTCATCATTTCCTCTCCATTGTTCAGAAGCTTTTACTATTTGTAATTTATCATCTCTTTTAACTAATAAAGGTAATAATTCCCCCTTATTAATTAAACTATCTAACTGTTTTTGTTCATTAGTTAAATTAGCTTCACTTAAGATAGTTTTACCAATTTTAATCTGTTTATCTTCCAGATAAGTATTCCATTTTTTAATAGAAACTTGGGTCATTAAAGCTGGATTAATTTTAGGATTAGTATTTTTATTATTATTAGTTTGATGGGGAAAAATTGCCAAAACTCTTGGCGGTTTAAATTCATCTATGGCGTGTTGAGCTAATACTAAATTTACCTCTCCATTATTGGTTAAAGCCACAAATGTTCCCATTGAATTAATACCTGCTTCCTCTAATATTTCCGCATCTAAACCACTACTTTGAAATACCTCTAAATTGTCTTTTCTGGCTTCTTCACAGGCTTTTTCATCCGTATCTATTAACACTACTGACTCCCCTTCACTCTGTAATAAACGGGCGATCGTTCTACTTAAAGGATTACAACCAATGATAACCGCTCCTGTTGCTTCTGAGGAGGTAATTTTTAATAATTTGGCCACCCATTTGGCCGTTAAACCTTGCACAAAAACCGTCATCATAATGGTTAGAAAAACTAAAGCTTTGATGGCATCTCCTCCATTGATCCCAGACTGGGTTAATAAAATGGCAAATAAAGAGGCAACGGAAGCCGAAACAATGCCTTTAGGCCCGATCCATGCAATAAATAATTTTTGTCGCCAATTTAAACTACTATTAAAAGTGCAACAAAATACGCTTAAAGGGCGCACAATTAACATTAAAATTAAGACGGTAAAAACACTACCCCAACCTAACGCAAAGATACTGGCAATGGACAGATCCGCCGCTAATAATATGAATAAAACCGACACACATAACACCGTTAACTGCCCTTTAAAACGCCTTAACATTCTTTCTTCGGGTAAAGAAGAAGCCCTTAAAATAATGCCGGCCGTCACCATAGCCATTAAGCCCGACTCCCTTACTTGCCATTGAGATAGGCCAAATAAACCCCAAACTCCCGCTAATACCACTAAATTTTTTAATTCTTCTGATAAAAATTTACTACTTTTGAGGAAAAAACTTAAAATAAAACCGCCGATCGCGCCGATGATCAAACCACTGCCCAAACGTAAGAATAAACCACTAACTATTTCCGTGGCCGTGGCATTAGCATTAATGATCGTATCTAAAACAACTACGGCAAGGATCGCACCAACGGGATCAATTAAAACCCCTTCCCCTTCTAAAATAGTCGCAACGGGGCGATCGACTTCCACCTGTTTTAATAAAGGGCTGATCACCGTAGGGCCAGTTACCACCACTAAAGAAGCATATAAAAACGCCAAAGCCCAAGGAAACTCCCCCAACCAGTGGGCGGCCATTCCCCCCCCTAAAAAGCTAATAAAAGCCCCGATCGTCACTAAATTACGCAAACTACCGGAAACCCGTCCTAACTCCCTTAATTGTAAATTTAAGCCACCTTCAAATAAAATAATCGCAACGGATAAAGCCACAATAACTTCCAAGCCGATCCCTAAGTCATGGGGATGTAAAATTTTGAGTAGATCTGATCCCAACAAAACACCAAATAAGAGTAAAAAAACAATACTTGGCACTTTCAAAAATTCGGCGATAACTTGTGCAGTAATTCCTGCGACAACAGTAATCACTATTTGTAATGTTAGGTCAAATGCTTCCATGATTTAAGACTGACTTGTGAAAATTTCATTTTAACCTGACTTTGAAAACACCTACTTTTTCTATAGGATCTTTTCAAAATTGGCTTAAAATTCTTTGCCCTAACTACCTCTAAAGTAGGGCTTTTGTTGACTAGGGAGATTTAGACAAAAAAGAAAAATAAAGTAAGTTATAATTTGTTCTTGTCTAGGAGTCATGTTAATTTTTTTTTGTCTAAAGTACCGTTATTTAAAATTATGATACCTAGATATTTTTACTTTGAATTAAGACTTGAAAACCACCTAAACCTTGGGGATCAATTAATTGATGTAATGCTTCTCTACGTTTAAATAATTCTTGAAGGTTAAATTGATTTGTTGATAATTGACTAAGGCGATCCCCTAAACCTAACGACATTAACCATAAAGCTTGTTTTGTTAAAGAAATATTGTTTAAACCTAATTGATTTCCCCACAATTCTAAAGCGGTAAAATTGACATGAGCAGTCACATCTTGTAACCCTAAATTAACATAAGGATTATCATGGTGATGGTGTTGATAATAACATTTTAAAGTGCCTTGATAGCGTTGGGGATGATAATATTTTTGACTAGAATAACCGTAATCAATTGTAATTAGATAACCTTTTTTTAGTTTATTATTAATAGTTTTTAACCAATCTTTAGCTAATAAATTAACTTCGGTGCGATAATTATGGGGATAGTGATCATCACTAAAAATAATCTGATTTAAATCAAAATAATCATTAATTTCTGGGGTAGATAAATCATCATAAATTTCTGTTAATTCACCTTGTTGTGATAAACTAACATAAATTTCTTTTAATTTTCCTTTATTATAAATAACCTGATGCACGGGAAAAGCATCTATTAATTCATTACTAAAAAAACAACCGATCAAAGAATTATTTTCTATTTCATCCCAATTTTTCCAGCTAATTTTTGATGAATTATGATTAATAATATTTTTTAAATTATCTTTTTGTAGATTAATTAAATTGGGAGAACTTTCTATAATAATATAGTTTAGAACTTCAAAAAAATCAGGATCATTCTGTTGTAAATAAGTTAAAATATCAGAAGCAAAAATTCCCGTACCTGCCCCCATTTCTACCAAAGTAAAAGTTTGAGGAGAGTTTAATTTTTCCCAAAATTGTTTAATTTGTTGTGCTACCAATTCTCCAAAATCTGAGCCAAGGGAGGAAGATGTAAAAAAATCACCTTTTTGACCAATTTTAATTTTTTCTGAATGATAATAACCTAGTTGTGGATCGTATAATAGATCATTCATATATTCAGCAAAGGTTATTCTTTGTTGAGGATTATTTTTTATTTTTGTGATAATTTTTTTTAAAAGGTTACTATTCATTGACTTAGGGAATAATTTAGGTTATAACTAATAACTAATAACCAATAATTAATAACTAAATTTTATTTTTTAGGTTCTTGTTTTGCCGTTTGATTAATTCTAACATCAACCACGCTTCCCTTGAAATTGTAGGTAGTTCCGTCTAATTCTAATACCGTACCCACTTTAACTTTTTGTTGGGCAAAAACTGCACCTTCCTCTGTAATTTGTGCATCACCTTCTAAAGTTATTAACATATCTTGAATAAAATTTAATTCAGGCCTTGGATCGTTTTTAGCAATAACTGAACCATCGGGTTGAGGTACGTTTGTAGTACGAGGTAATTGGACTACTTCTTTAATTTTTACTTGACTATAGGGCTGATTACGAATAATAATAGAAGTTTTTTTATTTTCCTTCATATCTTTCAATAAAGTTTCGGGATTTTTAACAGTTAATCCCCTCACTAATAAGTCTACTTCAATTTGCGTTGTATCTCCTATTTGCGCAACTGATCCTCCGGTAGTTCCGGGAATAAAAAAGATGCCAATAATCACTCCGAGAATGACTAAGGCCGCACCAAGATCAAAGACATTGATTAAACCAAAAATGCGCCCTTTAGAATCAATTATTTTCATAGTTTTTCTATTTTTAGGTTGTAACAATTAAAATAATAAATAAGACAATTATTATTATAGATCAAAATTTGACAATAATTTTTTTATTATCAATTATCAATTATCAATTGTTTATTAATACCTTTTATCAAATAAAGATGATAGAGATTGATGGCGGCGTAGATCCATTAATTGTGCTAAAGTTGGTGGTTTTTGATCTAAAGGGGTTTGTTCATCGGGGGTTAAAATAGTGACTTCTGGTTGATCATAATTGCGGTTTTTATTGGGCAAATAAGTTGTTTTTGTTTTTTTATTTTTTGGTTGTAATTTTTTGCTTTTTGGGTGAGGAGATTGAGGTTTTTTCTTTGGTTTTATAGGTTGATTTTGATTAAATTTTTCTAAAGGATAATTATTTTCTAAATATTGATCGCTTTGGTCTTGATAGGATAACATAAACCCATTAAATGGTTGATTATAATTATCTCTTAAATTTGTTAGTTGATGGCCTTGATTTTGATAATTTTGAGGCCAATTATTAACGGTTTTGGGAGTAGTTTTGATTTTTGTTTTCTTTTTAATTTTTGGTTTTTTTTGTTGTAATTTTTGAGCTAATGGTTTTAAAAAACTAGATATTGTTTGAAAACTATCAATAATAAATAGACGCATCCATAAAATCGGAAATAAGATTTTTTTGAGGATCAAACTTAGATATTTATTAACAATCTGTTTTTGTTTTGAAGGTAAAGATAAATATTTTAACCAAGCTGTGACGAATAATGAAACGATGGCACTACTAACAAAAATAGCCACAAAAATTAATAGGGGAAAATGATTAGATGGGAAAGAAAAATGGGATAAATGATCGGGGATTGGGGTAGTAATTTGAGGTGCGGGAAGGGGGGAAGGTGTTAATATTTGATGGGGTGCTGATGGGTTAATAATATTAGGATTAAGTAAATTTGGCTCAAATAATCCTTTGAGAGCGATCGTTGTAATAATTATCATTAATAATAACAGAATTAGGCCAAAACGAAATAAAAAAGAGGAAAGGGAAAAACGCTTAATTGATGATGAAGATGATGGAAAAATATTCATAGATGATTAATAAGAGATAATTTAATTAATAATACTTGTTACTTATTATTTTAGTTGGTTAAGAAGTCTAATTTTGGAAAACAAGGAATAATTCCTCCTGGATTTAAAGGAAATAAATTACCATAATAATCTTCATGTATTAGTTTTAAATCACAAGTTTGATTAATGGGTTTTAATTGATATAAATTTTTAACATAATTTCCTAAATATTGATAATCTTGAATCCTTTGACGACTACATTTAAACAAGCTATAATATACTAGATCAAATCTGATTAAAGTTGTAAATAAACCCACATCCGCTAAAGTTAAATTATCTCCACATAAATAGGTATTAATTTTTAAATTTTCTTCTATTTCATCTAAAGTTTCAAATAATTGATTACAAGCTTGATTATAGGCTATTTGAGTTTGGGCAAAACCACAACAATAAACACCATTATTAACAGAATGATAAATTTTTTTATTCCATTGATCAATTTGTTTTTTTAAATTTTCGGGATATAAATTTAGGTTAGGATTTTCTGCTAAATGATTAAATTGATCATTCAACATAATCATAATTTCTGAACTTTCATTATTAACAATAGTTTTTGTTTTTTTATCATATAAAACAGGCACGGTAAAACGGCCTGAATAATTAGGTTTTACCTCTTGATAAAGATTAGCTAAAGGGCGATTATTTTCCTCTGGAATAATCCAACCTCCAGCAATAGGATCGGCTTTAACTATGACAAGAGAAATCACTTTTTCTAATCCTTTTAAAGCTCTTACAATTAAAGTTCGATGCGCCCAAGGACACCCCATTCCAACATATAAAATATATCTATTTTTTTCCGGTAAATAAAGATTAGTTGAATCGGAATTAATCCAATTTTTAAATTGACTTTTTGGGCGTTGATAAGCACCTATTTGATTAGATGGGGCAAGATTTGACATCATTAAATGCCAGAAAGTTGTCCAAACATATTTGCCTAATTTGATAATAGTTTTAGGAGGTAAAGATTGTTTTTTCACTTTGAGTTTTGAGGGCTAATTAATTGTTAAATAGTGATAAAAAAAGCTATGATTTTATTAAACCGATCTAAATGTTCAGTAATTGTTAATTATCAACTCTCAACTGACAACATTTATTTAACTAATTTGATTGTGATAATTATATCTAAAATTTAATTTTATGTCTAGTCTATTAATTTTAAAGGTTAACTTTATTTGACAAGACTAATTTATGACTGCTATATTATTATTTAATCATAATTGTTTGCTATTAATTAAAGTTTTGTTATAATCTAAAAGTTAATCAGATCAAATCTCAAAACAATTAATTAAAGAAAATTAGGAATTAAAACAATGGGTTTTTTTGGATTATTTGGCAAAAAAGAAACTTTGCCCACTGCCTCGGAAGCTTTACCCGGAAGATCTACTGCTATGGCTGTTCCGGCTCAACATTTTGTTAATGGCAACCCTCTTAAAGCTCCTTTTCCTGCCCAAATGGAAACAGCGATGTTTGGTTTAGGCTGTTTTTGGGGGGCGGAAAGACGTTTTTGGCAACAAAAAGGCGTTTTTTCTACGGCCGTTGGTTATAGTGCAGGTTTAACTCCTAATCCTACTTATCAAGAAGTTTGTACTGGTTTAACTGGTCATAATGAAGTAGTATTAGTGGTCTATGATCCCAATATGATTAGCTATCAAGATTTATTAAATGTATTTTGGGAAAGTCATAATCCCACTCAAGGAATGCGTCAAGGTAATGATCGGGGAACTCAATATCGTTCAGGAATTTATGTTTATTCTGAGGAGCAAAAAGCCTTAGCTTTAGCTTCTAAAAATCATTATGAACAGAAATTAATTGAGGCCGGTTATGGTAAAATTACCACAGAAATTTTAGATGCTCCTGAATTTTATTATGCTGAAGAATATCATCAACAATATTTAGCTAAAAACCCAGGGGGCTATTGTGGTCTAGGTGGCACAGGTGTTAAATGTAATGAATAATGGATAATTAAGAATTAATAATTAACAGTTTACAAATGACTTATAAATGATCAATGACTAATGACAATTTACCAATAACAAAAAATAAATAAAAAATAGCAAATTATGTCTAATTTTTCCGATCAATTACCAACAACAGCCATTACAACAGATGAGACTTTCAATGCCAAAACAGAAACATGGTTTGAATATCCGGTGAAAATTTATCCCCACCATACCGATCACGCTAATATCGTTTGGCATGGTAGTTATTTAACATGGTTAGAAGAGGCTAGAATTGAGTATTTTCGCTCGATCGGGGTTAATTATGCTGATCTGGTTAACTTGGGCTGTGAAATGCCCGTAGTAGAGTTATCCCTTCGTTATCATCGGGCGGTGCGTTTAGATCACCATGAAGTGATCGTCAAAACCCAATTAAAAATGGATGGAGTGCGCTTAAATTGGGATTATCAAATAGTCTCTTTAGATGGTCAAGAATTATTTGTTACAGCACAAGTTACATTAGTGGGAATTGATGCCAAAAAAGGGAAAATAATGCGTCAATTACCTTCTAATGTTACGGATGCTATTATTAGGAAAAAATAAAATAATCAAATTAAAAATTATGTTTGAAAACATAGCAAAAGCCCTTAAAAATAAAGATTATGATACAGCTAATCACTTAATTCAAAAATTACGTCAAGAAGATCCAGAAAACCCTTGGTTAGATTTTTATACAGCCCGTTTATTTGAATTAAATGATCAACTAGACAAAGCTAAAAATAGTTATATTGAACTTTTAAAACATACAATTAATCCTAAATTAATCAGTCAAATTCGTCAAGGAATTGAAAGAATTAATCAACGAGAAAAACAAACAAAAGAACAGGAACTTAATCAGGCAAAAACTAAAGTTGGAGCAGAAGAAATAGGAGTATTTGTATTAGAATCATTACCAAAAGATGATAAAAAAATTGCCGCTCAAAATTTCGCTAAAATAATGGAAATTGATCCCTATACTGCTAGACTCCAAATACCTAGCCGTTCGTGGCGTTTATATCGTGTTGGAAAAATGGGAGAATTATCCTATTATGTTAAGTGTTTAAACCAAGTTAATGTTCCTTGTTTTTGTTTGGCGATCGAGCAAATTAAAAAATTATCAGTTTATCAAGTTAGATATATTGAAACTATTAATAATCAAGTTAATTCACAAATAACAGTTATTTGTGAAAATCAAGAAAATCAACTAGAAAAAATAAGAGTTAATTGGATAGAAATTACCAAAAGAGTCACAGGTTTAATCCCTATTTTTGAAAACTCTTTTAAATTTGATAAAAATTGGCAGATTTATCATCAAAAAGAAATTTTAGATTATGCTCAATTCTGTGACTTATATTTACCTGATAGACAGATGATATTAAGAATATGTGATCAAAATTATGATTTTAAAAAGAGTATTAACTTAATTAATTTAGTTAATTCCGATAAATCCCATCATTTAGAAGAAAAAGAAGCAACTTTAAGAAAAAATTGGCAAAATCTTTTAAAATTAATTGAGCAAGAATTACCGAATATTCCCGTTTATTCAGAATTTACTTTTTTTGGAGAAACAGCCTTAGAATTTTCCGAATTTCTCTCAGAAATTGAGCCACATATTAATATATTTCGTCAATATATAACCCTTTGGGATCAGGCTTTTCATTTATATAGTTGTTTAGTTTTTCTTAAAGATTAATGATCAATATTATGATTAAATATCAAATAATTTTAGAGTGGGCAACTCAAATTAATTTTATTTTTGATAATTAAATTTTGATAGTTGCCCACCCTACACAGTAATTTAAAATTTAATTATTTAATTCCATCAATCCAATTCTGGATTATATCAGTTAAATTAGTTTGATCAGGTGTAAAACTGCGAAAATGATTATTGTTTAATAAATTTGAATTTAAAATTTTATTTGTTACCCAACCAAGATAAACAGAATTAATCATTTGTTGACAAAAAGTTTCTAATTCTGGATAGGGATCACCATTGGTTAAAACTAACACTATTTTTTCAACATTTAAGGTTTTTTCTACAACATTTTTAATCAATCTTTTCAATTGATTACTATTATTAACTTCAGGAATTTCGGCATTAGGTAAAGTAGTTTGATAGATTTGATAACAAAATTCATTTGATATTATTTGAATATCTGTTGTTTGTGCTAAAATTGATAAATCAATCACAATTGGATAGGTTTGAGCAGTGGGTTTAAGATTCGTTTTTAAGTCAGTATAAATATCTTTTTTTAACTGTTGATTGAATTGTTTAGCTATTTCTGTTTCACCAACAGGAGTAATTTCTTTCATTTCTGGGTGTATATTTTCATTATTACTATGCCATGCTTGATAAAATTCAGGAAAAGGAATATTTTGAGCAAAATATAATAATATTTCACGTTCTGAATTATCCTTTTTTGAATAGTATTTCATCCAATTCTTGAAATGGTGAATAATTAGTTTCATTTGCTCTAAATTTTTAATTTCTTTTAAATGTCTAGCGGCTTCATTACTAATTGGTACAAGTTCGCCATAATCTTCACCATAATCAAGAAATGATTTACTATTAAAAAAAAGATTAATAAGTATTTTAATTGCTTCTAAATTTTCTGGATCAATAGATAAGATAGTAGACGATGTATAATAAAAATCTTCATCAGACTGATCATTAATAGATAATAAATTTATTAAAAAGTCAAGGTATTCTTGAATATAATTATCATCATTAATCTGATTCAATAATTTACTTGACCATCTTCTAACTGATATATTGTTTGTATGATCATACATTATTTGTAAAATTTTCTTTGCAATTTCGTCTTTAGAAATTAATGTTGAAAAATTTTTATTTGAAATTATTTTATCTATAAAAAATAAGCGGTTATATTCATTATTCATATTATTAGATAAATATTCTTCTAACAATCTTACATAATTATTTAAATTACTTGTATTAGAAAATATATTATTAAATAATAACTCAATTTTATCTCGTTCAAATTCTACTAAATTTTTTATTATTTCAAGTGATGTTTGTAAGAGCTTTTCATTAAAAAAAACTTTTTGCCATAAAATTTCAGTAGCATTCCAACAAATTTGATTTTGTTCTTCTGTATTAGTATTATTATCTATAATTTCATATAAACAATCAATTGCAAATTGATTATTACTATCTAATTCTAAAATTGATTCTGCAATATATAATAAAGCTTCTGGGCTAGATTTTAGTTGATTAGCAATTTTTGTTAAACATTTAATAAATTCCTTTTTATTAACAACAATTGTTTTTAATAAATTTGGAGTTCTCCATGTCCAAGAGTCTTGATTATATAAACGAAGAATTATTAATTTAATGAATTCCTGATTATTAATTGCATATTTTTCAATTAAAGTTTGAGACTGAGATGATAATATAAATATTTCGTCAGACATATCATAGGAATTGTCAATTGCAACTTTTATATTTTGTTTATTAACAAAAATAAATAAAATATCTATTAATGTTTCATTTATTTTTTTGCTATGATAATTTTCCTCTAGTAAAATTTTAGTAATATCTAATCTTAAATTAGCATAACAATAAGGTTCTATCAATGATTCAAGTTTAATAGCTAATTCTTGATTATTTTTTAAGTTTTTTTGTAAAATTGTTAAACATTTATCATAAATATATTTGTCATCGTTTGGATAATGATATAATTCAAAATAATTTTTAACATAATTAAAGGCTTTATCTATATTCGTTTCAAGTTCAGGATCAAATTGTGGTATTGGAACACAATATCCTTCAAGTTCAAGAAGTTCTTTGATCATAGTTTTAGCATCTAATTCTGATGATGGAATGAATCTTGGAGATTTTTCTTTTAGTTGTGTTTTCTCAAATCTTTTTTTGAAATTTGAAACTAGGTTATTTACATAAGATGATGTTAAATGATTTTCTTTTGAGTTTAATTTTTCTATAATATCAACTAACTTTTGATTAATATTACTTTCAATTGTTTTTTTTGCCAAACTTCTAATCGGTTTTAAGTATTGAAACCATTTTTGTTGATTTTTGTCAAAAGACCCAATAGCCCATTTAACAACTAATTCTAAAGATAAATAAAATTCATCAACTTTATCTTGATATTGAGATAAAGCATCTACTATCAAACAATGACAAAAATGATAATAATAACAATTTATTTGATCAGCCTCATAAAATGAAATAATAGATTTTAGTAAATTAAATTTGCTATTTTGTAATAAAATATCACTATTGTTTATTCCCATCCATATTAAATAAATTTCTTTCCATTTTTTATCAAAAACTCGATAACTAGCTTTTTCATCTAATGGATTTTCGGGAATATAATTTAAGAAAAATTTATAATCATCTCCCACTGCTAAAGCCGCAAAATATTCTTGAAAACTAGGATGAAAGAAAGCATAAACGGGTTCATTAGTTTTTTCATCTCGATCAACTAAATTTAACCAGCCAATTTCCCATGCTATTTTAAATAAATCGTCACTCATTTTTTCCTTAATTAAACTTAAAGGAAGACGAAATAAAGTTTCACTTTCTAACCCTGCAATTGATAATTTACCTAATGCTAAATGTAAATCATTTTGTAAGTTTGGCTGTGTTGTCCAGTCTATTTCAACTTGATTGGGTTTCCATTCATAAAAATAATTAACAAATTGTTGATATAACTCTGCTCTGGTTTCTGGTAATTCAAAATTTGGATTTTGATAGAAAATTTGACATAATAAAGATAACCGTAAAGGATTAGTAATTAATTGATATATTTGCTGATGTTGAGATTGTTCTAATTTATGTTTTAATTGATTTCCTTGATCAATTTTATTAGCTTGAATAAACCAATCATCAATAAATCTATGAATATCATTTTGATTAAATTCTTGTGTTTTATAAATGCTAAAATTATTTAAACTATGGTTAACTTTTGCATCCCAAACATTCGGGCGACAACTAATAATAACTCTCACATTAGCTAACCAATTTGTTAATTGTTGACTGATTTCCTCAATACTTTTTGTGCCGATGCCCATTTCATCTAAACCATCTAATAATAGCCAAATATTTGATTTTCTTAACCATTTTTGAAAATCTTTTTCCTGTTTTTCTTCTATCTCTAAATCAGGATAAACTAAATAAAAAGCTTCGGGTAGCCATTCATTAATTAAATAATCTTTAATATTTCTCCCTTGTAAACTTGCCAAAGGAATAAAAATAGCTAAATCTTCCGTTTCCTGATGAATAAAAGAGGCTATTTTATCTAAATAAGTTGTTTTTCCTGCTCCTGCTTCACCAATAATTGCTAAATGTTGATTATTGTTATTATTTTGACCTTTAATAACATCAATTAAAAATTCATCATGAGTATAATTTTTAATAATAACTTCCTCTTTTAATTGATTGATTTGATCTTTTTCAATAGCACCGCTACGGCGTTGTTGCTCTTTTCTTTCCACTAATCCTAATGGCACAAATACATTAACCTCAAAACCTTTTTCAGTGGCTCTACGTCTTAATTGTTGTTTTTGCTGTTGTTGTTTCAAGCTTATTTTAATAACTTCTGGCCAATCTAAGTTTTTAATGTTCATTTTTTGTTGTTTATTTTTTGTCTTTGGATACCAACCTTCAATAAAATCGGCAGGATTAAGATTTAAAACAGAAGCAATTTTTTCTATTCCATCTCTTTGAATTCCTATCCCCCAATGAGGATTAAATAATCTTTTAACTCGATCATCACTATTTAATCCTGCTTGAGAAACAATATCTTCATAAGTTAATTTAAGTTCAAGTCTTTTGTTTTCTAAGACTTTTAAGCCTTCTCTACTCGCCAAAAATCCTCTTATTCTTTTTTGTTTTTCCATTTATTTAACCTTTCATGTTGAATAATCAATTTATATTTTAGTAGATTGATCAATAATTTTAGAATGCGGTTAAGTGCGGTTAAGAAAATTAACTTAACTGCACTTATTCTCTCTGGAAAAAACTTTGCTCCTCAAATACTCTGAAAGTGTAGAGTTCAATTAAAAATAATGAAACAACTAAGTTTATTTCCCGAAACTGAAACAAAAACCTTTAGCCCTCGCATTCATCCTCCGGCATTAACAGTTATTGAATTGCAATGCTCCACTAAACGAGCATCAACTTTATTAGAAGTCTCAACTTCTACCTTAACTAATGCTAAGAAAAAAGGAAAATTACCCTATCAAAAAGGGGCATGGATCGCAACTTTTGCAGGTAAAAAAGGAAAAAAATCTCTTTTTTGGACAGTTTCTTATCATCGTTAAGTTATTAATGTGGTGGGCATTGCTCACCCTCAAATTTACTATAGAGAGGTTTTAAATTATGTTACATCTTAATACTAAATCAAATCAAAATTTAACTTTTCAGCAAAGATTAGCAAAAGGAAAAAAAGGCGAAATGATTATTGATCAATTATTAGTTAATTTCTATGGATATACTAATATCAATTTAACAGAAATTACCAATTATCAACAGCAAAATATTGATAAATTATTAGTTGATGTTTCAGAAATACAGAAATATCAAAAAATGGGTATAGATCGCATTCTTTATGAATCAGAAGATCGAGAAATTTGGTTAGAAATTAAAACAGATTATAAATGTTTAGATACTAATAATCTCTTTTTTGAAATAGAAAGAGGAAATGCTCCTAGTTGGGCATTAAAATCAAAAGCGGATTTCTTTGTATATGTTATTCCTAATCAAGAAATTTTATTTATTGAGCCTTGTAAATTTCGTCAATTTATTTTACAACAACAAGAACAATTACAAAGAAGAATGATTGATCAAAGAATGGGAATTATTATTCCTTTAACACAAGCCAGAAGTCTAACACAATGGCGTATTCCTTTACAATTTAGTTTGTTTTAATTTCTAATGATAGATGCTATTAATTATAGTCAGATATTGATAATTTATGATTTTAAAATTGTTCTAACTTCCATTAAAATTTGTCCTAATTTATTTTGTCCTGTGCCATCTTTTCCACATCCCCAATAATAATCATTTGGAGCATTTTCGATTAATATTTTTTCACCTGTAGCTAATAAAATTTCTCTAATTTCTTGATGATTTTGAAATTTTGCTAAAACCGCTTTTTTCATAATTTCATCTTTAACTTTTTCCCAATCTTGTCTTAAGGGATGTCGGCGATCTCTACCCATTTGGGCGGCCTCTTTTGGTGTTTTTACTGTTCTAATTTTTTCAAACCATTGGGGATCAGTTTCCACAAATTTTGAAGCTTGAAAATAATGTTCACTGGTGATCCACCAATAACCATCTAACTCAAAACCATGACGGGAAAAATTGGAAAAACAACCGTATTTTTCACGGGTACTATAAAAATAAATAGTCATTTTAATTTAAGTAATAAGTAATAATTAATATGGGCAAGATACTGCTATCAAATAAGCAATAACTAAAAATCAAAATCTTCATCATTCCACTGTTGTGGTGATTGATCTTCATTTTGACGATAGGGAGGGGTAATTACTCGATAGTTAGCGTCATAAACTTGATTTGATTTCGGTTTACGAGATGGGCGAATAGGGGGTTTTTCTTGTTCAAAATTATTAACATTTTCTTCTTTTTGTGATGTTTGTTTTGCCTGATTTTCTTTAAATTGAAATTCCCTTTCCCTTTGTTTTTCTATTTCTTCTTGATCGAAATTTTCAGGTCTAACTTTATCTTTGATCGGTGGTTTTATTCTGGTTGGTTCGATGGGTGGTTCTTCAATATTCCATTCATCTTCATCTTCTTCTATTTCTTCATTTTTAAATTGATTTGCTTGATTTTTTTGATAATTTTTAGGGGAATAGGTATCAGCAACTGGTATAATTTCAACGGGATTAATTAATTTTATAATTAAACTGGTGATCATTCCTGCAATCATAAATATTAATACCCAAATTCCTAAAGGTAAGGAAAAAGTTAAAGGACGATTTAAAATGATAATAGTAATTAATTGACGATTTTGAATCACAAAAATCGTAATTGCGATTAAACTTAATAATAATAATAATGATTTTAAACTACGTCCCACAATTCAATATTTTAGTTATTTGTTATTAGTTATTGGTTATTGATAGTACAGGCATCTCGCCTATCATTGATTATCAGTAACAGGCAAAATACCTGTACTACTTACTGATCACTGTTTTCTTTCCAGCGTTGAAAGGGTATTATATCAAGATCCAATTGATCGAAAGCCCTAGCTACTACAAAATCAACTAAATCATTAATAGTTTGAGGTTGATGATACCATGCGGGGATGGCCGGAACAATTTTAACTCCTGCCTCTGCTAAACTGGTTAAATTCCTAAGATGGATTAAACTAAAGGGTGTTTCCCTCGGTACAATGATCAAAGGTCTACCTTCTTTAATTTGCACATCCGCCGCCCTTTCTAGTAAATCTGTACTTAAACCTGTGGCAATTTTGGCCACCGTACTCATACTACAGGGTATTACAATCATACCTAAAGTGCGGAAAGAGCCACTGGCGATCGCCGCGCCGAGATCGGAGAAACGATGACAAGTCAATTTTCCTGAGTGATCAACTCCGGCTTGTTGTCGCCAAAAATGTTCCTGTTGTTCTGGCTCAGGTGGCATCTTAATTTGATTTTCACTTTGCCAGACCATATAACTACCTTTAGATGCTACTAATTCTATCGTAAAATCTGCTTCTAGTAAATATTTGATCGCTCTAACCGCATAGATTAACCCTGATGCGCCAGTAATGCCTAAAATTAAAGGTTTTTTCATAAATTTTATTTGTTATTGGTTATTGGTTATTTGATGATTTCATTAAGGCTAAAGCCTTATGCTACAAAAACGAAGTCTGCCTACGCAGACTAAGACAAAGCCTGCGCAGGCAGGCTTTGTTTCTATAGCCTAACCCTTTAGGGTTTGGGTTTTAGATCTAATGACTATTTATAATAAATTGGTAAAGTAAAATGAAAACTACTACCTTGATGGGGAACACTATCAACCCAAATTTGGCCATAATGGGCTTGTATAATTTTACGACATAAAGATAAACCTAAACCATATCCCTCCTGACTTAAATCCCTTTCTAATCTTACATTTCTTTCAAAAATTTCCTCCTTTTTTTCTGGGGGAATACCTAAGCCCGTATCTGTTACCGTAATTTGGACTTTTTGACTGGTACGATGTAAAATTGCAAAGGTAATTTTTCCTTCTTTTGGTGTATATTTTACCGCATTATCTAATAAGTTTAAAATAACTTGACGGATCAATTCTTGATCGACATAAACTAAAGGTAAATCTTGAGGAATATCTATTGTTAAAGCTTGATTTTTAATGGTTAATTTGGAGGTAAACTGTTCAATAATTTCTGAAGCCAAAACTTTTAAATCTAAAGCTTGAGGATTGATATTTAACTTCCCTTGAAGATTACGAGTAGCATCTAATAAATCCCCAATCATCTGATTAATTAATTTTATTTGAAATTTAGCTTGTTGATAAATACGGGTTTTAAAATCAGCCTTTTGATTATCAGTAAAATGTTGTAAAGCATCGGCATGAACTAAAGTATCAAAAGCCATCGAAACCGCCGTTAAAGGATTGCGCAGATCATGGGCGATCATCGCTAACATTTGATCTTTAAATTTAATTTGTTCTAACAGAGATTCCTTTTCCTGTTTGAGCAAAAAAATTTCATCAGATAAACGTAATAATTCACTTGAGCCTACTACGGAAATCTGATCACAAGGATGAGTAATCGTCACATAATCAGTAGTTTGTTCAAAATGTAAACATTTTTGTTGATCCCCCTCTAAAGCGTTTTTCCAATGGGGAAACCATTTTTCTAACTGATCTTTAAGATTACTGCCCATTAAAATTTGTTCAGGTAAAGGATAAATTTTAACTAAAGCAGGAGTAACAATTAATTTATAATGCTCAACCAAATGAGGTTGATCCTTCAAATCAACAATTTCCAATTCACAAAAATAATCTTGTTTAATCTGTTCAATATAAATTGTCACCTCTTGAATAATGTCTTTGGGATAGGAGCGCTGATCTACAAACAGCAAAAAACGAAACGCCCCAGAACTTGATCCTGTAGATAAATAACATTTTGAATGATTCGGCAATTGTTCCACAATCGAAATCCATTAAAGTTGTTACTAAAAAAAGATACAGTATTTTGGCTCTGTCATGGTACTTTCTACTGTACTTGTTCAAAACCGATATAATAAAAATTTACTTCATTTATCATCAATCTGACTAGATAATATATGGAAAACTTAAAAGGTAGAGATTTATTAAGTATTGCCGATCTTAAGGGTGAGGACATTCAAGCCTTACTGACTTTAGCAACGGATTTAAAAAGTGGTAAAATCTCCATTCACTGTCCTAAAATTTTAGGGCTTCTTTTTTATAAGGCTTCTACCCGTACCCGTGTGTCTTTTACTTCGGCCATGTATCAACTTGGGGGTCAAGTTATTGATCTTAATCCCGAGCGCACCCAAGTGGGAAGGGGTGAGCCTTTAATAGATACAGCCAGAGTTTTAGATCGTTATATAGATATTCTAGCAATTCGGACTTTTAATCAAGATGATGTGCAAACTTTCGCCGATTATTGTGATATTCCTATTATTAACGCTTTAACAGATTTAGAGCATCCTTGTCAAATTTTAGCGGATTTATTAACCATTCAAGAATGTTTTGGTCAATTATCACGAATGAGCGTCAGTTATGTGGGAGATGGCAATAATGTGGCTTATTCTCTGCTTTTAGGTGGGGCTTTAATGGGCATGAAAGTGAAAATCGCCACTCCTGTGGGCTATGAACTCAGTCAAGAAGTGGTGGATCGGGCTAAAAGTTTAGCTCAAAATGAAGATGATATTTTTGTGACTAATGATGCGATCGCCGCCGTCCAAAATACACAAGTTATTTATACTGATGTTTGGGCGAGTATGGGGCAGGAAGACTCGGCCGAAAGTCGGATCCCCATTTTCCAACCCTATCAAGTTAATGGCCAACTCTTAAGCCATGCGGATCCCGAAGCGATCGTTTTACATTGTTTACCAGCCCACCGAGGAGAAGAAATAACTGATGAAGTGATGGAAGGTAAACATTCTAAAGTTTGGGATCAAGCTGAAAATAGAATGCACGTTCAAAAAGCACTGGTTGCCAGTTTATTAGGTTTTAGTTAGGCCATAGGGAATAGGCTTTTAAAAATTAGATCTTTTACAAAATTAATAATAATTGATAAAGAAAATTAATTATTATCACTATTCCCTATTGCCTATTCCCTATTGCTTTGTAACCTAACCTGAATTATTCCTGAACAAAAAAATCAAATATTAATTAATCAAAAATTAATCATCAATTTATTTAAACATAATTAATAATAACTTCATCTTTAAAATTATGCCATCTGACAAATTGAAAAGGGCCGGCTAAAGATCCCCAAACTAATTCATCTGTTTGTGGATCCCTACCTATATCAAAACTAATTAATTTATCTCCATTAATTTCAAAACTATTATCTAAATAAGTTACTCTACCTTTTCTTTCTACAATACAAGCTTTTCCGGGTTTAATTGTACCTTTAAAACTGTAACCTGTCCATTCTACATTCATATCACAACCCGGCATTTCTATTAAATGTTCTAAGGTTAATTCTTTTAATTTTTCAGGGTTACGGGAAGCATTAAAAAAGGGTTCAGGTTCTTTTAATTTATAATGTATAATTTCAATATGATTATCTACAATATTCAAAGTAAAAACTCTTAAACGATAGGGTCTTTTTAAATCATAATCATAAGCTTGTTCTAAAAAAAAGCTAACTTTATTAAATAAATTATAGGGTAAAGGACGCATACAAACTCGAATATGCGCCCATAAAGGTGGATTTTCAAAGGCTTGTAATTGATTACTAAAATCGGCGGCCATCCATTGGGCTAAGGTTTTAATATCGGTGGAACAGGTCATAATTTTTGTTACTAAATAAATTATTTGATTGAATTATTATAGCTTAAAGTGTAATTTTTTTATAGTAATGATTAAATCATCTTTTTTGATCTTGTTTAATAATTATTTATAAATTTATTTATTTAATATTTTATTTGTTTCTAATTCTTTTTCAAAATCTTGCCAAGTCATAGGTATTTCCTGATTTAATTTAGCTTCCTCTAAAATTTTTTTTGCTTCTTGTAAATCAAGATAATCTTCTAGTTTTTCTATAAATATTTGTAAATTTTTATTCATAATTAAATAGAGCAAAGAATGAGATAATTAAAACATGAAAAAAACTGATAGCTGATAGCTAATTGCTGATAGCTAGATATTAAAATTTAAACGATCACAGGTTAATTTTGCCCTCGCTTTTACGCCTAATTCTTGATCATTTTCTAAGATTTTAGTTAACTTTTCTTTAATTAAATTTAACCAATCTTGTTGATTTTCGGTGAAAGTTTTACCTAAAAATTCTAAACCAACAATGGCACTATAACGCACAATCCATTCTCCATCATCACACACTAATAATAAAGTATCAAGAGCCTGTTTTTGTGCTTGTAAAATTTCCGTTTCAGGCAATTTTAACCAGTTAATTTTACCTAAACCTACGGCGGCCGCCCTTCTCACACTTAAGGAAAAATCACTGCTGGCCGCTTTTAATAATAATTCTAAGCCCCTCGGATCCCCTATTCCCGCAAAAACCCGAATCGCCCACGCTCTGGCGGTATAATTATAATAATCCAAATTGGTTAATAATGGCTCAATCACGATTTCACCCATCTTAATTAAACCATCTACGGCCGCCACGGCCGCCCCCGGATTATTTAAGCCTAATGCTTTAATTAAAAAGGGGATCGCTTCGGGATCCTGTAACTCGGCAAGGGCTTTTACTCCCAACCAAACTTTATTTTTAGAGTCGGCTGTTTCAATATTTTTGATTAATTGTTCTACTGTTAATTGTGTCATTTATTAATAAATAATTTTGTCAAAAAAATGTTTCAAAAAAAGGCTTTTTTTATAATAAATTATCCATGATTTCCATAACTTTAATACTCTCATTTGATAGGGATTTTAAATCATTATGATCCCTATTTAATTGAGTTTCTAATAAGCCTTTTAATGATACTAATTTTAAACTATTTTCGGCCAAGGTTTGCGCGATCGCTTGCGCCCCTTCCACATAGCCCATCGCCCCAATATCCATTAAGGCCGCCCGTCTTAACTGTAGATCCTCTCCTTTTAAGGCTTCTACCAATTTTTCCCCATAAAAAGAATCATCGCTTAATTGATACATCGCCCTTGTGGCCGCATATTTGACTTTAGGGGTAAAATGCTCTAAAAACGGTTCAATTAGGCTAATGGCTTCTGTAGCCCCTAAACTGCCTAAAGCCTCTAAAATCGCTTCATAAGGCTCGATTAAATAGGGTTTTCCGGCCATTGGTTGGGCTTTGGCTATTCCTCCCTCTAAAAAACTCATTAAGGGTGAAATGGCAGATCGATCGCCGATCGAGCCTAATGCTTGAGCGGCTGATTCCCTCACATAATAATCCTCACATTCTAAACAGACGATCAAAGCGGGTACAACTGTATTAATTCCCACCTTGCCTAAAGCTTTGGCCGCATTTCTTCTGAGGGGATAACCCCCATCTGGAGAGCGATCGGTGTTATCTTCTAAGGCTTCTACTAAAGCCTCGATCACCTCTTGATCTTGAATGCGAAATTTTCCCATCCACCAAGCGGCATAATATCTTAAACTGGGGTCTTCTGTTTGTTTTAAATTGGCGATCGCCTGTTCTTTTGTCCAACTTTGGGCGAAATTGATTTGATCTTGTTCCATAAATTTTATTTTAAAATTAAAAATTTGATTAATAATTGTAGGGTGGGCAATGCCTCAAATTAACAATTATTATTTAAAATTATTTAAAGGCGTTGCCTACCTTATACCATTTACATTTAGTAGCTACATTGTTAAATCCCTGAAATCTTTGTAAATAACCTATTCTATTAAGCCTCAGTCTGAAGTTACTTTATGCAAATGGTATTATTTTTTGATTAAGCTATTGATCCTCCCTATCCCCAATTAATAAGGGGGATTTAGGGGGATCAAAAAAGTTAAATTTCAGCCAGATCAAATAATAAAAATTCAGTTTGATCACTTAGGGCTGTAATCTTTATTTTTTCCTCTAAAATAATACCACAACCATCCCCAGAAACTAAATTTTGATCATTAACTTTTAAACTACCTTTAATTAACTGTAACCATAAATTGCGATGGGGGGCAATTACATATTCAATCATTTGATTTTGATCAAGAATACTCGCATATAACTTAACATCCTGATGAATTAGAATGGAATTTTCTCGCCCATCAGATGACCCAATTAAAGTTAATTTGCCCTGCTTACTTTCGGGGGAAAAATACTTTTGTTCATAACTAGGAGTTAACCCTTGGCGATCAGGTAAAATCCAAATTTGTAAAAAATGAACATTATCTGTTTTAGAAGGATTATACTCACTATGATTAATTCCCGTTCCTGCGGTTATTCTTTGAATTTCACCCTGAGCAATAGTAGAATTATTCCTCAAACTATCTTTATGCTCTAATTGTCCATTGATAATATAAGTAATAATTTCTATATTACGATGGGTATGGGTCATAAATCCCTCGGTAGGAATAATTTTATCCTCATTAACTACTCGTAAATGAGAAAATCTCATGTGCAGGGGGTTATGGTATTGTCCAAAAGAAAAAGTATGTTTTGTCTCAAGCCAACCGTAGTTAATACTTCCTCTTTCGTTACTAGGGCGAATCTTAATCATAAATTAAGCTTGTTTAATCTTTTGTTATTATTTAATATTATAGTAGATCTGCTATTAATCATTTAAAATAAAAGGGTAGCTAATCGTTAAATTGATGGCCAAATTATGAGAAAATTTCAAAACAAGAGCTAATAAATGGAGGTCTGAAGTGGCATATTGGATTAAAATAGAATTTGAACGTAATGAGTATTTGGTAGATTTAGATTCGATTAGCACTTTTATTTGTCATCCTCAAGGGAAAATTGATTTTTATTTACCTTATACATCCGTGATGATTGTTGTTAATTATTATAATCGTCCTGATGATTATTACGAAATTTTTAGTTATCTTAATCAAATTTCAAATCATTCTTTAATGGGTCATTGGTTAAAATTTCCTTATGAAAGAAAAGAATATATTATTGATCTTAATCGCATTGCAACTTTCTGTTATGCTAAACAGGAAAAAATCTCTTTCTGGGTATGTGGCCAGTCTAATCCTATTGTTATAACTAAAGAAAGTGATGAAAATACTTATCATAAACTTTTAAATTTTATTGAGCAAAAAACGGGCAAAACTTTTGTTTAAATTATGATTAAAAAAACTGAAAATAAATTAATTGCAAATTCTTGTCTATTTATTTCTGGAGTGGGCGGATTGTTAGGATTTTTATATCAACAAGCTTTATATTTAGCCTTGCCAACCATGGCCATTGCTATTTATTTAAGTCGTTTACAAAAGGAAAAAACACAAGATCAAATTGAAAAAATACAAGAGGATCTTTCTTTTTTAGAACAAAAATTTAACAAAAATGTTGATCAGGTTGAGGAGTCATTACAATCCTTACCTAATAATATGATTAGTTATTATACCGAACGTCTTGCTCCTTTAATTAGTCAGTTACAATCCCAACAAAAAGGCAATCAAGAGTTGATTAATACCCTCCAAAAAGACTTTCGAGAAAATTGGCAATTAATGACTGAATTAGGGCAAAAAATAGATGAAATAGATGATAATTTTCAAAACCGATCTGAAATTCAAGATTTACAAAAAATCAAGGAAGTTATTGCTAATATTTACAATAAGTTTCTCAAATATGTGACAGATTCAACTTTTAAAGAAGAATTAATGAATTTAACTCAATCTATTAATAATTTAAAAAATCAAGTTGATGTAATCTCGAAAGAATTAGAAAAAGATTTTATTACAGAATCGGATTTGCTGTTTATAGATTTTGTCAAAAGTGATGAATTAAAACAAGTTGAAGCTAAATTAATTCAACAATTTAATAGTTATCTAACTAATCAAGAATTTAAAGAATATCATGATCAAATTTTATCTTTAGTTGCTAAAAAAAATCAAAATTTGGCTACTCAAAAAATGATGGAAGAATTAGAATCTGATTTAGCCCGTTTACAACTTTCTATTGATAATTTTGTTACCATAGATACTTTGTCAGAAATTATGGATGATTTTTTATCAAAAGATGATATTGAAGATTTAAAAAATCAAATCAATGAACTTTCAGAAAAGTTTAATAAAAATGAAAATTTAAGTGTTTTAAGCAAAATAAAAACTATTTTAAATCGCTTGGTTAAACAGGAAGATTTAGAATATTTACAAGAGCAATTCCAAGTTCTTCAACATAAATTTAATCATCGTCCTGAAATTATTTTGATTCAAAAATTACAAGAAAAATTAGAGCCAATTATTGATCATAATTTTTCAAATAATTTTGGAGAGAATCAGGCCAATAATTCACCTCTTGAAGAAAATAAATTAGATCAAACTCCTCAATTTTTAGACCTTGAAAGCCTTAATCTTGAAGAAATTAAATCAATTTATCCTAGTTTGATTGAGGTTAATTCCCAAAATATTAATAGTATATCAGGGAAAAATATTGAAAAACAAATTACTTTTTTAACTAATCAAGTTAATCATATTTTAGCTCTGCAATCTGAGGAAAATAATAATAAAATAAATAATCCTTTACTGAGTGATGATTATAATTTAATTAATCAACATTTGCAAGATTTACAATCACAAATTACGGTTTTAAATGAATCATTTAAAAATCTACCTTCTAACGATCAAATTCATGGTTTAATTAGAGTTTTAAGTCAAATTGATTTTAATAATAATCAATTTGAACTAGAACAATTTAATTTAGAATATATGGCTATTATTAAAAATTTAATTAGGGCGATCGAAACAAGTATTGATTTATTTGTCACATCGGATCAATTAGAATTAATAGTAGAAAATCTTAATTTATTAACACAACAAATTAATCAACTTCCTTGTGTAGATCATATTCATGATTTAATTATTGCTTTAAAAGCAACGGCTACAAAAGAGGAATTAAATATAGTTAAACAAGATTTTACTTCACAAATTAAAGACTGTGTTAAATGGCAAGATCTCACCCCTGATCACATGATCAAAATTAATGATCAAAATAAACCAACTACCACGATAATTGATAATTTTTAAGTAATAATAAAGGCATTAAATCTTGATTAATATATTGGGCATAACGGCTAGTTAAATAATATTTATATTGGGGTTTATTTCGCAGATAACTATTAAAAAAAGCTAAACTTATTACTTTTAAATATTCATGGGCGATCGCTGGATCAGGGCCTACGGTTTGTTGAGGAAAATTAACATTTCCTTCCACTTGCGCTAAAGTGGAAAAATGTGTTCCTTTTTCTAAAATCATTAAATATTTTTCAGTGCTTCCTAGCCAAGTAAAAGGAATAATTTGTTCGGGAAAAGCGGGGGTGATCGGATCAGATGTTCCCGCTATAAACATGGTGGGAATTGTTATTTTTTGCAGATTTTGTTCACCAAAAATTAAGCTTGTGAGGGGATTAATTGCCACAATTGCTTTAATTCTTGAATCTTGAAAATTAATCGTAATTCTGGGAGATTCTAACAAACGACATTGTAATAATAAAGATAAATTTAAGAGATGATTACCCTCTGGACATTTTTCTTTTAAAAGATTAAAATTAAGAGAAGCTCCAACTAAATTTAAACCCGTATAAGCACCTAAAGATTGACCTAAAAATCCCACTTGATCCCAATTAATTTTTGATTGATAATCCTGCTCTAATTGATTTAATAAAGCCTTAATTGTTAATGGTCTTTCAATTAATTCTCCAGTGGAAATTAAATCATGATTAGCTCCCATTAATAGGTCTTGTAACTGTTGGGAATTACTGCCCGGATGTTCTGGTATAGCAACAATCCAGCCATAAGATGCAAAATGTTGTGCTAAATAAGCAAAGGTTTGACGATCGGATCCCAAGCCATGGGAAATAATAATTAAAGGCAAAGGTTTAGGTTCTTCTAATTGGGGAAAATATAGATCAACTAAAATATTTTCATTAAAAGAAAAATTTTTTAATTTAATAGTTTCTTTCTCAAAAGTAAAGCCTCCTGTTTGTCTCAAATCTGGCAATAATTTAAAATCAATTGGTGATTCTTGATTAATATTTTGTTGAAATTGTTGTTTAATAATGGTTAATGATTTTTCCGTATCTTCAATCAAATTTCCCAGTTGATCCATAAAATCAAAACCAATGGTTGAATTAATTTTGATGAGGGGTAAAGGAAATTTTTTAATAATATTTAAAAGTGTTAAACCTTCCTGATCGGCTGAGGCTAAAATTAAGGCTGATCTAATGGCATAAAAACCATGTTGATTGTGGCGAGTTTGGATAATTTGCCCTAATCTTTCTAAAATGATTTCACCTTGAGGAGAGTAAAAAAATTGAGCAATTGCAACGGGGGTTAAATCGGCTTTTATTGTTAAAAGATTGCGTAAATTAGTTAACTGGTTTTCTGTTAAAATATTAGCTAATAAGCTTAAATCTGATTCAATTTGTCCCGTATTTGCATATTTTTCTAAAGATTGAATAGAAACGGAAAATTCTAAAATTCCATAATTAAAAGCAATATTTTCTGCACTTAATCCTATTTTTGGAAACAAAATTAAGGCAAAAGATAAGCTGAAAATTTTTAGGAATTTACTCAAGAATTTTCCAAAATTAAACATAAATAATCCCTTAATTAATACAGGGAAAAAATCATTTAATAACTTAATTTTAAAGCATTAACAGGAACATCATCCCATGATTCAACTGTTCTTAAATTAACTTGCCAACCGCTTTTTTTTTGGTCTTCTGTTAGCTCATTAAGCCAACTTTGATAACAGTCTTTTGCCGAATTTTCATTGCTATAAGCAATACAAGAATAAATGATTCCTGATGGGTCTATTTGTTCATTAATCCAAATCATAATTTTTTTCTTTTTTATATTACAATTTTTTATTTTTTTGATGATAATTTATTATAATCTAAATATGATATTTTTGATTTAATATAAAAAAAAAAGACTCCTTCAACAAATAATCAAGAACATTTTTTTACACTTCCGTTAAGATCCGAATACTCTCCGGTGCAATTTGAATTTTGACATTTTCACCGCAGGAAAATTGTCTTAAAACTGAGCGATTAAGATTTTGTTTCCGAATAACTAAGCGATTATTATTATTTATTCTGACTAAATAACGAGTATCTGTGCCAATATAAACCACATCTTCTACTATTCCCATTAAAGAAGCGGGTAATTTATAATCGGCCGGATATAATACGGCTTTTTCTGGACGAATTAAAATAGTTACTATTTGTCCTAAATTAAGAGTATCATCTTCATAATTAATATGTAAAGGTATTTTATCATCTATTAATACTACTATTTTATTTTTGTCTTTCTCAATAATTCTGGCTATTAATAAGTTACTTTCTCCGATAAACTCAGCAATAAAATGATTTTTAGGTTCTTCATAAATCTCGATCGGTGTTCCAATTTGTAAAATTTTTCCTTCATTCATCACGGCCATGCGATCGGACATGGTAAGGGCTTCTTCTTGATCATGGGTGACATAAACAAAGGTAATTCCGATTTTTTGCTGAGTGTGTTTTAATTCTAATTGCATTTCTTTTTTTAATTTTAAGTCTAATGCTCCTAAAGGCTCATCAAATAATAAAACTTTTGGACGTTTGATCAGCGATCGAGCTAAGGCCACCCTTTGTTGTTGCCCTCCTGAAAGTTGATAGGGGTAACGATTTTCCAATCCTTTTAATTTAACTAAATCAATTATTTCTTTAACTTTAGATTCAATTTCTAAAGAGGGTAATCGCTCCATTTCTAACCCAAAAGCGATATTTTTTACTACTGTTAAGTGAGGAAAAAGAGCATAACTCTGAAAAACGGTGTTTACTGGGCGTTGAAAGGGAGGCAAATTATTCATTAACTCTCCATTAATATAAATTTCGCCACTGGTGGGATTGTCAAATCCGGCAATCATGCGCAAAATCGTGGTTTTGCCACAGCCTGAAGGCCCTAATAACGAAAAAAACTCTCCTTCTTTAATTTGTAAATTGAGATAATCTACTGCCAGAATGTCCTTGTTGCGGGAACTGACAAAGGATTTAGATACACCGACTAATTCAACTGCATTTTTTATATTATTCATAATAATAATGATAATTAAGAGAGTTTATTCTTTAAAAATTGTTTCAATTATCATAATCTTTTATTTCCCATCAACCGATATTTCCTTGGTTAAAAGTAGGAACAGTTCTATTTTGATTATTCTGAGGATTAACTGAAGGCTGATTAAGAGGATTGGGAATAATCTGAGTAGGTAAATTATTTTGATTGTTGGGGGTGGGATTAATAGGAGGATTGGTTGGATTGTTATTCTGAGGATTGGGAGTTTCAGTCATATTTCCGGCACAATAGGCGGCGGAAGGCCATCCGGCTAATATAGCCCTTGAGTTTCTCAAATTGACTAAAGTAGCACGATAGGCGTTGAGTTGAGGCCGATAGCTAGGTGCTACTTGTTTCATTCGATCGATCACAGCGATCGCCGCCGCCCAATTTTGACGACAGAGGGCATCACGCAGTTGAATATTTAAGTAGTTTTGGGCTTTGACTGGAGAGGAAAAACTCAAGCTAGTAATTGTCAGAAATAGAATTGACATTATCTGTTGAAAATTTTTCATATTCAAGTTAAGTTAAGTTGTCAAAAATCATTATAATTAAATATTAATTAAACAATCTAAATTTTAGATTATTTTTTTATTTTAACATAAGAAAGTAAATTTTAAGGATTAAAATATAAATTAACCTATTTATTGTAATTAATTAAGATGTCATTAACTAATCTTTATCTTAAACCTTTAACTGAAAAAAATTTACAAGAAGTTGTTGAATTAGATCAACAATGTTTAGGGGGTTTATGGACTTTAGATAATTATCAATGGGAAATAGAACATTCTGATAGTAGCATTTTTTGTTTATCTATTTTGCCCTGTAATTATGATGTGGAAAAAATAATCGGGATCGGTTGTTTTTGGCGGATTTTAGAAGAAGCTCATATTATAATTTTGGGGATTCATCCTGATTTTCAAGGGCAAGGTTTAGGTAAACTTTTGTTATTTCATTTGTTAAAAGATGCAGTTAAATTTAATTTAGAAAGGGCTACTTTAGAAGTAAAAGCAACTAATCACATTGCTTTATCTTTATATCAAAGTTTTGGCTTTCAAATAGCAGGAAAACGTAAAAATTATTATCAAGATACGGGAGAAGATGCTTTAATTTTATGGTTAGGAAAATTGGCTTACCCTGAATTTCAAAATAATTTAATTCAATGGGAACAAAAAATCAGCGATCGCCTGAAACAAAATCAATTATCATTAGTCATTAATTATTAGTTATTCGTTAAAACTGTAATTTGTTTGAAAAGGGAGTAAAAAAATGATTTATTCTTACCTAAAAAAATGCTTATTATTTAGTGGAATTTTGATTAGTATTTTCAGCAATAATCAAAAAATATTAGCCGATCCCTCTCCTATTTTTCAACCCTATCTTGAGAGTATTGCTAATGAATTACCTACGGGATTAACTTTCAGATTACCTTCTTATTTTGAGGTTTTTGAACATTCAGATATTAACCCAAATCAGCTAATTATTAATAGATTTTATTCTAATTTTCCTTTGAAATATAACTTAAGTGTTTTTACTTGTCAAGAAGGGATGTATAGTTGTTTATTAGCTAGTTTTTCCGTAGAAAGGGCCGACTCAATAGAAAGATTTAATGAATTAGTTGAATATAGCAGAAAAGGAGAATCAATTATTTTAAATCCCGACTATCAAGGTTATTTTATTAGGGGATATTTATTAGATGGAACTAAACAAAATCCCCCCCTACCTTTTTCCAATATTATGTGGCAACAAGATTATATGATTTATACTATTAGTTTTCCGGCTACAGAAACACAAAGTTTACTTTATATGGCCTTAAGTATGGCACAGGAAGCACCAATTTATCCCCGTAGATAATTAATAATAATTAAATACCTGAACCATCTAAAAATTCAAGAATTTCTTTATTTTTTAACTTACAATTTGCTCCATTTTGTTGATTATTAGATAAATTTCCCACTAAAATATTATTATGAATTTTTTGTGTTTGTAACTGTTCAAGTTGTTCTTCTAAAGCTTCAATTCGATCTACTAACGCCCTGATCACATTGGCTTCAGAGTCGGGCAGTTTACCATGTTCTAAGGGATCAACTTTCGCCCCCCCACGATAAACCACACGCCCCGGAATGCCCACTACGGTAGCATCTGAAGGCACATCTCTTAACACTACCGAACCCGCTCCAATGCGTACATTATTACCAATTAAAATATTACCTAAAACTTTTGCTCCCGTGCCAACTACTACATTTTCCCCCAAGGTGGGGTGACGTTTTCCGCTTTCCTTGCCCGTTCCGCCTAAAGTAACGCCCTGATAGATCAAACAATAATTCCCTAAAATTGCCGTTTCGCCTATCACCACGCCCATTCCATGATCAATAAATACACCCTTACCAATGGTTGCCCCCGGATGAATTTCAATTCCCGTTAAAAAACGAGCAAAATGGGATAATATGCGAGGAATAACGGGTAAACCCAAGTTATAAAGCCAATGGGAAAAGCGATGAAAGACTAACACCTGTAGCCCCGGATAACACAATAAAACTTCTAACCAGTTTCTAGCGGCGGGATCCCGTTCAAAGATAATACGAAAATCAGCAATAATAGTTGAAAACATATTTTCGTTTCTATTTTGTTACATTGGACACTTATTATTTTAGCCTTGAATGGAAATTTTGGGAGTAAAGATTTCCTGACTTGATCTTTAGAGTTCTTGCACAAGTCAGGAAAAAAGGAAAAAGGAATAAAAATTCATCAAAACTATTAAATAATTGATTGAAGTTGCTTTTTTTGTTACTTTTTTATTATTTGAAACAAGACTTTAACCATCTTTTTTATAAAAATAAATTATCACTTTTATCTTTATTTTCTATTTAAAAAAAGCGAAATTCTACACTAATACGATCATTGATCATTTGAGAATTAACATAAGTTTGATGTAAAGTTCCCTTCAGAAAAATAACTCCATCTCCTAAAGTTAATTGAGGAGTATAAAAATCTTTTTCTTCAAAAATTTTTTGTAAAATTGCCGTTTGTAAATAATTAAAATGTAAAGGTTTAGTTAACTTTTTCGTAATAAATTGTAAGCAGGGAGCATCTTTTCCACAATTAGTTAAAGGTAGCCATAAAGTAATTAAATTAGTCAAGTCTAAATCTAAATATTTTGCTTCAGAAGTAGTAGGAAAATTGAGCCATAAACAACCATCTTGATGCCAACTATGGCTATGATGCCAACGTGGAGAACGACAAGGAGCATATTGTTTTCTTAACCAAGATTGAGTTAAATTTACTTTAAGTTTTTCTCCCATTGATTCAATTAAAATTGATTGAATTAAAGAATTTTTGACTAAATTTAAAATATTTGGTATAATTGAACTATCATAATCATTTAAAGCCAAAATGTTTAAAGAAGTAACATGGGGTAAAAATTGATAATGTTCAGGTAAATATGATTTAATGTGATTGATTCCTTTAGCTTTAATTAATGTTTCTATCTCAAAAAAACACTGATCAGCCATTAATTTTAACTGTAACAATTGTTCAGGTTGAAATATATTTTTGACAACAATAACGCCTTTTTGTTGTAAAGTTAATTGTAAATTTTTTAGATCATTCATAAATTTAATTCTAGCAATTCTCAATTTATTATTCTTTATATCGCCGTGATCTTTTTGTAATCAATTTTTAGCTTGTTTTTGATCATAACAAATCAAAAATAAAAAAAACTGGATAATTTATAACAAAAATTAGTTCAATTTATTGAACGATTGTTATTAGCCTTTAACTTAACTTCAAGGGAGTATCAATATTTTAAGAGATAACTGGGAGAGGTTGCTAGGGGGTAAGCACAAAATTGACTGTAAAACCCATTATGATCAAAACATCTTACTACAAGTAATTATTAATTTTTAAAAATGCTATAATAAAAAACAGAAAAATTCAAAATTTGACAACTATAACTAATAATAAAAAGATGAAAAATCATCACAAAAATCAACAATTAATCTGGATACAGGGAACAAGTCGCACAGGTAAAACTAACCGTTTAATCTACTTATTTAAACAATGGGTCAATCAACATTTAAAAAATCAAGAATTATCCCATAATTTACTTAATCCTGTGACTCCCTCTAGTTTAATTTTAGCAGGAAATAATGAAAATAAAAAACAATTAGCAGATCAACTTTCTCAAGCAGTTAAAGGTAGTTATCCGGTGATTTGTAAAACCCCTTTAGGCTTTTTTTCCGATGAAGTCATACTATTTTTTCCTTTAATTGTTGAACAGTTAAAAATTAAAGCTCAGTTTCCCCTCAGATTACGCCCCGAAACTGAACAGGATCTGGCAACTCGACTTTGGCGGGATCAGCTTGATCCCAGTGAGATCTCCGTTTTTGGCAATGAATATAATTTTGTGCGCCGCACCTTGGATCTCTTACAGTTAGCAGGTGCGAGTGGTATTCCCTGTGAAAAAATTAGTGATATTTTAACTCAAGGAAAAATATTTTTAAATCAACCAAATGAGTTAAATTTACCTCACAAAATTGGTAATTTATTATTACAATGGCGTGATTATTGTTTAGAAAGAGGTTTGTTAACCTATGGTATTATTTATGAGCTTTATTGGCAATTTTTATTGAAAAATTTAACTTATCAAAAACATTTATTCCGCCGTTATCAGGCGATTTTTGCGGATAATCTTGACGATTATCCGGCCATTACTAAGGATTTATTTGATTTGCTCTTAGATCAAGGCTTTGACGGCATTTTTACTTATAATCCTGATGGCAAGATTCGTAAAGGTTTAAACGCTGATCCCGACTATTTGTTTACTATAGCGCAAAGATGTCAAATTGAAACTTTAGAAAACCCAGACAATTTAAGTAGTAATTTAATTGAGTTAATAACCTCTAGTTTAAAAAATAATACTGTCATTCCGAGATTACCTGATTCAATTCAATCTATTCAAACTGTATCTAGGGCTGAGTTATTACGTCAAACTACAGATTTAATTATTCATTTAGTCAAAAAAGAACAGGTTAAACCCTCAGAAATTGCCCTAATTGCCCCTGGCCTAGATGAGATCGCCCGTTATACCTTGATCGAAATATTGAGCGCCCATCAAATCCCGATCGAGCCGTTAAATGAACAACGTCCTCTGATTAGCAGCGCTTTAATTAGGGCTTTATTAACTCTTTTATGCTTAATTTATCCCTTTTTAGGAAGATTAACTGATCGAGATGCCATCGCTGAAATGTTAGTTATTTTAAGTCAAAAACCAATAGAAATAGAAGGAAAAAATCGCCGTTTACAACCAGAAATTGATCCCGTCAGAGCGGGATTATTAGCGGAATATTGTTATTATTTAGAAGAAGAAAATCCCCATTTATTGCCCTATGAAAAATATAATCGTTGGGATCGTTTAGGCTATGAAACCACAAGAGCTTATGATCGAATTTATCATTGGATTGAAAATGTAAAAAGTTTAGTTAAAAAAGAAAAATATGATCGTCCAATTATGATATTAAATGAAGCAATCGCCTATTTTTTTGTCAATGGAAATATTTTACCATTTGAACAATTAGCGGCCGTTAGGGAATTAATGGAAACGGCGCAACATTTTTGGCAAGTAGATCATAGAATCAGAAAAAATGAATCAATATTAAATTATCAAACTTCAACGATCGCCCAATTTATTTATTTATTAAGACGTGGTACAATTACAGCTAATCCTTTACCAGTTAACTTTTTTGGAGAGAAAAAACCCGTTATCACCTTAGCCAACATCTTTCAATATCGCTCTTTACGTTCATTTCATCAATATCAATTTTGGTTAGATACGGGGTCAAGTTTTTGGACTCAGGGAGGGGCTTCTGATTTATTTGGTTATCAATTATTTTTAAAAAATAGATTAGGAAAACCGATCACAACTCAAGAAGAAGAAAACAATAATCAAGCACGTTTACAACATATTTTAAAAGATTTATTAGCCAGAGTTGAACAAAAAGTTTATCTATGTCATAGTGATTTAAGTGTTACTGGAACAGAACAAAATGGAGCATTATTAATGTTAGTTCATGGTTCAAATATGGTTAATTTTAGTTAATATACCAGTTAGCTATCAGCGAGTAGGGTGTTTTCAAAGTAAGAAAAACCCTCACCCCCTGCCTTTCAAGGGGGGGTTGAGGGTGAACTCAAAAAATTTAACTATCACAAACCCAGTTAACCAAAGTGCGCACAGGATAACCAGTTGCCCCTTGATTATTAATTCCGCTTTCCTTGTCAGCCCAAACCGGCCCAGCAATATCTAAATGCGCCCAAGGGGTTTTTTCGATAAACTGCTTTAAAAATAAAGCGGCCGTGATCGATCCCCCACTGCGACTACCTGTATTTTTCATATCGGCGATCGGGGATTTCATTAACTCAAAATACTCCTCTTTCAGAGGCATTTCCCAAATGGGTTCACCCGCTTTTTCTGAGGCTATTTTTAATTCTTCCGTTAACTTTTGATCCGTTGACCACAGGCCGGCTATATCATCTCCTAACGCTACCACACAAGCACCTGTTAAAGTAGCTAAATCTACGATCGCATCTAATTCTAATTTTTCCGCATAAACGAGGGCATCAGCAAGGGTTAAACGCCCTTCAGCATCGGTGTTATTAACCTCAATGGTTTTGCCATTAGAAGCGGTTAAAATGTCCCCCGGCCGCAAAGCCCGTCCACTGATCATATTTTCCGTTACCGCCGTAATAAAATGCACTTCCACATCGGGCTTAAGTTGGGCGATCGCCTTGGCCGCGCCTAAAGTGGCGGCCGCTCCCCCCATGTCCATTTTCATACTTTCGATCCCGCTACCACTGATCTTTAAGTTTAAACCGCCGGAGTCAAAGGTTAAACCTTTACCCACGATCGCCAGTTTACGGCGAGGCTTACCGGAAGGCTCATAAATCAGGTGAATAAATTTAGGAGGCAAATCTGAGGCTTTGGCTACTCCTAAAAATGATCCCATGCCTAATTTTTCACAATCTTCCTGCTCTAAAATCTCTAATTTTAACCCATAATTGTGAGCTAATTCTTGAGCAGTTTCCGCCATCGTGATGGGATTAACAAAATTGGCCGGAGCGTTAACTAATTCTTTGGCTAAAATTACCCCTGAACAGATTTGCTCGGAGCGAGTGATCCCATTTTTAAGCTGACTAAAACCAATTAAATCAACGGTTTCCAGTTTTATTTCCTGATCTTTGACTTCTGATTTAAAACGGTTATCTTGATGAAGGGCAAGGATGATCCCCTCGGTGATCGCACTGGCGGAAGCCTCTTGATCTTGATTGACAAAAGGCAGTTGAAGGCCAAGAGTTTTAATTTTTTCTTTTTTAGCTAATCGAGCGATGGCCGCGCCCGTTTTGCGTAGAGTATCAAGAGAAAATTGATCAGATTTACCTAAACCAACAATGATAATTTTACGAATAGGGGAATTACTCCCAACACGGGTAAAACAGACACATCCGGCTTTACCTTTACATTCTTTTTCATGGATTAATTCACTGATGGGATTGGAAAGTTTAGCATCAAGTTCAGCCATTTCAGGGCTAAGGGTAACAATTTCTTCACTTTCAAAAAAGCCTAGAGCTAAAGCATCTCCACTCCAATCTAAAAGGGATATTTGTTTGCCGTAAATTTGCATTGTTTATGATAGACCTAAAGATAATTACAGTAAGCTTTTATTATACTTTAGATCAAATCCAATTGCGAAAATGCTTTTTAATCTATTGTTGAGCTTTCACTGTTTAAGGTTTCCTGTGTACACTTTTTTTACTGTAACAAATTGTTGCAAAGGCTTGATTTTTTTGTTAATGTGTGTATAGGCGAGAGCAAATCATGTATTTATACTCATAGGAGACGAAAAAAATGCTCTACATTATGAATCAACAATTAACAGTACAGGTGAATTGATTTTCCGCTAGAAGATCAAGGGTGATAACGGTCAAGTGATGCAACTTAAGTCAGTTGAAGGCCGAACCATAAATAATCAAGTTGCAAGGTTATCCCCAAGTTAAGAAACAAGATTTTTTTACAAATTTAAAATAAGATTATCCCTGAAATCAGGAGATTTAACAGATTTTAATGTAATGAGAATAACAAAATTGTGATCAATTTAATCTGAGGAAATCAGAATTAAATCCTAATGTTAACTGATTACTGATGACTGTTCACTGATCAGGGAGGGAGGTTTTTATGACCAAAATTCAAGGAAAAACAGCTTTAGTGACGGGAGCATCCCGTGGGATCGGTAAAGCGATCGCTTTAGAATTAGCTCATCATCAAATCAAAAAATTAATTTTAGTTGCCAGAGACTCTCGCCGTTTAACCGATCTGGCAACGGAAATTAACAAAATTGATCCCCATGTTGAAACGGTTATTTTACCCTTAGACTTGACTCAACCCATTGCCGTTAATATTGCCATCGCCCAAACATGGCGGGATCATGCCCCCATAGACATTTTAATTAACTGTGCCGGAGTTGCCCATCAAACGCCCTTTTTAAAATCTCGCTTTGCCCAAGTGCGTGAAGAAATGTCATTAAATTTCATGGGGATGTACACCATCACCCGCTTAATGGCAAGACGGATGGCCAATCTTAAACAGGGTACAATTGTTAATGTTTCTAGTTTAATGGGTAAAGTGGCCGCGCCTACCATGTCAACCTATTCGGCGACTAAATTTGCGATCTTAGGCTTTACCCAAGCCTTGAGAGGAGAATTAGCCCCTTATAATATTAAAGTAGTGGCTTTATTGCCAACTTTGACAGATACGGATATGAGTCGCAGTTTAAAACTATTTAAGGGTGTAATGCCCGTTACTGCCCAAAAAGTGGCTCAAGCTTTAATTTTCGGCTTAAATCAAGGTAAATCAGAAATTTTAGTGGGTTGGCAAAGTCATTTAGCCGTTTGGTGTCAGAGGTTTGCCCCTTGGTTATTGGAGAAAATTCTCTTAATAACTAATCCTTTAACCGAGACTTCAGAAACTTAGGTCATTATATAAGGATTGTGGGGGTTAATGGCCGTTAATCCCTACGATAATTGTTAATTAATAAAAAACTAAATTTAATCAATTCTTTAACAGTTTTAATGAATTATTATTAGTTTTACCTTTCCCCTAACTTGTGTCAAAAATCTACTAATTATTTTAAAACTAAATATTGGGTAATAGGAGATAAGGCTTTCCACCCTAAAAATTTTCCCACAGGTTCGGCTCTTTGAATGGCTATTCGGGTTAAATTTCCGCCTTTTTCTTGTTGCCATTGGTATAATTTTTGTTCACTTTCTACGGTGACTGCATTTACTACCAGTTTTCCGCCTTGGGGAAGGGCATTCCAACAAGTTTCCAACATTTGGGGGGCTGTGACTCCCCCCCCAATAAAAATGGTGTTAGGTTGGGGCAGGTTTTTTAAAACTGAAGGGGCGGATCCGGCGATAATTTCTAGGTTGGGAGTGCCAAGGGCGATGGCATTGTCAGCAATATATTGTAATCTTTGGGGGTGTTGTTCGATCGCAATGGCATGACAACGGCGATCGCTGCGCATCCATTCGATCGCAATGGATCCACATCCTGCCCCCACATCCCATAATAGTTGATGGGGTAGGGGGGCTAAAGTTGAGAGGGTGATCGCCCTGATTTCCCTTTTGGTTAATTGGCCATCGTGGTGATACACTTGATCGGCAAGGCCTGGTAAATGGGGATTTAAAATCACCGTTTCACGATCGGCCACACAGTTGAGGGCGATCAAATTCAAATCCGCTAGATCATCTGTATTCCAATCGGCGGCCATGCCTTCAATGATTCTTTCTCGATCACCGCCTAAATGTTCAAGGATTGTGATTTTAGTCGCCCCATAACCCCGTTGATTTAAAATTTCCGCAACTTTTAAGGGGGTGCGGCGATCGGCGCTTAAAATTAAAATTTGGGCGTTTGGATATAAAAAACGATGTAATAAGGCCGGATCCCTACCACAAAGGCTTAAAGTTTCCACTTGTGTTAATGACCAACCGAGGCGAGAACAGGCTAAACTAAAGCTAGAAGGGGCTGGAATAATGGTTATTTCCCTTAAAGGAAAACGGGCAGTGAGGGTGACTCCGATGCCGTAACATAAGGGATCGCCACTGGCTAAAACGCAAACTTTTTTATTGTGATCTCGATAGTTAAGAATAGTATTAATTGAATTTTCTAAAGGTGAAGACCAGACAATTTTTAAACGGGGATCATGATCTGGTAACATCTTTAAATGACGTTCACCTCCTACTAAAATTTCCGCTTGATCGATCAGCGATCGCGCCACTAAAGAAAGGCCATTTAAACCATCTTCACCAATACCAACAATAGATAACCATTTATTTTGATTAGTCATAGTTTATGATGATAATTAATATTAAATAATAGATCAAATTTTTAGAATCTCAATAAATAAAATATTCTAAAAACTTGATTGAATCATATTATTTTTAATTGTAATTAATTGTAAAATTTTAATTTTTAACTTGAAAAAATAGCCTCACCTATGATATTTTCTATTGTATCATAATAATTTAAACAATTAAATTAATTTGCCTTTTTGATTTTTTTAGTAAATTAAACATTGAATTTATGCACGTTTTATCAATCCCAACATGGATCATTCATATCTCAAGTGTGATTGAATGGATCGCCGCTATTTGGTTAATTTGGAGTTATGGAGAATTAACTAAAAAATATTATTGGTGGGGCTTATCTTTTGCCATGTTACCTGCTTTAATTAGTGCGATGTGTGCTTGTACATGGCACTTTTTTGATAATCTTAAATCTTTAGAATGGTTAGTAACAATTCAAGCCAGTACAACGGTTTTAGGCAATATTACTTTATGTATTGCGGCCGGTTTTATTTGGTATCAAACTTCTAATTTTAAAAGTAATAATTAATTTTAATTTATTATGGGCAAGATGCCTATAGTACAAATAACAAATAACTAATAAATAACATGATCAAAATTGAAAGAATTGAATCTGTAAAAGCAGGAATTTTAGGAGGTATTACTTTTCTGATTGCTGATTTTATAGTAAGATTATTTAATCAAAAAATTTTAACCATAAAATTTAATAATTTAGCCAATTTCTTAACCAAAATTGACGATCAATTTTTCTGGAAATTGATTATAATTTCAGGTTTTACGGGGTTTTTATTTGGTGTTACCTATCGTTATATCATCCGCACGGATCAAAATTCTCACCTCAAAGATGGGGCAGTTTTGGCCTTTGCTTTAACTAGGGGTTTAGTATTATTAGAAAGTTTAAATCATATTAATTTTTTTGATGTAATACCCTATTTAATTCTAATTATTGAAAGTATATTTTGCTTTTTAATTAGCCGTTTTATCCTTGATTTAGGATTATTTTATCAATGGTTAAATCCTTTTCAAAATGATAGTTAATAAATAATTAATAATTAATTATTTTTGAAATTTAAACTAAAAATTTTAATTAACTCCAATTAATTGATCATAATAAATAACTATTAACTACTAACAAAAATTAATCAACTTCTAAAGGTGAAATTCCCTGATCTAAAGAGTATTTTTTCAATTCAGAAGTTAATTGGGTATCAACGGAAGCCGTGCGCGCCCCTGCTTGTGCCGCCCATTGTTTTAATTCTTCGATTTTTTCCTTTGCGATCGCCGCTAAAGGTACGGTTTGATCGATCGCCCGTAAAATGTCTTCGGTGGTAAAATCTCTGCGATTACCATTACTATCAATTGTAGCAAAAGCAAGGTGCATTGCATCAATAATAACCTGTTCAATTTCTGCGCCACTAAAATTATTAGTTTTTTTGGCTAAAAGGTTTAAATTAAATTCTCTTAAACGTGCCGGCCTTAGGGGTTGTAAATGTACTTTAAAAATATCTTTTCGCTCAATTTCTGTTGGTAAATTCAGGAAAAATATCTCATCAAAACGCCCTTTTCTTAACAATTCAGCAGGTAAAATATTAACATTATTAGCAGTCGCCACAATAAAAACAGGAGCGGTTTTTTCCTGCATCCAAGTAATCAGAGAACCAAAAACCCTTCTTGATGTTCCAGAGTCACCATCAATACTACTTGAAATATTACCAAAAGCCTTATCAATTTCATCCATCCATAACACACAAGGTGCGATAGCTTCTGTTAATTTGATCATCTGTCTGACTTTATTTTCGCTCTCTCCCACGATTCCTCCAAATAATCTACCCGCATCTAATCTTAACAGTGGTAAACGCCATTCATAGGCGATAGTTTTTGCACTTAAAGACTTACCAGTGCCTTGTATTCCTGCTAGTAATACCCCCTTGGGATTGGGGATACCGTAGCGTCTTGCTTCCTCCGTAAAAGCATCTTTTCGCATTCTTACCCATTGCTTTAAATTTTGTAAGCCCCCCACATTTTTTAAAGATTCATGACTACTATAAAATTCTAAAATTCCCGTTTGTCTAATGGCCTGTTTTTTCTCATCTAATACTTTTTCAATATCCGTTTCATTAACTTCCTGTTTTTGCGCTAAAGCTTTTGCTAAAATGCGATGAATACGGGCGCGACTTAAGCCTTGACAAGCCTTAATTAATTGTTCTTTTCCTAAGCCTTCTAACTTTAATTTTTCAGGAATAACTAACTGATTAATTAAAAAATCTATCTCCTCAATATTAGGTAAAGGAAAATCAATAATTGTTACTTCTTCTTGAAATTCTGGCGGTATTTCTAAAGTATGACTGGTTAAAATTAAACAATTACTACTACGTTTTAAATCTTTAGTTAAATTTTTAATTTCTCTGATAATTGGTGCATTACTTTTATCATTTGGTTGTCTTAAAATAGGGTGTAAATCTTTTAAAAGATAGATCATATTTTGTTGATTATCTTCTTTTTTAATTCTTTCTAAAGCTGTCATGGGTGAACCTTTAGCCATGCCATTATCATGCCATCCCCTAACAATATCCCAACTTAAAATTGTGCGTTGGGGTTCAATTTGTTGAGCTATAATATTAAAAATTCGATCGACTGGTTCTTCTTCCGCCGAAACAATATATAATAAAGGGTATCTAGCCCTTAACATTAAATTAATTTCATTAATTAAATCTTGATGATGATGGGGAATTAAAGTTTGATAATTCATGATTTATGATTAGATTAGACTTCTTGCACAGAACAAGATAAAAGGTAAAAGTAATAACAATTGATTAAAACCATTAAAAAATTGATTTAATTTGGTTTTTTATTAATTTAGTAAGAATGATATTATTTTAATAATATCATTTGATCAATTAACAATTAATAAAAGCTCCTCTCTCGATGGAGCAGAGGAGGAGCAATCTTGCTTACTGCTTATTGTTCACCGTCTACCGTCCACCATGCTAAACCATAATTTTGAGTTGATTCATTAACTTGATTAGCATATTCAACTTTAATTTTATATTGGCCAGTGGTAGGAATTTTACAGAAAATATGTTCAGTGCTATCTACCTTACTAATAGAAGCACAAAGATGTTGAGTTTTATTATTACTATCTACGGGCATTAAATAAATATTCAAATCATTTAAACCTCGATCAGTAAAGTTTTCTCCGATGTCAAATTCTTGATTATTATTAGTATCATTTAATTCAACTAAACGATCCCATGTTAAAGTAATGGAGGCAAAACTTCCGCCTTTTAATGATTTTTCAATCACATAATCTTGTTCTTGATTTGCTTCAATTGAACCATAATTCCAACCACGATTAGCAACAGGTTGATCATAATTCCATTGACCTGCGCTTAACTGTTGATAAGCTCGAAATACGTTTAAATGGCCTGCTCCCATTTCCATATCTAAAGGAATTTCCTCATTATTATAAGCCTCAGAATCTAACCATGTTTGATTATGTTTGGTAAGGGTTGTGCGCTCCATTCCTAAGAATAAACCATCACCTTGATCTTCAATTTTATCGGCTGAGTTGATTAAAACTGCTTTAGTTACCTCATGTCTACGGGAGTTAAGACTCCAATGGGGGGCATTACTAAAAATCTGGCGATCGCCGTATTCCTGTAATAAAGCTACTGAAGCCGTCACATGGGGAGCGGCAAAACTGGTGCCATCTACTTCCATTTGTGTGCCATAAAGATCATAAACATTAATATTGCTCCCAGGTGCAATTAAATTAATAGAACGGCGGCCATCAAGATTAATTTCACGTTCAATTAAACTATTGCCCACACCATTTGGCACCGCACTAATATTAGAAAAATCTACTTTGCGAAAAATACCGTCAACTTGATTACTATTAGCGGTATTTAAGCCATTATAATTATCTGTAGGGATGGGAATACCCCCACTACCTTGATTTCCAGCAATTACATATAAAGTATCATGAACTCTGGCTGACCAGTCCACACATTGAGTTAAGAGGGAATTTCCATCAAGTCTAGCATTAAAATGAGACTCATCATATAAAGGAGAGCCAAAACTAAAATTAATCGCCCGAACATCCCCACCATTTTGTAGGGCAACGTATTGACCCGTAAAACAATCTTCAGCTTGACCTCCTGTTTCCCATGTTCCCACGGCCGAGGAAAATAGTCTAGCATCAGGGGCAACTCCCCGAACTTTTTTATCTCGACTGACCATTAATGAGGCCACCATCATGGCATGATCATCCAATTCTACATCAGATTCGGCCAAGCTATCCCGATAAAATAGACCCGCAAAACGAATATTGGTATTCCATGCCATGACTTTATCAAAGCCAAACATTCCGGGTCGACCTAATTCTACTTGACCAATGCCAATTTTTTTGCCTGTTAAATTATAGGGTTCTTCCTGAAGGGTACTGGCATTGATCCCTTCTTCTGAAATAGACTCATTAAAAGCTAAACAGGGATAGATAAAGCCTAATGTGGCTAAACTACAAACTAAACTGGTTAATCTTTTTTTCATATTTTTTGATCTTTGTTGAGAATAAGATTTTTTTATTATAAATCAGTCATTGGTTATTGGCTAATTATCAACTATTAATTATTAATTATCAATTATTAATTATCAATTAATTTTAGAATTTCTGTCCATTCTTGTGGGGAAAACGGCTCTAACATCAATTCTATTTTAAAACATTCTTGAGCCGATTCGATTAAAGTATTAATAATTTTTTCTTGAAAGGAAAATTGATTTTCGATCTGTTCAAAGATGGGCTTAATTTTTTCACTTTCAGGAAAAATAGTTAATAATAAATCAGCATCGGGAAATAATCTGATTGAACCATGTTGTAAAATAGTATTACCTTTTTTAAATTGAGCGCTACCGATTAATTTATAACCATTATTTAAAATTAAATCTGCTCCCGTTGCACTATGAAAACAACTAGGATTATGAATATATCCTCTACCCGTTGTTCCATAGGCTAAATTATAACCTAACTTTTGCCAACCTAAAATTAAAAATTGACAAATTTGTTGATAAATTTCTAATCTTTTTCCTTGAAAATCTGAACTAATAATTAAATAAGTTAAATCTCCCTGATGTAAAACTCCCCTACCACCTGAAGGCCTACGAACTAGCTCAATTTTTTGATTTTGATAGGTTAAATTATCCCAAAATTGAGGATATTTTTTTTGATGATAACCTAAAGAAATTGTCACAGGTTTCCATGTATAAAATCTTAAGGTTGGTAATATTTTTCCTCTAAAATGTTGATCTAATAACCACTGATCTATGGCCATTTGTAAACGTCCATTTGTTTCGATCGCAGGAATTAAACGCCATTTTTTCATAATTTTTTTGTTATTTATTATTGATTATTGGTTATTTTTTATCGTCTAAAATTTACTTGATCAAATTGCATTTTCCCCATTCATTAGCTACATTTAAAATTGTGTGAAACAGGCATCTTGCCTGTAACGGGCAAGGATGGCCGTTCCACTATACATTGAACTAAAATTATATTTTAATCAATCATATTTATTAAATTTTATTGTAAAATAGTTGAACCCTCTGAACATTTTAATTCTTTACCCTCTAAAATTGGGGCGGCCGGGGCAGTGGTTGAATTTTCGTTAGTTTCACAAATAATAATTTTAGAAGTGTCTTCTTTTCCATCTTTTACTTTAAAAACAGCCCCAGAATAACTTTTATATTCAGGGTTTTTCGCCGATGCAGTTACAATTACATTGGCTTTAAGATCAGATGAAGGAGTCATTTTATAAACAAAATTATCCGTTTCATTTTTAATCGGTAATTGCAATTCTTCAAAAGTAGAAGCGAATTTATTTTTTTCTAATTGATAAGCTTGTTGCGCCCTTAAAATGCCCCCTACATACTGTTTTCCTTCTTCTTTTTTCGCTAATTCAGCTTGTTTTTTTGCTTCTTCTTCTAAATTAGTTACGGTATAACCTTCAGGTATTTTAGTATCATCAGAAACTCTTTTTAAAGGTAATTCATAAGCAGTTTTAGGCGGTTGCCCAAATTGGGGAGACTCTGGCGGAATCATGTAAAGTTTTCCATCTTCAGATAAAATAACTTTAATACTCGCTTCGGAGCCGGGTTCTTTTAGTTCCCATGTACCCGCCCATTTGGTTTTAGACTGACAAGCAGTAAGCCCCATCAAAGCCATCGCAACGGTGGGAACAATCATAGAACGTACTGAAGAAGAAAAACAACGAATTTTCATAGAAAAAAGTTTTAATAATATTAATAAAAAGTAATCATTGTTATTCTACCTTAAAGTTAAACTTTTGTCATTTGTTATTGGTCATTAGTTATTAATCATTTTTAAAAAAGGAAATTATAAGTCTAATTTATGTTAACAAAACCCGATCCAGTTCGTTTAGAAATTTTTACCAATCTCTTTCAATTTATTGCTGAACAAATGGGCATTACCTTACAAAATACGGCCGCTTCTGTTAATATTAAAGAGCGTTTAGATTTTAGTTGTGCCATCTTTGATCAACAGGGTAATTTAGTGGCTAATGCGCCCCATATTCCCGTACATTTAGGCTCAATGAGTGAGAGTATTCATAGTTTAATTAAAGCTAAATTTAATCATATTAAATACGGGGATGTTTATATTTCTAATAATCCCTATAATGGCGGTACACATTTACCTGATATTACCGTAATTACCCCTATTTTTAATCAGGAAAAAAGCGAAATTATTTTTTATGTAGCTTCAAGGGGACATCATGCCGATTTAGGAGGAATTACCCCCGGCTCCATGCCTCCCCATAGTACCAGTTTAGATCAAGAGGGTATTTTATTTGATAACTTTTTATTAGTAGAAAATAACAATTTTCGAGAACAAGAATTATTAGATTTATTATTAAATAATCCCTATCCCGCTCGAAATCCTACCCAAAATATAGCAGATTTAAAAGCTCAAATTGCGGCTAATTATAAAGGAGTTCAAGAATTATTAAAAATGATTGATCATTATACTTTAGAAACCGTCAAAAATTATATGCAGTTTGTTCAAGATCATGCGGAAGAATCTGTAAAAAAAGTGATTAAAGTTTTAAAAAATGGTAGTTTTATCTATGAAATGGACAACGGTAGTAAAATTAAAGTTACTATTACTATTGATCAGGAAAAACGTCAAGCCAAAATTGATTTTACAGGCACATCACCCCAACAATTAAATAATTTTAATGCTCCCTCTGCCATCTGTAAAGCGGCTGTTTTATATGTGTTTCGCACTTTAGTTAATGATAATATACCCCTCAATGCTGGATGTTTAAAACCATTAGAAATAATTATCCCCGAAGGCTCAATGTTAAACCCTCAAGATCCGGCGGCCGTAGTGGCCGGAAATGTGGAAACATCCCAAGCAATTACTGATAGTTTATATGGGGCTTTAGGTATTAAGGCAGGTTCACAAGGTACGATGAATAATTTTACTTTTGGTAATGAAAAATATCAATATTATGAGACAATTTGCGGAGGTTCAGGGGCAGGTATTAATTATCATGGTACAGAGGCAGTTCAAACTAATATGACTAATTCAAGATTAACAGATCCTGAAGTTTTAGAAATGCGTTTTCCGGTGTTAATTGAGGAATTTTCCATCAGGGAAAATAGTGGGGGTAAAGGTTTATATAATGGGGGGAATGGTGTGGTTAGAAAAATTAAATTTTTAGAGGAAATGACGGCGGGAATTTTATCACAAAAAAGAGTAATTTCTCCCTTTGGTTTAGCAGGAGGTGAAAATGGAAAAAAAGGTAAAAATTATCTTAAAAGAAGTGATCAAACTATGGAAATTTTAGATAGTAATGCCACTGTAAAAATGAATGTTGGTGATACTTTTATTATCGAAACTCCGGGGGGGGGAGGCTATGGAATAATTAATAATTGATTATTCATAGTTAGTTAAAACGAAAAAACTTAAACCTATATACTTAAGTAATTTTAGAGTATAAAAAATAAATTGATTGGCTATTTTTAGGTATTTTAACTTATTGTTTTTCTAGGAACATAATGATACTATGTCCAACAATCAAAAATAAAATTCATGTAAACAAAATGGCAAACACAAGCATATTTAACACAGGCTCAGGTTCAAATTCAATTGTTTTTCCTCCAGTCATCACACTTAAACTAGATGGAGTGCAAGTTGGAGGTACAGGACGAGAAAATAATGTTCTTAACTTAGAAACTCGCACTGATCTTGATGGGTCACAACCCGAGTCTCAATTTGCAGTAGAAAAGTTATCAGATGATTTATTTGCCTTCAGAAGTAAGCATAACAACAAATACTGGAGTGCGATAAATTGTGGTGGTGATGGTTATTTAATCCAAGCTACCAAAGATCAAATTGATGATTGGTGTAAATTTAAAGTGATCCTTGGTGACGGAAATAAAATCGCTTTATTACCCTATTATTTTATTCAAAATAATTGGGATTGGCATTTTCTTTGTGTTTATTGGTGTCGAAAGAGAAACAACGTGGCCGCCAATATTCGTAGCTTGAATAAATATTCTTTGATGGAAGTTGGTGAACCCATCTTGAGAAAAGAAATTATTAATATTCAATATGATGTAGATTCTTTTGAAAAAACAGAGGTTACACCTGAAGTAGCTTTGCGTACAACTGTAAAAAATGATGGTACAGCTGATGTAACTCAAACTCTGGCCTATGAATATACTAAGTCGGTAGAAGGTACATGGAACAATTCGGCAGGTATAGAAATAGGGGTAGCGGCCACATTTAAAGCAGGTATTCCTTTGTTAGCAGAAACCGAAATCGAAATTTCTACGAAGGCTTCTTATAGTCATGAATGGGGTGGTTCTACTTCCACTGAGAAGAAAATCAGTTCTTCTACTCAAGTTGTTGTTCCTGCTCGTTCTAAAGGGAAAGCTAAAGTTATTGTTAAAAAGGCTTTAATTTCTGTTCCTTTTAGTTATACCGAAAGACGTACTTATCTTAATGGTAAAACTGAGGATGTCATCGTTAAAACAGGAGTATACGAAAATGTGGAAGCCTATGACGTTGATGTTCAAACCTATGATTTTGTACCCTATCCTTAATGACTTTATCATGGCAGGAATATATTTAGACTAAATTAGGTTTAGATAATATCTTTTGTGGAGACTCACCTTCGTAAGTCTCCACAAATTTTTTGCCATTGAGATAACTTTATGCTGTATTGATTTAAGACAAAAAAATTACTTGATTAATTAATTTTTGAACTCTATTTTTAATTTCATTTCTGACTTGATAAAATATTTCTATAGGTTGACCATCTGGATCAATTAATTCCCAGTCTTCAAAGGTTTCTCTTAATACCCATGCTTGAGGTAAATTAACACCACAACCACATAAAGATATAACTATATCATAATTTTCTGGGTTAAATTCTGCTAAAGCTTGAGACTTTTGATCCCTAAGATCAATGCCTATTTCAGCCATAACTTTAATAGCGGTGGGATGAACTTTTGATGCTTCTAAACCGCAACTATTTACTATTATTTGATCCTTGCCTAAGACTTTCGCAAAACCTTCCGCTATTTGGGAACGGCAGGAATTTTTTTTACAGACAAACATTAGTTTTTTCATATTATTAATGATTAGTTATTTTTATGTAAAAATTGCTATTAACTATAAACAACGGGGATCAAATAAAGTTGCTTTTTCCGGTTCTCTTTTAAACCAAAAAGCAGTTTTTTTACAAATTTCAACTAACATTAACATTACCGGAACTTCAATTAAAACTCCCACCACTGTGGCTAAGGCCGCCCCCGAATTTAAACCGAATAACATCACGGCCGTTGCGATCGCAACTTCAAAATGATTACTCGCACCAATTAAAGCGGCCGGGGCTGAGTCTTCATAAGAAAGATTTAATTTCCATGCGATAAAATAACTAATAAAAAAGATAAAATTAGTTTGAATAAATAAGGGAATTGCTATTAGTAAAATATGCAAAGGATTATTAATAATTAACTCACCTTTAAAGGCAAATAATAAAATTAAAGTGATTAATAATGCAATAACGGCAATGGGTGAAAGATAATGTAAAAACACATTTTCAAACCATTTTCTGCCCTTATTTCTTAAGATCCAAACTCGGCTATAAACTCCTGCTAATAGGGGTAAACCCACATAAATTAAGACAGATAAAACGATAGTTTCCCAAGGTACAATTAAACTATTTGCTGATAGTAACCATTTTCCTAAAGGCGCATATAAAAAAAGCATAGTTAAGGAATTTACCGCTACCATAATTAAAGTATGACCTTGATTACTATAGGATAAATAACCCCACATTAAAACCATCGCTGTACAAGGGGCAATTCCTAATAGAATTGTACCCGCAATATAGGAGTTTGCTAAAGTAATTTCTTGCCCTTTAATGACTTCCGTTGCTGTTAGTAAAGGTTTAAATAAATAACCTAAGAAAAATTGAGTAAAAATCACCATTGAAAAAGGTTTAATTAACCAATTTACAACTAAAGTTAATAAAACAGGTTTAGGTGTTTTGGCCGCTTTTACTGCTTGGGAAAAATCAATTTTAACCATGATGGGATACATCATGAAAAATAAACAAATAGCAATAGGAATAGACACATTATAAACACTCATTGCGTCCAAATTTTTCGCTACTTCTGGGAAAATTTTACCCAAACAAATTCCGCCAATAATACATAAAAATACCCAAATTGTAAGGTATTTTTCAAATAAATTGAGTTTTCCCCCCGCCTGAATAGCTTTAGGGTTTATTTTTGGATTATTCATATCAATTTTTTTTGATTTGTGTTTTTGATTACATCTACTCCCTCCCTCCTTTCCCACAAGGAGATGGGAATGTTTTTTCTAATATTCAATCAAAAATTATTAAATAGTTCCCCCTCGCCCCTTGGGTTAGGGGGTGAGGGCTATATAACAACATTTTATCATATCAAAAAAAATTGATATATTTAGTTACAATTCTTTACACGATCGAGCGGGTAAAATAGAACTAAAACGGCGATATTGAGCCAAATATTCTTCTAATAAGATAAATTGAGTTAAATTTAAACGATAATAGATCCATTTTCCCTCTTGACGGGCTAAAATTAAATTAGCATTTTTTAAATTTTTGAGATGAAAAGATAATTTTGATTGATTAATTTTCAATTTTTCGCACAATTCACATACACATAATTCTTGACTTTTTAATAATTCTAAAATTTCCAAACGGATCGAGTCAGAAAGTGCCTGAAAACTGTTTAAAATATCCTCTAAATTTGCCATAGTTGTCATTGATTTGTGATTGATTATTGATTATTCATAAGTAAGATCTTTATTGTACATTTTGCCAAAAATTAAGATAAATTACCTCCAAAAATAACTAAAATTGTTAAGACTAAAATAACTAAAGCAAAACCTAAAAAGTTATTATCATTTTCAATATTTTCCAAATTAAGTTTATTTTCATTTAAAGAAATTGCTTTAGATTTTGTGGTTTTACCTTTGGGAATAGGGGCATAATTAGACTTACGATCTTGATCAGAAATTTTAGTTAAATCAGGTATTTCTGTCATCCATTCTTTAGGGCGTTGTAAACGTGGTGCTTGTAAAATATATAATAAATCTTTCGCTTGTTTTTTAATAATAAAATTAGGATGAATTGTTAATTTTTGACACAGGGCGATCGCTTCTTCTTCCTTACCTAAAGCCTGATAAGCCGTGATCAACCAAATTTGCAAATCCCCACCTTGACGGGTATTTTCAGAAATCAACTCTTTTGCTTGATTAAAATAGTCTAAACTTTGACGATAAAAACCTTTATCTAAAGCGTCTTTTCCTAATAAATAAAATTCATTAAATTTTTCTTGATTATTCATGATTATTTGTTAATAATTATTGTTTATTAGTTATTATTAGTTGATTGAGGAACTTTTTTAATAACATGATCGTCATTAAATTGCGAAGAAAAAAACATTAACAAAATTAGTTATTTATTCCCTCCTAAAATTATGCTTAACCTTAAACAAATTTTAACATCTTTAGGACTAGGATTAACCTTGTGGGGGCTAGTTTCTTTTCCGGCGAAAGCTGATCGAATTATTATTATTAATCAACCATCTTTTAACTATCCCTATTCCCCTTATCCTTACGCACCTTATCCCTATTATCAAAATCAAAATCCTAGTGCTAATTTTATTTATGGTAGCCCTATTCCTACCCCTATTCCTGTTAATCCCTATACTGGACATAGTACGATCAATAATAATAATAACCCCTATCAAAATCGGATAATTCATAATAATAATTATCCCTATAATCGAGGTTATTATTATCAAAATAATGGATCATCTTTTTATTATAATACATCGGGAGAAATATATTTTAATATAGATCATTAAAAAGGAATTTCATCCTCATCATCAAAATTGATAGAAGGACGATTAATAATAATAATATTAGGTGGATTTTTTTCAGAAGAAATTGGTTTTTCTGAAGGAGTGATCTTATTAACTTCATCATCATGATCATGATTTTTTTCTCCTTCTACTGATTCTAAATCCTGATCATAATCAATGTTAAAATAATCACTAATTTCGATTACTTCTCCTTTAAAAACTTCAGCTAATTGGGAAGAAATATGATCAAATTCCGTTTCAGAAATTTCTGTTTGATCAACCTTATTTTTAGGTTCAAATTTAATGACATTATCGGGAACTGGGGGGGGATTAATTGGCGGTTTTTCTTGAGGCTTTTCTTTAATTTCTGGGGGCTGATTATGGGGTTGATTGTCAATTTTTTTTGGTTTAGAAAAAGAAGATCTAAGAATATTATTTTGAATAATATTATGATTAGTTTGAGCTAGACGATCTACCTTATTATTTATATTTTTTTTTTGGGTTTGAGCATTTTCTACTTGAATTTTAACTTGTACTTTTTGATTTAAAATTTGTTGAAATGCCACCTCAGCATTAGGAATTTTACCCTGTGCTAACTTTAATAATGGTTCATTTTTTACCCCTATATAAATCACATTTCCACTAATACTAATTAAATAACATTGTTGTTGAAATAAAGCTTTTGTGGTGGGTGGGTGGACAATTTCTAAAAATTTTTGCCAAATTTGTTGATTTGATAAATTATCACTATTTTGATTATTTTCACCTTGATTATTTGCTTGGGGTTGACTAACTGAATTTACAGGTTCTACTTGTTTTTGAATAGGCGGTTTTTCCTGAATATTACTATTATTAATTGGTTGCTTTTCTTGAATAGTTGTGTTAATATTTGGATTAATATTCGTGTTAATATTTTGAGGTTTTTGAACCACAGTTGAAGGATTATTTTTAACATTTTGATTATTAGTTTCTACTACCACTGTCTTAACTTGGGCAGAAGGTAATAAACTTAATAAAGTTACCTCTAACCATAAACGGGGTTGGGTGGTATTTTTTAATTGAAATTCACTATCTTTTAATAATTTTTGACCTTGTAAAATATTAAATATTTCCCATTCTTTTCCCTCTTGACATAATTGTTCCCAAGTGGGGGCAGTAACGGCCACTAAATCAGATCTTTGCGGTGCAGTTTTGGCAATTAATAAACTTAAATAAAAATTAGCTAAATTCTGTAAAACAATGATCGGTTCTCGCCCCCGATTCATTAAATGTCTACATTGATTAATCACACCTTCACTATTATTATTTCTAATTTCTTTGATTAATTGTAATAGATCTTTTTCAGGTACTGCTCCTACTAAATCCCACACTTTATCAACAGTAATTGTACCCGATAATAAACTTAATTGATCCAATAAACTTTGAGCATCTCTTAAGCCACCATTGGCAATTTGGGCTACTAAAGTTATGGCATCTTTTTCAATTTCAATAGTTTCATTTTGAGCAATTTTTATTAAATGATTGACCATTGATTCTAATGGAATCCTGCGGTAATCAAAGCGTTGACAACGGGAAATAATAGTAGATAAAACCCTTTGTGGATCCGTTGTTGCAAGGACAAAAACTACCCTTTCTGGGGGTTCTTCTAAGGTTTTTAATAAAGCATTAAAAGCCGCCTGTGATAACATATGACATTCATCTATTACATATACTTTATAACGACATTGAACGGGTGCAAATTGGGATTTTTCAATCAATTCTCGAATATTATCCACACCGGTGTTACTAGCGGCATCTATTTCAATTACATCTAAAGCCGATCCTAAAGCGATCATACGACAAACTTCACACTCTCCACAGGGATCGGGGGTGGGAACGTCACTTTTTAAACAGTTTAAAGATTTTGCTAAAATACGGGCGCTAGACGTTTTTCCCGTGCCTCTAGGCCCTGTAAAAAGATAGGCCGGAGCGATTTTTCTGTTAACAATGGCATTAGTTAAAGTTGTGGCGATCGCTTCTTGTCCAACTAATTGACCAAAAGTTTGAGGGCGATATTTATGATGTAAAGGGACATAAGACATAGATAATAAAATTAAAATTCAAAAATTTGCGTGATTAATCTGATTAACAAATAAGGAATAACTAAGCTATAGTTATCATAACGTAAAATAATATAATATTGATTGTTTTCATCAAGGAGTAATAGTTTGGGGATGTTCAAACAAATTTGGCAAAGTTTAAGTAAATCAACTGTTAAGGGAAGAAAAGGCCATCCTTCCACGAAGAAGCAGGGCTTGTCTACGGAAATTGTACCTGAATTAAATGATCAAGACTATGAATTTTTATGGTTACAACTGTTAGAAGGGGTGTCTCACGGGTGGCATTCTCAAAAATTGGTTAATTTTTTTAAAATTTTAGGGGAGAGGGGAAAAGAGGAGTTATGGCTATCTTGGTTAAACCGTTTTGAGGAAAAATTATTGGCTTCTTCCTATGCTGATCAACAACTTGGCCAAAAAATGTTACAGTTTGGCCAGAAAGCCCAAGATGAATTATTGTTAAAAAATATTGCTGAAAAATCTTATCAAATTGGCCGTTTATTAGTGACCCGTCAACCAGGTAGTATTATCTGGGAATATGAAGGGCCCGATCAAATTTTTGCGCAAGAGATTATCGCCCCTATTCCAACAGAAATTCAAACAACTATTGAAACAGAAAATAATCAAGTTGAAGATCAATCTTTATCTGCCCAACCTCCAGAGATTAAAACTGAGGTTAAAACGGTGCCGGATCCTTGGCAGGATAGCCCAGAGCCAGAGGAAAATCAACCCACTAGAGTTGAAACTTTAACTTTAAAAGAATTAGTTGAAAGGCTGAAAAATGACAGTAATCTTCGTTCACAAGTGGCTTCTCAATTACAAGTAAATAGTGATAATATTCGGGATATTATCACTGTTTTAGGGCAACAAATGCAAATTCCCCCAGAAGAACTTAATTCTTTATTTACACAAGTAATAGATGATAATAATATTAGTGATCAAACTGATCAAGAAGTAACTCAGGCAAACGAGGAGCAAGGTAAGGATCGGCCTGCGGAGTTTGAAAGTTTATTTTATGAAGGTTTGGCCAAGGCTGATCAAGGTGAAATGTTAGAGGCGATCGCCTATTGGGATCAGGCTTTAAGTTTAAATCCTAATTTTAGTGCGATCTGGCATAATCGTGGCAGTGCGTTAGGACATTTAGGCCGTTTAGAAGAAGCGATCGCCTCTTTTGATCAAGCCTTAAAAATTAATCCTCAAGATTTTCAAGCATGGAACGATCGTGGTAATGCCCTTTATAATCTTAAACAATGGGAAAAGGCTATCGAGAGTTGGGATCAAGCACTCACACTGAAATCAGATTTTGTTCAGGCTTGGTATAGTCGTGGTTGTGCCTTAGAACATTTAACCCGTTTTGAGGAGGCTGTGCAAAGTTATGATCAAGCGATCGCTTTAAAACCTGATTTTGAAATGGCGATCGCCCGTAAAAATAAATTAGTCAGTTAAGTTATTTAAAGTCATTAAGGCTAAAGCCTTATGCTACAAAAACAAAATCTGCCTACGCAGACTAGGATCAAGTAGTTATTTAAAGTGATTAAGGCTAAAGCCTTATACTACAAAAACAAAGTCTGCCTACGCAGACTAGAATAAAGCCTGTGAAGACAGGCTTTGTTTATGTAGCCGAACCCTTTAGGGTTTGGGTTACTTCCCACTTCCCACTTCCCACTTTCTACTTCCCACTGATTAAATAATGATTGATTATATTCGTAACGGAGAGGAAATTTACCTCAAATCATTTGCTATGATTCGTCAAGAAGCCAAATTAGACCATTTAAAGCCTAATTTAGCTCACGTTGCCGTCAGATTGATCCACGCCTGTGGTATGACTGATATTGTTGAAGACTTAGAAGCCTCGGCCGATGCTGTGGAAAAAGGCCGTCAAGCCCTGCAACAGGGAGCGAAAATACTTTGTGATTCCCAAATGGTAGCGCATGGCATCACCAAAAGCAGACTACCCGTTAATAATCAAATAATTTGTACCCTCAATGATCCTAAAGTGCCAGATCTTGCCAAAAAGATTAATAATACTAGATCGGCGGCCGCCCTTAATTTATGGGAAAATGATCTGCTTAACTCAGTGGTAGTCATTGGGAATGCCCCAACGGCCTTATTTTACCTCTTGGAATTATTAGATCAAGGTTTTCCCAAACCCGCCTTAATATTAGGTTTTCCCGTGGGTTTTGTGGGTGCAATGGAATCAAAGGCCGAATTAGCTTATAATTCTCGTGGTGTACCCTTTATTACCCTACACGGGAGAAGGGGAGGCAGTGCGATCGCTGTGGCCGCCGTTAATGCTTTAGCTAAGGAGAGTGAAATTTGAAACAAGGATGTTTATATGGGATCGGTATTGGGCCGGGGGATCCAGAATTATTAACCATTAAAGCCCATCGGATCCTAACCAGTTGTCCGGTGATCGCCTATCCTACCATGGAAAATGGTAAAGTCTTAGCAAGGGCATTAGTAGCCGACTTCATCAGCCCCCAACAAATAGAAATAGCCATGCCCTTACCCTTTAGTGTGGATCGATCGTCCCAACCCTATTATGATTTAGGGGCGCAAAAAATCGCCACCCATTTAGAACAGGGGCAAGATGTGGCCGTATTATGTTTGGGGGATCCCATGCTTTACGGCACATTTATGTATATTTTTAACCGTTTATCCCCCCGTTTTGAAGTGCAAGTTATTCCGGGTATTTCTTCGGTGATGGCCAGTGCGGCCATGTTAGGAGTACCTTTAACCTATCGTAATGATATTTTTACCATTATTCCGGCCACTTTAGAAGCAGAAATAATCAAAGAAAATTTAACCAGAAGTGATGCGGCCGCTATTATTAAATTAGGGCGACATTTTCCTAAAGTTAAATCAATTTTAGCAGAATTAAATTTATTAGATCGAGCCTGTTATATTGAAAGGGCAACATGGGAAAATCAAAGAATTGTACCAATTAAAGAAGTTAATTTATCAGAAATTACCTATTGGTCATTAATTTTAATTCCCAGTGAAACTAAACCTTTATAATGAATAATTGACAGTTGATAAAATGATTTCATGAAGGCTAAAGCCTTATACTACACAAACAAAGCCTACCTGCGTAGGCTTGATTATAGCCTGTGCAGACAGGCTTTATCTATATAGCCCTACCCTTCAGGGTTTGGGGCAATAAATTGTAATAGTTTTACATATCAAGTTAGGTAGAAACAAATATTATTTAGATCAATTAATGATCAATTTTCTAATAATTTGACTTTATTGTTTATAATCATCAATTATGAATAATCATCAAACTTTAAATATATTAGGTAGTTGGCAAGATTGGCTAACGGTATCAGGTTATTTATTTATGTTATTATTTGTACTTTGGCGCGTTATTTTGACTAAGCCGAAAGATCAAGATTAAATCCGATCTCAATCATATTTAATTTATTGTTATAATTAAAATGATTAAAGAAAAAATCGAAATTGTTATCATAAATCATTAATTAATCTAATTCTTTAAGCTTAAAAATATCTTTTATTATGGTTAATTTTGGACTTAATTCCGCTAGTATTCTCGGCATTTTTCTGGCCGTGGCCGGTGCTTCTTTATATTTTATGCGATCGATCCGCCCTGAAGTCTCAAGGGATCATGACATCTTTTTTGCGGCCGTGGGCTTACTCTGTGGCTTTATTCTCCTCTTTCAAGGATGGCGACTTGATCCAATTTTACAATTTGGTCAATTTTTGTTAACCGGATCCGTGATCTTTTTTGCAGTGGAAAGCATTAGACTCAGGGGCGTAGCCACCGAACAAGCCAGACGCAATACCAGAATTATAGATGACGATCGCCCCGTTAGCTCCACCAGAGTTTATCGGGCTGAATTAGATCAATTAGAACCCTACGATTATGAAGGCGAACCAGATTATAATAATCCCCGTTTAAGAGGTTATCAAGAGCCTCGCACTAATAGACGCTCAGAAAGAGAAGATCAGGGAAATCCCCCCCCCCGCAGTCGTTCCCGTTCTAATTATACAGAAAATACACCCCCTAGACGTAACCGCTCCAATCGTCCACCCACCCGTCCAGCCGTTGAAAATCAAACCGAACAAGACTGGCGAGAAATACCCGATCACTGGGAAGATCAAGATTACAACGAAACTCCTAGCCGTTCTCGTTCCAATTTTAACAACCGCCCTCAACCCCCCCGAAAACCACGCCCTAAGCCGATGGATATTGGCACTCCCTACAGTGATGATGATGATTTTAGTCAATCAGAGGATTATGTTGATTATGAGCCATTAAATGAAGATGAAAACAATCAAGATCAGGATTGGGATCGGGAAGATGAGCGCCGTAAACCAATTAATTTTGATTATTAAACTAAAACAAATCGTAAATTTAGATGGTTAAATTAATTAAAATTATCTGTTTTAGTTTAATGATGGGAGTATTAACTGCTTGTAATAATGCAAATAATACTCTCCTGCCCGTTTCTTTAAATAGTAATTTTAATGATGAAGAACCATCTTTAAGCGGAAATGGCCGTTATTTAGCCTTTGTTTCTAGTCGTCACGGTAGCAGTGAAATCTTTTTATATGATTTACAAGAAAAGAGCTTTGTGAGTCTAAGAGGAGTTAATCAATCTGACGCAATTTCGTCCCATCCCAGTTTAAGCCGCACGGGACGTTATTTAGTCTATTTAACCAGTCGCACCGGTTCTCCTGCGATCGCACTTTATGATCGTCTTACCCAACGTAACGAGATCATTAGTCAAGGGTATCGCTACTGGCTCAGAAATCCTCAGATTAGCCCCAATGGACGTTATATCACCTTTGAAACAGCCCGTCGTGGGCAGTGGGATATTGAAGTATTAGATCGAGGGCCGAATATTGAGTTAGATGTAGAAAATACTCCTCAATAGAGGAGCAATATCTGAGTTTTTCGGTTAAGCTAATCTTCTTTCGATCGCGCTACTCCATTTGTCTTTAATTTGATCAATTTTAACATTAATTAAATTAGAATTATTAACATTAATTTGTAAACCGTTTTCTAAGTCAGAAACTTGACCAATTTTTAACCAACTTTGTGTTAAATTTTCTGTTAACAATTGCTCAAATTGACTAACATTTTCAGGGGCAATTGTAACAATAATATAACTAGCCACTTCCCCAAATAAAAGGTTATCTAAACGCTGATTTTCTTGGGTATTAAGATTAATATTTGCACCTTTATTCCCATTAATACAACATTCAGCTAAGGCTACAGTTAAGCCACCTTCAGCACAGTCATGGGCAGATTTTACTAAGTTATTATTAATGCTTTCACGACAAGTCAATTGTACTTGTTTTTCTAAGTCAAAATTAACGATCGGGGGATGACCTGTTAATAAATGATAAATTTGATCTAAATATTCCGAACCACCAAACACAGGTAAATTATTTTGATTTATACCTAATAAATAAATCAAATCTCCCGTATTTTGAAAACCTTGACCACAAGCTTTAGTTACATCCTCTAAATAGCCCACCATGCCGATCACAGGGGCGGGGTGAATGGGTTGAGGTTTGCCGTCACTATCTAAAGTCTCATTATATAAGGACACATTACCCCCAGTTACCGGAGTATTAAGAGCCTTACAAGCCTCCGATATACCTTTACAAGCATTAGCTAACTGCCAATAACCGATCGCCTTTTCAGGGCTACCAAAATTAAGGTTATCGGTGACGGCAAGGGGTAAAGCCCCCACACAGCTTAAGTTACGGGCGGCTTCAGCTACGGCACATTTAGCCCCCTCGTAGGGGTTCAAATAGGTATATTTGGGGTTACAGTCCGTTGTGGCGGCCACACCCTTATTATGGGGGCGGATCCGCACCACAGAAGCATCCGAGCCACCGGGCATAATATAGGTATTATTTTGCACTTGATGATCATATTGACGATAGATCCACTGTTTCGAGGCGATCGTAGGACTATCTAACAAGTCTAGTAAGATCTCATTATAACTTTTGATATTACCATTAATTTCAATCCCATTAATATCACAAGGAGGTAAACTGTTTTCACTCCATGCCCAAGCCTCTTGAGCGTATTGGGGAGGCTCTGAGATTAATTCTCGATGATAGATGGGGGTATTATCAGCTAAAGCAGTGGCAGGTATTTCGGCGGCAACTTCACCTTGAAATAGGATCCGCACGATCGGCTCTTGTAATACCTCTCCCGCTACCACAGCCTGTAAACCCCAACGATGGAAAATATCAATTAACTCCTGCTCACGCCCTTTATGAGCCACAAATAACATTCTTTCTTGAGACTCAGAGAGTAGATATTCATAAGGGATCATGCCCTTTTCCCTTGCGGGTATTTTATCCAAGTCTAACTCAATACCTAAACCGCCTTTGGCCGCCATTTCGGAAGTTGAACAGGTGATACCGGCCGCCCCCATATCTTGAGCCGCTACCACTGCACCAGTTTTAAAAGCCTCTAAACAGGCTTCGATCAAGCATTTTTCCGTAAAGGGATCACCCACCTGCACGGCTGGGCGATCGTCCATTGACTGATCCGTTAACTCCGCACTAGCAAAACTCGCTCCTCCCATACCATCACGGCCGGTAGTTGATCCCACATATAACACAGGGTTGCCCACCCCTGAAGCTCCCGCCTTAACTATTTCAGGGGTTTCCATTAAACCTAAAGCCATGACATTAACAAGGGGGTTGCCCGTATAAGCCTGATCAAAATAGACTTCACCGCCTACGGTTGGCACTCCCACGCAGTTATGGGTGACAATACCGGAAGTAGTAACAAATAGATGGGTATTTTCTACTTCAATATCATAGACATTTTCATTTTCAACTGATAAGGTTTCAAGATTTTTAATCTTAACAAATGCTAGTTGGTTAGATACTTGATAACGGGGGAAAGAATGACTATGATCTTGATAATTTTCTAAGGCATTAGTTAATTCTTGATTTTGTTTTTTACCAAATAGATCAACTAGGGCTGTTAAACCATCAATATTAGTAATTTCTAACTGCCATAATGGTAAACGATTAACTTTTCTTCCTTGTATTTCACCTTCGCCACCTTGACGACAATAAATATAGGGAATAACACCTTGACTTTGTAACAGTATTAAGGTTTGTTCAAAAAGTTTATGACTAGCTGTGGCAAAAGTTATTTTACCATGACTACCATTGGTTTTTGTGCTAAAAGATCCATCTCCTCGAAATAAACCTTTTAAGAGTTCTTTTTGTAAGGTGCGATCCCAGTTAAAAATGAAAGGAGGTAGGGCTTTAGTATGAGCTTTATCGCCACATTGCCACACTTCTTTTAAGAGATAACCGAGTAACCATGAGGTAGCATAAACGACTATTGTTGACTCACGTTTTTCGATACAAGGGTTAAGATTTAATTCTTTTAAACCTAAAATTACATCATCTACATACTCTTTTTCATGGTGAGCAAATGTAAAGATAATTTTGTAAGTATTGCCATTTTCAGACACACAACCTTCTGAAAGATAATAACCTAATAAACGGGCAAAGGTATCATTAAATTTGATTACCCCTTCTACATAATTGGCTTTACCACTGCGTTTATATAAACGAATTTCTTGACGTTCGAGCTTTAATTCTGGTTCAATTTCTAAGAATAAATTAAGGGGTAAATAACCTTTACTTTGATAACGATGTCTGGTTTGATTATTAGGCTCAATGGTTTTTAATTTTGCTTTAGCCTCATCGGAAAATTGATAGTTTTCGGGTAAGTCTATATAAACATTATCTATATTTTTGAGACAAGAAATGAGATCAATTTCTTTAGTATTATTTTCAGCTATAGGTAAATTAATTAATAAAGGTATGGTATCACCTTCTTTTAATTGTGATCCTGAAACTGTTTTTAAACCTTCATCAGTTAAAATTACACATTGATGATCAGGCGTAAATGTTAAACTTCTACCTAAAGCAGTTTTGATGGTAATTAATTGATCAGTTTGACGTTTAAAAATACGTTTGATCGGTTGCCAACAGGCATGGTTATCTTGATCAAGGGATAAAGTTTCAATATTTTCTGTTAATTCAACAGTAGTTGTATTTTCAGGTAAACGACTATTAACAAAATTGCCAATAGTATCAAAATGTACTCCATTTTGATCACGCCAAATTAAAGTTTCTTGCGCTATTAAACAGTTACCATAATGTGATATTCCTTCAATAACTCCCGTAAAAATGTGACGAGTGCGGGGGTTATCTAAATTTCCGAAACGTAAGGAGTTCAACAGGGCGATCGGTCTTGCTCCCATGGTGAAAATATCTCTTAAAATACCGCCCACACCTGTGGCCGCCCCTTGAAACGGCTCGATCGCGCTGGGATGGTTATGAGACTCCACTTTAAAAGCCAAATGAATACCATCGCCTAGATCCACAATACCCGCATTTTCTCCAGGCCCCACTAAAATTCTTTCTCCGGTGGTGGGGAACTGAGATAATAAAGGACGAGAATTTTTATAACAACAATGTTCTGACCACATTACCCCAAACATCCCTAACTCGGCTTTGTTGGGGTGTCTGCCTAAGCGTTTAACTATTTCTTCATATTCTTGGGGGGTAATACCTTCGGAGGCAATTTCTTCTGGGGTAAAGGGTGTAGACATAAGATAACCATTTTAATTAACTTTCAGGATCATTTTACACTAAATTGCTACTTTGTGAAGTTTAATTTTTTTTTATAAGTAGATAGTCATAACTTGAATTATTCAGGAAAAGAGAAGAAATACAATTTTAATTTAATTAAAGAAAAAGTGATCAACTTTGTTAAGATAAGTAAACCAATAAAAATAATCTTATTCTCAAATTAAATTAAAAATTATGAGCGAATCAAAGAAAAGCGTTGTCGTTTCCCCTTCTATTTTATCGGCAGATTTTAGCCGTTTAGGTCAAGAAATTAAAGCGGTAGATGAAGCCGGAGCAGACTGGATCCATGTGGATGTAATGGATGGTCGTTTTGTGCCTAATATCACCATTGGGCCATTAATTGTAGATGCTATTCGTCCTTATACCAAAAAGCCTTTAGATGTTCATTTAATGATCGTTGAGCCGGAAAAATATGTGGCTGACTTTGCTAAAGCGGGTGCTGATATTATTTCCGTTCATGCTGAACACAATGCTTCTCCCCATCTTCACCGTACTTTAGGACAAATTAAAGAATTAGGTAAACAGGCCGGTGTGGTTTTAAATCCTTCTAGTCCTTTAGAATTAATTGAATATGTGTTAGAACTTTGTGATTTAGTGTTAATCATGAGTGTTAACCCCGGTTTCGGTGGTCAAAGTTTTATCCCTGAAATGGTGGGTAAAATCCGCAAATTACGTCAAATGTGTGATGAAAAAGGTCTTGATCCTTGGATCGAGGTTGATGGCGGTTTAAAACCTGCTAATACATGGCAAGTTTTAGAGGCCGGTGCTAATGCGATCGTGGCTGGTTCTGCTGTCTTTAATGCCCCTGACTATGGGGCGGCGATCGAAGGTGTACGCAACAGCAAACGCCCTTAACAGTGACCAGTGAACAGTGAACAGTGACTAATGACAAATGACCAATAACCAATAAATTTAAAATGATCGCACTTTATCCGGGAAGTTTTGATCCTATTACCTTAGGCCATCTTGATCTTATTGAACGAAGTGCTAAACTATTTGAAAAAGTAATTGTGCTTATTTCCTGTAATCCTAATAAAAAACCCCTTTTTTCAGTAGAAAAGAGGATGCAACAAATTCTTGAATGTACTAATCATATTGAAAATGTTGAAATTGATACTTTTTTAGGATTGACAGTCAAATATGCTCAATCAAAAAATGCACAAGTTATTCTCCGAGGTTTGAGGGCTTTATCAGACTTTGAAGGAGAATTACAAATGGCTCACACCAATAAAACTTTATGGGAAGGAATAGAAACGGTTTTTTTAGCGACTTCTAATGAATATAGTTTTTTAAGTAGTAGTATCGTCAAAGAAATTGCTAAATTTGGCGGTTCTGTTACTCATCTTGTTCCTCACAATGTTGCCCAAGATTTAAACAATGCCACGTTCTAATCTATATAATAATGACATTATTAACAATGATCTTAAGCCTGAAGTTATGAATGATAAAGACTCTCGAACAGCTAATCAGGGAGTGAGTTTTGATATTCAACAGGAACTCAACCAACTAGAAGAATTAATTATTGATAGTCCTCGCATTATCCTGTCTCCTTGGCGACTGGTGGATGAGGATGAATTTTTAGATCAATTGGATCTGGTGCGGGTCAATCTGCCCAAGGCTTTTGCCCAAGCTTTAGATGTTCTGCGTCAAAAAGAAGAAATTTTAATGGAGGCGGAAGATTATGCTCAGGATCTAATTGAAACGGCACAAAGACGGGCTTCAGAAATTTTAAATGAGTTAGGTATTATTCAACAGGCAGAACGGGAGGCGGCTCAAATCCTTCAACAGGTACAATTAGAATCTGAACAGTTACAAAGGGCTACTTTATCTGAAGTGGAACAGATTAGACGCACGGCTCAACAGGAATTAGAAGAATTACGCCGTTTAACTTTGGCTGAATGTGATGATATTCAATACGGGGCTGATGAATATGCTGATGCAGTTCTCAATAAAATTGAGGGTCAATTATCTCAAATGTTAGGGATTATTCGCAATGGACGCAATCAATTGAAGGAAGATTCGGCCAATAGACCTAAACCGTCTTCTTCTTTTGAGTCGGAATCCAATTTATCAAGCTACGACTCTTTGAATTATAGCACAAGTCAAGATTTTACCCATCGAACTAATTTTAATGAATAACGGGACGTTTTAGGCGTTGGTGAATTAACGATTGGCTCATCCCCTATTTCAGCAACGCCATCGTGGGTTTTTAAACGACTGCGCTTAACTCAGTGGTTGTCCATTCTAAAGTATCACCAATGGTAGTGCCATTATGGTAGGCCGCTAATAAAATTTCACTGGTTTTTCCAAAAGCGATCGCCCCTGTATGATCGATCGAGATCGCACCTAGATCCCTTTTATTCCCCGAAGCTTCCTCCATAGATTTTAACATCGCATCAGCTAAAGATAACCCATCACCAACTCGAATCACAATTTTGGCCGCTAAACATTCATCCAGAATATCCTCACCAATACCCGTACAACTAACACCTGCCTTACTATTGGCATAATTTCCGGCCGGAGTGGCGGAGTCACTGACACGGCCGATCCGTTCTAAGCCTTTACCACCCGTAGAAGTACCCGCACAAATATGACCATGTTGATCTAAAGCTACCACGCCGATGGTGCCACGTCTAGCCTCGGAAGGCTGATCATCTTCCGCTATTACCCCGGCCATGGTACGACTAAAATTAGTTTTTCTTTCCTCAATCCATTCGTTTAATCTTAAATCAGTTAAGGGATCATAGATGGGGACATTTAATTCTCTCAATAGTTCGGCCGCACCAAGATCAGATAAGACCCGATCATCTTCATTCTGTAGAAAAGTCGCCAGATCAATGGGATTTTTAACCCTAGAAACATTGATCACACCACTAAAACGCTGTTTTAGACCATCCATTAAAGAAGCACTCATACGGATATTACCGTCAGATTGTAACACCGAACCAGTTCCGGCATTAAAACGGGGTTCATCTTCTAAGAGTTGGCATCCCTTGATCACCGCCTCTTTAGCCGTAGCACCGTTTAACAATAAATGATAAACTTCTTCTACTATTTGATGGAGAGACTGACGCACGGCTAAAAGTCCTCCTTTTCCTTTGAGAGAAGAACCTGCTCCCCCATGTATAATTAATTTTGGCACATTGTTTTGAGATGTCATATCAATCAAGGGTTTGAAATTTTACTAATTTTGATAGTTATTTTAACTTATTTTTGTTGATTATTGATTGGGAATATTTCTCTATCTGTACAAGTGCTTTACACTTCAGAAGTGATAATAAAATTTTTGCGAAATTAATCAAAAAATTAATCAAAAAACCAAATTTAATCAATTCTTTCGCCAAGCCACCAAAATGCAAAAACCCCCTAAATCTGGTAATGTGTTAACACAACCTCGATTTGGGGGATCCCATTTATAGGGATTGGGGATTGGGAATTGGGTATTAAACCCGATTATAACCGCTTTTTTTTTATAATGTAAAGGGCTGTATCTATAATAACCAAGATAATTGTGTTACTAAATCGGGTAAATTATCTTTTTCTGAGCGATATTGATGAAGAATTTTAAGAACATTTTTTGAGTGCAATTTTTGTCCTAATTTTTTTGGTAAAACTAGAGAATAAAGTAAACCTTGATTAGAAAAACCTTCAACAATTACAGAAATAAAAGATAAAGGTGGCTCTCCAAAAGGGGTAAAAAAAATAGGCTTAATTCCTAAAAAATTAATGTCATATACTCCAAATTTAGACCAATTAGTAATCATAAATCTTTGTTGAAGTGGATAGAGTGTTTTTGCAAAAAAACGATTAATTTTAGATAAACCTCCGTAATCTTCAACATATTTTTTTGTTACTTGAAAATCCCCTAAAGATGTAGAATAATTATTAAGATAGTTTCTGATATTTTGGGCTATTTGATAAGAATTATCATCTTTGGATAAGGGTAAGGATAAAAAGTCCACAAAATTACCTATAATATTGGGAGGTAAATTAATTTTAGAGCGATAATTAATGGCAAAAGATAAATTTTTAAATTGTTTTTTTTGATCTAATTGAGCAATGATTGTTAAAATATAAGCACATAAAACATCATTAGTAGATAAATTTTGGCCAGTTTTAACGATAAAATCTTGTTTCATATTTTTTAATTCATCATCTGAAAAATAAATTTGAAATAACATTTTATTTTTGGCATTTATTAAAAAATAAAATAATAGATTGACTATATTTTTTAAAGTAAGATAAATTACTTTAGGGCTTGATTTGTTTTGTTTTGGTAAATTTTGCTCAAGATATTTGTCTCTGTTTTTAACAATTAAAGGTAGATCATACTGTTGTTGATTAGTTGCTTTTGACCATGCTTTCATTAAAGACATAAAACTGCACATATCACCGATACTATGATGCCACGAAATCCCTAAAATCATGCTACCATCATTACAATAATTAACTTGAATTGTTAACAGGGAACTTTGATTGATAATGACTTTTTGATTGTTAATATAATTAATTATTTTTTGTTGCTTGATCAGATGACTATTATTGAGAATTTCGATCATATTATAGGAAATTTCTTGAATAGAAAAAGCCACCCCTTGATTTTGACAATTGATTAATAAATTACCTTGTTGATCTTTTTGTAATCTTCCCGCAAAAATTGGAAAATCATCAAGAATTTTCTCTAAACTATTAATTAATATTTGCTCATCTATACTTTTGGGATAAAAAAACATTACAGAAATCGGAATATTTTTGACTAATTGATCTGTAATATTACAAGTAATTATTTGAGGTTGATGTTGATTCGCTTTAACCAAAAAAGTTTTCATCTTAATTAAGAATTATTTAGGTTTATGTGTAATTATAATTAAATTGTAAGATTAAGTTTTTCTATTTTATTTAACAATTGTCAATTGTCCATTATCAATTGTCAATTGATTAATAACTGTAAAATCACAAGAAAAGTCTCCTCTCCTTAATCAAAAGAGGGTTAGAAAGTTTTGTTAAATTTATGAAACTTTATGGGTGATTTTATATTCTAAGAATTTTGTTATTATGTAATCACGTCTAATTTGTTAAATCAATGATGAAACTACTCAAATCAACATTATCAAAATCTTTAGCTTCTTTAACTATTGGTTTGTTAACCACTGTAACTCCTCTGAGTTTGAATCCGGTCAATGCACAGGCTTTATTTGGACAACAAGAAGTCACTCAAAATAATTTTATTGCGATCGCTAGTCCGGGCGGCCGAGGTTACAGTTTACTGGTTTTAGAACAAATCCCCTCAGGCCGACCCTGTTGGTCTGAAAGTGGCAATACTCCTGTGGTTATTAATCCCTTATTACTAACCTATGACGATTTTACCAGAGATTGTCGTAGAGGAACGGATGGGAACTCCTACTCCATCCGCATTGATGGACAAGACTACGGAAATTATGTATTACGCATCGTACAAAGACAAGGTGAGTTAGTCTTAGTGGGCGCACATCGTCAAGATCGCACTCAACCCGAAATCGTGATCGGACGCACAAGGGGCTTAAGCGCTACGGGTCAGGAATTTTTAAAAATTTTCCTAGATCCGGGCTGGAGATTTACCAAACGAACCTTTGAAGGAAATGTGTTAGGGCATACCTATTTAACAGGTGATACTACGGCGATGGGTAATCCTCCTAATATCACCCCCGGTGTAACTCCACCCCCTGCAACCGCTAGTTTCCGTGATATTAGCAACGATATTTATAAAACGGAAATTGAACAGGCGGTGACATTAGGCTTTATTGCGGGATTTCAAGATGATAATACTTTCCGTCCTCTCCAAGCTGTAACCCGTGAACAAATCGTTTCAATGGTGATAGAAGCTTTAAGTAAAATCCCCGGTACTAATGTAACCGTTCCCACCTCTAACACTACGCGCCCCTATCCCGATGTGGAAAGCAATCGTTGGAGTGCGGCCAAAATCAAATGGGCGAAAGAGAAAAATATTGTCACTGGTTATCCTAATGGCAATTTCAGACCAACTCAAGCTGTAACCCGTGCGGAGTTAATCGTGATTTTGAAAAAGGCTACGGAGTATGCGAGAACTCAAAAAGGTCTAACTACCGAACTGGGACAACCTAACGCTTTATTGAATTTTAGCGATATTGGTGGCCATTGGGGAGCGAATCAAATTACCCAAATGTCAGGTTATTGTCGGGTGGCTTCTGCGGTTAATGAACAGGGAAGTAATTTTCAACCTAACAGTCAATCTTTACGCAACTATGCGGCCGCCGCTACTTTAAGAATGGTAAATTGTATTAAAGCAGGAAATTAAACTGAGGATATAGTCTTAAATATAGAGATGTATGATCCTACGTCTCTATATTAGACTTATTCCATAAGTTAAGTAATCAGTAATAACTAAGAGTATTTATGAAATTATGATTATAATTAATTATTGATAGATAAAATCTTTTCTAATTCTTGAATACGAAGGGTTTTTGCTTGTAATTCTTCTTGAATTTTATTTAATTCTGGTTGATGGTGATAACCGTTATTACAAATATTAATATTACTACTATTTTCTATATTAAAACTATCAGAAATATTAGAAATATAAAATCTTTCCATTGCACTTTTAAAATTAGATTTTTTGATAGTTTCCCCTATTTCATCAGATAAAAGTTTCCATAACTCAGAAGCCACTGTTTTAATATAACCTTCACTACAATTAGAATTTTTAGCAATTTTCGCATATTTGTTTCCCTCAAAAGCCTCTTTTAAAATCTGAATTTGTAGATCATCTAAATGTTTACCCGTTTTATTAAAAATAAGTTGATCTGCTAAATCAGTAATTTCTTGAATATTCATAGTTAAATTAGTCAATGAGTTACATTTATATAATTATACTAAATTTTGCTTATTCCGTCTAATTCTAATAAAAAACCATCTACTGAACCCGATTTAACATTCCCTTCTTGATATTGTTTTCTAACTAAATTAATTTCATCTATTAAATTAATTCTTTTTTGCTCTCTTAGCCTTTTATTTAATATATCTAAAAGCATTTCTTGATCATTTATAGATAAAGATTCTACACTTTCAATTAAATGTTGAAATTGAGATACTTCAGTTGTTAAATTCATAGCTACTTATATTGATGTAGATTATAAAGTTTATTTTAACATCATAACACAAAATCTCGTAAATTTGAGATTGTTACTGGTCATACAGGTTGATTAGGTGTACCACATCGTTCAGCAAAATGGCGTAATTAAATTATAGCATTATAGTTAAGATTAAAATTTTTTATCTATTGACTTCCCTCTCAAATTTGATCTTACCCTCAATAGTTACAGATAACTATAAATATTAAAGTTATGATTATATCTAGCTTTGAGCCTCTCAATCATCTTAATTTTAATTCTTATATTAGATATAATTTACATTTGTTTACTTTATCTATAATTAAGTTTTTCTTATGCAAATCTTACTTTTCCTTACTTTTTCTGACTAAATCTTACTTTTTCTGACTTTTTCGATCACAAATTAATTGGTATTTTATAACTCAAAAATACATTTTTAAGTTATAAATAAAATAAAGATAATAATTATTTATGATTAGTTTTTTGCTAATAGGAGCTAATTTTATGTTAAAATCCTTCGTCAAAATTTTACTTGTATCAATAGGGCTAACAATTATTAGTAATTTTAATTTTGTTAAAGCTCAAGAATATTCCGGTTGTTGGATGGTTGATAGTCAAGGAAATTATCTTGACTTGACAGAGTCCATTTGTGGGATTACAGAAGAAGATTTATTGCAACAAAACTCTACTTCTTCTGAATTTCAAGGACTGCAAGATATTATTGATTTTTATGACCAGCAACTATTAAGAAATGAAGAAGTAAAAAATAATACACAATTCGATCAACAATTTGCTCAAGAATTACAAGCGAGAATTTTAGCAGAAGAAAATGAAAATATAAGGGAAATGTTAGTAGACAATTTTAATATTGTGGGTGCTGATATTTATATTGAATTAGGAAAAATAATTTGTTCAACGAGAATTTTAGGAGGTTCAACTAATGAATTAATATCAGATAAGTGGAGAAATAGTGTTGTTGATCTAACAATGTTTAATCTATCTTATGAAGTCGGCGAAAAATATTTTTGTCCTGAATTAAACCGTTAAAATACTTTTTGGAGATAATTATGTGTAATCAAAATAATAAATACAGTGATCCTAATTTTTTGATGCTGGAAATTTGGAAAGAAGCACAATCACAACAAAAAAATTTCAATGATCTTCTTTTCCGCATTCGTAATATAGCCTTTGTTTTTACTGGCTCTATTCTTGTTTTTTCAGGTGCAGTAATTAGATTTAATCAAGATAGTGAAATTAATAAAATATATCCTATTATTGGCATTATATTATTAATAGCTTGTGTACCTTGGTTATCTTTATATATTTTAGATCGTTATTATTATCATATTCTTCTTAGAGGATCGGTTAAAATATCAAAAGAAATTGAAGAAAAATATTTTAAAACTTTAAATATTCCATTATTATCAAAAGAAATTATTGAAATTAATCGAAATCATAAAGTTTTGTTTTGCTTAGAATCTGGTGGGAAAAAAGTTACATTATTTTATGGTTTGCCAATGACAATTATGTTAATTATGGGACTTTCTTTACTCGGAAAAACAAATTTTATCATAAATATATTAAGTGGTATTATTTTATTAATAATTCTATTTATTTATGATTATAAAGATAAAGATGAATTAAAACTTGATTAAGAGAATATAATTATATTATCTTAATTTATAATGGGGTAATTTTTCCCATAAATTAACTTCTAATAATTTAATTTTCTGAAAATGCCCACCCTACAATTATTAACTTTACTTTATATATCGAGGTGCTATTATGTTAAAGGAAATCGCTGAAACATCGATCAACTTAATATCGGATGCGGCTGATGAAACTGGATTGCCAAAACCAATTAAAGGAGCTATTAAAGGCTCTACTTGGGTTACTGGATTACTTGTTGCTGGTGCTATATCAGGGACAGCACCAGTTACAATGAGTGTTTTGGCTGGTGGTGCTATTATAGGTGCTATTGGTGGTTTAATAACTTCCGATAGTATAATAAATGATAAAAAAAATTCATTTCGTGTTAAAAATACGGTAAAACCAACCTATTATAAAACCAACAATTTGGTTAAAAATAGTTCTTCATTTTTTGGTAATATTGCTAAAGGAATCAGTGGAGCAGTAGGAGATTTTTTAGACTCTTTTAAAAGTGCTGAAGAATTTTGTTTAAGAGGTTTAGAAAAATCAGAAAATGGTGATTTTTCGGGTGCAATTGGTGATTTGACTGAAGCAATTAAACTTAATCCTAATTTAACTAATGCTTACTTTTTTAGAGGTTGTATTTATTCAGATCAACAACGATATAATGACGCAATTTATGACTTTTCTCAAACTATTAAATTAGATGAAACTTTTACTGCGGCTTATGATAATCGTGGTCATATTTATGCGGTTAAAGGTGAATATAAAAAGGCACTTTCTGATTATAATAAAAGTATTTCAATAGATTCAACTGATCCTGATATTTTCTATAGACGAGGACGAATTTATCTCGAATTAGAAGAATTTGAACAAGCTTATGATGATTTTTCAATAGTTATTAATCTTGTCCCAAATTGTGAAGATGCTTTTTATTTAAGAGGTTGTATATCTTTAGAATTAGAAGAACATGATCAGGCAATTAATGATTTAGATCAAGTTATTAAAATTAATCCTAATTATGATTTAGATGTTTACTTTAAAAAAGCTTTAGCATTTATTGAATTAGAAGATTATGATCAAGCGATCGCTAATTTTAGTTATGTTATTAGTCAAGATAAAAATGATATACAGGCTTATTTTCTCAGAGGTTGTCTATATATAGATTTAGAAAAATCTCAAAATGCAATTAATGATTTTACTCAAGTTATAGCTATAGATAAAAATAATATTAATGGTTATTTATATCGAGGTGATTGTTATTTAGAAATAGCAGAAAATAAAAAGGCGATCGAAGATTTTAATAAAGCAATTGAAATTAAACCTAATGAGACTGAACCTTATTTTTATCGTGCCAATGCTTACACAATTACTAAACAATATCATAAAGCAATCAAAGATTGTCAGAAAATTATAGAATTAGAACCTAATAATCTGAAAGTTTATGTTTATTTAGGCTCTATTTATTATGAAAAAAAAGACTTTAAAAAAGCAATTGAAAATTATCATAAAGCTCTTGGTTTTTTCAAAAAGAAGGAATGAAAGAACAGGTTAAAAATTTACAAGCAGAAATTAGAAAAATACAAGAAGAAATAAAAAATACTCCTTGGTGGGGTAAAAAACTTTTTTAATATTTTAAAAGGAAAAACAACTATGATTATTAAAGAAAAAATTAAACTTTTATTATTGATTATAATACCATCTCTAATTATCATACTAATCGGTATTTTAGAGATTAAATATCCTAATGCCATGAAAGGATTTGATGATGGTTATACTGGGAGACATTTTGCTGGTTTTCTTCTATTAATAATTGAGTTATTTTTGCTCATTACTTGGGGAAAAATAACTGGAATTATTACCATAATTTTTACATTACTGATTATGAGTATTTGTATTATGACCGTTATCAAAGATTCCGAATTAGAATCAACCGAAAACAATCAAATATTAATATCAAAAACCAGAAAATTTATTACAAATAAAAGTAAATCTTTCTTTAAAAAAGACTGAATTAATTAAGATGATTATTTCTTTATTTTTTAATATTTGTTATTTCTATAATTATTAAGGTTTCTATTATGTCTAATCAAGAAAACATTTTACAACAAGCAAAATCTGGTAATCCTCAAGCCATTAGTCAGTTATTAAATAAATCTTTAACAGCTAAAGGTATTACTATTGTTAAACACGAATTAAACAATAATTGTTTAACTTTAGTGTTAGAATCTGATAAAAGTTTTAATAGTGCTACTCAATCTAAAATAGTTAGTTTTATTGAAAGTAATCTCGTAAAATTAGATGTTAGTGGTATTAGTTCGGTGGTTGTATGTGGTAAATTAACAACAGAAGATCCACCTAGTTGGCAAAAAGAATTTAGTTTAGTTTCTGGTTTTGATGATATAGATATTGATGATAATATACAGACATCTAATAATGATCAAAATGAGAATAATAACTTAGAAAATGCTAATAATGAAGATCATAATTTAATAATTCAGAAATTAGAAGAAAAATATGAACAAGATAAAGGATTGATTATGGAAAAATATCATAAGGAATCAGAGAAAATTATAAACACTATTAAATCTATAAATAAAGAGATAGAGCAAAATAATATATCAATTAAAAATATAAAAAATATGCCCCCTGTATTAAATTTTATTGATTCCGGTTTTTTTGGGGTATTTATTTTTATTTTAGTAATATTTATTTTTTCGATCGCCAATGATCTTGCTTCAAATTTTTTATATATTGTTGGTATATTGATGATCATTATTTATGGTTATTTAAAAATCATATATTTGTCAAATAATCCTAAAATATCTCAAAAAAGGAAACTAGACAGTATAATTTCTAATTTACAACAACAGAAAACAGAATTAGACAAAAATTTTGATAATTTAAACAAAGAATTTAATCTAAAACTAGAAAATTTATCTAGTAATCTCGATAAAGATAAAGCTATATATGAATGTCAAAATTTTAAAACAAACTTAGCTAATTTATGTTTAGAAGAATTTATGAAAGTTAATGCTAGATTAGATATAGGTGTCAGTTATGTAACAATTAGTGAAGTCATTGCACCTGCAAAATTAGCTGTAACTAAATTTGAAAAATCTTCTGATTATAATGTTTGTCCATATTTAAGTGATTTAATTAAAAAGACAATATTATGTTATCAACTATCTGCTCAAGGTTTCAAAAATAAAGTAGAAAACAACTATTTTGGCGAATTTAATGATGCTCAAATATGGGAAATACTAAGATCACATTTTGATAATGTAGAAGGTGAATCTGTTATTCATGCTAGTTGGCAAAAAGCAGGAGAATGTACTGAGAAAATTGCTCAAATTTTAAATTAATTAAGTTTTGTAAAGTGGGCATTTTTTCTATAAATTAACTTTTTAAAATTTAATTTTCTGAAAATGCCCACCCCACAATTTTAGAAAAATTAATTAAAATATGAGTTTCTCTTTATCTTAATTTACAATTGACAATTAATAGGTTAAGTCGGTTTACCAAGGCTAAAAAGAGGAAAAATGTGCTTTATTTCCATCTTTAATTTTTAAATAGAGTTAATTGTCAATTTTTGAAGAATGATTTGGCGTTAACAATGGGTAATTTTAGCATTATAATTTTAATAAAAATACAAAAGTAAATTATTAACATTTTTTGATCTTTATTATATTATGATTAAATTAGATTTCATTGATTTAATACCCTTATTGGGAATGTTAGCTGTAACTTTAACTCTTTCTATTTGGCAAAAATTAGAGTTAGAAAATCAATTAATTATAGCGAGTGGACGATCGATCTTACAATTATTATTAGTAGGTTATCTTTTAGATTTCATTTTTGCAATTAATCAACCCTTACCCGTAGTCATTATTTTAATGATTATGTTAACGATCGCCTCTCAAGTAATTAAAAATAATATTAGTAAGGAAATTAAAGGTTTATTTCCCATTGTTTTTGGCTCAATTTTTATTAGTAGTTTATTTACTTTAAGTTATACTTTAATCTTAATTATTCAACCTAAAACATGGTATGAACCTCAATATTTAATTTCTTTAACTGGTTTAGTCTTAGGAAATACGATGAATAGTGCTTCTTTAGCCGGAGAAAGATTAGCCAGTAATATTAAAAATAATCGTCTTGAAATTGAAACTTTTTTGAGTTTGGGGGCAACTCCTTTAGACGCAATTAAAAATTATAGAAAACAGGCAATTAGAGTTAGTTTGATCCCGACTTTAAATAATATGATGGTGATGGGTTTAGTCAGTTTACCCGGCATTTTTACAGGTCAAATATTAGCAGGTGCAAACCCCCTTGAGGCCTCATCTTATCAAATTTTAATTTTATTTATGATTGTAGTTGCTAATTTAATTATGACTTCTTTAATTACAACAGGAGTTTATCGTAAATTTTTTAATCAAGACTTACAATTAATTGAAAATTAACAAAGCCTGTCGGCACAGGCTTTGTTTTTATTGATTAAATAAATATTCATCAGGTAAGTTACTAACAGACCTTTCGAGAGTAGCTAGAGATAAATTATAATCAACAATTGCCCTTAATAAATTACCTCTAGCTCTAGTTAAATCAGTTTGAGAATTAATTACATCTGTTTGAGTACCCACTCCTGCACCAAATCTTAAACGCGCTAATTCTAAACTTTCTTGTGCTAAATTAACTGACTCATTAGCAGTTTGGATATTTTGTAAATTAGCCTGTAAATTATAATAAGCTTCTTCCACTTCAAAACGAATTTTATTTCTTTGATCTGTGAACTGAGTTTCAGCCAGATCTTGATCAATTTCATTTTGTTCCACTCTCGCTTTTGCTTTTCCACCATCAAATAAAGTCCATTGTAAATTAACTCCTAATTGAAAGCCATCAGTAGGAGGTAAATCATCATCTAATACACCTAAAAGATCATAATTAGCAAAGAAATTTATTTCAGGTTTAATGTTAGAATCGTCCACAATTTGTTGATTTTCTTCAATCGTTCTTTGAGTTAAAAATTGCTCTAATTCTGAACGATTACGATAAGCTTTAATAATACTATCTTCTAAACTACAAGACCATTGTTTGGTTACTAAAATTTGATCGGCCGCAAATACTTCCGCCTGTTGTGCTAAACTCAATCTTTGAGTCAATTGTCTTCTGGCAACTTTTTGTTGTGCGATCGCGCTAATTAATTTTTGTTGAGCATCGGCTAAGTCCACCCTAGAGCGCAAAACATCAAATTTCGTCCCCAAACCCGCTTCCTCCAATAATTTCGCATCGCGCAAACTGGTGATCGCATTTTCCACCGCTTGAGTTTGAATACCCACATCCGCATCGGCACTTTGCAATTTATAATAGTCCGTTGTCACATCAAGTCTTACTTTTTCCTTAACTTTTTCATACTCTAATCTATTAAATTCGATTTGAGCCTCAGCAATTCTCACTTGAGCCTCTGTACTTCCTGCATTATAAAGATTATAATTGAGATTGATTCGACTGGTAAGAGTGGTACTGATGGTATCCCCATCGCCGTTACCAAAGGGAGATGCTTTAATGGATAATTCCCGACTAGATGAATCATTGCGATTAAAAGCACTTTCAAAGCTAACGGTGGGATACCTTCCGGCGATCGCCTCCTGTAACACCCATTGTGAGCGTTCTAAATTTAGTTGAGCAACTTGCAATTCCTGATTATTTTGTTGTCCCAACTCGATCGCCTGTTGTAAAGTAATTGCCCTGATATGATTGGTACTAACTTCCTCTGATTGGGTAGGAAATAACAGAGGATTAGCATTAGGCTCAACATCCTCTAATTTACTTAAAAGTTGTTCGGGATCAACATCAGGGCTTAATTGAGTCACATAAAAATCCAATTCTAAAGGTTGAACACAAGCAGAAAGATTCTCATAATTGGATTGATTATTTTGGGCTAAATTAATATCAGAATTAGAGGGATTATTTTCAGGGGAAATTAAATTTTCTTGGTGTATATTTTCAGGGTAATTATTACTAGAATTAGTGGAAAGATTAGAATTATTTTCTGTGTTTAAATCAGAATTTAGGGCTTCAATAAGATTAACCCCGATGTGATCATTACCGATGTGATCAGGGGTAAGATGTTGACTAGAAGTTAGATCTGTTACAGAATCAAAGAGGGAGTCATTAATCTGGAAAAGAGGAGTTTCTTGGGCGCTCACTTTAGCTCCAAGGATTAAACTAAGAATAAGACCAGTGCTAATGTTTGTTAAACTATAAACAGAAAAAATAGACTTATTAAAAAAATAATTCATCACTAAATACACAAAGAAAAATGATACAAAAAATTGGATTATTAAGAGGAGCAACTTACCCTTTTCGAGTGATCGCTTTATTTTGGCGATCGCCCAAACTATGGCCATATTTAATTATGCCCATTGTGGTAAATTTCATCATAGGAACTATATTTTATAGTGCTGTTACCTTTTTTGGATGGCAAGAAATGGGAGATTTAATCACCTCTCTAAGCATTTGGCTAGAAAGAATAACAGCAGATTTACCAAGTTGGTTAGAATTTCTAACTGTAATTATACTGAGTTTAGCTAATCTTTTGCGTGTGATCTTAATTTTGGTACTATTGATGATCACAGGTTTAATCTTTTTACAACTAGGAGTAATTTTAGGTGCGCCTTGGTATGGCAAACTTTCCGAAGCATTAGAAAGAAATTATACAGGAACAGTGGAAAATATAGAAGTTGGAATTATTAAAGATATTGGCAGAGCAATTTTATTTGAACTAAAAAAATTAATTTTAATTATTAGCGTTACCATCCCCCTTTTAATCATAAATTTTTTACCCTTAATCGGCACTATTATTTCAACCATTGGGAGTTTTATTTTAAGTGGAACAATTGTTTGTTTAGACTTTTTTGACTCACCCTTAGAAAGAAGACGATTAAAATTTCGTTCAAAATTACAATTTATTATTCAAAGTTTACCCGCTAGTGCTACCTTTAGTGCGGTTTGTTTATTATTAATTAGTATTCCCCTGTTAAATTTAATAACTATCCCTATTTGTATAGCATCAGGCACATTATTTTTTTGTGACTTAAGTTTAATAAAAAAAGACAAAAAACCAGAATCTTTCAATGGTTAATTAATAGAAACTAGGTTAAAATTTAACCGATCAAAATAGCCTAGTTTTGATCCGTGCCATCTCAAAAAAAATCAAAATTAATGAATAAAAAAACGATCGCTTAAGGTTATAGCGATCGCTTTTATAATATGAAAAAATGAAGTTCAAAATTAATTAAACAGTAGCTGGGACTTTAGACTCAGCAGTTAAACGCTCATAAGTTTCGCGCATTTTTAACCCAACTAAAACTTGGAATAAACCAGTACCATTATTAGAGCCGGGATAATCCTTATGTTTAGTTAAAAGTTCAGTCATTTCACCATAATATTTAGTAGAAGTCTTGCTTAAATGACTCTCAACATAGATCATTTCTTCAAGATTATCAAATTGACCGTCCACCTCTAACACAGAGACTTCATTGCCAAAATAGTTATCAGGCCCATAGAATAATTTAATACCCGGATAAGAACAAGTTAACTTACGGCCACAAGGTCTCCAGTCAATAGTTGAACCCTCATCAAATAGATAAACAGGCTCAAAATTTTCTACTCCTTCTTTTTGAACAAGACGAACTCTGAGGATTTTACCCTCTTTTTCATCCTTAATTAACTCAGTGGGTAAAACTTGAATTACCACATCAGCGTATTGTCTTTGAGGCTCAATATAAGCAGTAAAATCAGGTTTTCTGGCATTAATAGACGCAAGAATATCATCATAAGTGTGACCACGTTCGGCCATATCACGCTGAATTTTCCATTTGATTTTAACCTCATCAGAAATATCTAAATAAACGCTAAAATCAACTAAAGAACGCACACGCTCATCATAAAGGGGATGTAGCCCTTCAATTACAATAACTTTATTCGGTTCGATGCGCTCAGGAGGATCAATTTCTCCTGTTTCATGGTTATAAATAGGTTTATCAATGGCTTGACCACTTTTTAAAGCTTTGATCTGTTCGGCCATTAAATCAAAATTATTGGCTTTAGGATCAAGTGCAGTCACACCAGCTTCTTTTCTGCCTCTACGATCTAAACTATGATAGTCGTCTAAACAGATCACCGTCATAAATTCTTCACCAAATAAATCAGTTAAACGGCGTAAAAAAGTTGATTTACCACAGCCAGAATCTCCAGCCACACCAATAATAACCACACGATCGCACTGATTTGTCATAATTACCCTCTAATGAATGAAAAAGTAAAATTTAATCTTATTTTATATTTAGCAGTCCACCTTGATTAGAAAGTTAATTCTCAGTCTCAAAGTAGAAATAGCATTAAAAATTAAAAGAAAGTTTACCATAATAACGGACTACTACCCCGATCAAAATTATTGTCAAATTTATTCAATCAATAATTTTGGGATCATCAGTTAATTTAGGCATTTTATCATTTATTGTTCAAATATAATAAAGGATCCTGTGCTACCCATCCTTGGGGCGATGATAAGCGCACTTCAAAATGTAAATGGGTTAGCTCAATATCTCCTGTGCCTGTTGTACCTACTAAACCAATGATTTGACCCCCTTCGATCGTTTCTCCCACCATCACCTTAATCTGTTCTAAATGGGCATAACGAGTTTGTTTGCCATCTTGATGATTAATCACAATTAAATTACCATAATTGCCTTGTACCCCCGCAAAAGCCACAATTCCATCTTCTGTAGCTTGAACTGGCTGTGCGACTTGAGCCAGAAGATCAACCCCACTATGAAAAAAACTCTCGCCGTTTTCTGGATTGATGAGCCAACCGTAATTTAAACCGATTTGTGCTGGTTGAGTAAGGGGATAAAATGAAATTGTAGCCTGATTATTTTCCCTAATTTCCCGATTTGGTTCGGAAAATGAATAATTACTTGTCCAAGTAATCCCAGGAATAAAAACTCTTGTCGAAACGGAGTTACACCCATTTAATTCAAATAAAACATCCGCGCGCACTCCATAATTTGAGGCTAGATCCTGCCATGTTGCACCCGATGGTGGATTAATAATCATGCCATTAAAAGGGGGAATTTTGATGTTTTTTCCGGTTAAGGGTGGGGTGTTTAAATTAGGATTAACTCTGATTAAGGTTTCTGTTACCAGATTGTAACGATCTGCGATGGCCTCAAGGGTATCATTAGATTGGATGGTATATTCCTCCATTCTTGACCAGATCGAGTTGGGACAAAGTTCGGTTTGAGCTATGGCGCGATCGCCGCTCAAGGGCAAAATTAAGACACTCGGAATTAAAGAACAAAGTAATGGAAAATAATTTATTTTTTTCATCAGTCAGATCGATGGGAAAGAGCTAAATAGATAGCTTGGGTTTCAAAAGTCGGGGATTGTTAAAATTTCCCACTTTTTATTCAAAAATAAAACAAAAGGCGAAGCATACTTCGCCCGAACTACAAACAAATTTTAGAAAGTTATTTTAACGGAACATAATACTAACAGAACTATCTTCATGGATCCGCCAAATGGTTTCACCAAGTAAATTAGCCACCGATAAAACTTTTAATTGTTCAAAATGTTGATCTTTGGGGACAGGAATTGTATTAGTAACAATTACTTCCTCAAAATCACCACCGGATAAACGATCAATGGCCGGCCCAGAAAAGACTGCATGGGTAGCACAGGCATAAACTTGTCTTGCTCCCTCTTTGCGTAATAATTTTGCTCCTTCAAGGATCGTTCCGGCCGTATCAATCATATCATCAACTAAAACGGCGGTTTTTCCCTTCACATCACCAATTAAATTCATCACCTCAGCCACATTATGGGCTTGACGACGTTTATCAATGATGGCAAGGGGAGCATCATTTAATTTTTTAGCAAAAGCTCTGGCTCTGGCTACACCTCCCACGTCTGGAGAAACTACCACTAAATCAGATAATTGCTTACTAATGAGATAATCTAAAATAACAGGAGAACCATAAACATGATCTAAAGGAATATCAAAATAGCCTTGGATCTGGGAAGAATGTAAATCCATTGCTAAAATGCGGTTAGCTCCTGCTTCTGTGATTAAATTGGCTACTAATTTAGCTGTAATAGATTCTCTCCCTGCTGTTTTGCGATCGGCTCTAGCATAGCCGTAATAGGGAATAACGGCGGTAATTTGACGAGCTGATGCTCTACGACAAGCATCAATCATGATCAACAATTCCATGAGGTGATCATTGACCGGATAACAACAGGGTTGAATTAGGTAAACATCACAGCCCCTAATGGATTCCTGAATTTGAACATATAATTCCCCATCAGCAAATTGTTTGCGAATCATTGGCCCAAGATCCATGCCCAAATACCGAGCGACTTCTTGGGCAAGGGGAATATTGGACGAACCGGAAAATAGCCGCAAACGGTTATTTTCTGAAAGAGACGGCAAAAAGGATGTTTGTTGCAGTGTTAATGTTGTAGAAAGGCTCACGGTAGTTTTTTAACCTCTAGTTCAGGTTAATGTTATCATCTAGGTTAACTAGATTATATAAAAAAATACTCAAATAAGTTCAATTTGATCTTTTTTTTTTTAGATTTTAGTCATTGGTCATTGCTTATTGGTGATTATTCATTATCAATTATCAATTATTAATTATCCATTGTGTTCATGAGCAAATCATTATTAATTGTCGGAACTAATACCGATGTGGGTAAAACTATTTTAACTGCTTGTTTAAGTGTCTATTTACAAAAATATCAACATCAAAAAAGTTTTTCTATTCTTAAATTAATGCAAACAGGAGTAGGTGATTATGAGTTTTATTCCCAATTAAATTTACCCATTGTTGTACCTTTAAGGTTTTCTGCTCCCCTTGCTCCCCCTGTGGCGGCACAGTTAGAGGGGAAAACGGTTGATTTAAAATTAGTTTGGCAAGAATTAGTCAATTTACAGAGTCAAAAAGATTTTCTTTTAGTTGAGGCTTTAGGAGGATTAGGCTCACCTGTGACAGAGGAGTTAACGGTGGCGGATCTAGCGGGGGAATGGCGTTTAGAGACGGTTTTAGTGGCGGATGTGCGTTTAGGTGCGATCGCGCAAATTGTGGCCAATGTGGCTTTAGCTCGTCAAGCTAAAATTAAATTAAAGGGAATTATTTTAAATTGTGTGCAAGAAATTACCCCCGAAGAATTAGAAAATTTAGCCCCAAAAAGATTAATTGAAAATTTAACAAATATGCCAATTTTAGGAGTAATTCCCTATTTAAAAAATTGTCAAGATTTACATCAATTAACCCAAGTTGCATCTAATTTAGATTTAGAAATGTTACTAAGTAAATAACTATTAAAATTGATTGATTAAATTAGAAATTTAATCACAGTTTTCCATATTACAAATACTTCAGCCTAAAAGAGTCAGATATTTAACTTTAAATATTAAATAAAATCTCTGACTTTTTGTAATGGAATTGATATAATTAATAACAGCTATAATTTATTCAAAAATAAGAAATAAAAATGAAAACAATATTAGGAAAATACTGCATCCAAGAAAATTCTGGATTATTACTTTTAAGTATGCCTACAGGTTTTGGGAAAACCCATAATGTGTTAGATTTTATTTATGAAAATTATCAGGTTTTTAAAGAAAAAAGCCGAAAAATTATCTTTATTACTAATCTGAAGAAAAATTTACCCTATTCAGATTTAGAAAAGCGTTTTACTGATCATGATAGAGAAAATGAATATCAAGAAAATGTTTTATTTATAGATTCTAATTTAGATTTTGTAATCAAAAATTTGCTTGATTTAGATCAAGAAATTCCTAAACAATTTAAAACTGAAAGTTATCAAAATTTAAAAAAGCAACTAGAAAAATTGGCTAAGTCAAAAAACAGTGATAAAGATTTTCAAGATTGGCTTAAAGCTGAAATTAAAGATAAATATGAACCCGCTTTTAGAAAAAGTATTGAATCAAAATTAAACGAAAAATCTAAAAAGAAACAAAAGCGTTTAGACTTAATTAAAAATGATCGTGATTATCAATGGATTGGGAAATTATATCCGACAGTCTTCACTGATGAAAAAACTATTTTATTCATGAGTATGGATAAATTTTTTCTCAAAAATTCCACAATTATTGAACCTTCTTATTATTGTTATCAAAAGTTAGCTAAAAATGCCTTAATATTTATTGATGAATTTGATGCTACTAAAGATAATATTTTAAATCAAATTATTAATTCAGGTAAAAAACATAAAATAGATTTAATTAATCTCTTTTTAAATATTCATAATCATCTTAAAAATACTGAATTTCCTGAATTTTTATTACAAGAATCAGAAGCAAGACAAAAATATTCTGGTAATAAAAATTGGAAATCTCTACGGGAAATTATAGAAGAATTTAAAAGAGATTCTCAACAAATTTTTAATGAATATAATTTACAATATACCTATAAATCTAATCAAGAAGATTCAAAAAAATCAAGAAATTTTTTATTTTATGATTATGAATCTCATCATGTTTTAGATCGTCATCAACATATTTTAATTGAGAGTAATAATGATGATAAAGCTAACTGGTTAAAAACAGTTTATAATAATAATGAGGATTTTAAATCCTATCCTAGACTTTCATCTTTAATAGCCAAAATAGGAGGTTTTTTAAGCTATTTTCAAAGAGGAGTTAGCTTTTTAGCACAAAATTATCAAAATCTTAAAAAAGAACAAGGAAATGAGATTTTTTCTATTGAATTTGCCGTTAGTTCAGTGCTTGATGGCTTTAAAATAGATAGGGAAACAATTACATTTTTAACCTCGAATATTATCGAAAATTATAACCCTTTTCAATCCAATCAATCAAAAACTGACCAAACAATTAATCAATTACAAAGTTTTTATGAAGTGGGTTTTAAATATCATGATATTGTAGATAAAGATGAACATGATTTAAGTTCAAAAATTTACTTTTATAACTTTAATCGTACTCCCGAATCATTTTTAGCTAAAGTTTGTGAAAATGCAATGGTAATCGGAATTTCTGCCACTGCTAGTATGGATAGTAATATTGGTAATTATGATCTTAATTATTTAAAAAACTGTCTGAAAGATAATTTTTTAAATTTATCTCAATCTGAAATTGATCAGCTAAAAAATGACTATAACAAGTTAACTCAAGGCTATGATCAAATAACAATTAAACCTCAATTTATTGGTACAGAATCAAAAGATGATGCTTTAGAAATGCTTGAAGAAATGTTAGATGATGAAGAAACAGCTAACAGTTTATTTAATCAATGTCAAGGTGATAGTAAAGATTATAATTTTTGTCGTTATGTCAAATTATTAGAAACATGGTATTATTTTAATAATAATGATTGTCAAGCTTTTATTTGTTTCTTAAATAAATTTCCTAAGTCGGGGGATTCTTCATTTAATCTTGATGTAATATATAAATATTTTTGTTATGTAAATAATCTTTCTGCTACTAAAGAAAATATTAAATCTATCAAAAATCAAGTTGTAATTTTACAAAGTAATAATTTTGATGAAGATTTGAAAAAATTAAAAGAAAGATTAGGAAAAGGAGAAAGAATTTTTATTATTTCTACCTATCAAACTTTAGGGGCTGGAGTTAATTTACAATATCCTATTCCTGAAGATTTTACTCCTATTAAAATTAATGATTTTGACAACAGATCCCAAATGGATATTAACGGAGTTTATTTAGAAAAACCAACTAATTTAATTGTTTCTCTCAATCAAAATAAAATTGAAGATAATGATTTTATTAAACATCTTTTTCAGTTAGAATTTCTTTATGAAAATTATATTATGTCTCGTAATCAATTTAAAAATAAATTAGATGAGGCCTTTCATAAATATATAGGAGAATCTTTTTATTGTGGAAAACATGAAGATAGAATTGATCTTTATCAAACAGAGGCATTTACTAAGTTTTTAAATAAGGTAATTATTCAAGCATTAGGGCGAATTTGTCGAACAAATATGAAAGCTCCAACTATTCATATTTTAGCAGATCATGGTATAAAAAAATATCTCAATCGTGTTCCTTTACCTGAAGATATTATTCCCGTTAAAGAATATGATCAATTAGTTGCAGAAGCAAAACAAACTATGATAGTAACTGATGAGATTGAAGAAGCACAAATTAAAGCAGAAAATAGAAGTCATAAAGCTTTTAAATATATTAACAGACAATTAAATAGTATTTGGGATGCTAAAGGTATTAAACAATGGCAATCTTTAAGAGAGCAAGTTTTAATACAACCAACTATTATTAATAAACAAGATTGTCCTAAACAATGGGATAATATTTATTTAGAATTACCAACACCTAATTATTCTTATAGATTTAACCAGCAAGATGATTTTGGTAAAGTTGAAATTTTCTTTTCTGATGATGAAGGAGATTATGAAGTAAGTGAAAATACATCTCGTTTAACACAATTAATGAAAATTGATTTATTAAAAGAATTATTTGAAAATTCAGGTTATGCTACTAATTTTGAGCAATCTGAATTAATGATTAATCCGCCAATTTTTAATAATATTTATAAAGGGGCTTTAGGGGAAGTTTGTGGTAAACATATTTTAGAAACACAATTTAAGCTAAAATTATTAGAACTTGATGATCATGAATATGAAAGATTTGATTTTAAAACTGAAGATGGAATTTATTTTGATTTTAAATTTTGGAGTGATACTTTCGATCGAGATGAAACGCAAGAATTAGAAAAAGTTAGAGCTAAAATGAATGAAATAAATGCTCAAAAAGTATTTATTATTAATATTTTAGCTAAAGAAGATCGAAAATTTATCCCTATTACTTCTGATAATGGTACAATAATTAGAGTTCCTTTTTTATGTCAAAATAATAATCTTAGCGATCAAGCAATTAAATATTTATTAGAGGAGTTAAAATAATGACTATTAAAACAAATCGGTTTCAACTTTCATTTAATATTGAAAATATTAAAAATGATTTTATTTTCTTACGTTTTGATCGTGGAAAAAATGGTAAATGGTGGGGTGCTAAAGAATTAGATTATCTAATTGGTGATGATTATAAAGCGATGTCTGTTTGTTATACTCAAAATTACGCTTATGCTATGTTCGATCGTCAAAAAAATAATGGTTATGAATTAATAAACAGATTAAAAAATGATAGGAATTTTAACAAAGTTTCTGCTAAAGAACTTAATCCCGAAGCTATTAATAAAAAAGATGATAATTCCATCACAGCAGAGGCTTTAGCACGTTTACTATTAAATTCTTTAGGCTCATCAAGATCAAAATTTAGCGATCGCAATTTTTCTAATCTGACAGGTGCTTTATTAAAATTACCTAAATTAGATCATGATAAATTTGATAATTCTATTCAAGTAGGTGAAATTAATTTTGATTATATTAATAATACTAATAATGAATTTTTATTAAATGTTAGTATAGCAACTTATCGCCTTAAATTTGATATTATAAAAGAATTTGATACTGCTACAGGAAAACGTAAAAAACAAATAGAAAAATATTTAAAACGTCCTAAATATGTTATTGATACGGGTAAAAATATCTTAAGAAGATGGCTTAATTCTAGTGAAACTAACCCAACACAAACGTATATTAAAGCAGGAAAAAATGGAAAAAAAGCTCATCAAGATTTTCTTGATTTTAGTGATTTAGAATCTTTTAATATTAGCAGAGCGGGTATTTTACATCAAGTTATTAATGATATTAAAAAACATTTATCACAATATCTGACACTAGAGTTTATACTTATTGAAATAGATCAAGCTCTTGAATTTGATCCTCAATATTTTATGTTAAAAGAAGCAAAACAATTACATTCTATATTAGAAGGGCAAAGAATTAATATTATTGATTTCGTTAATAATGAAGATTCAGAAAAATTAGTTACGACTCTTGAAAAAGAACTTAAAAAATATTTTAAAAATCAATCATCAATTTCTGTTAGTGATCAAGAAATTGAAGGTATTTTAAATTTGAGAATTATACATGATGAAAAATATTATCAGAAAAATAAGATTGAAGATCAATATTTAGCATCTAATCAATTGATTCAAAGACAAAATATTACCATTGAATCGGTAAAAACTGCATCTTCCGCTATTGTTAAAACTTTGATTAAAGAATTAATTATTAAACAGGATCTTAGTAATCAAAAAATTTCCCTTTTTGATTGGAGTAAAAGATTAAATTTACAATCTAATAACCATAATTCTACTAATCAATTAACTACTCAATTAAATCTTTTTGATTCTAATTTTAATAAACAATTAAATCATCAAAAAGATTGGATTTTTGCCATGTTTGGCGATCGAGATGAAGACAATGATCAAGATAATGAAGATCAAGAAAAACAAATTTTAACTTTTATGACTATTCATAGTGATGGAAGTTTTGAATTTGAAAATTTAGATACTAATGATACCTTTTTTAATGATCATCAATATGAAGATTATCAAAAATATATTGAAGAAGCCATAACTAAAGAAGAAAAAACAAAATCATCTTTTAAATTTGAAGGTTTTATTCTTGCTGATACAGGTGATATTAATTTAATTTTTCGTTCCGATGAAATTACCTTACCTCAATTAGAAAAAATTAAAAATGATTTAAAAGAAAAAGATCGTCCATTACCTGAAGATAAAAGAAATGGAATAGTATTATCACATTTAATAAAAGAATTTATCTATCAACATCCTGATTTGAATAAAGATAAATTAAATAATTTTTGTAAAATTTTAGAACAAAAAAGATATAGTGAATTAAAAAAAGAAGAATTTAACAAATTGTTAACTGAAAATTTGGGAAAAAATAGTAATGAAGCTAAACAATTAAGAAAATATTTATTAGAAGAATATCATATTAGATTGATTTTTTCTAAAAGTAAAGAAAATTTAGATTATTTATTTGATAATTCTTTAAATATTAAATATTTTGGGGAAACTGAAACAGACGCTTATTATTTTGTAGGTGATCGCAGTGATAATTTACAACATTTTTCTTTTAAAGATGCTTGTCATATCCGTAAAATTGTAGCGGTAGAAGGATCAAAATTAATCTTTCAAGAATTATTAAAAACTATGGATGTTGACTTTGTGCGCACAGGGCAAAGTACAGTTATTCCTTTCCCTTTTAAATATATTCGAGAATATCAAAATCTAAATTCTAGTCTGCCTCAATAGACTTTGTTTAGATAACCAAGCCTGTAAGGGTTTGGGGCAATTAATACCTAACAACAAATAACAGATAATTATGAATCAAGATCAAACAAGATTACCTCAAGAAATTACCTTAAAATCTCTTAATTTATATGAAGATCAATTATTGAATGCTTTGGCATTTTTTAGAACAAAAAGAGAGATTTCTAGTCAGGCACGTCACTGTTTATCTATGTATTTAAGAAGCAGTGAAGCTAGAATTATGAAAGAAGTAGAATTTTATGCTCGTCATTGTGGAATTAGTGGGGAAGAATTGTTAGATTTAATGTATTATGCACCCGATCATGCCCAAACTTTAATTAAAGGAATTATTGAGGATGTTTAATAAATAAAAATAACAATTATTAAACAATAATTATAGTAATCCTAAAGAAGTTGTAGCAAATTTAATTTTTTTTAAGTACAAAAACATTTTAGGATTACCATAGATGTCAAATAATTAAGTTTGTAATTCTTCTAAACGGGTTAAAACTTCCTGACTATGGATCACTGGGCGCACATCTAAGAAAATTTCTCTTAAAATTCCCTCTGGATCAATTAAGAAGGTGTGACGAGAGGAAATAAAGCCCATCCATGAGCCATACGCTTTACTTACCTCCCCTTTGCGATCGGCTAACAGGGGAAATTTTAACCCTTCAGAGTCACAAAACTCAGTATGAGATTCTAAATCGTCTGCACTAACTCCGATAATTTGAGTATTTTTAGCAATATATTTAGGTAAATCTTGTTGAAAACGTCTGGCTTCAATGGTACATCCGGGGGTAAAATCTTTGGGATAAAAGTATAAAACCACCCATTTTCCTCTAAAATCAGATAGGGAAATTTCCCCTTCTCCTGTATTACTAGGTAAGGTGAAATTAGGGGCATTTTGATTTAAAGGAGGTAATTTTCCGCCCATCGCTGAGGCTTGGGGGGTAAAATTTAACCAGATTAAAGTTGTTAAGAAAAGTGAAAAAATGAGACGAAGAAAAGATTTTAGATTTATCATATTTTTTTGTTATTTATTATTAGTTATTGTTGATTTAAGATTAGATACAGGCATGATGCCTGTACCAGAGGTAAATGTTAACTATCAAGATAATCTTGCAGTAAATTCATTAAATTATTAATCCCAGTTTCCGGTATTAAATCAAATAATTTTACTGTGAATTTTCCTCCACCTAAAGTAACAGGAATTTCTTGTAAAATTTCGATTACTTTTGATTTACTTAAACAGTCATCTTCTAAGAGAGGGTAAACTTTTTGAGTTAAGGGAATGTGTAAATGAGCATCGGCTAAATATAAATGCCATTTAGCCACATCAAGATAAATATTTTCGCCTATTTCGGCGGCCAGCTTTTCCATTTTTAAGGGTAAATTAGTCATTTTCTTTGGGTAAGTATTTTGCGATCGCTGTAATATATAATAAATTTAACAAAATCAGACCTAGCCAAATTTCCGTAAATAAATTTAACCATGGCCAAGCGGTGTGTTTAAAAATATGAAAAAACCACAGGCCAGAGTTAACGGCACTAAACAGGGCAAAATGCACAGCAAAATTAATCCGATCTTCTAAACGGCGGTATTCAGGATCGTTGCGATCAGGTGGTTTTGACCAACGTGGAGGCATAATTTTTAAGCATAAAAATGAATTAACATATATATTATATTGATTGATTACCTTCTTTATTTATTTAATTACCTTGGAAACTAGATATATTAAGGCTTTCAAGCTTTTTTATCTATTTGATCAAAAAAAAGTTAACAAAACCCCTTGTGTAAATCAAGAAAATGTGTTATATTTCATAAATGTTAAGGACGTGTAGCTCAGTGGACTAGAGCACGTGGCTACGGACCACGGTGTCGGGGGTTCGAATCCCTCCTCGTCCGTTTTAAATTTAATATTAGATATTACCAAATTATTGTTTTGATGGTAGTAGCCATTTTGTTTATTTTTATGAAATTCACAGAGGCAATGTAGATTAATTATAGGTAAAACTTATAATAGAACAATACAAGGAGAAAAAACCCTTCTCCTGCTTATCATATATTAATTCAGCAACGCCGATCTATAATTTGGTATTTATTATTTAATAATTGACTTTAAAACTTGAAACGAAAAGACCCGGAGTACACGCCTATGACAAGCATCCCGTATTGCTGCTACCTTCCGGTCCTGACAAGGTTTGGGCGTTGACATCGCATGAGTCCGAGTCATTTAGTAATATAACATAAAATTAAAGATTAATCAAGGCCTTGAAATAAAAAACTTAGTAAAAAAATCGGAGATTAAAAAATCTCCGATTTTTGGGAAGTGATCTAACAAAAGATCAGTGAATAATAATTAAACTAAACTAGCTAATTTAACATCATTATTCATCAATAAATCTTGTAATTCTTCAGAGTCAACGGTTTCTTTTTCTACTAACATATCTGCTAGACGATCTAAGACTTGACGGTTATTAATTAAAACATCTTTGGCTCTGGTGTAAGCTTGATCTACTAATTTTCTGACTTCTTCATCAATAGTAGAGGCGGTTTCATCGGAAAAATCTCGATCGGAGGCTATATCACGGCCTAAGAAAATATTACCACTTTGACGACCTAAAGCCACAGGGCCTAAGCGATCGCTCATCCCAAAGCGGGTGATCATTTGACGGGCAACACGGGCTACTTGTTGTAAGTCGTTAGAAGCCCCTGTGGTAACTTCTTCTTCACCGAATACAATTTCTTCAGCGATCCGACCACCTAAAGCCACGGCCATTTGATTTTGTAAATAGGCACGGGAGTAAAGTCCTGAGTCCATGCGGTCTTCACTAGGGGTGAACCATGTTAAACCTCCGGCACGGCCACGGGGAATAATACTAATTTTCTGCACGGGATCATAGTCGGGCATTAATGCACCTACTAAGGCGTGTCCGGCTTCGTGATAAGCTACTAAAGTCTTACGTTTTTCGCTCATGACACGGTTTTTCTTTTCAGGCCCTGCTAAAACTCGATCAATAGCGTCATTAACTTCATCCATTGAGATCTCGGTTAAGTTACGACGGGCGGCTAAAATAGCGGCCTCATTTAATAAGTTAGAAAGGTCTGCACCTGTAAAACCGGGGGTACGACGGGCAATTTTTTCTAAGTCCACATCTTTCGCAAGGGTTTTTCCACGCGCGTGAACATTTAAAATTTCACTGCGGCCAGCGTAGTCAGGGCGATCAACTACTACTTGGCGATCAAAACGGCCGGGACGTAATAAGGCCGCATCTAATACATCAGGGCGGTTAGTAGCGGCAATAATAATAATGCCTGTATTGCCCTCAAAACCGTCCATTTCCGTTAATAATTGGTTTAGGGTTTGTTCGCGCTCATCGTTACCGCCACCAAGGCCAGCGCCCCGTTGACGACCCACTGCATCGATCTCATCAATAAAGACGATACAGGGAGAGTTAGCTTTTGCTTGTTCAAATAAGTCACGCACACGGGAAGCACCCACCCCAACGAACATTTCCACAAACTCAGAACCGGAAATACTGAAGAAGGGAACTCCAGCTTCTCCTGCAACGGCTCTAGCTAAGAGGGTTTTACCAGTTCCGGGAGGCCCTACGAGTAAAACACCTTTAGGAATTTTTGCACCAATGGCGGTAAAGCGATCGGCATTTTTAAGGAAGTCTACTACTTCAGTTAATTCTAATTTAGCCTGTTCAATTCCGGCTACATCACCGAAAGTAACTTGAGTTTGAGGCTCCATTTGTACCCGTGCTTTGGACTTGCCAAAGTTCATGGCTTGAGAGCCTGGCCCATTTTGGGCGCGGCGTAATAAAAAGACTAAACCCACTAACAATAAAATCGGTACAAATAAACTACTTAAAGCTCTAAACCAGAGATTATCAGTATTAAGGGGTACAATTTCGATATTAACTTTTTTATCGCTTAAAAAATCAATTAATTGGGGATCATTGGGTAGGTTAACTAAATAGCGTTGACCATCTTCACTGGTTGCCAATGCTTGGGTGCGATCGGCACTAATTTCCACTTTGGCTACCGCCCCTTTTTGCACTTGGTTGATCATTTGGCTATACTTCCAAGTGTTTTGGGTGGGAGGCTGTTGGTCTAAAAATGCTGTTCCTAATGCTATAACAACAATGGCTAAGAGTACATATAATCCGGCATTACGCCATTTTTTATTTTTGTTCACGCTGACTATCTCCTCAGAGAATTTTTAAGATTTTGGTATAAATTAAACTCTATTAACTTATGTTAACTGTTTTTCATCTAATAATCCACAATTTATCAGAATAACCTGATCTTCTTTAGACACGGGGGGTTTCGACTTTTTCCTCAACGGAAAGTTTTATCAATAAATATAATTTATTGACAATTTACTTGATAATTGATCAAAATTTATTCAAAATTTATCCTAAAGATGTAAACTTTTCTAACATTAGATGTTCTAATTTTGTAATTAATTGATCAAGATTAAGATTAAGTTCTTTAAAACAATTTTGAGGGGGAATTTTTGGCATAAAATTAATTAATTTAACTTGACCTTCACCAATGGCAATGATCACAATTTCTATTTGGGGATCATAATTATCAATAATTCCCAATATTTCCTGTAAATTACCATTTACATTTTGATTTAATTGTTCAATTGCTGTTCTTGAACAGGCAACAAAATGAGGTTTTGGTTTTAAATCTATACCCAATATTTCAGTTTTATTTTGCCATTCTTGAGTTAATCCCCAAGCTAAGGCGGATAATTCTTTTTCATATTTTTGCACAAATTGATCTAATTCAATTCGCCATTGATTATCTTTTGTATTAGGAAGATTTTGATTTAAGTTAAACATAATGATTAGTTATTTGTTATTTGTTAATCAAAAAAATTTACAATTTAGCTGTTAATTTGTGTAAGATGTAGCCTTTATATTGTATATTAACCGAAAAAGGTAATTATGATTAAGCAAAATTAAATTATTATGAAAAATAGCCAAAATTCCGATTATATCTTGACAGCGATCGCTTTAGGAAGTAATTTAGGTAATTCTCAAGAAACATTAAATTTAGCTTTAGAAACTATTGCTAAAACTGAAGGAATTACTCTTAAAAAATATTCAAGTTTTTATCAAACTGCTCCCATCGGCCCTGAACAACCTGATTATGTAAATGCTTGTGCTTTATTAGAAACTACTTTAACCCCTTATCAACTGTTAGAAACTTTACAAAAAATTGAGTATGAATTTGGTAGAGTTCGCCTAGAAAGATGGGGGGCAAGAACTTTAGATTTAGATATTATTATTTACGGTGATTTAATCTTAAATGAACCTGATTTAATTATTCCTCATTTGTTAATGAGTGAGAGAGCATTTGTGTTAGTTCCCTTGGCAGAAATAGGATCAGATCTAATTGAACCAAAATCAGGTTTAACGGTTAAGCAATTATTAGCAAATGTTGATCAAACTGGAGTTAATTTAATAAAGTAAAAGTCCCTTTGTTAAGCTGAAATTAAAAGTCGGGGATTTTTTTATAACATAAAATCCCCGATTTTTCTGGTTAATTTTTAGGCTTTAAATAACATCATTGTATCTAAAACGGCTTTAATTTTTGGTACTTCATGAGTCCGAAATAAATCGGTTTTACCTAGTGCCGCTAATACACAAAAATAAGACTCTGCACTTCTTACTTCCTCACCAAAACATTCAAAAGCATGGGGTAAAGCATTACACACGGGAAAGCCTAATTTTCTCAATCTAAAACTATTTAAAAATGTTCTCATTTGAAAACTAATTCTTAAAGAACTATCCTGTAAATTTTTATAATAAAAACCTAAACCTGCATCTATAAATATTTTTTTAACTCCTACTTTGGTGGCAATTTCTATCTCTTTGGCAAAATAATCATACATTAAATTAATCGGATCATCGCCAAAATTAAAATCACCAACTTCCCTAACATTTTCACCTTGAACATAACAAATAATTACACCAGCGTCAAATTCTGCTACTTGTTGATAAATTTGTTTACTATCAGAAACTCCCGTTAAATTAATAATATTTGCTCCGGCTTTTAAACATTCCCTTGCTACTTCGGGATAATAGGTTTCAATTGATGTAATAATACCTTCATTATTCAAAGCTTTTAATACGGGTAAAAGTTGAGATTTTTGTTGTACATCTTCCACTCTTTGAGCGTGTTCAAGAGTTGATTCTGCACCAATATCAATAATATTAGCACCTTGTGCATTTAAGACAATTCCTCTACGAATAGCCATTTGTGCATTAAGGCAAACACTTTCCCGATACCAAGAATCACTAGAAAGATTGACAACCCCCATGATAGCGGGTTTTGAGTTAAAATTAAATTGTTGATTACCAAGGGAAAATTCCTCTACTTTAATATTAAGAGAATCTTGATATTTTTCGTTAAGTTGCTGTAAATATTCGAGGGTTAACATGATTTGATTTTTCCTTTTTTAATGGTTATAAATTAGTTAAGTTTATAATATTATATAATTAATATTAACTGATTACTGATTACTGTTTACTTTTATAAATTCCAACCCCCTGAAACCTCTAAAACTTGTCCGGTGATATACTCAGCACACGGATCAATAAAAAACCATACCGCCCGACACATTTCATTTAAGGTGGCCGCCCTTTTTAAAGGCAATCTTGGCACGATCTCCTCAATATCAAAAGAGTTTTCCGCAATCCCCGGCGCAATAATATTGGCCGTAATTTTCAGAGGTGCTAATTCTTTAGCGAGGGATTTAGTATAAATAATCACCCCACTTTTCGCCACAATATAAGCCGTATTCAGATTACAAGCTTTAATATTGTGAGAATTAGCACAGGCAAAATTAACAATTCTGCCCCCATTAGCCTCTTTTAAATAGGGAATTGCTGTTTGAGTTATATAAAAAGTTGAGTTTAAATTAGAGTCTAATGTGTGTTTCCACGTCTCAAAACTAATTTCTGAAGGTAAATTTTCAGAATAATCCCCCACATTATTAACAATAACAGATAAACCGCCTAATCCCTCAGCCGCCTTTTCTACTAAGGATTTTGCCTGTTGAGGATCAGTAACATCCCCTTGTAGGGTAATCGCTTTAACTCCATATTTGAGAGCTTCATTTTGAGCATTAAGAGCTTGTTCATAACTATTACGATAGTGAAAAGCCACATCAAAACCTTTACTGGCAAGATCAAGAGCGATCGCTTTACCAATACCTACGGCAGAGCCAGTGATCAGAGCTTTTTTTAGCATAAATATCTAACCTATTGATAATAATAATCCTGATTGATAGTTCTGGCAACAATCGCTCCAGAAGCTACAGCAGTAGCAACACAAGGATCTCGATCATTAACGAGATCACCACAAGCATAAATGTTAGGAATAGAAGTACGCAAAAATTGATCAGTTTTCAAATAACCATTGTCACTCAATTCAAGTGTACCAAAATTTGCTTTTTCTAATAAATCATTAATACTTTTAATATTAGGTTGAAAACCAAGACGAAAACATAAAAAATCAACTGTTAATTCAACTTCTGGAAGTACAATCACAATTTGATCTTGCTTAATTTTAAATTGACAAATTTTAGCAGGTTGATAAAGAATAATTTTGCCTGTTTTAACTAATTCTAATATATTTTTTTGATTAATGCCAAAACCACAAAAATTAGACCGAACTAATAGATAAACTTTTTGAATCTGATGATTATTTGCCAATCGAATAGCTGTAACTAACCCATTATCACCTCCACCAATTACCCCAACTTTTTTTCCTGATAAATTACTAACTAAAACAGGAGTTTGACCTGGATCAAAACAGACCTGATTAGTATTAATAATAGATGCAGAACCTTCAATATTTCTAATAGATTCTTGTTTTTTTATTGTTTGTCCTGTGGCAATAACTATAAATTTTGCCATAATAGTTCTCTGTTTAGTAACAAGGTAAAATTGATTATCTAATTTAGATAACTCAACAATTTGCTCATTCAAAAAATAAGTAATATTTTCTTGTTTAATATGATTTTCAAAATGAGTTGCCATTTCTAAACCTGTTTTTTTAGGAATGCCTAAATACCAAACATTTTCAAAATTACTTAATTTTTGTAATCCTCCGAGATAATTATTTTTCTCCAAAATTATAGGAGTAAAATCTAAATATTTTAACCAGAGAGCCGTTGACATTCCAGCCGGACCGCCACCAATGATTAATACATTTTGAGTCATAATTTTTTATTAAAATAATAATTATTATAATTTTTGACAAAGATAAATTCCTTCTTCTTGATTAGGTGCTTCCCAATATTCTACCACATTAATATTATATTCTTGAAGAATATTTTTTAATTTTTCTGTTGTATAACGATAGGAAAAAAATAACTGTATTTTATCATGTTTGTGCCATTTAATTGTTTCTTCATCTAACTGTAATGTTACATATTCATTAAGTAGAAAATGAGCATTAATGCGTTTTAAATCTGAGATTTTTTGATCATTTTCAATGGTAAAATTAATTTGACCATTACTTTCAATAATTCCCGCATCATTAAGAATAGTTATTAACCAATCTTTAGTTAAATTATTGTCATATTGGGGCATAATTTTCTTAATTCCTGTTAAATAATCATTGCCAGGAGCAAGATTAGCGCTCATTAATAAAAGATCATCTTTATTAAGAAAATTATTTAAAATTGGCAAAATTTCATCGGGAGTAAAATTAGGAATCATCCCAAAAAAAGTAATAATTTTTTGACTATTATTTTGTTGATCAAGTTGTTGAATTAAATTATCAGCATAAAGTAAATCACAAACGATAGGCTTAACTAAAACTTGAGGATAATTATTTCTAGCTTTTTGTGCAGAAATAACAGCTAAGGATAAACTAACATCAATGGGATAATAAATTAATTTTTTATTTGTAGTAACTAAAGAAGATAATAAAAGAGTATCTTTTGTGCCACCTCCTGAGCCTAAACCAATTAATTCTACTAGGGAATTATTATTAAGAATTTGTGCTGTTTTTGCAAAAGATTGTTCATAGGAAACTACACAATCTTGATTATTACGAGAAGGGGAAAAAACTTGATGAATTTTTAACCATTTTTGACTTTGTTTAACACTATCATAATGAAATTTATGGGGAATGTTTTGTTGTTTAAACCCTGCTAAATAATCTTGATAAACTTGATCAGGAAATTGACTAGAATGTAAGTAAACTTGTTCAAAATTTTGGTTTTGTTCAACTGTCATAATAATATTGTTTTAAGATTTAACATTTAGTAGTATACTTGATTATGTCATCAAAAAGAAAAAAAATCAATAATTATGGACAAAATTATTATTAAAAATATTCTAGCTTATGGTATTTTAGGTATTTTACCTGATGAAAGAGTTAACCGTCAACCGATTATTGTTAATCTTACTTTAGATATTGAAAAGGATTTTTTAAATAAAGCTTCAATTTCTGATAATATTAATGATGCGGTGGATTATAGTAAGATTTGTAATCTTGTAGTTAACCATATTGAAACGGCGGAAGATCAATTAATTGAAAAATTAATTATAGACTTGACTCGTTTAATTTTTACTCAATTTTTACCCATAGAAAAAGTTAAAATTAAAGTCGAAAAGCCGACTGCTTTAAAATTTGCTGACTCTGTGGGAATAGAAATTGAAAGAGTAAGAGCGGATTTTAATTAATCTTAAAATACCAATACATTGCCTTTTCATAAATTGAATTAGCAGTTGTATTTTAAGGCGAAAAAAGTGCTAGTGCTAATTTTAAAATTGATCTATTTTGTGATATTTTAACCTATTTAGCACTACGAAAAACAAGCACTGTACAATCAACTTCTTGAATTATTTGATAGGGAATATTGCCATAAATAGCCCGTTTTAAAAAACTTTCTTCCGATGCTCCTAACATTAGAACATCGCATTTTTTACGATTAATAAATTTAACAATAGCACTAATCACAGAATTAGATTGTAATGGCAATGGTAAAACGGTTGCATCTAAATTATGTTTTAAGTTTTCAATATGACCTAATAATTCTTGATAAGTTGGTTGGGAATTTTCAATAAAATAAACTTGAGCTAACCAAATTACTAAATTTTGAGGTTGTTGATAAATTTTACTTAAGGTTGGTAAAAACTCGAATAATTTATTAATATTTGCACCGCCGGCCGTGGCAATTAACCATTGTCCTTTGGTTAAATTGTTTTGACTAAAATGTTTTTTAATTCCGGGTTTTATTAATAATAAATCACAACTTATTTTATTAAAAACCGTGAATATAGTAGGGTGATCAGACCATTGAGCTATTACTAATTTAATATGTCTATCGTGGATTGTTTCTAAAATTCCCTGACTTTGTTCGTGGGATAATTTAATTTCTGTATTAATAAAAATTTGATTATGTCTGGCCATTCTTTCTAATTGTGCCATTAATTTTCTCACTTTTAAAGTATTAATTATTGTATGTTCTGGCCGTTTTTGTTTTGAGATTTCGATTACTGATAAACAGTCTAATTCATAACTATTATAGGCGGTAATAATACTGGCTATATTAAAAATTTCTTTTAAATCATCTCCTTGTGATATTAATAATAAAATGCGGCCTTTTCCGATAGCTGGAGAGCGTGTTTGATAGGTGCTATAGGATGGAATAGTCAGAGAAGATTGGGGATAAGATTTACCTGCTAATTCTTGTACTTCTACTCTAATAATATCAGTTCTGGTAATAATTCCTAATAATTTTTCCCCTTCAATTACTGGTAAACGTGATAGTTGATAACGATTAAGTATATATAAAACATCACTTAAAGATGCTTCTGGATAAACAGTAATTGGCTCAATTGTCATAAATTCTTTTAAAATTTGATTTCCTTTTTTTTGGTGAGTTTTTTCTAAATCTTTTTGGGTAACTATGCCTACTAAAATGCCATTTTCAACCACTGGAAAGCCACGATGATTTGAATTTGACATGGCTTTTAATACTTGATCTAAAGTTAAATTACTTTCTAATACTTCAACTTGATTTTGCATAACATCTTTGGCTTTTAAATCTGTTAAAAAATTACGATCACCCTGATCTTCTGTTAATAAAATACCGCTTTCTTTTAATAAATGTTGATAAAGTGAGCCTTTTGACACACTTTCTGCCACAATATAGGCGATCGCACAGCTAATCATCAGAGGTAATACCAAATTAAAATCGGCCGTTATCTCTACAATAATCACAATTGCAGTCATAGGTACTCTGATTACTCCCGTAAAAAATGCACCCATTCCTGCAAAAACAAACGTATTTAAAGATGAAACATCTAAAAAAACTCCTTCTCCTTTACCAATTAAATAACCTAAAGAAGCTCCTAAAACTAAGGCTGGGGCAAAAATTCCCCCTGAAGCGCCCGTACTATAGGCGATTAAAGTTAAGCTGAAATGAGCGACTAAGGCCAGGGCGGTGATCTGCCAGTTACCCTCTCCTTCCATTAAAAACTGTCTTAAGCCTGTGTTATCCCAGAATAGGGGAGGTAAACAGGCAATGACAATTCCAGAAATTAATCCTCCTAAACCGATTCTACTACTTAAAGATAGCCTTAAACTCTTATTAAATTTTAAACAGATTAAAATTCCTTCATTAAATATTCCACCTAAAACCCCTGCTATTCCTCCTAATAAAATATAAAAAGGGATTTCTATAGCTAAAAAACTACTTTTAATTTCTTTAGAAATATTAACAACTAAAGGTAAAGAAGTTTCCAAAACACCGGAAAAAACTGAAAAATTACTATGATCAAAAATCCTTGAGACCACTGCTCCGGTAAAAGATGCGATAATGGCGGTTTCAAGGGTTAAGCCGGAAACATCTCTCATCAATTCTTCTATCACAAACAAAACTCCGGCGATCGGAGTATTAAAGCCGGCCGCCAATCCTGCGGCCGCTCCGGCCGCAATCATTTGACGGCGATGGGCGGGAGAAGTGGGTAAAATGTCGCTCAGTTGAGCCGCTAAGGCCGCTCCGATATGGACGGTGGGTCCTCTACGACCTAAAGTTAAACCTGCCCCTAAGGCCAAAATTGTGGAAATAGCCTTCACTAGAGCGATTTTAAAGGACAAAGGGATCGGAAATCTTGCTAAGGCGGCTTTAACTTGGGGAATACCGCTACCTGCGGCCGGAGGGGCAAATTCTTCGGTAATCCACCCTGATAAAGCTCCTAAAGTTAAACCAAGTAAAGGTAGGGCTATAATTGCCCCCCATTGGTAGGCTAATTGAACTCTTAATCCTCCCACCCAATTAATCCCATTTTTCAATAAAAGGGCGGCTAGGCCTGAGATCAAACCGATCACACAGGCTTCAATCAGAGCATAACGAGGATTAATGGCAGAACTTCCTATTTTTTTGTGATTAAAAAAATGGGTTACTAATTTAATCAAGGGTTTAATTTTTAGTGTTAAATTTATTAAATTTTATTGTCTTTTCCACCAAGTGAAAAGGGCGAGAATTATACTGAATAAAGGAAACAAAATTAAGGCTAATAAAGTAATAATTGTTGATTGTAAAGGAGTAAGATTTAATCTTCTATTTTTGAACTCTTTTGGTCGAATAGATAAGGGATTTTCTTGATCATTAACTAACCATTTAACTGAGTTTAGAAAAATATCTCCATTTAATTGTTGTTCAAATAATCCATCAATGGCAAAACTTGAATCGCCAAATATAATTAGATGGGATTCAATCATTTTATCTGATTGATTATTTTTTGTTTGATTTAATTTACTTTTTGAATTAACACGAGTTAAAACAATTCCTATGTCTAAAGGTGCTTTAATATCTGTTTTTTCATCAAAAGTAATTTCCGTATTTTCCGTTAAATTTTTTAAATTTTCTGCCCATGTTTCTTCATTAGTTGTGACGAGGGAAACTGCATTGATTCCTTCAACATTAACCGTACTGATCGGGGTGGCAAAATCATAAATAGAAATCTCATTATTTAAGTTTTCAGTGATAGGATGATCGCTATAAAAACTAACAGCAAAAGTGGGTGGTTGTTCACTAGCCGGATCAATCACGATATAATCAAGATTTAATTCAACTCCCCAATTTTTTAAGATAGTTTCTAAACCTGTTTTAATTTGAGGTTCAATTAGGAATAATAAATTGCCACCTTGATCTAAATATTCTTGAATTAATTGAACTTCTGAATCTAATAATTTTCGTTTTGTTCCTGCTAAAATTAAAACTTTGCAATCATCAGGAATTTTAGTTTCATTGGCTAAAATTAAAGGGTTAACCTGATAACCTAAACTTTCTAAACTACTTACGGCTTGAGTCATTGAACCTTTACCAGTTATTAAAGAAGGTTCGCCATGACCTTGAATAAAATAAATTTGATAAGATTGATTTTGGAGGATTTTAGAAATACCGTTGGTTAATTGAATTTCTGTTAGTTGTGCATCTTGATTTAAAGTTGTTAACTTCTGTTTTTTATCACCATATTCGATAAAAATATCACCGATATTTTCAACTTTAAATTTTTGAGCTAAACCAAGTTTTTGATTGGGATCCACTGATTCAAATTGAAAGTTAGAATTATATTTTGCATATTCTTTAAATAGGGTAGAATCTAATTGTTTACTTTGATCTTCAAAGACCCAAATTTTTAAAGGTTGAGTTAATTTTTTAACAGTTTCTATTGTTTGTGGTGAGAGGGTAAAAATTTTAGTTTCAGTTAAATCTAAAGTATAATTATAACGAAAAGCAAGAAAATTTACGACAATAATAATCGTCATTACTGAGATAGTAGAAATTAAGGCATTTGTTCCTACTTGGGTTGAACGTTTTTGCCAGAAATTAGTAGCTAAAGTTAAAACGATTAACCAACTAATTAATAAAATAATTCCTAAAATTAAGAAAATTATAGGAATGCTAGAGGGCTTTGGAGACAGCAGTTGAGCAACTAAACCTGCTACAATGAAAATAACTCCTAAACACCAAAAATATTTAATTAAAAATTTTTTCATATTGGATTAATTCAAGTAAGGTAATAAATAGTTATTGCTTAATTTCTTTGAAATCTAAAAGTTTCTACAGATTGGGCTGTTAGAAAAATTCCTAATATAATATAACTTAAAAACACAATAATACTACTACTATCAAAAACTCCTTTGACTAAATTATTATAGTTATTAAGTAGGGAAATATGGCTTAAAATGTTACCAATAATTCCGCCAATATTGTTAGATATTACTTCAATAATCCACAGAAAAAGCACTAGAAAAAATGTTAAAATTGCGGCAAAAATTGAACTATCGGTTAAAGAAGAAATGAACATTCCCAATGATAAAATAGAGGCGGCTAATAGAATTAAAGCTAAATGAGCTAATAAGGGAACCCCTAAAGAAAGGGGAGGATTTGCTGTATTAAAAGCAATGGCTTCATATAATAAAAATGGAGCGATCATGGTGATAAAAAATGTTAGAACTCCTAATAATTTTCCCACAGCAACTGACCAGTTTGTAAGGGGCGAAGTTGCTAAAAGTTCTAATGTTCCTTGCCTTTTTTCTTCAGCATAAAGACCCATTGATAAAATAGGTAAAATAAATAAAACTAACGACCCCATTACATCAAAAAAACCTTTTAAAAATTCATAGGTAACATCAATAGGGGGGAGGGTGTATCCCATTTTTTCTTGATTGATAACATCTTGAATAATGCCAAAAGGACTGAGTAATAAAACCCAGAAAAAAAAGCCGGACATCAGCCAAAAAACCGTAGTAATAATATAGGGTAAAGGCGAGGTAAAATAACTCTGAAGTTCTTTGCGAAAAATAGCAATGATATTGTTAAAAATAAGCATAAATTAATTAATTCTATTATTTTTACTAAATAGAATTATAACAAAAAGTTAGATTTTAAACTTGATAAATTGTGAACTGATATGTGAACTGATAACTGTTTTAATCTTTAATCAATCCATTTTACTTCAGTTAGTTCTTCATTTGGGAGTTTTCCTAAATCTTCTTTTTCCGATTGAAGATAAGTGTCTTTAGAAAATTGAGAATAAGTTTCTTGATGGGACTGAATATGAGTTTCAGGTGAATTGATCGCCGTTTTTGCTTGTTTTTCTTTTTCGGTTGCCTGAGCTTTTTGTTCAGAATTAAAAGTCATAATATATGATGAATTATTATTATGATTTTTAAATAAATTTTCTGACAAAAAATCTAAAGTTTTTTGCTTTAAATAACCTTTTAAAACTGCGACAGAACCAAAGCGAATCAAATTGTGTTTTTGTTCTTCTAAAATAGAATTAATTTGATCTTCTGTTAGTAATTTTGCCTGTTTTAAATAATAACCGATTTTTTCCTTTTTTTGTTGTTGTTTGATTGTGGGAAAATCCATCACAAAAAAGTCGGCGGTTTCTTGAGCGATCCAACCTCTTAATGCTAAAATTTCACCAAATAACAAAGAATCATCATACTGTTGATCTTGTAAAGCCACTTCTATTTGATAATCAGAAATTAAACCTGCTTCTTTTAAAATATAACCTAATGGTTGATGAACTGTAATTTGAGAGATTTGTGTCACCATAAACTTGACCTCCCTTGATTTGTTTAAATGAAAAATTAGTATAAGTAAATGTCTTTTTTTTGCAAATATTTTGAAAATAAATTGTCTTTGAAGACCTGCCCCTATAAATATAAATTTAAACTCAACTTTCCCTAAACCAATCAAGATAATAACAATTATTTACAAAATGTTACATTTTTTTAGATCTTTGTCTTCCCTTGATCAAATTTGAGACGATTAGCTTTTTAATTTAATCCTATTTAAAAATAAAATGTTATAATAATAGGGCTACCTAATCTTTAAAAATTATTGTTAATTGGAGTAAAAAATGTCTATTTTTTTTCATGAACAATTGTATCGGAAATCTAATTTAATGGAAAAATTTAAAAATACTTCTATTGCAATTTGTGGAGGTGGTGCTTTAGGTGCAAATTTATTAGAAAATCTTGCTAGAACTGGCTTTCAGAACCTTAAAATTATAGATCGAGATCGAATTGAAGAAAGAAATTTATCTACTCAGCCTTATTATAAATCTGATATTGGCGCTTATAAAACCAAAATTATGATTAATAATTTATATCGGGCTTTAGGAATTATGGTGGAAGGAATCAATCAAGAATTGACTCAAAATAATATTAATTACTTATTAAATCAAAGTAATTTAATTATTGATACTTTTGATAATAGCCTGAGTAGAAGTATGGTTAAAGATTATTGTTTAACTAAAAATATTCCTTGTTTACATCTTGGTTTATCTGCTGATTATAGCGAGATTATTTGGAATAATTATTATCGCATTCCTTCACCTATTAATGATGATGTTTGTGATTATCCATTAGCCAGAAATTTAGTAATAGCTACCGTAGCAATTGCCTCAGAAGTTATTATTAATTATCTGGCCACAGGTGTTCAAAATAATTATACTTTTACCCTTAAAGATTTTGCAGTAAAACCATTTAATAATTAAATATTTTAGCTAATTAACTTGTGATCATTATGGTTAATAATATTCAGCATTTATCTCAAATATATGAAAGTGAAAATTCACAGGTTTATCGTGCTATTAGAATGAGCGATCATCAACCTATTATTATTAAAAAATTAAAAGAAAATTATCCCGCTCCTGAAAAATTATCCTGTTATAAAAAAGAATATAATATCACCCATTGTTTAGAAATAGATGGAGTAATTAAAGCCTATAGTTTAGAAGAATCAGAACATAGTTTATTAATTATTTATGAAGATTTTGGCGGAGAATCACTGCGGTATTTATTAGATCAAAATCAATCAAAAAATCCTTATTTTACCCTCAAACAATTTTTAGAAATAGCCATTAAAATTACTGAAATTTTAGGAGAAATTCATCAACATAATATTATTCATAAAGACCTTAATCCTTCTAATATTGTTTTTAATCTCCAAACCAAAGAATTAAAAATTATTGATTTTGGAATTTCTACTCAATTTTATCGAGAAAATATTTCCTTTAATTTCCCTAATTTGTTAGAGGGAACATTAGCTTATATTTCACCAGAACAAACTGGCAGAATTAACCGTAGTATAGACTATAGAACTGATTTTTATGCTTTAGGATGTACTTTTTATGAATTGTTAACAGGACAAGTGCCTTTTCTTTGTGATGATTTAATCGAATTAATCTATTCCCATCTAACTAAATTACCTTTATCTTTTCAAGAAATTAATCAAAAATTAATTAATATTCCTTCAATTATCGAGAAAATTGTTTTTAAATTAATGGCTAAAACTCCCGAAGAAAGGTATCAAAGTGCATGGGGAATTACTCAAGATTTAAAATATTGTTTACAACAGTTAGAAGAAACAGGAACAATTCAAAATTTTTTATTAGGAGAAGAAGATTATTCCCTCCAATTAATTATTCCTGAAAAATTATATGGGAGAGATAGAGAAATTAAATTTTTAAATAGCAATTTTGATTCATTTTTCAATGAGCAAAAAAAAATAAATAATCAGAAGAAATATTTATTTTATATTCTGGGAGAATCAGGATTAGGAAAAACCGTTTTAATTAAAGAAATTTATCCACAAATTACCGTAGAAAAAGTTTATTTGATTGAGATTCAATTTAGGGAAGAACAACAAAATTTGGCCTTAGAGGCCTTAGTAAATGGCTTAAGACAATTTTTTAAACAATTAACAAAAGAAAATAAAAATTTTTTAAATAAAATTCAAGAAAAACTAATTAAAACTTTCTCAGATAATCTCAATTTATTAATCAATATAATTCCTGAAATCAAATTGCTGATCAATCAAAATATTATGGAAAATATCAAGATTAATTTAACTGAATTATCCTTATATCAATATCATCAATTAATCAAAAAAATAATTTTAATGATTATTGAATTTGATCTTCCTCTCGTTTTATTTTGTGATAATTTACAATGGGCTGATCCCCCTAGTTTAAAAATTATTAAATTGTTAGTTGAACTTGCCCCCCATAATTTATTCTTAATTATGGCAAGTAGAAATAGTAATTTTCTTGATCTGTTACCTGAAAATATTAAGCTCAATCTACAGATTATTACCCTTATTAATTTAGACTTAAATCAAGTCAAATTAATGTTAATAGATACCTTCAAATGTAGCTCTTTAAAAGCTTATGAATTAGGTCAAATTTTCATTAAAAAAACAGGGGGAAATCCTTTTTTTCTCAAAGAGTTTATTCTCTTATTAAATCAAAAAGATTTAATTATATTTGATCAATCTACCCATATTTGGCAATGGGATTTAATCAAAATAGAAGCAGAAGAAATTAGTATTAATATTGCCGATTTAATTATCTCAAAAATTAAAGAACTTCCTGAAATAGAACAAAATATTTTAAAAATAGCTGTTTGTTTTGGCTATAATTTTAATATTAAATCTTTAGCTAAATTATTAAATTTAACTTTAGTTAAAATAGATGAAATTTTACGATCTTTAGTAAAAAAATCTATGATTGTACCATTATTTTCTCCGGTAAAAATTAGCAATCAATCTACTTCTTTACCTTACCTAGAAACTGAAGATTATCAATTTTCTCATCAGCGATTTTATCAAGCAATTTATGATTATTTATCTTTAGAAGAAAAACAAAAAAATCATTTGAATATTGCTAAAAATATGTTAGCAAATTTACATTCTTTTGAATTTGAAAAGAATTTATTAAAAATTGTTGAACACTATAATAAAGGGATGATCATTAATCCTGAAAATGAAAAAGAAATTATTAATTTAATCCAGTTAAATTTATTAGCCGCCAAACAAGCTAAATTAGAAAAAGTTTTTGCCTTGCATTGGATTGAATTTTCTTTAACTTTAATTAATAATTTAACTGATCCTTGGCAAAATCATCATCAACTAATGATTACTATTTATCAAGAATTAATCACAGAAAAATTTATTAATGGTGATTTTATAGTAGTGGAAAATTTATGTAAAATTGCTTTAAATCAGCTTAATAATTTATCAGAAAAAATTAACTTTTATGAATTTTTAATTAAAATAAAAAATATTAATAATTGCTATCAAGAATCTTTAAAAGTAGGCTTAGATTTACTTTTAAAATTAAAGATTGACTTAAATCAAATCAAACAAAATGATCAAGTTGATCTTGAGTTATTTGACTTTGATAATCCTCCAAATTACGAAAAAAATCTTAATCAAGAATCTCAAATTGCTCTGAAAATATTAGTTAATTTATTACAACCTGCTTTAATTATTAAACCTCAATTAATTATCCCTTTACTTAAGGCAATTATTGAGCGATCAAATTATCCGAAAAATGCTTATTTTATCAACATTGCCTATAGTTATTATAGTCTTTTTCTCTGTCAAAAAGTTAAAACAATTAAAACGGCTTATTATTTAGGAAAAATCACTTTAAGATTATTAAAAACTTTTAATATTAAGGATAATTCATCTCAAATTACTCAAAACTTTTATGGGATTATTCAACCTTGGCACATTTCGATTCAAAAAACAATAATTCCCTTAAAAGAAAATCTGAAAAAAGCTTTAGAATTTGGTGATTTAGAAAGTATTGGTAATACGGTAACATTAAGTTGTCAAAATTTATTTTTAGCTGGAAGAAACTTAGGAGAAATTAACCAAGAATGTGAAGATTATTTAGATTTAACTCAACAATTAAATTTAAGTTATTCTGCGCAAGAAGTTAAACTGTGGCAACAATTAATTTTTAAATTTAAACAACAGAATTATTCACAACAAGATTTTATCAAAAATAATGAATATTCCCAAGGAAATTACCTGTTTATTTACTATTTTACCCAAACTATTTATTATTATTATTTTAAAGATTATACTCAGGCTAAACAACAGGCTAATTTAGCAAAAAAATATGTGAAAGGAATTAAACATTTATATATTTATTCTCAATTTATTTTCTATCATGCTTTAATTTTAATTAGTCAATATTTTCAAAGTAATAATTTAGAACAAAAATCTATTTTACAACAGGTAAATTATGCCCAAAAATTACTGCAAAAATCCGCCGAAAATTGCTCGGTTAATTTTGCCCATTTAGCTCATTTAATTGAGGCTGAAAAAATGAAAGTTTTACGCAATTATTGGCAAAGTTTACAATTTTATGATCTGGCAATTCAAGGAGCGATCGCCAGTCAAAATTTACCACAAATTGCTTTAACTTATGAATTAACAGGAGAATTTTGTTTAACTCATCAACTAGAAAAATTAGCACAAATTTATCTTAAAGAAGCCCATTATTATTATCAAAATTGGCAAGGCATTAATAAAGTTAAAGCCCTAGAAAAACAATATTTTAATCTTTTAACGATAAATCAATTATTAACTGAACATAACTTTTCTAAATTATCAACTATTAGTAGTAATAGTAATTTATCAGAATTTGATTTGCAAAGTATTGTCAAAGCATATCAAGCAATTTCTCAAGAAATTCATTTAGATAATCTCTTAAATCAAATTATGAAAATTGTCCTTGAAAATGCAGGTGCTGATCAAGGTATTTTATTATTTTATCAAGAACAAAAATTAATTTTAGTTGAAATTATTAATTCCCAAAAATCCATAATTAAAGCTCAAGAATTTAAGGATTTAGAAGATATTTCACCCCTAGTTTTACCCCATTCTATTTTATATTATGTCAATCGTACTCACGAAAATTTAATCTTAAATAATCTTAATTATGAGCATCAATTTTTACAAGATCCCTATTTAATTAAACATCAACCTAAGGCCATTCTTTGTTTACCCTTAATTTATCAACAACAACTAATTGGCATTTTATACTTAGAAAATAATCTAACTAATGATATATTTACCCCTCAAAGAATAGAACTTTTAAATTTGCTTTGCGCCCAAGCTATTATTTCGTTACAAAATGCTCAATTATATTATACTTTAGAACAAAAAGTAGAAGAAAGAACAGCAGAATTATCTCAACTTATAGAAGAATTAGAAACAACTCAAAAACAATTAATTGAAGCAGAAAAAATGGCATCCTTAGGAGGTTTAGTTGCTGGAGTTGCCCATGAAATTAATACCCCCGTTGGTATTGGAGTAATGATGGCTTCTCACCTAGCCCAAGAAACAGGAAAATTCAAACAAAATTGTGAAAGTGGAGCTCTTAAAAGATCAGTTTTAAATGATTATTTAGAAACAGCAATTGAAAGCAGTCAATTAATTTTAAATAATTTAGAAAAAGCCGCCCAATTAGTGCAAAGTTTTAAACAAGTTGCAGTGGATCAAAGTCATTTAGAAAAACGGATTTTTGGGGTTAAAGAATATTTAGAAGAAATTTTAATTAGTTTACAACCAACCCTCAAATCTACTAATTATTTTGTTACAATTGAAGGAGATGAAAAAATAAAAATTGAAAGTTATCCGGGGGCATTTTCCCAAATTATCACCAATTTAATCATTAATTCAATTCAACACGCCTATCCCACAGGCAAAATAGGCCGTTTAAAATTGAAAATCAAATTAAAAAATAAGAATCTGGAAATTCGCTATAGCGATGATGGTTGTGGCATTTCCCCTGATAATTTAACTAAAATTTTTGAACCATTTTTTACTACTTCCAGAAATCAAGGAGGCACTGGTTTGGGTTTACATATTGTGTATAATTTAGTTCGACAAACTTTAAAAGGAACGATTTATTGTCAAAGTGAATTAGGCCTAGGAACGACTTTTATTTTAACTATTCCTATTGAACATTTACCTATGATTAATTAGCTATCAAATTAATAATTGATTATGAATATTAATCCAAAAGATGAAGAAATTATTATTATAGAAGATGAAGATCACGATCAGATTAAATCGTCATCATCAATCATTATGAAAGATCAAGAATTAATTAATTCTTGGCGGATTTTAATTGTAGATGATGATCCCGCTATCCATCAAGCTACTAAATTAATTTTAAAACACTTTACTTTTGAGGAGCTTCCTTTAAGTTGTTTATCCGCTTATTCCGCCGAAGAAAGTATTAATTTAATTGAAAAAAATCCTGATTTAGCTGTTATTTTATTAGATGTAGTTATGGAAACTAATGACGCAGGATTAAAAGTAATTCATCATGTTAGAAATATTTTAAATAATCAAATTGTTAGAATTATTGTGCGCACAGGACACCCAGGAGAAGCCCCTGAAGATTGGTTAATGAGTGATTATGAAATTAATGATTATAAAACAAAAATTGAACTAACACAAAATAAATTAATGACCAGTTTAATTTCTGCTTTACGTTCTTATCATCAATTAAAATCAGAATTAAATAATCTTGAAAAACTGCAACAGGATTTAAAAAAAACTCAACATTTATTATCAAAAATAGAAGAAGAAAATCAAAAAGAAGAATTAAGATTAGCTAATTTATTTGCCGATGAAACTTAAACAAAATAAACATTAATTATTAACTCTTAAGTTAATCTAAAAATTCTAATTTTAAGTAATAATAAATAATCATTATTCTTGATTTTCGGTGTTAACTATTAAGGGTTTTCCCCACAAAACTTTTTCCTTTTTATATACTACCATTCCGGGTTTAGCACCTTTAGGTTTATAAACAAATTTAGGATAGGTATAAACCACTGGAACTTGCTCAGATTGACGAGAACGGCTATAATAAGCCGCCAAATTAGCCGTAAATTGTAAATCAATATCTTCAGCAACATCACCTGGTTTTAATCTTAATAATAAATGACTTCCAGCAATTTCTTGAGTATGAAACCAAAGATCATAATCTCCCGCTATTTTAAAGGTTAAATAATCATTTTGTTTATTATTTCTTCCTACCCAAACTTCAAAACCAGAAGGACTTTTATAAATATGTGGTAAAGATTCATTTTGACGACTTTGCTCCTGTTTTTGATAATTTTTGAGGTATTTTTGTTGGATTAATTCCTCTTTAATTTCCGTTAAAGTTTGTAAATCTTGTTCATTTTGATAATCATTTAATTGTTGTAAACTTTGTTCAACCTGTTGTAAATAATTAATCTCAATTACCACCTCATTTAATAAAGGTTCAACCGCATTTTTAGCCCTTTTTAACTTTTGATGTTGTTTATAAAAACTTTGGGCATTTTGAACCGCATTTTTTTCAGGATTAAGAGTTAATTTAATCGGTTTTCCCGTCATAAAATCATTTAAAATAATCTCTTTCATTCCTAACTGCCATAAATGCAAATTAGCCATTAATAAATCCCCATATTCACGGAAAAGATCAGCCTGATCAGACTGTTTTAATCTAAAACTAAAACTATCAGCTTTTTGTTGTAATTTAGCTAAAATATTTATTAATTTTTGGCTTAATTGATGTTTAATTGTTTTAAATTGTTCTTGATTGAGTTGATCTTGATAATAATTATTAATTAAACTATTAACATCAGTTGTTAAATATAGATTATTTTGCCAACCTAACACAGTATAACCATCTGAAGTAAAACTAGGTTTAAAGTTACCATTGTCTAAAATAGTTAACCATTCTTGCCATTTTTTGAATAATTGATCCCAATTTTCTTGAGTTAAATTATCTGTAGTTTGTTCATGATTAAAATTACAAGCTAAAATCATCTCTTTCACCACATGAGGGCTTAAACCACGATAATTTTCTAATAACTGACTGGCAATAGATTTAGGGATTAAACTAACCCTTTCCTGCCAAGATTGTTGAGATTCTGTTAAACTTGGAATATTTTTAGTTAAGGCGGGAGGAATTTGATATTTTTGTCCTGTTTGAATCGTTCTAAAACTAGATTTTTTAGCGTTAATTTGTTGAGCCACAGTCACAATATTTTGCTGACCATCTGTTAAAATAACATTGCTATATTTACCCATAATTTCTACATATAAATGCCAAACGGGATTATCTCCCGGCCTCTGGGCAAATTGAAAATCAATTACCCTTTCCCAAGGGGAAATAGTATCAAGGGAAATTAAAGCGTAACCCCCCAATTGATGACGTAATTGATCACTAAAAGTAAAGGTATCTTTTAATTTGGGCGGGTTATTTCCTAAACAAATTCTTGCCCCTTGGGGATGCCATGAAATCGTCAACCAAGCTCGTTTTTTTAAAGTGCGTAAACCTAGTGAAATTTTATGAGCATCCCACTGATAAACCTGTTCAATTTTTGCAGGTAGCCAATTTTTTTTAAGTTCTAAAATTAGGGCAATTAAGGTAGTAAAATCAACGGTTTGCATTATAATTTTAAGTTAGTAGTAAACAAAATCAATTTTAACATTAAGAAATCCAAAATTAAGAAAAAAATTTGTTAAACTTAAAAATTTAACTTTTGTTAATTGGGCTTAATTGTTTTCTCAATTAGCTTAATCTTAGAATTACTTAAAAATTAATTATTTCCCTTAAATTTTGATTAGTTTTAATCAAATTTATTGACTTAAAAATTATCTTTTTACCTGAATTTTTGAAAAATTCTAAAAAACCCCTTGTCAAAGTTTAGATTTAATGCTATATTATGTAGATAACTGATAACTGGTAACTGGATGGGGGTTAACAAGCTTTGCTTGTTAGCTCCCTTACTGTTTTAGGAAAATTGATTTTCCCTTTCTTGAATAATTTTGACACCATGAGAAGTGCCAAGACGAGTCGCCCCTGCCTTGATCAACTCCACCGCTTGATCGGCACTATGAATACCACCGGCCGCTTTAATGCCAATTTTACCTTTAGTTATTTCATGTAACATTTTAACATCAGCGAGATTAACCCCACCAAACCAGCCCGTATTGGTTTTTAAAAACGAAACTCCGGCATCCATACAAATTTCAGCTACTAGACGTTTTTCCGTATTTGTTAATAAATTAGTTTCTAAAATTGCTTTAACTGTTTGATCAGTTTCTTCACAAATTCTCGCAATTTCTTGATAAATTTCTTCCGATTTTCCCATTTTTAGCCAACTTAAATTAATCATTAAGTCTAACTCTGTCGCTCCATTTTCCACCGCTTCTAATGCTTCTTGTAATTTAGTTTGAGTGGTATTTGTGCCTGTGGGAAAACCAATTACTGTACAAATTTTAATCCTTTTTTGATGTAAAATTTCTTTGGCTATTTTTACAAAACAAGGATAAACACAAACCACAGGAAAATGATATTGATCGGCTTGTTTGCAAGCCTGTTCAATTTGTTCTTTGGTAGCAGTAGGATTTAAGATCGAATGATCAATATATTGTGCTAAATCTAACTCTTTATTTTCAGTTCTCATCAAATTTATTCCTCTTAAAAATGTTATTTTTAACAATTAACAGTGGACAACAACTTTTTTGATACCCAGTTGTCAAGTGATCACTATTCATAGTTTACAATATTAATGGACAATTCTCCAAATTTTATTATTAATTAATTAACTTCTCAAACTATGGAAAGAATCACTGAACCTGAATTAATGTTAGATGAAGCTCAAAGTTTGGCTTATGCTCAAGCAGATTTTGAAGAACCTCATAGTAATTTTATCAGATTATTTCAAGCTAAATTTAAACATAATATGACGGGTAAATTTTTAGATTTAGGTTGTGGCACAGGTGATATTACTTTAAGATTGGCAAGGGCTTATCAAGATTGTAACATTGATGGGCTTGATGGTTCTAACTCGATGTTAAATTTTGCCAAAAAAGATTTAGTTAATGCAACGGAAAATCTACACAATCGAGTTAATTTTTATCAAGGAATTTTGCCAGAATTTTCTTTAAATACAAAGGGTTATGATGGTATTATTAGTAATAGTTTATTACATCATTTGCATAATCCTTTAATTTTGTGGCAAACTATTAAGAAATACAGCAAAAATCAAACTATAATTTTTATCATGGACTTGTTACGTCCTGATCATATTAATCAGGCCAAAGAATTAGTTAAAATTTATGCTAATAATGAGCCACAAATTTTACAAAGAGATTTTTTTAATTCCCTTTGTGCTTCGTTTACTTTAACAGAAATTAAAGCACAATTAAGCACAGAAAATCTTGATTATTTAACAGTAGAACAAGTCAGCGATCGCCATGTAATAGTTTATGGAAAAATTAATGATAAATTCCTTTAAAAATGTTTTATCTTCACCAATTGTCAACTGTCAATTGGTAAAATAATTCTATCTTTATTTTTTGCTCAACATTATGTTAACCCAAATTAAACCCCCAACTCGTAACTGGAAACCCATTATTCAAGAATTACAACAAATAATTGGTAAAAATGGTGTAATTAGTCGCAAAGAAGAATTATTAACCTATGAATGTGACGGTTTACCCGTTTATCGCCAAAAACCAGCCATTGTGGTACTTCCCCGCACTACCGAAGAAGTGGCCGCCGTTGTTAAATTATGCGATCACCATGACATTCCTTGGGTAGCGCGTGGAGCGGGAACAGGCTTATCGGGTGGGGCTTTACCCGTTGAAGACTGTATTTTAATTGTTACCGCCAGAATGAACCGTATTGTGAGTATAGACTACGAAAATCAAAGAATAGTGGTACAACCCGGAGTTATCAATAACTGGGTAACGCAGGCCGTCAGTGGTGCGGGGTTTTTCTATGCCCCCGATCCCTCCAGTCAAACTGTCTGCTCGATCGGTGGTAATATTGCGGAAAACTCAGGCGGTGTCCACTGTTTAAAATATGGGGCTACCACTAACCACGTTTTAGGCTTAAAAATAGTCTTACCAGACGGCTCAATTATAGATACAGGGGGGATCCCAGAAATGCCGGGCTATGATCTCACTGGCTTATTTGTTGGCTCAGAAGGTACACTCGGCATAGCCACTGAAATAACTCTGAAAATCTTGAAAACACCGGAAAAAATTTGTGTTGTGTTGGCAGATTTTACCAGTATTGAAAATGCCGGAAGCACTGTTACGGACATTATTCAAGCCGGAATTATCCCGGCCGGCTTAGAAATTATGGATCATTTAGCCATTAATATTGTAGAAGAAGTGATGAAAATAGGCTGTTATCCAAGGGATGCAGAGGCTATTTTATTAATTGAATTAGATGGAATGCCCATTGAAGTGGAAAAAAATAAAGAAAAAGTAGCACAAATTTGTAAAAAAAATGGGGCAAGAAATCTTACTTTTGCCAATGATGAAGAAACCAGATTAAAACTTTGGAAGGGGCGAAAAGCCACCTTTGGAGCGGCCGGCAAAATGAGTCCAGATTATTTTGTGCAAGATGGGGTGATCCCACGCACCCAACTAGCCCCCGTTTTAAAAGAAATTAACCGTTTAAGTACCCAATATGGTTACTCGATCGTCAATGTTTTTCATGCTGGAGATGGCAATTTACACCCAGTGATTTTATTTGATCATAACTTGCCCGGGGACTTGGAAAAAGTAGAAGAATTAGGAGGAGAAATCTTAAAACTATGTGTGAAGGTGGGGGGTAGTATTTCAGGTGAACATGGCATCGGCTCGGATAAAAAATGCTATATGCCTGATATGTTCAGCCATACCGACTTGGAAACAATGCAATATATTCGCAGTGTTTTTAATCCCAAACAATTAGCCAATCCTACCAAAATCTTCCCTACTCCTCGCACTTGTGGCGAAAATTCTAATCAAATTAATAGAGAACTTCAAAACAATCAAATAACATTTAAAGAATTAGAATTATTTTAGGGACTAACAGTAAAAAGCTTTATCTGATAAGATTTTTCCCTAATTGTTAAAAACTGTGACAGTTAAAAATGTGGTATAATTGCGGTTCAATCCCTGATTACTCATGTATATTAGAGGTAATTAAAAGTGGAATCGAGCTTAACAATCTCAATTTAATTGAAATTGAAAGCAAAAAAACTACTTTAATTAACTGTCAAAATATAAAACACCAAACAAAAGTACATAAAATTCTTATAAAATAAGTACACATTCAGGTGTGAGGAACTAAAAAAATGTCTAAATTACTCTGGAAATCTTTAATTTTAAGCTCGGCTGTGGTAGTGGGTGCGAACGTAACTTCCGTTTCCGCTCAAACTTCTAACAGCGAAATTTTAAATCAAATTAATCAATATAACCAAGAAGGGACTGTAAACCAAGGTCAAATTCGTAGTGTTAACGAATTAAGAGACGTATCTCCCAGAGATTGGGCTTATCAGGCTTTAAGAAATCTGGTTGAAAATTACGATTGTATTGAAGGTTATCCCGACAGAACCTTCAGAGGAAATCGTCCTTTAACCCGTTATGAGTTTGCCGCAGGTTTAAATGCTTGTTTAGAGAAATTAAACGGCCCTAGTGGTGACTTCGTTACCCGTGAAGAATTTGACCAATTACAACGCTTAGTTGACCAATTCAGACCTGAATTAGAAGCTTTAGGCGCTCGTGTTGATAGTTTAGAAGCTCGTGTTGATGAATTAGAAGATAACCAATTCTCTACAACCACCAAATTAACTGGAGAAGCTATCTTTGCTGCCACTGACGTGTTCGGTGGAGATTTTACTGGTGGTACTCCTAGTATTGGTGATGATAACAACACCATCTTCGGTGATCGTGTTCGTTTAACTCTTAACACCAGTTTCACTGGAGATGATTTATTAATTACCCGTTTAGCCGCCGGAAATTTAGCTCCTTTCTCTACCACAACTGCTGGTGTGACAACAACTCATCCCGAAACAACTCAAACCTTTAACCTTGGTAACAATGGTAATGATGTGGTGATTGACTGGGCGGCTTACTACTTACCTGTAGGTGAGGGTGAAGTTTATATTGCGGCGGCCGGTGGTATTCACAGTGATTATGTGAAACAAACCAATAACCCTTACTTTGAAGGTTATGATGGTGGAAACGGTGCCTTATCTACCTTCGCTTCTGAGAACCCCATCTATCGGATCGGTGGTGGTGCAGGTGTAGGTGCTACCGTACCTTTAGGCGATACCGCTAATATCCGTTTAGGTTACTTAGCTGATGAAGCGTCTAACCCCGCTGATGGTAATGGTTTATTCAACGGAAACTATGCCATGTTAGGTCAGGTTGATTTTGAACTAGGCGATAAATTCGGTTTAGGTTTAACCTATGTTAATGCTTATAACGGTGTTGGTAGTGCAATCTTTGATGCTGGTGGTGCTACTGGTATTGTTGGAACAACCGATGCTAACTTAGCTTCAGCACTTGTAAATACTTCTGGTACAGTTTCTAACTCCTATGGTGCTTCTGTAGCATGGATGCCTAGTGATAAAATCTCTATCAGTGGTTTCTTCAACTATACTGATGCCATTGTTCTTAAAACTGGTGGTGCAGAAATCTGGTCATACGGTTTAGGTGTTGCTTTCCCTGACTTAGGTAAAGAGGGTAATGTTTTAGGTATCTTTGGAGGCGCTCAACCTTATGCAGGTAATGTTCTAGCCACAGCAGGTGATACCGTTCCTTATCACATCGAAGCTTTCTACAAGTATAAAGTTAACGAAAACATTTCCATCACTCCTGGTTTAATTTGGTTAACCGATCCCGAAGGTGATAGCAATGCTGTTAATGTTGATGATGCGATCATCGGTACTTTAAGAACTACTTTCACATTCTAATTAATTAGACATATTGTCATAATTAAAAGTAAAGAAAGAGACGTAAAAATTTACGTCTCTTTCTTTTTTTGATCGGGCTTAATCGTCTATTTCAAAGGCAGATTCAAGATATTTGATCACAGAAAAAGAACTGGGCTGATCTCGATTTTGATAGGTAACTAAAGCCACATCAAAACGTAAAATATAATCATTAAATTGGGGATTTTCTGTTAAAAATAATTCTGCACTTTTGATAATTTTTAATTGTTTTGTTGAGGTGATCGCCTCTATTCCTTGATGATCTAAATTAAATTTATTTCTAGTTTTTACTTCAATAAAGGCAATGAGATTAGTGTGATTTTGTGCAATTAAATCAATTTCTCCCCAACGACAACGCCAACGAGAAGCCAAAATTTTCCAGCCTTGATTGATTAACCATTGACTAACCGCTTTTTCTCCTAATTCTCCAATTTTAAGATTTTTTTGTGGTTTCTGATTCATTAGATCTGTTATTAATGTTATAATCGTTTTAGTTATTACTTAAATTTTACTTAAAATAATTTAAAAATGAAGGAGGCTTCAATTAATGTTATTAATCAAAAATAAGCAAATATCTTTAGTCAATTTAATTTTATCATTCTTAATTTTAATAGTAATTAATTTATTAATTGTTGTCAGTTTTCCTATGACAACTTTGGCCGTTGATTATAATAATAGAACTTTAATTGAAGAAGATTTTTCCCATCAAGATTTAACCGAAGCAAGTTTTGATCATGCTAACTTAAGAGGTAGTAATTTTAGTTATTCTAATTTAAGGGGAGTGCGTTTTTTTAGTGCTAGTTTATCGGGAGCAAATTTTGAAGGGGCTGATTTAAGTTATGCAATTTTAGATGCTACTCGTTTGACTAGAGTTAACTTTAAAAATGCAATTTTAGAAGGTGCTTTTATGACTAATATTTTAATAGATAAAGCGATAATTGAAGGTGCAGATTTTACTGATGTTTTATTCCGTGATGATATTCAGAAAAAATTATGTGAAGTCGCTTCTGGAAAGAATCCAAGCACTGGCCGAGATACTAGAGAAACTTTATTATGTGATTATTAGTCATTTATTATTGGTCATTTGTTATTGGTCATTTGGTCACAATCAATTATCAATTATTAATTATTACTTATTAATTGAGGTAGAATTATGGATAACTACCCTGAATCTCAGTTGACTGAATATAAAGCAAAATATCAAGCTAAAGGTTATGAAATTGAATCAATTTTAGGCACAAATAAAGCAGGTGGTAGAGTAACATATTTAGCTACAAAAATTGAGGAAAATAAGCCCGTTGTGCTTAAGGAATTTCAATTTGCTAAAAGTCAAGTAACTTGGTCAGATTATGAAGCTTATGAAAGGGAAATTGAGGTTTTAAAACAACTTTCTTATCCCAATATTCCCCGATATTTAGCAACAATTGAAACGCCATCTGGTTTTGCTTTAGTACAGGAATATAAACGGTCTACTCCTTTATCGGAAATTGATGATTTAAGTTTAGCAGAAATTAAAGAAATTGCAGTACAAATTTTAGAAATTTTATGTTATTTACAAAGTCATAAACCGCCTATTTTCCATCGAGATATTAAACCGGAAAATATTTTAATTGAGCGTAATAATGATCAATTAAATGTTTATTTAATTGATTTTGGTTTTGCGCGAAAAGGGGGCGAGAATATCGCTATGAGTAGTGTTGTTAAGGGTACTTTAGGATTTATGCCTCCTGAACAATTATATAATCAAAGATTAACTACCGCCTCTGATCTTTATGGTTTGGGGATGACAATTGTTTGTTTATTAACGAAAATTCCTTCTTATAAAATAGGGGAATTAATTGATCATCAAGGTAAATTAAATTATAAAAAACATTTGACTTTTAATGTTGATAAAAAGTTAATTAAATGGTTAGATCAAATGATTGCAACTAATCTTAATTATCGTTTTTCTGATGCTAATACGGCGTTAAAAGCCTTGAAAAGTCTTGATCATCAATTTTCTTGGTTAACTATTCCTAAACCTGCTTTAATTTCTGGTATTAGTAAAGGTTTAATTTTGTTACTATTATTGTTTTTTGGTTATCAGGTTTTTAGTAATAAAAAAACTAAACCTCCAGTAATATCTCAACCTCCTATTATTAAAGATAAAAATAGTTTAGAAAAGCAATTAAAATTTAATAAACATTGTAAAAAATGTGATCTAAGAGATTTTGATTTATCTGGAATGAACTTAAATGGGATTAATTTAATGGGTGCTGATCTTGAAGGTGCTAATTTAAAAATTACTAAATTACAAAATGCTAATTTAAAGGGTGCTAATTTGAGTAATACGGATTTAAGTAATAGTGATTTAACTAATAGTAATTTAATAGGTGCTAATTTAGAAAATGCTAATTTAAGTAAAAGTTATTTAGGAAATGCTAATTTAATGGGTGCTAATTTAATTAATACTAATTTAGCTGAAACTGTGTTTTGGAATGCTGATTTAACTGGTGCAAAAATTAATCTTAATAATATTAAAGATGCTAATTTAAAAGGGGCAATTTTACCTAATGGGCTGAAAGATAAAGATTAGATTTTATTAGTCTGTTTTAAGAATTAGAAATTTTTTTGTAATATTTTTTGATTTAATGTTAGAAAATACTACCCCCTAGCTTTGTAGGAGAGGGGGTAGGGAGTTCAGAAGAATGTTAAGTTTCGATATTTTGATCGCCATATTTAATTAATAAAGCAATGCCAATACTAACTACTAATATTAAAACCATACTAACAGCAGAACCAAATCCCCAATTACGGGAATAGCCTAAAAATTGATTATAAATTAAGCGCGAAATGGTCATACTTGAAGCACCTCCTAATAATTCTGGATCAACAAAATCCCCTAATCCTGTTATAAATACCAGTAAAGATCCCGCCGCAATTCCGGGAAATGTTTGAGGAATTGTTACTTTCCAAAAAGTTTGTTGAGGTCTTGCTCCTAGATCCGCTGATGCCTCTAATAGTCGTTGATCTAGCTTTTCTAAAGAAGCATAAAGGATTAAAACCATGTAGGGTAAATAGCTATAAGCCATGCCTATTACTACCGCCCAACCTGTGTTTAAAATGTCAATACTTGGTTGACCCCATGTAAAACTATTAGTTTCAAAATTAAAACTAGGAATATTAATTAATCCGAGAATACTATTTAAAACTCCTGATGGTCTTAAAATTGCCATCCACGCATAAGTTCTTAATAAAGATGATGTCCAAAGTGGTAAAATAAAGCCTAATAATAGCAAATTTCGCCATTTTTTTGGAGTCATTTGGGCGATCCAATAGGCTACGGGAAAACCGAATAATAAGCAAACAATTGTTGTAGCAATTGCAAAAAAAGTAGAGCGTCCTACTACTTTTAAATTAGTCGGATCAAACACATATAAATAGTTTTGAATATTGCTAGGATTAACAATTTCTCCGGGGCGAATATTGGGGACTAAACTTAATTCAAAAATGACTAAAGTTGGGACAACTAATAGCAAAAATAACCACAGGCCAGAAGGTGCTAATAAGATTAATCCTCCTAACCATTGGGGGGATATTTTTTGATTTTTAGTGTTAATTATTTCTTTTATTTTATTAACCATATTTACTGATTTGATTTTGCACAAGAAATATTTAATTTAATTTTATAATATAATCTTAATTAATTAACATTTGAATTTGTAAAGCTAAATTAACTTTAGATCGTAAGATTTTTGCTTTTGAGTCTTTTTTTCTACCTCGATCGTGACCAAAATAGGATAAAATCATTTTGTTATTTCAAAAATTAAAAGAGGTTAAATTTTATTATGTCCACATTACAGGGTAAAGTGGCGATCGTGACGGGTTCATCCAGAGGTATTGGCCGAGAAACAGCGATCGCTCTAGGCAAAGAGGGTGCAAAAGTTGTGGTAAATTATGCGAGTGCCAGTGATGCCGCCGATGAAGTGGTGAAAATAATTAAAGATAATGGATCAGAGGCAATCGCCGTTAAAGCTGATGTTTCTAAAGAAGAAGAAGTGAATCAGTTGATTAAAACTACCTTAGATCAGTTTAAACAAATAGATATTTTAGTGAATAATGCCGGAATTACCCGTGATACTTTGTTATTACGGATGAAATTAGAAGATTGGCAAAAAGTAATTGATCTGAATTTAACCGGAGTTTTTCTGTGTACAAAAGCCGTTCTTAAACCCATGATTAAGCAAAAAAGCGGTCGAATTGTTAATATTACCTCAGTAGCAGGATTAATGGGAAATCCCGGCCAAGCTAACTATAGTGCGGCTAAAGCAGGTGTGATCGGCTTTACGAAAACCGTAGCGAAAGAGGTGGCGACTCGTGGTATTACCGTTAATGCGGTGGCTCCGGGCTTCATTGAAACCGACATGACACACAGTTTAAATAACGAAGAAATTTTAAAATTAATCCCTCTCAACCGTTTCGGTCAACCCCAAGAAATAGCGGGAATGATCCGATTTTTAGCTAGTGATCCCGCAGGAGCTTATATTACGGGACAAGTTTTTAATGTTGATGGTGGTATGGTTATGTAAGGACGAATAATTAATCATAAAAAAAGTAATTTTTTCACATTTTTTTAAAGTTAAAAATGCCCTTATCCCCTTATATGGAGAAAAAAGAGCATTTTTTTTATTATTAAAAAATCAGAAAGTCTTGAATAATTCTCTTGATTTACTAAACAAAATTAATTTAATTTGCTCATTTTTTCTAAGTCTAAAACTTGATTTAATGTTGTTTCATCCATTAAACCTTTTTCTAATACTATTTGACGTAAAGATTTACCAGTTTCTAAGGATTCTTTGGCCACATTAGCGGCACTTAAATAGCCAATGTGAGTATTCAGAGCAGTTACTAAAGCTAAACTTCCTTCCGCATAATAATTACATTTATTTTCATTAGCGGTAATTCCTACTAAACAATTGTCAGTTAAAGCTTTAATTGTTTTACCTAATATCTCAATACTATGAATTAAATCATAAGCTATTAAGGGCATCATCACATTTAATTCTAATTGTCCGGCTTGGGCGCACAGTGCGATCGCACTATCATATCCCATCACTTGAAAACATACCATTGAGGTCATTTCCGCCATCACAGGGTTATATTTACCAGGCATGATCGAAGAGCCGGGCTGTACGGGGGGAAGTTGAATTTCCTTAAATCCGGTTTTTGGGCCAGAGTCCATTAATCTTAGATCATGGGAGATTTTAACCAGATCTTGAGCTAAATTGCGTAAACTACCGGATACACTCACAAACGGCGACATACTCTGCATGGCGGCCATTAAATGGGGGGCTGATTTCAGAGGTTTATGAGTTAAATCTGATAGGAGTTCAGCCACTCGAAAACGGTAGTTCGGATGGGTATTTAAGCCAGTGCCGGCCGCACTCCCTCCTAAACCTAAACTATATAAGTCTTTTTCTGAGTTTTCAACCCGATTAAGGTGATCGCTTAAAATTTGTGCATAAGCCCTAAAACTCTCACCTAGTCTAACAGGTACGGCATCCTGTAAATGGGTACGCCCTGATTTGACAATATCTTGAAATTCATCGGCTTTATTCTCTAATACAGTAATAGCCTCTGATAAAGCGGGGTATAAACAATGTTCTAAAGCTAGTAAACTACCAATTCTAATAGCAGTAGGGATTACATCATTAGTAGATTGTCCGTAATTTACATGATCATTAGGATTAATTCTCTGATAATTTCCCTTAACATCTCCTAATATTTCCAAGGCACGGTTAGCCAATACCTCATTAATATTCATGTGATGGGAAGTTCCCGCCCCTGCTTGGTAAATATCTACTACAAATTGATCTCGATATTGCCCCGTTAATATTTCGTCAATAGCCTGTACAATGGCTTTAGCGGTATCTTCGGCAATACAGCCCAACTCGCTGTTAGCGATCGCCGCCGCTTTTTTGATTAATAAACAAGCATCAACATAGGTAGGTAAAGGCTTGATCCCGCTAATGGGGAAGTTTTCAGTGGCGCGCAAAGTTTGAATACCATAATAAACATCGTCAGGGAGTTGTCTTTCTCCCATAGAGTCTTTTTCGATGCGAAAATTAGCTTGATTCATCATTAAATTAATTATTTTTGATCTTACAAAAACATTATAAACTATTAGTTGTATAACCAATAATAGCAATGTCTAATCAAATTTTATGTTAATTGACTTATACCTTATTTCTAATAATCACTATCTGCCACACAGATACCCTTACATTTTATGCCATTAGTGGCAGTTCGTTTACAATGTGGACATAAAATTGGCTCATTTTTGCTGGGTTGTGCTGATTGATTATTTGTGATCGGTTCTTGATAATTTTCCATAAAAATATTGCAGTATAATAAAGTTATCATTATTTGGATATTATATAACATTTAGGATGTCATTGATCATTATTATAATCAATGTTTCCCATTAGATCAATTCTTTAAGTTTAATTAAAGCTAAGTCAAAATTGTGTTTTGCTATAGGGGAAAATTCCTCACCAAAATCAAAGTTAATGACGGGAATAATCAACCAAAAAACTTCAGGATTTTGTTGATATAATTGTTGAGTTAAGTATAATAAAGATTGGGGATTAATTTGATGGGTAAAACTGTTATTTTCTTTAATTGCTGTTACTTTTTTTAACTCAATTTCTGTTATTTTATCTGTCATTTTAATGGCATCTATAAAAATTACTTTTTTGGCAGTTGTCATTTCTAAAGTTAATTCAGGGGTAAGTTGATGTAAATAGATCGATCGCACCGTTGGGATCTGCCACGTTTCAACTTCTTCGGCTACTTTTTGGCCTATGGCATCATCACTGCGTAAAGTGTTACCATAGCCAATTATTAAAATTTCTGTAGTTTTTTGTTCTAACATAATTTTAAATCTGAAAATAAATTTAATTTTAACTCAAGATTAGAATTTTAATATAAATTAAAATGTGACACATCGTCCGTAGATTAATCGTCCACAAAAGATATAAAGTTAATCTATGGATCAATCAAAAAGAAAAGTTCTCTTAGCATTAGGAAAATTAGTTAAAACTAAACGAATAAAATTAGGAATTTCTCAGGAAGAATTGGGATTTCAAGCTAATTTAGATCGTACTTATATCTCTGGAATTGAAAGAGGTGTAAGAAATCCATCTTTAACTGCTCTTGTTACTTTAGCTAAAGGTTTAGGAATTAGTGTATCAGAACTTCTTTTTGAACTAGAAAAAGAAGCTAACAAATTAAATGAATAATCAAAATTTTATTAATGAATTTATATCAAAATTTCAAAAAAAAGATTCAACTCAAGCAAAAGTTTTTCAGCTACTTGCTGATCAAAAATGGCATTGTCGTAGCTGTGAAGGTAAACAAATAGCATCTGAACAATATGCTGGAGGTGGCGGTATTCAAGGATTACAAAGAGGGACAAAAACTAGACACGGATTAGTTATTGAAAGTAAAGATGATTTTTGTAATATTTGTAATAAAAAAACTCGTTGGGATCGTTGGACAGGAGAAATAAAATCAGCCAATGCTCCTAGTAATATTCCGGCAAAATTAATTAGTAAAATTCTACAATATTATGATTATACTGATGTTATTGAACAAAGAAAAAGAGCAAAACATGAATTAGTCATTGATCATCGTTTTCCAATGGTCAGATGGGGAAATACAGAGGAAAAATTGGATATTAATTTAAGTGAAACTGAAATTAAAACTAAATTTCAATTACTAAAAAAAGACGATGCAGGTAATCATAATTTACTTAAATCAAGAAGTTGTGAAAATTGTTTAAAAACAGGAAAAAGAGGAACACCTTTTGGTATTAAATTTTGGTATCAAGGTGATGAAAATTGGTCAAAAAATATTCCTCAAACTGGAGCAGAAGCAGAAAAAGGCTGTATAGGTTGTGGTTGGTATGATTTTGAAAAATGGCGTATTAATCTTAATCAAAAAATTAAGAAAAATAACTAGATTTTATTTTTCTTAAATAAGGAATTAAAGCATAACCAATACATTCTGCTAATCTTGGGGGAACTGCATTTCCAATTTGCCACATTGCTTTTTTCATTGTACCTTCAAAAATAAAACTATCAGGAAAACTTTGTAATCTTGCCATTTCTCTCGCAGAAATTACTCGATTAAGATAAGGATGAATATGTGTACCTCCATGATTTTCTTTAATGGTCATACTTGGTTTGCCTAAATATTGACGTTTAAAGGCATCGGCATAGGTTTTATATAAAGATTCTCCGGGGGCTACTTGGGCTAATCTTTCCATATATTCGGGAGAATGACGAGTCCATTGATGATTAATTTCTGGGATAGTTTGATATTCAGGTAAATCAGAAATTACTGATTCAATTGCTTTATATTGATGAGGTAAAAATTGAGCTTTAGGATAAGGATTTTTTTGCTTAAATCTATTAGCAATAAAAATAGCTCTAGGACGAATTTGAGCTACACCAAAAGCGGCAGTTTCTAATATAGCAACAGAAACAGTATAACCAATATTTTGAAAAGATTGAAAAATATCATTTTTAATTTTTCCATCTTTCATTGTTAAAATTCCGGGGACATTTTCCATCACTACATACCAAGGGCGTATTTCTGACACAACCCTAATAAATTCCTGAAAAAGATAATTTCTAGGATCATTTTCTTGTCTTTTTCCCGCTATAGAAAACCCCTGACAAGGTGGGCCACCTACTACTAAATGAATTTCTGGATTATTTATTTTATTTAAAATTTCTAAGGGTATAAAATCTTGAATATCACCACAAATATGTAAACATTGAGGAAAATTTTTTTGATATGTTGCTGAAGCAATGGGATTAATTTCTATACCAAACATAGGCTTAAAACCAGATTGAGTAAAACCTTTAGACATTCCACCAGCACCGCTAAAAAGATCAACAAAATTATATGTTTCTGGTGTTTCTTGAATATCTACAAATATTTTATAAGGATCATCGTCTTGTTTTTCTAGTTGACGATGAAGCCTCTCATATCTTCCTAATTTTGGTTGTTTTTTTTTCTGTTTTTCGATGACAGGAAATAAGGAAAGTTGTCTTGTTTTCACTTTAGATTATCCTTGATATTTGTGACTTATTGTTAACATTATAGATTATAATATAATATACATAATTTCAAAAGATTTTGTTCTTAACAGTCGCTTTTATGTAATAAAAAATCTATATGAGCAAAAAAACAAAAGGAATAATAGCCGCCGGTCATCACAAAACGGCCGAAGCAGGGATCGAAATTTTTAATCAGGGAGGTAATGCTTTTGATGCGGCCATTGCCTCTGTTTTAGGGGCTTTTGCCGTTGAGCCGATGTTAACTTCTATTGGTGGGAGTGGCTTTTTATTAGCACATACCCAACAAGGGGAAAATATTTTGTTTGATTTTTTCTGTCAAACTCCTCGCCACAAAAAAGCAATTTCTGAGCTTGATTTTTACCCCGTTAATGTTAATTTTGGTGGGGGTGAAAGTCAAGTTTTTCACATTGGTAAAGGTTCGATCGCTGTTCCGGGAAATTTGGCGGGATTATTAAAAGTTCATCAAAAATTAGGTAAATTACCTTTAAATATTATCGCTGAACCTGCTATTAATTACGCTAAAAATGGCATTGAAGTTAATAAATTTCAGGCCTATTGTATGAAAATTTTACAGCCTATTTTAACGGAAAAATCCGCAGGTAAAAAAATTTATGAAAAAGATGGTCAATTATTACAAGAAAATGATATTTATACTATACCAGAATTAGCTGATACTTTAACTTATTTAGTAGAAAAAGGTTTTGAGGAATTTTATCAAGGTGAGATCGCCCATTTATTAGTTAAACAGATGCAAGAGGGCGGTTATTTAACATTAGAAGATTTACAAAATTATCAAGTTATCATTAGAAAACCTTTAACGATTAATTATCGCAATTATAACTTATTAACTAATCCTCCGCCAAGTTCAGGAGGTGCTTTAATTGCTTTTGCTTTAAAATTATTAGAAAGTTTAAATTTAAGTAATATTGAATGGCGAAGTAAGGAACATTTAGAAATTTTAGCTTTTGTGATGAGTTTAACCAATGAAGCTAGAAAAAATGGCTATGATGCTCATATTTTTAGAAGTAATATTATTGAGGAATTTTTAGGAGAAAAACATTTAAGTTTCTATCAAAATCAATTATATAATAAGGTTAATAAATTAGGTAGTACCACCCATATTAGTGTGTTAGATCAAGACGGAAATGCGGCTAGTGTTACTACTTCAAATGGAGAAGGTTCGGGTTATATTATTCCTAATACTGGTATTATGTTAAATAATATGTTAGGGGAAGAAGATCTAAATCCTTTTGGTTTTCATCAATGGCAATGTAATCAACGTATTTCTTCGATGATGTCGCCTTCAATGGTGTTAAAAAATGGTAAACCAGAAATTGTTTTAGGTTCGGGTGGATCAAATAGAATTAGAACGGCTATTTTTCAGGTTATTTCTAATATTATTAATTTTAATTTTCCTATTAATGAAGCGATTAATTTACCGAGAGTTCATTGGGAAAATAATAATTTTAGTATTGAACCAGATCAAGCATCTATAATATTAGAAAATCTTAATTTACCTTTAAATACTAAAACGATTTTATGGCAAGATCAAAATATGTTTTTTGGGGGTGTACATGGGGTGAGAAAAACTGATCAAGGTATGATGGAAGGGGCTGGAGATCTACGGCGTTGTGGTGTAGTTTTAAAGAATTAATCACATAAAAAATCGGGTTAAAATTCTTTGCCCTAACCCCCTAACCCCTCTCCCAAGGGGCGAGGGGAGACTATTTAATAATTAAAAAATAAGGAGTCTAAACATGAATGAATTTATTAACATTGTAATAGGAATTAATCCTTGGTTAATGGCCATATTTTTAAATACTTTTTTCCTAACTTTAGTGGCGATCGCCCCGAAAAAATTATTAACTTTAAGTGGTATTATTAATGCTTGGATTTTAGGTGTTTTAATCTGGGGAAGTTTAGGTTGGCAAGGTTATCTCATTGTGGGTTTTTATTTTTTAGTGGGATCGGGGGTAACTCGCATTAAAATTAAACAAAAAGAAGCCGAAGGTATAGCGGAAAAAAGATCGGGGGCAAGAGGTGCGGAAAATGTGTGGGGATCGGCTTTAATAGCGGCCTTTTGTGCTTTAGGTATTTTAATTTTTAAAGATAGTTATATTCAGTCTTTATTAATGTTAGGTTATATCGCTAATTTTAGCACTAAATTATCCGATACGACTGCCAGTGAAATCGGCAAAGCTTATGGCAAAAGTACCTTTTTAATTACTACTTTAAAACCTGTGCCAAGGGGTACGGAAGGGGCTGTTAGTTTAGAGGGAACTTTAGCGGGAATTTTTGCTTCTTTGATCATTTCTTTGTTAGGTTTTGCTGTTAATTTAATTAATTTTCAGGGGGTGATTATTTCAGTAATAGCGGCCTTTATTGCCACTACGATGGAGAGTTTAATCGGTGCAACTTTACAGGCAAAAATAACATGGTTAAGTAATGAATTAGTTAATATTATTAATACTTTAATTGGGGCAATTTGTGCTATTATATTAATGATTTTAATTAATCAGATCTAAAAAAACACCTAAACCCTGAAGGGTAAGGCTATCTAAACAAAGTCTGCCTTCGCAGACTAGAGTTAAGCCTTAATGAAATCATTAATTTAGCTTATTGATTAATTATCAATTATCCATTATCTTCCTAACTTATTCGGAATCCCCTCACATCCCCCCGGAATAGTTTTACGAGATTTTTCTCCACACCATGCACAACAATAGTATCTTTGTTCGTCACTAAGACGTTGAACATCGGTAAAATTAGCATTTTCAATCACCACGCCCGTATATTCACCCGTTTCATAGTTAGGTATTTGATTACGACTGCGGGGTGTGGCGGTTTCTACGTTACCATAAAATAAACGAGTACCCCTGAGATCAGCCCCACTAAGATCCGCTTCATATAAAACAGTACGGCTTAAATTAGCCTTAACTAAATCACAATGTTTTAAATTAGCCCTAATCATATTCGCTTCACTTAAATCTGTCCATCTTAAATCTTGCCCTTCTAAATCCGCACCTGCTAAAATGACCCCTAAAGAAATTACCCTCACCCCATTAGGCCGATCCTCTAAATAACCTCCCGATCCGTCTAAAATTGCCCTTCCTAAGTGGCTATCACGCATTAAAGGGGTAATTAGTCTTGATTGGGATAAAAAGCGTAAAATTTTGGCTTTTCCCCCCGCATCTACACTACTTAAAATGGCCGCCGTGCGCCCCTCAGCGATCGCCCTTTCTTGTGGCCAGTCTTCTAATAAACCCTCATCACTTAAAGCAAGATCCGAAATACCCTGAAAATAGGTGTCAATGGTTTGTTGTTGGGTAATGCGGTTTTGTTGAATGGTTAGATCACGGGAGATCACATACTGTTGCCATGCTACATATACCGCTAACACGGCGATGGAAATTTGACCAACCGCACCAACCCATTCCGCCCATGAGCCAAACTCATCATATTTAAACTGGTTGAGCCATTCCCCAACCTGACCATAAAAGCCTAAATAATGGAATAATATCCCGAAACCAAATGTTAAGCCGATCGAGCCGACTAATAAATTACGCTCCTGTGGCGTTAAAAATTGCCAGATCCACCCCTTTAAAGAGGGTAAAACCACTTTTAAAGATAATAAAAGAGTCACAAAAGTGCCAGAAATTCCAATCCAAAGCCAATGAAATAGTAACCCAATAATCATCACAATCATAGATGTTATCAGTAACCAAGGATTATTGGTGTCTACTTCTTGAAGATAAAAAGCTTGATTTCTCTGTATAGAAGGAGGAATGACAAAATTAGATTCTTGTGTATTATTTAAACTTGAATTAGATGATGACGATTGATGATTAACTTGTGACTCCATAATTAGATCTTATCAAGAAAGAGATGGTTAGGAAAAAAGTCAGAGATTTTTGATTTACGTTAAAGATTTCCTCTTTATTTTAACAAAAATTTCCAACTTTTGATCATTATAATTTGATCTTATTTTAAATCTAATAAACCTTGTTCTTTTAGTTTAGGATTAAATCTAAATTCCATGATCACACCTCTTTTTTCTAATTGCTCTTGAATTTGAGATTCAATCCTTCTTGCTACTTTTTTTAATAACTTAATTTGAGCCTTTTCTTCTTCTTTTTGATACATTTCTTTTTCTTGATCACTCATCAAAGGTTTAACCTCGATCGGTTTATGCCATTGATCTTCATCCTCTCCATTTCCTAAAGGAATTTGACCATTTTCTTCAATCCATTTTAGTTTAATTTCTTCTAAAATAGTCCGACTCGGCCGCTCGATCGTTTTGACTTTTAACCAATAACATTCTAAAGGTTTTCTGACTAAATGTTGTTTTAAACTTAAATAAATATCCCTTGAATAACTAACAACTTGTAATGTTTGATCTTGATTAAAAATTCCATAAACTCCAATCTTTCCCTGATAAATTTCGTTAATTTTTCCCTGTTCATCTAAAAAAGGAACAAACTCTAAATTATCTAAAGATGGTAAATTTTGAGGCTGAGACATGATTTTTCTAATTGATAAAAAATGGTTTATTTATGATTAAATATATTTAAAATATTTATTTTGATGAATGCCATAAACTTGAGAAGTTTTTTTGATTAACTTTAAACAAATTCGAGCCGATCAAAACCGATCAAAACCGATCAATTGGCCTGATCAATTAGTTGGCAAAACTTAATAAACAAGACTCAATAAAAGTTAATCAGAAACACGGATACGCCCTTGACGAACAGCATCAAAAACGCTATTAATTAATTGATTTTCTTCCCGACTAATCATATCTTTAGACAATAAAAAAGACATTAAAGTTTGTTGATCAGCACGGGATAAACGATGAGTTTTGAAGATATGATCAACTAAGTTTTTAACTGAATTATCATCAGAAATAGTCATTGGATTTAACAGGGTCATAAATGCTGATGAAATTATTATAGCTCATAATTGTTTGAAAATTAAAAATTTTATGATCATTAGATAATTGATCTTTATTCTCTAAAATAATTGTGATTCAATTATTATTTTACCGATGATTTTAGCCCGATGTCTACTATTGAATAGTTATTATAGATCATTTGTTCTGATCTTCTTTCCCCATTGCTAAAACACCTTGAACTAAAATAAAAAAGCCACCACCTAAAATTAAAATGGCGAAAATAATCATAATATTATCTAAAGTTTGCATATTTTTTATCAAAGATTAATTATTTTGAATAAATTATTATTATTAATTTATTACTTATTACTTATTATTTATTTACTGCTCTCTAGTTTGAAATCGAAGATTTAAACTACTTGAACGTGACGCTAAACGGGCTTTTCCCGCTTGCGCCCAACTTTTGAGAAATTGGATCTGTTCCTGTGCAGTTCTGGCCAATGGCACAATTTGACTGGCTGACTCTAGTATATCATCAGTGGTGAAATCTCGATTTTGACTAAAACCAATGTGCATGGCCTCGATCAAAGTTTGCTCTATTTCCGCCCCAGAAAAGTCGGGAGTTTCATAAGCAAGGCGTTTAATATCGTAATTTTTCAGATTGTGAGGGCGTAAACGGGATAAATGCACATTAAAAATAGCCTCTCTTTCCTCTTGTGAGGGTAATCCCACAAAAAATATTTCATCAAAACGGCCTTTTCTGAGCATTTCAGGGGGTAAAGTCTGAATATTATTGGCAGTTGCCACCACAAAAACCGGAGATTTTTTCTCGGCTAACCATGTGATAAAAGTCCCAAAAACCCTGCTAGTTGTGCCAGAATCCCCTTTTCCTTCTATCCCAGAAAAAGCCTTGTCAATCTCATCAATCCAGAGAATACAGGGAGAAAGTGCCTCTGCTAAATTGATCATTTGACGAGTTCTTGACTCGGATTCTCCTACTAATCCTCCGAATAAACGCCCCACATCTAAACGTAATAAGGGTAAATGCCAATGATGGGCGATCGCCTTGGCCGTGAGGGATTTTCCCGTACCTTGGATCCCCACCAATAAGAGGCCACGGGGATGGGGTAAACCGTAAGCCCTAGCCTGATCGCTAAAAGCACCTCCCCGCCGTAAAAGCCAGTCTTTGAGATTATCTAAGCCCCCAATATCGGAAATTTGCTCAGTGGCCGGATAAAAGTCTAAAATCTGAGTTTGTCTGATAGATTGACGTTTTTCCTCTAAAATTAACTCCACATCCTCAGATTCGATTTGGCCATGAGAGGCGATCGCTCTTGTTAAAACCCGTCTGACTCTTTCTAATGATAAACCTTGAGCGGATCTAACTAATTCATTTAAAAAAGTTTCCGATAAATTTTGACCAGTTGAGCCAATTAATCGTTGAATTTCTATTTTTAATTCGGTGGCAGATGGTAAAGGAAAATCAATAATTGTAAACACTTCTGCCAATTCATTAGGAATAGAAACTTCAGGAGAAATAATCACAATATTTTTCGGTTCTGACTTTAAACGTCTGGCTAAATTTCTTAATTTACGAGAGACTGAAATATCTTCTAAAAATCTTTGAAAATCCCTTAAAATAAAGATTCCACCAGAATTAGCAGGTAATTTATCTAACAATTCTAAGGCCTGTAAAGGATTACGTTTTGCTTGGCCTTGATGATTAGGATTATTTTGATAACCTTCCACAAAATCCCATAAATAAAGATTGCGATTACCTAATTTTTGAGCAACAAAATTAATCGCATTTTCTACCCGTTCTTCTTCAGAAGTGGGAATGTAAATTAAAGGATAACAAGCGCGTAATAATAATTGAAATTCCTCGTTAAAAGTCATCATTTTTTAAGTTTAATTTTGATTGAATCATAAAAAGTTATCAATTTTTATTATTTTAACATCTCGAAAAGGATTTAAGCTTAATCAATTCTTAGCGCTCTTAATGGTAGAAACTTGACAACTTGACCTGATAATAAGGAATAAATATTTTATTGTGGAATTAAAAATTTAATTTTTTCAATAAATTCAACGGGAGAAATTGGCTTAGAAAAACAATAATTAAAGGGATAATCTTCTAAACCTTTTTTTGTTAGAATTGAATTGGCGATCGCAATGAGAATAAAATGATATTTTTGTTTAGATTTAAGATATTTTAAATCAAATGCTAAATCATGAAAATCAGTGATACTTTCATCTATAATAATCACAGAAGGTTCAAGTAAACTAATACTATCTAAAATAGTTGAACCATCCATTAACCAAATAACTTGATAATTAGAACTGGTTAATAATTCGCAAATTAAAGTGGCATTTTCTTCATCATCAGAAATAATTACAATACTAGGTTTTTGCCCCACCGGAAAATTAGATTCTCCCTCAATTATTTGTTGATTAAGTAAGTTTTGATCTTCACTATTAATCGTTAAATTTTGAGGTATTCTCACGGTAAAAATTGAGCCTTCTCCTACCATAGATTCTACTTCAATAATACCTTGATTAAGTTCAACTAATTGTTTAACTAAAGCCAACCCCAAACCAGTGCCACTATGGGTACGAGTGCGAGTTTGTTCTAGTTGTTGAAACTTATTAAATAATAAGGGTAATTGATGTTCAGAAATACCAATTCCATTATCTTCAATTTGAAAGATAACATATTGATTTTCTCGCCAAACTCTTAAGATAACCACGCCTCCGGCCGGAGTAAATTTAATGCCATTATCTAATAAATGAAATAAAATTTGTTGTAAACGATTTTGATCGCCATAAAATTGATCTAGATCGGATGTAACTTGAAAATCTAATTTTAATTGAATATCATGTTGTTTGGCTTCATTGTGTAAATTATGAATAATAAAAGCACATAAATGTTGAAGAGAAAAAGTTTGTAAATGTAAAAAAGTTTTTCCAGCTTCTACTTGAGATAAATCTAAAAGATCATTAATTAAATTCATTAATTTATGACCGTTATCATTGATTTTTTGTAAATATTCCTGTTGTTTTTCCTTCGATAAATAGGGATTATTTTTATTAGTTGACCAATGAATTAATGTGCCAGATAAACCGATCACACAAGTTAAAGGGGTTAATAATTCATGACTGATCGCCCCTAAAAATTGTTTTTTAGATTGATTAGCCACCTCAGCCGCAATCAAAGCATATTTTAATTCTTGATTATGTTGATTAATCTTTTTTTCTAATTTTTGTTTTTGAATTGCCAATTTTTGATAAGATTGGGATTGACTGATTGCTAAGGCTAAATATTCAGCAATTTGGGTTAAATAATTAACTTCTGCTGGTTGCCAAATGCGGGTATTACAACAGTAATGGGCAATGATAAAACCCCATAAATTTTTATCAACTATAATGGGTACAACCATTTTTGATTTAATCTTTAATTTTCTCATTAATTTTTTTAAGCAAGTTGAGATTAAATCATCTTTTTCTATATCATTGATTACATATTTAAAACCTTCTAAATATTTTTGACGACAAGAATGTAAATCAGAAAAACAAGTTTCATCTTGAAAATATAAAATAGATTCAATTGTTTCATTTTTTAAGACTTCAAATGTTACTAAGTCAACTGTTTCTTCCAAGGTTGAATTATCTAAAGCACAGGTAATAGGTACATTAACTTGATAAATTAACAAGCGATCAACATCTAATAGTTTTTGAACTTTTTGTAATGTTTTTTCAATAATAATTAATTGATCTAAATTATTTTTAATTTGTTCGGCTACTTCTGCTAAAATATCCTGTTTACGTTGTACTTGAGTAGAATCAAGATCATAACTTAATTTACCCGAAGCGGCTAACTCTAAAAAATTAATTAATTTTAAGAGAAATTTACTTTGTAAATTAGATTGTAATTGATCAGAACAATTTTTGATTTTTTGAATTTTTGTTTTTAAGAAAAATGGTGTTTCTAAATGATTTAACAAATCTTCTAACAGAAGATTAACACAGGAGGTATTAAATAAAATTGTAACCTGATAAAATAAACCTTGATTAATTTCTAGTCCACTAAGTAAAACTTGAAATTCTGGAGTTAGCAGAAATAAAAGACGATTTTTTTGATTATTGGTATCTATTTTTATTTCTTGTTCTATAATATTTATTTGAGCCTTCAAAAGGTTTTCATCAAGCAAAACGGTATTTTCCTCATCATTGTCCCTGAACTCTTGCCAAAATAGACAGAGTTGTTGGAAAATTTGTTGAGATAAAGTGCGCCGAATTGTACAACAATCAGAACTGAACATTACAGTGGACAGTGAACAGTGAACAGTTAATAGTAATCAATTACTAACAACAAATAACGAATAACTAATAATATGATTACTTATTTTGTTGAAATTGTCACAAGATCTAATTATTTTTAAAGAAAGGGAAAATAATTATTAAATTTACTTACGAGGAATTTTAATGCACAGAATTGCGACCATCCCCGGAGGTTGGACACCTGACACACAAGGGGTTATTTTCATCGAACAAACTTGCGCACCAATTATTTTATTAACGGCGGCCGATACGGATATTCAAACTTTAGCCGTTAGTTTATCCTATTTACCTGAGTCTTTCCCTGCGGTGAGAAGTGTTAATTTATTACAATTACAACAAGAATTAAGTATTGATGATTATGCGCAGAAAATTTTAAGTCAAGCTCAAGTTATTATTTTACGATTATTGGGGGGTAGTTCTTATTGGTCTTATGGTTTAGAGGTGGTTAAACAATTGGCGATCGAGTATGAGATTAATTTATTTGTTTTACCTGGGGATGATCTACCCGATCCCACTTTAATTAGTAATTCTACCGTACCTTTAAATTTAGTGGATCAATTATGGCGTTATTTTGTGGAAGGTGGAGTTAATAATTTTGTTAATGCTTTAAAGTTTGTTACTAATAATTGTTTAGATACTAATTATCCTTTTGAACAGCCCCAAGTTATCCCTAAAATTGGTTTATATCAAGCAGTGGGAAGTGGGAAGTGGGAAGTAGATAATAATAATAATTTACCCAAAAATCAAGTAGGTATTTTATTTTATCGTTCCCATTTTTTAGCGGGAAATACTAAACCCATTGATACCCTAATTAAGACTTTAGAAAATCGTAATTTAGAAGTTATAACCGTCTTTATTTCCTCCTTACAAGATTCTAGCTTACATCCTCAACTTTTACAATATTTTCAACCAGAAAATGGGCAGTCAATTTCCATTTTATTAAATACCACTAGCTTTTCTTTAGGCACATTAGATCAAGAAGAAGCCCCCCAACTTTGGCAAAAATTAAATATCCCTATTTTACAAGTAATTTTAAGTAGAAGTAGTTTAGAATTTTGGCAAAATAGTTGGCAAGGTTTAAGTGCTTCTGATACCGCCATGAATGTGGTATTACCTGAAGTAGATGGGCGCATTATTACCCATGCTATTTCTGTTAAGTCGGTGGCTACTAATAATCAACAATTAGAAACCGATATTGTTGTCTATGAACCTATCTTAGATCGCATCGAAGCGATCTGTGATCTAACCCAAAATTGGTTAACCTTACAAACTACCCCTAAAAAAGAAAGAAAAATAGCCATCATTTTAGCTAATTATCCCAATAAAAATGGGAGAATTGCTAACGCCGTTGGTTTAGATACTCCTGCTAGTTGTATTAATATTTTAAAAGCTTTAGAAAGTGAAGGTTATACCGTTAATAATATTCCTGAAAATGGTGATCAATTGATTCAGTTATTAACCCAATCTATCACCAATGATCCAGAAAGTAAACATGGCCGCCCCATCTATCAAAGTCTATCCTATCAAGAATTTGAAACCTATTTTTTAAGTTTACCTGAAGCAGTACAAACAGGTATTAATAACCGTTGGGAAAAATATAAAATTGAACAAGATTTTCCCATTTCTGGCTTAACTTTTGGTAATATTTTTGTAGGTATTCAACCCCCTAGAGGATACGATCTCGATCAAAGTTTAAACTATCATGCCCCCGATCTTGAACCTCCATACGAGTATTTAGCCTATTATTATTGGTTAAAAAATAAGTTCAATAGTTTAGCCATTATTCACCTTGGAAAACATGGTAATTTAGAATGGCTACCGGGGAAAAGTGTAGTGCTTTCTCAAAACTGTTATCCTCAAGTTTGTTTAGATAATTTACCTAATTTATATCCCTTTATTGTTAATGATCCGGGAGAAGGAACACAAGCCAAAAGACGGAGTAATGCTGTTATTATTGATCATCTCACACCACCTTTAACAAGGGCGGAACTTTACGATAATTTACAACAATTAGAAACATTAATAGATGAATATTATCAGGCACAATCTCTCGATCCCTCTCGCTTAAAAATTATTAACCAAAAAATACTTGAATTAGTTAAAGATAGTAACATAGATCGAGATTTAGGTATTGAAAAATTAGATCAACAAACCTTACCAGAATTTCTCACCGTTGCTGATGGTTATTTATGTGAATTGAAAGAAGCACAAATTAGAAACGGCCTACATATTTTTGGCCAATGCCCCCAAGGGGAAAAACTACGGGATTTAATTTTATCTATGGCACGTCAACCAAGTTCAGATCACCTTGGTTTAACCTCAGCGATCGCCTCTGATTTTTGTTTAAATCTTAATCCTTTAACCTCTAACCCCCAAGATTATTTCATCTTCCATAATAACCCTGGGATGATGTCATCAGAACTCTTTTATCACCTCAAAAATGCCGTTAAAATTAGCGATGTGATTGAAATATTAGAAAACTATGCCAGTCAATTATTAGAAGGCATTTTACCCCATCAAGAAATATCTACTACTAATTATCAATTCCCCCTTACCCAAAAGGTTTTACAGTGGGTTCAACATCAATTATTGCCCAGTTTACAACAAACCGATCAAGAAATTACTAACCTCCTCAAAGGCTTAAACGGCCAATATGTCCCCCCCGGCCCCTCCGGCGCTCCCACCCGTGGCCGTACAGATGTATTACCTACGGGCAAAAACTTTTATTCCGTAGATATTCGCTCGATCCCCACCCAAACCGCCTGGGAAGTGGGGCGAAAAGCCGCCGAAACCCTAATTGAAAGATATACTCAAGAAAACGGCGAATACCCCCAAACTCTAGCCATTTCCATCTGGGGTACATCCACCATGAGAACTGGTGGAGATGACGTGGCACAAGTGTTGGCTTTAATGGGTGTAAAGCCCATTTGGGATTATGCTTCCCGCCGAGTGATTGACTTTGAAATCCTTACACCATCGGCATTAGGGCGGCCTCGTGTTGATGTGACGCTGAGGGTATCGGGATTTTTTAGAGATAGTTTCCCCAATCTACTACAGTTATTGTACAACGTGATTTTCGCTGTGTCAAGCCTAAAAGAAGAAAAAGAAATTAATCCTTTAGCGTCTCAAGTGGAGATAGAACAGGCATTTTGGGAAAATCAAGGCTTAACAGAAAAAGAAGCCAAACTGAGAGCAACCTACAGAATATTCAGTTCAAAACCGGGGGCTTATGGCGCAGGTTTACAGGGATTAATTGATAGTCAAAACTGGAAAGATGATCAAGATTTAGCTAATGCCTATCTTGATTGGAGTAGTTATGCCTATCAACTAAAGGAAAATAGTCAAGAAATGGAAGCAATTAAAGCTAGTGAAGCCTTTGAAAATAGATTAAAAAATTTACAAATTGTCCTACAAAATCAAGATAATCGAGAACACGATCTCTTAGATTCTGACGACTACTATCAATTTCAAGGGGGTTTAACCACTGCTGTGCGTTCACTCCAAGGGAAAAATCCTGTAGTTTATTTTGGGGATAATTCCATTCCTACTAATCCTAAAGTAAAATTATTAAAAGAAGAAATAGCGAAAGTTTATCGAAGTCGAGTCATTAATCCAAAATGGATTAAAGGAGTAATGGATCATGGTTATAAAGGAGCATTTGAAATAGCCGCTACTGTAGACTTTTTATTCGGTTATTCAGCTACTACTAATTGTGTGGAAGATTATATGTATGAAGGGGTAACAAAAGCTTATATTTTAGATGAGAAAGTACAGGCTTTTATTAAGGAGAAAAACCCTTGGGCATTAAGGGATATAGGGGAAAGATTATTAGAAGCAAATCAAAGAGGATTATGGCAAAAAGTCGATCCCAATCTATTAGAAATGTTAAGGGAAATTGTCCATTCTGCTGAACATATTATTGAAGAATTGTAATTAAAATTTGGGAATGGTATCCATTATTTTTATTGAATATTTCTGAATTATTGCCTTTAGCTATCTTAGTTAAAAGTGCAAATCCAAAAACTTTATTAGCCCAAATTGCCCAAAATATAGATACAATGGAAAATAAACATAAGGGTTTTGTTTGATTAGATGAAGTGTTGTATAATCAAATTCTTAAATTATCTTTAAAACAGTTGGATTGTTTAAGTGAACAGTAAATAAATAATAATTTTTTATTTTATTAATAATAAATAACTTTTAAATTGTTTATGACTAAGAAAATTTTAATTGTTGATGATGAACCGAATATTCTAATTTTAATGGAACAAGCTTTAGAATATTTAGAGGATGAATATGACGTGGAATTATTAACTGCTAATACTGGTCAATCGGCTTTAGAAATTATTAAAGAAAAAAAACCTGATTTAATTTTTTTAGATGTAATGATGCCTAAAATGAGTGGTTTAGAAGTTTGTAATATTATTAAAAATGTTTATAAAATGGATAATGTTTATGTTATTATGTTAACAGCTAGGGGGCAAGAATTTGATAAAAAAAGTGGCATTGCGGTGGGAGCTAATCTTTATTTAACTAAACCTTTTCGCCCTAGAGAAGTTTTGGAAAAATCTAAGGAAATTTTAGGTTTAGATTAGTTATTTTTTATTCTTTATTAATGGTTTTGATTTGAACTTAAATAAATGAAAACGGAGGCGATCGCAAAGCAAATTAGGCCACCAATACTATTAATTTGAGGGGTTAAATTGGTGAATAAAAATTTAAGATAATTGGACAATAAAATAAATAGACTTATGCCTCCTCCAAAACAACCAAAATATAAACCCATGCCAAAACCAGTTTTTCCATCAGGGGTAATATTTAAAATAAAGGGTAGAACTCCATTTAACACAAAACTAAAGCTAATTAATAAACTCAAAATAGCTAGATTAGTAATAATATTTACGGGAATAAATGCTAAAATTGGTAAAAAAATAGCTGTCATAATTGTCCCCAAAAATAAGCCTTGACTTTTACCTAATTTGTTGGCAATTTTGCCAGTCAATAAAGCTGAAATTCCTAAAATAATTGAAAATAACATCATTGCTAACTTACTTTTATCTCCTAATTGACTATTAAAAACTTGTGTTAAAGTACCATAAAAAAATCTTAAACCTATTCCCACAAATAACCCTGTAAAACTAATAATAATTAATTTAATCAAGGGGATTTTTTTATTTAATTCATTAGCAATAATTGTATTTTCATCTTGAAAGTCAGGGGGTAAAACCCTTTGAATAGCAAAGCCTGAGCCTATTAAAATAACTGAACTTAAGAAAAAAGCAAAAGGCGCTCCCATTTTCAAAATAATCTCAAAAACATCAAACTGCAAAGCTCCAACAATACTACTAAATAAAGTTAATAAACTGGCCGCTTCAACTAATTTTTCACTCCTCGATACTTTTCTTAATAAAGACATCACAGGCGCACGAAAAATAGCCATCGCACTAGCCCATAAAATAGCCATAATAATTAATAACCATTTGATCCCTTCATCCCCAAAAATCACCACCCCAGGTAACAAAAAAAATAAACTTGAACCTAAGATAATCCCCACAGTTATCATAGGAAGATTAGTGCCGATCCTTCTTTCCTGTTGATCAGAAAAATTACCTGCGATCGGTTCAATTATTACTTCTAAAAAATGCTCAATTACTAATATTATTTGTGCTAAACTAGCACTTAATCCTAAAGTTTTGAGAAAGTCAGGTAAATATAAATTATAAACAATCCAAGTTAAAGTTATTGATCCTTGGATCAGGGCGATCGCTATGACCTTACTCCAGCTAATTGATTGATTCATTGTGGCCAAATCTCCTAGTTTTGCTATATTATAGCTTTTCATTATCAATTGACAATGGATAATTGATAATTGGTTAATTCGATTTAAAACTGTCCTAATATGTTATAATAGTCAATTGCTTAATTGATTATTTAAAAATAGGAGTATTAAAAACTATGCCAAAACAAGGTATTCATCCTACTTGGTATCCCGAAGCAAAAGTAGTTTGTAATGGTGAAGTAATTATGACCGTAGGATCAACCAAACCCGAAATTAACGTAGAAGTTTGGTCTGGAAATCATCCTTTTTATACCGGAACACAAAAAATTATTGATACGGAAGGACGAGTTGATCGTTTCTTACGCAAATATGGAATGCTTGAGAAAAGCGACTCTACTCAAAAATAAGTTTTTAGTTTCTCAGTTAACCGTTATCAGTCAAAATTCACGAAAAAAAGAACAGAAAACAAGGAAAAGTAATAATAATTGATTTTATAGACTAATTATAATTACTTTTTCAATTAGATTAAATCTTTAACATAAATCAGAATGAGTTTATTAAATTTTATTATTAATAACAATATTAACCGCAATTATAGAGAAAGAAAAGGTTAGCGGTGCTAAATTATATTTACAAATAACAAATAATAAATAACAAATAAAAAAAGCATTAAATTATTATGGCCGAAACCTATCTTTTAGATAAATTACAATCAGTTGAACAGACTTTTCATGAATTAACTCGCCGTTTAGCCGATCCCGATATTGCCACCAAGCCGGACGAATTACAAAAAATTGCTAAGGCTAGATCTTCCCTTGAAGAAACTGTTAACACCTATGATACTTGGAAGTTAACCCAAGATGAATTAATCGGTGCAAAACAGATTATGAAAGAGGCTAACGGCGATCCAGAATTGAAAGAAATGGCCACTTTAGAAGTAGAAGAATTAAACGAAAAAATTGAATTTTTAGAAAACCGTTTAAAAATTTTACTTCTTCCCCGTGACCCTAATGATGATAAAAATATTATGTTAGAAGTTCGCGCCGGTACGGGTGGCGATGAGGCCGGTATTTGGGCGGGTGATCTAGTACGGATGTATTCCCGTTATGCTGAGTCCCAAAATTGGAATGTGAAGTTACTGAGTGAGTCTTTGGCCGATATGGGAGGCTTTAAAGAGGCTATCTTAGAAATTACTGGGGATCAGGTCTACAGTCAACTTAAGTATGAGGCGGGAGTTCACCGTGTGCAAAGAGTTCCTGCCACAGAAGCTGGTGGCCGTGTCCATACTTCTACCGCTACGGTGGCGATCATGCCTGAAGTGGATGAAGTGGAGGTACATATTGATCCCAAGGATATTGAGTTAACAACGGCTCGATCGGGCGGTGCAGGTGGTCAAAATGTTAATAAAGTGGAAACGGCGGTTGATTTAACTCACAAACCAACGGGTATTAGAATTTTTTGTACGGAAGAACGCTCACAATTACAAAATAAAGAACGGGCGATGCAAATTTTGCGCGCTAAACTGTATGAAATGAAGTTACAAGAACAACAGGCTGAAGTAACTTCGATGCGTAGATCGCAGGTGGGAACGGGTGCAAGATCTGAAAAGATCAGGACTTATAATTATAAAGATAATCGAGTTACCGATCACCGTTTAGGGCAAAATTTCCCTTTAAATACGGTTTTAACGGGCGACTTGGAAACAATTATTCAGTCTTGTATCAGTCAAGATCAACAGGCAAAATTAGAAGAATTAGCCAATTAATTAATTAATCAATAAATAAGTAATAAGTAGTAATTAATGACCAATAATTAACTTTTATCTTGCGAAGTCTAATCTTATGAAAAACTTAACAAAAATTATGGTCTTCCTCAGTTTAGGTATTAGTATTAATTTATTTTATACTGTTAGTAGTATTGCCCAAACTGCTTCACAAAATCAGCCTAATAATACGGGTTATCAAAATAACGAAGAAAACTCCTCATCTACTTTAGGTGGCTCATTAAAGCCTTTTGATTTAATTCATAATATGAATTTAAACCGAGGTAGTTTTGATGTGGAAGCATCTAATCAAAATATTAATCAAGAATCTGATAATTTTAAAATTATTCAACAACAAAGATTATTAGAAATGTTGGAGCAAAATCAAAATTTAACTGAAATTAATAATATTGAGACAACAGAAACTATCAATATTAATCAATAAATTATGTAGAGATGTACCCCGTATATCTCTACTTTAAACTATAGCTAGTTTTTCTTTAATTAAAATAGGAATATCTTGTAAAGATTGAACTATGGGAATATTTGCATTTTGAAAAGTGGTTATTTTGTTTGCAAAAGTTACCGTTTCAATGACGGGGCTAGATAATTGTGTGGCAATAATTGTGGCCGCATCTTTAAAATTAACTTCAACCGGAGTATTTTCCCCCGGAATATAAACAAAAACTGGTTTATTTATACAATTTTTAATATATTCTGCGACTGTTTCCTCTGTTTTTCCATGAGGATAACCGATTAAAACTATGGCTTCGGTGGCTGAATTATCATCTAATATATTTAACCATTCTTCAAAATGTGAGCATATAATATCATCAATTCCTAAACTAATCGCCATAGATTGGCCTAAACCTGCTTTGTTCAAGGCTAAAGCGGTTTCGTAGCTTAATCCGTCACTAAAACTGATTATGCCGATATTACCGGGTTGATAAAAGTGAGGCTCATAAGTTCCGGCGTACATTTTACCGGGTAAAATAATCCCGTTACTGCCCGGCCCTAAAATCAGAGTATTAGTAGCCTGTACTTTTTTCAATAATTTGATCAGATCAAGGGGGGGAACGCCAGAAGTGGCGATAATTAATTGTTTTACCCCCACTGCAATGGCTTCTAAGGCGGCATCTAAGACTTGATAGGGATGGGAAAAAATCACCGATGCTTCTATTTCTCCTACCGTTGCGATCGCTTCTTCCACTAGATCAAAGACGGGAATATCATTGACATTTTCGCCCCCTTGCCCAACGGAAACACCTGCTACCACATTTGTGCCATAGGCTTTCATTTTTGTAGCATAATGGATGCCTCTAGCTTCAGTAATTCCTTGAATTAAAATTTTACTTTCTGGAGTCATAACAGTAGGAAAAATATTATATTATTTTATTTTAATTTATTTTAGCACAATTTTAAGCTTTTAATCATGACAGAATTAAGTATTAATCGGAATTTACAAATTATCACCAATACAATTCAACAATTACGTCATTTTACCCAATGGGAAACACAACAAAATTGGTTATCTTTTCCTGAAATTATAGATATTAATAATTTAAACCAAATTGATTTTAGTTTAGGTCAACCAGCATCATTAAATGATAATAATTATATCATCTTTCCTAAAGGTTGTCAAGTGCAATGGTTGGGACAAAAATTGATTATTCCTGAGCATTTTAATGGTTATTTTGTAGAGAGTTTAACCTTAAGATTAAGTTTAGTTTGGTGGGCGAAAGATGCGAAAATTTATCTTAATGGAAAGTTGATCCAAGAGGGTGATCTATTTGATTCTAGTACCCGTATCATTTTAACTTCAAGAGCTAGTATTAATCAAGAAATTACGGTATTAATAAGATTAGTTAGCCCTAACCATGATATAGGGGCTTTAATGCAGTCAAAAGCTATCTATGAGAATGAAACGGGTTTTTGTTTAGCTACCTTTGCCGATGAACTACAAATTTTACAACAATATTTAGAAAAGTTTAAGCCCGATCAATTAGAAATTTTAGCAGAAGAATTAACTAAAATTGATTGGCAACTTTTAACAAATAGGGAGCATTTCCATCAACATTTAAGGGAAATTAGAGCAAAATTAATTCCCCTCACTACGGGCATAAAACAACGTCAATTTTATATAGTAGGAAATACCCATTTAGACTTAGCTTGGTTATGGGAAACTAAAGAAACTTGGCAAGTTGCCCAAAATACTTTTACTTCAGTTTTAAATTTACAAGAGGAATATGAAGATTTAACTTTCTGTCATTCTACACCCGTATTATATGAATGGATCGAACAAAATCGGCCTGATCTTTTTGAGCAAATTAAAGCTAAAATTGAACAAAAAAAATGGGAAGTTATCGGAGGAATGTGGGTAGAGCCTGAAGTTAATATTATTTCAGGAGAATCATTGATCCGTCAACTATTATATGGGCAAAAATATAATCAAGAAAAATTCGGTTTTATTACAGAAATAGCATGGCTTCCTGATAGTTTTGGTTTTTGTGGCCAACTTCCCCAAATTTTGTTACAAAGTGGGATTAAATATTTTGTGACGGGTAAATTACATTGGAATGATACTAATAAATTTCCTCACGGTGTTTTTTGGTGGCGATCGCCTGATGGTAGTGAGATTTTAACTTTAATTTCACCCCCTAATAAGGCGGGAGTTATGAATACCAATCCCTTAACAATGGTAGACTATTGGTTAGAGTGGGAAAGTCAAACTAATTTACAAGAAATGTTATGGCTTCCGGGGGTGGGTGATCATGGTGGCGGCCCTACCCGTGATATGTTAGAGGTACAAAAAAAATGGTCACAATCTCCTTTTTTTCCTGATAGTAAATTTACCACTAATTTAGACTATTTACAACTTTTAGAAAGCAAGGATCATCAATCTAATTTTCCCATTTGGGAGGATGAACTTTATTTAGAATTTCACCGAGGTTGTTATACTACCCATAGTGAACAAAAATATTTTAACCGCCGTTGTGAAGTGCTTTTATATCAAGCTGAGTTACTTAATACTCTTAACTACATTATTGAGCAAAAGTTAATTGAAGAAGGGGGTTATCGGGCGACATCTTTTCCCATTATCTATAATACCCCTTGTCAAGTCAATTGTCAAGAGCAAAAATTAAAAATTGAACAGTTATGGAAAGATGTTTTATTTAATCAGTTTCATGATATTTTACCGGGTACTTCTATTCCTGAAGTTTTCACAGAAGCTAATGAGAAATGGCAAAAAGTTATAGTCTCAGCAGAAACAATGATCATTCATAGTTTACAGAAATTAGCTTCATATATTGCTTTAAAAAATTTACCATCTCAAGAAAGGAAAGCTATTTTAATTTTTAATAGTTTAAACTGGTGTCGTAGTGATTTTGTTAAGATTAAATTACCCCAAGGTAACTGGCAATTATTTAATAGTCAAGGCGAAGAAATACCATCACAACAAACTTATGATCAACAATGGTTATTTTTAGCGGAAAATATACCCTCGATCGGCTATCAAATTGTTTATGCTTCCCAACTAGATGATGAAGTTAAAGATGTTCAAATAATTAAAAAAGATTTTGTTTTAGAAAATGACTATGTGAAAATTGAACTCGATCAAAATACTGGAGAAATCGCACACTTTTATGATAAAGTTAATCATAAACAAGTTTTAAAAGCTAATGGTAATCAATTACAGTTTTTTACAGATCAAGGTCAATACTGGGATGCTTGGAATATTGATCCAAATTATGAAAGTAAAATGTTACCATCTGCCCAACTAAGTTCAATCGAATGGTTAGAAAATGGTGATCTACGTCAAATAGTTAGGGTGATCAAACAATTTAATCATTCTACCTTTACCCAAGATTATATTTTATCTTTTAATTCTCCCTTATTAACTATTGATACAACTGTCAACTGGCAAGAAGATCAGATCTTAGTTAAAACTTCTTTCCCTTTAACCTTTAAAAGTCCATATCTATATCGTGCTACGCCATGTAGCACGATACGAACTCCCCTCATTTCTCAAAATAAATATGATCAGGCAAAATGGGAAGTTTATGCTTTACATTGGGCTAGTGTAAGTGATAGTAATTATGGGGTAACTTTATTTAATAACTGTAAATATGGTTATGATAGTAAGAGAGATCAAATACGTTTAACTTTGTTAAGAAGTCCAAAATTTCCCGATCCTAATGCCGATCGAGGAATACATCATTTTAGTTATGGAATTTTACCCCATCAAGGTGACTGGAAAACTGCTAAAATTGTGCAAAAAGGTTATGAATTTAATCAAAAATTACTTGACATTTTAATTGATGTTTCTTATAATGGAAGTGGTGAGCATATTTTTCCAGAAAAAGCAGAATTATTAAATTTAGGAAGTGAAAATTTAATCTTAATGGCTTTGAAATTAGGAGAAGAAAGTAATGAGATTATTATGAGATTGTATGAGGCTTATGGAGAAGAAACTAAGCTTAAATTATCAGGAGAATTAAACTTAGAAATTAAAGAAAAAGTTGATCTATTAGAAAACAAAATTAAGACTGAAGAAAATAATTTAATTTTACCTTGGAAAATTTGTTCCTATCAGGTAATGTGATGTTGATTTTTGTATTTTTTCTTCTTATTAATTAGACTTGTTGCGAAATAGGTCATGATTTGGTTATAATAACCAGCGATCGTGAGAACAAACACAGAGATCGTTAACAATCAAAGATTATTAAGAGCGACAACAGGCTTAAATCTTCAAGCCTTTGATCATTTATTGAAGGAAATCTTAATTTTAAGTCCGAGTAGTAATGGAAAAAAACATGATAAAAAAATACACGATCAAGAAGATATAATTGGTGGCATACCCGAAGAAATATCAGTGTTAGCAGACTTAGGATTTCAGGGGGTACAAAAACAGTATGAAAATATCCATTTGCCCCATAAGAAGCCGAAAGGAGGAGAATTAACACCACAGCAAAAACAAGAAAATAAAGAGTTAGCAAAAGAAAGAGTAGTATATGAAAATGCTTTTGCGGGAGTTAAAAGATATAAAGCAGTGAGTGATATTTATAGGAATCGTGTGTCCGATTTTGATGATAAGTTAATGTTAACAGCGTGTGGATTATGGAATTTATATTTGGAGGTAGCATAAGATTGAAAACAGATTAGGAGAAAGCTATGATCTTAGATTTCATAATTAATATGGTTTTTTATTATTTCGCAACAAGTCTATTGATGATTAATTTTGGATTAGTTCAGATTTGATTTTTTTGTTCATGAATAATTCAGGATAAGTTAACAATTTTTGGCAAGGGCAAGAAAGATCAAAGTGAAGCTATTTCCTTGGGTAAGGAAACGATTAAAGCGATTGAGGATTGGTTGGCAATGTGCTAAGTGTGGAAGGCAATGTCTCAGACCCCTTGATGATAAAGCTCAGAAAAGAGTGGGAAGTGGAGCTTTCCTTACTTCCCACTTCACACTTCACACTTTCCACTTCTTTCGTCCAGAGGATAACCGGGAAGAAAATCTGATCCCTCTTTGTACTTCGTGCCATTTGAGCTATCATGCTGGTAAACGGGGAAATGTGAGTATTGGTCAGTTAACCTTGTTTTGATTGAAGGAATCGTGCGATCGCCAAATCAAGAGAAGTTACCATTTTTTATAAGGTAAAAATTTACCGCACATGGTAATCTTAACTCGATCGCCTTTAGGGTCTTCGACTTTATCCACTTCAAGGGAAAAATCAATCGCACTCATAATTCCATCCCCAAATTTTTCCTGAATGACGCTTTTGAGGGGCATTCCATAGACTTGCATAATTTCATAGAAACGATAAATTAAAGGATCCGTGGGGATGGTGGGTTCAAGAGAGCCTTTTAACGGCGGTATCGTCAATTCTTCGGCCATTTCTTCAGGAAGCCCTAACATGGCGATGATTTTTTTTGCTTCCGTTTCATCCGCACTGGCTTGACGGTAAATGACTGAAGCGATCCATGTTTCATCATATCCTACTGCTTTTTCTAAGTCTTCAAAGGTTAAACCTTTTGCTTTTTTTGCCGCTAGAAGTGTTTTGGTAATTTCTGAGATGGCCATAATTTTGATTTTTGCTTGAGAATATTTGTTCTTGATTATAAAGGAAAAATGAAGAAAACAAGTCAAATTTTTCTCACATAACTAACAACTGAAAGAAGATCAAAATCTAGTCTGATACCATTTACAAAAAGTAAGTTCAGGGTTAGTATAGGAATAGATAGACTATTGAAGTTGAATTGCTAATTGAGCTTGTGCTGTTTCTTTTGGTAAACAAATATCATAAAGACTACAGCCTCGACATTCCGATTTGTAAGGATTAGGGGGACATTTTCCAGTGATTAACATTTGTTTAATTTCTTCAATTTTGTTAATAGTTTGTTGTCGTAAATAATCATCTAATTGGACAGGAATGCGTTGATGACTACCTGCATAATACATATAAGCTATAGGAATAGTTATTTTAAGCATTTCTTCTAGGGCTAAAGCTTGAGCGCATAATTGAAGATGATCATTTTTCCATTTAGCACTTGTCCCAACTTTGTACTCTACTGGATAGAGTTGACCATCAATTTCTTCAACTAAATCAGCTTTTCCAATTAATCCTAATTTTTCAGAATAAAGAGGTAAAGAACGCCATTGTTTTAAGTTATTCTCTTGAGTAAATTCTTCACTATCTACTCTTTGATGTTGACGAGTTCCGGCAATGGTAAATTGATTGTCTTGCCATTCTCCGGTAACATAAATATACCAACAACATCGAGGACAATAATTATAATTATTGAGGGATGCAATTGGAACAAAAACTTCATCATAATTGAGCATAATTATTTGAGTAAGAGTTGAGAATTGGTCAATAGTTTAGGTTGATTAATTACAGACGTTTGCCCCATCCCAATTGTGGTTTTATATCCAGTGCCACAATAAAAAGCAAAATGACTAAGAATATTCGCTAGTTTTTGAGTTATTTCATCTCCTCTAATTTCATAACTAGCTGTTCCTTTAAATCCTTTTTGTTTAAAATTACCAAAGTAAACTGTAGATGTTTGGAGTTGATAATTACTAACTTGAGAACTGTTAAACCAATCATCAGGAGTAAGTTGTTTTGGTAATGGCAAGGGAGAGAGCGTTTCCCATCTTTTTTGCCATGAATAAAAGAGCGTTTCGGGAATGGGAAAGAGAGAATTTCGTTGTTTTTGCTTGATGGCGGTAGGAGAATGCCACTGTAAATTAATATATGGTGTGGGTGAAATTTCTAGTAATTCTTCCCATGTTTGATAACGAGTTAAATCATGATTATTTTCTGAAGAAACTTGTACTTTTTCGATAGAAATAGGGGCATTACCTAAAATCAATTGTTCTTGATTGATTTGGGTAAAAACTGTTAATAAATCTGAGATTTTTTCATCGTCTAAGAGGGTTAATCTTACTTGACACTTTTGCCCTTCATTGATTAAATTTCCTTTGCCTTTAGTTAATAAAGGAGATAAGGTAAATGGTTTATAATTATGTTTTTCATGCAAGAGTTGGGCATAGTGGGGATCAAGACGATTAAATAAGTTAAACACTAAACCATGTAACCATTTTCCACTACTAGCACTACGGCTGAGTTGAACTTGAGGAAAAAAATGAATTAAGATACTGACTGGCATTTTTTTATCTCCTTTGAATATCTTGATTTTGATTTCTCTATTTAAGAGTAAAATATGAACTGTAGTAAATTTAATTACAGATGACAAAACGTAAAAGTTCTTTTGGGGCGACGGAAAGGATGTTGTTATTATTACGCTATTTATCAGAAAAACCTCATTCGATGGCACAATTAAGAGATAAAATTGAAGTTGATCTGGGTTATCTTCCCGATCGAGTGACAATTCAAAATGATTTAACTCGTTTAAAAGATTGGGGTTTTAGTTTGGAAGTTATCAATAAAAAAAGAGTATTAACTGCTTGTGCTTTTCCTGTTAGGTTATCAGAAAATACTTTAGATGCTTTACGAATTGCTTTTAAATTATTAGATGATATTGGTTTGACAAGTTCGGCTGTAGCTTTAGCGGAAATTATTAGAATCCTTCCTAATTCTCAAAAAAAGTTATTAAATCAAAGTAGTGGTTTTAATTTTGTCCCAAATATTTTAATTGATTTAGCTAATCATTCTTATAATATTGATAAGTTAGAATTTGGGATTCGTTGTTGTCAAGAAGTTGAATTTTGTTACTTAGGTAGAAATAGTCAAGAATCCTTATTATATCATCTTGAACCGATGAGTTTAGATTGGAAAGAAGGAAGGCTTTATTTATTAGCATATCAGGTGGGAAAAAATCTGGAAAAGTCTTTTCGGATTGATCGAATTAGAGATAAAGTAAAAGTTTTAGCCAGAAAATTTAATCCTCAATCACCGAAAACTTATCCTATTTCTTTTCGAGTTTGGGGTAATATCGCTAAACAATATCAACCCAGATTTTATCATGAAGATCAGCCGATTTCTGATCCTTGTAAACGTCATCCCGATGCTTTATTAATTAATGCTCAAATTACTAATTATTTTTGGGCAAAACAACGTTTGTTAAGATATTTACCTTATGTGGAAATTATTACCCCTGATTTTTTAGTTGAAGAATTTAAGCAAATTACTGAAGAAATGGTTAAATTATATTTAGAATAAGTTGATTTATAACAATTGACAATGGATAATGGATAATGGATAATTAAAAAAGGTATTCAAAATTGAGGTGCTAATAATGATTAATCATACTCAAATTCGTCAAGAAATTATTGAATCTTTAAATAGTCTTTCTGATGATCAATTATGGCAAGTTAGAGAATTAATTAAGCAAAATTTTCTTCCTGAAATAACTGTTAAGTCAGAAGAAGAAAGAAAACAATTAATTAACTCATTGCGTGGTAAATATGCCCATCTTAATACCAGTAGTGAAGATTTTGCTCAACGTAAACAAGCAGAAATTGATTGGGAGGATCGTAACCGATGAATATTATTTTAGATGCTTGTGCTGTTATTGCTTTTTTTAGGGATGAAACAGGAGCAGAAAATGTTGAAAATTTGTTATTTAATTCCGATAATCATTGTATGATTCATATTGTTAATTTATGTGAAGTTTACTATGACTTTTATCGTAGTGGTGGGGAAACTTCGGCAGAAAAAATAATCAAAGAATTGAGTGATATTAATGTTAAAACTCGCTTTGATTTTTCTGCTACTTTTTGGCGACAAGTTAGTAAATATAAAGCCACAATTAAACGAATTTCTTTAGCTGATTGTTTTGCTTTAACTTTAGCTCATCAGGAAAGGGGTATTTTAGTTACTTCAGATCGCAAAGAATTTGAGCCTATTATCCCCTTAAATATTTGTCAAATTGATTTTATTCGGTAGTGATCAAAAAAATTTTTTAATACTTTAACACATTAAAATTTGATTTTTTTCTGGTAAACAACAAAGAAAAAAGGCGTTTAAATCAAAAGCAATATGATATTTCGCCGAGCTAATTCCCCATTGAAAGTCTAGTATCTCAAATAAGGGTGGTAAGTGTTTTTGCTGTGCTACATTAAAGGCTTTTCCTGTATTAATACCATTTACAAAAAGTAAGTTCAGGGTTAGTATAGGAATAAATTAACAGGAGCAATAGTATGTCAGGAATATCAAAAATAGAAGTAATTGAATCAGCAGATACACTAAAAAATCTCATGAAACAACAAAAAACAGCTTTGAATTTTGCCAAAGTTCAAGCTTTATATCTTTGGAAAATTCAAGTGGCTGAAACGATCAGATACTTAGCGGTAATGATGGGACGTAGTGAGAGAACAATTTACGAATGGTTTCACTTATATAAGACGGAAGGATTAGACGCATTATTACAAGAACATAATAAAACAGGAAGACCAAAAAAACTAGAGCTAGAAACAGTGGCTCTGGTCAAAAAAGAATTAAGTGAGCCTCAAGGATTTAACAGTTACCAAGAAATAAAAATATGGTTATTTACTTGTCAAGATATTGAGATAAGTTATACCACAATACATCAATTAGTGAGATACGAATTAGGGGCAAAATTAAAAGTACCACGTCCTTATCATGAGTATCAAAATGAAGGGGTAATATCCGTATTTAAAGAGTATTTACCCATAAGATTAAAAGGCATAATAGCTCAAATAAAAGAGAAATGGGGTGATACTAAAAATATTTGTTACTGGTGTCAAGATGAAACTAGATTAGGTTTTAGAACAGAATTAGGAAGGAAAATAACTTTAAAAGGAGTCAAACCAGAACAAGAATTACAATGGCATTATGACTATTATTATCTTTATGGATTAATCGAAGTAGAAAATGGCAAAAGTTTTTTCTATGAACTATCTCATTTTAATAGTGAATGCTTTGGTAAATATTTAACAGAATTTAGTAAAGAATATCCCGATGAGGTTCATATAATACAGTTAGATAATGCACCCTGTCATACTGCCAAAAAGTTAGAAGTACCTGAGAATATAATTTTGTTATTTCAACCACCTTATTGTCCAGAAGTAAATCCGATTGAAAGACTGTGGTTATATATCAAACAACAGTTAAAAAATATCTGGTTTAAGAACTTAGATGATGTCAAAAATAAAGTAGCTAATATCTTAAATAATTTACAAGAAGATTTTATCCTGTCTTTAGCAGGTTGGGATTATATTGTGAATGCTTTATCTGTGTAGCTACTTTTTGTAAATGGTATAAGGAATAATTATGAAAAGGAAAACTATTATTTTCTTGAGATTTTTGATAATCAAAATAGGGAATATTAAAGTTAATTAATGGTTGTAATTTAGTTTCTTTTAAGCCCATCATTCGATAAATATTTGATTCTAAAATACTACCACCACTACGAAAACCAAAAATAGCGCTAATTGTGCCATTAAAAACTAATTTTGTTAATTCTTTGCCTATATTTTCACGATTATGACCCGGATATAAGGTTATGATTAAATCACTAAGTTGTTCTCTGGTAAACTTTAGACATCTCTATAATATAATATAAATAAAAAAATTAAGCTATCATCAACAAAAATTTTAAGGAGAAATAACAAAAATGAGTAATTATACTTGGCAATATATTCAAGATCACAAACAAGCAACTAAAAGATTATTAGGAATTAATTATGAACAATTAGAACTGCTAATCGCACATCTTTTAATCTTGGAGAAACAAGCAAAAGAAGAATCCGAAAAACAAAAAACTAGAATTATCAATTCAGGGGGTGGTAGAGAGAGTAAACTTTCAAAAGAAAACCAGATTATTTTGACTTTAATTTATTTAAGACATCATCTGAGTTTTCAACTATTAGGTATCGTCTTTCAAGTAAGTGAATCAACAGCCAATAATTTGTTTGATTATTGGCAAAAAATTATGAGAGAAGCTTTGCCATGCTCTTTACTAGAACAAGTAAAAAAGTCCCCAGAAAAAATAGAAGAAATGTTGGAAAAATTGAAGGAAAATGAATTATTAGTAGATAGTGAAGAACAGCCAAGAGAAAGACCTTTAGACTATGAAGAACAGAAAAAATGTTATAGTGGAAAAAAATGTGAACATACTTTTAAAAATCAATTAATTAGTCTTCCAAAAGGCCGAGATATTGTGGATGTAGTGGCGGGAAAACCAGGGCCTTCAAGTGATATTAACATCTGTCGTCAAAATCTTAATAAGTTTGGGATAGATCAAAGGTTTAAAGGGGATAAAGCTTATGTGGGAGAGCCACAAATTATTACCCCAAAGAAAAAACCGAAAAAGGAGTATTAACTCAGGAAGAAAAAGAAGAAAATAAAAAGATTTCATCGGTAAGAATATTTATAGAACATTTAATTAGAATCATAAAAATATGGCGAGTAGCAAGAGAAAGATTTAGATTAAGAAAAGATAAATATCAGTCAGTATTTTTAACAGTTTGTGGGTTAGTGAGATTAAGAATTGAGAGTTTAGTTTTAGAAATAGTAAAATCATCGTCATCAAATGAAGTAATTGATGTTTTAATTAGTCATACTTTTGGGACGAAATTAGATTTAGAGGAAATTTTGACGTGAAATTAACTTTACGGCGATTGATTGCTGAGTGCTGATTAAAGATGAAACTGTTACCATATAAGCTTTATCAGTTATTGGAGATGTCTTTTCTTTCTGCTGTTTCTTCAAATTTTCCTGTTACTTTATTTTTGCCACATTCAAAGCCTCTTAAATAAATTTTACTGGTATATTCGGCTTCTATTGGTGAATAAATATTACGATAATGATTAAATCTTTCTGGTTCAAACCAACGAAATGCTTGTTTTATTAACTGGGTAAATGTATGACGCTCTAATTTATTAGCAAGATGAGGATATTCTTGAAAATAATTAACTACTTCTGCCGGAACAATTGCGATTGCTTGATTATCGGAAATATTACGCCCATTTCTGCCAATTCTACCCAATCTTTGTAAGAATTGAGAGCTATTTCTGGCTTCAAATAATAATAAGTCCTTAAAATATTCATCGGTAAAATCTATCCCTACTTCGATGCCACTTGTGCCTGTGGTATGAAATTTTTTTAAAGCTTCTTTTTTCTCATTTGCTTGTACTAAACCGTGTGCTTCTCCTACTTTTTGAATCCCAAATATTTGACTTAATTCTTGTTTTAATTTTCTGGCTGTTGCTACGGAATCCATCACATATAAACAGCGATGTTCTTGATTTTGAGCTAATAAAAATTGAATTTGGGGTAATAATTCTAAGGCTTTATTTGCCCCTTCCCATGCCCTTAAATTAGCACTTTCAAGGGTTAAATTAATTTCTTCCATGACGGGGCGCCCCTCATCGTCTCCTTTTTGTTGAATATTAACAGAAATAACTCCAAATTGTTCTAATGATTGTAATTGTTTACCGAAACCTTCTTCTAAATTTAAGGGTGTGGCGGAGGAAAAGATAAAACTATGATTTGTTCTTGTTTTTATTTTAGCAAAAAGTTGAGCGCAAAGTCCAACAATCCAGATAATTGAGGATTGTTGTTTAATATTATAAAGATGAAATTCATCAAAAATAATTGTTTTAAAATCACGCATTAAGATAGAAAAAGCACTAATATTGGTGCCTGTTGTTTCTTGACTATTTGCATAAAGATGATGACACAAGAGGTAAAGTATATCGGGATTAGTTAAGACGATCTTTGTGTCGCTTAAAATATATTCTATTAGTTTAATATTGCGTTCTCCTGCGTCTTTTTCTTGTCGCAGAAATTCACCGTCAACAATTAATATATCTCCATCTATTCCTATTTTTGGTTCACGGCCGTGAATTTGTTGAAATAATTTAATTATTGCTCTTTTTTGATCATGGAGTAATTCATTGGTTGGATATACCCCTAATATTTTATGACCTTTGTAACAGTTTTCGATACCATAAGCATAACTAGCTAGGGTTTTTCCTCCCCCTGTAATAGCTGAATTAGTAATACAAATTGTTTGCTGATTTGTTAATTCTGGAAGTTGATGAATAGGGCATTGATTGATTAATTCACAATCATTACACCATTGGGAAGCTGTTTGATAATTTTGAGTTCTGGCGATGGCACAATAGGTTTGTATTTGATGTTGATAGGGTGAATTACTGTTAGATAATCCGGGGAAAGGTACGGATGTTTTAAGATTGGTGCGATAATAAACGGGCTTTAAAGTTATTTTCATGATGGTTAATTATGTTTAACTAAAATTTAATAATTATCTCCTATGAAGATTGATTTTAGAGCATTTGAGGATAGTTTTCCCTGAAAATTAAATATAATTGTTTCAATCTCCTATGGAGATAATTATTAATAAAAAGCGGGGTCATCAAATAAATCATAAGTCCAGTTATGTTTCAATCTCCTATGGAGATAAATATAGCAATCCTAAATAGGTCATAACAGATATAATATTAATTATAATCTAAATTCAAGGAAAAAAAAATGAACATTATTTCTGAGTTAAATGATTTCATCAATCAAACACAAGAGGCTAAAGAAATGACAAGGGCTTTAGCTGTCAAAATGATTTTAGAAGGAAAATCATACCATGAAGTAAAAGAATTATTACAAGTTTCTCATAGCTTTATTAGTATGTGGAAAAATCAAGCTCTTTTTTGTGGAGTAGAAAGCTTGAAATTACAGTTTAAAGGAACTAAAAGTGAATTAAAACCAGAAGAAAAAGACCAAGTTATTAATTGGTTAAGAGAGCAAGAATATTTAAGATTATCAGATTTAAAAATTTATTTAGAGCGAGAATATAATATTAGTTATAAATCCAATCAAAGTTATTATAGTTTGCTCAAAGAAGCGAAAATAAGTTGGAAAAAACTCAAAAAAGAATCCGGCTAAAAATGACGAATTAGTCGAAGCTAAAAAAAAAGAAATCAGTGAAAAATTAGAGATTTGGAAAGAAGAAATAGAGAGTGGAGAGCTTGTAGTGTTTATGATTGATGAATGTCATTTACTTTGGGGAGACATTTTAGGTTATGTTTGGGGAAGAACAGATCAAAGAATAGAAATTCCCATTAAAAATGAAAAAAGCCGACAAACTTATTATGGGGCATTAGACTATCAAACTAAAGAATTTATTGTCAAAGAATATGAAAGTGGAAATACAGAAAATACGATCAAATTTATCAAGTATTTACTATCAAAAAGAAAAGGAAAAAGATTAGCAATATTTTGGGATGGAGCAACCTATCATGACTCAAAAGAATTTAGGGAGTATTTAACTATAATAAATCAAGATTTATTGGAAGAAGAATGGTTAATTACTTGTCATAAATTTGCCCCTAATGCTCCAGAACAAAATCCGGTAGAAGATATTTGGCTACAAGTGAAAAATTTTATTAGACAATTCTATCATTTATGTAAATCATTTAAAATAGTAAAGTGGCTATTTAAGTTTTTTGCGCATGGTCAAATATTTGATTTCCCCAAACTTTATCAATATGGAATTTTGCCACAACCTATTTAGGATTGCTATATGGAGATAATTATTAATAAAAAGAAATCTGATTACTTCCTTAATCTTATCTTAGATAATTTTGTTTCAATCTCCTATGGAGATAATTATTAATAAAAAGTGCGATCGCCAGAAAGCAGACAGAGAGAATCTTCTTAATAGGCATTGCGAGATAAAATTAATTATAAATAAAAAGGGACAAAATGATCACAAATTTTATCACCACAAAAACCGAAAACCCTTATAGATCAATAATAGAGAAGTTGCGAGGTAAAAAAGATTACAGAAAACCCTTTAAAGCTAGTTAAATCAGATATTTTCCACCATCTTGACATTCTCCCACCGACATAATCAAAGATTATGTCGGGGGATTCTAACTTCAACCACCCAACTTATCAGCTAAACTTTCGCTCAACTGACAGAGGTTGATGTGTCCATTAGCGTTCAGCAGTTCTAAACTGCTAGTTTGGGATTGCCCACCCCTACTTAATTCTCTCAATGCTTTAGCTAAAATATTAATCGCTCCTGCCTGATCTCGATCCATCACACAGCCACACTCACAAACATGAGTTCTTTGAGATAAAGTTTTCTTAACTATGGCTTTACAATTTGGGCATTCACAAGATGTATATTGTGGGTTCACACCATAAACAATTTTACCCATAACTTTGCCATAGTATTCTAGCCAATCAAAAAATGTTCTCCAAGAAGCATCATTAATACTTTTAGCTAAACAATGGTTTTTGACCATATTTTTAACACTTAATTTTTCATAAGCTACCACATCGTTAGATGTGACTACGCACCGTGCTAGTTTAACTAGCCAGTCTTTACGTTGCCTTGATACTTTTAAATGTTTTCTACCTAATTTATTAATCGCTTTTAAACGAGAGTTACTACCTTTTTTCTTCTTACTAAGTTGTCTTTGAAGCCTTTTTAATTGCTTTTCGGACTTTCTTAAATGTCGAGGATTATCAATTTTTTGACCATTACTATCAGTATAAAAATGAGATAAACCCACATCTAAACCGATGGCATTACTTGAAGGTTTAACATCGGAACATCTTTCTTGATCAATGCAAAATTGCACATAATAACCATCAGCACGGCGAATAACTCTAACTCGTTTAATTTGATTAAGTTGATAGAAATTTAAGTCTACTCCACCACGCATTTTAAACCATCCGGCTTTAAATCCATCACGAAAATTAATAGCTGTCCTATCTTTTGAAAGTTCCCAACCTGAAGTTTTATACTCCACAGAACGACCTTTTTTAAATTTAGGATAGCCTTTTTTCTTAATCGAAGGATTCTTACAGTTATCATAAAACCTTTTAATCGAAGCCCAAGCTCTTTCAGCACTAGCTTGACGAGCCATAGAATTAAGTTTCTTTGCCCATTCAAACTCCGAAGCTAATTCTTTACAAAGGCGAGATAAATCATACTGCCCAACCCCTTCATTATCCATCCAATAGCGAAGACAAGAGTTTCGCACAAAACTAGCAGTGCGAATCATCTCATCTAACTTTTGATATTGAGGTTTGTTGCCGTACAATTTAGCTTCTATGACTAACATGATTTTATGGAGATTTAATTACCATAAGATTTAGTTTAGCACAAAGATTTTATTTTGTGTGGAATCCTGCGGATGTTTGTTTTTTTTGTCGAATTTTCATCCCCCGTTGATTTGTGTGAGTATTTCAAAAACTAGAGGCTTCTAAGGTAACAATTAAAAAGTTACTAGCTAACCGATTATTAAATGTTTCCTGATCTTCTTCGTCAAAATTTAATTCATCTAAATTATAATCATCAAAAAAATCAGAATCAGAAAGCATTAAATAGTCTCCCGCCATTCTCTTACCCTTTTCTTGGGTTAATTTTATCAGTCTTTCTGATTCTTCAGTTAGACTATTTAAAACTTGATTTAACCAATTTTTTCCATCTTCTTCAGCAGTAATATCTTTAGTTTCTAACCAAATTCTGGGAATAGTTTTACCATCTTTACCATATTTTCTAACATTAATAGAAGTTTTTTGATGCAAAACTTCTAATTGATTGCGTAAAACATCCAAAAATTCAGGGGTTAAAATAGGATTAGGTAAAATAAAGAAATATAATCTTGCTGAATTATTTTTATCTGCACCTGTGGCATAACCTAAACCTGCTAATTTTCGACTCATCCATTCTAAATAACATTGAGGACACCAAACACGAGAACTAACACTACTTTTAGGCACTAAACGATTAGAAAATTCTTTAATTCCATCCTCTATCATATCAGCTTTGATTGGTGCTGATTTCATTTTAGTTGTAATAACTCGATTACATAAACTACATAATTTGGCCGGTGAACCAGTTTTCTTTTTCGAGGCAATAATTTTGAGGGGATCCGCTTCAATATTACGGTTATTTTCCCAACTTAAAACTAAATTTTTATCCAGAAAATCCAAACTATCAAAATTAAATGCTAATTCGTCTTCTACATAATTATTACGTTTTTCGATGTTATCTAATTTAACAATTTCTGATAATAACGTGTGATGTAGAATATCAAGTATTTGCTCAATGGGAATAGTATTAGTTGATTGATTATCATATTGTAAATTATTCAGATAATGATAAGCTAAAATATGACTAAATTCTGGCGTTCCCGATTGATTAAAGATCGAAACATTATCTATAATATTCGTTTGAATATCAGGGTGAATTTTTAATAAATTTCCAAGAAAATTAATCGTAGATTGCCAATTGCTAGGGGCTAAATAAACATCATTTAATAAATTTAAAACTCCCCCTAAATAACGACTAACAGCCTCCCATTTTTGAGCAAAATCTTCATTTTGATCCCTTTTGCCCATAATGTTAAACACTTGTAAAAAATTATCTTGATCTCGAAAAGTCTCCTGAAACTTTTGATTGTTAAATCTTTTACTTAAGAAATCCTGCTCTGGTTTATCAGGATTGCCCTGAAACCAGCCAATTTGAGCCTTTCTAGTGGAATTATTCTTTAAATATTCTAATTGTTTATCTACTCCACAAAAAGCAAAAATGTACTTTTCAAAACGCTGAGTTTTACCATTATATTCTAACTCATCACTTGACTTATTTCCTACATTTTGCAAAGTTTGATTAAAGTGATTAATAACTAACGTAAGAAACCCTTTTTTATTAAAAGATGTCGGTTGTTTCCCAAGATAAACCGTACCATTATCAAAAAATAACAAAGGATAGAATTGATATTCTTCTTGTAAAACCTTAGCAATAGACTGATGATAAAAATTAGTAGTTAAGCCCCGATAATCATTAATTTTATGATAGAAAAATTCTAAAGTTTTAAGACTGCGACTAAAATCTTTTAAACGATTTTTTAAACCATTTGTACCTTCTTCTAAACTTTGTACAGATGCGATACTATCCGCCAAACGAACTAAACTATAAAGTTTTTCATAGTTAATTTCTCCTCGACAATATTTTCGATTACCATGAGTTGCATCGCTTAAATGAATCATGGCCTCATAATATTCATAACCAGTTAAATTATCATCGCCCAACCATTCAGTTAACCCTACCTTAGTTGCAATTTCTAACATTAAATCAGGTTTAATTGAAGTATCTCTAGTTTGTACTTCTCGGTTAACTTGGTCATCTTTATGAAGATCATGAAGACAAAATAAAGCACAAACTCGTTTAAAATCGGAAGTTGTCACCTCCTTAGTTAAAAGACTTTGTTGACTTAAATAATTAAGAAGTCTGACTAAACCACTTAATCCGACTAAAACATGATTAAGCTGAGTTGTAGCCAGATAAGGTTTACCTGTGCGTTTATTCACAAAAGGCATTCCTTGGGCATTAACTCCACCTTTTGCCAATTGGCGATGGAAATTCAATTCTGTGCGAAGTTTTGGGAAAATTGTTTCGACACAATCTTTGAGAATTAAAACATAGTTACTCATAACATTCTTCATTTGAATTTGTTATTTTCATTAAATCAGATTTTCTGTAGTGAATTTGATTACATTTTTATTAATCTTGAGGATTGAAAAAGCGTAATCATCAAATATTGCTTCTTTTGATAGTTGTGAGGATGTGTGGGAACCTAAGGGAAAGTGCCTGTTTCTGTTTAAAAAATAAACCCTTTCATCGTTTATAATTTGTTGAAGATAAACCAAAAAAGAAAAATTAACAAGGATTAATCTTAAGATTAAATAAAAAATTATGGATCAAAAATGGCAAAATTTTCTGAAAAATATGGGAGAATGGCGAGGCTCTTTTACTCAAATTTCCCCAGAGGGTAAGATTTTAAGCTCAACTCCTAGTATTTTAAATTTAGATAGTTTTGATGATGATCACGCTGTCATCTTCAGAATTAGACGTTTTAACGATGGTGATTATGATAGTCAACCTACCACTGATTATCAACAAGAATACCGCACTTTAGGGCGACAAATCATCTTTTTTGATAATGGCTCATTTTCTAAAGGCTCATTATTATTTGCTCCTTTTTCCCAATTTGCGGCGGAATACGGTTTTGTTGACAGAGATCGCCGTTTAAGATTTGTGCAATTATATGATCAAAATGCCAATTTTGAGAGTTTAACTTTAATTAGGGAATTTCGGAGTAATACAGATGCTTATGAGCGAAAGGCTTTAACGGTAGATCAACTAATAGGCACATGGAAAGGGGAAGCCTATACTGCTTTTGCTGACTGGAAAGAGCCTCAAAGTTATTCAACCTGTTTAGAAATCAAAAAATTAGATGAAAATAATTTAGAACAGACCTTATCTTTTGAAGATCAAACTATTACATCAAAAGCGAAAATTGAAGAAAATAAATTAATTTTTGAGGGGGAAAATAAACGTCAAATTTTATTATTGCCCGATGGTGGCTCAAGTAATGTTCCCTTAAAAATAGAGCGTCATCAAGCCTTTTTTGTGGAAGCAGGATGGCTAGTGAGAGACAACGAAAGACAACGATTGGTTAGAAGTTATGATCATAAAGGAGAATGGATCAGTTCGACTCATATTATTGAGCATAAAATTTAATCTTTGCTATTGAGATATTGATTAAGAAGATTTTGCGTCTAATCCTTCCGTCTTATATAAGTGAAACCATTCGTAAATTGTTCTCTCACTACGTCCCATCATTACCGCTAAGTATCTGATCGTTTCAGCCACTTGAATTTTCCAAAGATATAAAGCTTGAACTTTGGAAAAATTCAAAGCTGTTTTTTGTTGTTTCATGAGATTTTTTAGTGTATCTGCTAATTCAATTACTTCTATTTTTGATATTCCTGACATACTATTGCTCCTGTTAATCTATTCCTATACTAACCCTGAACTTACTTTTTGTAAATGGTATTAGTCATAGTTTTAAATTTATCTTAATTAACTAAAGATTTTTTGATTGATCTTTTTTATTTTAACTTATTACTTATTACTTATTACTTAATTAACTTAAGGCCGCTACGGAAACTTTAGCCGCTATTTGTTGAGCGATCGCCGTGAAAGCCTTAGCACTAGCACAGTCAGGATCACTCATGACAATGGGTAAACCCCGATCGCCCCCTTCTCTCACCCCTATTTCCAAAGGAATACAGCCTAAAAGGGGAATACCCAACTCACGGGAAGTCTTTTCACCGCCACCCGATCCAAAAATATCGTAGGTGCGATCGCTCTGATCAGGAGGGATAAAATAACTCATATTTTCCACAATTCCTAACACATTGACTCCCAAATGTTGAAACATTTTTAAACCACGTCGAGAGTCTAATAAAGACACAGTTTGAGGAGTAGTTACAATAACCGCACCTGCCATTGGCACAGCTTGAGCCATTGTTAACTGAGCATCACCCGTGCCGGGGGGCATATCTACTATTAAATAATCTAATTCTCCCCAGTTTACTTGATATAAAAATTGGCGAATAATGCCGTTTAACATAGGGCCACGCCAGATCACAGGTTGATCAGGATCAATAAGAAATGCCATTGAAACTAACTTAACACCATAGTTAAAAGCAGGTTCTAAAATATCACCTTTATCTGTTCTTTCTACATCTAATTCTATATTATGAACACCTAACATATTAGGGGTATTAGGCCCATAAATATCCGCATCTAATAGGCCAACTTTTGCGCCCGTTTGAGCTAAAGCTACCGCCACATTAACAGCGACTGAACTTTTACCAACGCCACCTTTTCCACTAGAAATAGCGACAATATTCTTAACATGATCAATGCCCTGTTTATCAGGTAGTGCCTTTTGTTGGGGCGTTTCGGCAGTCACTTCTACCTCTACATTTTCCACCCCTACTAACTGTTTTACTGCTTTTTTACAATCATCTACAATAAATTCCCGTAAAGGGCAGGCCGGAGTAGTTAAAACTAAGGTAAAACTAACATTTGAGCCATCTACCTTTACATTACGAATCATATTAAGTTCAACTAAACTTTTTTGTAGTTCAGGATCTTGAACTGGACGTAAAACCTCTAAAATTGCTTTTGTATCTAACATATAGTCATTAAATGAAAGTTAAAATTAAGGTTAGGATCAAAAAACCTAACTTTTAAATATTGTAATGTTTTTCATAAACTTATAAACTGATTACTTACAATTTGCTGTTTATTGAATCCTAAGTTATTAAAAAATATAATATTATGTCAGATCAAATTATTGTACCCTTAGATGTACCCAATCAAGAACAGGCCATCGCCCTATTAGATCAATTGCCAGAAGTTTCTTTTTGGAAAGTAGGCTTACAACTATTTGTCAGTGAAGGAGCGTCTATTCTCAAAATTCTCAAAGAAAGAAATAAAAAAATCTTTTTAGATCTCAAATTTCATGATATACCCAACACCGTAGCCCAAGCCTGTGTGAGCGCCCAAAAATATCAAGTTGATCTGCTCACCCTCCACTCCAGTGCCGGAAGAAAAGCTTTAGAAAGTGCAGTTAAAGCTTTAGAAGGGTTACAGCCACGCCCAAAACTTCTGGCTATTAGCCTTTTAACAAGCATTAACCCCAGAGAATTAGCCTTTGACCTCAAAATTCCCCTAGAGTTACCAGAATACGCTTTAAACATGGCTTTAATGGCTCAAGAATCAGGAATTGATGGGGCGGTGTGTTCACCCTTGGAAGTGGCAAAAATGAGAGAAATTTGCACAGATGATTTTATTTTAGTCTGTCCGGGAGTGCGCCCCTCATGGGCTGAAAAACAGGATCAACAAAGGGTAATGACTCCCAAAGAGGCAATCAAGCAGGGGGCGAATTATTTAGTCATTGGTAGACCTATTACTCAGGCAGAGGATCCTCAGTTAGCATGGCAGAAAATTTGTGATGAATTAAATTCTTAATTAAATTAGGTTTTTAAATCTTAAAATTGGATCATAAATTCTGATTTTATAACTCAGGTGAATTTGCTTTTTTAAAACTTAATTGAATTGCTAAAGCAATTAAACCTAATGTGACAATGGCAAAAATTCCCGTACCTAAAGCGCTGATGCCGATTACTAAGGTTCTAACGGCGATCCCTATTTTCATGGCAAACATATTAGTAGTTGATACTGGTGTTCTCGCAAAGGCCGTAGCGATCGCCGAGGTTAAAAAATAAAGACCAAACCCTAAAATTCCCGAAATAATAGCACCAACTAAACACCGGATCGGGGTAGCTTCTGTTTTAATAGTTTCTGAGTTTTTTTGATTTTCTTGATTTTTAGATTTTAATTCAGTCATATTTAGATTAAGTGATCAATATATTTAATTAAAGTTTTAATTTTTTGTGATTATTAATTATCAATTATTAATTATCAATTATTAATTATCAATTGTAATACCCGTGCTTGATAATTGTGCTATCCATAAACCAAGATCGGGATCGGAAATTTGTGATCTGACTTGATTTTTGATGGTTTCTGCTTCACTTTTAGATTCGCATAAAGTGAAGACAGTAGGGCCTGATCCTGACATTAATGTACCTAGCCCTCCGGCCTTTTTCATTATATCTTTTAATTGGGCTACTTGGGCATATTCAGGTAATACCACTTTTTCTAAATCATTATGTAAAAATTGACCGATTTTCTGGCTATTTTTTTCGGTAATTCCTTTAACTAAAGGGCTAGAATAGGTGTCAGAAATTCGCTTTTTAATACTGTCTTGATCCGATAAATATTGATGGGAAAATTGTTGACGATAACTTTGATAAGCCCAAGGGGTAGACACGGCTAAACTCTCATATTTAGCTAAAACCACATATAAATGATCTAAATCTAAAATTGGTTCTAGTTCCTCTCCTCTACCTGTGGCGATCGCCGTTCCCCCTGCAATACAAAAGGGAATATCAGAGCCTAATTGTGAGGCTAATGAGCATAACTCCGGTTGAGTTAAACCTAATTCCCACATTTGGTTAATTCCCACTAAGACGGCCGCCGCATCCGTTGAGCCTCCTGCCAAACCGGCCGCTACTGGGATATTTTTTTCAATCATAATATCTAAGCCTCCGTATTCGGCAGAATGCTCAGGAAATCGCCCCTGCATTAATTTGGCCGCACGATAGGCTAAATTAGTTTGATCAAGGGGTACTTGACTATGGCCACAATGAACGGTAATTTCCTGAGTTTTCTGAGGCTTTATTTCTAAGCGATCGGCTAAGGTGACACTTTGTAAGATCATCACCAGTTCATGATAACCGTCAGGGCGATCGCCGATAATTTCTAAATCTAAATTAATTTTAGCTGGAGCAAGTAAAGAATAGGATTTCATATAGTTTTTGTTATTGTTTATTAGTTATTGGTTATTTGTGAATGAGGTTATCAAGATTTAAAGGTATTATTTTAAAGTAATTAAAACGAAATGAAATTAATTTCATTGCTTTCAATAAATCAAAATATAAATATTTTTTATTACTTATTACTTATTACTTAAAAATTAATCTCCAAAACAAATACCTAAACCTTTGGCGGTTTTAACTAAAGGCCCATTGAGATCAACGGTACAATAATGTTTAATAGCCTCGGCGATCGGCACACTGACAACTTGACGATTTTGCCATGTTACCATTTGATCATATTGTTCTTGTGCAATTAAATCCACGGCCGCCACCCCAAAAGCGGAAGCAAGGATCCGATCTAAAGGGGAAGAAATACCGCCCCTTTGGGTATGGCCTAACACCGTTACCCTCGTTTCGGCACCAGTACAATGGGTGATTTTTTGGGCTAAATATTGCCCAATGCCACCTAAGCGAGTTTCCCCTAAAGCCTCCATTTGTTGGATCGTGCGTCCGTCTTCCGTACAAACCGCCTCGGAAACCACCACAATGGTATAATCCTCTTGTTCTTCCTCTTGTCTTTTCTGAATAAATTGACAAATATTTTCTAATTGATAAGGAATTTCAGGAATTAAAATAATATGCGCTCCCCCAGATATCCCGGCATTTAAGGCAATATGACCCGCATCTCGCCCCATCACTTCCACGATCATCACTCGATTATGACTAGCGGCCGTAAAATGAAGGCGATCAATGGCTTCTGTGGCAATATTAACGGCCGTATCAAAGCCGATGGATCTTTCCGTGATCCCCACATCATTATCAATGGTTTTGGGGATGCCAATTAAATTCATCTTGCCTTGTTGAGCCAGTTTGCGTAAAATAGCTAAACTACCATCGCCACCAATGCCAATTAAAGCATCTAAACCTAATTGATGATAGCCGTCAATGATCTCGGCCGAGCGATCGATTTTTGAACCGTCTGGCATGGGATAGGCAAAGGGATCACCCTTATTCGTTGTACCTAAAATTGTCCCCCCCATCGTAATAATGCGATCGACCTGTTTAATATTTAAAGGCATCACTTTTGGGGGGCGAGTCATTAAACCAATAGTCGCTTGACAAATACCAATGACTTCCCAACCATATTTAGTAATAGCACAGTGAGTAACGGCTCGAATCACAGCATTGAGGCCGGCACAGTCGCCACCACTGGTTAAAATTCCAATTCGTTTTTTTGCTCCCATATTCTCCTTGAGGTGATCAGCGTCAAAAGTATATTTTTGCTTGTTTTTGTCCAAATTTTGGTAACGGAATATTAATTTTTTTCTATAAATCTTAATATTTGGTAGTCAGTGGCTTAACTTTTCACACCTCTAATTTTTGTAAATTATATCTATCTTTAAATTTTTGTTGTTGAATTTTATGGTCTACAATTGGTGTAGGATAGCCACAATTATAACATAGTAATTCAGGAATATTTCCTGTTACTAATTCCCCCGTTTCTAAAGAGGAAATTTCCCGAACCCAAGTTCTAATATATTCAGCTTCAGGATCAAATTTTTGAGCTTGAGAAGCCGGATTAAATATTCTTAAAGGTTTAGGATCCATCCCACTAGAAGCGCTCCATTGCCACCCTCCATTATTAGCAGATAAATCTCCATCAATTAAAGTTTTCATAAAATATTGTTCACCCCAACGCCAATCAATCATTAAATCTTTAGTTAAAAAACTAGCTACAATCATTCTACATCTATTGTGCATCCAACCAGTTTCATTTAATTCTCTCATAGCCGCATCAACGATGGGATAACCTGTTTTTCCGGCACACCAAGCCTCAAATAATTCCCTATTATTATCCCAAGGAAAGTTTTTAAAAACCTCTCTAAATGCGCCTTCTAATAGTTGAGGAAAATGATATAAAGCGTGTTGATAAAATTCGCGCCATGCTAATTCTTTTTGCCATGTTAAAATATTATTTCTCGCTTCATCACTGCGACAATATTCCATCATTTTAACACTAGATTCCCAGATTTTTCTAATACTAATTACCCCTAAATTAATGGCACTACTTAATCTTGATGTACCTTCAATCCCAGGAAAATCTCTTTGTTGTTGATATTGTTCAATTAAGTTATTACAAAAATATTCTAAATGTTGATTAGCGGCTTTTTCTCCTGCTTGTAAAAATAAGGGGTTATCCCACACAAAACCCAATTCTTTAGCCGTTGGTAAATTAATAATTTCAGTCTGATTAATTAACTCTTTTTCTGTTGGTGCTAAAGGCTCAAATTGTTGAATATTATTAACTGGAATAGGTTTAATTTGTTGTTCCCAATTTTTCCAAAAAGGAGTATAAACGGTATAGGGAGTGTTAGTTTTACTTAAAATTTCTGTAGGATTATGTAATAACTGATCCCAATAAAAATTAGTTTCAATACCCCTTTCTTTTAAAGCTTGATTAACATTTTGATCTCGCTGATTACTATAGGGTTCAACATCTAAATTATAATAGACTGATTTAACATTTAAAGTCTGGGCAAATTGGGGAATTTGTTGTTCCGGTTGACCCTGTAAAATATATAATTCACTATTAAGTTGACGATAATTTTCCTGTAATTCCTGTAAACTTTCTAGTAAATATTTAACTTTAGCTGGTGCTATTTGATCGGGGTGAAAGATCACAGGATCAATACAGTAACAACCAATAATCTTTTTACTGGTTAAATAGGCCAAATCTAAGGCAATATTATCATTAATTCTTAGATCTTTACGATGCCAAAATAAAATTAAGTTAGACATTTTTAGTATAAATTTGTATAAATTAGAAAAATATTTGTTGATTATTTTAACATAAAATAAGTTTTTATGCTAGTCTAAGAGATAGAAAATTTATGTAATTTATCTTTTCTTATTTAACTAAAGATTAACTATGCCTGTCAAAGATATTTACCATAATCAAGTAAAAAATCTGCTTATGAAGAAATTTTTGAAGAACCCATAGGCAAAATTTTATTAAAAAGAAAATTAATTAATTTAATAATTTTTGATGAAAACAAGGAGGTTATTTTACAATGGATAAGTTAACTAATTATTATCAATTGATTTACCCTATTCTTAAGGAATATGCCGATTTACCTTATTATGATCCCAATCTTAAACATAAATTAATTATTAGTGATGATAAAAAAGATTATTTATTAATGACTATTGGCTGGAGAAATGATGTTAAAATTCACGGTTGTGTCGTTCATTTAGAAATAATTAATGATAAAATTTGGATTCATCGAGATGGTTTAGAAGATGGTATTGCTGATGATTTAGTTAGGGCAGGTATACCTAAAAGTGAAATTGTGTTAGCTTTTCATCCTCCCAATGTTAGACATTTTACTGAATTTGCTGTTAGTTAAATATTATTATTTAATAATTTTAAAAGTCATTATTTATCTAATATTAGAACAACAAAAGTCGGGGATTTATAAATCCCCGACTTTTAAAAACTAAGATTATTTTAAACTGGTAAAATAACTGTAAAAATTGTTCCCTGATTTAATTCACTTTCTACTGTTATATTACCTTGATGATTTTCCACAATAGCTTTAGCGATCGCCAAGCCTAAACCCGTAGAATTAGTTTGTTTTTGACTGTTACTACGCGCCGGATCTAAACGATAAAAACGATCAAAAATATAAGGTAAAGAAGCTTCAGGAATACCCGATCCCGTATCTTTAATTATTACTTGTAAAAATTTATTTTTATCCCGATTACTATGATTTTTGTTACCTTTTTTTATCGGTTTTAACTCAATCAAAACTTGATCATTTTGATCACTATGATTTAAGGAATTACTAATTAAATTAGTAAATAATCTTGCCAGTTGATTCCAGTCACCTTTTAAATTAAAAATTTCTTCTAAATTATCTTGATCATCTTCAATTAAATTTAAAGTTAAATTAATTTCTTTTTGTAAAGCTAAAATTTTTTGTTCTTCAATTACTTCTATTAATAAAGCATCTAAAGGTACTATTTCAAAATCATTTTTTAACATCCCACTATCAGATCTTGCTAAAAATAATAAATCATTAACTAAATTACCTAATCTTTTAGTTAATCTTTCAATCACTTGTAACTGTTTTTGTGATAAATTTGATTCTTGATCAGTATAATTTAATGCCATCGAAATATTAGTTTGAATCATAGCAATGGGATTTCTTAATTCATGGGAAGCATCGGCGGTAAATTGTTTTAAACTTTGATAAGATTCTATCACAGGTTTAATCGCAATTCCTGATAGAAACCAACCAATTCCTGCCACACAAATTAACATAAAACTCACCCCAAAAATTAAATCTATCATTAATTGACGAGTCGGTTTTGTAACTTCAAACCAAGGATGACTTACCCTTAAATATCCTAAAATATAATGATCAAATTCTACCCTTTTTGTAACTTGTCTTAATAGATGATCATTGGTTAAATAAACAGTTTTACCATACTTATTTGGATCAAGGGGAATATGTAAAGATTCGCCAAAAGTTGACCATAATAAAACACCTTTAGCATTAAACCATTCTAAATCAATATGATCATCTTCAACCTGATTAGAATTACGTCTAAAGGTAGCCTCAACATTTACCTGAAAAATACCTTGTTTTGGTTCAATTGGATCGATAACTAAAGAATGTTCTACTACTTCAATAATATGTTTTAAAGTGTCATCAATTCGATCAACTAAAGTCTGATAAACATAACAATAAACTACAGTAGAAAAGAATAATAAAACTACAGCAGTAATAGTTGTATACCAAATAGCTAAACGGCGGCGGGTTGAGTCAAACATAATACTTTAATCATTAAATTATAATAATATTTTTTTAGCTGATACTCTCTTGATGAAAGTCTAAATCATAATTACTTATCATCGGTTTTTCGTCAATTTTTCCACTTATTACTTATTAATTATTACTTCTTACTTAACTTGTGCCACAAGTTTAATACTCCCCCCAAAAAGTTGATCTCAAAAAAATTTTTTCTTTAATTCGTGTTTTTTGTAACAGTAATATTTTAAAATAGCACTGTTACGCCCTAAAAGATAGGGTTTTAAATCTTCTATTTTTTGATGAATATTTAAACAAGAGGAATTTTCATGACTCAAACTTTTGATTATGATTTAATTATTATTGGTGCAGGTGTAGGTGGACATGGTGCGGCTTTACACGCTGTTAAATGTGGTTTACGCACGGCCATTGTGGAAGCCCTTGACATGGGTGGCACTTGTGTTAACCGAGGTTGTATCCCTTCTAAGGCTTTATTATCAGCCTCTGGTAAGGTGCGAGAATTATCTGATACTAAACACCTTAATAGTATGGGTGTACAGGTAGGAGGGGTAAATTTTGAACGGGAATCGATCGCCAATCATGCTAATAATTTAGTTAGTAAGATCAAAGGAGATTTAACCAATAGTTTAAAGCGCCTTAAAGTTGATATTATTCACGGTTGGGGTAAAGTCGCCGCAACTCAAAAAGTTTCGGTTATTACGGAGTCTGGAGAAAAATTCTTCACCGCTAAGGATATTTTACTCTGTCCGGGATCCGTTCCCTTTGTTCCCCCTGGGATCCAAATTGATCATAAAACCGTTTTTACGAGCGATGAGGCGGTAAAATTAGAAAGTCTGCCCAATTGGATCGCTATTATTGGCAGTGGTTACATTGGTTTAGAATTTTCCGATGTTTATACCGCTTTAGGTTGTGAGATCACCATGATCGAAGCTTTACCTGAGTTAATGCCGGGGTTTGATCCTGATATTGCCAAAATTGCCAAAAAAGTTTTAATTGACGATCGAGATATTGAAACCTATAAAGGGGTTTTTGCGACAAAAGTTATTCCCGGATCTCCTGTGGTGATCGAGTTAACAGACGCTAAAACCAAGGAAAAACTCGAAACCTTAGAAGTTGATGCTTGTTTAGTGGCCACAGGGCGGATCCCCGCCACCAAAAACCTCGGCTTAGAGAAAGTGGGGGTACAAGTCAATCAACGTGGCTTTATTGAGGTTGATGATACCATGGCCGTGATCAAAGATGGTCAACCCGTCCCCCATTTATGGGCGGTGGGCGATGCTACGGGTAAAATGATGTTAGCACACGCCGCCTCCGGTCAAGGTGTGGTTGCGGTGGAAAATATCTGCGGACGTGGTAAAACTATTGATTATCGTTGTATTCCTGCGGCCGCTTTCACCCATCCTGAAATTAGTTATGTGGGCTTAAATGAGCCTCAAGCCGTTGAATTAGGTCAAAATGAAGGTTTTGAGGTAGCAACGGCTAAAACCTTCTTTAAGGGCAATTCTAAGGCTTTGGCTGAAGGAGAAACGGACGGGATCGCTAAAGTTATTTACCGTAAAGATACGGGAGAATTGTTAGGGGCGCATATTATTGGCATCCATGCGTCAGACTTGATTCAAGAGGCGGCCAATGCGATCGCTGAGGGTAAAAAGGTGCAGGAGTTGGCTTTTAATATTCATGCCCATCCCACTTTATCAGAAGTTTTAGACGAAGCTTATAAAAGAGCGGTTTAAATTCAGTCTTAAGTAATAAGTAATAAGTAGGAGAATTGATCAAAACAATATTTTTAACCATGATCTATTAATCATTTTTGCTTAAAACCTGTTTTGACTACTGTTGGTTTTATCTGATTTAGCCGTAAAACTATAGGCTTCCATAGCGTGTTCATTAATATCTAAACCTTCAATTTCTGCTTGTGGGTTAACACGAATGCCAATGGTTGATTGTAAGATCCACCAAACAATCGCGCTAAAAATAACCGTAAATAAACCCACCGCCCCGATGCCGATCAGTTGAATGATTAATTGATTGAAACCTGCTTGAGAGGTAAAAAGGGCTACTGCTAAAGTTCCCCAGATGCCACCCACTAAATGAACGGAAATCGCCCCTACGGGATCATCAATTTTAATCAGATCAAAAAAGGCGATCGCAAATACCACTACAATACCCCCAGTTCCACCAATCAATAAGGCCGCTACGGGAGAAAGATCATTACAACTGGCTGTTACTGCCACCATTCCGGCTAAAGTGCCATTAATAATCAAAGATAGATCAGGTTTACCATATTGTAGCCAAGAAGTGAAAGTGGCCGTCAAACTTCCGGCGGCGGCGGCTAAATTAGTATTAATGATAATATTAAAAACTGTAGAATTAAAAGCTAGTTCAGAGCCGCCATTAAAGCCAAACCAACCAATCCATAACATAAAACAACCTAAAGTTGCCATACTTAAATTATGTCCGGGTAAAGGTAAAATTTGGTTGCCTTGATATTTCCCCAAACGAGGTTTTAAAAAGAATGTCCCCACTAAGGCCGCCCAACCTCCGGCGGAATGAACTACCGTTGATCCGGCAAAATCAATAAATCCTAACTCTTTTAACCAACTTTCACCCCAAGCCCAGTGACCGATAATTGAATAGGAAATTACCTTAAAAACGCTAAAAATTAAAAAGGCTTTAAAGGTGATTCTTTCTGCTACTGCCCCAGAAACGATCGTGGCCGATGTTCCGGCAAAGGCTACCTGAAATAAGAAAAACACTGTTAAGGGCAATTGTAATGATTCTAATGCAAAAGAACTGGAATCTTGATAATTGAAGAAAAAACCACTGATCCCTGTGAGCATATTACCTTGGCCAAACATTAGGGCAAAACCACAAGCCCAATAGACAATAGTTGTAATACTAAAAACAATTAAATTTTTACTCAGAACATTAACCACATTTTTTTGACGACAAAGCCCCGCTTCTAACATGGCAAAACCGCCATTCATCATTATTACTAAAATGGAGCAAATTAAGACCCAACCACCGTTAATTAATTGTTGAAAATCCGTTGGGGATAAATCAGAATTAAGGGGTTTAATTGTTTCTATTTCAGGAGTTTGACCATAGGCAAAATTATGCCATAAACCAAGTATAATGATGGTTAAGGAAAACCAAGTAAATAATTTTTTAGGGAAAATTAGATGATTAATTTTCAAAATTTTTCCCTTAATTTGAGAAAAAAAACTTTTTTGGTTTGGCTTTATTTTAAGGTTCATCTCACAATTTTACCGAAACAGTTAATTCAATATATAGCAGTCTTAAAATAGCTTGTAGCAGATCAATTATTATCAGAAAGTAGTAAAAACAACAAAATTTAATCAATTGTTTAATTATTTTGATAAATTTTGATAACTTTTCACTGATTTTGGCAAGAAGTTTGTTATTGATTTTCAATAGATAAATAATCTTGAATCATTTTATCTAAATTTTTAAAATTAATTGGTTTAACAATAAAATTGATCGCCCCTAAATCCTTGGCTATTTTTTGATTGCTAGGATCGCTATAAGCAGAAACTACAATAGTTGGAATATTAATTAATTTTTCTTGAAGTTGACCCATTAAAGTTAAGCCGTCCATTTTCGGCATATTAATATCAGTTAACATTAAATTAATATGAGGATTTTGTGCAATTTTATCTAAGGCCTCAACTCCATTTAAAGCAAAAATAAATTGATAAATTTGTTGTTCAATTTCCAATTTAAAACGCAGTTTAAATAAAGTTTGGATCAATTTTTCATCGTCTACTACTAAAATTTTATGGGTCATAATTATTAAGCTTCAAGAAAAATAAAAAATACAGTATCTTAATCATAACTATTTTATTTTTCAAGAACTATCGGTTTTTTATAATTCTTGAGTTAAAATTTGTGGTGAACATTGTTTAATTGTTACCACGATCCCTTTAGCCCCCTCTTGTTCTAAATCTTCCTGATAGCCCGATTGATATTCATAAGCTTCATTTTCATTATCAAAAGGCCCAAAATAATAAAGACATCTAGGAAATTCTGTGAAAATTTCTACCCACCAAGGAATATTTGGATCGATCGCCGATGATGAAATAATAGATTCTGAAGATAAAGATTTCTCTGTTAAAAAGTTCTCAACAGTTGGTTGATTTTCTACTTCATTTTCTGTTAGATCAGAAATAACCTCTGAACTTGTCATGAGTTTTTGATATTTTAAATCATTAATTGAATAAATATCTAAAATTTTTGCTCCTAGCCTTTGTAGTCTTTGGATTTGGGATTTAATCTGATAATCACGGACTGGTAATATAATTCTACCATCTTCTAAGACAGTGGCATTGGGATATTGAGTTAACAGTGAAGACGGTTGCTTAACTTGTAACTCGAAAATAAAAGTTTTGTCGTTAAAGGCGAAATTACTCACGTTTAGTTCTCAATGAATGAAGTCTATCAATATAAATAATAATTAATACTAAATTATCTTAGTTTAAATCTTCTCTCTTAAAATGAGATCTGATTTTTATTTTTAATGATTAGAATTTTACTTTAAACTTGATCCACCTTAAAGTTCTTCGATCGAAAGTTTTTTAATTTGGGGAGTAGAAGGCGTTTCCAGTTCCAATATTTCCTCTTGGGGGATGATCTGGGCATCTAACTTTAACGGTGTTTTTTTCAACTCAGGTAAAGCAATCACTTCTTTTTCCCTTTCCTTAACGGTTTTAGGCATTAAAATGGGTAAAGGTTCGCCTTTTTCCAACCAATGACTGGCCACGGGTAAAGTATGCTCTAATTCTTCTAATAAACGAGGAATCACCATCACCGCATTTAATTCGCCGATTCTTTCGGCCTCCTGCATCCCCGCTTCAATGGCGATCGCCACATTGGAAACCGTCCCCCGAATAATGGCCGTACATAAACCGCCCCCAGTGGCCTCATAGGAAGTTAACTCCACATCCGCCGACTTTAACATCGCATCGGCCGCCCCCACCATGGCAGGAAAGCCCCTTGTTTCCAATAGTCCGATCGATCTATTACTTAACTTACTATAACCCCTTTGTTGACGGGCAATTTCCACTAAATGACTGCCAATAGGGAAAACGGCCTCCAAATTAGCTAAAGGGCGAGGAATGACCAATTTAGAGATTAATTGACCAAACTGTTCAGCCGTTTTTGCCCCTTCCTCCACCGCCAAACGCACATCAGCAATTTTACCCCGCACGATCGCCGTACAATAACCACTACCTATCTTTTCATAACCAATCAGGGTCACATCCGCCGATTTTAACATCATATCAGCCGTTCCCACGATCGCAGGGAAACTTTGAGTTGAAACCAAACCTAAAGCACTATCAGGATAATGATGTTTAATCGGACGAGTTGACATAGGAACAGAAGAAAGTCTTTTCATTGAATTTTTTTGACTAGATTCTTAGATCTATTTTAACTCTTGATTGTCTAAAAAGAAAAACTCCCGTTGATCACAACGAGAGTTTTTCTATCTATTTAACTTTAGAAAAAGTATTAATTAATCACCTTAATCTTAGTCAAGATCAGGCATGAATAATACTGGTTCTGACTCACGATCGATACCTTTCTCAAAACCACCTGCGGCCGCTCTGGCGCGTCCTGCGTGCCATAAGTGACCAATTAAGAAGAAGAAAGCTAAAACCCAGTGAGAAGCCGCTAACCACTGACGTAAGTTAACGAAGTTAAAAGAGTTAGGCTCGGTAATGATACCACCAACAGAGTTAAGGGAAGCATTAGGAGCATGGGTCATGTATTCAGACGCACGGCGGATCTGCCAAGGTTGAATATCATTTCTTAATTTATCAAGGTCTAAACCGTTGGGGCCGCGCATGGGTTCTAACCAAGGGCCACGGAAATCCCAGAAACGCATGGTTTCACCACCAAGGATGATTTCACCTGTGGGGGAACGCATTAAATATTTACCTAAACCAGTAGGGCCTTGGGCAGAACCAATGTTTGCACCAAGTTTTTGGTCACGGGATAAGAAAATGAAAGCTTGAGCTTGAGAAGCTTCAGCATTGGTAGGCCCGTAAAATTCACTAGGATAAGCCGTATTGTTGAACCACACAAAGGAAGCCGCAATAAAGCCCATTAAGGATAAAGCACCTAAACTATAAGAAAGGTAAGCTTCACCGTTCCAGATTAAAGCACGTCTTGCCCAACCAAAAGGCTTAGTTAAAATGTGCCAAATACCACCAAAGATACAGGTTAAACCGATCCAGATGTGACCACCAATAATATCTTCCATGTTGTTAACACCGATGATCCAGCCTTCGCCACCAAAAGGAGCTTTAACTAAATAACCGAAAATAACCGCAGGGTTAAGGGTAGGATTGGTGATAATACGCACATCGCCACCGCCTGGCGCCCAAGTATCATAGACTCCACCAAAGAACATTGCTTTAAATACTAATAACAATGCACCACATCCTAACAGGATTAAGTGATAACCAATAATATTGGTCATTTGGTTTTTGTCTTTCCAGTCGTAACCAAAGAAATCAGAATATTCTTCTAAGGTTTCAGGGCCTCTTAAAGCATGGTAAAGTCCACCTAAACCAAGCACAGCCGAGGAAATTAAGTGAAGTACACCCACTACAAAGTAAGGAAATAAATCAGTTACTTCACCACCAGGGCCAACGCCCCAACCTAAAGTGGCAAGGTGAGGAAGTAAGATCATACCCTGTTCATACATGGGCTTTTCGGGTACATAGTGCGCCACTTCAAATAAAGTCATTGCACCAGTCCAGAAGACGATTAAACCAGCATGAGCAACGTGAGCGCCCAGTAGTTTACCGGAAAGGTTGATTAAACGGGCATTACCTGCCCACCAAGCGAATCCTGTTGAGTCTATATCACGACCACTTGTAACAGGGGAACTAGAGAGCGTTACCACGGGGGAGTACCTCCTCAGGGAATATAAAGCGTTCATGGGGTTGATCTTGGGGAGCCATCCAAGCTCTCATCCCCTCATTTAATAATATATTTTTGGTGTAGAATGTTTCAAATTCAGGATCTTCTGCGGCTCTTAACTCTTGAGATACAAAGTCATAAGCACGGAGGTTTAAAGCTAACCCCACAATGCCGATCGCACTCATCCATAAACCCGTTACGGGTACAAATAACATGAAAAAGTGTAACCAACGCTTGTTAGAGAAAGCAATCCCGAAGATCTGAGACCAGAAACGGTTAGCAGTCACCATCGAATAGGTTTCTTCCGCTTGAGTCGGTTCAAATGCACGGAAAGTATTAGCTTCATCGCTATCTTCAAATAAGGTATTTTCTACCGTTGCACCGTGAATAGCACAAAGTAAAGCACCACCTAAAACTCCCGCTACACCCATCATGTGGAAGGGGTTAAGAGTCCAGTTGTGGAAACCTTGTAAGAATAAGATGAAACGGAAAATTCCTGCTACACCGAAAGAAGGAGCAAAAAACCAACTAGCCTGTCCGAGAGGGTACATTAAAAATACACTCACGAAAATAGCAATAGGTGCGCTAAAAGCGATCGCATTATAAGGACGAATCCCCACAAGACGAGCGATTTCAAATTGACGGAGCATAAAGCCAATTAGGGCGAAAGCACCATGTAAAGCTACAAACGACCAGATACCGCCAATCTGACACCAACGGGTGAAATCCCATTGAGCTTCAGGCCCCCATAAAAATAACAAGGAATGACCCATGCTATCGGCAGGGGAAGAAACGGCGGCGGTAATGAAGTTACAGCCTTCGAGATAGGAACTAGCTAAACCGTGAGTATACCAAGATGTGACAAAGGTTGTTCCGGTTAACCAGCCCCCTAAAGCTAAATAGGCAGTGGGGAATAATAAAATTCCAGACCAGCCTACGAAAACAAAGCGATCGCGCTTGAGCCAGTCATCGAGGACATCAAAGACACCTCTTTGAGCAGGGGCGCGTCCTACTGCAATGGTCATATAATTAAACCCTCTTGCTTAATTGATTAATGGCAAGATTTCTAAACATTTATTAAGTTAGCACAAATCGAAACTTAATCTCAATCAGTGCTAGATTCTGTTAAAGATTGATGTCTTAGAGATTTAATGTAGCAAAATATTTAAACTAGATCAATTTTTTTTGCTCAATTTAATTAATATTAATCACAATAAGTATTTTTACTTATTATTTTGAGAAAATATCTTAATTACAATGTGTTATGTTCAGCTAAAATTTTCTCGACTTTTGCTTCTTCGAGTTTAGATGTTAATTTGCTACTTTCATAAAGATCTCTTTGGGTTTTGGTTAAACTGACGGTTGAACCCACTGTAAAGGTTAATCCCATGGCCATATAGCCTTTGATCCAAGGATCAGCGGGTAAATAACAAATGCCAATGGCTGTGCCTCCTATGGAAAGGAAAAAGGATAGCCATGTTTGAATAACCCAAGCGGGGCTATGATCTTGATTGATAACTCTTTTAGCCATAATTTTATACCCTCAATGATTGTCTTTGTTAGATTTAAAATAGATTAAGTGTTGATAGATTCTCTATTTCTAAATTAAATATTGTGAGGAAACTTATTGAGCAACTGAGTGACACTTATTAAAATTATACATCAATCCCCAATTCACAGTTGACAATGGATTATCAACTTTTAAAAAAGTTATTGTCAACTGTGAATTGTCTATTGTTAAGGAAGATTATCACAACCTAAATTATAATTACGTTCTTTCTCCGTGTACCTTACCTCATAATCCTCCCCCCCACTGGCTACTTCAATCAAATTTTCACCTGTGATAATATCAACGGTAATTATTTTTTTATCTTTTTTTGAATGCTGTATAATTTCCCCTTGTTGACTGACTACGGCTTTATTACCCTGATCTGTTAAATACCATAATCTAGTTGTACCATCATCCCCCCCTGTGGCTAAATAACAACCATTGGCACTAAGGGCGACTGATCTAACTGCTTTTTTCTGATGGCCGTCATCCCAACGATCTATCATTTTGCCACAATCTCCTTGTGCTAAGGTGGTACAATCGGTTAAATCCCAAATGGTGATATTACCTTGATTGTCTCCTGTGGCCGCTAAATAGGGTTTTAAAGGGGCTACATCTAAAGATTCAATATAATTATCTTGACTCCCTTCAATACCATAGTTAACTGAGCGAATATTACTATTATTTACAAAATTATTCCAGATCATAAATTGATTATATCTCCCCACTACTCCTAATGAATTTTGCTCATTACCAATTAATTTCATACTATTAATACTAAAATTAAATTTATTACTAGCAACTGGGGTTTTATTGGGATTGCTAATACCTCTTAATTCTCTAGTAATATCCCATAATAATACATTTCCACTCCCATGTCCGCTTAATAAATAACGGGAATCAGTGCTAAAAGTTAGATCAAAGACTCGATCATCGGCTTCTTTTTGATTAAAAGAGGCTAAAGGTTTTTTCCCTGAAGACAGCAGATCCCAAAGTTGTATTTCGCCATTTTCTAAACCTGCCGCAATGACGTTATTGTCTACGGGTTTATAACGTGCTACCCTCACCGCTTTTCCAATTTGATCAATAACGCCTAGTTTGGGAGGGGTGGGGTTAATGGCAAAACCATCAGTGTTCCATCGAATAATGGTTTGATCGTTTGATGAGGAAATCATATTATCCGCAACTCCATTAAACTCGATCGAGTTAACTGCATTGTCATGACGATGACTGCTAGGATTAAGGAAAATGAAAAAATACAGTAATAAAAGTATAAATATTCCGCTTTGAACTAAAAATGATGTAGCAAAAATTGGTTTAATATTTAAGATGATAGTTTGATTTTCATTTCTTGTATCAATGCGATCGCTTCCTGACCAAACCGCATTAACTTCTCTGATCAGTTTTTTGGTTCTGCCCACAAAAGGCCTTTTTGCGTAAGCTCTCAGGGCGATCGGTTCAATTTCCTTTGGTTCTAACACAATATTATCAATAATACCCTTGATATTTTCATCATCTTCCTTTGTTTCAATTTCCACTACTTCAAAAATCCCGCCATCATCTTCTTTTCCCTGTTTAGTAATATCAATGACTAATTCCTGTGGCATATTACTGGCATTTTCAGCGCGTAAAATATAGGTAACGGGATCATTTCGCCAAAAAGCAAAAGAAAAACGGGAAGGAATGCTTAATTCTTTGGGTTGACAACCAAAATCAAGATAACCCATCGTTAAAACTTCGATCTGACCTTCAATTTGGGATGATGGGCCTTGACTATGTTCGGCCTCAATTTTAAAAGAATAAACTTTAGCAATTGTTTCGAGTTTATTAGGTAATTCACAGGTAAAGTTAAGGGTTTTGTCCTGCCCACCTTCTAATTTAAAATTGCGATCGCATCCGTCTATGATCCATTCCGGATCGATCCCCACAAAAGTCAAACGAGCATTGGTAGGAATTTGGCCTAGGTTACGCACGATCACGGGAATATCCATAATACTCCCTGGAGATTTTTGAAATTGATTAACGGGTAAAGTTAATTCCAGAGGTAATTTAACCGTACCCTGTTCAATTTCAACGGGAAGTAATAAAGTATCTTTATCGGGCAATTCAACCGAAGAAACGGAGACTCTCAACTGCATTAAACCCACGAAACCCGGCACAGGAGAATCAATCAATTCTACTTGAAATTTAGTTTGATCTCCGGGGGGATTAAAAGTAGCTATTTCAGGGGAAATTCGATACCAATTTTGCTGTTGTTTCCCCTTATCATAGTCAGCTTCAATTGTTAATTGAAAACTAGCATAATTGTCGCTATCATTACGCACATCAACCTCAAATTGAGTGGTATTCGCCCCCGGTTTTAATTTAATTTTGTTAGGGGAAATAGTGGTATAAATTAGATTTTCGGCCATAATAAATAATTGAAGATTTCAACTTAAAAGTTAATAAAAGAAAAAAGTTTAATTCAGATTACAAAAGATCAGAGGGTTTAGGTCGTTTTCGTTTTTGGGAGTCTTCAGAGGAAGGCTCTAAGGCTACTTCAGTTTCCGCCATAGGCTCAGAAACTTTTTGAGGTGATTGTGACGTTATTTCAGAGGATTGGCCTTTAGTTGGGGCGGTGGGGGCTAAACTGCTAATTGGTTGGGATTTTTGCCAAGAATGAAGTAATTTTCTGCGCCAAGCGTAATGAAGGAGATTTACGCCCATTTCCTGAGCATTACGCAAAATTTCCCTAGTTAAATCCAGTTGAGGGGATAAAGCCCAAGCGTGGGAGAGATTTCCCAATAGTAAAATTACACCGTCACAAGCCCAAATTTGATTTTGATATTGGTTAATAATTGGGGGTTGAATAAAGAAAAATGGTTCTAATTTTAGAGGATGTTCAGAGGGTAAATCGTCCCACTTTTGAAGATTAAAGCCAATTTTACTAAGTTTATCTTGAATATTTTGAAATTTATCTGTAAAATTTTGATTGATTTGACTTAATTCATTTTCTAATTCCTGTTGACGATTGGCAAAGGCTGAGATCTGGGAAATTTTGGCGATCGCTTGTAATAACTCTTGTTTAGACTGTTCTAACTGAGCCAGTTGACTATCTTTAACGGTAGCATCAATTAAAATCGTACCTCCAGCGCTGACAAATTTTTGAATTTGCTTAATTTGTAACAGTTCAAGGCTACAAAATTGAGATTCCGTTAAATATAAAAGATCATAACTTAAGATTTCCGTTTCTTCTTCTGGAATTAAAAAACAATCATCAATATAATTATCACCTTCCAATAAAGGATATAAAGCTCTTAAAGATTTCAGGAGAAAAAATAAACCATTTTCTTGAGACTCAGAAGAATTATAAATTGCGGTTTTAACTACACCTTGCGCCCTCCAGTGAGCAAATTGACGATAACGTAAATCAATGGTATTGAGATCGGGGGCAAAAACGTCACTGGCCGGTTTTAATTCAACCTCTGAAGATGATAATTCGATGCGACAAATTTCCACATCGCCAATGTTAGGGGGACTAACTTTTTCATCCAATCGAAATTGCTCTGTCACGATTTCCTTATAATCGTTTGTTTGGAGATCATCGGGATCCCGATACCGTAAAACTAAATAGACAGTTTCAGATTTTTTTTGAGATGAAACTATGGCATTGACATAATATTTGGTAGGATTAGGAACAACAATAATATTACCTTGATGATCAAGGGCTACCCCTTGACTTAATTCGATCCAGCGCCCTGTGCGATGTTCGGGGCGAACATCGGCCGGAGGAGTGGTAATATTAACTTCAAGGCCACTCACAATTCCGGCTTGATTTAAAGATTGAAAATGATAATTTTGACGCTTTCTAACATAACGCTGTTCTAGTTGCCATTTATGGGCATCAATTAATAATCCATCTCGAACATTTAAGCGTTCAAAAGCACTTGTTTCAGGAGGTAGCCAAGAATTTTTCATAAAATTAAGATTAAATTTTCAAAAATTAAAAAATGTTATTTTTTACTGGTTATTTGTGATTGCTTATGTGTTAATGATCATTAACTTATTGAATCAGTTTGGGATGGTTAAAAAACCTAATAATAAATAATCAATCACTACTCAATATAAAGATCATAAGTACAAAAAGCAGGTTTTTCCAAATCAATAATATTTCTAATTAAATCTTCATTGATTTGATCACGAAATTGAGAGCGCAGACGCACGATAAAATAATAAGGTCTACCCCCTCCTAAAAGAGAATCATTCCCTAAAAGGGTTTTTCCTGTGATTAAACCTCGTCCAAATGTATCTTTAATCATAATGTGTTTATCTTCTTCATTTTCTTTATCCTCATCTAAAGGTAGACCCGTATATAAATGAATAAAATATCTTAAGCCTCGTTTTGTCCCACGCCATCGGTAAAGGGTAATGGCTTGACGGATTAAATTTCTCTGTCTTTCAATACTAATATGGGGGCTAATTTCCCAACCTACCCAATAGGCCAAAAAATCTAACATCCCCTCTGGGGCTGTAATAGGATCTAGATAAGCCCAAAGTGCATTTAATTGTTCAATACTGGGATTAAATGTAGTTTCAAAAATTTTAAGAAAACGTCCAATTAAATCTACTTCTTGATAAAGGGTAGGTAAAAAGTTTAAATAAACGCTACGAGGGCGAATATAAAGATCAAAAGAACTGGATTTTAATTGAGGAAAACTATCAGGTAATGGAGGATCGGTATTTTCTAAAATATTAAAATGAAGATTAATAATTCCCCAATAATCTAATTGTAAAGTTTTATCTTGATACCAACCTTGATTAGATTCAAAAAAATCCACTGGTATTTCAAATCTAATTACCCCTTCAATTTGTTTTTTTGGTTGGAGAATTTGACCTTCTAAATGGGTAGTATACCAATCACTGGGAAAATCTCCTTCAATTTGTAAGTTATCAAAATAATAGATTTTATCCCCATCATTAACTAATTGAATTAATAATTCATTAGCCTCGGCCGGATAAACAACAATTGATTTGTTACCGATCTCTGAACTAAAAGCGGCTTGAGGATTAATCGCTTGTTGAAAAGAAATGTCCTGTTTATTTTTCGCTTTATTAATTGGCTCAATCAGTGATAATGGTACACCCATTGGCGTTAATTTCAGTTTCAAATCTTCGGTTTCTTTGACTTGATTCATCTGACAATAATTGATAATTAATAATTAATAATTGATAATGGATAATTGATAATGATTAATGACCAATGACTAATAAATAATCTAAATAAAATTAATTAAATGACTAGAACCAAGAGCCGAGTCACGCCATGAACAAATTAAGCCAAATTCTCCCGGTTCAACTACGCTTAAAGGAGTTGATTGTCTTTCCCAATGACCATTTTGTTTGAATAAAGCAAATAGTTGAATTGTTCCCACATAGCGAACTCCTTTAATTTGTTGAAATCGTTTAACTATATCGGAAGTATAAACGGGTCTACCAAAATCCCAACCGTTGCCATCTTCCCCTCCACTAATAGGATTGAGAAATTGATATAAACTCAGTTCTAATTTTTGTTTAATTTCCTGTTGTAATTGATCGCTACGATAATCCTGCTCTAAAGAGATTTCGGTTTGAATGGAAACCCCCACATATTCGGGTTGTTCATATTTTACGGTAATTCCTAATAATTTGCGCTCATCTAAATATTTACTGACCTGTTCCACTAAAATGGGATTAAGATCAAAGGCCGATGGTGGTAATCCATTAATTAAATTAGTCAGGGGTAGTTGGGGAATCAATAGAATTTTGATTTTTCCCGCATCTTCCATTTTAGAAGAGGGAGGACAACATTTAACTTTAGCGATCGCCCTTTGACCACCTTCAAGAGCCAAAGTTTCAAAATCTTCAACCGTAACGGCTCGATTTTGAGTGCGTAACATTTTCGGAACTTGTAAAACCGCATGATCTAAAGATTGGGCTTGCGCACCATTTTTACCCGGTAAATGGTTCGTAATGCGCGAGATATAAGGAATAGCGGATTTAACAATGGTAATACTATCAATTTGAACATTACCTTTAATACCCCCTCCGGTGCGATAACTAGACATTTTAAGAGTTGCCCCTTTCGGCGGGATCGCCCCCAATTGACGGGTATTAAATTTTATTTCCTCAAGGGAATTTTGAGGATTTATGATTTGATTAGGAAGACTTTGAATTTGAGACCGAAACTCCGTTAATTCCTTTAATTGTCCGGCCTCTCGGATTAAAGGCCCAAACTGAATTTTTCCTGACTGGGAATCAAGGGTATAATGTAAATCCGTTTCTTTCGATTGGCCAAAATCGGGAACTTCTGTCCATCTTTGAACCGTACCATTGAGGGTAATCACCTCAAGATATTCATTACCCGTAATCTGACGGGGCAAAACGGGAGGTCTTTGTAAATAAAAAACTTGCCCAGGATCACCGTTACTTTCCCCAATAATTTCATCTTTAATTTCTAGGGCTTGAGTAACAGGAACTGAACCGCCTAAAGCCCTCACTGAAAGTTTAATAATGCGAGGGGATTGACTATAACCCGATTGATTAGGGTTAGGGGTAACATAAACACATCTAATCCATCGGCCATAATAATTAACAAAAGTTTCCGCCGGAAAATTTAAGGGTAAATGGAGTTCAACATCAGCCCCATCCTCAATGGGTGAGCCTTTTTCCCTTTGTAATTTACTAAAACTAAAACCCTCAGTCCCATCATCGGTTTTTTTGAGTAAAATTTCTTGCCAGTGATTACCAGTCCATGCTTCCCAGCGTAAAGGAGCATTGCGAGGATCGATCCCTGTGGATGTTCCGGCTTCACCTTTAAAGTTAATGGCGATCACATTGCCATCAATGGGATCTTGATGGTTTAAGACAATATAAAAACAATTGCCGGGTTGGGGGTTAATTTGAAAAATGTTTAACTCCGCAGTACTACGCCATTCTGAATTTTCAAAACGCCATGAACTACTCGATAAGAAGTTATCGCTTAAATTTTGGGGTTTAGTTTCAATGGTTTCCGTTCTAAAAAGATGGGTAATGCGAGGTTTTCCGATAACTAAGGGATAATCAGTGGTAAAAATTATTTCCTCTTGATTTTCTTCTCTTTCGGTGGCTACTTCCGTGCCACTGGCAATAGTGCAGTTTTGCTCAGGAATTTGTTCACTAGAGGTACTTAAATAAAATGTGACTTCAGAAGTAGCGGGGGTTGGGGGCTGTAATCTAATGCCTAATAATTCTAAAAAGGCCACATATTGACGGCGGGGAACTTGATTAAACCGTAATAACATTTGATCGGTTAACCATGCAAACAATTCAATCAAGGTCACTCCCGGATCGCTAGGATTATAATTTGTCCATTCGGGACAATAACGGGGAATGCGTAATAAACATTCATTGACTAACTCGTTAAAGGTGCGATCGTCAAGATTTGCTTTAGGAAGTTCGGGTAAAAAATCAAATTCTCTTTCTGCCATAATTCGTTATTGCTTATTGGTCACTGGTCATTGGTCATTGGTCATTGGTCATTGGTCACTGGTCATTGGTCACTGGTCATTGGTCACTGGTCATTGGTCACTGGTCACTGGTCACTGGTCATTGGTCACTGGTCATTGGTCATTGGTCATTGGTCACTGGTCACTGGTCACTGGTCACTGGTCATTGGTCACTGGTCACTGTTTTATCCTGCGGGAGATTGAAGATAAAAAGGATAAACCATACTATAAATTTCGTGATAATCTTTAGGACGGTATTGGATAATAATGTTCAATTTCCCTAATTCGGGAGCAGGGGCAAGGGTGACGGGAGATGAAGCTACTTCAACATAAACACTTTCTAAAATTACCCTTGGTTCCCATTTTTCGATCGCTTCTTTAACATAAAGTCTGATCAGTAAGAGCGTTTCCGTATTCATAGGAGCGAAAACCACTTCATCCAAACGAGAGCCAAACTCAGGACGATAAACCCTTTCGCCTAGTTTTGTGCCTAAGATGATTCTCATAGACTCCTCTAGGTTAGCAATGTTTTTACTCAAACTAAGATTGGATTGAAGATTGATTTTGAATGGAAAAGCAATCCCTTTACCAATGAGTACCGATTGATCTTCTAGCATTTTTCTTAATTATTAATTCTCTTAGTTTTAATGTATGTCAAACCAAGGCATTTTGACGAAAAAATGTTATTTTTCTTAATTTTATGGAAAAAAGACTTTCTGTAGATTTTACTATGATCAGCACAATCCATCAGTTAGGGGGGTTAATTCTTAGTTGGATTTTTCCAATAGCTCTAATGTTAAAGGGTCTGATAATTGTTGTTTATGACTAGCTAATACCTTACCTAAATATTGACGTATTTTTTGACATTGTTCCACTTCAGGATGGTAATATCCCTCATTATCTAAAGTACAAAAAGGAATAGATAATAAATCTTGATATTCACAATTATTTTGACTATATTCGGCCAAACATAAACAATTTTCTTCAGAGGGAATTAAACCTTGAGGTATTTTCCCTTGGAGAAATTCTAAAATCTTTTTCTCACAGACTTTAAGGTTAATTCCTCTCTCTATTAATTGTTTTTTAATATCTTCAAAAACAAACATATATTTTGGTAAAATTTTTAATAATTCAATAAAAAGAAAATAGTCATTATATTGTTGATTAACCTTATCTATAATTTTCGGGAATAATATTAAAGAAGCTAAACCCACAGCCACCCGACTAACCTTAATTTTATCTTTATTTTCAATGGCATCACCATCAATAATCTTGGCATTACAAAACTTTTGTTCTAATAATTTTCCTAAACTTTCTTTCACTAAACTATAAGTGCCACCACTACAAACAATTTGTTCAATCTCATGATTAGATTGACCCTTTTTTACTAATAATTGATTAAGATAATAGTTAATTTGATTGAGATAAGGATTAATAATTTTTTCCGTTAACTCCTGTCTATTAACTCCCCATTTTTGTTGATCTAATTGTGAATTAAATTTACTTCTTTTTTGTAATACTAATTTAACCAATTGAGAGGCTTCTAAAAGCGATCGTCCCACCGTGCTACTTTGTAATCTCAAAAAAACCGTATCCCGTTTCAGAGGATCTGCCATGCCCGGTTGGGGAAAATCCATTCCTAAACTCATCACTGGTTGTTGGGGATTTTTTACCCATTGAGGATAAATAAATTGATATAAAATATCTAAATCTATACTTAAACCTCCATATAAAAAACTTTCTAATTTAAAATCTTGATGAGTTAAATAATCTAAATTATCAGGCAGATCCACCAGTGCCAAATTAGTGCTACTTGCCCCTAACTCAATCATTAAGGTAGGTTTAGCCTCTTTCGATGAATGTTCGATCAAGGATAAATGCCCTAATAAAGAAGCGATCGCCTCCTCAATAAAAATAATCTGTTGGGGTTTTTTTACCAATTTTGCCCCTAAAATCGCCTCCCTCAAGTTAAAGCGATAAGTTTCCCCAAAACCATGGGGATAGCTCAAAATCACCCCTTGTAGATTGATTAAAGCCTCAACCAACCCTTGGGAAGATAAGCCGAGGGCTTTCACTTCTACGCCCATTTTCTGACTCTGGGGCGTTAAAGCCGTAAAAATCGCTTGAGTGGCTTTTTCAATCCAATAAATAGGCAAAACTCTTTCAGGGGATTGTTGTAATTTTGGTTGCCATTGTTTTTCTTCAGAACTATAGTAAGACAGTGAAATATTAAGATACGGTTTTAACGATTCCAAAAAAATTCCTTTATGATTTTGACTATCAATGATGGCTTTTTGTCCTATTAAAAAAGAAGATTGTTTCTGATAAGATGTTTTACTTTCTTTTTTTTTGGTGAAATGGTAAAAAGCCGCTATTTTCAAAGTAGATAGGGTTTCATTCGTTTCTAAATCAGACCAATAAATTGGGTATTGTTCCCCTAAATTTTGATTAAAAAGTAACGCTGAAAGTTCGGCCGTGCCAAAATCAATTGCTAAATACCAAAGATTTTTATTTTGCTCTAAATTTGAAGAAACAACCGCCATAAATTTAAAATTAACAATTGATCAAAAATCAGTTATAATAGACTTTAATTAATTCTTCTGTTGATTTTACCATGATCAGTCTCGAAGAATAATTTAACATTATGAGCTAAAATGACAATTACTAAAGATTTAATTGTCTGACTGTTATTCTTGCTTATTTGTCAAGTCTTTGTTACAAACATTTACAATTGTTCTTTACAATCAGTAACAATAAAGTTTTTTTGAGAAAGTGTATTTTTTAAAAAAGATCAGTTAAAAAGCTGAAAAGCCTTGTTAGATCGCTCTTAAAATGATAAAAATTTATTCCAAGATATAACAAACCCTTTGGATGTTTATTATAGATCAAAAGCTACAATAAAGCAAATTCGTTTTGAATTGAGAATGATTCTCATACATTAAGAAATGTTAAGCGAAAAATTTAATTTGAATATTAAATTCATAATCATATATTAGATAAGCTTAACTTATAGCTAATGGTTGTTTGTGATCAAAATAAAACAAAACTACTATAGACTTTTTGCAAAAGTCAAGTAATAAGTAATGAATAAGAAGTAATAAGTATAAGAATTGATAACAACTTGATGAAAATTGATTTGATTGGCTAATATTTATGGCTTTTGTAAGAGGTCTTATCAATCTCAAAAATTAAATTTTTATGGGGGATGATCTGATTAAATTATGTTAGGAATAGACTCCTTACAACAGGGAATGGTGATAATAATTGACTCAAAAAACCATAAATTCATTTAATTCTTAATTTAAGAATAATGAGGTTTTGCTATTGGCTAAACTAATAATTTATCACCAAAATTTTGAGCAAAAAATTTAACTTAATCAATCAATGTTAGATCATATTAATTTAATTAAAAATAATATGAATTAAGGAAAAAATAGAACAAATCAAGTCATAAAAATTAAACATTAAACTAGATTAGAATTTATTTTTGATTTTGATTGATCAAATAAGACTTAAACAACTGGCCAATACCAATTATACATCAATAACTTTGATGTCATCCCCTAAAAATCTGATTATTTTTTTAATGCTTGTTTAGCTAAAGTTGCCCCAAAATCCCATAATGTACCAGGATAACGGTGACAGTCAGCTAATACATCTTCAAAACTTTCTAAAAAGTAATTAACTTCTTTTTCTGTAATCATTAAAGGAGGCAATAATTTAATCACATTCATATTATTTCCTGCTACTTGAGTTAAAATTTTATGTCTTTGAAATAGTGGCACAGTTATTAATTGACTAAATAATCCTTTTTGCGCCGCTTCTAGCATTGTCCAACCTATTTTTAAGGTTAAAGACTGAGGACAACTAAATTCTAACCCGATCATTAATCCTTTTCCCCTAACTTGCGCAAAAATTTCATATTTTTCTACTAATGGTTTTAATCCTTTCATAAATAATTCACCCATTTTAGCAGAATTTTCGACTAAATTTTCTTCGGCTAAAACGTGCAAGGTAGCCAAACCGGCCGCCATGGCCATGGGATTTTTCCCAAAAGTTGAACCGTGTACTAAAGCCCGATCCATACGGTGAAAAACTTTGGCGAAAATTTCTTCTTTTGCCAACACAGCCCCCACTGGTATATAACCCCCTGATAAGGCTTTGGCGATCGCAATTAAATCGGGTTCTAAGCCATAATGTTCAAAGGCGAAAAATTTACCCGTGCGCCCTAAACCCGTCTGGACTTCATCGGCTATGATTAAAGTACCATATTGTCTACAGATGGTTTGAGCATTGATTAAAAAATCATCGGGGGGAAGGTTAACGCCCTTACCTTGGATCGGCTCAAAAATAAACCCTGCCACATCTTTCTTTTTTAGTTCCCTTTCTAAAGCATCCAGATCGCCAAAGGGGATAAAATCACATTGGGGTAAGAGGGGATCAAAGCCTTCCTGAAATTCCGTAGCTCCGGTAATAGATAACGAACCGTAGGTTAAACCATGATAACTATGATCACAGTATAAAATGCGGGGGCGGCCGGTGGCATAACGGGCAAATTTTAAAGTCGCTTCCACCGCCTCCGTACCACTATTGGCAAAAAAACAACGGTTGATCGAACTTGGCACTTTTTCTAATAAGGCCTTACCTAACATTCCGGGTAATAAGGCACAATCTAATTGTACTAATCCGGCTAGATCCCCTTCTAACACATCATGTAAAGCCTGTTTAACCACCGGATGCGATCGCCCTAAAGCAAACACCCCAAAACCTGATAAAAAATCTAAATAGCGATCGCCGTTGCGGTCAATTAAATAAGCCCCTTCTCCCTTTTCATAAAAGCGATCGTAACCAATTGTATTTAAAACTCTAACTAATTGGGCATTCAAATATTGACGGTGAAGTTGATAATTTTCCCCCCGTTGTTTTTCCATTTCTGCTTTTAAATTAAATCTGTTCATAACAAATATAGACAATTATTTATAATTAATAAAATATTGATAGACTAATTATTATAATACTGAAATTATCATTTCAATAAATTTCTAAAGTAATCATTATCAGTTAAGAGTGAACAGTGGACAATTGACAATCAAAAAAATTCACTGTCAACGGTGACGCACTGAGCCTGTCTAAGAGTTAATTTTTGAATAAGTATATATCACCAATTGCTTTGAGTCACTTTATCAAAAAATACTGTCAATTTTGATCTATATTTTTGCCAATTTTAAAAATTTTTTTAACCAGACAGATTTAGAAAAACCCTTGATTGACAAGAGATTTAAAGGTTATTTAGAACATTCGCACTAAATAATATTTCAGAAAATCATCAAAAAAAGTCAATCTTTTTAAAAAAAAGGGCTGTCATTTTGGCAGAAATTAATTAGAATAGCTACAGATTTAAAGAAACGATCACAGGGGATCAAGTTTATTAAGGCTGTTTAGCAGTTTTAATAATTTTGATTGATCTCAAAACTATTAAAACTTAGTTTAAGTCAAAAGTCTTAAGCTGATCGACTTGTGAGTAAACAAATCTTCAGTCTTTAAAAGCTAAAACAATGATTATAACTGGTTTAGCATACCTTTAATTTGAACGATGGAAAATCTTAAGGGCTTAAACCTTAATTTTTCATGGTTTAAATTGAAGCCAAAAAATAATAGTTGTTCACCCAAACTGTAAAAAAGACTTTTCTCTTAACTAATTTTCAAAAAGTTAGTTTAGAATAAAATAAAAGAGTTTTGCTTATCGCAAAATTTAAGTTATATTTACAGTAGTTGTTAACAGTTGTTAGCACTAAAAAGATCAACTATAAAAATAGATGTCTTTCAAATTAAAGACCAAATTAAATTAGATTTTTTCCCTAAAATTAAACTGTTAATTTTCCCCGCTGAAAAAATCAATTTTTTCATGAGAAAAAATCAATTTCTCATGGCCAATCAATCCATCAAATTATCAAGAATTTTTGTGAATTAGAAAAATAAGAGGAAAACGGCATGAATCAGGCACTTAAGACTCCATCTAAACCTAATAATTTGGATTTTCCAACCATAGATTTCGATATAGATCTGGATATAGACCTTGATATAGATGATATAGATGGTGATCCTAGCCTTTTTGCAGAATTAGAAGCAGAATTAGAAACAGAAATAGAGATAGATGATGTTCCAACTTCTGGTCGTAAAGCAAGGAAAACTTCGGCCGCCCGTCGTAAAGATCCCGGCAAAAAGAAAACCTATACGGAAGATTCTATTCGCATTTATTTACAAGAAATTGGTCGCATTCGTCTCTTACGGGCTGAAGAAGAAATTGAATTAGCTCGTAAAATTGCTGATCTTTTAGAATTGGAAAGGGTGCGCGAGGATCTCTATCTGACTTTGGATCGTTACCCAACCCAACAGGAGTGGGCTAACGAAATGGAAATGCCTTTGGGTGCTTTTCGTCGTCGTCTCTATCATGGCAGACGGGCGAAGGATAAAATGGTACAGTCTAACTTACGTCTGGTTGTTTCTATTGCTAAAAAATATATGAATCGGGGCTTATCTTTCCAAGATTTAATTCAGGAGGGATCCCTTGGTTTAATTCGTGCCGCCGAAAAATTTGACCATGAAAAGGGTTATAAGTTCTCTACTTATGCTACTTGGTGGATCCGTCAAGCGATTACTCGCGCGATCGCCGATCAATCTCGCACGATCCGTTTACCTGTGCATCTTTATGAGACTATTTCTCGCATTAAGAAAACCACTAAGATTTTATCCCAAGAGAAGGGACGTAAACCCACGGAGGAAGAAATTGCTACTCACATGGAGATGACCATTGAGAAATTAAGATTTATTGCTAAATCTGCTCAATTACCCATTTCTTTAGAAACTCCCATTGGTAAAGAGGAAGATTCCCGTTTAGGTGATTTTATTGAAGCTGATGGCGAAACGCCCGAAGATGAGGTTTCTAAGAGTTTATTAAGAGAAGATTTAGAAAACGTCTTAGATACCCTCAGCACTCGTGAGCGTGATGTGTTGCGATTACGTTATGGTTTGGATGATGGCCGCATGAAGACTTTAGAGGAAATTGGACAGATTTTTAATGTTACCCGTGAAAGAATCCGTCAAATTGAGGCTAAAGCTTTAAGAAAATTACGCCATCCTAATCGTAATAGCATTTTAAAAGAATATATCCGTTAAAGGTTAAATTAAGGTTAATTTAAGCCTAAACCCTCAAGGGTAGGGCGATCTCCACAAAGTCTGCGTAGGCAGACTTTGTTTTTATGGTATTAAGGCTCACTTAATTTATCTTTAACATTACGCACAATGCGGGATAATTCACTCTTTTCATCCACCACAATGCGAGAGGGTGAACCACTAATAATTCTCTCATAATTACGGAAAGAATCTTTAATACAAGGCCCATCTTTACTAATGGTATATTCTCTGATGCCTTTATCATGCCATGAGCCACGCATTTTAAACACATTAATTGCCCTTGACATTTCCCCTTTGATCTCCACATATTGCAACATTAAAATAGTATCGGTAATCGTAGAAATATGGGATTCTGTGATCGAATGAGCGCCCATAAATTGATCGGTGGTATTGGTGAAAAAGCCCGTTATTTCTTCCTGTTTGGCGTAGCCCGTCACGCCGATGACAAACTGACGAAAAGCATTATTCGTAACACCCCTTGCTAAAGCCGATAAAGAATCGATCGCAATGCGAGAAGGTTTAAACTCACTAATTTCTGATTTAATAATCTGTAAATGATCCTCTAAACCTGAAGATTCGGGATAGGTACAAAGTAATTTTAATAAACCCTTTCTTTCCATTTCTTCAAAATCAATGCCCCATGAAAAAGCATTACGGGAAAGTTGCGCCCTTGATTCTTCATAAGCGAATAAAATTGCCCTTTCTCCCTGTCTACAACCTTCTTCTAAAAATTTACTAACTAAGAGGGTTTTACCCGTTCCTGTCGCCCCTGTAGCCAAAATAATCGAGTCTTTGAAGAAGCCTCCTCCGCACATTTCATCTAATGTTTCCACACCTGAAGAAATCCGAGCATTTGATGATCTTTGAGTCAAGCGCATAGCCCCCAATGGAAAGATATTAATACCGTCTGTGGTGATGGTAAAAGGATATTCCCCTTTCATGTGGGTAGTCCCCCGTAATTTTAAAATTTCCGTAGTACGACGACGACGTTCACCTTCTAAGACATTTCTTAAAATTACCACATTATCAGAGACAAATTCTTCCACTCCAAAACGTGCCACTGGCCCATATTCTTCAATTCTTTCAGTGGTCATAATGGAGGTAATTTTTAACTGTTTTAAACGGGCGACTAAACGGAAAATTTCTCGCCGTACTACCGAGGCCGCATCATATTGCTGAAAAACGGCTGTTACTGAGTCGATCGAAACTAATTTTGCTTTATATTTTCTGACTGCATATTGAATACGCTCAATCAAGGCCGAAAGATCAAAATTTCCTACCACTTCTTGACCTTCTGGATCGGGTGAAGCATCTAAAATAAATAATTTTCCTTGATTAACTAATTCTTCTAAATCCCAACCGAAACTATAGGCATTTTCAATAATATCAGTGGGTGATTCTTCAAAAGTAACAAATAACCCCGGATAATCAAAATATTTAATCCCATTATAAAGAAATTGAATTGCTAATAATGTTTTTCCCGTGCCTGATGTACCGCTAACTAGAGTTGTTCTACCCATCGGCAGACCACCATGAGTAATTTCATCAAAACCTTCGATCATCGTGCGAATTTTTTGGACACCTTTGGCTTTTATTTGTTGTTTTTCTTGACTCATGATGTAATCTTAATACTCCTTAAATTTTGCTCAAATTAATAAATTAATAATAAAAGTTTTTGTAATTAGAATAAATTTTAAAATCTAGATCACCATCAAATCTCAATTGAAGTTAGAGATTATTTTCCCTTTCCCTAATTTCTTCATAAAGTAAATCTAAGCCAATCAAAACTTTCTCTCGATCGGATAGATCGCCGATAATTTTGCGCACGGGGGGAGGTAAAACCTTTGATAAAGTAGGGGTGGCTAAAATTTTATCTTCTTCAGCTAACTGGGGATTTTTTAATACATCAATCACTTTTAACGCATAAACTCCTTGAAATTCCTGTTCTAAGATATTTTTTAAGGTTTTCAATGCCCTAACTGAGTTAGGAGTATTTCCTGCCACATAAAGTTTAAGAACGTATGTTTTTTTGAGAGGACTCATAGAATTTAAAAATAAAAGTAAAAATTGATAGAATAAATATAAGATAAGATCAAATTTTATATTAATATTTATTGTACAAGAAAATTTGACCAAAAAATATTATAAGATAATAAAGATTGATTAAATAATTTTAATCTACATGAAATAATACATCGAAGGGTAGATCTTCTCTAGGGATCGAGCGGCGATACATTTCACAAAGATGGGCGATCATATCAATTAAAGCTAAACGATAATCTAGTAAAATTTCTTCACTTCTGCCCTCTAATTTTAATTGTTGAGAAAATTCATCCATTAATTCCATGTGCATCTCCAAAATTTGTGAGACGGAAATATCGGCGAAAAAGGCACGATTGACAAATTGATCAATGGCTTGATTTGTTTCTATATCATCTATAAAATAATTTAAAATAATTTGACGATATTCTAAATTAAGTTGAGCGGTTAATTCTTTTTGTTCTATTTCTATTAGATTACGATAAAAATATTGGGGATTACGTTTATAATATACCCCTAAATAACCCAATCTTTCTTTTAGTTTTTCGGCTAATCTTCTTTGTTGTAATAATAGAAAAGTTTGGGGATTTTCGCCATTTTCTCCATTTAATGAGGCTAAATGTTCCGAGAGCGGACAACTAGGGCCTAAGTGCAGAAATTGTGCCATTGCTTGATCAATGGCGATGGGAATAGTTTCTAAATTGGTCAAAGCTAAGGAGATTTCTCCTGCATGATATAAAACACTATTTTCTAATTCGGGTTTTTCTTCAATAATAATTAAAGGTAAGAGAATCCCTTTAGAATAAAGTTGATTAAGTGAAGTAATCACTGAAGGTTTTTTCAGTACAATTAAACAATCTATTTGTTCTTTATTTGTTTCGACAAAAGATAAAAATTGCTCTGAATTATTAATCCATTGAGGCTCATAGCGATCACTGCTCAGTAATAGATTTAAAGACTGAGTAAGTTCTTTACTAGGGACAAAAATACAGAGAAATAATCGGAATTTTAAGGTTTTAGACACGATCAGACATTGAATAATAATTTAGTTAATCAATAATTGAGCATTAGAAAAAATAATCTTTATTTAATATTATATAATAATCTTACATATTTTTTTCAGCGTGATCAACATTTGCCCAAAACTTGAGATTTGTAAAGTTTTGAGTAAATATTGGGTGAAGAAATAGGATCAATTGTCGAAAAATTAGAGATAAAATTAAATAGTTTTAATGATGGTGGAAAATAAAAATTAATGATCAAATTGCCATGAGATGGGGTTTAGATTATCAGTTGACAATTGACAATTAAAAAACTTATTGTTTATTGTCAACTGTCCCCTGTCAATTGTCAAACATGAACTTCAGGCCAATCAAACTATTGTGCCATTCGTTCAGGTTCGGTAGCCCAAGCCGGAGTTGGGGCAGTTGGACGAGCCGCCATTTTGTGAGTGGAAGGAACTTCATGTACAACTCCCGACTGGGTGCTAACTTGAACACAACTGGGGGTAAACAGAAAAATACTTTCTCCAATGCGTTCTTGATGTCCGTCAATGGCATAAGTGCCACCGGCCACAAAATCAACTGCTCTTTGTGCCTCATCTGTGTCCATCATGGTTAAATTTAAGACGATCGAGCGGCGCTCTCTTAAGGCTTGGATCACTTGAGGCATTTCTTCAAAAGAACGTGGTTCAACTACCACGACTTCAGCCATCGGACTGCCGACTCCTGGCATTCCAATAACATTATTTCTTGAATTTTGATTCATTCCAATTTCTGAGGGATTAACATTTGAACGTTCTCTCATCCGACGACGACTCGGACGATCTTCTTCTACAACGGGGACGGGGGGTTCAACGGCGATCGGTTGAACTTCTTGCTCTTGAACTTCATCCTCGTCATAGTATTCTTCGTATTCTTCGGGTTCATTGAACCCAATCATACTTTTTAATCTATTAAATACCATAATCTTTTAGTTCCTGTACGACTCTAATTGTAATATGAGAAGTCTAAAAAAGGGGATTGAAAGTTAGATGTTAGAAAAATTTAACTCAAACTGATTAACTTTGTTTTAGTTTAGCTTAATTTTTTAATCATACGGACTTTTATCTGATAATTTTTACTTGTTGTGAGATCAAAGGACAATATTGGCGGGGTCAAGTCTTGAAATTAAACTTGACAATGAGGCTGACAAATTTACTTTTTTAATTTTCTTTTTAGGGAAGAATAACTATTAATTAAGGTTCGATGAAATTGAGGTGTATTTCTATTCCTTAAAACTGGATTTTTTTTATCTTTAATATAATTACAATTCAAATGGGCTTGATGATGACAGGGTAAACACAGTGGAAAAATATTAGTTCCTAATTCTTCTTTTCCGGCGATGGAAAATCCTAACCAATTACTATACATTGCATGGTGAACTTCTAAATATTTACTTTTTTTATGGCATAGACAACAATGATATTTTGTGGCTAGTTTTGCCTGTTTACTAATTAATGACCAGCGAGAAGAATAGCGCTTAGAATAATCAAATCGCTTCTTTTTTCTGGGGAAAAAAAACTTAAATAATTTTTGAATTAATTTTAAAATTTTTCTCATTACATCTTTTTCTAAGGTTCTAATTTAGATGAGATTAGTTTAATTTTTTAATTTAACTTCACATAATTTTTAATTATTAATTGATACAATTTCAGCTTCATTAGATTCTCTGGCTACTCTAATCAACAAAGCGGCTAAAACTAAACTGGAAATAACGGAACTTCCCCCATAACTAAATAAAGGTAAAGGTAAGCCAGTGGTGGGTAAAGCCCCAGTGGCTACTCCAATATTTAATAAAGATTGTCCTACCATAAATACCATCACGCCGATGGCGACTAAACGCTTAACGGGATGACGAGTTTTAAAGGAAACATAGAGAGCTAAACTAGCATAACTAATCAATAAAATTAGTAGAATAATACCTCCAATAAAGCCAAATTCTTCGGCAAAAACTGCAAAAATAAAGTCCGTATATTGAATTGGTAAATAAAATAATTTTTGTTGAGATAGGCCAAAACCTGTGCCGGAAGTTCCCCCCGATCCTACTGCTAAAAGACTTTGTACTAATTGATAACCGTCACCCCACGGATCTGACCAAGGATCCATAAATGACATGACCCTGCGGCGTTGATAATCTTGTAAACTAATACTGATCACCCCTGTTACCGCCCCTAGTAAGGCTGAAACTGAAAGATAGATCATGGGCAAATTTCCGGCTAAGGCAATTAACCATAAACTCAGCCCACATAAGGCCGTTGTACTAAGGTTTGGTTGTAATAAGATACAGCCAAGGGTGATCATAAAAATTCCGAGCCAAATGCCCCTAGTTGTCCAACTATAACGATACCACCGGCCAAATATATTAGCCCCTTGTAAAACTAAAAAGGGTTTCATTAACTCTGAAGGTTGAATGGGAATAGGCCCTATACTGATCCAACGGGTTGCACCGTTTACGGTTGTACCTAAGCCCGGAATTAGGGTTAAAATAATTAAAAATAAAACTAATAATATGCCCCATTTAGCACTATTGAGGATATATTTAAGAGGTATTCGGACAATTAAATTTAAAATAATTAAACCTAACCACACCCAGATCAATTGGCGTTTAAAATAATATAAGCCGTCACCTTGTTCGGCATCGGCCACGGGATAGGAAGCCGAAAACATTACAATTAAACCAATTAATAACCAGATCAAGGTTAACCAACGGATAATTCTAGCTTCCATTCCCCAGTCTTTGACTTCTGGATCGATCAAAGGAATTAAAAATTGAAGGATTTTTAACAATTTTTTTAACGCAAGTGTCAAGATCAATATTAATAAAATGAATATACAATTATAGCAATTATTAGTTGACATTTAACAATGAACAATTGACAATTAATTAGGCAAATCAAGATTCTAAAAAAAAGATCAATCTATTATTAATTAAATTTATGGATAATTCTCAAACTTCAACGCAAGTTTATTTGTGGGTAGTAGGCGATCAAATTAACTTACCTAATTCAGAATTAATTGCAGGACGATATGAGGTAATAACTCCAAATATTTGGTTAGATACCCAGCCTCAAGTTGAACTATTGTTACCAGAAAATTTTAGTGATGATTTAATTCCTTATTTTAAATTATTTCCTCATAGTTTACATTTGCCTTACCTTTATACTATTTTAAATTTTCAAGAAAAAGATTATATTTTATTAGAAAATGCGCCTATTACCCCTAATGGAGAACTTTATCCTAGTTTAGAAGAAGCTTGGTCACAGGCCACGGAAGTACGTCAATTATACTGGTTATGGCAAATTTGGGAACTATGGTCAATTTTAAAAGATTTTAATTTAGTTAAAAGTTTATTGATCCCTGAAAATATTAGGGTACAAGGGTGGCGAGTTCGTTTAACTCAATTATATCAAGATGAATCCTCAGAAGAAAGTCTGATTACTCAGTTAGCTCATAATTGGGAGAAATTGTTAGGGTTTACAAAATCATCTTTTACTTTACCCTTATCAGACTTAATTAAAACTTTACAAACAGAGGATATTAACTATCAGCAAATCGGTAAAAATCTGAATGATTTACTATTAGAGGTTGCTTCAATTCAGCCTTTACAGGTAAAAATAGCCAGTGGCACGGCTTTAGGCACTCAACCGACTCATAATGAAGATAGTTATTACCCCCGTAGTGAGGATTTACCCAGTCAATATAATGAAATTGTGAGTGTAATTGCTTCTCAATTAATGATCGTTTGCGATGGTATTGAGGGGCATGAAGGGGGAGAAGTGGCTTCTCAATTAGCAATTAGTACGATTAAACTCCAAATACAAGCATTATTAAGGGAGATTGCTCAAGAACCGGAAATTATGACTCCGGATCTAGTCAAAGAGCATTTAGGGGCGATTATTCGCATTGCTAATAATATGATTGCGGCCAGAAATGATCAGCAAGGGAGAGAAGGGCGCAAAAGGATGGGAACTACCTTGGTGATGGCTTTACAACTACCTCAACTAATTGGTAAAGCTGAGTCCGTTGGGGGGAATAGTCATGAGTTATATATTGCCCATGTGGGGGATAGTCGAGCCTATTGGTTAACCTCACAAAAGTGTGAAAAACTCACGATCGATCATGATTTAACCACAAGGGAAGTAAAATTAGGCCATTCTACTTATCAATTAGCCTTAAAAAATCCTAATGGTAGTGCTTTAACTCAAGCTTTAGGTACTAAAGAAGGAGATCAGATTAAACCAACAATTCAAAGATTTATTATAGAAGAAGATGGAATTTTATTGTTATGTTCTGATGGTTTAAGTGATTATAATTTTCTGGAAAAAAATTGGCAGAAATTTGCCAATGAGATGTTATTAGAAAAGAGGCCATTAGAGGATATTGTTGAATCTTTATTAGTAGAAGGAACTGCTTATAATGGCCATGATAATTTATCGGTAGTTGTGGCTGTTTATCGTGTCCATAATCAACCTCCTATTTTAGTTAATTTAGAAGAATTTAGACCAGAAATCAATAAAATTTTTGTTCCATCTTCTGCTGAATTTACTTCACAATTACGGGAAAAATCTCAGGGTTTAGTTTTATTTTCTCCGGTAGAAAAAGGAGAAATTTTAGCAGATCATACCATCAATGCGGAGATTATTTCAGAGGAAAAAATTAAAGCATCTTCTGAGTCAAAAAAGTGGTTAAAGATGGGATCAAAAATAATTTTTGTGAGTTTAGGTTCTATTGGTTTATTATTGTTAATGGGTTTAATTATTATTGTAATTCAATGGTTAATCAATCCTCAACAAATAAAGCAATGGCGTGAGCAAATTTTTGAGCAAAATTCAACTGAAAAGATAGAGCAAAATCAAAATAGGGCGACTTAACAAAAAAACCAAAAAGAAATAAAATACAATTATACGGACATGATATATAATCTTGATTAATTAATATTTTCAATCCTCTAGTTATTCTGTTAATTATTAAATTTATCTCTTGTAAATAATATGACTAACGCAACGATTACAAATAATACCATAAATCTTAAAGATCCTCAATATTATTTTAACCGAGAATTAAGTTGGTTAGAATTTAATTATCGAGTTTTAAATGAAGCTTTTGATCCCCGTACTCCTTTATTAGAACGTCTTAAATTTATGGCTATTTTTAGCTCCAATTTAGATGAATTTTTCATGGTTAGAGTGGCAGGTTTAAAACAACAAGCTTTGGCTGGAGTGACCAAATTAACACCCGATGGCCGCACCCCTAATGAACAATTATTAGCCATTAGAGAAAGACTTTATCCCTTCATAAAAAAACAAGTTCAACACTTTGAAGAAACTTTGCGCCCTTTATTAATTGAAAAGGGTATTTTTTTATTAAATTATGTTGATTTAACCCAAGAACAAAGGGCTTATTTACATCAATTTTTTGAAGAAAATATCTTCCCAGTTTTAACCCCTTTAGCGATCGATCCTAGTCATCCTTTCCCCTATATTTCTAATTTAAGTATGAATTTAGCGGTGATTATTCAAGATCCCGAAACTCAAGAAGAATTATTCGCTAGAATTAAAGTTCCTGATGTCTTACCTCGCTTTGTTCAATTACCCAAACATTTAAGACAAGGTACTACTGGAAAAACTGGAATTTGGCTTGGTGTAACCTTAGAACAGGTTATTGCCCATAATTTAGAATCCTTATTCCCCGGAATGAATATACAGGAATGTTATCCTTTTCGTGTTACGAGAAATGCCGATCTGGCCGTAGAAGAAGATGAAGCAGAAGACCTATTATTGGCGATCGAAGAAGGTTTATATCGCCGTAAATTTGGCGGTTCTTCTGTTAGATTAGAAATTAATGATAGTATTCCTAAACATTTAAGAAGTAAATTAATTCAAGAATTAGACTTAGAAGAAAATGATGTTTATGATGTGGAAGGCTTACTTGGTTTAGGGGATTTAATGTCATTAATTGCCTTAGATTTACCCGACTTAAAAGATACTCCTTGGACTCCAGTTATCCCTAAAGAATTTCAAAATTTAAAAGAAATAACCACCCTTGAAGATAGTAGTAAAAACTCTCAAGAAGATGATATTTTTAGCTTAATTCGTAAGGGGGATTTATTAGTACATCATCCCTATCATTCCTTTAGTGATACCGTACAACAATTAATCAATCAAGCCGCCTACGATCCGAAAGTTCAAGCCATTAAAATGACCCTTTATCGTACCTCTGGCGATTCCCCAATTGTTAATGCTTTAATTGCGGCCGCCGAAAATGGAAAACAAGTGGCTGTATTAGTTGAATTAAAAGCACGTTTCGATGAAGAAAATAACATTAATTGGGCAAGAAAATTAGAACAAAAAGGCGTTCATGTAGTCTATGGTTTGGTAGGATTAAAAACACACACTAAAGTGGTTTTAGTAGTACGTCAAGAAGACGATAAAATCCGGCGTTATGTTCATATTGGGACAGGAAATTATAACCATAAAACAGCCCGTTTATATACGGATTTAGGCCTCTTAAGTTGTCGGGAAGAATTGGGAGCAGATTTAACAGATTTATTTAATTTTTTAACAGGTTATTCCCGTCAAAAATCCTACCGTAAATTATTAGTAGCACCCGTTAATTTACGGGAAAAAATGACTGAATTGATCCGCCGTGAAACGGAAATTGCTAAAAATGGAGGAACGGGAAGAATTGTGGCAAAAATGAACGCTTTAGTGGATCAAAAAATGATTTTAGAATTATATAAAGCCTCTTGTGCGGGTGTTAAAATTGATTTAATTATCAGGGGAGTTTGTTGTTTACGGCCGGGAGTTGAAGGGGTTAGTGATAATATTAAAGTGATTAGTATTATCGGCAGATTTCTTGAACATTCGCGCATTTTTTACTTTCAAAATGGCGGGAAAGAGGAAATTTATATCGGAAGTGCTGACTGGATGAGTCGTAATTTAAACCGCCGTGTGGAAGCAATTACCCCCGTAGAATCTCCTGAATTAATGAGTGATTTACAGGAAATTCTAGGCATACTATTAGCTGATAATCGTCAAGCATGGGATCTTAGTGCCAATGGCAGTTATACTCAAAGAAAAGCCCCTAGTGAAGATCGGCAACAATGCGCCCACAATATTTTAATGGAAATGGCTTTAGAATTAGCAGGAGTTGAGGATTAAGTAATAAGTAATAACTAATTACTTATTAGTAATAAAAAATAATAAATAATAACAAAAAATAACAAATAATAAGTAATAAGTTATTAACTATTGAAACTAAAAATGATCCTTTGATAATTGTCAATTGTCAATTGTTAAATATTTTTCAATAAAATTAATAATATCTATTAAACCTTCTTTAGTTTTAAGATTAGTAAATAAAAAAGGTTTATGACCTCGCATTTTTTCACTATCTCTTTTCATCACATCTAAACTTGCACCCACAAAAGGCGCTAAATCAATTTTATTGATGACTAATAAATCAGATTTAGTGATGCCCGGCCCCCCTTTACGGGGTATTTTATCCCCTGCGGCCACATCAATTACATAAATAGTTAAATCAACTAATTCAGGGCTAAAAGTTGCCGCTAAATTATCTCCTCCGCTTTCTACAAAAATTAAATTTAAGTTAGTAAATTTAACTTCTAATTCTTCAATTGCTGTTAAATTAATCGAGGCATCTTCCCTAATCGCCGTATGGGGACAACCTCCCGTTTCTACTCCTATAATTCGATCAGCATTAAGCGCTTGAGATATGATTAAAAATTGGGCATCTTCTTGGGTATAAATATCATTTGTAACTACCCCTATTTGCCATTTTTTGCCCATTTCTTTACATAAAGCATCAACTAAAGCCGTTTTTCCAGAACCCACTGGGCCGGCTATTCCCACTCTTAAAATATTCATTTCTAATAATTAATACTTAATAATTAGTAATTGATAATTAATATAAAAAAAACTGATGACTAATGACTAATGACCAATGATTAATTTATAAATCTTGAAATAAAACCGTACTCAGATAACGCTCACCAAAACTAGGTTGAATCATCACAATCAATTTATCTTTATTTTCTGGACGTTTAGCCACTTGAATGGCCGCCGATAAGGCCGCACCTGAAGATATACCAGATAAAACCCCTTCTTCCCTTGCTAAACGCCGACTAAAAGCGATCGCTTCTTCATCGGAAACCGTGATAATTTCATCAATTACCTCTCTTTTTAACACATCGGGGACAAAACCCGCTCCGATGCCCTGAATTTTATGGGGGCCGGGCTTCCCGCCAGATAAAACCGGACTATTAGTAGGTTCAACAGCGATCGCTTTAAAATCAGGTTTTCGAGCTTTCAGAGCTTCCGCTACTCCGGTAATTGTACCACCCGTACCCACGCCAGAAATTAAAATATCAACTTTTCCGTCCGTATCTTGCCAAATTTCTTCAGCCGTAGTTAAGCGATGAATAGCCGGATTGGCCTCATTTTGAAACTGTTGTAACATATAAGCATCAGGAATTTGATCCACTATTTCTTGAGCTTTGGCGATCGCACCAGTCATCCCCAGACTACCCGGAGTTAACTCTAATTTTGCACCGTAAGCCTTTAACATTGCCCGTCTTTCCTGACTCATGGTTTCAGGCATAGTTAAAATTAATTCGTAACCCCTAGCGGCCGCTACCATCGCTAAAGCAATACCCGTATTGCCGGAAGTCGGCTCAACTAAAACCGTTTTACCAGGGGTAATTAAACCTTCTTTTTCCGCAACTTTAATCATATTCGCACCGATGCGATCTTTAACCGAGGCGGCCGGATTCATTCCCTCTAATTTAACCACAATTTGAGCCAAACAGCCCTCAGCTTGAGGAATGCGGTTTAATTGGACTAAAGGAGTGCCACCAATTAATTCAGTAATGTTATGAGCAATTTTCATGGGTATCAATCATTGATTTGAGGTGTGTTTATCATTATCCCTATTATCACATAAGAAGGTTGAGACTTGAGAAATTAAGTCAACAATTTTTAACACAAATCCCGATCCAATTTGTGGGATTATTGCTTGTACAATGAGAAAAACAATGATAACGATTTATTGGTAACTAAAATTATGATGACAACTGAAAATAAAATCGTCACAGGTCAAACTTTGATTAATTTCGATCTCGAAACCTATTTAAAAGAGAAAAAAGTGATCGTTGATCAAGCTTTAGATGATTCTTTACCCATTATTAAGCCAGAAAAAATCTATGAAGCCATGCGTTATTCCCTCTTAGCAGGGGGTAAAAGATTACGTCCGATCCTCTGTTTGTCCGCTTGTGAGTTATTCGGAGGCACTCAAGAAATGTCTTTACCAACGGCCTGTGCTTTAGAGATGATCCACACCATGTCTTTAATACATGATGATCTTCCCGCTATGGATAATGACGACTATCGGCGCGGAAAATTAACCAATCATAAAATATATGGTGAAGATATAGCCATTTTAGCCGGAGATGGTTTATTGGCCTACGCTTTTGAATATGTGGTAGACAAAACCAAAAATGTTCCTCCCACTGAAATTTTAAAGGTAATTTTCCGTTTAGGGAAAGCTGTGGGCGCAAGGGGTTTAGTCGGTGGTCAAGTGGTAGACTTAGAATGTGAGGGTAAGCCGGATATTTCCGCCGAAACTTTAACTTTTATCCACACCCGAAAAACCGGAGCTTTACTAGAAACATCGGTTTTATCCGGTGCAATTTTAGCAGGTGCAAAACCTGAAGATTTAGAAAAATTAACCCTTTATGCTCAAAATATTGGTTTAGCTTTTCAGATTATAGATGATATTTTAGATATTACGGCCACTCAAGAGGAATTAGGGAAAACCGCCGGAAAAGATTTAAAAGCTCAAAAAGCCACTTATCCTAGTATTTGGGGCTTAGAAGAATCGAAAAAACAAGCTCAAAATTTGATTGATCAGGCGATTAATACTTTAAATTGTTATGGAGAAAAAGCTTTTCCTTTACAGGAGATCGCCCAATTTATTGTTAATCGTAAATCTTAATCAATCAAAACAAACATATCTGATTGATCTCAAAATTACTGTAAACGATTATACTTAATAATTAAATTTACTGTTCACTTTTCAATTGTAGGGCTTAATCTGATTAAGCCCTAACTCGTAGGCATCCCCAACAATTAGGCTCTTTTGCCTGAACTACTAGCAAAAAATCTTAATTAATGGAGATGTCTAATTATTTTTCACAGATTACTGTTTTTTGATTCCTGACTATGAATATCTTTGACCAAATTGCTGAAAATCATGTTTTATTGGTTTCTCTGGTGGCTTGTTTTACGGCACAGGGCTTTAAAATTATTGTTGAATTAATTAAACAAAAAAAAATCAATGTGCGTACTTTTGTTAGTTCGGGGGGAATGCCTAGCGCCCATTCGGCTTTAGTGGCGGGTTTAGCCACCGCCGTAGGTCAAACTATGGGCTGGTCAAGTCCCGACTTTGCGATCGCTTGTTTATTTGCGGTGATCGTCATGTATGATGCGGCCGGAGTCAGACAAGCGGCCGGTAAACAAGCGAGAATTTTAAATCAATTATTAGATGAATTATTTGAAGAAGGAAAAGAATTTAATGAAGATCGCCTCAAAGAATTATTAGGCCATACACCGATACAAGTTTTTGTCGGCTTGATGTTGGGCATTGTGATCGCCTTAATGATGCAACCAGTAATTTAAGGATTAACAGTAATCAATTAACAGTTAAAAAAACAAACTTTGTAGGGGTGAACGGCCGTTCACCCCTTTTGTTATTGTTATTTATTACTTATTAAGTAGATGTGTGTAATTAATTACTCAATGGTAACCCATTGACAATAACGATGACCTTGATCATCTGATAACCATTGAGCCACTAAACGGCTTTTTTTTGTATCTAAATTTGGTGCGCTAATCTCAAACTTTTGGGGTACTTTTGCTACTGATTTTGGATTTTTGGCTGTAATTAAAGCAATCATAATTAATCTCCTTAAAATCTAATTTTTTATAGTTTGTTTTTTTAATTTTGGTTTATTAACTTGTTCTTAACCTGTTCTTTACCTTTATCATAAACAAAATACAAAAAAAAATTGTGATTTCCATCACAATTTAATAATTAGTTACATTTTGATCCCTTGACAATTTTTAGTGAAGATCCTTAACCAAAACGGCCGCTGACATATTCTTGAGTAGCTTGTTGATGGGGAGACTGAAAAATCGTTTCTGTATCGTCATATTCAACTAAATAGCCCACTTTATCGCCGTCATCGGTGGCTTGAGCATTAAAAAAGGCGGTATAATCAGAAACCCTTGAAGCCTGTTGCATATTGTGGGTGACAATAATAATTGTGTATTGTAATTTTAATTCTTGGATTAATTCTTCAATTTTTAAGGTAGAAATGGGATCAAGGGCTGAACAGGGTTCATCCATTAAAATTACTTCAGGAGCAATGGCGATCGCCCTAGCGATACATAAGCGTTGTTGTTGACCACCGGATAAAGCTAAACCGCTTTGCTTAAGTTTATCCTTCACCTCATCCCATAAAGCGGCTTTTTTCAAAGATTCTTCGACTAATTGATCTAAATCTCCCCTATAACCGTTAATTCTTGCACCAAAAGCAATATTTTCATAAATAGATTTAGGGAAAGGATTAGGTTTTTGGAAAACCATGCCGATGCGACTTCTTAACTCAACCGCATCAACTTTAGGGGCATAAATATCCTTACCTTTAAAAGTAATTTCACCTTTAACTTTAGCAGAAGGAACGAGATCATTCATGCGGTTAAAACACCTTAAAATTGTACTTTTACCACAACCAGAAGGCCCAATAAAAGCAATAACTTTATTTTGGGGAATATCAAGGGATACCTCCCTAACTGCAAGGTTTGAGCCATAATAAACATTAACTCTTTTCGCCCTTAAAACAGGTCTTTGGGTATCAATTAATAAATCTTGTTCAGTAGTTGTATTTGTAACCATAAATTTAAGTAATAAGTAATAAGTAATAATGGATAATTGATAGTGGGAAGTGGGAAGTGGGAAGTGGATAGTTAACAAATAACTAATAACTAATAACAAATTAAAACTTTTTCTGAAATTTATTTCTTAAGAAAATAGCACAGGCATTCATCACTAATAAAACGGCCATTAAAACAATAATTCCAGCGGCCGCTATATTATGAAATTCAGGTTGGGGACGGGATACCCAGTTAAAAATTTGAATGGGTAAAACCGTAAAAGGACTGTGTAAATTTTCAGGTAAAAAAGAAATAAAAGTTAAAGCCCCAATGGTTATTAAAGGGGCGGTTTCCCCGATTCCACGAGATAAAGATAAGATCGTTCCTGTTAAAATTCCGGGGAAAGCAAGGGGTAAAATATGTTCCCAAATAACTTGCCATTTAGTTGCGCCTAAAGCGTATCCTGCTAATCTTAAACTATCAGGAATTGCCCTTAAAGCTTCCCTTGTGGCCACAATAATTACGGGTAAAATTAATAAAGCAATTGTTAAAGAACCGGATAAAATACTTCTACCACCAGTGATTGGTTCTAATAATCTGACAAATACTTGTAAACCTAATAAACCATAAATAATAGAGGGAACTCCCGCTAAATTATTAATATTAATTTCTACCAGACGATTAAACCAATTATCTTGGGCAAATTCTTCTAAATAAATACCTGCGCCAACTCCGATGGGAAAGGCAACTACGGCCACGGTGATCATCATCCAAACTGTGCCAACTAAAGCCGATAATAAGCCAGATTGAGAGGCACGGCGGGAGGGAAAGCTAGTTAAAAAATTCCAATTTAATTTGGGAACGCCATCTATACAAACATCTATTAATAAAACGGCTAAAACTGCTACGGAAATAAGGATCGCCCCCCAAGTTGCAAAGGCAAAAAGATGATCGATGTTATAGCGTTTTTTTAGATCTGCTTCGTATAAATTTGAGCGATTTTGATTAGAATTTTGCTCTTTTTTTTCTATCATAAAATAAGTTATTTGTTATTGGTTATTTATTACGGGTTATTGATGATTTGTTATTAGTTAATTGATTGATTTTAGATTTTGGCGAATAACAAATAATCAATAACGAATAACAACTTAATCATATTTTTCACGGAAACGGCGTACAAACCAAAAACTAAAAATATTTAAAATTAAAGTTATTAAAAATAAGGTCATTCCTACGGCATAAATAGTTTTATAGGCGATCGATCCGGCCGGGGTATCCCCTAAACTTACCTGTACAATAAAGGCCGTCATGGTCATGACTGGTACAAATGGATTAAGCCCTAAACGGGGATTTTGCCCGGCCGCTAAAGCCACAATCATGGTTTCACCGATCGCCCTTGAAACGGCTAAAATCACAGAAGAAACGATCCCTGACAAGGCCGCAGGTAAAACTACCGAGATAATAACCTCCCTTTTGGTTGCCCCTAAAGCATAAGCACCATCTCTTAAACTTTGGGGTACGGCATAGATGGCATCTTCACTTAAAGACGCAATTAAAGGCATAATCATAATACCTAAAACAATACCCGCACTTAAAGAGTTAAAACCCTGTAAACTCGGAATTAATTGATCCCACCAAGGGAAAATATTTTGTAACCATTCGGGTGTGGATGTTCTTAATAAAGGAGTAACAAATAATAAAGCAAAATAACCATAAACAACTGTGGGAACTCCGGCTAAAATTTCTAAAATTGGTTTTAAAATTTTACGAGTTCTAGTAGAAGCATATTCACTTAAACAAATAGCCGATAAAAGTCCTAAAGGTAAGGCTACCATGATGGCAATAACTGATGATAAAACAGTGGCACTAATTAAGACAAAAATGCCAAATTGAGCGCTACTAAAAAGGGGAGTCCACTTAAGATCAGTAAGATAATTCCACACAGGAACAACTTTAAAAAAATCAATCGTATTGAAAATTAAAGTTAAAACAATTCCAATGGTTGTGGCAACAGAAACAAAAGCAAATAAACCAAAAATTATTTTAACAATCAATTCAATTAGTTTACTTTTCTGACGATTAGGTTGCCATAAAGAAACTTGATCAGTTGGCAAATTAGGATTCATTAGAAAAAATAATTCAATAAATACAATTAAACATAATCAGATCAAAGATTTAATATTAATTACAAACTTCCGAAATTCTCAAAATTTCGGAAGTCTGACTGTCTTTGAGTGATCAAAATAAATCAATTTTTAATATTAGTATACTTTGATACAGAATTTTTGTCATTTAGACAATAATCAAATTGTCTCATAAAACTATCATTTAATGATTATCAAAAGCTTAAGGTTAGTTAAATAAGTTGTTAAAATCATCAAAATCTTTTCGCCCTTACTTATTACTTATTACTTGTGGGTAACTCTATATAACCTGTTGAACTTCGTAGATCTCAGGGATCATTTCTTTTAAACGTCTTTCAATACCCATTTTTAAAGTCACAGTTGAACTTGGGCAAGAGTTACAAGCCCCTTGTAATTTTAATTTAACAATAGGCCCATCAAGTCCTACTAACTCCACATTACCCCCATCATTCATTAAATAGGGACGTAGTTCATCTAAAACGGTTTCTACATTCTTAATTGTTAATTCCATCGGATTTACCTCAAATTTATGTTAATGTTCCCTATTTTAGAGAAAATAGTTAATTTTGTCATTCAATTAAGATATTTACTTAATTTTAACAGTTGATAAAAATGGGATAATTCTGATTTTGTTTGGCTTTTTCTAAAGCATCTAAAGCGATCTCAATTAAAAAATCTGAAGCTAAAACCTTTGAAGGAATACGGGTAACACCTCCAAAACTTAACTTAATTAAATTTGATTCTTGCATACTTTTAAGTAGCTCAAATAACACTTCACTTACTTTTAATAAACCTTTAGAATCCGTATTTGGTAACACAATCCCCAAAATTTTTTCCTCATATCTTGCTAATAAATCAGTGGGACGTTTTAATCTTTCTTTGAGAATTATCCCAATTTCAATTAATACTTGATCAAGTGAGCTTATTCTATTATTTTCCATTGGATCAATCCCAATCAAAATTAAAGATAACATCGTATAATCTCCATCTCCTAATGATACCCTTTCCCTCGCACATCTATTCCATTCCTGTTCTAAATATTCAAGAAAATGATTTTTATTTGCTAAATTAGTTAAACAATCAACATCTTTTTGTTGTGCTAGTTCTGCGTTAATTTTTAACAGTTGTTGTTGGCAATTAATTAAACTTAAAAAAGTTTTAACTTTAGTTAAAATTTCTTCCTCATAATAGGGGGGAGAAATATAATCTAATGCCCCAAACTTAAAAGCTTTAATTTTTTCTTTACTATCAGCCAATTCTCCTAAAAAAATTAGGGGTATTTTGATTTGATTACGGTTAAAATTTATTTTTTGACATAATTCATAAACATCAATATTTTTAAAATCATCAGCAATAAATACTAAAGAAATATCTTGATTTTCTATCAGATTTAAAATAGTATTTTCCGTTAAATACTTATCAGATAAACATTGAATTTTATAATCAGAATCCGTTAAAAATTGACAAATTTTCTGATAATTAACATCTTGATTAGCCACCACTAAAATTTTACTTTCTGAAGGTAAACCCTGTTGATTTAACATATTTAATTAGTTGACATTTGACAGTTAAAAGTTGACAATTGATCGCTAATAGCTGATAGCTGATACCTGATCATAAATATTTTTTTTAATCTTGTAAAATCGTTTTAGAAACAATGCGAGTTTTCTTACGATCGCTTTCAGAAAGAGTTTGTCCATCTTGTAAACGGGTGGCGCTGGTTTGTAACACAGTGGCCGCACCTTGATCGCCCATCTGTAAAGCCGTTTTCGCCGCCGTTTGTAACATCGTGGCCGCACCAAGTTTATCTCCCTGTTGTAATTTTTGTTCAGCGATCTGAGTTTGACGGTATTTCGCTAAAGCTAAAATTGATTTTTGCACTTGTGGATTGGGTTGAGCCTGATAAACTTGTTGTACATTGGCGTAAACTGTCACCAGTTCGGAAAAGCAATCTTTTAAACCAAGGGCTGGATCCTCATAACGCACTTGAATATTGGCGATCGCCTGTTTACCTACATTGAGTTGACCTAAATAAAGATTAGCTAAAATTACTTTTGAGTCTTCTGTCATTAAATCTCCTATTCTGACTAAAATTTTACCATTTTCCTCTTGATAGGGTAATTCAATTGTATCAGGTGCAACTTGGGCGATCGGTTTTAATTTTGCCAATTGAATCTGAGGCATAAAATCAAAATTAATATGAGCATTAGTTAAACCAACAGATTTAGCACGGTTAAATAAACGATGAAAAACTAAGTTTGCATCATCGGGAGACTGAATATAATCTAACTTTCCGGCGGCCGAATCTGCAATTTTTTCTAAAACGTCTTGATTCCAATGTTCACCAAAACCAAGGGTACTAAAGGTAATATTATATTCAGAGGCAGTTTGAGCCAATTTCAAACATTTTTTATTATCGCCATGCTCATTTTCACCATCAGTCAATAAAAAGATTTGAGAAACAGTGTCATTTCTGCCCTTATAAACTTCTTCGATCCCCAGTTTCATCCCCTCATCAATGGCGGTGCCACCATCGGCTTGAAGATCCATAATTTTGCGTTTAATTCCAGAGGTGTCATTCACACATTGATTTTCCACAATAACTTTGGCACGGTGATCAAAAGCCACAACACAAAGACGATCGTTAGGGGTAAGTCTTTCTACCAGAGTTAAGGCGGCTTCTTTGACTGTTTCTAAAGCTTTTCCGTGCATTGAACCGCTATGATCTAAAATTAAACAAAGATTAAGAGGTAAATTTTGATCATTGTAATCAGATAAAGCCGAAATAGATAAAGAAAGTTGACGTTGACTATTATTGGTATTAGCGTCAACATTAGCATCATTTAACAAGGCTTGTAAATTTACTTTCATGAATGATTACTCCTGATAAGACAATAAAAATATTTGCTTTAAGCTTCTTTTGTCTACAATAACTGATTGTTTTAGAAAATAGTTTATTTTGTAACAACTATTTAAAATTAATTTTTCCTGATACTTTTAACTAGAGGTAATTGTCAATTGCCCAGGCTCCACTGTCAATTATTGAAGTTGATCAATAAATTTGTAAAATGTTTTATAATAGCCCAATAGTGATTAAAATAAGAGTAAAAATCAATATGAAAAAATTTTATCTTTCCCTCTTAGGCTTAGGATTTGGTGTAGGAATATTAACAAATAGTTTGCCAAATCTTTTTGTTAATCAAGTTAATTCAACCATTGTTCAAGCACAGGAAAACAACAATTTAGATCATTATACAGGTTATTGGCAAATCAAAAAAATTCGTCATGGAGATAATGGAGAACAACCATCACAAGAAGATGTTTATTTTGCCAAAATTGGGGATAATTTAGTTGGAATTTTAGATGAAACTACTTTATTACAATTAAATTTAAACGAGCAAAATGAATGGAATGGGCAAATGATTAGTTTTAATTTTCATAATAATCAACCCATGCCAATTAATATTAATATAACATCACCCGATCCCCATACTTTAATTTTAGAAGTTAAATTAACTGAAGTTAATTTAGAAGATCTGGAGTTAAGTGAAGGGGAATTAAATGATTTAAAAAATTTATTTTCATTTGATTTAGAATTAACTTTAGATCATATGAATCCCGAAAAAATAGCAGAATTTGAAGCTCGATCTTCCGTTGGCCAATTAGCTAGAGGGGAACAAGTTTATTATGCTCAAATGAATGAATTTACGGATAATTTAGAGCAATTTGCGGCGGGATTTAAAACTGAAACTGAATTTTATCAATTTAAAATAAAATTAATTAATCCAGAAATCTTGCAAATTTTAGCTATTCCTAAAATTGAAGGTTTAAATAGTTATTTAGGGGGAGTTTTTGCCGTTCCTACGGCGGGATTTAAAAGTAAATATATTATTTGTGAAACAGAAAATTCTCAACTAGATTCCAGTGTAATTCCTACTTTAAATAATGATGAATTATCTTGTCCCGATGGCTTTAATGTGGTTGATTATTAGAAATAATTGAGATGGTACGGAAATAGCAAGGCTACCTCCGTACAACTTTAATTTTTTTAATATTTCCTAATGCAAAAATTGCTTAAAATTAGATAATTAAGGATTAACTAAAATAAAAATAGTTTGTAAAATTCCGACTAAAAAACCTAAAATTCCCCCTAAATTAACGATCGCTTGTAATTCACTTTTAACAATGGCCTCGATCGCTTCTTCTAAATGTTGGGGAGAAGTGGATGTTACCCTTTCAATAATAACTTGATCAATGGCTAAAATCGGGATAATTTGACCTACTAATTTTTCTAAATCTTCCTCTAAATAACGATCTAAAATAATGGTTAATTCTTGACTTACTAACTCTAAAGAATCAAAGGCCACTTCAGAAGATTGTAAGCGATTAATTAACACAATAGCCACTTTTTCCCAATCAATAGATTCACCTAAACCTTGAATAAAATCTACTCCTTTTTCCCTAATATAACTTCTAACAGTATCACCCGTTGTTTTTCGTAATTGATCAATAGTTGATTGGGGTAAATTTTTTAAAGATAGATTTTGAAGCCAAATTTTTAATTTATTTCTGGCTTCTAAAGATAATAATAATTCCTTTAATCTAGCATTGGCCATTTCCTTTTCTTCTAAACAGAAATGACGTAAATTTAATAAACTATTTTTCATGCCAATAATATTAGCAAATAGCCAATAAGTTCCGGTGGTTTTTTGTCGAAAACCATCATCAATTACTTGAATATTGCGATCGGATAAAAAATCAATTAAAGCCAATCTTAAAATATCAGGAGAAAAAGCAATTTCTAACAACCAATCAGCTAATTTGATCGCTTGAATAGGAGATAATTTAAAATCTAATAAAACCCGATTAAAAATTTGATCAAGTTGTGCCTGTAAAAAGTCTTCTTTTCGGGCAAAAACCTTTAATAAACGGGGTAAAGATTCCCCAAATAAATCCCTTAAAATATCCGCTAAAATTCGAGCAGTTTTTTGTTCCTGATCTGATTTAATTTGATTAAAAGCTAAATTTAATAACCATAAAATAGCCCGTTGCATTCGCTCAGGATTGAGTAAACGGCGGGTTAATTTTTGAATTTCTGTAGGGGTTAATAATGACCCCATAATTGTATCAGAAACTCGTTGAGCTAATCGCTCTTGATTATGGGGAATTAAGCCGGGGGTAAAAGGGAGACGAAATTTCCCCACATAAACCGCTTGATAGGGGCGAAAAAGCATTTTGATGGCTATATCATTGGTAAAATAACCAATAATTGCCCCCGCTATAGGTGGAATAATTAATAATAAATTAGAATCAGCCATTACATTAATCAGTAATCAATAATCTAGTCATTAGTTATCAGATAAACTACTATTAATTGCTAAGGCCACTTGTTGACTAATTACATGGATTCTGAACATTTCTCGTTCATCTATTTTATGTAAATTTTGCCATTGTAAAGAAATAATTGCTAGAGTTTTTTCTTTATATAAAATAGGTGTTACCAGATGGGTTTTTAAATTAGCTGTTTGATAATGGGAAATTTCCTCTAAGGGAGGAGAAATACTATCAAGATCCCACAACTGACTTTCACCCGTAAGAATGGCATTTTTAATCAAAGGATCATCCCCTAGCCAATATTCAATACTTTCCGCCTTGGGATAATGGCCATAAATTGAAGTTAACGCGCCATCTTGTAAAATTTCCACAATACAAGTATTCGCCGTAAAACTTTCCCCAAAAGCCACCGCAATGGAATCTAAACAATCCTTAATATTTTGAGATTTTAAGGCAACTTGCACAATTTTGGCCATCAGTTGGGCTTGGATCTGGGCTTGTTGTAGCTCCTCAGTGCGATGTTTGATCTGTTCATAGCCGTCACTGGCTTGTTTAACTACTTCTTTTAACTCGTTAGGATCCCAAGGTTTAGTGATATATTTATAAACTTGACCTGAGTTAATGGCCTCAACGAGATCCTCCACATCGGTAAAACCTGTGAGAATAATTCTTACTGTGTCAGGAAAATCTGACACAGTACGGCGCAGAAACTCTGTTCCCTTCATTTCCGGCATTCTCTGATCGGAAATAATCACAGAAACTTCCCCTTCTTCTGTTAAAATTTTGAGGGCTTGCGCCCCACTTTCCGCCTTAAAGACGGTGAAATCCTTACGAAAAGTGCGATAAAGTAGATCTAAATTATCAGGCTCATCGTCTACTACTAATAATTTTGGTTTTTTCTTTTTTTGCACAGTTTTTCCCATCCAAAAATTTTAATATTTAGTATTTTAACTCTTGAGGTTAATCTTTTGAACAGATATAACCCTGAAAAGGAAAGCCAATTCGATAATATTGTTTTTGATTTCGATCGCAGTGTCTACCTTTTACTCTTAAGATCATATCAGGAAAACTACTTTCTAACAACCCAGGTGCAATAATCCAAAGTTGATCTTCAGTGGTAGAAATTAAGGGTATTTTTTCCCAGATAATTTGATGGCTTTTTGAAGTATCTAATAATAATAAATTGGTTGTTTTTGGGGCTTTGCTAATCTGTTCTAATGTTAAAGCATAACCTAAACCTAAGGCCATTTCCGTTGAATGTTCATAGGCCATTACTATCATTAAATTTTCAGAAGATTGATTGAAAAGTTTACTGACAAATTCAGGGCGATAGGGTTTATTTAAAGCCAAATTAATTAAGACAAAATAACAACTGATTAAACTTACAATCAAAATAGTAATTAAAGTTAATTGATCATTAAGCTTAATTTTTTTTAATTTTTTAAGTAGTGTTTCTGGGGGGGAAATACTTAAACTTGCTCCTAAAATTGCACAAACAGCCGGATAATAAATAAAATGGTAACGGGGTGCGATTGTGATGTCTTTTTTTAAAAAGTAAACAATAACAATAAATTCTGATAAGACAATTCCAATAAATAAAATTAAAGGGAAAGTAGAGGGATAATTTTTCCATAAAATTTTAAATTTAGGGATTAAATAATACAGAAAACTTCCCGTTAAAATTAAAGTTAAAATTCCCATTAAAATTTGAATAGTTAAAGATTGTTCTTCAATGGGTAAAGCAATAATCATTAATATCCATGCGATTATACTTTGAAAAAGAGGTGATAGACCTTCTGGGGCTGATAACCAATTAGTTTTATCATTATTTGCATGATTTAAAATAATAGATAACCAAGGTAAAAATAAGCTTAAAGTTAAAATACTACTAGCTAAATATAGCCAAATTTGTCTCAATTTATGTTGAGTTAAAATAATCAATAAACTTAAATATTCAGCGACTAAAGCTATAGCTGAAAAATAATGAATATATAAACTTAAACTATTAATTAAAATCCAAGAAATCCAGATCAGATAATTTAATTTTTTTAGCTTAATATTTTGAATAAGTTTGAGCCAAAGTGTTAAGGAAATAAGAATAATAAAAATGGGTAAAGTATAATGTCTCGCCTCTTGGGATAAATATAAATGAAAAGGGGAAATAGCCATCATTAAAGCCCCGATCAAACCTGCTTTTTTTGAAAAAGCTACTCGATTAAAAACATACATTAAAGCAATAGATAAAACCCCAATTAAAGCAGGAAAAGATCGAACTTTTGTTAATAAAGAAACGGATAATTGATCAATTAAATTTAACCAGTAGTGCATCCCACAGAAAAACAGAGGAGGATGGGTAGATTGATTAATTAAATTTTGGGCAATTATAGCACAACTTTGATGAGGATTTAATTGAAAAATCTGGGCTAATTCTGTTAAAGAAATAGGTTGATTTTGAGGGATCACATCATAACTTAAACCTAAACTAAAAATAGTAGTAATGACCTCATCAATTCCAAAAGGTTTAAAATCAAGATAGGAAAATCTTAAAATTGCTCCTAAGAAAATAATTAAAATTAAAATTAAATAATGTTGACTTAATAATTTTTTCATGTTAATAATCATTTAACAATTGATAATTGTTCAAAACTTGACTTATGCCATCAGTCTAAATCTTTTCAGTTTTACAATTTTATCCTGAAGTAAGGGTTAATCATGTGGAAAGTCGTTTTGTGAGAAATACTTATAAAATTAGTATGACAGAAGGGGTTAGTGTCACTCAACTGAGGAGGAAACTACACAAGATGGTTATACTTTAGATGTTTAAGCTTAACAATTCTGGCAACATTGCTTAAATTAATTGACAGTTGATAGCTAACAAATAACCAATCACAATAACCAATAACCAAATACCTCAACTACTGCTATACTGAAAAGGTTTAAGCATTCTTACTTAAAATTGAATAGATCTATTAAAAAAGCTTATGTTAAAAATGTTAACTAAATCAGAAATTGGACATAATTTAAACCCTGTGCCAAAAACTCCTTTATTCGGCACTGATGGTATTCGAGGTAAAGCTGGAGATTTACTTAATAGTACATTAGGTTTACAAGTGGGTTATTGGGGGGGCAAAGTTTTACAGGAGTTTACCCCCAATCACAAAACGGTTATCATTGGTCAAGATTCCCGTAATTCTAGTGATATGTTGGCCATGGCCTTATCTTCAGGGCTATTATCGGCCGGTTTGGAAGTGTGGAATGTGGGTTTATGCCCTACCCCCTGTGTGGCTTATTTAACCCGTACAACCGATGCGATCGGTGGGGTGATGATCTCCGCTAGTCACAACCCCCCAGAGGATAATGGCATTAAATTATTTAACGCCCAAGGTTTAAAATTAAATAAAGATGCTACTAAACAAATCGAATTAGCTTTACATGAATCTTTAGAAATTAAGCATCAAAATAATTATGGTAAATACCTCCATCGCACAGGTTTGGTCAATCATTATTTAGAATTTTTACAGCAAACTTTACCTTGTGATCTTAATTTTTCCGGTTTAAAAATTGTTTTAGACTTAGCTTGGGGGGCTTGTGTGAATACAGCCCCCGAATTATTTAAGGCTTTAGGGGCGCAAGTTATTACCCTTCACGATCGCGCCGATGGCGATCGCATCAATGTTAACTGTGGCTCAACCCATTTAAAAGCCTTACAACAAGCTATCAAAGAACATCAGGCGGATCTCGGTTTTGCTTTTGATGGAGATGCCGATCGAGTTATGGCCGTAGACAGTCAAGGCGCGATCGTAGATGGAGATTATATTTTATATCTTTGGGGTAAAACCTTGAAAGAACAAGGAAAATTACCAGATAATTTAATTGTTGGCACGGTGATGGCCAACCTCGGTTTTGAGAGGGCATGGGAAAAAATGGGCGGAAAATTAATTCGCACCTCAGTGGGCGATCAATATGTGCAGTCGGAAATGTGGAAAACGGGCGCGATGTTAGGGGGTGAACAGTCAGGGCATATTTTATGCCATCATCATGGTTATTCTGGCGATGGAGTGCAAACGGCTTTACATTTAACCGCATTAGTGCAAAAATCCGGTTTATCTTTGACGGAATTATTAACCCAAAGTTTTCAACCCTATCCCCAAAAATTACAAAATGTGAGGGTAGAAGATCGGGAAAATCGTTTAAATTGGCAAAACTGTGATCCCTTACAAAATGCCATTGATCAGGCTCAAAAAGCATTAGGAAATGAGGGCAGAATTTTAGTTAGAGCTTCTGGCACTGAACCCTTAATCAGAGTGATGGTAGAAGCAATTAATAATGATTTAGTTAATTATTGGACTGCTAAAATTTCCCGTGTGGTTGAACAAAATTTAGCTTAATTGATAATGGATAATTGATAATTAATTTAAGCTTTAAAATAAATTTCTTAGTTCAATTTATTGATGTGAAACAGGTATCTTTCCTGTTTCACCAATACTTGAATCTTGAATACAATTAAACTAAAAATTAACTTTTAAAATGGAATTTTTTACAATCTTTTTATCTAGTTTATTAACATTAGGTTCACCTGTGGGTATTGTTTTAGATACGATTGTTGAATCTAAATTTAAAGAACAATTTGATCAGGTAGAACAGGTGGAGGTTAGAATTGATAATGTGCCTAATTATGGCATTATTCAAGGACAAGCCCAAAGGGTGCGTCTGGCTAGTCGGGGGGTGTTTCTCAATTCTGATTTGCGCATTGATACCCTTGAACTAGAAACCGATCCTATAGATCTTAATCTTTCTCAGTTACGACAAGGGGAAGGGGGGCGATCGGGCTTAACTCAATCTTTAAATCAACCATTACAAGGGGCTTTTCGGGTAGTGATGACGGAGGCTGATCTTAATAATTTATTGCGATCGCCTGAAGTTTTAGAAAAATTACCGGAAATGATTAATAAAGCCAGAGGGGAAGGAGATGAAGCTCCAACTTATCAATTATTAAATCCAGAAATAGACTTTTTAGACAATAATCGCCTTAAAATTAACATAGAATTTCAGCGTTTAAGAGGGAGTAATCCAGAGCCTTTAAAAATTGAATTAGAATTGGGTTTAGAGACATTAAACGGCAAAAATATTCAGATTGTTAATTTAACTGGCACACTCAATGATCGTCAATTATCTCAAAGATTATTAAATGGTTTTGCAGAGGGTATTACTGAAGAATTAGATTTGAGTAAACTGGAGGCAAAAGGATTAATCAGTCGACTTTTACAATTAAAAATTGATCAAGATAATCTTAATCTAGCCGGATTTGTGCGTTTAGAATCTGATGGAGAAGCTCCTGAAAATACAAGTCTTTAAACTTTCAAAAGTCGGTAATTTTCTTTAAAATAAAAGTAGAAATTTCAAATTTGATCAATCGTCAATGATTAAGGTTTTTACTAAAACAATTTAATACTTTTTTATAAAATAAACTAAATAAATTTTAATATAAATAATTTTGCTGAGGATAATTTTATGACAGAGAATCACAATCAAACAGATAATTTTAATGAATCATTAGAAGCTAATGAAAATCAAGCTTTTGTTGATGAAAATAAGCCGGATTCTTCTTCTGAAATTGAAGATTTGACACACGATGAAGCCCCCAGTCAAACTGAAGATTTTTCTGAAGATTTGTCAAACACTGATCAAAATCAAAACAATATACCTGAATTACCTAATTTACCATTTCCTAATATTTTAGAACAGGAAATACAATCAACAGAAATTCCCCTTGATCCTGTTGCGGAAAATGAATCTTTGATTGTCCAAAATGAGGGATCAAAAGAATTAAAAGACTTAAAATTATTTCCATCTTTTTTAACAAAATATGAATCATATTTAAGTTATTTAAAAGGTTTAAAAAGTGAAGTTTTGATTCCCGTATTTATTATTTTAAGTGGAGTAATCGTTGCCTCCTTTGCCTTAAATTCTTTAAAAAATATCCAAAAAGGAGACTTAAATCCGATTAATGTTCAAGAATCAAATAGTCCTCCTACCTCTAATCCTATTATTGAAAATCAAAATTTACAAGTTCAAATTTTCTGGTTAGAAAATAATCAAAATACGATTAAATTATTCCCCCAATCTATTACAATTGATCAATCAGCCAGTCCTCAAGACATTTTAAGAAGTGCTTTTGAAAGATTATTAGTAGGATCTAATAATTCCCAATATTCTAGTGCTATTCCTAAAGGGACAAAATTACTAGATTTAAGAGTGTTAGGGGATAATGTTTATATAGATTTATCAAAAGAATTTACCAGTGGCGGAGGTTCTCAGTCCATGATGGGACGTTTAGCTCAGGTACTTTACACGGCTACTAGCCTTAATCAGAATGCTCAGATTTATTTTAAAGTAGAAGGTGAGGATTTGACCGTATTAGGAGGAGAAGGTTTAATGATAGATCAACCATTAACCCGCTCTCAATTTGAGGAGAATTTTCCCCTTTAAGTTCAAAATTGTTAAGTATTTTTAAATATTTATTAAATATTTAATTGTTAAGAAAATAGAAGTGTATACTTTGAGTATTAAGTAAGTGTAAATTACTTTTCATGAATAGTATCATTTTTATTTTTTAATTGGATTATGGCTAAAAAAAATATTAGGGAAGCAGGGGCAAATCTAAATCAACAATTAAAAGCAAGGGCGGTGGGGACTTTAATTGCAAAATTAGATTTTTTACGAAGTATGGTTTATGCTCGTTTATCTATGTATGTCCCTGCTTATTTTCGTTGGATTATTCCTTTTTTACAAGAAGAATTAGGTTTAGAAGTTCCAACTTTTGACGAAATAATTAAGAAATTTAAAGAGGAAGAAGAGGAAGAAGAAATACCGATTGAAGTTGAAGAAGCGACAATTTTAGCTAAGAAAAAAACTTGTTTATTTTTACCTCAAAAATATCGTAAATATAGTTGTTTATTAGATAATCCTTTTAATTGTAAATTAACACAAAAAAGTGTTGAAGAAGATAAAACAAATCGTTATTGTTTTCAATGTGGTTTCCCTGCAATTTTAGCGCCGCAAAGAAAAATTCAAGGTTATAAAGGGCGCTATGAAGTTCAATCTTTTATTGGTCATCGCAATCAAGGTAGACTTTATCAAGGCCTAGAAATTCCCAGTGCAAAACCTGTTTTAATTAAAGAATATATTTTACCAAAATTTGATCAAGGTGGTTATTTTAATGATGAAGAAATTGATCAAAGAAAAAATTTATTTGAACGTTTAGCAGGGTTGAAATTATTTGATGGCCGAGAAATTCAAGACTTTCGTTTAATTACCCCTTATGAGGCAATTTCTGATGCAAGGGAGGAGCGTTGTTATGTGATTATTAAACAGAAAACAGATCAAGCTCCTAATGTGACAGAATTATATCAATCTCCCACTTTAGCTAGTTATTTAGATCAAACGGGAGCAATGAATAATTATGAAGTTTATCGCATTTTAAATCAAGTTTTACAAAGTTTAGAATTTTTGCATGGCCAAAAATTTAGACATCCCGATGATACCCCTATTTTAAAAGGTATTCCCCACGGAAATATTACCTTAGAAAGTTTATTAATTACCTTTACTTTTCAGGGCTTTTTTATTTATTTATCTGATTTAGCGGTGTGGGAAAATCGCTTTTATTTGCCCGATGAAGTTCAACTTAATTATGATTTAAAACAGGATCTTAATGATTTAGGCCATGTGGCTTTTTATCTATTAGCTGGAAGACAAGTTGATGCCCAAACCTATGAACTTTTAGATCCACAAGATGATCTTAATTGGGATAAAAATATAGATCTTGAATTAAAAAGATATATTTTAAATTTAATGGGTTTAGGTCTTCAATCTTATCAAAATGCAATCCAAGCGCGTCAAGCTTTATTAAAATTAAATTTAGCTAAAAAAATGTTACCTGAAGTTGAATTTTCAGAAGTACCGCCCGAAGAAAAAAAACCAAAGAAAAAAAGAAATTTAACCCGTTTATGGTGGTGGTTAATCGGGGGATTAGGGGTGTTAGGTTTAGCATTTTTAATCTGGTTTTTTGGGGTTCGTAATCGTCAACAAAATCAAATTAATATTCAGACTTTAAAATGTTGTATTGCTGAAGTGGCAGGTATTCCCCAAGGTGATTTTCAATTTACAACGGAAACAAATGGCACATGGAATTATATTTATAATCAAAAAAGTTTAATTACTAAAGATAAAAGTTTTGAGGATGAAATTAAAGAAAAACAACCTACTTTAAAAATTAGGCCAATTCCTGAAAATAACCCTCAAGAAATGTTAGAACAAGTCAAAAATAGAAATGTTAGTTTTGCAATTACTAGCCAAGTTCAAAATTTAGAAGATATTTATGAATCACAAATTTTTGCTTATGATGGTTTAGTAATAATTGTTCCCTTTAGTTATGCCCAAAGAGATGACGGTTTACCAAAAGCTTTAAATGGTAAAATTTCTTTACAACAAATCAGAAAATTATTTACAGGAGAAATTAATAATTGGAATCAATTAGGAGGGCCAGATTTACCAGTGAAATTATATTTACCCCCCAATGATGAGGCAATTACTTTATTTGAAGAAAAAGTTTTAAAAGAGAAAGTTTATATTGATAAATTCCGTAAATTAATAGAGATTAATAATAATAATCAAGTCCTTAATAATTCACCAAAAATAGTAAGATACCCCAGTTCTTTTTTAAATTTAACTAATATGATTAAAGATTTTGAAAAAGAACCTAAAGAGCGATTTGGCTCTGTTGGTTTTGACGCATTAAGTAAGGTTTTTGGCCAGTGTTCAGTCTATCCTTTAAGTATTGAAGAAAATTCTTTTCAAAGTGTTTCGCCTTTGGTACAAACTAATAATCAAAAATCAATTTCACCTCAAACAGATCTTTGTCAAAAAGGAAGTTATCAGCCCAATGTAAATGACTTTATTACCAAAAAATATCCCTTTGCTTATCCTGTCAGTGTAGTTTATTTAAAAGACAATAATCAAGAGCCAATGGGTGAAAAATTTGCGGAAATTTTAATTACAAAAGAGTCCCAAGAAATGTTATTTAAAACTGGTTTAGTTCCCATTCAACCTTTGAAATAATTAAACATTAATCGGTGAACAAAATACAACAATTATGAATCAAAAAATAAGTTTAGATACCCCTGAAATTTACCAAAAAATTGTTACTAATATCGAAACAGTAATTAAGGGACAAACTTTTGCCATCAGAAAATTATTAGCGGCCTTTTTTAGTAGTGGTCATGTCTTATTAGAAGATGTCCCCGGAACGGGCAAAACTACTTTAGCGAAGGCTTTAGCTTTATCAATTGATTTAGAATTTAAAAGAATCCAATTTACTCCTGATTTACTTCCTTCTGATATTTTAGGTGTATCTATTTTTGAACAAAATCAGGGTAAATTTAATTTTCATCCCGGCCCTATTTTTGCTAATATAATTCTGGCCGATGAAATTAATAGAGCTTCTCCGCGCACCCAATCTGCATTATTAGAAGCAATGGCCGAATCTCAAGTTACAATTGAAGGAAATTTAAAAAAGTTACCCGATCCTTTTTTCGTAATTGCGACTCAAAACCCCATTGAATCAAGGGGAACATATCCTTTACCTGAAGCGCAAATGGATCGTTTTGCCCTACAATTTTCTTTAGGATATATTACCCCAGAAGATGAAGTAAAATTACTTTCTGAACAGATCAAAAACCATCCCATTGAGTTATTAACTCCCTGTGTTTCTTTAGAGGAAATCGTTAATTTTAAAGAAAAGGTAAAAAATATTAGAATTAGTGAAGAATTAAAGCGTTATTTAGTAGACCTTATTAATGCCACGCGCACGGCTACTGGTGTACATTTGGGGGCAAGTCCAAGGGCATCTTTAGCATTAATGAAAATTGCTCAAGCTTTAGCTTTATTTGATGGTTATGAATATGTTACACCCGATCATATTCAAGAATTAGCAATTGATGTTATTTCCCATCGTTTAGTAATGGAATCTCAAGCCCGTTTTTCTGGTCAAACTCCCGTTACAATTATACAAGAAATTTTAAATTCTTTACCTATTCCTAGTTGATTTTGTTAATAATTTTAACACTTTTTAATCTTTTTTCTCACACCCTAAACCTCTCTCCCAAGGGGCAAAGGGGAATTAATTAATAATACCATTTACAAAAAGTAAGTTCAGGGTTAGTATAGGAATAAATTAACAGGAGCAATAGTATGTCAGGAATATCAAAAATAGAAGTAATTGAATCAGCAGATACACTAAAAAATCTCATGAAACAACAAAAAACAGCTTTGAATTTTGCCAAAGTTCAAGCTTTATATCTTTGGAAAATTCAAGTGGCTGAAACGATCAGATACTTAGCGGTAATGATGGGGCGTAGTGAGAGAACAATTTACGAATGGTTTCACTTATATAAGACGGAAGGATTAGACGCATTATTACAAGAACATAATAAAACAGGAAGACCAAAAAAACTAGAGCTAGAAACAGTGGCTCTGGTCAAAAAAGAATTAAGTGAGCCTCAAGGATTTAACAGTTACCAAGAAATAAAAATATGGTTATTTACTTGTCAAGATATTGAGATAAGTTATACCACAATACATCAATTAGTGAGATACGAATTAGGGGCAAAATTAAAAGTACCACGTCCTTATCATGAGTATCAAAATGAAGGGGTAATATCCGTATTTAAAGAGTATTTACCCATAAGATTAAAAGGCATAATAGCTCAAATAAAAGAGAAATGGGGTGATACTAAAAATATTTGTTACTGGTGTCAAGATGAAACTAGATTAGGTTTTAGAACAGAATTAGGAAGGAAAATAACTTTAAAAGGAGTCAAACCAGAACAAGAATTACAATGGCATTATGACTATTATTATCTTTATGGATTAATCGAAGTAGAAAATGGCAAAAGTTTTTTCTATGAACTATCTCATTTTAATAGTGAATGCTTTGGTAAATATTTAACAGAATTTAGTAAAGAATATCCCGATGAGGTTCATATAATACAGTTAGATAATGCACCCTGTCATACTGCCAAAAAGTTAGAAGTACCTGAGAATATAATTTTGTTATTTCAACCACCTTATTGTCCAGAAGTAAATCCGATTGAAAGACTGTGGTTATATATCAAACAACAGTTAAAAAATATCTGGTTTAAGAACTTAGATGATGTCAAAAATAAAGTAGCTAATATCTTAAATAATTTACAAGAAGATTTTATCCTGTCTTTAGCAGGTTGGGATTATATTGTGAATGCTTTATCTGTGTAGCTACTTTTTGTAAATGGTATAATTTTTGATGGTAATTAATAAAAAATATTAAAAAAGGGATATTTTTTGACAAAAATTAGTTCAATTTATTGAACGATTTATATTAGCCTTGAAATTCATTTCAAGGCAGTATCAATACTTTAAGAGATCACGGCGAGTAATTAACCCACAATGAAATGAATTTCATTGTTAACAGTGATCGTTCAATAAATTGAACTCAGAATTGCATTTTAACCCTGATTTTGAAAATACCCTTAAAAGATAGTATCAAAACCTGATAAGGTGGGTAATAAATACCCTACATTATTAATAGTAATTAGGTTAAAACTTCAAAAATAATCACTCTATGAATCGCAATTTTTATCGCATTTATTATTCAATTCATACTTGGCAAGTTTGGTTAAATCAAAGATTTACTAAAGTTGGTTTAATTCTATTATTTATTTTCATTATTTCAGCCATTTTAGGAGGTAATACTAATGAAAATATGATCTATCAAATTTTTAGTTTATTAATTGCTTTTTTTCTATTAGCGATCGCATGGAGTTTTTACTTTCCAGTTAAACTAAAAATTACTAGAATCTTACCTCGTTTTAGTACCGTTAATATGCCATTAAAATATTATATTTTAATTAATAATCAAACGAATAAAACTCAAATTGGTTTACAAATTAGAGAATTATTTAAAGAGCCTCGCCCGACTTTTTTACAATTCAAAAATACCCCCGAACCTTTAGAAAAAAAACGCAATAAAATTGATCAAAAATTGGGTTATTATCGTTGGTCATGGTTAATCAAAAGAAATGAAAAAGCTAAGGTTAAAACCATTAATTTACCGCCCCTTCCCCCCTATCGTCAAACTAGAATAACCTTAGAAATTTTACCCACTGATCGAGGGTTGATTAATTTAAGTGGATTTTCTCTTTTACGCAGTGATCCTTTAAATATTTTTAATGCTTGTAAAATTATTAATTTACCCCAATCATTATTAGTTTTGCCTAAACTTTATTCTTTACCTCCCATTCAATTACTCGGAGAGCGTAAATATCATTCTGGAGGAGTTGCCCTAACTTCCTCCGTAGGAGACTCAGAGGAATTTCAATCTTTGAGGGAATACCGGCCAGGCGATCCCCTCAAAAAAATCCACTGGAAAAGTTGGGCTAAAATTGGTCAACCAATTGTGAGGGAAGAAGAAAATGAGTTTTTTGTGCGTCATGCTCTCATTTTAGATACTTTTACAGAGGCTCAATATAGTAACATTTTAGAAGAAGCGATCGCCGTGGCCGGATCATTTGCCTGTGAAGTACAAACCCAAGAATCATTATTAGATTTAATGTTTGTAGGCTTAGAAGCCTATTGTTTTACATTTGGAAGGGCGTTAAGTCATACGGAAAAAATGTTAGAAATTTTAGCAGGAGTTAGGGCTTGTCACGATAAAACTTTTGATGATTTAATGCCAATTATTAATCAAAAAATTGACTTATTAAGTGGTTGTATCTTAGTATTAATTAAATGGGATCAAGAAAGGGAAAAATTAATTAAATTTTTAGCCCAAATTAATATAGCTGTGTTAGTATTAATTATGACCGAAGATGAATTAATAATCAATCAATTTTATTCAGATTTAATTAAAATTAAAGTAATAAATATCAATAGAATTAAAGAAGAATTAGCCAGAATTTAAGCAAAAAATGAATCAATTATCAATAATTTTAGCATTAAGTAGTTTATTTTGGGGATGGCAAACTAATACCTTAATTTTTGCTATCCCCATCGCTGTGATTATTTTAATTAATCAATTCATTAAACAAAAATTAGAATTAACAGACGAAAATTTTAAAACAATTGCTAATATTTGTGTAATTTTTTTAATTATTTTAATTAGTTATATTCTGTTTAATGATCGTTCAATCTATTTTGTTTATACATTTTTTCGCTGGTTGCCGATTGTTATTTTACCTTTATTTTTAGCCCAATTATATTCGACTCGTAATATTATTAATCTCTCCCTTTTATTTACATTTATTGAGGTAAAAAATACCGCCAATGTTTTTAATCTTGATTTAAGATATTTATATTTATTTTTATCTATTGTAGCGGCTGGAAGTGTTAAAAATGAGGGATCAATTTTTTATATAGGAGTGATAATTTTAGTTAGTTTAACTTTATTTTCTGTTAAAAATCCTCGTTTTTCTTTAGCTATTTGGTTAAGTTTTATTTTGATTGGTTCAACTTTTGGTTATTTTTTCCATATTGGTTTACATCAATTACATCAAATTGTTGAACAATTAGTAATTGAACAATTAGTCAAGTTTAATCAAACAGGAGTAAATGCCTTTAATAATATTACTTCATTAGGTGAAATTGGCAAGTTAAAACAAGATAATAATATTAGATTGAGAGTTAAACAAAATACTAATCAAATTATACCCGAATTGTTAAGAGAAAGCACATTTAATCAATATAAAGATGGGATGTGGTTTGCTTCTCAGGTACAATTTCAAACTATCCCCCCTCAAGTTAATCAAAATTATTTACTTACTAATAATAATCAAAATAAATCTGATCTTGAAAGTATAACAATTACTGAAAAATTAGATTCTAATAAAACTTTATTAAAATTACCAAATGGTTCATTAAATATTAATAATTTAATGATTAATAAATTAGAAAAAAATCAATATGGAACTGTGGTAATTGAAAGTAGTCTTAAAAAACTTAATTATCAGATTAAATATGATGAAAAATTTAATTTTGATAGCCCTCCTAATCAATTTGATTTATTAATCCCAAAAAAAGAATTATTCGCCCTTGAAAAAGTTATCAAAGAATTAAATTTAGTGGGGAAAAATGATCAAGAAATAGTCAATTTAATTAATAATTATTTTCAAAAAAATTTCAATTATACTTTAGAATTATTAGGTCAAAAAGAAGGTCAAACTGCCCTTTCTACTTTTCTCTTAAACACTAGATCAGGCCATTGTGAATATTTTGCCACAGCCACTACTTTATTATTAAGAAAAATGGGTATTCCTGCCCGTTATGCGGTGGGTTATTCTGTCCATGAATATAGCAATTTAGAACAATTATATCTTGTGCGTGGCCGCCATGCCCATGCGTGGACGGTGGTATTTTTAAACGGTAGTTGGCAGTTTTTAGATACTACTCCTGCTATTTGGACAAGTATAGAAGATTCTCAGATAAATAAACTTACTTTGATCACTGATTTTTTATCTTTTTTAATCAATCAAATTGCTGTAATTTTTACTAATTTACAACAAAGTGATTCCTTTAGAAAATATTGGTGGTTGTGGATCTCACCTTTAATTTTATTTTTAATTTGGCGTTTAAATCTTCGTAATTTAAAACCACTTTTAAAAGAAAATAAATTAGCTCGATCAGGGATAATTGAATTAACTAAAATGGGTTTAGATTCTGATTTTTATTTAATTGAACAATCTTTTAATCAATTAGGTTTAACTAGAAATGAATCTGAATCTTTAAAACAATGGTTAATTGAGTTACAAAAACATTTAGAAACTGATTTATTTAATCAACTTCAATTAATTATTGAATTATATTATCGTTATCGTTTTGATCCCCAAGGTTTAACTTTAGAAGAAAAAACTAATTTACAATCTTTAATTAAATCCTATTTAATTCAGTTAGAAAAATTAAAAAAAATTGGGGATGTTCAATAGCTTAATTTTTCCAAAATAAGTTAATAAAAATCCCCACGTTTTTAATTATTAATTATCTTTCAATTTCTGCTAATATTTGATCCGCACCTTTTTCGATTAATAATTTAGCTAATTCTATGCCTATTTGATCAGCATTTTCCGCTTTACCTGTTACAGTATCTTTAATTAATTTTTGACCGTCTAAACTGGCTACCATTCCGGTTAAACTTAAGCTATCTGCATCAATTTTAGTATTAACGCCGATGGGTACTTGACAGCCCCCTTCTAAAGTTCTTAAAAATGCCCTTTCTGCATAACAACGATCTCTGGTGGGGGCATTTTCTAAAACTTTAATAATATTTAAAATTTCCTGATCCCCCTCTCGACATTCGATCCCTAAAGCCCCCTGCCCAACGGCGTGTAAGGATATTTCATTGGGTATAATTTGATGGATGCGATCGCCCATATCTAAACGCTGTAAACCTGCCACAGCCAAAATAATAGCATCATAGTCGCCACTGTCTAACTTCGCCAAGCGAGTGTTGACATTGCCCCGAATATCCTTAAAATTAAAATGGGGGAAATGGTGGCGTAACTGTGCCAAACGGCGCAAGGAAGACGTGCCAATAATTGATCCCTCTGGTAAGGTGTCTAACTGTTTATCCTTGTGTTTTTCATGGACAACTAAAGCATCGGCGGGATCCTCACGCTCCGTCACACAGCCCAACATTAAACCTTGGGGTAAATTCGTGGGTAAATCTTTGAGAGAATGGACTGCAAAGTCAGTATCACCCTTTAACATTCCATCCTCTAATTCTTGGGTAAATAAACCCTTATCACCAATTTTTGACAAAGATACATCTAAAACTTTATCACCTTGGGTTTCCATTGTCACTACTTCAAAAGTAAGATCGGGGAAGGCTTTTTCTAATTCAGCTTTAACCCAGTAGGTTTGTACTAAAGCCAATTGACTTTTACGAGAAGCAATGCGAATTGTGCGAGATGTCATAATAAATAATCTTTTTTATAAATAAATTAAATTGACTCAATCATCTTACCAAAAGTCGGTGATTTTGCCTAATTAATAACAAATAACCAATAACAAATAACCGATAACTATTAATAATTTTTTGATCTTTTTCTAATAACCCAAAGAATAAACCAAATAATTAAACTAACTAAAACAATTTTAGAAACTGGGCCTAAATATTGATCTACTAATTTATAATTATCCCCTAACATATAACCAATTGTTGTTAAAAATAAAACCCAAATTGTTGTGCCAATTGTTGAATATAAAATAAAGGGAATTAAGGCCATATTATTAATACCAGCAGGTAAGGAAATTAAAGTTCTAACTCCGGGGACGAGGCGACATAATAACACAGCTTTAACACCATGTTTGGTAAACCAATTATTAGCTTTTTTAATATCTTTAGAGCTAATACTGATCCATTTTCCGTATTTATCAGCTAAATGTTCTAATCTTTCTTCGCTGACAAATTTCCCTAAATAATACCAAGGAAAAGCCCCTAAAATTGTCCCAATAATACCTGCTAAAACCGCCGGAATAAATAACATTTCACCATTTCCTTGACGTACAGTAAACCCTGCAAAGGGCATAATTAATTCCGATGGAATGGGGGGAAAAAGATTTTCTAAAAACATTAATAAAGCGATCCCAATATAACCTAATGAGGTCATAATTTCTACTACTTTGTCGGCGATCCATTCAGACATAATTTTAATTTGATTAATTTTAATGGTTAATAACTTTTGCTAGTTTAACAGATTATTTGTTATTTGTTGGCGATCTTAATACTTTAAGAGATAACTCCAGAGTCGTTAACTCACTTTGAAATTTATTTCAAAGCTAATATTGGACTTTGGACAAAAAGAAATTGGTAGAGGTTAAAATAGAAGATAAAAAAATAGACAAAGTAAAACTAACCTAAAATAATTTTAGGGGAAAAAAGATTAATTAACAGTCGTTTCTAACAGCAATTTAGCTATTTTGTTGACATTTTTGATTCTTTTTTATAACCTGATAACGTGGTCTTTTCACTTGTATTTCACCTTTTTTCCGTCCAGAAGAATAACCACGGGGTTTGGGAAAATTAGAATTGATCTCAATGGTGCTAATAATTCTATAAAAGTCTCTCTGAACAGCACTGGGGGTAATCTTACTCTCACGAAAATTAGGCAAATATTTCTCCCAAGGGCAGGGTAAGCAAACAGCTAAATTCCTTGCATTCCACAATTGAATATAAGCAATTAAAATTAGGTTCATCCAGTTTTCTTCATAACTTGTATGAGAGGTTAAATAGTCGTTCATTAATAATCTTTGTTTGCCAAATCGAAAAAAGTGTTCCAAGTCAAAACGTTGACGATAAGATTGATAAATTTCAAGCAAAGTTAATTCGTTACGGCGTTTACCAATGGCAATTAACCACATTGGTTTCCAAATAGAATTACCTTCTTGATCAGTAACAGTAATTTCCAATAATGTAAAGGGATAATCATGCAATTTATGTTCCTTTGTTCCCTTCATTAACATATTATTCCAACCCTTAATTTTGACATTTAATAATTTACCACGTTTCGTAGTAAAATTAGTTTGAATTAAATCATCAGGGGGATGCCAAGAAGTTGAATCTTTTAAATCAAATTTATCACCATACCAACGTGGATGTCCACTTTTTAACTCAGAAGAATCTTTGACAAAAGGACGAAAAAAAACACGATTACTTTTAACTCTGGTGACAACAAGTCGATCTTGATTAAGAACTTGTTTGCCAATAAAATCTTTTTGACTATAAAGACAATCTACGACAATAACTGATAGAATTATCTTAAATAATAATGAATCTGTCAAAACTTTATTAATCTGTTTATGAGCAACAGAAACATCTTTTTCATCGCTTTTTACTCGTTGAACTGATAAAGGAATTGTCCAAGAAGCATCACAATTAGATATTTTTTCAGGTAAGTAAAAAGCCAAGAATAAGCATGACCAATATTGATGGGTTTATTGCCTTTAATACTGTTAGGTTGATGAATAAACGTTTTATCAGATACAGTAGGAGAAAACTGGCGTGAATTAGGGGTTACATCAATGCCAAATAGATGAAACTTTCGCTGATTATTTTGAGGAATACTCTCTAAAATAATCTTAGATATTTCGGCTTTATTTGTGATTTGTGATTTCTTTTTTCCCGCTTTATTAAAATCAGCAATTGCTCGATAAATACTTTGGTATTTATGTTTAAATAGAGGATTTAAACTTAATTCCACGACTGTTTTAGCATCTTGATTACTACTAAGAGCATCGAGTAAATTCATCAAGGCATCTTTTCTTAAACCAAGACTTTGATATAATCGTTGACGACCTTGAATAAATTGTTCAACTTCTTGGTAATTTTTATTTTTGATTTTCATATTATTTTGAATAATAAACTATCTATTTATTCTAATCTATAGAACAAACTTGTTGAGAAAGAAAGTTTATTATTTGACATTATGCTATTAGACAATATTCAATTTCTCTTAATATAAATATCTTATTTTAATTTTTTCGGTCTGATGTGAGCTTCATTAAATCTAATTTTTTGTCCAAAGTCCAACTAATAGATAGGGTTCAATAAATTGAACTAAGATTTTTGTTAATCTTCTATTGATTTATTGTTAATTTTTATTACTTAAAGTATCAATAAATTTAATTACTAATAATTCCTCAAAAATTGATAAATATTTGTCATTAATTTTGGGAATTAAATGATATTCACTTTGCACAAAAGGCCGATCACCGATAATATTAAATGCTTTTTGATTTAAGTTTTCAATTAATACTTGATCCGATGTATTACTATGGGAAGCAATGGATTTAATTAATTCTACATTTTCTTCTAAAATTGCTTTAAAAATTCTTTGTTCATCGTTGTTTAATTGTTCATAAAAATTAATCCATTGATGCCATTCTTCAGGAAAAAATTTAAACCGAATATAAGGTTTTGTATAATTATTAATTTCCTCTTGTTGATGTTCAATAATTTGACTATATTGTTTACTTTTTAATTCTAATTCTCTTAAATTTAAGTCTAATTCTTGTTTTCTTTTTTCTAAACTTTTTAAAATTTGATTATATTTTTCTTGTTGTTGGGTTTGTTCAGCCACTACATTTTTAAAATTATTAATTTCTCTTTTTTCATTAATAAATTCCCTTTCTAAATTTTGACGATTTTGTTGAATTTCATCAACTTTTTTGACCATTTCTTGATAATAGGTTTGAATTTCTTGAACTTCTTGAATTAATTGATTTTTTTGCTGTAATAAACCTTGTTGATCCCGTTCAAAACTTTGTAAATTATCTTCAATATTATTAAATTCTTGTTGCTTTTTTTCTAGGGTAATTTCTAATAATTCTAATTTAAAAGATAATTGATCATATTGAGATTCTAATTGGGCAATTTCTTGATATTTATTAGCGTAAATTTTACTATGATATTTTTCTTTAATTTTTAAAGAATGAAGATCATCAGCTAATTTTCTTCTTTCTAAATTTAATTGCCCAATATAATCTAATAAATAGACTTTTTCTTGCTCTAAATTATTAATTCTAGTTTCGATTTCTTCCCGAATTGAATTAGCTTGGATCAGATAATTATACATTTCTTCTTCTTGTTCTTCTAAATTAATTAATTCTTGTTCTAATTGATCATAAACAAGATCATTTTGAGCATGACGGTAAATATTAGTAATAACCGTAGCTATGGCAATAGTAAACAGATTAATTAAACCTGCATAAAAAGCAAACAAATTATCTTTATAAAAGCTTAAACCTAAGATAAAACTTACTAGAAAAGCAGTAATTAAAAAGATCACTTGATGAGGAACTTTGTCCAATTTCATGATTAATAATTTAAGTTTAATTCTGATTTTAAAAAGTCTATAAATTGTCTGGCTGTTCGTCCGGATCTACCATTATTTCTAGTAGCCCATTGTTTGGCTTTAAATTCTAATTCTTGTTGATCTAAATTAATATTTTCTAGTTGGGCTAGATGGTTAATTATGGTTAAATAAAGATCTTGATTAGCAGGTTCAAATGTTAAAGTTAAACCAAAGCGATCGCTGAAAGATAATTTCTCTTGTAAAGTATCCCAAGCGTGAATTTCGTCTTGATCGATCGGACGAGGACGATCTGCAAAAAATTCTCTCACTAAATGTCGTCTATTGGATGTGGCATAGATCACAACATTGTCAGCTTTTGCTGTTAAATTCCCTTCTAAATATACTTTGAGGGATTTAAAAATTTCATCATCTTCTTCAAAGGATAAATCATCAACAAAAATAATAAATTTTTGCGGTTGATGGCGCAATTTTTCCATGATTAAAGGTAACTCTTTTAATTGAAATTTATTAACTTCTATTACTCTTAAACCTTCCTGATAATAAGCATTTAATAATCCTTTAATTAAAGAAGATTTACCCGATCCCCTACTACCATAAAGTAAAATATTTAAAGCTTTATAACCTTTTAATAAAAATTGAGTATTTTTAATTAAAGTTTGTTTTTGATCTTCATAACCAATAATTTCATCTAAAGTTATGCGATCGGGTTGTTTAATGCCAATAAATTGTTGATCTTGCCATGTAAAGGCCTGAAATTTTGCAAAAATTCCTGTGCCTTTTTGTTGATAATAATTAGCTAATTCTTCAATAGCATCAGCCCAATTTTCATAATTTTCAAAGAAACTTTTAATTTTATTTTCCTGTTCCCATGTGACTAAAGAATAGGGTAATTGGGCGGCAATTTCTACCCATTGACTTAATTGTTGAGAAGTACAATAATAGAGTTTTTGTAAAATAGTTAAATCCTGTTTTGTGGCATTAATTAAAGCAGGTGACAATTGAGAAATTGGATTAATTTGTACTTGTTGACTAAAGGGATTATCACTGATTAAAATTTGACTAATTAAATAATCTTGCCAACTTTTATTTTCTTTTGCTAAGGCTTGAAATAAGTTACCATAAGCTTCTAAACAATTAACAACTGCTGTTTGTTGGGCATAATCTTTTCCATCTTTATTATTTAAAGTTTGTAGTAGGGTAATAAAATTTTTTCCTATTTCATTATTTAAAACTGATTGAAATAATAATAAAGATGCTACTTGATGATAAACTAGACGACTTGATGAGGTATTTAAGGTATTTTGATCCAACATAATAATTTAAGTAATAAATAATAATTGATCAGTATAATAGCCATCTTTCCTATGATGGCATGATCTAGGATTGTAAAAAAATAAATTTAGTTCAATAAATTGAACTATTTTGATTAGCCGTGAAATTACACTTCGACAAGCTCAGTGCAAGATTTCACGGTGGGATTAATATTTTAAGAGAGAACTTTTGAGTAAATAACTAACTTTAAATTTGAGTTCAAAGTTAATCATAGAAATTCAATAAATTAAATTATAGCAATCCTAAATTAGTCGTGACAAGAAAAATTAACATTTTTGTTATTCGTCAGGTGCTATTTAGAATTGCTATAATTAACTATTAACTATTAATTATCAATTATCAATTAATAATTAACTATCTATTGCCATTACCGGAAATTTTAACACCATAATTAACTCGACAACCAAAATTTAAAAGATTAGTCCCACATTCAAGGGGAATAAATTGATCATTTTTCATGGCCGTACAACTGATATATTGATTATTATCAGTGTCTTTAATCATACATTCAATAGGTGTTGCACCTGATCGAGCCGACCATTGTTTCATGCCCCAAACAGCAACTAAATGTTGCCAGAAAAAGGCAATGATCACAATACTAATAACAAGGGAAATAATTAAAGTTAATCGAACTTTCCAACTACTAAAAAAACCATTAATTTTTGTAGTAAAATCGGTTAATATTTCCTGTGGTTGAACCTGATTAGAAGTAACTTGTTGATCTTTAACGGGTTGAGTTGTAGTTGGGGTTGATTTTTTTTCTTGAGTATCTGTCATAGGATTAATGCTTGAAAAAATATTATGATTAAGATTATTTTAAAAGATTTTTTTTGATTTGACTTTAATTTTAAAATAAGAAAAAGATAAGTTTATCAATTATAAACCATAATTGATAAATTGTTGCTAATTTATGATTAATTTTTCTTGATCGTCAATTATATAAATTTTATTTGATCACAAAATTAACTCAATCAATCTTTAATCGTTTCCTTATTTGAGGCTTCAACATATTCTGAATCAATAAATTTAATTTCTTCAACCATAAACACAATTTTAAATTTTTGATTCATTTCTTGAGAAACAAAATTTTCTACTAATAAAACTTGTTTAGGAGTAATTTCTTCTTCTGTTTTCACATTTAAAGTGATTTGAGGAGGATTTTTTGTCCAATTAATTTTTAATTCATTTAAAATAATATTTCTTTGTCCTAATGTAACTGTTTTATTAAGTAAAGTTTGTCTAATGGTTTCTTTGATTTGGGCTTGTCTTACCAATTGGAAAAAACTGATCCCTAAAGGAATCAATAATAACCCCGTTAAGCCTAAAGCCCAGCCTAAGGCGTGACTTGGCTCGGTATATCCCGCCACAATAAAGATTAACATACAGGCAAGGACAATCCCTAATAAATTGGTCAGATAGAGCAACAATGCCCCCATACTATAGCCAAAATCCCCTTGAGAGAAGGTTAAGCCCACCACACATAAAGGAGGCATTAAGGCCACTGCGATGGCTGTTCCCGCTAACACATCGTTGACTTTTCTTCTCACCTTAGCAAAACCGCTCACCCCTCCAGCCGTTACGGCAATTCCCAAATCTACTAAATTGGGTTGAGTTCTCGCTAATACTTCTGAGCCAAAACTCGGTATTCCTGCAATTTTACCGATGATAAAAGATAAAGTTAAAGCTAAAAAAGTGCCTCCGGTAATGGATAAGAGGGATTTTTTAAACAGATGATAATCACCCTCTAAAGCTCCGAAAGCCATAGCTCTTAAAGGTAACATTAAGGGGGCAATGATCATCGCACCAATAATGACGGCGGCACTATTGCCAATTAAGCCAAAAGTGGCGATCAAACAGGAAGAAATAATGAAAAAAATAAAATTAAGATTCCAACTGGCATCCTCATCTAAAGCTTTATAGAGTAAATCAATTTTTTTTTGCCCAACTCTAGGAGGAAGTAAGGGATAAATCCAATTTTGCCAGAATTTCTTAATATTTTTAGTAAAAAGATTTTGATTCATAAATTTAACTAAGAAAATTAACTAAAAAAATCAAGAAACTAATTTAAAATTAATGGTAATTACGATTATAAATTTTCCCCATTAATTCCATTAGTAAATCAAGGATAAATTACCTTAATCTTGACTATTTTAACTTAAAAAACTTTGAATTATCATGATGGAGATTAATTTCTTTAAAGATCAAATAAATTTAGTGGGTATTGCCCACCTTTGATTTAATTACAAATACTGACTTAATAATAATTAAATCAAGAAAGATCATAAACTTTTAATTTTGGGTTTCAGACATATTATAATTTAGTAATAACTAAGCAGTAAAAAATTAAAACTAATAAATTAAAAATAATAACAAATATGCAATGATTAATGACTAATAGCTCATTTCTTGATATGATTAAAATTTGGTCAATAAACTTTATCTAAAATTATCATCTTATGACTACTTTTTTATTAGAAATTGGTACAGAAGAACTACCTGCTGATTTTGTGGCCGATGCGATCGCTCAGTGGAAAACTCTGATTCCTCGGAGTTTAGAGGAGCATTTTTTAAGCTCAGAAAAAATAGAGGTTTATGCTACACCCCGAAGATTAGCACTTGTTATCAGTGGATTACCGGAAAAACAGGCCGACAGGGAAGAAGAAATTAAAGGGCCTCCAGCTAACTTGGCTTATAAAGATGGAAAACCTACTCCTGCTTTAGAAGGGTTTGCAAAAAAACAAGGAATTAATTTAGAGGATATAGAACTTAGAAACACAGGTAAAGGCGAATTTATTTTTGTTCAGAAAAAAATAAAAGGCCAATTAACCTCAGCCATTTTACAAAAATTAAGCCCTCACTGGATCACCAGTTTAGAGGGCAGACGTTTTATGCGTTGGGGTGACGGTGATCTGCGTTTTCCTCGCCCGATCCGATGGCTAGTTGCTCTTTTAGATGATCAAATTTTACCCCTCACTTTAGTTAATGGCTCAAGCACCGTTAACAGCGATCGCCTTTCCTGTGGCCATCGAGTCTTACACCCCCAGTTAGTGAGCATCCCACAGGCTCAAGATTATGTTAACACCTTAAGAGGGGCTAAAATTGAGGTTGATCCCCAAATCAGAGAGAAAAAAATTAGAGAACAAATTGAAACTTTAGCTAAAAATGTCAATGGTCAAGCAATTATTCCCTCTGAATTATTAGCAGAAGTTATTAACTTAGTAGAATATCCAACCGCAGTTTTAGGTAAATTTGATGATGATTTTCTGAATTTACCCGATGAAGTTATTACCACCGTGATGGTTAAACATCAGCGTTATTTTCCGATTAAAGACAATCAAAATAATGGTAAAATTTTACCCTATTTTATCACTATTGCCAATGGAAATCCCGAAAAAGCAGAAATTATTGCGCAGGGAAATAGTAGAGTAATCAGAGCCAGATTAGCAGATGCTCAATTTTTCTATAAAGCTGACTGTGACGAACATTTAGACAGTTATTTACCCCAATTAGAAAATGTGACTTTTCAAGAGCAGTTAGGCTCAATGCGCGATAAAGTAGATCGCATTATGGAAATAGCTCAACAAATTTGCGATCAACTCAAATTAAGCCAAAAACAACGCACGGCCATCGAAAGTACAGCCATGCTATGTAAAGCCGATCTAGTGACTCAGATGGTTTATGAGTTTCCTGAGTTACAGGGGGTGATGGGTGAAAAATACGCTCTTGTGAGTGGGGAGTCGCCGGAGGTAGCGAAAGGAATTTTTGAGCATTATTTACCAAGGGGGGCAGGGGATAAAATGCCTCAAAGCCTGACAGGGCAAGTAGTTGGCCTTAGCGATCGCCTTGATACGGTGGTTAATATTTTCGGTTTAGGTTTAATTCCCACCGGATCGGCGGATCCTTTTGCATTGCGCCGAGCTAGTAATGGGGTAATTAATATTATTTGGCACAGCAATTTAAAGATTAATTTATTAGAGATTTTAGAAGCAACTGCCAAAGATTTTGCCATTGCCAATCCGGATCAACAATCACCTTTAAATTTAGTTAAAAACTTTTTTGGAGAAAGGTTACGCACCCTCTTAAAAGATGATTTAAAAATTGATTATGATCTGGTAAATGCGGTGTTAGCAGAAACAGATCAACAGGCCTTAGATCGGGCTTTAATTGATATTTTAGACTTAAAAAATCGGGCGATCTTTTTACAAAAAATTCGTCAAGATGGCCAGTTAAAAGCCATTTATGAGACAGTTAATAGATCCGCTCGTTTGGCACTTAAAGGTGATCTCGATCGTCAAACTTTAGAGCCTCTTAATATTATTAAAACTAATTTATTTCAAAAGTCTTCAGAAAACAATTTTTATGAAGGTTTAGTTAAATTAGTTTCCATTACTAAAAATGCACAAAAAGAGCGAAATTATCAAAAATTAGTAGATGGTTTAAAAACCATTGCTCCCACCGTAGCGGAATTTTTTGATGGGGAAAATAGTGTATTAGTGATGGATGAGGATCCTAACATTCAAAAAAATCGTTTAAATCTATTAGGATTATTAAGAAATCATGCCCTTGTTTTAGGTGATTTTGGAGCAATTGTTAAGGGTTAAAATGTAACAATTACTTGAGTAATTTACCATAAAAAAGTCGGAGATTTAAAAAATTTCCGACTTTTAAAACTAAAATTAATCTTTCAATTTGGAGATAAAAAATTAAAACTTAAATTTGTGCAATTACCTCCATTAATTCCTGTTCAAAAACCACTTGAGCGCGGTTAGTTTTCCCCCCAAAATAAAAGCGATCACCCTGTTGTAAAGCCCAAATTTGAGAATGGGAAACATAACTCATGACAACTCCTAACATTAATAAAGCAAAACCAGTATAAACAATTGGAACGCCCGGATCCGCTTTAATTTGTAAACCCGTACTTCCTAATAATTCATGAATTTTAACCTTAACTCCATTAATTTCTTTTGTCATACCTGGGCGCACCGCACTGATTAAATCCCCTGTTTGATTATAAATAAATAAAGTACCTTGTAAGTCTTTAGTAATGAGGGAAACACCCTCACTTAAATCAGGTTTTGTGGGGATAAAAGTACCCCAAATTTTAGCACCATTTTCCGTTGGTAATAAAGCCATTGGTAATTTAAAAATAGGGCTATTATTTAATTGAACTTTTACCGATGAAATACCCCAACTTGTTTGATACAAAGTAACACCATCATAGCGTAAAGGTTGATTAACAAAAATAGTTTTTCTGTCTAATTCTTTACCCTCTAAATCAATCACTGATAAATCAGAATAAAATTGATCAATTACCCCATCTGGAGTATAATCAATCCAAAAACGATTAACTTTAACTTGCCAATCTTTAGGAATATTTGAATCGGCCAAAAGACCAGCTTCAATAATATTTTTAACTCGAAAAGTTTGGCCACTTTCAATCATTTCTTGAGCTTTAAAACCCGTAAACAATCCCCAAATTGCACCTAATAAAATTACAATCATTCCTAAGTGAACAATAATCGGCCCGATCTTGCCAATAATACCTTTTCTGGCATATAAACTATCATTTTCTTGAAAGATTTTATAGCCTTTTTTTTGTAAAATAAGAGTCAAAGAATTGAGAGAACCTTTTTCTAATTCCGTAGAAAAAGCTAGTTTTTCAAATTGACGGGGTTTATGATAAAATTGCCAATTTTTAGCGGCCTTTAAAGCGGGGACTTGACGAGTAAAAGTACAGGCAGTTAAGCTACTACCAAATAACACCATTAACCCCAAAAACCAACTGGTTGAATAAACATGATCTAAACCAACAAAATTAATAACTTTCCATGTTAAAAAGCCAAATAAAGCGGGACTTTCTGGATAATTAGCTTGATAAAATGCTAAACTTTCTCCCTGTTCAATAATTGTTCCGGTAATACTAAAAATTGCTAATAATAATAAAAGAATAATTGCTAATCTTAAATCAGCGATAATTTTAATTGTTTTTTTGAAAATTTGTTGAGGAAAATTCAATAAATTTTGATTAAAAGATACATTAGAATCAGTCATATTTAATTCATTAATTGCAATTAATTTTTTATTTTAAATCTTAAATCATTGTCAATTGTCCATTGTCAATTGTCAATTGATTTTTCGCACATTTTCAATATATTTTTCTACTGTTTCAATAATCAGCGATCGCAGATTAAGATAAGGTTGGGCAAAAGGAGGCTGAGTTTCCGTTAAACCAAGGAGATCAGCCGTTACTAACACTTGCCCATCACAACATTGCCCCGCTCCGATGCCGATCGTAGGAATGGTTAATTTTTGAGTTATTTCAGAGGCTAATGAGTCTGAGATATGCTCTAAAACCAGAGAAAAAGCTCCGGCCTGTTGCAAGGCGATCGCCTGATCCATTAGTAAGGCCGAACTTTCAGGGGTTGTCCCCTGTTTTTTTAAGCCTAAAAGATGGATTGACTGGGGGGTTAAACCAAGATGTGCCATGACGGGAATCCCTATCTGGGTAAGCTTTTCAACCGTTTCAATCATGGCAGGATGACCGCCTTCTAACTTAACCGCTTGGGCGTTAGTTTCTTTTAAGACTCGCCCGGCCGAGCGAAGGGCTTGGGGTATGCTTTCCTGATAACTTAAAAACGGCAGATCGCAGACAACTAAAGCCCTTTTGACTCCACGACAAACGGCCTGAGTATGATAGATCATTTGTTCTAAAGTGACGGGTAAAGTAGTGGAATAGCCTAAAGCCACGTTAGCCAAGGAATCACCCACTAAAATAATATCAACTCCGGCCTGATCCAATAACGAAGCGATCGCATAATCCCAAGCCGTTAAACAACTGATTGAACGACTTTTTTGTTTCCATTGTAATAATTTTTGTACGGTAACAGCCATTAGTTAAGTTATTAATAATAAATATTAAATAAATAGATAATATCAATTACAGCTTTTGTCTATGACAATCATTATAACTTTTTTCTGATTAGATTTTTCACTTATTTTTAATATTAATTAATCAAAAAAAAAGGGGACAAGATTAAACCATATTACTAACAATTCCTGACCATTGTACCTTTTTTTGTTGGGTGCGACGATAGGAAAAGAAATGTTCCGGTTGTTGATAGGTACAATAGGGCGCGATCGCTATCTGTTCATCTTTCAAACCCATTTCTTTTAACTGTAACCAGTTGATTGTCCTCACATCTAAACGTACTTTACCCTCATTTTCATCGGGTAATAAGGGAGAATTATTAAGATTATGTAATGCGTCTAAAATATCTTTTTTATTACTAATATTAGTATTATTTAAAAAACTTAAACCCACTTCTACGGCAACATCCTCAGAAACCTGATAAACTTTACCTGAAATAGCGGGACCCATCACAATCACTAAATCCTTTAAATTACTACCAAAATTTAAAAATTTACTAATTCCCTCTGGTACAATTCTTTGAGCCGTACCACGCCACCCCGCATGAATGGCCGCTACTTGACCAGTGGAGCGATCGGCGATTAAAACAGGAGTACAGTCAGCCGTGGCCACCCAGACCCCTTGTTTTTCTTTAGTTGAAATGACTCCATCAGCCGATGGTAAAAGAATTTCAGGATGATTAAGTTGTAAATGTTCATGAATTTGATCGGGCATTAAAATTTGATTTCCATGAACTTGTTTAACCCGATAACTATTAGCAAAAGGGTCTAAAATAGGAATTAAATCTTCAGGTAAACGGGGCGAAAATTGTTGAGTAAAAAAACCATGAGACCAAGGCTCTAATAATTCACAGGTGAGATAGGATAAACCTTCCCACTCTTGCCATTGCCAATTTACATTATTATTTTGAGGATGTGAAAGCATAATTTAAGTAATAAGTACAGAACTTTGGATATTAAATTATTATTATATTTTATATTTGATTAATATTAAAATTTTTTTTCAAAAGTAATCATATTTTTATGTTTTACCAATCAAGGCCAATAATTATTAACAATTAAATTAATTATTTTTAATTAATTCTAACTTATTTATATTCAAAAATTAAATTCCCTCCTCAAAATAATCCGAATCTATTTTTTTTACACAATAAATAGAAGCAGAAGCAACTCCCACATCATAATCTATCATTAATTGAGCTAATTGTTCACCATCAATTAACACAATTTTACTGGTAATTTGCTTAACATAATCTATAGCTTCTTGGGTAAATCTTGAGGTAGTAATAAAAATTCCTTTATTCGCTTTTTTCCCTGCTAACGCACCTGCAAACTGTTGAACTTGAGGACGAGAAACTGCATTTTCTGTCCATCTTTTTGCCTGAATATAGATGACATCTAAACCTAATTTATCTTCTTTAATAAAGCCATCTATACCACCATCTCCTGATTTACCGATCGCTTTTCCTGCATCAATTTTAGAGCCTCCATAGCCCATTTTAACTAATAATTCAACTACTAATTTTTCAAAAAAATAAGGATTTATTGATTTAACTTTCTCTAAAATTTCATCTGCTAATTCATCTCTTAAAGTTTGATAAGCTTCCTCTAAAGCTTCGGCCGGAGTAATCGAATTATTATCATTTGAATCTAAATTTTCTTCATCAGAATTATTTTTCTTTTTACGAGTACCTTTTAATTTTCTAAACTCTTGAAAGCTTGGATATTGTTCTAAAAATTTTATGTCAATTTTAATAGGATTAGTTTTTAATAAATCTAATCCTGATTGAGTGATTTTACTATAACCTCGTCTAGTTGATTCAACTAATTCAGCTTTTTTTAAATAGATGGAAGCCCAACAAACCCGATTTAAAAAACGAGTTTGAACTCCACTAGATAAAATTTCTTTAATTTCATCTTCTGTTAAGTTAAAAATTGTACTTAAATATTCGGTAGCATCATTCATCGTTATTTCATCATGAACTTCTGCATAATATTTAAGTAAGGGAAGCATAATAGTTTGAAAATCAGGAATAGCCATTTTTTTATTTAGATTATTATTAATTTTTTTAGTTTACCATTTTTCTACTGTTGGCCTATAAAGCCATTGATTAATTTTTTCTTGATCAACAAATCCTTTTAAAGAAGGGTCTGGCCAGAAGTGTATTTTTTCTAAACATCCTAATTCTTTTCCCGCTATTTCAAGAAATTCCCATTGTTTAATAAAAGTCTCAGCCCATGATTGTCTAGTCATAACTAATTTAGCAAAATCTAAACCTGCGGCTAACATTCTATTTCCATTACTTCCTCTGGCATTAATTGGCTCCCAAAATATTACTTCTGGATTAATTTTCATAAATTTTTCTAAATTAAATTTAAAGTCATCTAATGTCATTAAAGGAGGAGTCGGAGCCATAGCAATGTATAAACGACAATTGGCTTTATATCCTTTTTCTAATGCTTTATATCTATCAGATGATAAGGGAGCATTAATTTCAATTTTTTTTAATAATTCATCATTAATACAAGGAATACTCATGCCTAATGTAATATTAGGATTAACTAAAATATCTAAATCATTTTGCCATAATAAACCACGAGTTAAAATTCTAATTTTTTTATTATGTTTAAGCAAAACTTCAATCGTTTGACGAGTAATTTTAGCTATTTGTTTATTTTGATAAGGATCAGTTCCCGAACAAAGTAAAACAACGCCTTTCCCTGAAGGGGTTTTTTCCCATGTTCTTTTTCTACTTAAAATTTGATCTAATTTTTCAGGTATTCCTTCTCTAACAAATAGATATTTTCCCCAATCTAATTGAGGATTTTCTACTCCTTTTTGATGTAATTTTTTTTGTTGTGTTCTAATACTCGGAGTCGAAGGTACATAGCAAAATGTACAGCCATGAAGACATCCAGAAGCTATATTAACAACATAATCACATAAACTTTTTTTATTTAATGCACTCTTTTGAAGTGGATTAACAATTTTTTCTGTTCCAGTAATCATAATTAGTTTTCATTATTTTTGATATTTTACTTTTAAAAATTTTTTCTAAAATTAAAAGTTGGAAATATTAGTTTTTGTTCAACTCTTTCAATTATATCATTATTTTCTAATTTCAAACTATTCGTTATTTTCCCATTTCTTTTAACTTTAATTACTTTGTCTTCTCTTAAAATTTTTAGAGATTCATAATAATGTTTTCTAATGGCAGGATTAAGCTCCATTGTTCTCTCACAAAGTTGTTTAAAACTAAAAGCTTCTGGATTATGATTAATCATATTAAAAATATTATTATTTAGTTTATTAATACAAAGTTGATCACCATCTTGACTAATATCAAATTTCAAATCTAGTTGATTTTCTTGATAATAAGATGCTGTATTAAATCCATAACCATAAACTTCATAATTATATTGATAGTCTAAATTATTAAATTTCCAACTACCATCTTTCATGACTTCTAATGCTCTTAAATGATGACAAATATGAACTAAATAATATTCAACTCTGTGTTCATATTTAGACATCATTGCAAATGTAATTATTTTTTTTGCATTTCCTCGATCTCTTAATAATCTCATTAACTCATTTCGATAAAATGCTTGTTCTCCAAATTTATCTAAATTTCTAAGTTCATTAATATCAAAATATCCATCTGCTTCAAGTATTTTGTTAAAGGCTTCTCTACCTGTCCAGCTTATCCCATCAATAAATCTGTAGATATAATCAATCATAAATGTATAAATAATTTCTGAATTTTTAAGACTATTTATTTTTCTAAAACTATTCATAGAAACATCAGACCAACCAAAAGGATCAAGAAAAAATAATGAATTTCCTTTTCTATTTTTGGCAACTGAACAACAATAATCAACTCTATTTTCAAATTCATCACAAATAAATTCGCACTCAACTGTTAAATTTTCTTCTTGAAATCTCTCAATAATATGTTTTTCTTCATCTAACAATTGTCCAAAACCTGCTTCTGGAAAAACAAAATTTTTTAGACAATTCAAATGAGCTTTTTTGCTATCAATAAAAATAAATTTTACATCTAAAGAATGATGTCGTGGTTGAGATTTTAAATAGCCTTCTTTAACTGCATTAATTAAACGAATTGGTGAGCCATACCATTTATCATTTGATTCTGGATCGTGATAAATACCTCCACCACAAAAGCCATCAATAAATGTAAAAGTATTGATTCCACGAGGAAAAGGTTGTCCATAAAGAGTATAAATATAATCAATAACATATTGTTCCGTTAATAAATGTTTAGTTTTAGTATGAGGTTCTATTGTGAGAATAGTTTTACCATCAGCAGACCATGTAGTATTAGATTTACTCATAATTGACTCTCCTTAATTATTATATCTAATTTTATCACTTAAAATGTAATAATCGTCAACATTAACCTATTATAACACTTAAGCTAGTTTTTCTAATTGATTAATGGTAACATTTGATTAAGTATAATCAATATCAATGCAAATAATATCACAAGTATCATTAACATTAACTACTAGATTATTACTTATTTCTCAACAATTAATCATTATTTCTTTTTGATTTCTAAATCATATAACCTTATTGTTTAAAATGAGAATTGCTGTTATTAATAATTTCTTTGTGCGATCAATTGTGAATTGTGATATAATTTTCCATTAAAGCTAGGGGTGTCTGAGTAAGATCAGGCTGAGAAATACCCTTAGAACCTGAGTCTGGTTCAGACCAGCGGAGGGAAGCTGTTTATTTAAGGAACTTTTAATATGAGAACTGAATGGGTTGCGAAACGGCGTGGTCAGGAAAATGTGTCCCAAATGCACTACGCCCGTCAAGGTTTGATCACTGAAGAAATGCACTATGTGGCAAAACGGGAAAATCTCCCTCCTGAGTTAATTCGGGAAGAAGTGGCTAGAGGCCGCATGATTATTCCCGCTAATATTAATCATACTAATTTAGAGCCAATGGCCATCGGGATCGCTTCTAAATGTAAGGTTAATGCTAATATTGGCGCTTCTCCTAACTCCTCTAATTTACAGGAAGAAGTGGATAAATTAAACCTAGCGGTTAAATATGGTGCTGATACGGTGATGGATCTATCCACCGGAGGCGGTAACTTAGATGAGATCCGCACCGCTATTATTAAAGCGTCTCCCGTACCCATTGGTACTGTTCCCATTTATCAGGCTTTAGAGTCTGTTCATGGACGCATCGAAAATTTAACCCCTGACGACTTTCTCCATATTATTGAGAAACACGCCCAACAAGGGGTTGACTATATGACCATCCATGCGGGTTTATTAATTGAATATTTACCCCTTGTGCGTAGTCGGATCACTGGTATTGTGTCTCGTGGTGGCGGTATTATTGCCCGTTGGATGTTACATCATCACAAGCAGAATCCTCTGTATACTCACTTTGATGATATTATCCAAATCTTCAAAAAGTATGATGTTTCCTTCAGTTTAGGGGATTCTTTACGCCCCGGATGTACCCATGACGCTTCCGATGAGGCTCAACTTTCTGAACTTAAAACTTTAGGTCAATTAACCCGCCGTGCATGGGAACATGATGTACAGGTAATGGTGGAAGGGCCTGGCCATGTACCGATGGATCAAATTGAGTTTAATGTGCGTAAACAGATGGAAGAATGCTCTGAAGCTCCTTTCTATGTTTTAGGCCCCTTAGTAACTGATATTGCCCCCGGTTATGATCATATCACCAGCGCGATCGGTGCGGCCATGGCGGGATGGTATGGTACGGCCATGTTATGTTATGTTACTCCGAAAGAGCATTTAGGCTTACCTAACGCCGAAGATGTGCGCAATGGTTTAATTGCCTATAAAATAGCGGCTCATGCGGCCGATATTGCCCGTCATCGTCAAGGTGCGCGCGATCGAGATGATGAATTATCCAAAGCCCGTTATAATTTTGACTGGAATCGTCAATTTGAGTTATCCTTAGACCCAGACAGAGCAAGGGAATATCATGACGAGACTTTACCTGCGGATATTTATAAAGAAGCGGAATTTTGCTCCATGTGTGGGCCTAAATTCTGTCCGATGCAGACTAAAATGGATGCAGACGCATTAACGGAATTAGAAAAATTCTTAGCTCAAGAAGATGCTAAAAAACAATTACAAACTGTTTAAATAAAGAGGATTTAAGCTTATATTCTAACCCCCCTGTCCCGGACTTTGAAAATGCCCTTTAAAAAATGCTCTGCTTTTCAAGGGGAGGCGAAGGGGGGTTGACTAATCAAATTTTCTTAAAAATTCTCCGGCGCTTCCCTCACAAAAGCTAAATGGGGACGTAAGATCCCCGATCCACTCAACCAAACTAAACCTTCAGAAGTACCAATCCATAATTTATTACCCGTGTCAGGAGATAATGATAAAATTCGATTGGAAGGAAGGTTGGCCAGTCTAGCGATCACTGCCCCCGTATCAGGATTAATTCTTAATAAGCCGTTTTCTGTGCCTACCCACAAGGTGCCATCTTGATCAAAACTCAAAGATTGAACATTTTGCCCCCTGAAAGGTGTGACCGATCGCAACACTTCACGGGTATTAGGAGCAATGACTAATAAACTATTTATAGTACCGGCCCAAATTTTACCATCGGGTGCGGTGGCTAAAGTTTGCACCACACTACCTTGAATATTGGCTTGTCTTCCCGTAATAAACGCATTAGCCGTATTTACCCTCACTAAACCCTCTAAAGTTCCTACCCATAAATTACGATCATTATCTAAAGTTAAACTATTGGCGCTGACTCCGGGTAAATCCTGTAAAGTGGTCATTAATAAGCCCTGATCGGGGCTGAGTAAGGCTAAACCCCGATCCGTACCTACCCATAAATAACCACGATGATCCACCAATAAGGATAAAATGCGAGTGGATGGTAAAATGATATTTTGGGCTGTTACCTGATTAGAACGGGGATCAACTCGATATAAACCCTGTTCAGTGCCTACCCATAAACGATTCATTCGATCCATCGTCATGGTTTCAATGCGATAGTTAGGTAAACTCACACGGGCTACGATCGCTCCGGTATGAGGGTTAATGCGAGTTAAACCGAGCCATGATCCCACCCAGAGATCACCAGTAGGATCCTTTTGTAAAGCCGTTACTCGAAAATCTCTTGTGGCATAATCTTGATTATTAACGGGGGGTAAAGCGTTATTATCATAAGGGTAAGCGGGGACAAAATCCCCTTGATCAATGTAGGTGGGGGTAGTATTATTATCTTCAGTTTGAGCCAAAGTCAAGCCATGAGGGGTAGTAGTAAAACCTAACACTAAAGTCAGCAAAGCAAGATATTGAGGGAATGGCTTAATCATAGTTCGATTTGAGGTCATGGGAACTAAACTTTTAAAGCAACGGCAAAAATAGGGTATTAAAAATAGCTTGAAGCCTTAAATTATATTTTACAATAAAGATGAAAGATTGACCAAAAATCACGGTTAAATCATCTCTTTTGATTTTAAAGAAGGTAAAATTAAAATGATAAGTAGTAATGAATCAGAATTTGTCCTTTTTATTCAACATGGTTGGCATGATGAAAGTAAAAGTTTTCAACTTTTGGCTAATAGTCTTGCTAACTCGAAAACTAAAATTATTATGCCCAATTTAGGGTATGTTAATACTTGGCTTAATATTGATAATTTAATTAAACAAATAGAAAATGAACTATTAGAAACTTTAACTAAATATCCTAATCATAAAATTAGAATTATTGCCCATTCTTTGGGGGGTTGTATTTGGGTTGAATTATTAAATTTATATCAAGAATTATTACCGAAAATTGATAGTTTAATTCTGTTAGGATCGCCCATTGGAGGGGCTGATCTAGCCAGAATAGTTGACCCTTTTGGGGTGTTACCAACTATTGCCAAAGATTTGGCCAAAAATCGCCGTCATTTAGCGGAAAAAATTGCTCAAAAAGTCTCTATTTTAGTTATTACAGGTAATAAAGATAATGGTAGTGATGGCACGGTTATTGAAGGGGCAACTTTAATTAAAGGGGCAAAATTTATTAGTTTATCTGGCTTAAATCATCGAGATTTGCGTAATCATTGTTTAGTGATTGAAACGATTAAAAAATTTTGGCAAGGGCAATTAAATCTATCAGAAATTAAGACAAATATTAATGATGAAAGGGAAAAACTTATTACTATTTTACGTCAAGTTAAGGGCATGACTGATGCCCATTATCGTGATTTTAAATCTGCGCAAATTTATCATACTTTATCTAGTGGTTTAAAATTGAAAATATGGAAAAATCCCGCTCAAGTTGATCATGTTTTTTTAGCAGATCAAAATGATCATTGTTTATATGCTGGTTTTGTGGGGTGGCTTCATCGTCAAGAGTTACAAAATACCCTTAATTTGATTAAATTACACTATTAGTAGATAATAATTCTTGAGCGGCTTCTAAAATTTCTGGCATAATATCTTTTAAATCTTCTCGATGTTCAAGATAGGTTTTTAATGCTGAGAGGGGAGAAATGGTATTTTCTGTGTTAAATTGGGGGAGGCGTGGCCTTGCTAATTGACTGATTAATTGGGGGCGAATGGTTGAATTATGGGCTTCTTGCAAGGCTTCTTGAATGATTGTTTGATTAATTAATTCTATTTGATCGCAACGTAATTTATAAATTAAACGCACTAATGAATCTTTAATATTGTGGGCAAAAATTGCTTTTAAAATTGCTTTTTGTGGATCTTCTTTTTCGGATACATCTATCTCTATCGTACAAAAATTACGAGCGGGTAAGGGGCAAAATTGCCATTGAGTTTGGCCTTTTTCCATCTCAATTAAAACATAACCTTTTGCTTCTTTTTCTTCACTAAAATCCACCCTTTCAATGCTTCCGGCGTAAACAATAGGAGGATTATTGTCAGGATTAAGATTTTGATGTTTATGAATATGGCCTAAGGCCACATAATCTAATTCTGAGCGTATTAATAAAGATAGGGGCAAAGTAAAACCCTTTCCTACAGCCAAAAATCTTTCCGCCCCTAAACTAGCTCGATCAGCCATTAAATGTCCTAATAATACGGTGGGTAACTGAGGATTAAGTCTTCTAATCTGAGCTTCTAAAGCTGGTTCAAGCTTTTTGATTAATAATTGATTAATTTCTTCAAGGGAAAAACCCTCAGTTTCAGGGCGAGTTAATAAGGTATTTTTTAAAAGCCAAGGAAGGGTAATCACCTGTATTTCTCCGTTTTTAGTGTTAATGCAATGGGTAGCAAGGCGATCGCCCACGATAAACCCCGGAACGGCTAAAGTACGATAAATAGAGAGACTTGCCCCCCCATGGCCTTGGGAATGTTGATCATGGTTGCCCACTAATAAAACTGTGGGGATCTCGGCATCGGCTAAACGGCGAAATTGAGCGGCAAAAGCCTCATGGATGTAAGGGGCAGGGGTAGCATCAGGAAAGGCATCCCCCCCAAATAAAACTAAATCTACCGGAAGCTCGATCGCGCGATCAATACAAAATTCAAGGGCTTTAATAAAGTCTTCTAGGCGGGTATTACGCCCCGTTTGGGGGTTAATTTTACCGTAAGCCAACCCGCTACCCATGTGAATATCTGATAAATGGAGAATTTTAATCATTTATTTTTTAAACAAATAATAAGTTATGATTTTGTCATTAGTCATTGGTCATTTGTGGGATGGGCTTCTAGCCCCTTACAAGATAATTGTCAATTGTCCACCGTCAACTGTCAACTGATTAACCCTTTTTAAGGAGGTTATTTTGTCATCTTTCTCAGGTTTAGAAACTATTACCCTTCCTCCCGCCAATGGAAAATCCCCTGAATATTTAATTGTGGCCTTACATGGTTGGGGAGCAAACTATCATGATCTAGTGGGCTTAGTGCCGATGTTTAATTTACCCAGTTATCAATTTTTATTCCCTAATGCCCCTTTTCCCCATCCTCAAGTACAGGGGGGGAGGGCATGGTATGCCCTAGAAACCAGTCATTATCAGGGTTTAGCCGAAAGTAGAGCCATTTTATTTGACTGGTTACAAACTTTAGAGGAAAAAACACACATACCCCTCGATCGCACCTTTATGGTGGGATTTTCCCAAGGGGGGGCGATGTGCTTAGATGTGGGGATCCAATTACCTTTAGCGGGAGTTTGTAGTATTAGCGGTTATTTACATTATCAACCCGAAATAATTGAAAATCATACCTTTCCCCCCGTTTTAATGGTACATGGAAAAATAGATCAGGTAGTACCCTTGAGCGCCTCCCATCAAGCCAGAGATGAATTAAAGGAAATTGGGATGAAAATTAATTATCATGAATTTCCTTTGATGGGGCATGAAATACCCCAAGAAGCATTAAATGTTATGCAAAAATTTATTGAGCAAAATTCTTAAATCGTTATTAGTTATTTGTTATTAGTTATTGGTAACAAAGCTTTAGCTTTCTTTTTAAAACTAATTATTTGTCACTTTCTATTTAGAACTGCTATATTTTATTAATTGACAATTGATAATTGTTGAATAAGTTAATTTATTCTAACCAATAACGAATAACAAATAACAAATAATCATGAGCTTATGTATTAATCCCAATTGTAAACAACCCAATAATTCAGATCAGAATTTATTTTGTCAATCTTGTGGCTCAGAACTTCTGATTAGTGGACGTTATCGTATTATTAAATTATTAAGTGATAAGGGCGGTTTTGGCAATACTTACGAAGCCATTGACTCTCATCATCACCCCAAAGTTGTTAAAATATTAACAAATAATCATCCCAAAGCATTAGAATTATTTAAAAAAGAAGCGGAAGTTTTAACCCAATTAAATCACCCCGGAATACCTAAAGGTGAAGGAGAAATAACTTATTTTCCCAGAGATAGTCAACCCCCTTTACACTGTTTAGTGATGGAAAAAATTGAGGGAATGGACTTAGAAGAATATCAAAAACAACGCAATAATCAACCAATAGATCAAAGTTTAGCTTTAGAATGGTTATTACAATTAGCTAATATTTTAAATGAAGTTCATAGCCATAACTTTTTTCATCGAGATATTAAACCTTCTAATATTATTTTACGCGCCGATGGTCAATTAGCTTTAATTGATTTTGGGGCAGTACGTCAAGTTACAGCTACAATTTTGGGAGGAGGGCAAAATACAGGCATTTTTACCCCCGGCTATGCCCCCCCTGAACAAGAAAAAGGTTATGCTGTACAACAATCAGATTTTTTTGCTTTGGGCAGAACTTTTATTTTTTTATTAACAGGAAAAAATCCCACGGATCCAGAAATTTATGATCATTATAATAATGAATTAAATTGGGAAAAATACGCTACAAATTTAACCCCAAGTTTAGTTAATTTTATTAATTATTTAATGGCCGAAAAAGCAACCAAAAGGCCTAGTGATGCCACAACTTTATTAAGAGAAGTAACCCAAATAAATCAACAATTTAATTCACCCTATCGCTATGAAAATCGCTATCAAAAACAGGCAGAAATACCTGCTACCATTGTTAATAAATCTGCCCAAAATCAGGGAGCAATTGTTATTTATGCTAACTTTTGGAAACGCTTTACGGCGGCTATTATAGATAATATTTTAATTGGCATTGGGGTTAGTTTTATCGGTGGATTTTTTAGTTCACTTTTTTTATTAAGTGGAGATAGTGACGCATTTCTTGGCGCTACAATTGTAGGCACAAATTTTTTTGGACAAATAGCCGGAATTATTATGAGTTTAGTTATCTTATTTAATCCCTCTGATCTTGACAGTGAATCAAAAATAGTAACGATGGGATTATTAATAGGAATTATTTTAAAATGGCTCTATTATGTATTCTTTGAATCAACAGAAATAGGGGGAACAATTGGTAAAATGATCATGGGTTTAAAAGTTACCAATATTCATGGAAATCAGATGTCTTTTGGACAAGCTAATATTAGATATTGGACAAAAATTCTTTCTTCACTTATTTTTTATTTCGGTTATTTTTGTGCAGGTTGGACAGAGAAAAAAAGAGCTTTACATGACTTACTTTCTGATAGTTTAGTTATTCAAAAATAGTTGAGTTATTGGTTATTTCTTTTAGCACAGGCATTGATAAATAAAATACAAATATTAGTTCAATTTATTGAACGATCACTGTTAGCTTTGAAATTAATTTCAAAGAGGTTTAATTATTAATAGGTATCCCTTAAAGCATTAAACCGCCTCGCAATAAATTGACGATTCTAATATAATTCATTCAATAAATTGAACTTAATTACTATTAGAAATTATTTATTTTTTTATATTTTTTAGTTTCTTAAGATTAAAAATAACCTCAAAAGCTGATCGAAAAAAGTTTATCAAGATCAGACAATTCGATTTTGAAAACCCTTTACTTTAACAGTCGGGGAGTTTTTATACAGATAAAGGATAACACTTAAATATTAACAAAATCACCGACTTTTTGGAATCTAATGCTAAAATATTATTACAAATAATCAATAACAAATAACCAATAACAAATAACTAATTATTATGTCTCTTTGTATTAATCCTAATTGTACTAACCCCGAAAATCAAGATCAACAATTATTTTGTAATTCCTGTGGCTCAGAATTATTATTAAATGGACGTTATAAAGTCATGGGTTTATTAAGTGATAAAGGCGGTTTTGGTAATACTTATGAAGTGATCCATAATCATCAATTAAAAGTATTAAAACTTTTAACAAATAATCATCCTAAAGCCCTTGAATTATTCCAAAAAGAAGCGGAAGTTTTATCCCATTTAAACCATCCTGGTATCCCAAAAGGTGAAGGTATTTTTAATTATTTTCCCCGCAATAGTCAAACCCCTTTATATTGTTTAGTCATGGAAAAAATCGAGGGTATGGACTTAGAAGAATATCAAAAACAAAGACAATTTCGCCCCATCGATCAAGACTTAACTTTAGAATGGTTATTACAATTAATTGATATTTTAAATGAAGTCCATAGTCATAATTTTTTCCATCGAGATCTTAAACCTTCTAATATTATTTTACGCCCCGATGGTCAATTAGCTTTAATTGATTTTGGAGCAGTACGTCAAGTTACTGCTACAATCTTAGGAGGCGGTCAAAATACAGGAATTTTTACCCCCGGTTTTGCACCACCTGAACAAGAAAAAGGTTATGCTGTTCCCCAATCTGATTTTTATGCTTTAGGGCGGACTTTTGTTTATTTATTAACAGGAAAATCACCCATTCATCCTGATATTTATGATCGTTATAATGACACATTAAATTGGCGCTCTCATGCCCCTCAAATTATTCCAGAATTAGCAGATTTTATTGATTATTTAATGGCCGATAAAGTTATTAATCGCCCCCAATCTACTCAACTTATTTTACAACAATTAAAGGCCATTGAAACTAAAATTAAACCCCCTTCTTTACTGCCCACAGAACAAAATACCTCTAGTGTTTTACCAACTTTTGTGATCAAAAATCAACAATTTAATCCTAATATTAATCGCCGAAAGCTTTTAACCACAATCGGTTTAATGACAGGAGGTTTATTTTTAGCAGTTGGAATTAACAAATATATTAAATTTAAAAATAAGAACAACACCAATAATAACAATAATAATCCTCCCGATTTTACCAATGCAGAAACAATCACAGTCGCACAAGATGGCAGTGGAAATTATACAAATATTAGTAGTGCTATTACTAACGCCTCAGCTAATAATATTATTATGGTTAAACCCGGATTATATGAAGATTATTTTATAATTAATAAACCCTTACAAATTATTGGAGAAGGGACAAAAGAAAACATCATTATTCAATGTCAAGATTCCTTTTGTTTAGGGATGAACACTGATTATGCTGAAGTCAAAAATATGACATTTAAAAGATTAGCAGGAGATGAAAAAAAAGATGGTTATACTATTGATATTAGTCAGGGTAATTTGATTTTAGAAAATTGTGATATTGTGTCAGATTCCCTCGCTTGTATTGGTATTTATGGCATAAATACTAGCCCAGAAATTAAAAATTGTTGGATTCATCAAAGCACAAAAGGAAGTGGTCTTTATTTCTATGAAAATGCTAAAGGTTTAGTTACAAATTGCGATATTTATGATAATACTTTATCGGGAATTGCTATTACTAGCGGGGCCGATCCTCAGATTAAAAATTGTAAAATTTATCAATGTCAAGGTAATGGGATCTATTCCTACGAAAATGGCAACGGTTATATAGAAAATTGTTTAATTTATGGTAATAAATCTTCAGGAATTGGTATTTATAAATTTTCCGATCCTTCTATTAATCAATGTACCATTTCTGAGGGGGGAATTTTTATTGATGAAGATGGCAAAGGTACGATTGAAAATTGTACCATTACAAAAACAACTTTAGCATCAGGAATTGAAATCAAATTAAGAGGAAATCCTTATATTAGAAATTGTCAAATTTTTGACGGTAGTTATAGTGGAATTTATGTGCATAATTATGGTAGTGGCTCAATAGAAAATTGTGACATTTATAATAATCGTTATCATGGCATTATTATGGAAAATAATGGATCACCTTATGTTAATCAATGTAAAATTCATGATAATTCTGAAGTGGGCATTCTTTGTTATCAAAATGGTATTGGTACGGTGGAAAATTCCCAAATTTATACTAATACTTTTTCAGGGGTAGAAATAAGAGAAAATGGCAATTTAACCCTTAAAAATTGTCAAATTACTCAAAATAAACAACACGCTATTTTTGCCCATCAACAAGCACAAGGAACGATTACAAATTGTGATTTAACAGGTAATGGTTTTGAGGCTTTAAATATTGATAATACTTCTAATATTCAACAAACTAATAATAAAATTTGACGTAACCTTTTACTAAAAAAAATAAAATTTGTTTTGTTTAGTCTTGATCATATTTAAAACCTAATTAACTAACTATTAATTAATATTTTATTCATCTTCAAGTAAAGTTTGAGAAACTACCCAAACTTTATTATTTTCTCTCCCCACAATTAAAACTTTATCTCCTTTTTGAAATTCTTTAGCCTCTTGAGTTACCGCTACACAATCAAGCATTGATCCTTGAATATTAATGCTAATTTTACCCTTACTTTCTTGATTAAAAGGAACTTCCACAACTCCGAATAAACCCGCTAAATCATCACTTTTTAATAAACTATTAGCTTGATTTTTTCGCAAATTTCTTAAAACAGTTACCATCGAAATGCCACAAGTTAAACCCACAAAAAGAGATAAAATAAAAATAATTAATTGAGAATTAACTATTTTTAAGAAAGAAAAAACCAAGCCAGTTAACCCAAAAAAACAAAGGCCAAAAGTCCAAAATTTTAAGCTAGTAATAGGCAAAATTGTTAAAAATTTTTGCCATAAAATAAATGATTTTTTTTCTTGATCTTCATCTTCATAAGGTACAATTTCTACATCAGACTCAAAATCATGATCAATTTCTAGTTCAAAATCTGCTCCATCTAGCCCCCCTAAAGCCGATAAGCTAACAAAAATTCCCCCAATAATAAAGCAAATAAGATAAAGATTAAACATCATCACAATTAGTTTTTTATGATCAATTTTATAATAATTTATTTGCTTAAATTTTAACATAATTTGAGTATTGCTATCAACAATTGACAACTTTTAACCCTCATTAATCAATTGTCAATTGTCAACAGATAAAAATGACTGCTATATTTTAATTATGATAATTAATTTATAATATTTATAATTGATAAAAATACCTTCTTAACTATGAATTATCATGTTACGCCTCTTTTTGATTTAACCCAAGAAGAAGCGATCGCCATTTTACAAACCCCTTTAGATCAACTGCCCGATCCCTCTGACAAGTATCTCGCCGCCTCCTATTTAGCTTTTTTCCCCAGTGAAGCATCAATTCAAGCCTTGATCGCCACAGTGGAAAATTCTTGTGATCATCTTTACGATCGCCTGACTCGTCGCAAAGCCATCGAAAGTTTAGGAAGATTAAGAGCCATTGAAAGCTTAGAATCACTAACTCAATGTTTAGAAGATGAAGATCCCTCAATTGTAGAAAATGCCGTTTCTGCGATCACTGAAATTGGAACAAATGATTTAAAAATATTAGACAAAATAACTCAGCTTTTAGAGAAAAAAAATTACAATTATCGTAAAATAATTCAATCTTTAACCGAATTAAATTATCAACCAGCGGCCAGAAAAATTAAGGCTTTTACCACTTCAGTTAACGAAAATATTGCCAGTATGGCCATTGCTTCCCTCGCCAGATTGACGGGAGATTACTCCCAAATGCCCAAAATTCTGAGTTTTCTTTACCATGCCAAGGGTAACGATCGCCGAGACTGTATTCAAGACTTAATAGACTCAGAATATTATGAGGGTATAGAGGCAATTATTAAATGTCCTGTGTCAATAGTTTTTCGCTTAAGGGCAATCAGATTATTAGCCAAATCAGGAATAAATGATCATCAAATCACTTTTAAAAGTATAAAACCTCATTTAGAAACAGTTTTAAAAGATCATGTTCAAGATTTTAAATTTTTGTATCAATATGATCAAACACCGAGTTTAGAATTTTTAATTAATGAACTTTATGACAATGATTTTGAAAGATGTTATTTAGCCACAAAATATATAATTGAATTATATCAAAAACAAGCCCCTAAATTATTAATAGAATCCTATCAAGAAAAAGCCAAGAAAAATTATACAGCGCATTATCATTTTATTAAACTTTTTGGTTACTTAAAATATGCTCCCGCTTACAATATCTTATTAGAAGAAGCCCTCTTTAATAAAGAGCCACAATTTCAAAAATCACGTCTAGCTGGAGCAATTTCTTTAGGAGAAATAGGCGATCAAAAAGCAATTCCTGAATTAAAAAAAGCCTTAGAAACTAATCTTTGGGATTTAAAATATGCCTGTTTCATTGCGTTAGAAAAACTAGGAGCAGGCCTCAATCAAGATCAACAAAAAGAATTAATTTTTCCTCAGAATTAATACCATTTACAAAAAGTAAGTTCAGGGTTAGTATAGGAATAAATTAACAGGAGCAATAGTATGTCAGGAATATCAAAAATAGAAGTAATTGAATCAGCAGATACACTAAAAAATCTCATGAAACAACAAAAAACAGCTTTGAATTTTGCCAAAGTTCAAGCTTTATATCTTTGGAAAATTCAAGTGGCTGAAACGATCAGATACTTAGCGGTAATGATGGGACGTAGTGAGAGAACAATTTACGAATGGTTTCACTTATATAAGACGGAAGGATTAGAGGCATTATTACAAGAACATAATAATACCATTTACAAAAAGTAGCTACACAGATAAAGCATTAACAATATAATCCCAACCTGCTAAAGACAGGATAAAATCTTCTTGTAAATTATTTAAGATATTAGCTACTTTATTTTTGACATCATCTAAGTTCTTAAACCAGATATTTTTTAACTGTTGTTTGATATATAACCACAGTCTTTCAATCGGATTTACTTCTGGACAATAAGGTGGTTGAAATAACAAAATTATATTCTCAGGTACTTCTAACTTTTTGGCAGTATGACAGGGTGCATTATCTAACTGTATTATATGAACCTCATCGGGATATTCTTTACTAAATTCTGTTAAATATTTACCAAAGCATTCACTATTAAAATGAGATAGTTCATAGAAAAAACTTTTGCCATTTTCTACTTCGATTAATCCATAAAGATAATAATAGTCATAATGCCATTGTAATTCTTGTTCTGGTTTGACTCCTTTTAAAGTTATTTTCCTTCCTAATTCTGTTCTAAAACCTAATCTAGTTTCATCTTGACACCAGTAACAAATATTTTTAGTATCACCCCATTTCTCTTTTATTTGAGCTATTATGCCTTTTAATCTTATGGGTAAATACTCTTTAAATACGGATATTACCCCTTCATTTTGATACTCATGATAAGGACGTGGTACTTTTAATTTTGCCCCTAATTCGTATCTCACTAATTGATGTATTGTGGTATAACTTATCTCAATATCTTGACAAGTAAATAACCATATTTTTATTTCTTGGTAACTGTTAAATCCTTGAGGCTCACTTAATTCTTTTTGACCAGAGCCACTGTTTCTAGCTCTAGTTTTTTTGGTCTTCCTGTTTTATTATGTTCTTGTAATAATGCGTCTAATCCTTCCGTCTTATATAAGTGAAACCATTCGTAAATTGTTCTCTCACTACGCCCCATCATTACCGCTAAGTATCTGATCGTTTCAGCCACTTGAATTTTCCAAAGATATAAAGCTTGAACTTTGGCAAAATTCAAAGCTGTTTTTTGTTGTTTCATGAGATTTTTTAGTGTATCTGCTGATTCAATTACTTCTATTTTTGATATTCCTGACATACTATTGCTCCTGTTAATTTATTCCTATACTAACCCTGAACTTACTTTTTGTAAATGGTATAAAACAGGAAGACCAAAAAAACTAGAGCTAGAAACAGTTGCTCTAGTCAAAAAAGAATTAAGTGAGCCTCAAGGATTTAACAGTTACCAAGAAATAAAAATATGGTTATTTACTTGTCAAGATATTGAGATAAGTTATACCACAATACATCAATTAGTGAGATACGAATTAGGGGCAAAATTAAAAGTACCACGTCCTTATCATGAGTATCAAAATGAAGGGGTAATATCCGTATTTAAAGAGTATTTACCCATAAGATTAAAAGGCATAATAGCTCAAATAAAAGAGAAATGGGGCGATACTAAAAATATTTGTTACTGGTGTCAAGATGAAACTAGATTAGGTTTTAGAACAGAATTAGGAAGGAAAATAACTTTAAAAGGAGTCAAACCAGAACAAGAATTACAATGGCATTATGACTATTATTATCTTTATGGATTAATCGAAGTCCAAAATGGCAAAAGTTTTTTCTATGAACTATCTCATTTTAATAGTGAATGCTTTGGTAAATATTTAAAAGAATTTAGTAAAGAATATCCCGATGAGATTCATATAATACAGTTAGATAATGCACCTTGTCATAGAGCAAAAAAGTTAGAAGTACCTGAGAATATAATTTTGTTATTTCAACCACCTTATTGTTCAGAAGTAAATCCGATTGAAAGACTGTGGTTATATATCAAACAACAGTTAAAAAATATCTGGTTTAAGAACTTAGATGATGTCAAAAATAAAGTAGCTAATATCTTAAATAATTTACAAGAAGATTTTATCCTGTCTTTAGCAGGTTGGGATTATATTGTGAATGCTTTATCTGTGTAGCTACTTTTTGTAAATGGTATAAGCCAAAAGATTGGGGGTAAAATATTAGCGATCTCTCAAATACTAAATCCCAAATTCTATTTTAAAAATTTAATTGCTTCTTGTTTTGTGTTAATTAAACCATCTAAAGTTGCCATTAATAATTGTTCTAAAATATTTTGAAATTCTGGGCTAGGTTTATATCCCATTTTGATTAAATCATTACCATTTAATGGGGCTTTAATTTTTGACCACACTGTTAAATATTGCCAAATTATTTTACGAATATTTGGTAAACTTCTCGCCCCTAATAAGATTAAAGATGCTTTACTATAATTTCTTAATAAAATTACTTGATCAGAGATTTTTTCACACTTTAAAATATGCTCTAAAATTTTGTTTTCTAAAAGATGAAAATTCGTTAATCTTTCTATACTTTCCTTTGGTAAATGAAAGCTATTTGCTAAATTTTTACGGTTAATTTCTTTTAAACTTAAAATTAAAATTTCTAAACGCATCAACCAATGATGTAAGGTATTGTCAGGATCAAGCACTTTTAACCAACGATCGAGATAACGCACTTGCCACCATAATTGTGGTGTTAATTTTAAACTAGAATCAAGACATTTTAAAGCGTTTAATTCTTCTAAAAATTGCAATGCTTTTTTCCAATATTCACTATTTAAAATATATTTTAATTCTGCTCTAAGTCTGGTAGTTAAGGCGGGAGCTACATTTGTCCCTAGTCTTAAACGCTCATAAACTCCACTTTCGATCGCATAACGGATATAATTTTCTGTTTGAATTTCTAAATTAAATCTTAATCTTACTGCAAATCTTACAGCCCTAAAGATGCGGGTGGGGTCTTCAATAAAACTATTAGGATGTAATACTTTGATTTGTTTCGCTTTTAAATCTAATAAACCTCCGAAAAAATCTAATAATTCTCCTCCCCTTGGCTCAGTTAAACGAATGGCCAAAGCATTAATGGTAAAATCTCTACGGTAAAGATCCTGACGAATGGAACTAGCCTCAACTTGAGGATTAGCGGCCGGATAGGGATAAAACTCAGTTCTGGCGGTGGCAATATCTACCCATAACGAGCCGAAAACCGGATCCTTGTGCCATAATAAGGCGGCCGTCTGAAAATCACCATGCACCGATAACCTCACATTAGGATAAATACTCTGTAAAGTTTGAGCTAATTCTACCCCTGCCCCCACATCGGCGGAATTATGAAAACCATCAACCACTAAATCAATATCTTGGAGGAATAAACTCTCATGATCCTGCTCTAATAACAGATCACGCACTGCTCCTCCTACCAAATATAAATGCCATCCCCTCCTATGGGCTTCGATCGCCGCTAAATTTAAAATTTGCCAAATTTTAGAGGTGAGACGCTCACGGATGGAGGGTAAAAGACACGATGTGCGGGGGTTTTTCTCGTTATAATCAAGGTGGCGCTCCTGTTTATCTTGATGCAATTGTCTTAGTACATCAGTACGGGTCACAATGCCAATTAACTTGCCGTTTTCGAGTACGGGTAAACGCCCCACGTCATAAGTTACCATCAGAGACTCTATTTCAGGCAAAAGGCTATCAGGAGTAATGGTTTTGAGGTTTTGACTCATGTAGCCTTTAACGGGGGCATGGCTAAAACCGTGATGTAAAGCCAGATCTAAGTCCCTTCTCGCAATAATACCTACTAATTGATCATTTTCGTTAACTACCGATAGCCCTGAATGGCCATAACGGAATAAAATTCTTTCGGCTTCTTTGATGGTGGTATGGGGGCGGATCGTGCGTACGGGGGAAGACATTAATTCCCTTGCGGTTAAAGGATGGGGAATTTGATTTTTTAATTTTTCGAGTAATTCTTCAATAATTATCTCTGAATTTATCTTTTTTAAAGATAAAGAAGCGGCTTGAGAATGACCTCCTCCTCCATATTCTGAAAATAAATAATGTAAATTTGTCCCTTCAATGCGAGTTCTTCCAATAATAGTTAATCTTTTTTGTTCCTCACTATCCTCTAATACCTCACCTCGATGGCGGTAATAACGATGAGCCATCAACATGGCATCACATTCAATCAATTCAATCAATCTAGCGGTAAGATTGGATAAACCCGGAATAAAATTTTCACTATCCAATAAGACGGTAACAACGGTATAACCGTATAAATTGAAGGTTTTGAGGCGGTTTAAGGCTTGGGTAAAGAGTTGTTGCAGTTGGGGGGATAAACTAGGCTCTACATATTCGCCCATAATTTTCACGTTTGCGCCCTGTTCCATCAACCAGGCCAAGGCTTTCGCATCTCTGGGGGTAGTTTGTTCATAAGTTAAGGATCCGGTGTCTACATGGATACCTAAGCCCATCACGGTGGCTTCAAAAGTAGTTAATTTAATATTTTCGGCCTGTAATTTTTCAACAATTATAGTTGTACTTGCGCCCACTTCTTCTATTTGTTGAAAGTTCACTTTTAGATCGCTATTAGCATCTAAATGATGGTCATATAATTCGATCTTAATATTAGGTAATTCTAACCAACTTTTGCATTTTCCAAGGCGATCGCTGTATTGGGTATCAACAATAATTAAAGAGCGAATTTTTTTAGGATCAACACTTCTTCTTTCAATAAAATTATATTCATCTCGATGTAAGGCTAAAAAGTCCTTAACGGCGGGATGTGCGCCTCCGGTTAAAACAATTTTTGAGCCTATTTTTAAGCGACTTAAACCAACGGCCGCCCCCACCGCATCAAAGTCTGCTGTTGTATGACATAAGATTAAATCTAACACTTTTATAATTGATAATTGATCATGGATAATTAAGAATTGACTAATAACAAATAATTAATTAATCATTTTTTCTAAAGCAGAAAGATCGGGAATAGAAATAATATTTTGATCCCTTTCAATTAAACCCCTTTGCTCAATTTTGGTTAAAACCCTAGTCACAGTTTCCCTTGCCAAACCGCTTAAACTACTCAACTCTCGATGGGGTAAATTGGGTATTTCTAAACCGTGTTTGCCCTGTTTACCCTGACTTTCAGCTAAAAAGAGAATTATATCTACTACTCTGGAAATACTATCAGATTCTCTTAATCTTAAACGGCGATTGACTTGACGTAAACGGGTAGCCATTAACTGAGCCAAACGCACTCCGGCCAATGGTTCATGATGAATTAAATTAACAAAATCTTGAGAGGGAATACTGCTGATTTTAGTAGGAGTTAAGGTAATTACATCGGTAGAGCGTGGAACTTCATCTAAAGCGGCCATTTCACCAAAAACTTCACCTTTGCCAATAATATTTAATGTTACTTCTTTCCCATCCACATTATAAGTTCTAATTTTAACCCAACCATCAAGGATAAAATAAACCGATCCGCCCCAATCATTTTCTAATAAAATTACTTGGTTAGCAGGGTGAACACGAGTTACAGTATGGGCTGTGACTTGTTTTAAACTATCTTCAGGAATGCCTTTAAAAAGGGGAGTTATTTCTAGTAATTCCTGTAGATCAAGGTTTATATCTCGATGGTGATGTTTTTCATCCATTTTTATTTAAGATTTAAGATTCAATGTTTTATTATCTCTTGTTTGTGATCAATTGTCAATTGGTTATTTGTTATTTCTTATCGTAAATTATTAATTATTAATTAATAATTATCAATTAATAATTAATTAATATTACATTGAGTTAATTTGTTTGCTAAAATTTCAGCGTGTTTCCACCAAGCGTAACCCCCCACCCACCTCCGAGACGGTAAATTGCCCTTGGGGGCTTTAATACTAAAACTTAAATCTAAACCATCACAATGGGGGCGATAAGATAACCAACCAATACGCTCACAAAATTGAATATAATCTCCATTAACTTCTTGATAAATACGTTTTTGAACAGAAAAACCAAAATGACCATTACTGTATTTTACCCATAATTGATCAATTAATTTTAAAGTTTCACAGGGTAATTTTTCTATATCACTATTAAATAAATATTTACCAATTTTTTTTTCTTTTAATTGGCTTAATAATTCCGCCGTTTCCTCATCAGCTTTTTTCCAATTATGACTTTTTAAATATTTAGTTAACTTGTCTAAATTAATCTCGAAATTTAATAAATTTACTTCAGATTTTTCTTCAACTAAAGTACCTTGATTATTAACTGAATTATTATTAGTTAATATGGTAGACTCTAAACTAAGTCGCTGTAATTGTTGTTGAGGAGTCGGGTTGATTTGAGGAGGGGAAACGGAAGAAATATGAGTAGATGTTTTGAGCAATAGGGGATCAATATCTTGCAATACTTCATTAGCAGATTGATAACGTAAACGTAAAGAAGGATTAATTAATTTATCTATAATTTTACCCAGACGATAACTAATATAAATTCCGCTAGGAATAGCCTCGTGCCAATGCCATTTTTCCTCAATAAAATCAAATAATTCTGTGGTAGATTTTTGAGTCAATAAACTAAGACAAGTTACCCCTAAACTATAGAGATCACTAGCCGGAAATACCTTTCCTTTAGTTGCTTCAGGAGACATAAATTCAGGTGTGCCAATAATAGTTGCCCCCCCCCTGATCGCTGTTTCTGTAAACAAACGAGATGCCCCAAAATCAATTAAAAATAATTTTTGATCACCTTGAGGGCGCATAATATTATCAGGTTTAAGATCCCGATGAATAATATGATGATCATGGATATATTGTAAAACGGGTAAAAGTTCTTTTAAAAGTTGCCAAATTTTAGTTTCTGGCTCTTTACCTTTGCCAAATTTTTCTTCACTTAAAGATTGACCTTTAATATATTCTTGTACTAAATAAAGTTGATTTTCCTGTTCAAAATGAGCTAAAAAACTAGGAATTTGAGGATGTTTTCCTAACTGTTCTAATTGTTGTGCTTCCTGTTCAAAAAGTTGAATTATTTTTTGTTGAATTGCTTGATTTTGCTCTTGAAAATAAAGCTGTTTAATGACACAATAGGGATGGGAAGGAAGTTGATAATCAATGCCTAAAAAAGTTCTACCAAAACCCCCTTTACCTAAAGGTTTAATACTGCGATAGCGTTGAGCCAAAATTAAAGATTTACCGCAACTATGGCAATAATTATTATTACTTTGATTTTGAGGTGAATTACAGGAAGGATTTAGACAATAACTGATAACATTTTGCATAATTATTCGTTATTTGTTCTTTGTAGAATATCAACTTATTTCTTATTACCTATTACTTATTATTTGTCACTTATTACTTATTACTTATTATTTACTCTCCACATTCACATAATTTAGAAACTTTGAGGGTAAAATTACCACTACCAGTTTCACCAAAGGCGTGAACTCGGATAATATAATCTCCTGCTTGTTCTTCTTTAATTCGCATAAATAATAAAGAGTTAGTTGAGCCATCAAGAGCATCATCGTTTTCCGCCACAGTCATGCCATCAGCGCCAATTAAAGTAATCACTGTATCAAATTCATCGGAAGTTAAATCAATTGCCACTTGATCCCCAGCCTGAAGATTAATTTTATAATCTCTAGCAAAGCCTCCCATTCCCGTAGGAATATCTTGATTTGATAAAGAGTCTTTAATTTCTTCACTAGAATTAATCTCAACTGGATTATACATTTGAGCTTGTGCTTGAAGGGGTACGACTAACTCTAAACCCACCAAGGTAGCCCCAATCATTAAGCTAGAGCTACAGATGTTAACAAAAGTTTTGATTTTTTGCATAAGAATTTTTCAAAAATAGCCTTTGGTCTGTTGATTTGTTGATTAAATTACCAGTTTACTAAAATTTAGTCATCTGACAATTTAACTATTTTTATAGTAATTGAAAATCACAATTTGTGAAAATTTTTTCACAAATACTTAACCCCCCCCCATTTTTCTTAGTCAGAATAGCTCATCTTCTAAGTTAAACCGATTTAATTGTGTTGGCGAGAATGGGCAATTTTCAAACTTAAGAAAATTACCGGAATGATGCCCACTAAAATAATGGCTAAGGCGGGGGCTGAGGCTTCAATTAATCTTTCATCTGACGCATATTGATACACTCTTACTGCTAAAGTATCAAAGTTAAAGGGGCGGATCACTAAAGTGGCGGGTAATTCTTTCATCACATCTACGAATACTAACATTCCGGCGGTTAAAACTCCTCCCCACATTAAGGGGGCATGAATTTTAATTAAGGTGTTAGTGGGGCTATTGCCTAAACTGCGGGAAGCATCGTCTAAACTGGGTTTAATTTTACTTAAACTTGACTCGATCGCTCCGAAAGAAACCGCTAAAAATCGCACCAAATAGGCAAAAACTAAAGCAGTAATTGTACCACTAAAAATTAAACCTGTGGAAATATTAAAATGGGTTTTCATCCAAGTATCAATTGTATTATCTAACCATCCCATTGGTATTAAAATGCCTACGGCAATCACGGAGCCTGGGATAGCGTAACCCATGGCTGAAATACGCACTCCTAAACTCATTAATAAAGAGGGAAATAAGCGTTGTCCATAGGCAATAATAACCGCTAAAATGACCGCTAAAACTCCGGTGATAATGGCTAGAATTAGGCTATTAGTTGCTAGTTGCCAAAAGTTATTATTGAGGGTAGTTTGAGCATTTTGAATCGTCATATTTAAGAGTAAACCTGCTGGGATTAAAAATCCTAAGGTAACAGGTATTAAACAAAATAATATCGCTAAAATTTCTTTAATTCTAGTTAATTTATATTGATATTGATGTTGATAACGGCTGGTATTTTGATAATATTTTGATTGTTTTCTTGACCATTTTTCCAGTAAAATTAAAATAAAAATAAATAACATTAAGACAGCGGCCAACTGTGCGGCGGCTACCCTTTGATCCCGTCCAAACCATGTGCGATAAATGCCCGTTGTAAATGTTCTGACACTAAAATATTCTACTGTGCCAAAATCGCTTAAAGTTTCCATTAAAGCTAAAGAAACTCCTGAAATAATGGCTGGTCTGGCTAGGGGTAAAGCAATAGTAAAAAAACTTCTTAAAGCACTACTACCAAGACTTCTGGATGCTTCTAAAGTTTTATCTGACTGTTCTAAAAAGGAAACTCTTGTTAATAGATACACATAAGGATATAATACTAAGATAAACATGGCGATCGCCCCACCTAACGAGCGAATATTAGGAAACCAATAATCATTAATACTTTGCCATCCAAAAGTATTCCTTAAAGTAGTTTGAATAAAACCATAATAGTTAAATAAATCAGTATAGGTATATGCTAATAAATAGGCGGGGGCGGCCATGGGTAATAATAAAGCCCATTCAAAAATTCCACTACCTTTAAACTTACACATTGTCACAACCCAAGCCGTGCCAACTCCTAAAATAGTTGTACCTATTCCTACCCCGATCATTAACCAAAAAGAATTAATTAAATAATCAGGTAAAACTGTAGAAGCAAGATGACTCCAAGCATCACCAGAATCAGAAAAAACACTACTTAAAACAAATAAAACAGGAATAGAAATAATTAAAGCAATTATGATAACTAAACCTGTCCAGATATTAACAGAAAAACGATTAAAAATTGAAGGTAATTTTAATAAATTATATTTTTCTTTTGATTGCATTTTATCTTAAAATTAATATTAAAATATTACTATATTTCTTGAACAGATTTTAATTTTTTTGACACAGAGATTAATTAACCCAATATTAGGTATAATTAATCATATATTTAATTAAATTTAACTTACTTATTACTTATTACTTAACTTATTACCACCCAAAAAATAGTTTACAAATATAAACTGAACTAAAAATACTAACAGCATCAGCTATCAGGCCGGCTAATAAAGAATGACGCACTTTTTTAATACCAACTGAGCCAAAATAAACCGCTAAAACATAAAAAGTTGTTTCGCTTGAGCCGTACATTGTTGCTCCTATTTTTGCAAAAATAGAATCAGCCCCATGTTCATTTATAATATCAGTTAATAAGCCTAAAGACCCGCTTCCTGAAAAGGATCTCATGATCCCTAAAAATAAATTTTCTTTAGGAAAACCAATTAAATTTAAAACAGGCTCGATCGCATTTAAAAATAAATCTAAAGCCCCTGAAGCCCGAAACATCCCGATGGCCACTAAAATTGCCACTAAATAGGGAATAATTCTGATGGCAATATCAAAACCTTCCTTCGCTCCTTCCGTAAAAACTTCATAAACTTTGACCTTTTTAACAATAATAGCATAACCAGGTATTCCCATTAATAATAAAGGAATGATATACTTAGCCGTAGTATTAAAAATATCGGTAATAGATTCAACCATTATTCTTCTTCCTCTTGAATTTTAGTAGTATCTTGAAAAATTAAATTTTCATTAGTTTGAATCGCAAAAGAAGGCAATTTTTCTAAAATTTTGGCGGAAATAATTGCACTAATTGTTGCAATTGTGGTGGCTAAAATTGTGGTCAGAAAAACTTGACTTGAGGTTGTTCCCATTAAAGCAACTACAGTCGCAGGTAAAATTAATTGCACACTTGAAGTATTAATTGCTAAAAATGTACACATCGCATTAGTCGCCGTATCTTTATTAGAATTTAAAGCTTGTAATTCCTGCATTGCTTTTAAACCAAGGGGTGTGGCCGCATTTCCTAAGCCTAAAATATTGGCAGACATATTTAAAACAATGGCACTGATCGCAGGATGATCCGGCGGAACGTCTGGAAATAATTTAATAGTAATAGGCCGTACAATTTTCGCAATTATATCTATTAAACCTGATGCTTCAGCTATTTTCATAATTCCTAACCAAAGCGCCATAATACCAATTAAACCGATCGCTAATTCAACCGCCGTTTCTGCGCTAGAAATGGCCGCCTCTGTCACTTTTTCAATCTGAGTTAAAACCTGTTGATTAGTTTCAGGATCAATAGGTAATTCAACCCCATTAATTTGATTAGTCACATCGGTAATTATGGCCATAATTACTGAAATGGCCATTAACCCAAACCAAACATAATTAAGCATTTTATCAAAAAAAAATAATTAATTGATTAAATAAATAGATAAGTATAACATTTTCTGGAACTAATGGACAAAAATTGTTTTAACAACCGTCAATTGGCTCAATTAACTTTTTAATATTTATAACATTTTTTTTTAAGATTTTTTTAATATTTTTCCCGAATATTGCAGTTATAATTGAGTTGCATATAATAAACATCTACTTAGTAGATACAATTTAATATTTTCTTTTAAAAAACATAAAATCTTTTTTAAAAAATTTAATAAAAAATCAATTTTAAAGAGGTATCAGTATGACTTTTATCGCTAAAGTTGATGGGGTTGAACATGAAGTGAATCAAGACATATCCCCTTCTATTGATTTTGCTTCACTTTATGATCAACATCGTTGGCAAATTAAACTTTTTAATGCCATTCAAATGTTAGGATGTGAAGCTTATATTAATGGCTTAGAAATACCCGATCATTTGCTTAAATCAATCCTTAATTTTGTCGTGCCTATTTGTTATCAAAAATACCCTTTTTTATTAATACCTTATAAGTGGCTTTTAATGGAAAGTGAATTATTAGCAGAAGGTTCTCAAGAATTGATGAAAATTCAATATGATCTGCCCAAGGAATTATTTAAAGTAATGCTTGGGGAAGGGAAATTAATGTACCCTAAATATACGATGGCTCTTTGGGATCGAGGTGCGCAAACTTTGGAACAAGCCCAAATAGACATGGTTCAAGATGCAATTGATAAACTCCAAATTGAAGACGGTGACGAAATTTTGGACTTAGGTTGTGGTTTTGGCAGTGCATCCCATTACATCTTGGCTAAATTTCCTAATTGTAAAATAACGGCTCTTAATTTAAGTAGAGAACATTGTGATTATATGCGCCAAAAAGCCCAAGAGCCGGATAGTTATTTTCACAGCGATCGCTTTACGGTTTGTGAACAGGATGTGAATAAAGCCAATTTTGAACAAAAATTTGATAAAGTTGTCGCTATTGGTTTATTTGAACATATTGGTAATTTTGCTGATGGATTGAAAAAAATAGACTCTTTTCTCAAGCCCCAAGGTAAAGTATTTTTTCATCTTATTTCTAGTAAAATACCCCATACAATTATGATACTTTACCTTGAAAAATATATCTTTCCAAAAGCTAGAGGCTGGAGTTATCATAATATTCCCCCCATTAATTCTAATTTTAAATTAGAAAATAAATGGTTTCATAATGGCACAAATTACGCTAAAACTTTACAAGCATGGTTAGATAATTTTGATCAAAATCAAGATTACTTGAAAACCTTAGATTATGGCATGAATTATGCAAAATTTCGCCGCATTTGGCGCTTATATTTAATTATGTGTATTGCCATTTTTAGAGCTTGTAATGGAGAAATTTTAGGTAATACTCAATTTGTATTAACTAAACAAAATTAGAAATATTGTAAAAGTAATAAAAAAACAAGTTTAATCAATTCTTTAGGCATTTTAATCAATTTTGATTACTTTTACCTTCTGTTTTTTCGTGACTTCTGCAAGAAGTCTATTAATCATACTCACACACTACAAAACAATGAAATACTCTGAAACAATTGTAGTCGGAGGTGGGCCAGCCGGAAGCAGTTGTGCTTGGCAATTGCACAGACATGGTAAAGAAGTATTAATTCTCGATCGCCAAACCTTTCCACGTCTAAAATTGTGTGCAGGGTGGATTACTTCTCAAGTAATGAAAAATCTTGAATTTACCCCTCAAGATTACCCCTATTCCCTCCTCAAATTGAAAACAAAAGTCTATATCGGCTCTTTTCCCTTTGCTTTGGGGGGATTCCCTAGCCGATGGCAAGATTATTCTATCCGTAGGATCGAGTTTGATGATTGGTTATTAGGGCGATCGGGCGCTACCGTTAACACCCATCAAGTCAAAACCATTGAACAACACCGAGATCACTATGTCATTGATGGGGAATATGAGTGTAAATACTTAGTCGGAGCAGGTGGAACAGGGTGTCCCGTCAGAAGAATCTTTTTCCCCCATCAAAGGGTAAAAAAACGAGAAATTATCACTTTAGAAAAAGAATTTCAATATCCTCAAAGAGATAATTTTGCCCATTTATTTTTCTTTCAACATGGCTTAAAAGGCTATTCATGGTATGTTCCCAAAGGAAACGGCTATCTTAACGTAGGATTAGGAGGATTTCAATTTTATTTTGAAGAATCTAAAGTTAATATTAACACTCATTTTCAATGGTTTTTAGAAAATTTGGTTAAACTAGCTTTACTGGATCCCCAAACAGCCCACAATTTAAGCCCCGGCGGTCATGCTTATTATTTATTTACTCAAGGCACACAAATTAAGAAAAATAACTGTTTTTTGATCGGAGATTCCGCCGGATTAGCAACAATTGATCTGGGGGAAGGAATTAGCCCTTGTGTGGAAAGTGGATTATTAGTAGCTAATCAAATTATGGGTATTAATCAAAAATCTGTTGTTGATCATGTTAGTTTGAATCAATTTTTTGAATGGATCATTGAGCCTTTCCTATTCAAAGTTTTAGGCATTAGTTAATACTAAATCTGCTCTTTTAAGAGTAAAAAAATAACAATTTTTGCTTTCAAAAATGATCAATTGTTCCTATTAATTGTCAATTGATAACCAGTCCATTTTTTGATAATCATGGAGATAAAATATTATGTGTTGGAGCGCACAAGCCTCGGCAACTTTAGCCACAATCGGTTTAGCCAGTACCACCTACGTTGCCATTAAAGGCGAAGATAAAGCTTTATGGATACCCCTTGCTTATTTTTCTTTAATGGAATTATTACAGGCTTTTACCTATACAGTTATTGATCAATGTGGCCTACCTTTGAATGAATTACTAACATTATTGGGGGCATTACATATCACTTTTCAACCATTTTTCCTCAATGCTTTTGCCATGCACTTTATACCCTTAAAAATTAAGGAAAAAATTAGTCCTTATGTTTATGGATTTTGTTTTTTAGGTGCTATTGCCATGTTAATTAAAATTTATCCTTTTCAATGGGCAAACTTATGTAATGTAGGCCATGAGCCATTCTGTGGCCAACATCTCTGCTCAGTACATGGTAATTGGCATATTGCATGGGAAGCACCTTTAAACGGCTTTAGAGGGTTAACTTTAGGTTATTATTTACCTGTTTTTTTACTACCTTTTCTTTATGGTTCATGGAAATTTGTAGTATATCATTTAATTTCTGGCCCTTTATTGGCCAGAATTTTAACTAATAATATTAATGAGTGGCCGGCCGTATGGTGCTTATTATCGATCGGCTTACTTTTATTAGTAATAAAAACCCCATTAAGAGAAATTTTATATACTCAAAAATGGTGGTTCTGGAAAACAGAAGAAACTGAAAATTCCCCTGTTTTAAAAACAAAAACTCCTGACTTAATCCTGAGATAAATTCTTTTTAAAAATTCTCAGATTCAGGTTGTGGGGGGGCGGATGTACCGGGTTGATTTAAAAATAAATTTCCCGCCCCATCATTTTGGTAAATACAATTAATTTTAGGATTAGCGTCTAAATTGCCAGTAAAACCAAAAGTATTCATTCTTCTTTTACAATCTTTGACTTGATCATTATTCACTAACCCTTTTTGTTCTAAAATAGCCCAGTTATTTTGTCTTAAAACACAACCCGGCTCCATTTGAGGTTGAGTCACAAAAACATTAAAAGGATTAAGAGTAATAAAAACCTTCATATTAGTAACAATTGCACTAGCCCCAAACTGTTGACATAATTCAGCATTAGGGGCTTGACGATCAATTTCTAAACGAGAATCAATACTGGCCGGATTAGAATTAGTATTGGTACTAAAACCAATCCCCACCGTTACACCTAGAATAAAAATTCCCCCAAAAATGGCAAGATTACTATAATTTTGCCACCAATTACTGTTAGAAGAATTACTTTTTTTGCTATCATAATCATAGCGATCATAATTATCATAGCGATAACGATTTGAAGGACGACGTTTCATAATTTCAGTAATAAGTAATAAGTAATAAATAATAAGTAATAAATAATAAATAACAAATCAACATTCAATAATTGTCAATTGATACCTATTTTCGATGATGATTAGAATATTTAATCCTTGTACCTGCCCATTGTAACTTTTCTCTTAAAGTTTGATAAAAAGAATAACTTTCCCTTAAAATAACAAATTTAGCCCCTTGTTCGGCCATTTTGATCACTACCCTTTGGCCGGGTAAAATCGAATTAGCTAAAACACCATCACTCCATAACTTCATATTTAATTCATAATCCCCCAAATGCCAAATATTAACCACACTTCCCGATGGTATAATAACCGGCCGACTGGATAAACTTAAAGGACAAATCGGAGTGATTGTGATGGCCTCCATCCCCGGATGTAAAATCGGCCCATTAGCTGAAGCGGTATAACAGGTGCTACCTGTGGGAGTCGCCACTAATAAACCATCACCATGATATTGATCAATAATTTCTCCATCTACTTCCATTTCTAAAATACAAGTGGGCATCCGATCGATACTGGCCGGCTTAACACACATCTCATTTAAACAAAAAAAGCGATCGCTGACAATTTTCAAATTTTGATGATTACCCTCAATTACATAAGCTTTTAACATCATCCTCTGTTGAATAGCATAATGATCACCAATTAATCTTTCCCAAACTAACTCCGTATCACAAAAAACTTCAAAAGGTTCAGTTAAAAAACCTAAATGCCCCCCCACATTAACAGCTAAAATCGGAATACCCTCTTGAGCCAAATGTCTGGCCGCCGTTAAAACCGTCCCATCCCCCCCTAACACGATTGCTAGATCAATTGTATTAGAAGCCGAAGCCAAAAAAACGGGATAAGGATTATCTTTAACACCACTAGGCCCGATTAAAACCTTACAACGACGGGCTTCCAGTTCACGGGAACATTTAAGCGCCCATTCTTTACTTTGGGCATCTCCGGCCTTATAAGCAATAATAACTTGTTTTAATAACATTAGATTTTAAAGTAAAATTAATCTTAAATTGCTCAGATCTTAAACCATGATTCACTTAAGCGAAATTGCCCTAAAAGAAATAAAACGTCTTCAAAGTAGTAGACACAAAGAAAATACCTTTTTTCGTCTTTCCGTACAACCGGGAGGCTGTGCCGATTTATTCTATATTTTAGAATTTGATCCTAGCCTCAAAGACAACGATCATCAATTTCAAACTCAAGATTTATCCATTGTAGTGGATCCTCAAAGTTATCCCTATCTTCAAGAATTAAAATTAGATTTTTCAGAAGATTTAATGGGGGGAGGCTTCCGTTTTCATAATCCCAACGCCGTCAAAACCTGTAGTTGCGGCCAATCTTTTTCAGTGGGAAGTGAGAAGTGAGAAGTGGGAAGTGGAACGTAGTGACCAATGACCAGTGACCAGTGACCAATCCCCAATGACCAACAAAGATAAATCTTGACTTTATGATCCAAATCTTGGTATAATGGCCATTTGTCAAGTTATATTAATTTGCAGTCAAAACCTTGATTACCTTATAATCAAATATACTCATGCCTACAATTCAACAACTTATTCGTAGCGAAAGATCAAAGATCAAAAAGAAAACAAAATCACCTGCCCTGAAACAATGTCCTCAGCGTCGTGGTGTTTGTACAAGGGTTTATACCACAACCCCCAAAAAACCGAACTCAGCCTTAAGAAAAGTGGCAAGGGTTCGTTTAACCTCTGGATTTGAAGTAACCGCCTATATCCCCGGTATCGGTCATAACTTACAAGAACACTCAGTGGTGTTAATTCGTGGTGGCAGGGTCAAAGACCTCCCCGGTGTTCGTTATCATATTATTAGAGGCACACTTGATGCAACAGGCGTTAAAGATCGTCGTCAAGGGCGCTCTAAATACGGAACAAAACGCCCTAAAGCGGCCGCTAAATAAGCCCTTTAATCAGGCTAGAAATTATGATTTAACATAATAACAAATATTCAAAAAGTTCTGTATTAATTAATTGTCAATTGTTCATTATCCATTGATTAAGCGATCTTGCTTAATAATATTAATTAATATTTTGTAGTTAAATTTTATTCACTTTATCCACAAGGAGAATCTTTAATGTCTCGTCGTAAAAACACCAAAAAACGTGAAGTTCCACCGGATCCAGTTTACAATAGCCGTTTAATTAACATGACCATTCGCCGAGTCATGAGAGACGGTAAAAAATCCGTAGCTTCTGGTATTGTCTATGAAGCTTTAGATATTATTAAAGAGCGCACCAATGGCGATGCTTTAGAAACCTTTGAAAAAGCGATCAAAAATTTAACCCCCTTAGTGGAAGTTAAAGCCCGTAGAGTTGGTGGTGCTACCTATCAAGTACCGATGGAAGTAAGATCCAATCGTGGTACGACTTTAGCTTTGCGTTGGTTAATCAATTTTTCCCGTTCCAGAGGCGGTAAAACCATGGCCAGTAAGTTAGCTAACGAGATCATGGATGCGGCCAATGAAACAGGCGGCGCTATTAAAAAACGTGAGGAAACTCACCGCATGGCCGAAGCAAACAAAGCTTTTGCCCACTATCGTTATTAAAATTAGTCATTGGTCATTGGTCATGAGTTGCTGAGAACTGATGACTAATGGCTGATCACTGCTTACTGATGACTGGTAACTGAAAAGGAGGTTATTGTGGCAAGGAATATTCCCCTTGAGCAAGTCCGAAATATAGGAATAGCCGCTCATATAGATGCGGGGAAAACAACGACAACAGAGCGCATTTTGTTTTATTCCGGTATTGTCCATAAAATCGGTGAAGTCCATGAAGGAACAGCCGTTACAGACTGGATGGAACAGGAAAGAGAAAGAGGTATTACCATTACCGCCGCCGCTATTAGTACCAGCTGGCGCGATCATCAAATTAATATTATTGATACTCCCGGTCACGTTGACTTCACCATTGAAGTGGAACGCTCAATGCGCGTTTTAGATGGTGTTGTTGCCGTTTTTTGTTCGGTGGGCGGTGTTCAACCCCAATCGGAAACGGTTTGGAGACAGGCTGATCGCTATCAAGTGCCTCGCATCGCTTTTGTCAATAAAATGGATCGCACGGGAGCAAATTTCTTTAAAGTTTATGAGCAAATAAAAGAGCGTTTACGAGCTAATCCCGTAGCTATTCAGATTCCTATTGGTAGTGAAAGCGATTTTCAGGGAATTATAGATCTGGTAACAATGAGGGCAAAGTTCTATAAAGATGAGATTGGCCAAGAAATTGAGGATGCAGATATACCGCCATCTTTGCAAGAATTAGCTCAAGAATACCGTCATAAAATGATTGAAGCTGTAGCAGAAACCGATGAGGAACTGTTAGAGAAATTCATGATTGAGGAAGAATTTACTGAGGAAGAAATCAGAGGGGGGATTCGTAAAGGCACGATTGACGGGACTTTGATGCCTATTCTCTGTGGTTCTGCTTTTAAAAATAAGGGTGTACAACTACTTTTAGATGCGGTGGTTGATTATTTGCCTTCACCCCATGAAGTGTTGGAAATTAAGGGGCATTTGGCGGATGGCACGGAAGCCGTCCGTAGATCTGATGATGATGAGCCTTTTTCTGCTTTAGCTTTTAAAATCGCCTCGGATCCCTACGGTCGTTTGACTTTTATCAGAATTTATTCGGGAGTTTTATCTAAAGGTAGTTATATTTATAATGCTACTAAGGATAAAAAAGAGCGAGTTTCTCGTTTAATTATTATGAAGGCTAACGATCGCATTGAGGTTGATGAACTGAGGGCGGGAGATATAGGGGCAGTTATTGGTTTAAAATTCAGCACCACAGGGGATACCCTGTGTGAAGAAAAACATCCCATTATTTTAGAGTCCCTTTTTGTACCTGAGCCTGTGATTTCCGTAGCGATCGAGCCGAAAACGAAACAGGATATGGATAAAATAGCCAAAGCTCTCCAAGCTTTATCCGATGAGGATCCCACCTTCAAAGTCAGTATTAACTCCGAAACTAATCAAACGGTAATCGCCGGAATGGGAGAGTTACACCTTGAGATCATTGTTGATCGGATGTTACGGGAGTTTAATGTTGAAGCAAATGTGGGCAATCCCCAAGTTTCCTACCGTGAAACTATCCGCAAAGCCATAGAAGCTGAAGGTAAATTTATCCGTCAAAGTGGTGGCAAAGGTCAATATGGTCATGCTGTGGTCACAGTTGAACCAGCAGAACCCTTTAGTGGTGTGCAGTTTGAATCTAAAATTGCCGGAGGGGTAATCCCGAAAGAATATATCGCCCCCGTTGAGCAAGGCATTAAAGAGGCTTGTGCTTCGGGCGTGTTAGCAGGGTATCCAGTGATTGATCTGAAATTTACCTTAATTGATGGTTCTTTTCATGACGTGGACTCCTCAGAAATGGCTTTCAAAATTGCCGGATCAATGGCGGCCAGGGAAGCTATTTCAAAAGCAAATCCGGTATTGTTAGAACCCATCATGAAAGTGGAAGTGGAAGTGCCAGAAGACTATGTAGGCAATGTGATCGGCGATCTCAATGCCCGTAGAGGTCATATTGAAGGCACAGACTCGGATAATCATTTAGCAAAAGTTACGGCGAAAGTGCCTTTAGGCAATATGTTTGGCTATGCGACTGATATTCGATCGAAAACTCAAGGCCGGGGTACTTTCTCGATGGAATTTTGTAATTATCAAGAAATTCCCAAAACGATCGCAGATGAAATGATTAGTAAAAGTCGAGGCGGTTTTTAATGAGTCAACAAGCTCTTTGAAAATTCCTTAAGAAAATTATCAATTTTTGCTAAAAAAAATTTGAGAAAAAAAATCTTTTTTTAGCACATTTTTGGTATAATGGACAACGGCATATAATTTTAGATTGTCTTAAACAAAACAAGTCATCACATAAGTTGGGATCAGATATTTTGAGATCATTAGCTTAAAAGATGATTATTAAAACCTCTAAGTAAACTTAAAAAGGAAAAATTAAATTTATGGGACGCGCAAAGTTTGATCGCAAAAAACCTCACGTTAATATTGGCACAATCGGTCACGTTGACCATGGTAAAACCACATTAACTGCGGCAATCACCATGACTTTAGCGGCTTTGGGTCAAGCTAAAGCTAAGAAATATGATGACATTGATGCCGCCCCTGAAGAAAAAGCACGGGGTATTACCATCAATACCGCTCACGTTGAGTACGAAACTGAAAAGCGTCACTATGCTCACGTTGACTGTCCCGGACACGCTGACTATGTAAAAAATATGATTACTGGTGCGGCTCAAATGGACGGTGGTATCCTTGTGGTGTCAGCTAATGATGGTCCTATGCCTCAAACTCGTGAACATATTCTGTTAGCTAAACAGGTGGGTGTGCCTAGTCTTGTGGTCTTTATGAATAAGGCTGACATGGTGGACGATGAAGAACTTTTAGAGTTGGTTGAATTAGAAATTCGTGAACTTTTAAATGAATATGAGTTCCCAGGTGATGATATTCCTATTGTGACTGGTTCTGCCAAAGAAGCTCTTGATGCTGTGGCAAGTAATCCTGGCATCAAGAAAGGGGAAAACGATTGGGTTGATAAAATTTATCAATTAATGGATGCAGTTGATGCCTCTATTCCCACTCCTGAGCGTGAAGTTGACAAGCCTTTCTTAATGGCAGTTGAAGACGTTTTCTCCATTACTGGTCGTGGTACGGTTGCCACTGGCCGGATTGAACGTGGTAAAGTTAAAATTGGCGATGCGGTTGAATTAATCGGGATTAAAGAAACTCGTAACACCACCGTAACTGGGGTAGAAATGTTCCAGAAAAGTCTTGAGGAAGGGTTAGCAGGTGATAACGTAGGTATGCTTCTGCGTGGTATTAACAAAGGTGATATCGAGCGTGGGATGGTTATTGCCAAACCTGGTTCCATCACTCCTCATACTCAGTTTGAAGGTGAAGTTTACATTCTTACTGATAAAGAAGGTGGCCGCAAAACTCCATTTTTCGCTGGTTATCGTCCTCAGTTCTATGTGCGTACCACTGATGTAACTGGTACCATTAAAACTTTTACCTCTGATGAAGGGAACGCTGTAGAAATGGTGATGCCCGGAGATCGCATCAAAATGACGGTAGAATTAATTACCGCTATTGCGATCGAACAAGGTATGCGCTTTGCGATCCGTGAAGGTGGTCGTACTATTGGTGCTGGAGTTGTTTCCAAAATCATCAAATAGTCTCATCTGATGAAAAGGGGCATGGTTTGATCATGCCCTTGTCTTTTTTGCTTTTTATTGAACCTTGAAAATTAAACAATACTGGTATTTATCATTATGGCAACTTTGCAACAACAAAAAATTCGGATTCGTTTAAAAGCTTTTGATCGCCGTTTACTCGATACATCTTGTGAAAAAATTGTAGACACTGCTAATAGAACCAGTGCCACTGCGATCGGGCCTATTCCTTTACCTACCAAGCGTAAAATCTATTGTGTGTTGAGATCTCCTCACGTTGATAAGGATTCCAGAGAACATTTTGAAACTCGTACTCATCGCCGGATCATTGACATTTATCAGCCTTCTTCTAAAACAATTGATGCTTTAATGAAGTTAGATTTACCTGCGGGTGTAGATATTGAAGTTAAACTTTAATTTTAAAGTTAGAAAAATCGTCCATAACTTCCGAGATTGTTTAAATTTCGGAAGTTTTTACTATATTTTTTTAGTTAATTATGTCTTTATTTGCTCTAAGTTTATTCCCAAAACCTTTTTTAAAGTGGGTGGGTGGCAAAACACAGTTAATTCCAGAAATTAATCAATTAATTAATCAAAAATTTTCCGGTGATCAGAGTTTTAATTATATTGAGCCTTTTGTCGGTGGAGGTGCGGTTTTATTTCATATTTTAGGACAGTTTTCCCATATTGATCAAGTAATAATTAATGATATTAATACCCATTTAATCAATGCTTATGAATTAATAAAACAAGATGTTAAAAGTTTAATTAATTTATTATTAGAATTAGAAAAAAGTTATCATAATTTAATCACAATCGAAGAAAAAAAAGCATTTTTTTTAGCAAAAAGAAGGGAATTTAATCAGGATAATCAAAATTTTTGTCAAGTCAAAAAAACCGCTTTATTATTATTTTTAAATCGCACTTGTTTTAATGGTTTATATCGTGTTAATAAACAGGGTAAATTTAATGTACCTTTTGGTAAATATCAAAAACCTAATATTTGCAATCAGGATAATTTAATAACAGTTAATCAATATTTACAAAGGGTAAAAATTTTGAAGGGAGACTTCAGCAATACCTTAAAATACGGGGAAAAACCAACTTTATTTTATTTAGATCCTCCCTATAAACCAATTAATTCAACCTCAGCTTTTACCTCTTATACTCAAGAAGATTTTAATGATCAAGATCAGGTAAGATTAAAACAATTTTGCGATAAAATTCACCAAAATGGTTACTATTTTATCTTGAGTAATTCGGATCTAAAAAATCATGATCGGTCAAATCTTTTTTTTGATCAACTTTATCAAAATTATAATATTAAACGGGTTAAAGCAAGAAGAAATATTAATTCTAAAGGTGATCAAAGAGGCGAATTATTTGAATTATTAATTAGTAATTTTTAAATTGATTTAAACTTATTTATCTATAATAGTGATTTTTAACCTCAGCATAGCGCTTTAATTTCTGATGCTGAGGTGTTAAAATTGAAAAAATCCGGCAGTTTGGGTTTTAACGCACAAATTGAGGCATTATTTCCGCCGCCGTGAATAAACCGTAATTTCCTTGACGATGTAAATTAATTCCCGCTTTTAAATAACCGAAAGCCGTACCGCAAACATTAGCCGCCATACTGGTTTCATCCCCTAAAGTAAAGGTATGGGTGGAAATTTTACCCTCAAAAGTACGTCCTGTAACTCGTACATTTGTACTAAGAGGTTTGCGAGGATTACGAGTATCAACCACGCCGCCAACCGTTACTTGATCACGGTTACAAATTCCTGCTAATTCTAACATGAGATCATCGGCGTGTTCCATATTTTCCAAAGTTAAAATGCCGTTAGTTTTGTCTAATAAAGCCTCAACTTCCTCATCAGTCATGGCTTTAGCTTGATCTACGGTGTAGCCGGGTAAATGGCCAATATCTTCTCGGATGGTAGCACGGTAAGCTTCCCAGTTAGCAATGCCCACGCCAAAAGTAATTTTAACGCTGTGAATTTCTTGGTAGCTTTGTGAGGCGATAACCGCCGCCGCCGTTAATAATCCGGGAGTTGCACCACAACCCGTCATATAGGTAATACCAGCTTGTTTTAAATCATTTTTCAATGTGAGGATTTGCTCCATTGCAGAGGTACGTTTCAGAGCATCAACTAAAACACCTTTCCAGCCCGACTGAATAAACTGACGAGTAACATCAGCCATAAAAGTATTAGGAAGGTTGGGTAAAGCGAGAAAATAGCCGTCAATATCAGAGTTTTGGATTAATTCACCAATACTATTGTGAGTTAAAGTGCCATTATTTTCTAAATGCCCGATCGAGCCTTTTTGATGGTAGGTAGCGATCGCCTGATCAATATTTAAGCCTTCAGGGGTGTAGGCAAAACCGTGTTGATCAGCTACGGCGACTAAACGCATTTCTTTTTTAGCCTCTAAAATTCTAGCACTGGCTTGACCTAAACCGCCAAAACCTAAGACACCAATTTTTAAGGGTTGAGTTTCCATAGAGATTAGTTTAAAAATTCTTCATAACAACAAAATTCTATTATCTCTTTTTTTGGTATTTATGAACAATTTTGTTAATTGGCGAAGCTAAATTAAGGTATGATAAGGCAGAAAAGCGATCATTTATTAAAGCAATCAATCCTATTGGAAGAATGGGTAATTGATAGATTATCAAATTATACTACCATTATAATTAACTATTGATTAACTGGTCATTTCTTCCCATAATTTTAAATATTGGGCTTGAACTTCTTTCGCTAAAGGATTAATAACTTCCGATTTATTTAAAATAGTTGGATCAAGATTTAATAAAGAATTATTTTTAAGATCGGGTAAAATATTTTCCGGTTTTAAGCTTGAAATAATCGGCGAAGTCGCAGAAGTAAATAAAGCGATTTGATTAGCTGAATCTATCTCCCAACAGAAGTTAAGCCATTGATTAAGTAAGGTTATTTTCTCATCATTAAAAGATTGATTATTTTTAGATTTTACCCATATTTCCGCCCATAAAGATGTGCCTGAAGGTGGTACAATTACTTCAAGATTAGGATAGGCTTTTTTGATAGGGAAAATATCTTCAGACCAACCTACACTTAATAAAATATCTCCTACAATTAAAGGTTGTAAATAAGCATTAGAACTATAAAATTTGACCTGTTGATTAAGTTTTAATAATTCCGATTTAAGATTAGGAATTTTACTTAAATCTGTGGTATTATAAGAATAACCTAATTTTTTCAAAGTTAAACCAATTATTTCCCTTGGTTGATTTAATAAACCTATTTTATTTTTTAAATCTTCTCTCCATAGATCTGCCCAATCTTGAGGCGGTAAAAGATTATTTTGGGTGAATAGATCCTTACGATAAACAATAACTGTATTACCCCAACGATAGGGCATACCCCAAATTTTTTGGGGATTATTTTCTACTTGAATTAAATTTTTTAATTGAGGTGGTAAGTTTTGCCATTGGGGAAAATTTTGCACTTCAAAAGATTCTAATAAATCTTGCTCGATCGCTTCTTGTAACCAATAATTTCCTAAAGTAAATAAATCACCATTATACTGCGTTTGATTATTCTTTAATAATTTTAAAATCGAGTCTAAAGTTTCTTCAGGTTTAAAATTAGCTTTAATTTTTGAAGGGTATTTTTTCTGAAATTTACCAATTAATTGTACAGGAATTGAACCTTTTAAAAGAATAATATTAAAATTATTAGGAATAATTTGACTACAACTTGATAAGAGCAAAGGAACAGTTAAACTAGGTATTAATTGTAAAAAAGAACGGCGATTTAACATAAATAAATTTGAAATTAATTGATAATTGATAATTGATAATTGTTAATTGATGATTAACAAATAACAAATGAAAAAAAATTTTTTTGAGTAAAATTCTCAATTATGTGGCAAAATTTACAATACAAGTTGTTTTTATATTATAGGATTTTTGCTTTATGTCTTTACAATTAGGCGATGTCGTACCTGATTTTACCCAAGATTCTACTGAAGGTGTGATTTCTTTCCATGACTGGATCGGTGATAGCTGGGCGGTTTTATTTTCCCATCCTGCCGATTATACCCCCGTTTGTACCACTGAATTAGGGGAAGTTGCCAAACTTAAACCCGAATTTGATAAGCGCAATGTTAAAGTAATTGCTTTAAGTGTGGATAATGTTGAAGATCACAAAGGCTGGGTTTGTGATGTCAATGAAACCCAAAACACAACGGTTAATTATCCCATTATTGCCGATGTGGATAAAAAAGTCTCCGATCTTTACGGTATGATCCACCCCAACGCTAATGCTAAAGTTACCGTCAGAAGTGTATTTATCATTGATCCTCAGAAAAAATTACGTTTAACTATCACCTATCCACCGAGTACAGGACGTAATTTTCCTGAAATTTTACGAGTAATTGACTCTTTACAGTTAACTGATAATTATAGCGTTGCTACTCCCGTTAACTGGCAAGATGGTGAAGATGTGGTAGTGGCTCCCACCATTCCCACCGATGAAGCCATCAAAAAATTCCCCAAAGGAGTTAAGGAAATTAAATCTTATTTGCGCATGACTCCCCAACCAAATAAATAATTTTATTTAATTATTACTTTCCCTTTCCTTTTGGAGAGGGATTTTTATTAGTTAAAAATTAACAATTGATCATTATTTAATTAGGTTTAAAAATACAAAAAATATTAATTATTTTATTCAGGATAAACCTCAAATTGTTGAGTCGTATCAGTTTCATATTCAAGAAAATTAAAAGTTTTAAAAGATTTAGCATTAATTTCGGGATCTCGATGATAATAAACAGCAAAAACTTCAGGCCCAAAAACAATTTTATCACCATCTTTTAAAGTATGTTTTTGTTGCTTTTGATCATTAATTAATAAACCATTAGCACTTAATTTTCCCTTGCCATCACCATCTTCAATTTCATAATAATGGTTATTATTTCCATCATAATAAAGTTGTAAAATTGCATGATGACGAGATACAAAACGAGAATTGATCCTAATACTACATTCTAGATCCCTGCCAAGGGAATAAAAAGCGTCTTCTAATACAAAATCTTGTGTTCCTTTATCATCCGTAATTCTTAGCCAGTGACAGTACATAATATTTAAAATTTATTTTCTCTAAAATGAACTCTTTATGATCTTAACCCATAACTCTATTTTCTGTGATAATTGTTTATCTTTTTTAATATAGTAGTCTTAAATTAGTCGTGACAAATAAAGTTAACACTTTTGTTATTTGTTGTTATTAATTATTTGTTATTCATAAGAAAAAAAGAAGGGCTTTTATACCCTTCTTTTTTTGCTATTTTTATGTTATTCTTTTGTTTTAATTTGGTTTCAATTTTGCTCCCATCATAATTTTGAAAATGATCTGTTTGATCTGATTTGATTTTAGTTTGTTTGGTGATAGTTTCACCCTTAAGTTTACGGCGTAAAAGTTTCATTTGTTTTTTGATCTGTCTAAGTCGGGCAGAGCCACCTTTACCTTTATCATTACGCCCTTGACGGCGTGGCGACTCCCAACTTTTTAATCTTTGAGTCATAATTATTAATTTTTTGATTGATTTAAAAATTACATCATAACATAAAAATTTGTCATTTGTCATTTGTCATTAATTATTAACTATTTTTTTAAAAAGTAAATAAACTAATTAAACGATAAAAAAAATTAATTAAACGATCGCCCCAAGAAGGAATAGGAAAATTTTGCTTTTGTTTAGCCCATTTTTGAATAATTTGTTTTCCCAAAGGAGTTAAGCGAAAACTATCAGTAATACCTTGGCCATCCACTTCCCTTCTTAAGATTCCAACTTTAATTAACCACATTAAATCACCTTCTACTTTTCTTTGGGAAAAGAGCTTTTTAGTATAACCTTTTTCATAGCCTTTTATTCCTCCTATACTTAAAAGAAAAATACTCTGATCAAGCATTGTTAAAAATAAAGCTAAATTAAAAATAGAACAAAATAAGGCGATTTCCGCCCTTTTTATCGTGTTAGATTGGTATTCGATCGAGATTTTTTCACTGGTTGAAATAGTCATAATTTTAATTAAATAATTAGCAAATTATTAAAAAATAAACAATCCTAAATAAGTTACATCAAACTTAAACAATTATAACAAAACTTGCATTGTTAATCCCAATTAGTATATTATTTGTGATCGTAATTTTAATTTTAAATCAATCAAGGAATTAAATTTTATGGCTTTAGCAGTTGGCACCCTCGCCCCTGACTTCACTACTACAGACGATGCAGGTAATACCGTTAAATTGTCTGATTTTAAGGGTAAAACGGTTGTTTTGTACTTCTATCCTAAAGATGATACCCCCGGATGTACCAAAGAAGCTCAAAGTTTCCGAGATAATATTGATATTTATAACGGCAAAGAGATGGTTGTTTTAGGTGTCAGTATGGATGATCAAGCCTCTCATCAGGCTTTTAAAGAAAAATATGGTTTACCTTTTCAATTATTGGTGGATACCGATGGTGCGATCACCAATGCTTATGATGTAGCGGGGGAATACGCCGGAATTAAAATATCCAAGCGTATCACCTATATCATTGATGCTGAAGGTAAAATTTCTTATGTTGATACTTCCGTCAAAACTGATACCCATGCCCAAGATATTTTAAATATCGTTGGCAGTTAATAACGATCAAAATAATATTTTTACCCTGCCTTTAGGGGTAAGGGTAAAATATCACATTAGAATATTATCTATATTATGAAAAACTTAAAAGCTCCATTGATGCCACGTTTAGATCAATTAAATAAAGATATTTTAAAAGAGTATTTTATAACTTCGTGGCAATTAGAAGAAACCCTATTAAAAACTATTAGTAAAGAGGAAATATTTTATCAACAATCTGATAAATTAAGAAACCCTTTAATTTTTTATGTCGGTCATTCAGCAGTATTTTATATTAATAAATTAATTCAGGTTGATTTGATTGAAAAAAGAATTAATCCCCATTATGAAACCCTATTTGAAATAGGAGTTGATCCTAATACTCCTGATGAATTAAATCAAGTAATTAAAGATATTAATTGGGGGAATTTAACTGATATTTGGCAATATCGAGATCGAGTATATGAAACAATTTTAAATATAATTGAACAAATTGATCTCAATTTACCTATTACGGAAAAACACCCTCTTTGGGCTTTAATAATGGGCATAGAACATAGTAGAATTCATTTTGAAACTAGCTCCGTTTTACTGCGACAATTGCCTGTAGAAGCGTTAAAAGCCCCTGAAAATTGGCAATATGCCCCCACTTCGGGCGCCATCTCAAATAATCCCTTAATTGAAATAGAAGGCTCAAAAGTCTCATTTGGTAAACCTTTTGACGATTCTACTTTTGGTTGGGATAGCGAATACGGCGATCGCCATGCGGAAGTTAAACCTTTTTTAGTTAGTAAATATTTAATTAGTAACGGCGAATTTTTAAAATTTGTAGAAGCCGGAGGCTATGAAAATCAAGAGTTTTGGACAGATCAAGCATGGAATTGGAAACAGCAATATCAGATCAAATATCCTAAATTTTGGGTTAAAAATGATCATAAATATCAATATCGTGCCATGTTTGATCTAATTGATTTACCCTTAGATTATCCCGTAGAAGTAAATCATTATGAAGCAAAAGCTTACTGTAAATGGCTTGGAAGCGAATATAACTTAATGAATGAAGCCCAATGGAATGTGACTTTAAATCAACAAAAAGAACAAGATTTAATTGATAATTATAATCTTAATTTAGCATGGGGATCCCCTACACCAGTAAACTTTTTTGAAAATCAACAAAATTCAACTAAAATATGTGATTTAAGGGGCAATGTTTGGCAATGGTTAGAAGATAATTTTTATCCATTAAAAGGCTTTAAAACCCATTTTTTATATCCAGATCAATCAGCTTTATTTTTTGATGAAGATCATAAAATGATGTTAGGTGGATCATGGGCAAGTAATGGATCGATGACTTCTCGTTTTTATCGTAATTGGTTTCGCCCTCATTTCTATCAACACGCAGGTTTTAGAGTTGTTCAAGAAGTTAATTAACTATTTGAGAGTATTTTCTAATTTAAAGGAAAACTGTAAGGATATAGCATAATTATATTCTTACAATATCAAATTGAAGAATAATTAATTTTAATGATTCTTAACTAAACTTCATAAAATAAAACCCTCAAAAAATACTAAAATTATAATCAATAATCAAAATTCACTGTCAAACCCAAAACTATCATTAATAAAGATGCAAAATTTATCATTTTACGATTATCACCCGACTTTAATTAATTTTCGTGATGAAGTTTTAAAAGGATTATCTTTACCTCAAAAAAAATTTCCTCCCCAATTTTTTTATCATGATCAAATTGGCTCAGATTTATTTAATCAAATTTGTGAAGTTGAGGAATATTATGTAACTCGTACCGAAATTAAAATTTTAAGGGAAAATATTACAGAAATTAGTGATATTATCGGAGAAAAATGTTTATTAATTGAATATGGAAGTGGAAGCGTAGACAAAGCTTATGTTTTATTAGATGCCTTGCATAATCCTACTGCTTATTTACCCATAGACATAGCAAAAAGTCATTTATTAGACTATGGAAAAATTACCGCTCAACGCTATCCAAATTTAAAAATTATTGCCGTTAATGCCGATTATACTAATGATATTGAAATACCTCAAGAAGTTAAAAATATTAATAATAAAGTAATTTATTTTGCAGGTAGTACCATCGGCAATTTAGACTATGAAGATGCAATTTTATTATTAAAACAATCTGTTCATTTATTAGGAGGAAAAGGCGGTTTATTAATCGGAGTTGACTTAAAAAAAGACCCCAATATTTTACATTCAGCCTATAATGATCAAAAGGGAGTTACGGGTAATTTTAACCTCCATGTTTTAAATAATATTAATCAAGAATTAAACGCTAATTTTAACCTTAATAATTTTTCTCATTATGCTTTTTATAACCCCTATTGTAGCAGAATAGAAATGCACTTAATTAGTAAAATTAGTCAAGATATTCAAGTAGATAATCAAACATTTCATTTTAAAGCAGGAGAAACGATCCACACGGAAAATTCCCATAAATATAGTCAAGAAGACTTTGAAGAATTAGCTAAAAAAGGAGGCTTTAAATTTGTTAAAAAATGGAGTGACGATCAAGAACTTTTTGCCTTATATTATTTAACTTGTGATTAACTTTTAACTCACAAGTTGGGGCTTTAATAAATCCCCGAATTTTTAATAAAATTAAGCAAAAAATTGATTAATTTTACAAGCAAAATCAGGTAATAAAAGAGTAGTAATTTCATCATCATTTAATAAAGTCATTACTAACTCTAATTTACCTTGATTTCTTCTATAAACTTCTAATTGTTGTAAACGCCAATCAGCGATCCAATATTCTTGCACACCTCGATTAGAATATAACTTTAATTTACTTTCTTTATCTCTACGAATATCATTTAAACTATCTGATAAAACCTCAACAATTAATTCAGGAGTGCAGGTAAAATGACCACTATTATCAACAGCTAAAGTTAACCTTTCTTGGCTAATCCAAATCAGATCAGGAATCACATTATCATTATCCCCAAAGATAATACCCGGATTAATTATAGCCTCTCCTAAACCAGTTCTTAACGACCAATTTTCTAAAGCTAAATGTATTCTGCCAATCGTTTTTTGATGTTTCCAATGGGGGGCGCGTGTCATTTCTAATTCTCCATCAATAATTTCATAACGGTTACTACTTTCTGGTAATAATTCTAAATCAGAAGTAGTCCATTTTAACTTAGTAATACTCATTGCATTCATAGGATTTTCCTCTTATCTAAATAGCTCAAAAGTTGTTAAATTGATCATTAATCTAAATTTAACAAAAATTTCTCTAAAAGTTATTAATATTAATTAAAATTGTGCTTACTCAAATCAAATTATCTTAATTTACAGACTTTTTCAAGATCAAGCCCCCCTCAAAGATTGAAAATTAAGCAAAAATACCAGTGAAAAATGATGAGTGAGATTTTTTCCCAAAACTATTGGTCAAATGTGGCAACATATCTTAAAATAAATGAATAAGAAAAATTAAGTTTCTTAAACAAATTACACCATTAAAATAAAAACTTAGATAAATTAGGAGGATCATCTATGGCTCTCGTACCTATGAGGCTGTTATTAGATCATGCGGCTGAAAACAATTATGGTATCCCTGCATTTAACGTCAATAACTTAGAGCAAATTCTCTCCATCATGCAAGCGGCGGATGAGACTGATAGCCCTGTTATTTTACAAGCATCTCGTGGTGCTAGAAGCTATGCGGGTGAAAATTTCTTACGTCACCTTGTTTTAGCCGCCGCCGAGAGCTATCCTCATATTCCCATTGTCATGCACCAAGATCACGGTAATAGCCCTGCTACTTGCTACAGTGCAATCCGTAACGGTTTTACTAGCGTAATGATGGATGGCTCTTTAGAAGCTGATGCTAAAACTCCCGCTAGTTTTGAATATAACGTAAGCGTTACGGCTGAAGTAGTTAAAGTGGCTCACTCCGTTGGTGCTAGTGTGGAAGGTGAACTTGGTTGTTTAGGTTCTCTGGAAACTGGTAAAGGTGAAGCTGAAGACGGTCACGGTTTTGAAGGTGCTTTAAGCCATGATCAACTTTTAACCGATCCCGATGAAGCCGTAGAATTTGTAGAAAGAACCCAAGTTGACGCTCTTGCAGTCGCAATTGGTACAAGTCACGGTGCATACAAATTTACTCAAAAACCCACTGGTGAAGTTTTAGCGATTAGTCGTATTGAAGAAATCCACAGACGCTTACCCAATACTCACTTAGTAATGCACGGATCTTCCTCTGTTCCTAAAGAATGGATTGATCTGATCAACCAGTACGGCGGTGCTATTCCTGAAACTTACGGTGTACCCGTTGAGGAAATCCAAAAAGGGATTAAGAGTGGTGTGCGCAAGGTGAATATTGATACGGACAACCGTTTAGCTATTACTGCGGCTATTCGTGAGGCGGCAATGAAGGATCCTAAAAACTTCGATCCTCGTCATTTCCTCAAGCCTTCGATCACATACATGAAACAAGTTTGTTTAGAGCGTTATCAGCAGTTCGGTACCGCCGGAAATGCAAGTAAGATCAAACAAATTAGTTTAGATGATTTTGCTAAAAAGTATGCTAGTGGTGCTTTAACTGCGAAAGCGGCTGTTTCTGTATAATTTCAAAAAAATCACATTTATTTTTTGTAAAAATTGCTAACTTAAAAAGTAGGGGATGTTTAACATCCCCTACTTTTTTATTATACTTCTTAGAGAGGTCAGGAAAAAGTAATAAAAATTCATCAAAACTGTTAAACAATTGATTTAACTTGGTTTTTTTGTTACTTTTGTAAAAAGGCTAATTTTTCGAGAATAATTACCTTTAAAAGTAAAAGCTTAACATTAAATTGTTAAGCTTTTAAGACTGATTAAAACTAATTAAAATATCAGAAAAATTAAAGCACTTGAGCGCGTAACCATGCCACAGGTAAATATAACATTTTATTAAATCCGGGTACATAAGCCCGTTTGTTAAATACATCATAATTATTTTTTTCAATCACATCTAATATGCCTTGATAAAGCATTAAGGCCGCCCATACTGGCCATCTTGAATCTGGTTTTAAAGCCCGAATACCTATTTCTGCCTGATGATAAAAATGACGGGCGCGTTTTATTTCAAATTTCATTAAATTATACCAACGCTCATCTATTACTTTATTAAATAAATCTTCTTCTGTATAGTTAAATTTTGCTAAATCTTCTAAGGGTAAATACACTCTCCCCCTTTGTAAATCTTCCCCCACATCTCTTAAAATATTGGTTAATTGATTGGCTATTCCTAGCGCGATCGCTTCTTGTTCGGGGACATAAATATCTTTATGATTTAACCAAGGGGCAGTACGAAAACGATCATCAATGCCTAAGACGGGGTTAGACATTAAGCCCACCGTACCCGCTACCCGATAGCAGTATAACTCTAAATCTTCAAAAGTTTGATAACGATCCCTGTATAAATCCATTCTTTGACCTTCGATCATATCTCGAAAGGGTTGAATGGGAATAGGATAGCGTTTAATGGTATCAACTAAAGCCACATCCCCATCTGTTAAAGGTACACCCTCAAACACCGATTCTAACTGCATTTCCCACTGATCGAGGGTTTCGGGAGTAGTTAAATGGGCATTTTCTCCGTCCACTAACTCATCAGTACGCCTACACCAATCATAAATAGCCCAGATCGCACGGCGTTTATCTTTAGGCATTAACATTGTTCCTAAATAGAAGGTTTTAGAATATTTAGCTGTAATTTGACGACAATATTCGTAGGATTCTTCTGAGGAAATCAGATTTTTGGGGGATTGGTTTAGATTAGTTTTAGACCGTTGTAACATTCGAGTTTGAGGGTTACTGTCTTGATTGACAGTTTTAAGATTTTGAGAATTTAAGTCATTTCCTATCTTACCTTTGACTGGCAGATTGTCATTAGATGAAACAATTTTTAATTTAGGAGTTTGAGCTTTTTGCTCTAGTTCTAAATCTGATTTTTCCGGTTGGTATTGATAGAGATTAGCCATTTTGTGATTAGTTATTGGTTCTTGGTTATTTGTCACTGGTTATTTGTCACTGGTCATTGGTCATTGCTTATTTATGATTAGATACAGGCAAGATGCCTGTACTACTGTTAACTGTTAACTGATTTTGCGTCTTGTGCTATTTTTTGGGCGGTTAATTTTCCTGAAAGGGTTGCACCTTCCATACTTCCTAAATATTGTTGCATGGTGTAATCTCCTGCTAAATAAAAGTTAGATATGGGGGTACGTTGATCCGGTCTACAGGCTTGGCGGCCGGGGGTGGCTTTATACACCGATCGAGGGGTTTTAACCACATGAGCTTTTAATAATTTAGTAGGATTATCCCCTGTAAAATGTTGGGGGAATAGTTTTTTCAGTTCCTCGATCGTGGCTTGGATAATCTCCTCATCAGATTTAGAAATCCAATCTTTAGCGGGGGCTAACACTAGCTCTAACATGGAGCGATCGGGGTTAGCATATTCTTTACAAGTGTTACTCATATCGGCGTAAACACTCAATAAGGGAGATCGAGAGAATAACAGATGATCAATATCCGTTAACTTGCGATCGAACCATAAATGAATATTAATAACGGGTACACCCTCTAAACCCTCTAATTTTTTAAAACAATCAATTTCACGCCAAGACTGAGGTAAAATCACTTTTAACGGGTCTACGGGCATGGCCGACACATATAAATCGGCGGTAAATAACTCATCTTCTGCACCGTCTAAACCTCTGATTAAAAAGCCTTTAACCGAGTTATCTTCATTTAAAACAATTTCCTTGAGGGGCGCATTTAATCTCACATCACCGCCACCCTTTTTAATATAATCCACAATCGGCTCACATAATCTTTCAGTGGGTGAACCATCTAAAAAGGCCATAGTTGAGCCTTTTTTCTCCTGTAAAAAGCGATTAAGCGCCGTTAATAAGATGGTAGCGGAAATCTCATCAGGATTGATAAAATTTAACGCCTTAGACATGGCAATAAATACTTCTTTTTCGATGCGAGGAGGAATATTTTGCTTTTGCATCCATTCTGACCATGAATATTGATCCATCTGCTCTACATAGCTTTGACCTTGAATCATAGCAGGGATTAAACCAAGCCCAAATTTAATTTTTTCTGGCCAAGTTAACATATCATTATTACGCAAAATGGCAATCACACCATTAATCGGAGCAGGAAGATCGGGAAAATCAAAACGGGAATAAGTCCCTGGGTTATCAGGTTGATTGAAGATCATGGTATGTTCTTTCCATTGCAAACGATCCTCAATTCCTAATTCTTTAAATAACTGTAACAGATTGGGGTAGGCCCCGAAAAAGATATGAAGTCCAGTCTCATACCAGTCTCCATCTTCATCTTTCCATGCGGCAATTTTACCCCCTAAAACGTCTCGGCGTTCTAGTACAATGGGGGTATGTCCAGCATCTACAAGGTATTTAGCACAAGAAAGTCCGGCTAATCCGGCTCCAGCAATGGCAACTCGCATTTATTTAATAAAACTTAGATTTAATAATTTTTTAACATAATCGTTGTTTATTATACTTTGCATTTCGTAACATTTTGCAACTATTTCTTAATTTTTCTTATCAAAATCATTGTATAACTAAGGAGTTATTAATAGATAATGGATAATGGATAATAGATAATTGTTTCATTCAAGGTTAAAAACCCATATTATTTTAAAATTAGGATCAAGCCGATCTTTTATAAAAAAAACTGTTAAACTCTTGTTAAAAATGACAACAAATCAATGATAAATGACAAAAAGATTAAATCAAAAATTTATTTTCAGGAGTAAAATTATGAGTTTATTAGGTAATCTGATCTGGTTAATTTTTGGAGGTTTTCTATCAGGTTTAGGCTATATTGTAGGGGGCTTTACTATTTGTTTAACTATTATTGGTATTCCTTTTGGTATTCAACAAATTAAAGTCGGTATTGCCACAATGACACCTTTTGGCAAGAAAATTACGGTTAATACTGATGCAGGAAGTACAATTAATACAATTTTAAATATTATTTGGCTATTTTTATTTGGGTGGGCGATCGCTCTTTCACACCTCACTCATGGTTTAATTTTAGCTATTACAATTATCGGTTTACCTTTTGCTCAACAACATTTTAAATTAATTCCTTTAGCTTTATTTCCTTTTGGGAGAGAATTAAAAGAGATTAATTAAGGTTTACTCAAAAAAACTTAAAAATGATTGGCCAAATTTTCATCATTAAAGAATAACAATTTAGATAACTTTAAATTTTCTTTTTTGTTTAAAAGATAAGTTTTAATTATCAAACTCCCCCCTTCAACAATTAATCATTGTTGAAGGGACAGAGAAAGGCTATTTCTGTAAAGAATAATCGGATCTTAATTAGCCATAACTGCTATAATTTTACAAAAATACACAAATATCAATCATTAGTCATATTCTCAACAATGCAAACTCAAGATCACGCTAATCTGAAAATTGATTCTCAACTTCAACAGACTATTAAAGCTAGTCAAAATTATTTATTTTCAATTCAAGATCCGGAAGGTTTTTGGCAAGGGGAGTTAGAGTCTAATGTTACCATCACCGCCGAAGCGGTTTTATTACATAAAATTTGGCAAACTGACAAGGAGCGCCCCTTACATAAGGCACAAACCTATTTAAGACAACAGCAACGGGATCACGGTGGCTGGGAGTTATTTTATGGTGATGGTGGCGATCTTAGTACCACTGTTGAAGCTTATATGGCTTTGCGTTTGTTAGGTGTGCCAAAAGATGATCCCTGTTTAGTTAAAGCCAAAAAATTAATTTTAAGTAAGGGTGGCATCAGTAAGGCGAGAATTTTTACTAAGTTACATTTAGCTTTGATCGGTTGTTATGACTGGAAAGGAGTACCCTCCATCCCCCCTTGGATCATGATGATCCCGGACAATTTTCCCGTGACGATCTATGAAATGTCAAGTTGGGCGAGAAGTAGCACAGTTCCTTTAATTATTGTTTGTGATAAAAAACCGATTTATAATGTTAATCCTAAAATTAATTTAGATGAGCTTTATGTAGAAGGGATCAATAATGTTAAATATGAGTTTAGCCGTCAAGGTGACTGGACGGATCTATTTATAACCCTTGATAGCCTCTTTAAACTCACAGAAACTTTTAATGTTGTTCCTTTCAGGGAAGAAGGCTTAAAACGGGCTTTAAAATGGACTTTAGAACGCCAAGAAGATAGTGGCGACTGGGGCGGTATTATTCCGGCTATGTTAAACTCCCTTTTAGCTTTGAAGGCTTTAGACTATGATGTTTATGATCCCGTTGTGCAAAGGGGTTTAAGGGGTGTGGATCACTTTGCGATCGAGACAGAAAATAGTTATGTGGTGCAGGCCTGTGTGTCTCCCGTGTGGGATACGGCTTGGGCGTTGCGTTCCCTTGTGGCTTCAGGGATCGAGGCTGATCATCCTGCTTTAATTAAAGGGGCTGACTGGTTAATTGATCAACAAATTTTAGATTATGGTGACTGGCAGGTTAAAAATAAAGAAGGCACTCCGGGAGGATGGGCGTTTGAGTTCAATAACCGTTTTTACCCCGATCTTGACGACTCCGCCGTTGTGGTGATGGCTTTAAATGACGTGAAAATGCCCCAAGAAGCTTGTAAACGGGGGGCAATGGAGCGCGGTGTCAGATGGATGGCCACCATGCAATGTCGGGAAGGCGGTTGGGCGGCCTTTGATATTAATAACGATCAAGATTGGCTCAATCTCTTACCCTACGCCGATCTTAAGGCCATGATCGATCCGAATACGGCCGATGTTACCGCCAGAGTTTTAGAGATGGTGGGATCAACCTCTGTTAAGATGGAAAAAAGCCGTCTTGAACGCGCGATCGCCTATTTAAGCAAGGAACAAGAAGCCGATGGTAGTTGGTTTGGGCGTTGGGGTGTGAACTATATTTATGGTACAAGTGGCGTTTTAGCGGCCTTTCAACATTTAAAACCGGAATTTATTAACCTAACATCCCAAAAACGTCAAGAGATGATGGAAAAAGGTGTTAAATGGTTAATGCAGGTACAAAATGAAGACGGCGGTTGGGGTGAAACTTGCGACAGTTATAAAGATCCATTTTTAAAAGGTAAGGGCGTTAGTACGGCATCCCAGACGGCATGGGCTTTGATCGGTTTATTAGCCAGTCAAGAGTTTATGACTCCAAACATGGAATTATCCATTAAAAGGGGTGTTAATTACCTAATTAACTCACAACAAGAGGGCGGAAAATGGGATGAATCGGAGTTTACTGGTACGGGTTTTCCCTGTCATTTTTACTTAAAATATCATCTTTATCAACAATATTTTCCTTTATTAGCGTTAGGTTATTACCAACAATATCTTAATCAAATTTCCTAGTCCCTTACAAGGGTAGGTTTTTTACAAAGGGATCGCTTCATGGGGGGCGATCTCTGGGCTGAATTGACTGAAATTTTATCCTTGACAAAAACGCAAATCTGTGCTAATACAACTTTTATTCCCTACAAAACATTATTTTTTGCTCAAAAAGGGTTAAGATATATTAAATAATTGTTACAAAAGTTCATGATTAGGAGATTATAAAATTGCCTCATTCTATTGTTACGGAAATTTGCGAAGGTGTTGCGGATTGTGTGGATGCTTGTCCAGTTGCCTGTATTCACCCTGGGACTGGTTTAAATATTAAAAGCAAAGACTGGTATTGGATAGATTTTGCTACTTGTATTGATTGTGGCATTTGTCTTCAAGTTTGTCCAGTAAAAGGTGCGATTATTCCTGAAGAAAATTCCCTTTTACAACGCACTCCCACTTAAACAGTGACCAATGACCAATGACCAATGACCAATGACCAATGACCAATAACTAATAATTAATAATTAAAATGAATTTATTAGAAGTAACAAATGTTTTTGCTGGATATATTCCAGATTTGAATATTTTACAAGGAGTTAATTTTAGAATAGCGCCTGCAGAGTTAGTAGCAGTTATTGGGCCTAATGGTGCGGGAAAATCAACTTTAGCTAAAACAATTTTTGGTTTATTAACACCTAATCAGGGTACAATTACTTTTAAAGGTGAAGATATTACCCATTTAAAATCGGATCAAATTGTGCAAAAAGGGATGTGTTATGTTCCTCAAATTTCTAATGTTTTTGCTAAATTATCTGTAGAAGAAAATTTAGAAATGGGGGCTTTTATTTTAAATGGTTCTTTGCAATCTTTAAAGGATAAAATTTATACAATGTTCCCTATTTTAGCCAAAAGAAGAAAACAGTTAGCCGGAACTTTATCGGGGGGAGAAAGACAAATGTTAGCGATGGGTAGAGCGTTAATGTTAGACCCTGATTTATTATTATTAGATGAACCTTCGGCGGCTTTATCCCCTATTTTAGTTAATGAAGTTTTTGAACAAATTAAGGCCATAAATCAAGCAGGAAAAGCGATTGTTTTAGTGGAACAAAATGCTAAAAAAGCTTTAGCAATGTCCCATCGTGGTTATGTTTTAGAAAGTGGAAAAGATCGTTTTGAAGGTGAGGGTATTTCTTTATTAAATGATCCTAAAGTTGGGGAGTTATATTTAGGAGGTTAACTTAATTAATTAATAATTGATAATTAGCTGATAGCTAGATGCTGTATAATAATTAATGTTAATTTATTTATAGTTCAAATGTCCAAAAAATTTAAAGATTCTAAAACTAAAATTACCGAAATAAAATACGGTGAAAGAGCGATCGAAGAAGGCAAATTAATTACTTTTCCTAATCCTCGTCCTCAACGCCGTTATAATATTAATATTACCTTACCAGAATTTACTTGTAAATGTCCTTTTTCTGGTTATCCTGATTTTGCAACGATCGAGATTAATTATTGTCCGGATCAAAAAGTTGTAGAATTAAAAGCGTTGAAATTATATATTAATAGTTATCGAGATCAATCTATTTCCCATGAAGAATCTATTAATCAAATTTTAGATGATTTAGTATTAGCTTGTGATCCTTTAGAAATGACAATTAAAGGTGATTTTAACCCTAGAGGAAATGTTCATACAATTATTGAAGTAAAACATCAAAAATAATTTTTGATTGGTCATTAGTCATTAGTCACTGGTTATTTTTTATTTGTTATTAATCATCTTAATGTAAATGAATAAAAACAAATGGTATGAATCAAAAAAATTAATAATTGCTCTTTCTTTTGTCGTAATTCCCTTTAGTTTGGGGGCAGGATATTTAGTTAAATTAAAAGCTATTCAATATAATTTAATTAGTCTAAATAATCAAAAATTACCCCCTTTTGATCAAGCTTTAATTAAAGCAAATCAAGCCTCTATTTTAGTGCAAAAAGCTCAAACTGCTCAAGATTGGCAAAAAATTAGTAAAATTTGGGAAAGTGCGATCGCTCTTTTAACTTTAATTACTCCCTCAGATCAAAATTATAATCAAGCACAAATTAACCTGAGGAAATATGAGAATAATTTAGATTATGCTATTAATAATTATACAAATCCGCCTTATTTCCGTAATGCCGTTAATAATGGGATGGAGGCGGCTATTTTAGCACAAAAAGCCACGACACAAGAAGAATGGGAAGCGATCGCACAAAAATGGCAATTAGCCCTTAAATTAATGGCTCAAGTGCCTGTTACAGATGCTAATTACGCCACAGCACAGAAAAAATTAGTTGAATATCAACTCAATCTTGATTATGCTATTAATCTGAGTTCTAATCCTAATATTTTTAAAACTCTTAATGCTCAAAATCCTCTACAAAATCATAATAATCAGAATGTTGCACCAGAGTTTAGAGAGGGTGTTAATTTGGCGATGAAAGCGGCCACTTTAACTCAGAAAGCGAATAATCAACAACAATGGCAAGAAGTAACTCAATTTTGGCAACGCGCGATCGAGACGATGAAAAGGGTTAAAACAAACGATCCCAAATATACCACCGCACAGGAAAAAGTCAAACAATATCAAGCTAACTTAAACTATGCCCTAGCCATGACTGACACGGTGGCCAACAGTTTAACATTAATTAAAACAATTACGGGGAAAATTAGCCCAAAATCGGTAGTTTATTCTGGAAACGGCTTATTTTTTGCTCAAAATATGATGTATAATCACACAATTACAATATATGATCGGAGCTTTAATTTAATTAAAACTATTTCAGACTCAGTAAAATTAAGCAATTATGGACATAAACAATATGAAGGAATATTTCAGGGTGCGCCCGTAGAAGTGGCTTTTTCAGAGGGTGGAAAATATGCTTGGGTATCTAACTATGCTATGTTTGGCAAGGGCTTTAGTCGGGCGGGGGATGATATTTGTAGCCCTGCAAGTAATCATGATCACAGTTATTTATATAAGATTAATACTAATAATTTTCTGATAGAAAATGTGATAAAAGTTGGGGCTGTACCAAAATATGTGGCAGTTTCACCTAATAATAAATATACCTTAGTTTCTAACTGGTGTAGTTATGATTTAAGTATTGTTGATACTAGCAAAAATCAAGAGATTAAAAAACTTCAATTAGGTGCATATCCGAGGGGAATTGTAGTAGATAAAAATAGTAAATTTGCTTATGTGGCTGTGATGGGTTCATTTGATATTGCAAAAGTTAACCTTGAAGATTTTACGATAAATTGGTTTAGGGGGGTGGGTAGTAGCCCTCGTCATTTGGTAATTGATCCAGCAAGTAAATATCTTTATGTTACCTTAAATGGAGAAGGAAAAATTGCTAAAATTGATCTCAACACAGGGAAAACTATTAATAAAGTTGTCACAGGTGCTGCCCCTAGAAGTATGACAATTTCGGAAAATGGAGAATATTTATATGTGGTAAATTATAATTCTAATACTGTTAGCAAAGTGCGCACAATCGATCTAAAAATTTTACAAACTGTAGCCGTTAATAATAATCCCATCGGGATCACTTATGATCCCCAAACTAAACAAGTTTGGGTAGCTTGTTATTCAGGCGCTATTCTGATTTTTCAAGATGGAGAAAAATCAAATAATAAATAACAACAAATAACCAATTTTGAATGTATCTAAATTGACAAATTAAACTAAACGATCCATAATTAATTATGATTTGAGGATTATTATTTTTAAAATCTTATTGTTTAAATCCGAAAACCTTATCAATAAGAGTTTTATTTGTCATAAATCTTTTCAGATTAAGGTTGAGACACCGTGAGCATTAATGAGTTTATCGAGTTAAACACCATTCTCCATTGTTAACTAAATTTTTTTATTAACAATAAAAACTAAAAAAGTAAATATAATACCTTTATGAAATAGAATAAAAGAGGTAAGTTAAAACTTGCTTATTTGTTTCAATATTAAATATTTTATACAGTAAAAAACTAAATTATCTATTATGGCACTTGGCTACGTCGCGCTTGTACTTCATGCCCATTTACCCTTTGTCAGACATCCTGAAAGTGATTATGTCTTAGAGGAAGAATGGCTCTATGAAGCTATTACAGAAACCTATATTCCACTTTTGCACGTCTTTGAAGGCTTAAAACGAGATGGTATTGATTTTAAAATTACCATGAGCATGACTCCCCCCCTCGTTTCCATGTTACAAGATGAGTTACTTCAGGATCGCTATGATGCCCATTTGGCAATGCTTGAAGAATTAATTGAAAAAGAAATTGAACATAATCAATTTAATGGACATATTAAATATTTAGCAGAATATTATGCCAATGAGTTTGAAAATACTCGTAAAACATGGGAGCGTTATGACAGAGATTTAGTTAAAGCTTTTAAACAATTTCTCGATAGTGGCAACCTTGAAATTATTACCTGTGGAGCAACTCACGGTTATCTGCCCTTAATGAAAATGTATCCCCAAGCAGTTTGGGCGCAGTTAAAAGTAGCTTGTGAGCATTATGAGGAAACCTTCGGACGACCACCCAAAGGGATTTGGCTTCCCGAATGTGCCTATTATGAGGGTGTGGAAAGAATGTTAGCCGATGCGGGTTTACGTTACTTCTTAACCGATGGCCACGGCCTGTTATATGCCCGTCCCCGTCCCCGTTTTGGTACTTATGCACCAATTTTCACGGAAACAGGAGTGGCCGCCTTTGGACGGGATCATGAGTCATCTCAACAAGTTTGGTCATCGGAAGTCGGTTATCCGGGGGATCCAGTTTACCGAGAATTTTATAAAGATTTAGGTTGGGAAGCTGATTATGAGTATATTAAACCCTACATTATGCCCAATGGTCAGCGCAAAAATATCGGTATTAAATACCATAAAATTACCGCAAGGGATGGAGGTTTATCGGATAAAGCCCTTTATGATCCCTATTGGGCAAAGGAAAAAGCGGCCGAACACGCCGGAAACTTTATGTATAACCGTGAAGTGCAGATCGGCAACTTAGCAGGAATGATGCACCGGCCGCCCATTGTGGTGTCTCCTTATGATGCGGAGTTATTTGGCCATTGGTGGTATGAAGGCCCTTGGTTTATTGATTATTTATTCCGCAAATCTTGGTATGATCAAAATGTGTTTGATATGACCCATTTAGCGGAATATTTGCAACTTAACCCCACTCAACAAGTTTGTCGCCCGTCTCAGTCAAGTTGGGGTTATAAAGGTTTCCATGAATATTGGTTAAATGAAACTAACACTTGGATCTACCCCCATTTACATAAAATTGCCGAACGGATGATCTATTTAGCCACCAGAGAACCGGAAGACGAGTTAGAGGAAAAAGCCTTAAACCAAGCTGCCAGAGAGGTTTTATTGGCGCAGTCTTCCGACTGGGCATTTATTATGCGTACCGGAACAATGGTGCCTTATGCGGTGCGGCGTACCCGTTCCCATGTGACCCGTTTTAATAAACTTTATGAGGATATTTTAGCAGGAGAAATAGACTCCGGTTGGTTAGAAAAATTAGAGGAAATTGATAATATTTTCCCAAATGTTAATTATCGGGTTTATCGTCCTCTTTAAGTTTATTATTTGCCCTAACCCCCTCTCCCAATGGGAGAGGGGGTTAGGGCATTTTTTTAACCACGATCTTTAAGCCAGTTAACGATCGCCGGAGGTAAGTCTTTTTGAACACGGCCACTAACATACATTCCAATATGACCAACGGGAAAACCTTGCGCGGTATAATCTTCACTGGAAATACATTTTTCTAGGGCAAGGGAAGAAACGGGAGGCACAAGGTGATCTTTTTCCGCATAAAGATTTAATACAGGCATGGTAATATTAGTTAAATTTACTAAATTATTCCCAATTTTTACCTCATTTTTAATCAGTTTATTTTCCTGATAAAAGTCTTTCATAAATTGACGATAGGTTTCACCTGATTGATCGGGGCTATCAAAAATCCATTTTTCCATGCGCATAAAGTTTAATAATTTATCTTCTTGTTCCATAATATCAGGAAAATCGAGATATTTTTGATACCCTAATTGTAAGGGTTTTAACATTAGAAATTCAAGGTTAAGATAGTCTCCCGGAATATTACCTAAAGCCTCCACCATTAAGTCAACATCTAAGGCTTCTTTTCCTAATGTGCAACCCCCTCTCATATTTAATAAACAATCAGGTTGATTAAAGTCTATCGGTGCAACCATGACCACTAAATTTTTAACTTTTTCGGGATTCATTGCACTATAACAAACGCTAAAAGTCCCCCCTTGACAGACTCCTAACATATTAATTTTATCAACTTTATATTGATTTCGTAAGTAGTCAACACAGTTATCAATATAACCGTTAATATAGTCATCAAGAGTTAACCAGCGATCGCTACGAGAGGGATAACCCCAATCAATTAAATACACATCTAAGCCCAATTTAAGTAAATTTTCCACCAGCGATCGCCCCTGTTGTAAATCTACCATAAAAGGGCGATTAACTAACGCATAAACGATTAAAAGGGGAATAGAAAAAGGATTTTCAACTTTCGGTTTAAAACGATATAAAGTAATTTTATCTTCAGTATAAACCGCTTCTTTTTCCGAAACTCCTACCACAATATCTTCTTCCCGCAGACGGCTTAAATTATCAATTCCTTTAACCACTTTTTCGGTTAAATCTGTATATTCCTGTGCCAGATCTTCGAGGCGCATTTGAGTAAAAAATGGTAACATAATTTAATTTTCTCCTTGTTAATTATCAGTCATTTCTTAATAGTCATTGGTCATTTGTTAGCTATCAGTTAATTATCAATTATTACCTACCATTCATTTAAGGTTTTCTTGAGAGTTTTAATTTCTTTTTTGAGTTGGTAAATAGTTTGATGAAGTTCATCAACTTCGCTACGGGTAGGTAAATTCATCATTTGTAAAGATTGCTCCATTAATTTTTGTTGTTCAATGCGATATAAGTTAAGAGCATTTAAAAATTTACCCCGAATTTTGAGATTTTTTTCTTGACAGAAAGCTTCCGCAAAAACATCATCAGAAATTTGACTCCAAAGGGTTTGAAATTGTTTCCAATCATCAATTTTTTCTCCTTTTTCGGCTTTTCTTACTAACTCTTTCATTAAAGCTTCAAAGGATTTAACTTGAATATCACCTAAAACAATTTGATAATCTAAACTAGCCCGATAAAGTTGACTCCAAGCATCAAAACCATTTAATAATTTACCAGTAAATTCACGGGTAGGCCCTAAAATTGGACTTTTCATCATACTACCAAAACTTTCTTCATAAAGTAAGTTCCAGTAAAGATTATTTAACTCCATTAAAGCATTACTATGATCGGGCATTCCTTGGGTTAAATTATTAAGAGAAAAGCCAAAAGGATTGATCCAAAGTTGATTAAATTTTTGAGTTTCTTCTAAATATAATTGCCAAAGTTGAGCGTTATTTTTGCTAATTCCTAAAGAACTTTTAGTAAAATCTTCTAATTGATCTCGCATTTGACCAGTATATTTATCAACAATTGTCTGCCAACTTTCTCCTGTTTCAATCTTAGGAAAAATCTCCTGCCAAGCATTAACAGAAAGTTTAATAAATCTGACCAAAATATCACGATTATCAAAAAATCTTTGGGTTGCTTGTTCTAAATTTTCCGTTTGATTTTGTGGTATTTGATTAATCGGAACATTACCCATTAAATCAAACCAACTTTGCCACATTTTTGTCCCTGTTTCAGACCAAGTATTCATCATATCGGTGGCGGTGACAGTCCAATCTTTTGCTGTATTATTAGTCATAATTTACTCCTTTATTGGCTATTCGCTATTAGCTATCAGCTATTAATTAATATTAATTAATACTTATTACTTATTACTGTTCACTGTTTAAGTATGGTGCGCTCCGTTAACTCTTAAAACTTCACCGGAAACGTAGGCACTAGCAACGGGAGAAAGTAAATAAGCAACAGCCCATGCGATGTCTTGAGGCTCACCAAAGCGGCCAAAGGGAATTTCCGCCGTAATTTTATCTCTGACTTTATCAGGGATTTTCTGAGTCATTTCCGTGTTAATAAATCCGGGGGCGATCGCATTGGCACGAACTCCGAAACGTGCGCCCTCTAAAGCCAAAGATTTCATCATGCCGATGACACCTGCTTTCGTGGCGGAATAGTTCGTTTGTCCTTTATTACCTCGATCGCCGGAAATTGAGCTAATAGCCACGATCGAGCCGGCCTTGCTATCATACATCCCCTGAATAAAGGGCTTAATGGTGTAGGCAACGCCTTTGAGGTTAACATTGATCACCGCATCCCAGTCGGCCGGCTCAAGTTTGGCAAAGAAATTATCACGGGTGATCCCCGCATTAGCCACCACACCGTAAACCGTGCCAAGTTGTTTGGTAATTTCTTCGGCGGCGGCTTCCATTGAGGCAGGATCAGTCACATCAGCTTTAAGGCCAAGGGCTTGAGGGTTTCCGGTGTCGGTAGCTACATCAACATAAGCCACTTTAGCCCCCAACTGGATCAATAGATCAACGATCGCTTTACCAATCCCACGATTTCCGCCTGTTACAAGAATTACTTTATCTTCTAAGCCGAGTGATAACATAGTTGTTTCTCCTTTTGTTGACGAAATAAATTAAAAATAAACTAAATTAAAATCAAAATCTTTAACTATTAACTAATAATAGGGGAGGCAATGCTTATCAAAAACAATTATTAATTTTAAATTTGGTAAGCATTGCCCACCCTAAAAATAAAAATCTTCATCTAAAATTTGTTCTAAACTAGCATTAAGATTACTAGGAAAATTATTGATAGAAATTCGAGATTTTTTACTAAAAATTTTACAAGCATCTTGATAACATTCTTCTAAAATTTTTTTAGCTAAAGGTTTTAAAGATGGGCTATTTTTTAAAACTTTTTTTAGTTGAATCCGAAAATTAATAATTTCTCCTTCCCAATGGTAACTATTATAATCTTTTTCTGATTCCCAATAAGCTAATTTTAACAAATGCTCAAGTAAAATTGTTAATAAAATATATAGTTTCTGTTTTTCACTTCTGCCCAAAGAGGCTACCTCCTCAATCAAATTTTCTAAATCTATTTCTTTAAATTCTTGTTTTTCTAACTTTTCAACGGTGGTTTGTATCCATTGATAAAAGTCAGTTTCATATAAACTTTTTTCCGTTGTTTTTGTTTCTAATTGTGTGATCATAATTCAGATTAATTATTGTTAATTAAATAGGTTTTATAGACTTGTTGTGTAACCTAAAATACAGATAAATAATATCAAATTTTGGGGCAAAGTTATTTCACAACAATTCTATTTTATTTGATTATTCTGATACTAAGACAATACGATAACGAGCTTTATTTGCTGATACCTTATCCATTGCAGAATTAATATCAGAAATAGGCATTGTTTCTATCATCGGTTTAATTTGATTAATAGCGGCAAATTCTAACATTTCTGTCATAAAACGTCTTCCTCCAACAACGCTACCAACAACGGCTTTTTGCCCAAATACTAAGGATAATAGAGGGATATTTAAAGTAGAAACGGGAAGCCCGACTAAACATAAAACTCCATTATTTCCTAATAAATTAAAAGCCTGATCCCAATCAATTTCAGAGGATACAGTGCTAATTAATAAATCTAAGCTACCACTGGCTTGAGCCATGTCTTCTTTACTTTTCCAATTACAAAAATGATGCGCTCCAAATTCTTTTACCTCTGCTTCTTTATCGGGAGAAGTCGAAAAAGCAGTTACTTCTGCTCCCATTGCCCTTCCAAATTTTATGGCTAAATGTCCTAATCCTCCTACTCCTAATATACCCACTTTCATGCCCGGATATTTAATATAGGTGCGCAAAGGTGTGTAAACGGTAATTCCCGCACAGAGTAAAGGGGCGGCACTGGCGGAATCCAAGCCATCGGGTATTTTATAAGCAAAATCAGCATTTGCTCTTAATTTATTGGCAAAACCTCCATAATTTCCTACGATTAAGCCTGTATAACCTTTGCGACAAATATTTTCTTCTCCTCTTAAACAAGCATCACAAACTCGGCATGAATTACTAATCCAACCAAATCCAATTCGATCTCCAATGTTAAATTTAGTTACATCTTCTCCTAATTTAGTCACTTTTCCAACTACTTCATGGCCAGCCACAAGGGGAAATGTACTCACATTCCAATCATTATCCCTCATGTGAATATCTGTATGGCATAGGCCATTATGAGTTACTTCAATTTCCACGTCATTACGGCCTAAATCTTTGGGTGTATATTCCCATGGTTGTAGTTTTTCCCCTGCTTTTAAACTGGCATAAGCTTGAAATTTTGTTGACATAATTCATTCCCTCACATTGAGCGATTTAACGAAATAATTGTTATTTTTATTATAGGTTTAATTTATCAAAATTGCTAATATTTTATTATTTTTTAAGATTAATTATTAAAGGTCAGAATATTAGTTTAAATTAATTTTTTTCTAATATTTAATTTAATCAATTTTGGCCGTTCCATCTGAGAACTTATTTTGAGATTGAGGGAATATTAACAATTTAAAATGATTCTTTTAATAATTGTTGTAAACAGGTTTAATGGCTGAAAATTTAGCTTTATGCCAGTTAGAGATTATCTTTTATTTTAGGAAAGTTTACCTTAATTCCATAATTTAAACTAAGTTTTTTTCCAGTTATTTAATACTTTCTAACTATTTACATAACTATCTATCTCACTTTTAAAACCCTTGTAGAGACGTAAAATATTACGTCTCTATGGCAATTTTTAGAAAGGTTTAATCATTTATTGATTTCACTCAATCCTGTTTATTTTTAGTTAATCTTTTTGCTAATTAAACTCTTTCGATCGCAATGGCCGTTCCGCCGCCCGTACCATGACATAAAGCCGCTAAACCAAGAGTTTTATCCTGCTCAATCAGAGCATTTAAGAGGGTCACAATCACTCTCGCACCGGAAGCTCCGATGGGATGACCAAGTGCGATCGCACCGCCATTAACATTTAATTTAGCTCGATCGACTCCTAACATTTTTTCAAATAAGAGGGTACTGATGGCAAAAGCCTCATTATTCTCAAATAAATCAATATCATCAACCGTTTTTCCGAGTTTATTTAGTAATTTTTGAGTTGCATGAACAGGATATTCAGGAAAACGCCACGTTTCCCCACCAGACCAAGTTCCGCCAAGGATCTTCGCCAACGGTTTTAAACCATATTGATCGATGGCCTTTTCACTAGCGATCAGCAAAGCCGCCGCCCCGTCTGAGATCTGACTACAGTTACCCGCCGTTAAAATACCCTCTTTTGTAAAGGCCGGACGTAATTTTGCTAAACTCTCTAAAGTGGTATCCCCCCGAATACCCTCATCGGCCTTGACTAACTGGGTATCTTTTTTCACTTTCACTTCAATGGGTACAATCTCATTGTCAAAAGCCCCTCGTTGAGTCGCTTCGGTGGCTCGTTGTTGGGAAGTCTGCGCCACCTCATCTACGGCTTGACGACTGAAACCATGTTCAGAGGCTAATTTTTCCGTTTCTTCTCCCATGCCCTGCCCCGTAATAGGATCGGTTAAACCATCATAAAGCAATAAGTCCACCACTTGCTCCGGCGCACCTAATAAAAATTTATAGCCCCATCTGGCACGTTGAGACAGGAAAAAACCCGTTTGTGACATGGACTCTAAGCCACCTGCTAAGACGAGATCCGCCTCTCCTGCTTTAATGGCCGTAGCCCCATTTACCACGCTGATCATGCCCGAAGAACACACCATATCTACCGCATAACCATCTATGTGATCGGGAATACCGGCTTTTAAGGCCGCTTGTTTAGGCAATAACTGACCATGACCCGCCCGTAACACATTACCCATAATGTAAAGGTCTAAGTTTTCGCCAGAAACTCCGGCCTGTTCAAGTGCGGCTTTCATGGCAAAACTGCCCAACTCTGGGGGCGTAAAACCTGATAAGATACCACCGAAACGTCCGAGGGGAGTGCGTTTTGCTGAAACAATATAAGCTGAAACCATAAAATTTTTCTGTTGTGATAGTCAATTAATTTATTTCATTTTTTTAGTCATTACTATGACTTTCAAACTAAGTATAAATCTTAACTAATATTCAAGTCTTAATTGTTTACTTTTTTTAATATAAAAAACTTAATCTTTTCTTTATTATTCGCCTCAAACTTTGTGAATGATTACTTTTCAAGTATTTATACTTATTTAAACTAAAAAAGTTAAAAATTAACAATTTTTAATTATTGTAAAAATAAACAACAATTAGATTGTTAAAATTAGGAATAATAGTTAAGATTTAAGAAACAAAAAAATTTTTTAATAAAATCCCTATTTAAGATCATGGTTTAAATGATTGTTAGGGCATAATTATATTGCAAAATGTTACAAAATATATTTTTCTTTTAAGGTAATTAAAAATAATTAAAGAAAAAAAAATTATTGTAATCAATTTGCCTTTTTTTTTAAAATATGATATATAAGAGCCAAGCTTAAATGATAATCATAAATCAATGAAAAATCAGGAAACATTGATAAAAAAAAATAGATTATGTTACAAGCTTTACAAATTAAAAACATTTAATTGATTTAAAGTTCCGTTATTTGTTATTTGTTATACCCTATTGCACATCTCCAAAAATTAAAACCAAATTAAAAACGTGGTAATTAGGTTGATCTGATTAATTATCAAATGGAGATTGCTATTGATTCTTGAGCAAAAAGTTACCTTGAAGAAGAAATAATATACCAAAAAAAATGATTAAAAGATTGTTAAATATTAGACTAAAAAAATAGGGAATAACAAATAACAAATAACAAACTATTTACACATAAAAGGAGACTAGGATCATGACTATCAAACACAACGAAGATCTATTAAGAATTTTGAGTGAGAATAATCCTGGACGAGTTTATTATCCAGACTTATCCAAAACTTCTCATTTAGAATCCCAAAACTATGGATTAGAATATTTAAGTATGATTAATACAGGTCATGTTTATCGCAATCTTTCCGTTCCCAAATTAATTGAACACGCCATCAAAAAAGGGGAAGGAATTTTAACGGCTGATGGTGCATTTTGTGTTAAAACTGGTAAATATACTGGACGTTCACCCAAAGATAAATTTATCGTAGACGAACCAAGTATTCACAATGAAATTGATTGGAATAATGTCAATATTCCCATTTCTAATCATCAATTTGAATCCCTTTATAAACGAGTTTTGGCCTATATTCAAAACCGTGATTTATATATTTTTGATGGTTATGTTGGGGCTGATCCTAATTACAGAATGGGTGTGAGAATTATTAATGAATTTGCTTTTCAAAACTTATTCGCCCATCAAATGTTTATACGCCCCACCCCCTCAGAATTAAAACATCACCATGCTGATATTACGGTCATTGCCGTACCTGGGTTACATGGGGATCCCGATCTTGATGGCATTCACAGTGAAGCTTTTATTATTGCCAGTTTTGAAAGAAGACTCGTTTTAATTGGGGGAAGCCTCTATTCAGGAGAGATCAAAAAATCAGTTTTTTCTTTCATGAATTATCTGATGACCAAAAAAAATGTTTTACCGATGCACTGTGCCGCTAATGTTGATGCTGGGGGAAATTCAGCCCTCTTTTTTGGTCTTTCCGGCACGGGGAAAACCACCTTATCAGCGGATCCTAACTTACGTTTAATCGGTGATGATGAGCATGGATGGTCAGATCATGGTATTTTCAACTTTGAAGGTGGTTGTTATGCCAAAACCATTCGTTTATCAAGGGAAAATGAGCCGCAGATCTGGGATGCGATTAAATTTGGAGCAATTTTAGATAATGTGATCATTGATGAAGATAGCCGCCTGGCCGACTATGATGATGGAACTTTGACGGAAAATACACGGGTAGCCTATCCCGTTGAATATATCCCGAACTGCGTGATCCCCGGACTAGCCGGCCATCCCAAAACTGTCTTTTTCTTAACCGCCGATGCTTTCGGAGTTTTACCCCCGATCTCCAAGTTAACCAATAAACAAGCCATGTATCATTTCATGTCCGGTTATACTAGCAAATTAGCGGGAACAGAAAGGGGCATAACCGAGCCTGTAGCAACCTTTTCCTCCTGTTTTGGCAAACCATTTTTACCCCTTCCGGCTTCTGTTTATGCCCAAATGCTCAATCAAAGAGTATCAGAAAATGACGTTGAGGTTTATTTGATTAATACAGGCTGGACGGGTGGAGCTTACGGTGTGGGGCATCGCATTGGCATCAAACAAACTCGTGCGATGGTTGCGGCCGCCTTATCTGGAAAATTAAAAGAGACGAGTTTTCATCCTCACCCCATTTTTAAAATTTTAATCCCGGACTATTTACCAGGAGTTGACGCAGATATTTTAGACCCCCATAAAACATGGGATAATCAGACTGCTTATGAAGAAAAAGCCTCTGCTTTAGCGGCTCGTTTTGTAGAGAATTTTCAGCAGTTCCATAGCACATCCCTTGAAGTAATTGAAGCCGGGCCTGTAGTCAATTGACCCCCATTTTAACCCCTCTCATTAATCAGGAGAGGGGCTTTTTTTTGATAATTTGTAACTACCAAGGTAAAATAAATTAACAAAAAATCATAACTTGAAGTCAAGTTATTAATATTTATAACAAATTATTTTGGCTCTGACAAATAATAGTTATAATTAAGATTGTTATTGATTAATAAAATTGAAGTAATAATGAATAAAAAAAAACATTCCCTTAAGGCTATTGAAGTGATAGATTTGATTGAAGCTATTCCTTTTGAAACCTACAATTCTTTCCCTAAAATTTTGTTTGCAGTTAAAGCGAAAATTGGTGGGAAAAAAATAACTTTTGAAGGAATAATGAAAGTCATGGGGGAAAAACAATTTGAATTTGATTTTGATGAAGATTTGAAGGATGTTGCTGATTTTTGTGAATGGATGGAGGAGTTTAAATCTGTTTTAACATTTCAACTTTTTGAAGAAGCATACCTCATGATTAAAATAAGAGAAATTTTAGATAATGAAGATGAAGAAGATGAAGATTAATTAAGGTTTTTTGATATTCTGCAAAAATATTAATATTTAAAATTTCAATCTTCTCACTTCTCGAAATAAGCCTTTATATTTTTCCAATAGTCATCAATCAATATGACTATTTTTTGAGAAAAAAGTATTAATTAGATTGTTTAATTAAGAAAAAAGCTTCTTTAGCGGCGGCTTGTTCTGCTTCTTTTTTTGTTTTACCCATACCCGTCCCCAATTTTTCTTTTTTAAACCAAACTTCCGAGATAAAAATATGTTCAATTTGTTCGGATTTACTAACAGCTTTAGTTTGATAAATTGGCAATTCTTTATAATTTGCTTGAGTCCAAGATTGAAGGGCATCTTTATAATTATGACGGGTTGGATCCCGTCTAATTTCTGTTGATTTTTTCTTTAAAATATGGGCAAACCAAGGCCTAATTAATTCCATTGAATTGGTACTTAAATATAATGCCCCTAAAATCGCTTCAAAAGCATCAGCTAAACGAGAATTTCTGCCAATTTTGTTTTTAGCAGTGCTTTCTTTCATTAATAAATATTGTTCAATTCCATAATAATCTGCCAATTCTGCCAAGGTTCGATCGCTGACTAAAATTGAACGAATAGCGGCAAATTCTCCCACATTTTCATCTTGATAATTATGATATAAAACCTCGGCGGCGGCTAATCTTAAAACAGCATCTCCCACAAATTCTAACTGTTGATAATTGTCAGTTTTAGAGATACTAGGATGAGTTAAAGCAAGGTTTAAGAGTGACCAATTTACTTTTTTTGTCTCCAATAAACCTAAAGTTTTAACTAATTTTTGTAATTCTTTTTCACGACGGAGATCATTAATCATTATGGTATCTAATCTTATTAATTTTTGATTGCTTAGAGAACATTTTACTATATTTTTGATCATAATTAGATCAATTTAGAAAAAATTTTGATATAATAAAGATTACAAAGCCGTTTTTGATCAAAAAGTTGATCAACTTTAAACATAGGAGTATCTAAAAATGGTTCAATTATTAGCTAAAACCTATTCTTTTGAAGAATATCTTGCTTATGATGATGGCACTGATAACAAATATGAATTAGTTAATGGAGAATTAAAACTTATGCCTACAGCTAGTGGTTTTCATGCTTTAATTTTGCATTTTCTATTTAACATTTTAGAGGAAGAAATAGCTAAACTTAAACAACAATGGAAAGTAATGCCCGGCACGATAGGAATAAGAACAAATCAAAGAAAATCAAGAATACCTGATCTAGTTATTTTATCAGAAAAACAATGTCAGGAACTCAGAGAAATGTCTACGGCTGTTTTAGAAAGTTCTCCCCTATTAGTTATAGAAATTGTTAGTCAGGGAAATGCCGATGATGACTACCGCTATAAGCGTTCTGAATATGCAGTTAAAGAAATTCCTGAATATTGGATTATTGATCCACAAACTAAAAAAATCTCAATTTTATTATTAGTTGCGGGATTTTATGAAGTAACAGAATTTACCGGAGATCAGGAAATTAAATCTTTACTTTTTCCAGAATTAAAGTTAACACCAGAACAAGTTTTTGCTGTTTAATCTTAAATATTTTACAATTATTTATCACAAGCAAAATTAATTTATGATCAATTTTGTTTTAACAAGCAAGATGCTTGTACTACAGTAAATTTTTATCTTAGATTTTAGATTCTAAAATACCAATTAATATTTTACATAAATCTTCTAAATCTTCAGGTATTTTAAATAAATTTAAGTCTTGTATAATTTGTTTATCTTGATAATTTAATTGTCCAAAACGCCAAATATCACCCATTGTAACCGCACCATATAAAATATTATTATTTTCCACTTCAGCTAAAGCAATTAATTCAGCAGAAAGTTGAGTAAAACCTTTAGTTAAATCGTCATTTTTAGCCTCAATTACTATTAAATTATTATTAGATTTTAACAAATAATCTAAAGTTCCTTTTAAATAATCATTAACTTTTAAAGGATATTCAATTCTTAATTTACAATGACAAAAATTGACAATTTCTAATAAAATTGGTGAAACAAAAATTTCCCTTCTGGCTGTCTCATTGCTTAAGTTAATAAAAGGTAAAACATTATTAATTTTTTCCTTAATTTCTAATAATTTAGTTAAATTTTTGTCAGTTTTCGGTAAAGTTAAATGAGATTTTAATAAAGTATAAGATTGATTTTCTTGTAATATTTTTATTTTTGACATAATTATTAATTAATTTCTAAAAATTTAAGTTTTATTTTTAGAGTTATTTAACCGAATTCTTTTGGGAATAAAATGATCAGAAACTTTTAAATATTCAGAAGCTTTAATTATATTAAAACTTAAAACTTCTTCATCTATAGATTCTAAATCATAAACGGGTAAATGATCGGGATTAATTTCTAAAGCTTTCATAATTTCTTCCCCTAACATTTTAGCAAAAAAAGGTATAACTGAATTACCAATTTCTCGAAAACCGTGCCAGATTGTTCGATGAAATTGAAACCAATCTGGATAGGTATGAAGTCGGGCGGCTTCCCTAATAGTAATACAGCGAGGATGTTCGTAATGAATGGGACGAGGAGCAGTGTAAGCTCCCTTATCACTAGCTGTTCCGGCTCTTAAAGTATTACAAAAACCTTCAGGAGAAAGTTTATAAAAACGGCTAATTTTTTCCGTAGTTCCTGTTAAAGTTTCTCTGAATCTTTGTTGAGATATTTCTGTATGTTTTGAGGCTAAATGTCCCCAAACTAAACCGTTATGTTTGCGGTTATGACAGCGTTTAAATTGATGTTGAGATTTTAGATTAAAACTTTTTCTAAAATCTGTATAATCTAATAATTTGGCGTTAATTCCTTCATCTTTTGTTAAATATGGAGGAATTAACGCTAAATCATTAATGGCCATTTCTACTGTTGCTAAATTAGATTGATTTTTAGCTTTTAAAGGATAATTGATCGGTTGAACATCTTGACGATAACCGAATAAAATTAATCGCTTTCTTTTTTGGGGAATACCATAATTAGAAGCATCTAAAACTTGTACAGGTTTAACAACATTATAACCTATATTTTCAAATTCTGTAATTAATTCCGTTAAAAAAGATTGATGTTTACCTGTGTTTAATCCTGGGACATTTTCAAAGATAAAATATTTAGGTTTAATCTTTTCTATAACCCTTAAATATTGAAAAACTAATTGATTTCTTGAGTCATCAATTTGTCTTTTTCCGATTAAAGAAAAACCTTGACAGGGCGGCCCACCTGCTATTAAATCAACTTCTTTTTGAAAACCTTTAGCCCTAAGATTTTCTAATATATATTCTGGGGAAATTTGGGTCATATCTTCACAAATTGTAGCACCATAATTAAAGTTAAAATGATGAACTAAGGCGTGGATCGCATCATATTCTACAGCCACAGCCACATCAAAACCGGCCGCTTCTAAACCTAATGATAAACCGCCACATCCGGCAAAAAGATCAAGCGCGATCGGGCGGTTATTCGGGATAAATTTATTCATAAAATACAATAACATTTAATTAACAGATTTTATATTATAATATAAATACTTTAATAGTTTTTACTGGTAATTTTAAAAATCACTCAAATTACGCTTAATTTACCTGATTATTTAATTGCTCGTCTGTCTTTTTTAGAGGCACAAATTCCTGAAATTATTGAATTAGTTTTGAGAGAATTAAATGCTAATTCTCAATTTGGTTTTAAAGGTAGTGCAGAAATTTTAGAGTTTTTAGCTTCTTTACCTTCTCCCGAAGAAATTATTGCTTTACGCCCAAATCAAATTTTACAAGAAGAAATTAACACTTTATTATTAAAAAATAAATCAGGAAATTTAACAGTTTCAGACGAAAAAAAATGGGAACAATATCAATATTTAGAGCATTTAGTAAGGATAGCTAAAGCTAAAGCTTTTCTTAAATTAAAATTTATATTATAAAATAATATAAAATCAATCATCAATTAATCATTATGGCTCAACCTATTTTATATTTTGCTATTACCAGTCATGGCTTTGGTCATGTGGTCAGAAGTGCCTCAATTATTGCTAAAATTAAAGAAATTTATCCCGATCTTACCGTAATTATAACTACCACTGCCCCCCGTTGGTTACTGGATTCTTATATTAAGTCAGATTTTGTCCATCGCCCCCGTAGCTTTGATATTGGGGTGATTCAATCTGATAGTTTAACGATGAATAAAGAAGCTACATTAAATCAACTTCAAGCTATTTTTAAAAAACAAAATTCTATCATTGCTAGTGAAGTAAATTACCTCAAAACTAATCAAGTAAATTTAATTTTAGCTGATATTCCTTTTTTATTACCTGTAATTGGTAAAAAAGCGAATATTCCCACTTGGTTAATTAGTAATTTTGGTTGGGATTTTATTTATCGAAGTTGGGGCGATAATTTAATAGAATTAACAGAAATTAGTGAATGGATCAGTAATTGTTATCAACAAAGTGATCTACTTTTTCGCTTACCTATGGGTGAAGAAATGTCGAATTTTCCTAATATTAAAGATGTGGGTTTAACGGGGGGTGATCCCTATTTTGATGAAACACATTTAAGAGTAAAATTTAATCTAAATTATCCAAAAGAAAATACTATCTTATTAACATTTGGCGGTTTAGGATTAAAAACTATTCCCTATCATAATTTACAACAGTTTCCTAACTATCAATTTATCACTTTTGATCAACAAGCCCCAGACTTGTCAAATTTAGTTAAAATTAGGGATCAAAATTATCGGCCAGTGGATTTTATGCCCCTATGTTGTAAAGTAATTTCTAAGCCCGGATATAGTACCTTTGCTGAAGCTTTAAAATTAGATTTACCTATTATTTCTTTAACGAGAGAAGACTTTGCCGAAGCACCTATTTTATTAAAAAATATTCAAGATTATAGTGAACATTTAATCATTTCTCCAGAGGAATTTGAGTTAGGAAATTGGGATTTTATCACCAAAAATTTACAACAACCTCGCACTAATTTAAAATTAGATAAAAATGGGAATGAAACTATTGCTCAAGCTGTGGTTAAATATAGTTTAGACTCAAAAATCTTTTTATAACAAAAACTTGTACTTAATTATTATGAAAAAATCTTCAACTTTAATTAATTCTGATGAAATTAATCATCACTATAACCCAGATAGTAATATCATTTTATATCGGGGAGATGTGATCGATTTTTTACCAACTGTACCAGATCAATCTATTAGTTTAATCGTCACTTCTCCACCTTATAATATTGGAAAAGAATATGAAAAAAGATTAGCAATTGATGAATATTTAGCCACTCAAACAACAATTATTGAGCAATTTCATCGCATTTTAAAAGATGATGGTCATATTTGTTGGCAAGTGGGAAATTATGTTAATAATGGGGAAGTTTATCCTTTAGATATTTATTATTATCCCATTTTTAAAAAGTTAAATTTTCAACTTCGTAACCGAATTATTTGGCATTTTGGCCATGGCCTTCACGCCTCAAAAAGATTTTCTGGACGTTATGAAACCATTCTTTGGTTTAGTAAAACTAAGGATTATTATTTTAATTTAGATGCGGTAAGAATACCTGCTAAATATCCGGGAAAACGACATTATAAAGGGGAAAAAAAAGGACAAATTTCTGGTAATCCTTTAGGAAAAAATCCTTCTGATTTTTGGGAAATTGTGTTAGAAGATTGGGAAAAAGAAGTTTGGAATATTCCTAATGTTAAATCAAATCATCCTGAAAAAACTATTCATCCTTGTCAATATCCTATTGAATTAGTGGAGCGTTGTATATTAGCTTTAACTAAGGAAAATGATCGAATATTTGATCCTTTTTCTGGGGTAGGATCTTCAATTATTGCTAGTATTAAACATCAAAGAAAAGCAATAGCTTGTGAACAAAAAGAAGAATATATTGAAGTAGCAATAGACAGAATTAATCAATATTATAATAATAGTTTAAAAATGCGGCCTTTAGGAAAACCGGTTTATCAACCTACCGGAAAAGAAAAAATTAGTCAAATTCCGATCGAATGGTTAGAAAATAAATCTTAGGCTAGGCAATTTTAATTTAATTTTGTATTATAATAAATTAGTAGATCAAAAAGTTTTGATTATAGCTTGATCCCTATCTCTGCAATGGTTTTAAACTTCAAAAATGATTATTATTGCCTGAGAGTCTTAAAAGAGCTATATTATAAACAAGATCTCAAAAACAAATTGGCATAAAATAGGCTCACAGCAACATCTTAACACTTGTGATATTGCACCTTTAAAAGTTATTCATTATCTAAAAAATTAGCTTAATTTAATTCATTAATAATATTACTTTTAAAATGAAAAATTCAACTGCAACTCTATTAATTTCCTGCCCCGATCAACATGGTTTAGTAGCTAAAATTGCCAATTTTATTCATGCTAATAATGGCAATATTATCCATGCTGATCATCATACTGATTTTACAACTGGTTTATTTTTATCTCGTATTGAATGGCAATTAGATGGTTTTTATTTGCCAAAAGACTCTATTGCTAATACTTTTGGTGCGATCTCTGAAAGTTTAAATGCGCAATGGAAATTATTTTTTTCCGATCATATTCCCCGTTTAGCTATCTTTGTTAGTCAGCAGGATCATTGTTTATTTGATTTAATTTTAAGGCAAAAAGCGAAAGAATTTATAGCAGAAATTCCCCTAATTATTAGCAATCATGAAAATTTAAAATATATTGCAGATCAATTTAATATAGATTTTCATTATTTACCCATCACTAAAGATAATAAACATGAACAAGAATTAAAACAATTGGAGTTATTAAAAGCTTACAATATTGATTTAGCAATTTTGGCTAAATATATGCAAATTTTAAGCCCTAATTTTATTGAAAAATTCCCTAATCTTATTAATATTCATCATTCATTTTTACCTGCTTTTATCGGTGCAAAACCTTATCATCAAGCTTATCAAAGAGGAGTTAAAATTATAGGTGCAACTGGTCATTATGTTACTCAAAATTTAGATGCAGGGCCAATTATTGAACAAAATGTTGTTAGAGTTTCCCATCGTCATGAGGTTCAAGATTTAATCAGAGAGGGTAAAGATTTAGAAAGAATTGTATTAGCAAAAGCGGTTAGATTACATTTAGAAAATCGGGTTTTAGTTTATGGAAATAGAACCGTTGTTTTTGATTAATTTTTAAATTAGGTTTAATTTCCTCCTCTTTCTTCTGTTGTTAACAAAATAACTCTTTCTAAGATTGCTTTTAAAACATTAACTACTACACTATTACCAAATTGTTGATAGGCAATATTTTTATTTTCACTAATCATAAAAGAATCAGGAAAACCCGTAATTCTAGCGCATTCCCTTGGTGCTAATTTTCTAATTTTATTGTTAATTAAATATAATCCCGTTTTTGCTCCCACACCCCCACCATAAGCGGATAAAGTAATAGCATGGCCTAAAATACTATAAATTCTTTCCCCTTGCCCACCTTTATTAATTATGCCCAATCTAATAGGTTTTTGGGGATAATTTCCTAATAAATCTTTTTGTATTTTAATATTATTAAATAATACATCTTTTCTATTAATAAAAAAATCTAAAACATCATTTTCAGGTAATAAAAAATCCTCTAATTTTGTTGGTTTTCCGTAACTAGAGGGAAAAGTAAAATTTTTAATTTTTAAGTCTTTATGAAAAGCTAAAAGATAAATTCTTTCTCTTTTTTGGGGTACACCAAAAAAAGAAGCATTTAAAACTTGACAAAAAACATCATAATTTAATTCATTTAAAGTTTCCTTAATAACTGTTAAAGTTTTACCCTGATCATGAGTAACTAAATTTTTAACATTTTCCAAAAAAATTAATTTAGGTTGATGATATTTAGCAATTCTAGCTATTTCAAAAAATAGCGTTCCTCTGGTATCATTAAAACCCAATCTTTTACCCGAAATACTAAAGGCTTGACAGGGAAAACCTGCACAAATTAAATCATGATCAGGGATGTCATATTCTGATATTTTCGTAATATCACCAAATGGTTTAATCCCGTAATTTTGTTCATAAATTTTTTGACAATTTCGATCCCATTCTGAAGCAAAAACACATTTTCCTTCAAAATGCTTCATTGCCTGATGAAAACCACCTATTCCTGCAAATAAATCTATATATTTAATATGTTTTAAATCTTGATTTTTCAATTTTTTATTTTAAATTATCTTTGATAAGGTTGTATCATTTTTATATTAGGAATAACAGCATAATGTTTAATATTAAATGTATGCAAAGGTAAACCTAAAGACACTGAAGTTTGACCAATCAAAGCATCAATTAATCCTAAATTATGACTAAGATTATATTCTGCAAATATTTCCAATGCTTGATTACAAATTTCTTCTGTTGCCCAAATTATCTTAAAATTACCTATAAATCTGCGTAGAGATTGTAATTCTAATTTATTATTACATCCCTGCATTAATTCCATTACAACATAACCGGATAAAGCTATTTCCTCATCTTCTAAAGAGTTTAACCAATTAATAGCTGGTGGATATTTACGCAAAAAATCAATCATAATATCACTATCTAAAAATATCATAATCTCTCCTTTGTGCTTTTTCCCTTAACTGATTTGCATATTCTAAACTATCAGTAATATCACTACGATTTTCCCATAAACCAATTAAATCAGAATTAAGTAATTCACGAGCAGTTAAATTTTTTTTCGGTTGAGAAGATGAAGAAAATGAAATTATTACTTCAACTTTTTGTCCTTCTAATAAAGGTAAATTTTTAAAATGAATTTCTCCATTTTTATTAATAGTTTGTTCTAAGCGAATGGTCTCCATAATTTTCTTACCCTGTGATTATAATATCCTAATTATATCTTATCTGAAATCCCCTTTAAAAAACCCTTTTTTAACTTATAAATATTCTTTGCGTTCCTTCGACTACGCTCAGGACAAGCTTTGTGACTTGGCGATAAATTATAAGTTAATTTTTCTAACAGGATTAAGGATTAAATTATATTTCTTAGTTTGTTGAGTGTCATTTTACCATAAGACAAATTTTTAACAAATTTTGGGAAGTTCTCAAAAAATGATAAGCTAACTATGCACTAAAAAAATTTTTTATAGGAGCTATTTATAAAATGACCAGTAATAACGAGACTCCCCTACTCTTAAGAGTCGCAAGGGGTGAAAAAGCCGATCGCCCTCCTGTGTGGATGATGCGTCAAGCAGGGCGTTATATGAAAGTTTATCGTGATCTACGGGATAAATACCCCAGTTTCCGTGATCGTTCTGAACGCGCGGATCTGGCGATCGAAATTTCTTTACAGCCTTGGGAAGCCTTTCAGCCTGACGGTGTGATCATGTTTTCCGATATTTTAACCCCTTTACCCGGTATCGGCATCAATTTTGATATTATCGAAAGTAAAGGCCCCATCATTGAAGACCCGATCCGCACTCAAGCACAAATTGATCAAATTCACGATCTCGATCCTGAAACGGCTTTACCCTATATCAAAACCATTTTAAACACTTTACGTCAAGAAGTGGGTAATAAGTCTACTGTACTAGGTTTTGTGGGTGCGCCTTGGACTCTGGCCGCCTATGCGATCGAGGGTAAAGGCTCAAAAAGCTATGCTAATATCAAGAGTATGGCTTTCAGTCAACCAGCCATGTTACATCAATTTTTAACTAAAATTGCCGATGCGATCGCCACTTATGTTTGTTATCAGATTGATTGTGGGGCGCAAGTAGTACAGATGTTCGATTCATGGGCAGGAGAATTAAGTCCCCAAGACTATGAAATATTCGCATTACCCTACCATCAAAAAGTATTTAATAAAGTCAAAGAAACCCATCCTGATACACCTTTAATTCTGTATATTAGCGGAAGTTCAGGAGTTTTAGAAAGAATGGGTAAATCCGGCGCTGATATTGTGAGCGTTGACTGGACAGTAGACATGGCAGAAGCCAGACAAAGACTCGGAAAAAGTATGAAAGTTCAAGGAAATATGGATCCGGGTTGTCTTTTTGGTAGTCAAGAATTTATTAAAGAAAGAATTTTTGATACGATTAAAAAAGCTGGAAATGAAGGCCATATAATGAATTTAGGTCATGGTGTGTTAGTTGGTACACCTGAAGAAAATGTGGGTTGTTTCTTTGAAACTGTCAAAGCTTATCGTTATTAATTAAATGAATTAATAATTTTTAATCTAAGGCGGTTAAAGTGATCTTAATAACATTTTACCGCCTTGTAAATTTGTAAATTAATAATAATTAATTGAGTGCAAACTATCAATAAATGCCTCCGGTTTTTGCATGGTCATCATTAAAGAATAACCTTTAGTTGTGGGTAAATAAACTACTTTTTTGGTATTAGTAACAAATAATAAGGCTTTTTCTTTATTTTTTAATCGAAACCACCCCGATAAATAGCCGGGTAAACCGACTCCATTTGTTCTCCATTTTGGTTGATAAGTTTTATCTAAATCTAAATTAATTAACTTTACTTGATCAATTTTTAAGGCATTTTTGTTTAATTTTGTACCGTAAATATCGCCCTTAATTTCTAAACTTTGATCTGATAAAATAAATTGAACATGACGAGTAGAATAGGCGATATAACCAAATAAAATATTTAACAAAAGCATTATAACAAAAATAATGCCAACCGTCCAAAGGGCGGCATTAGAAGCAGGAATAATCGGAAAAATTTTGTTCATTTTTTAAAATTTTGTTTTTAATTAATGGTTAATAATTAATTCTCAATTAGTTTAAAACTAACTAGAGATAAGGGGGGAACAGTAATTTCTAAAGCGTAAGGCCAAGGTTGATTATTCCATTGTTTTGTTGTAATTGGATCGCTATGTTTTACACCCCTACCTCCATATTGTTCTAAGTCTGTATTAATAATTTCTTGATATTTACCCTCCTTATTTACTCCTACCCAATAATTTTGATAGGTATTCGGTTTAAAATTACAAACTGTGATGATAGATTGATCTGAATTTTTCGCTTTTCTAATATATGAAATTAAGCCCCTTGCCACATCATGACAATCAATCCATTCAAAGCCATGATTGGTAAAATCATCACTATATAAAGCGGGTTCATTTTGATATAAATTAAGTAAATCTTTAAGCAGATTTTGTAATTGTTGATAGGGCGGATATTGTAATAAACTCCAATCTAAATCTGTATTAACATTCCATTCTTTTGTCTGTCCAAATTCCATCCCCATAAACAGAGTTTTCTTGCCCGGATGGGTAATCATATAAGCAAATAATAATCTTAAATTTGCTAATTTATGCCAGTCATCTCCGGGCATTTTTTGAAATAAATTGCCCTTGCCATGTACTACTTCATCATGGGATAAAGCTAACATAAAATTCTCACTAAAAGCATACCAAATACTAAAAGTTATTGCTCCATGATAATTAGATCGATCGCTCGGATTAACTTGAAAATATCTTAAAGTATCATTCATCCAGCCCATATTCCATTTAAAATTAAAGCCTAAACCGCCTATGGCCGTAGGGCGAGACACATTCGCCCATGAGGTAGACTCCTCCGCAATGGAAAGTACGTTGGGATAATATTGAAAAATTGTGTCGTTTAACTGCCTCAGAAAACTCACAGCTTCTAAATGTTCTTGGCCGCCGTGTTGATTGGGGATCCATTGTCCGGGTTGTCTGTCATAATCCAGATATAACATTGAGGCCACCGCATCTACCCGAATGCCGTCAATGTGATATTTTTCAAACCAAAACAGGGCGTTAGCAATTAAAAAATTTCTGACTTCATTTTTAGCATAATTAAATACTAATGTACCCCAACCTTTATGCTCACCCTGAAGGGGATCGGCGTATTCATATAAGGGTGTGCCATCAAAAAAAGCTAACCCATGTTCATCTTTGGGGAAATGCCCCGGCACCCAGTCTATAATAACGCCGATGTTGTGTTGATGGCATTGATCCACAAAATACATAAAATCTTGGGGTGTGCCATAACGGGAGGTGGGGGCGTAATATCCTACCACTTGATAGCCCCAAGAGCCGTCAAAGGGATGCTCAGAAATGGGTAAAAGCTCAATATGAGTGTAACCCATTTCTTTAACGTAGGGAATTAATTGATCGGCTAATTCTCGATAGGTTAAAAATCTTGCTCCCTCTTTATTTGGCACAGGCACGGCTTGACCCATTTCAGGGGCTTGATCTAAGCTTGTATGTAACCATGAGCCGAGATGCACTTCATAGATAGCGATCGGCTGATCATGGGGATCTATTTCTTGTCTTTGTTCTAACCACTGTTGATCCTGCCAATGATAGGATAAATTATTCACAATTGAGGCGGTATTAGGTCTTAATTCCTGTTGATAACCGTAGGGATCGGTTTTAAAAATTAAATTACCCTGAGCATTTTTAACTGCAAATTTATATTTTTCTCCTTCTTTTAATCCTTCAATCAGTAATTCCCAGATTCCTAATTGATTTTTAATCATCGGATGTTGAGTATGATCCCAATTATTAAAATCTCCTACCACACTAACTTGTTGAGCATTGGGAGACCATACCGAAAAATATACTCCTTTAATTTGGTCAAAATCAATAATTTTAGCTCCCAATTTCTCATAAATTTTATGATGATTACCCTCTCCAAAAAGATAAAAGTCAAAATCTGAGAATAAAGAAAAAGATGATTGAATTGTATTCATAGAGAAATTTTAAAATTAATTTAATGAAAATTATTAAAAAAAAGCTATTATGTTTTAGAGCAAATTAAAAAATTAAACAATTACAAATTGTTAAAAATTAGTTATCAATTGATCATTGGTCATGATCATGAGATAATAAATATTATTCTACTCAAAAATCTATTTTTTGCAATGTTAAAATCTGTCAAATTATTAATAACAATTTTACTGGTTATTCTAACCTTTAGTTTAACTGCTTGTGTTACTCCTATTAGTGGCTTAAAAAGTTATGTTTCGGCGGAAAAAGGTTATGAATTTTTATATCCTAATGGTTGGATCCCGATGGAATTAGACAAAAATAATCAAAAAGTTGATTTAATTTTTCGAGATTTAATTCAACGTACTGAAAATTTAAGTGTTATTGTTAGTAAAATTCCTGACAATCAAACTTTAAAAGATTTAGGAACTCCCACTGATGTGGGCTATCGTTTTTTTAAAGAATTAAATAATGATCCTAATAGTGATCGAGAAGTTGAATTAATTAATGCACAGTCAAGAGAATTTAAAGGTAATACTTATTATCTTTTAGAATATGAAGTAGAATTGGCTGATAATCAAAAACGTCATGATTTAGCGAGTGTTGCTATTTCCAGAGGAAAATTATTTACTTTTAATTTATCTACTACGGCACAACGCTGGGATAAAGTTAAGGAACAATTTCAACTTATTGCTAGTTCTTTTTCCGTAAGATAATTGGATTATTTCTTGGTCATTAATTATTAGTCATTAGTCATTGGTCATTGTTTTTGATTGACTTATTTTTTACTTAATTACTTATTACTCAATTAAGGTTTGAATTACTTCTGTATAATAAGAATAGGGATCTTTGAGATTAGGTTTAATCTCTATTTTTATTTTGAGGGAACTAATTTGAGGATTTTTTATTAAGATTGATTGAGCTAGTTTGCGATTAATTATTTCCCAATAATCTGTTTCATTGGGATAATTAATTAAAAAGTCTTTAATCTGGTCAATAATTACCAAAAAATCAGGGTAAAAATCAGGATTTATTTCGGTTTGAGGTGATGTATTAATTCTATATTTTACTATTAAATTAAGTGAAATTAAATCATCGTAATGTTCCATTTTATAATCATTAATTTTAAAACCAAAATTTTCTTGATTAATCTGTTTTTCTTCGGCGGCGATCGCCCAAAGATGGGGAGAATAAAAATGAAAATTCAAAGATAAACTATAAAAAATGATAGAAATACAACAAGATAAAATAAAATATTTAATAATTTTATTAATTAAATTAAGCCAATTCATAAGCAAAAAATTGTAAATCAAATAATAATTAAACTGGTTATTTTTTATTATAATACAGTTTTGATAAAATTGTAAAATAAATAACTTAAGTAAAAGTCAACCTAAAAAAAGTGACTTTAGGAGATGAAAATATTTATCAGTTCTTGATCAAATTGGTATAATATTAAATCAAATCAATTATAATCAATATCATAAAATCAGATCATATTTAGGAGCAAAAACTTTGTTTAAGAAAAAAACACTTCGTTCTCTTTTTTTACTATCTCTTTGTTCTACCTTATTTTTAGGAGGCTGTAATAATAACACCCCTAATAATCAAAATGAAACTAATCAAAATACGGTTTCTAATAATAACAATTCTGAAATATTAAAATTATTATATTGGCAAAGTCCAACTATTCTTAATCCCCATTTATCTACAGGTTTTAAAGATGCGGAAGCTAGTCGCATAACTTTAGAACCTTTAGCCAGTTTTGATAATAAGGGAAAATTGGTTTTATTCTTAGCAGAAACCGAACCAACTTTAGAAAATGGTGGGTTATCAAAAGATGGTAAATCTGTTACTTGGAAATTAAAAAAAGATATTAAATGGTCTGATGGAACACCTTTTACAGCTAAGGATGTAGTCTTTACTTATCAATATATTATTAACCCAAAAATTGGCACAACCACGGCCGGTTCTTACGAAACAATTAAAACAGTAGAAGCCCTTGATGATTACACTGTAAAAATCACTTTTAAAGACACAAATCCAGCTTGGTTTTTACCTTTTACTGGCAATGAAGGCATGATTTTACCTCAACATTTATTTGAAAAGTATAATGGAGAAAATGCAAGGGAAGCCCCTACAAATTTAATGCCTGTTGGTACAGGTGCTTATAAAGTTGTAGAATTTAAACCAGGTGATACGGTCATTTATGAACCTAATTCTTATTTTCGTCAAGCCGATCAATTAGCTTTCAAAAAGATAGAATTAAAAGGAGGAGGTGATGCGACTTCGGCGGCGAGGGCAGTGCTACAAACAGGGGATTTTGACTTTGCTTATAATTTACAAGTTGAGGGTAAAATCTTAACAGAATTAGAAGGGATGGGCAAGGGAAAAGTTTTGACAAATTTGGGTTCACAAAGTGAAAGATTAATCTTTAATTTTAGCGATCCAAATAAAGAAGCTCCCACCGCAGAAAGGTCTTTTAAAAATTATCCCCATCCTTTTTTAACAGATCAAAAAGTGCGTCAAGCCTTTGCTTATGCCATTGATAGAGAGGCAATTGTCAATCAATTATATGGTAAAACAGGTGCTACCACTGCTAATCTTTTGTTTTCTCCACCGCAATATAAATCCTCTAATAATAGTTATGAATTTAACCTAGAAAAAGCCAATCAATTATTAGATGAAATGGGTTGGAAAGACACAAATAATAACGGAATTAGGGATAAAAATGGGGTAGAAATGAAAATTTTATTTCAAACTTCCGTCAATCCATTACGTCAAAAAACTCAAGAAGTAATCAAACAAGGCTTACAAAAAATTGGGGTAGAAGTGGAATTAAAAAGTATTGATGCGAGTATTTTCTTTGCCAGTGATCCGACAAATAATGATAATACGGGGCATTTTTATGCGGATTTACAAATGTACACCACAGGTAACACTAATCCCGATCCGGGGGCATATATGAAGAATTTTACCTGTGGTGATATTCCCCAAAAATCTAATAATTGGACTGGTGATAATACGGGGCGTTATTGTGATAAAAAATATGATGAATTATGGCAAAAATCCCAAATAGAATTAAACCCAAAAACAAGAGCTAAATTATTTATTGAAATGAATGATTTATTAATCAAAAATAATGTAGTTATTCCTTTAGTTCATCGGGCGGATACCGATGGAATTAGTAATAAATTACAAGGGGTAAATTCCACTTCTTGGGATGTGCGCACTTGGAATATTCAAGAGTGGAAAAAAGTTAATTAGTCATTGATTATTTATTTTTTAATAGATAATTAGATTAAACTTTAATCTAATCATAATTTTAGTTAAACTAAGAATACTTAACAACAAACAACTCAACTATATGCAAAAATGGATTAATTTACTAACAATTTTACTAGCATTTCTAACTAATATTATCTCTAATATTTTACCAATTAATGGAGAAACAATTAGTGATATTTCTAACACTTATTTTAAAGATGTTTTAATTGTACCTGCTAGTTATGCTTTTGCGATCTGGGGTTTAATTTATCTAGGTTTAATTACTTTAGGTTTCTATCAATTATTACCTTCCCAAGAGCGAATTTCTAAACAATTAGGATATGATTTAACATGGAGTAGTTTAGCTCAAATTTTATGGGTTATTGTCTTTCAATTAAGATGGTTTACTCTTTCTTTATTCGTGATGATTGCCATTTTAATACCCTTAATTTTACTCTATCAAAGATTAAATTTTCAGTTCCCAAAATTGAATTTAAAAAGACGTTGGTTTATTCTTTATCCTATTAGTTTATATTTAGGTTGGATTACCATTGCAACGATTGTTAATGTGGCTTTAACTCTCTATGCTTTAGGATGGAATTGGGGCTTTATTTCCCCGAATATTTGCACAATTTTGGTCATGATTTTGGCCACAATTTTAGCATTTTGGCCAAAAGTTAACTTAATTTTTAAATCCGTGATAGTTTGGGCTTTAATCGCCATTTCTATTAAAAATTTAGCGATTTTCCCCATTAACATTACTGGCTTAATGTCCAGTTGTTTAATTATTGGTTTAATTTTACTTCAAAAAATTACTAAGAAAAATGATGATTTATTCTAAACAATTTAATCTAATTAAAACTAAAATTCTAAAATCTTTAATTGTTTTAGTTTGTAGCTTATTTTTAGGGATATTTTTTAACCCCTTACCTATCTTTGCTAATAATAATCCCTCCATTCCTCAAACTTGTAAAATGGGAATTTATCTTGCTTCTTTAAATCAATTTGACTTTGCTAATAAAACTTTTGATGCTGATTTTTGGCTTTGGAGTATCTGCCCAAACAAAGAATTAAATCCAATACAAAGTGTAGAAGTAATTAATGCCAAATCTATTTTTAAAAAAAATGATATTGTTTTAGAAAAAACCGATCCATTTGACTTATTTCCTAATACTGATCAAGTCTATTGGAGTCAAGCTAAATTTAATGTAAAAATGTTATATAATTGGGATTTAACAAATTATCCTTTTGATCGTCATGTATTAACTATTCCTTTAGAAGATACAATTTATGATAGTTCCAATTTTGTTTATACTCCCGATCTTAAAAATTCAGGTTATAAAGAAGATCTTAAAATTGTTGGCTGGAAAATTGCAAAGTTTGAAGTATCAACACTTGAGAGTCAATATAAAACTAATTTTGGCGATCCAGAAATTCAATCAGGAGATCTTAAAGCATCTCAGTTATTACTCAAAATTTACATTGAAAGAAGGAATATTTTAAGCTTTTTAAAACTAACTGCGGGAGTCTATATCGCCGCAGCACTTTGCTTTTTATCTTTCTTTTTTAATGCTAAAGAAGAAATAGGATCTCGGATTAACTTATTAGTAGGAGGCTTATTTTCAACTTTAATTAATATGCAGGTAGCCGACTCAAGTTTAGGCACTACTTTAGGTATTTCTGCCCAATTAAGTCTAGTAGATAAAATTCATATAACCACAATTTTTTATATTGCTTTTGTAACCTTAATTTCCCTTTATTGTCATTTAATTTATGACGAAGGTTTTGCCAAAAAAGCAATATTTTTTGATCGGAAAATTTGCGCACCTTTATGTTCAATTTCTTTTATTATATTTAATCTAATTATCATTTTTAATGCAGTTAAAACAGGTTAAAACAAATTTTTGATAGTTTAAAACCAATGTTTTGGATAGGCTCTTTTTGAGATTAAATTATTGAAAAAATAGGTACACAAAACTGTAATTACCGATCCGGCAAAAACGGGAGTAAAAATAAAATTCCAAGAAGCCGCACTCATCACTCCCACCAACGCCACCGCACTCCCCGGAGGATGCACTGTTTTCGTTAATTGCATCAATTTGATCGTTGTAGCCACAGCCAAAGCTTCTACCCAAGGTGCAGTACCGAATAAAGCCACTAAAATCACACTGACGATCGCACCGATCACATTCCCACCGATCACATTGCGAGGTTGTGCCAAGGGGCTTTCCGGCACACCAAACACTAAAACGGCGGTAGCTCCAAACGGTGCAGCAATCAGTGTATTATGAGTATAAAAAGATAAATAAGCTAAAGTTGCAATGCCAAAAAAACCACCTAAATAAGAAAAAAAGATATGTTGATAAGAAAATTTTGGTTGATGTTTGCGACTACGATTTAATTTTAACCAAGAATAATATAATTTTTTCTTGAAAAATTGATACCAATTTTTATGATGTTTTGAGGAATAGCTTGAGCTTCTTCTTTTTGTTAAAATTTTCATGGTGTAATGTTAGTTAATGATTAAAATGTCATAATAATTTAACATTATAAGAAAAAGTAACGTAAAATACAGATTTTTTTTATAAATAAATTAATAAGTTTTCTTTATTAAAAAATATGCTTGAAAAAACATCAACAAATTCTCCTAAAATTTGGCAATGGCAAGGTTATAACATTACCTATCAATGTGAAGGTAATGAAGGGGCGGCCGTGGTTTTAGTGCATGGTTTTGGGGCTTGTTGGCAACATTGGCGCAAAAATTTACCATTTTTAGGTCAATTTTCCCGTTGTTATGCGTTAGATTTAATCGGTTTTGGAGGCTCGGCCAAACCAATTCCTAACCAAGAAATTAACTATACTTTTGAAACTTGGGCGCAACAAATAGCCGATTTTTGTAAAGAAATTGTAGGCACTCCCGCCTATTTAGTAGGTAACTCCATCGGCTGTATAGTTGTGTTACAAACTGCCGTTACTTATCCAGAATTAGTGTTAGAAATTGCCCTAATTAATTGCTCCTTAAGATTATTACATGAAAGGAAAAGAAACGCCTTACCATTTTATAAAAATTGGGGCGCATCTTTGATGCAAAAAGTATTAACTTATAAACCAATCGGTTATTATTTCTTTAAAAAAATAGCCCAACCTAAAGTAATCAAAAATATTTTATCACAAGCCTATTATCATCAAGAAACCGTCACCGATGAATTAATTGATATTTTAATTAAACCTGCCCAAGATGAGGGTGCGGCCGATGTATTCCTCGCATTTACGGCCTATTCTCAAGGAGCTTTACCAGAAGATTTATTGCCAATTTTACCCTGTCAAGCTATTATTTTATGGGGAGATCAAGACCCTTGGGAAGATATTAATTTAGGCCAAGAATACGCTAAATTTCCCGCAGTTAAAAAGTTTATCCCTTTAAAAAATGTAGGCCATTGCCCCCAAGATGAAGCCCCCGAATTAGTTAATTCTATTTTAGAAAATTGGTTAAAATCTTCAACAATTCAGAATTAATAATCAAATTTTTAATCAGATCAAGTCTGCCTAAGCAGACTTGATTTTTTCGCATCAAACTTCCCCTTTAATCAAATTATTAATTAGACTTAACTTTGTCTAAAATTGAGACAAAATCATCAATAATTAATGATTGATTATCCTGTGTTAAAATGGGAACATGAATAAATAACCCTTGAGTATTAGTTAAAGTTTTAAGATGTTTTAAGACTTGAAAATATAAACCTTCACAGACAAATTTACCCGCATCATGACTGATAGTAGTTATTTTTAAATCTTTAATTAATTCTGTTAAATTAACCGTAGTTTGATAATATTGATCTTGATCAAAAGCTTGAGATTCAATGTGTAAAAATAAACTTGTTTCCGCCATCCCACAACAAATAATAAAATGTGGCTTTCTTTGGTTTATTTTTTCCACAGTTAAAACAGAAGCTTTCTCGATATTAACAGGTAAATTTCTTAAAAAAATTAATTCAGTTTTTGGTAAATAGATCTTCTGAATTTCCATTAATAAATCATCAGAAGAATTAGTTTTTTGATGGGGTAGCCACGTTTGAAAAGATGTTAATAAAATTTTGCGATTAACCATAAGTTTAATTGATTAAAGTTAATAAGATTTTTTAATTTTACTTGATCATTGATCGTCTTAAAAATTTTGACTTGCAAAATCACAATAGTTCTGTTATAATATCAGCAAACTATTAACTATCAACTATTAACAAACCAGTAGGGAAACTTATTTCTAATTTCCCTACTTTTCTTTTTAAGTTTACGTTAAAATTATTATTATTATTTAATTATTTCAATAAATTTAATTATTATATGCACAAAATTCCTGTTACTGTAATTACTGGTTTTCTTGGGGCGGGTAAAACCACTTTGATCCGTCATCTTTTGCAAAATAATCAAGGCCGAAAAATTGCGGTTTTAGTTAATGAGTTTGGCGAGGTGGGCATTGATGGCGAATTATTAAAAGATTGTCAAATTTGTGACGATTCTGAGGAATTGCCTACTAATATTGTGGAATTAACTAATGGTTGTTTATGCTGTACTGTACAAGAAGAATTTTATCCCACCATGCAAGAATTATTAACAAAAAGGGATAATATTGACTGTATTTTAATTGAAACCTCTGGTTTAGCTTTACCTAAACCTCTGATTCAGGCTTTTCGCTGGGACGAAATCCGCAATAAAGCCACCGTTGACGGAGTGATCACGGTGGTGGATGCTGAGGCGATCGCTGATGGTAAAATGGTAGGTGATTTAGAGTCTTTAGAGGCTCAAAGAGAAGCGGATCCAAATTTAGATCATGAAACACCGATCGAGGAATTATTTGAGGATCAATTAGCTTGTGCGGATCTGGTTTTATTAACAAAAACTGATTTAATTAATCAAGAAAAAATGAAATTAGTACAGCAAAAATTAAATCAAGAATTGAGAGATGGAGTTAAAATAATTGCTTGTCATCAAGGTAAAATTAATTCTGATTTATTGTTAGGTTTTAATGCCTCTGTTGAGGATAATTTAGATAGTCGGCCATCCCATCATGATGAGGAAGAAGATCACGAACATGATGATGAAATTAATTCAATTCAATATATTTTAGATGAAATTATTGATCCAAAAATTTTAATTAAGCAATTAAAACAATTAGTTAAAGATGAAGAAATTTATCGGATCAAAGGTTTTGTGAATGTGTCAAATAAACCCATGAGAATGGTGTTACAAGGTGTGGGCGATCGCTTTGATTACTTTTACGATCGTCTGTGGAAAAATACGGAAACTCGTCAAACTAAATTAGTTTTTATTGGTAAAAATTTAACTTTAGAAAGTATATCATCAGCAATTGGTCATTAGTCATTTGTTATGATTAATTTGTAAAATCTTAACTTTTAACTGATTATTGATCTAAGCTTTAATCACAGAAAAATCTGTCAGCAATAAGCTTTTTTATGGTTCAGTTTTTTCTGGAGTTTCTTTAGGATCAACATCAACATTATCCTGATTATCTTCTGGGGAAGTAATCGGCAAATTTTCTAATTTTAATTCTAATTTTTGATCGGGATAATCAGTTAAACTTAAAGAAATAGTTTTTGCTTCCGATAATAAAGCAGTGGGAATGCGAATTGTACCATTATAAGACTCACCATTAGCTGGTAATTCATTGGGTAAACCATCAGTAATTGCACTTAATAAATCCCCTTTATCATCCCTAATATCCAGAAAACTATATAAAAATTTAACCCCTTTACGCCCATCATTTTTTAAACTAACATTGAGCATGATCGCACCATCTTGTAACTTAATCTTACTAACCTCTAAACTAACATCTTGATCCTTAGTTTTAACGGGATTAGTTAATAATGATTCCGCCTGATCGGGAGAATTAACAAAAATGTCTTTTTCTTTATTTTCTTTCTGATTATTTACCTTTTCTGTCGGCTCAGTTTTAGGATTTGCCTCTTTTGATTTAGATTGATTATTGCTTTTTTTCCCTTTGATATAATTATAATTTTGCTTAATAATATCCTGTTCTTTGAGAAAAACTAACTTTGTTTCTTGTTTTTCACCTTGTTTACGAGTTAGCTTTTTAGTAGGGTTACTATTGGGTTCGCTTACGCCTTCAAGGGATTTTGTCCCCATATCATGGCCAAACCAAGCACTAACACTTCCTGCGCCCACCATCATTAACAATAAGAAAAATGTTAGGATCACCGTTGAATTGATTTTCATTATTAATTTGATTATCTGAATGAAATAGTGTATTATATTTATTGATCAAATCAATTATACTTTAAATGATCAGTTATTAGTGCTTGGCAAAAAGTCAAAAACTCAACTATCAAAAAGTATAAGTTATAGACTTTAACCAGGGTTGGCCGAGCGGTTGAGGCAACGAACTCATAATTCGTCTTAGACAGGTTCAACTCCTGTACCCTGGATTTAATTATCAATTGACAATGAACTAATCATAAAAATTAATTTTTCGTTTCGCAAATAGATTTATCTTGTAATTGATCTTTGTAAAGAAGAAAGATCATCTTTTAACAAGACTTCTAAAAAACCGTTATAAGCTATACCCGTATCGGTTTGAGTCGTTTCAATCCAATAGGCGAAACGCTCACCTAAACGTAATTGCCCTTGTTGAGCCGCTAATAAAGGTAAATTTTGACGGCGTGCTAAGTCTAAGGTTTCGGCCGTGGGATAGGAATAGACAACTTGAGCATTTTGATAATCTTGATAAATGTCTGCCCCGTAAATTGTCCTTAAACTTTCTTCTAATCTAGTATTAGTGACTCCATTAATCATATCAAAAAAGCTCAATCTTTCCGAGCTAATGATTAAACCTCGACCCCGATTAGCTTCAAACGTAAATGTTTGGGCGGCGGTGTTGCTTTTTTTGACAAATAAACCATTGGCACTGGAGGCTGGTGCTAAAGTGGAATGAGAGGCGATCCATGTGGCTACATCGCTGGAAGACTGACCGGGTAAAGCCTTGACTTGATGACAGCATAAAGATAAACATAAACTAAGCCCAAATATTGACCATTTTTGACGCTCGATCATAACCTCATAACCTCATTGTTTTATTATTAATTATCTTTATTTTCATTTTAGCTTTAATTATCGCTCTTTTAGACTTTTGATTTTCCACAATTGTTAATTTTGTTAATTGTCAATGATCAAGTAATCATTAAATATAAAAGAAAATAACGAATTATTATTATTTATTTCTTTGTTTTTCAATCCAATACCAAGCATTATAACAGCCTAATACAATGCCAATTACTAAACCCATTAATGTCCATGAATAAGAACTAGAAAACTTTTGATCAATCCAAATTCCTAAACTTAATCCTAACATAGTTGGTAAAATTACAGACCATCCCACTAAACCAGATGTGCCTAAAGCATACCAAATTGCTTTATTTTTTACCTGTTGAGCCTTAATTTTTCTTTGGGCTTTCTTGCCGATCACCTCAGCAAATTTTTCCGATTTTTTTTGATTATTTTCTGGCATAAATTAAAATAATTTTATTGTCTAAACTTAATATATATAAAATAAATTATTGATCAAATTTAATAAAATTACGAATTAAACTAGCTTCTAAATTAGCGCAAGCAGTTCGGGCTTTTTTGTTTTGTTCATCTAATATTTTAAACTGTTTTTCCACAGTTTCTTGTAAAGTAATTAAAGAATCCCCTTCAATAATATTTTTAACAGAAACTAATACTTCTTGTCCACATTTTACTAAAATTCCCTCATCAATTGCCATAATTTTAGTTTGATGATCATTAGTTTCAAATAATAAAATACTAGGCATTAAAGCGCTCACAAAATCAATATGACGTGGTAACAGAGTAAAATGTCCATTTTCTCCCTCCGCCGTAATTTTTGTGATTTCTATTTCTAAAAAAATTTCCGTTGGTAATAAAATTTTTAGTTTCATCAATCAATTAATATTCGCAAATAAAGTTAATAGTTTTATTATTTTTGATAGATAGCATTTCTCCCATTCATGAGGTATATTTAAGATAATTCCAAATAACAAAAACCTTTAATTAATGTACCTCATCAGTGTGAGAATTGCTATATTGTAAAAATAATTAATAAAATATTAACTAATCAAATTAAATGAAATCAATTATGGTAGTGGGGACAACATCCCACGCTGGAAAATCCTTTTTAACGGCGGCTTTATGCCGTTTTTTCGCTCAACAAGGGCGGGTTGTTGCACCCTTTAAAGCCCAAAATATGTCCCTTAATGCCTATGTTACCGCCACAGGGGGAGAAATCGGCATTGCACAGGCTGTTCAAGCATGGGCGGCCGGAATTAATCCCACAGTGGAAATGAACCCTATTTTATTAAAACCCCAAGGTGACATGACTTCTCAGGTAATTCTGAGGGGAAAAGTAGCCGGAACTACTAGGGCTTCTGAGTATTATGAAAAATATTTCGATTTAGGATGGCAAACTATTAAAAGTTGTTTAGCTAGTTTAGAAATGGAGTTTGATTTATTAGTATGTGAAGGTGCGGGATCTCCGGCTGAAATTAATCTTAAACATCGAGATTTAAGTAATATGAGAATTGCCACTTATTTAAACGCTCCAACTATTCTAGCAGTAGATATAGATCGAGGTGGTTCTTTTGCCCATGTAGTCGGAACATTAGCCCTATTAGAACCACAGGAAAGAGCCTTAATTAAAGGGGTAGTAATTAACAAATTTAGGGGTCAAAAATCCCTCTTAGATTCAGGAATTAAATGGCTAGAAGACTATACAAATATTCCGGTAATTGGTGTAATTCCCTATCTTAATCAATTTTTTCCTTCTGAAGATTCTTTAGATTTAATGGAAAGAAGATCGAAAAAAAATCAAACAGATTTAACTATTGCGATTATTAGATTACCCCATATTTCTAATTTTACTGATTTTGATCCCCTAGAAGCTGAACCAACAATTCAATTAAAATATGTTTATCCCCATGATACTTTAGGGTGTCCTGATGCGGTCATTATTCCAGGGACAAAAACCACAATTCAAGATTTATTAATCTTAGAAGAAAGTGGTATGATTGAACAAATAAAAGACTATGTTAACTCAGGGGGAACAATTTTAGGAATATGTGGCGGTTTTCAAATGTTAGGAAAAACCATAATTGATCCCGATGGAATTGAGGGGAAAAAAGGAGAATATCAAGGTTTAAACTTATTACCCATTGAAACAATTATTGATAATAGCAAAATTGTCCGACAAAGAGAAGTTATTTCTGTTTATCCTCAAAAAGACTTACCCATTGAAGGTTATGAAATACATCAAGGGCAAACTAAAATTATTATGAATAATACAATAAAAACTCAATATTATCCCATTTTTAACGATAAGTTATTAGGATTAGTAGATCAAAATCAATTAATTTGGGGTTGTTATTTACATGGAATTTTTGATAATAGTAAATGGCGCAGAAATTGGCTCAATCAACTACGCAAAAAAAGAGGTCTAATCTCTTTACCTACAGCCATACCCAACTATAAAATTCAAAGAGAAGAAATGTTTAATAATTTAGCAAAAATCGTGGAAGAATATATAGATTTAACACCTATTTTAGCTCAATTATAATTATCTTTCTTGGTTTTTTAAGTAATAATTTCTTCTAAAGATTCATCTTGAATCAATGATTTTGAATCATAAATAATATAGGGTAAATTAGCACCTTCTAAACCTTTTTTAATGCGTTCAGGAGTTTGATCTAAAATGATAAATAAAGGAAAAACTTGATCACCACCTTCACTTAACATATGTTGTTCTTGAAGGGGCATAATCCATTCATAATCCTTATCTAAAGCGATTTGTGTATGTCGCCATCGCATTAAAAGATTAGAAAAATCCTCATCAGGGCGGTGAATAAATACCATGATCTCCGCCCCCACTTTAATTTTCCATTCGGGATCGCACATTAAAATCGCTATGTCACAAGGAATCTGAGTTGCTTCAATCAATGGCACTTCCGAAATGGTATTTTGATTTAATTGTTTACTATAACGGATTCTAGCCACTGGCAAGGGCAAAGTTACAATGCTTTGTTCAGGGCGACGTAAACTCGGTATTAACTCTAAATAAGGACGATGTTTTTTTAACAGGGCGATCGCCAAGTGGCGATCGCAATATTCTGACAAAATTATTTCATAATGGGATTGTTTAACAGGCATAGATACTAACTAATAAGTAATAAGTTTTAAGTGATAAGTAGTACAGGCATCTTGCCTGTTAACACATAACAAATAACCAATGACAAATAACTTTTTAACCCATATTTTCAAATACTTTAAACATAGGTAAATACATAGATAATAAAATTGTACCTACCATACAGGCAATACCAACCATCATAACAGGCTCTAAGACACTGGTTAAAGCCTTGACCGCACCTTCCACTTCCGTATCATAAAAATCAGCCACCTTTAACATCATCCCATCTAACTCCCCTGTTTCCTCTCCAATAGTCAACATTTGAATAGCTAGAGGGGGAAACACTTTAGCCCGATCCAAGGCCACACTCATCATACCACCTTGAGAAATTTCCTCTTTAGTTGCCTCAACAGCATTACAAATCACTTGATTTCCCGCCGTTCTACCCACAATATCTAAAGAGTTCATAATGGGTACACCGGAACGGGTTAAAACTCCGAAAATACGGCAGAATTTAGCAACCGCACCTTTTTCAATAATATCGCCTAAAACTGGCATTTTTAATTTAATTGTATCAATTTGTAATTTTCCAGCGGGAGTTTGATAGTATTTTTTATAAGCAAAAACTAACCCTGCAATGCTAAAGATCGGAATTAAAACTTTAGGAGTTCTTAAAAATTTACTTAAATTTAACATTACTTGAGTTAATAAGGGTAATTCCACCCCTAAATCATCAAAAATTCCCGCAAAAATAGGAATTAAAAAGATTGTCATAGCAAAAAAGATAATTAAAGCAAAAGAACCTACCACCATCGGATAAGTCATCGCCGATTTAATTTCCGCCTGTAATTTTGCCATATCTTCTAATAATTTAGCTAAACGGTTGAGAACTTCATCGAGGATCCCCCCCATTTCTCCGGCTTCAATCATACTCACATAAAGCTCATCAAAACACTGAGGATGTTTTTTCATAGACTCAGATAAACTGATCCCCTGTTGTACATCCGCACTTAACTCTAATAAAGCTCTTTTTAATTTGGGAGAAGTGGCCTGATCTGCCAGTACAGACAAGCATCTGACGATCGCCACACCGGCGTTAACCATGGCGGCAAACTGACGTGAAAAAATAGATTTATCCTTAACCGTCACACCACTAAAATCAAGGCCTGATAAATCAAAACCCCCTTTTTTCTCCGTCACTCTCCCAATGGTAGGATATCTACCCTGCATAATACTTCTAGCTTGTTCAGGAGAATTTGCTTCAACTTTCTCTTGGCTTTTTTTACCTAAAGCATCAGTAACTTCTACTAAATAAATTGTTGCCATAACCCCTCTAATTATTCCTAAAATTGATCATTTTTCTGTTGTCATTAGATTAATTTTTTAATCATGACTAAGAACTAATAACCAATAACCAATAACTAAAAATTATTTTTTAGCAGGAACATTACCCACTAAACGCTGAAGTTCATCAGGATTACTACTTTTTCCTAAAGCTTCCTCCAAAGAAATATCCCCCGACTTCACATAACCGGCCAAAGCCTGTTCCATCGTTTGCATTCCCATTTTCATGCCCGTTTGAATGGCTGAATAAACCATCGCTGTTTTTCCCTCTCGAATTAAGTTTGCGATCGCAGGAGTAACAATCATAATTTCTTGAGCCATCACACGGCCATATTCACCGGGCTTTGCATTTTGTTTTTTCGCTAAACATTGACTAAATACCGCCAATAAAGAACTAGATAACTGAGCGCGGATCTGGGGCTGTTGGATCGGAGGAAATACGTCTAACATCCGGTCTACGGTTTTAGCCGCCGAGTTAGTGTGTAAAGTACCAAAAACTAAGTGACCTGTTTCCGCCGCCGAGATGGCTAACCCGATGGTATCTAAGTCGCGCATCTCACCCACTAGAATAATATCAGGGTCTTCCCGTAGGGCTGCTTTGAGCGCATTAGCGAAACTCTTTGTATCTTCCCCTTTTTGACGTTGATGGAATAAACTTTTCACATTGGGGAATACATATTCGATCGGGTCTTCCACCGTTAAAATATGCTCATTACGGGTATGATTGATTAGATCTAACATAGCGGCCATGGTGGTGGTTTTACCCGATCCCGTTTGTCCAGTTACTAACACCATGCCCCGAGGACGTTCCGACATTTCCCTTACAATATCAGGAAGTCCTAACATTTCAAACTTAGGAATTTTAGAAGATAAAGCCCGTAAACAAGCGGCATAACAGCCACGCTCTTTATAAACATTAACCCGAAAACGGGCTAAACCTTTCACCCCGTAGGAACAATCTAACTCCCAGTTTTGCTCTAAATCCTTACGTTGAGTATTATTGAGCATACTAAAGATCAATTTTTGAGCCTCTTGGGGGGAAAGAATCTCATCATTAATGGGGCCTAACTTGCCACTAGCTCGGAAATAAACAGGCGCTCCTGCTTGGATGTGCATATCAGAGCCACCCATTTCTACCAGTTGCTCCATTAAGTCTTCAATCATTAAATCCATGTTTAATCATCTCCTGATCTTATAAAATAAAATATTTGGTTACTGGTCACTGGTCATTACTTCCCACTTCCCACTTCCCACTTCCCACTGACTAGGCAAAGCGCGGAGTTAAACAATAAGGACAGTCTAACCATTCCTGTTTTAAACCCGCACCACAACACTTACATTCTAAACCAACCTTCCGTTTAGCTTTCATTTCGGCTTGAACACCGGAGTCGGTATAGGTACAGCGTTCTACCTCCTCAAAAGTAGTATGGCCTTCTTTGACTAAATTTAAACTATAAGCCAGTAAAGTGATCATTCCCTCCTCTACCGCCGCTTCCTTAATCATATCGGTAGTAGCTCCCTGATTGATCATGGCTTGAAGTCGTTCACTGTTGGACATAACTTCATACACTCCAACCCTTCCTTTATAACCGCTACCACCACATTTGGAACAAGTCTGGCCACTCTGTCTGGCTTTTTCCAGTTGTTCACCCAGTAAAGTGTTGGCTTTAAAAAAGGTATGTTCACCCTCACGGGCAACACTTAAACCATAACGGGCTAATTCTTCTTTGGTGGGCTGATAGGCTGTTTTGCACTGGCTACAAACTCTACGCATCAGACGTTGCGCCGATACCCCTAATAAAGCCCCAGAAATCATGAAAGGTTCAACTCCCATTTCATCTAAACGGGCGATGGAACTGGGGGCATCATTGGCATGGAGGGTAGTTAAAACTAAGTGACCCGTTAAGGCCGCCTCGATCGCCGTTTTAGCAGTTTCAGGGTCTCTGGTTTCCCCCACTAGAATTACATCGGGGTCTTGACGCATAAACGCCCGTAAAATGCCACTAAAATCCATTTTACCCCGAATTACCTGTACCTGAGTAATACTGGGTAAAGAATATTCAATGGGGTCTTCAGCCGTACAAATATTAATATCTGGTTTATTGCGTTCCGCTAAACAGGAATAAAGACTGGTTGACTTTCCCGATCCCGTTGGCCCAGTCACCAGAAATAAACCAAAAGGACGGGATACTAACTCCCTCACCAGATCTAAAGTCGGTTTATGACTAATTAACATATCTAAACCTAATTGAGTTGAGGAGTTATCTAAAATCCGTAAACAGGCTTTTTCTCCATAACGGGCAGGTACCGTATTCAGTCTAAAGTCCACCGCACGACCTTGGAACATTCGGCGAATTTTGCCATCTTGGGGCTTTCTACGCTCCGCAATATCCAGATCCGCCATAATTTTAAAACGAGCCGCCACCGCCACCGCAATTTTTTTGGGTAAATCGGGAAAGGCTTTGGCTAAAACCCCATCCTTACGGAAACGCACCTGTAAATGTTCTTCTTGTGGCTCAATGTGAATGTCAGAAACCCCCTCTTGTAAGGCTTTGGCTAAAATTTTATTTACTAAATTCACAATGGGCGCACCCTGAGCATCATTGACGCTCAATTCATCCGCATTTTCGTCAGGTGCATCTTCTAAGGCAAAATCCCCTAGATTTTCCAGATCCTGACTAACATCAACGGACTTATCTTTGTTGTCTTGTTCCTGAGCTTTAACTTGCGCATCGAGATAATCTTCCATCAAACTTTGATAATCTTCGGTGGTGATTACCATACGCCGAAAATTTATGTTTTTCGGGCGTAAAATTCGATTGAGATCATCTTGTGCCTCTAAATCCTCAGGATCTGTCATTGCAATTAATAATGAATTATTATCCCTTTTCAGAGGCAAGAGGTGGTAACGTCTACAAATATCAAGGGAGATCAACTCATCAATTAAAGATTTCATTTCCTGATGAGTTGAAGTATCAATTTCAAGATCGAGAAACTCCACTCCATAGAGAACTTTAAGTTCAAAGAGATAATGTTTTTTATATTGACGTTGTAACTCTGGAGTTAATTCTTTGCCCGTCAATTCCTCTAAAACTCTAGTCAGAGGACGACCTGATTTTTTAGTTTCGATTAGAGCTTGTTCTACTTGTTCTCGATTAGCATAACCTAATTGAACCAGTTTATTGCCAAAAGGGGACAGATCATTCCTAATGGCTAAGGCTTTACTTCGTTTGGCTTGTGATTGAGTCATATTAATTTAATATTCTCCGTCAAAAATAATATAGTCAATAAATAATTGATTATCAATTTTTTCAATAAATATTTTTATTGAATTTTAATTAATTTTGGTGAGATTAGATGCTAATTATCAGTTGACAGTTAATCATGAACAGTTGACAATTGATGAGTTAGTTCTAAAACGGCATCGTGATCATATTGTTTATGGTCAATTTTTGAACATATTGTTTTCATTTTAGATCATAGCCTGTTTATCTAGCTCTGATTATTATTTTGCTTAGATTTTTGGGATTGACTGTTAAAATGTTACATTTAGTTACATTGTTCGGTTATTGCTGATCTTTTTGAGCAGATCCCTGACTAAAATCTTTAATCAATTCGTGTTAAAGTAAAAAATAATGTCTCATCTTACGAGATTAATTTTTTTAATCTTTATATTCAGCTAAAAAAATCTATTCTACTGAATTAACCTATCCTGAATTAACAATGACTGAATCCTTTAAACAACCTGAAGTACAACCATCCCAAACCCCTAATCATCCTCTCGATAATACCTCCGATTCTTTTGATCATAATATTAATCAAACTTCTGGTGATCATACTGAAATTGAATCACAAGAAGACCAGTCCGATTTAAGTAATGCTCAAGTTTCTGTTTCCCCAAGTTCGGAAGTTGAGGAAGACTGGAGTGAAAAAACTGAGTCCACCCCCGAAACATCGGCCACCAGCACCGAAGGACTGGCAGACCAAGCTCAAGAACAGGCTAGTACATCTGAATTAGAACAAGTAATCTCAATTTTACAGCAAGATGTAGCCTCTTGGAAAGGACAGTTAGATCAACAAATTCAACAAACGGAATCTTTTAAAGGTCAATATATGCGTTTAGCGGCTGATTTTGAGAATTTCCGCCGCCGAACTGCTAAAGAAAAAGAAGAATTGGAATATCAAATCAAAAAAAATACCGTTACTGAATTATTAGGTGCGATCGATAGTTTTGAACGGGCGCGATCGCAAATCAAACCTGGGACTGATGGAGAAATGACCATCCATAAAAGTTATCAGGGGGTTTATAAACAACTGGTAGACGGTTTGAAAAAACTGGGGGTATCGGCCATGCGTCCCGAAGGGGAACAGTTTGATCCCAACTATCATGAGGCTGTCTTTAGAGAACAAACTAATGATCACCCAGAGGGAACGGTTTTAGAGCAGTTAGTTAGGGGCTATTTTCTCAATGATAAAGTGTTGCGTCATGCAATGGTCAAAGTAGCCGCACCTAAAGAAGATGAAGTAATTGAGGAAATTACCCAAGCTGTAACTCAAACAGAAGAAATCTCATCAAATGCCTAATTTAACTATCGATTAATTTGATCAATTGATCACAGATCAGCTAAAAAACTATGATCTTAGCTGATCAAGTTAAGTTTAGTAATAATTGTGAAAAAAAATACATCATTGATGAGAATTTCTTGTATCTTTAAAGACAAGAAAGATCTAATTTCTTAATTTTTGGATTAATTTAGAATAAATTATTGAATAAATCACAAAAGTCTCACTTTTACTATTAAAATTACGGCTAAATTGTTATGGGAAAAGTCATCGGTATTGACCTTGGTACAACCAATTGTTGTGTAGCTGTGCTTGAAGGAGGAAAACCAGTTGTTGTCACTAATACGGAAGGTGGCCGAACCACTCCAAGTATGGTGGGCTTTGGAAAACTAAATGAGCGCCTAGTCGGACAACTGGCTAAACGCCAAGCTGTAACCAATGCGGGAAATACTGTTTATAGTATTAAAAGATTTATTGGACGGCGTTGGGATGATACAGAGGAAGAAAGATCACGAGTTCCCTACAATTGTGTCAAAGGGCGGGATGATACCGTTGATGTGATGATTCGTCAAAAAGCCTATACTCCTCAAGAAATATCGGCCATGATTTTACAAAAACTCAAAAATGATGCGGAAAAATTCTTGGGGGAGGAGGTGACACAAGCCGTAATTACTGTTCCTGCTTATTTTACTGATGCTCAAAGACAGGCAACTAAAGATGCAGGAACGATCGCAGGTTTAGAGGTTTTACGCATTATTAATGAACCAACGGCGGCCGCTTTAGCTTATGGTTTGGATAAGCAGGATATTGAACAACATATTTTAGTTTTTGATTTAGGTGGGGGAACTTTTGATGTTTCGGTGTTACAACTCGGAGATGGGGTTTTTGAAGTGAAAGCCACCTCTGGCAATAATCACTTGGGGGGAGATGATTTTGATAATGTAATTGTGCGTTGGATGGCTGAGGAATTTAAAAAACAGGAAAATATTGATTTGAGTTCTGATAAAATGGCGATTCAACGGTTACGGGAGGCGGCGGAAAAAGCGAAAATTGAATTATCTGCGACTTTAACCACTTCGATTAATTTACCTTTTATCACTGCCGATGAAACTGGCCCTAAACATTTAGAAATGGAGTTATCAAGGGCAAAATTTGAGGACTTAGCCCAAACATTTATTAATGGTACACTAGATCCAGTTAAACAGGCTTTAAAGGATGCGGATCTAAGTGTGGATAAAATTGATCGCATTTTATTGGTGGGCGGCTCAACTCGTATTCCCTCAGTTCAAGATGCGATCAAGGCTTTTTTCAAAGGCCGAGAACCCGATCGCTCCGTTAACCCTGATGAGGCGGTGGCTTTGGGTGCGGCCATTCAAGCGGGGGTATTAGGGGGAGAAGTGAAAGATGTCTTATTATTAGATGTTACGCCTTTGTCTTTAGGAATTGAAACTTTAGGAGAGGTCTTTACTAAAATTATTGATCGTAATACCACTATCCCTAGTAGTCGGGGTCAAGTTTTTTCCACTGCTACCGATGGTCAAACTTGTGTGGAGATCCATGTGCTACAAGGGGAAAGAGCGATGGCTAAAGATAATAAAAGTTTAGGTAAATTTTTATTAACGGGTATTCCCCCTGCTCCCAGAGGCATTCCACAGATTGAAGTTAGTTTTGAAATAGATGTAAATGGCATTTTACAGGTTTCGGCACAGGATAAGGGAACGGGCAAAGCCCAAAGTATTAGAATTACTAATACGGGGGGCTTAAACCATGAGGAAGTGGAACGCATGAGAAAGCAGGCCGAACGCTTTGAAGAACAAGATCGTCTTAGAATTAAAGTGATCGAGTTGAAAAATCAAGCTGATACCTTATTCCATAGTTATCAAACTACTCTTAAAGATAATCCTGAATTAATTACTGATGAAATTAGAAATCGCATTAATACGGCTAAAAAATCTTTAATTGCTACTTTTAAAAATCGTTCTAGTAAATTAGAGGATATTCAAAAGGCGGTTAATGATTTTAAAGAAGCTTTATTTACGGTGGGTGCGCGAGTTTATGATGTGCCAAGCTCCACTTCAGAACCATTGAGTAATTTTCAAGGGGAGTTTGAAGTTCCTGTAACGCCTACGGAAATGCCTTTACCCTCCGGCGATGAGTCATCGCAAAATAGTGAAGAAATTAAGATTGATTTTCGTGATGAAGGCACGGTGACTGGAGATTATGAAGAAGTAGATTAACAAAACCAATGACCAATGACCAATGACCAATGACCAGTTTTAAGATAAAATAAGAAAATCCTATTTAGAAACAATCAACAATTTAGAAAATTATAGCTTTATGCCAGGCGACTATTACGAAATCCTCGGCGTTGCTCGTGACGCAAACAAAGATGAACTAAAACGTGCTTACCGTCGCCTCGCGCGCAAATATCACCCCGATGTGAATAAAGAAGCAGGCGCGGAGGAACGATTTAAAGAAATTAACCGAGCTTATGAGGTTCTCTCAGAGCCGGAAACTAGAGCGAGATACGATCGCTTTGGTGAGGCAGGGGTATCTGGTGCGGGGGCATCGGGCTTTGAATATGGTGATATGGGCGGCTTTGCTGATATTTTTGAAACCATTTTCAGTGGTTTTGGAGGCATGGGCGCTCAAACGGCTACCCGTAGGCGTAGCGGGCCGATGCGTGGTGATGATCTGCGTCTTGATCTAAAATTAGATTTTAGAGAGGCTATCTTTGGCGGTGAAAAGGAAATCCGCATCCCCCATTTAGAGTCTTGTGCTACTTGTAATGGTAGTGGTGCCAAACCCGGCACTGGCTCAAAAACCTGTGGCACTTGTAACGGTTCTGGTCAGGTAAGACGGGCTACCCGTACACCTTTTGGTAGTTTTGCTCAGGTTAGCGCCTGTCCTACCTGTAACGGCACAGGGGAGGTTATTGAGTCTAAATGTGAGGTTTGTGGCGGTGCTGGCCGTAAACAGGAAACCAAAAAATTAAAAATTACGATCCCTCAAGGGGTTGATAATGGGACTCGTTTAAGGGTTTCAGGGGAAGGCGATGCAGGTCAAAAAGGCGGGCCGGCTGGAGATTTATATGTTTATTTATTTGTTGAACCTGATAAACTCTTTAAACGTGAGGGTATTGACATTTACTCAGAAATTAATATTAGTTATTTACAGGCAATTTTGGGTTGTCGTTTAGAGGTTGATACGGTGGATGGAAAACAGGAATTGACCATCCCTACTGGCTTACAACCCAATACGGTTTTAACTTTAGAAAATCATGGTGTGCCTAAACTGGGTAATCCTGTGGCTAGGGGTAATCATTTAATCACCGTTAAAGTGAATATTCCTACTAAAATTAATGCTGAAGAACGGAAATTATTAGAAGAATTGGCCAAAATTAAGGGTGATCAAACGGAAAAAGGAGGATTAGAGGGATTTTTAGGAGGTTTTTTTCATAAATAATGGAAAATTTAACAACTAATTTACCTATTTTAAAATTAGATTTAAGGGGGACTCCCTGTCCAATTAATTTTGTCAGAACGAAATTACAACTGGAAAAAATGAATCAGGGTGAGGTTTTAGAGGTGTGGTTAGATGGGGGCGAACCCATTGAACAAGTGCCGGATAGTCTGATCATGGCTGGTTATGATCTGCTGTCTAAACAGCCCGAAGCCGACTTCTGGAAAATTTTAGTTCAGAAACCCCTATCAATTGACAATTGACAATTACCTCTTTTTTGAGACGGGGCGTTTTCAAGGTTGGGGTACAATTGTAAGTTCAATTTATTGAACGATTACTGTTAGCTTTGAAATTTATTTCAAAGTTGGATTAAAACTTTAAAGTTAGGCCTCGTCTTGAACTGAAGTTCAAGGCTAATATAATGACGTTCAATAAATTGAACTAAAACTGATCACAATGATTAATTTTTTATCATTTTTAATTAAGCTTATTTTTGCTTAGTAGAGAGGTTTTAAACCTTGAATGAAACAATTATCAATTGTCAATTATTAATTATTAAAGATGAATCACAATCAAAGTTATGAGGATAATGAGTATTTAGAGCAAGGGTTAAGGGGTGTGGTTATTGCGGTTCAGGCTAATTTTTATCAAGTAAAATTTAGTTTTGAACAACAGGGAGATCGCCCGTCTACCTTGCTTTGTACTCGCCGGATCCTACTCAAAAAAATTGGCCAAAAGGTGATGGTAGGCGATCGAGTTAGGGTAGAAGAAGCCGACTGGATCGAGGGGAGAGGAGTAATTTCTGAGGTTTTCCCCCGTAAAACAGAGTTAGATCGGCCGCCTGTGGCTAATGGAGATCAAATCTTATTAGTTTTTGCGGTGGATGAGCCACCTTTAGAGCCTTGGCAAGTTAGCCGTTTTTTAGTCAAAGCACAGTCAACGGGTTTAGATATTTGTTTATGTTTAAATAAAAGTGATTTAATAACAGTTGAAACTAAAAAATATTGGCAAGATCGGTTAAAAAGTTGGGGTTATGATCCTGTTTTTATTAGTGTGGAAAAAAATCAAGGTTTAGCTCAGTTATTAGCGCGTTTAAAGGATAAAATAACGATTGTAGCCGGCCCTTCGGGGGTGGGAAAATCTAGTTTAATTAATCGCTTAATTCCTAACTTGAATTTAAGGGTAAATGCCGTATCTGGCAAGTTACAAAGGGGAAGACATACTACTCGCCATGTGGAATTATTTGAGTTACCTGTATCTGGTTTATTGGCTGATACTCCCGGATTTAATCAACCAATGTTAACCTGTGAACCTCAAGAATTAATCTATTATTTTCCTGAAGTTAGGGATCAATTACAAGAGCAAAGATGTCAATTTAATAATTGTTTACATAAGGATGAACCTAATTGTATCATTAGGGGAGAATGGGAAAGATATGAATTTTATTTAAAATTTTTAGAGGAAGTAACGACTTTTCAAGAAAAATTATTAAATAGTACGGATCAGGATCAAAATTTAAAAGTTAAAATCAAAAGATCGGGTCATAAAAAATATGAGCCTCGTTTAGAAAGTAAAAAATATCGTCAAAAATCAAGAAAAACTAAAAATCAAAAGTTAGAAGATTTTGAGGAATAATTAATCAAAAAGTTCTTGCGCAGTAACAACAGATAACATATTAGTTTGAGCGGGTAAATTTAATAAATTTCCCACTAAAATTAATCTTTCTGTTGTCTTAATTAAATTGAGTTTTAAACATTCTTTTACTGCTATTTTAAATTGACTAATGGTATTATCAACTGTGTTAATTTCTGGTAAAAAAATTGGCTCTACTCCCCAGATTAAACGCATTATTTTAGCGGTTTTGGAATTGGCAGTAATGCCTAAAATGGGCAAAGAAGGACGGTATTTAGAAATTAAAGAAACAGTATAACCGCTATTAGTTAAACAGACTATTTTACCCTCTTTAATTTTTAAATCTGAAAACTCTTGACAGGTGGCATAAACTAAATGCCCCATCAATTCTGATATTGTCTCATTTTGTGAGTCAAAATCATCAGGGTTGCGCCAAGGAATCATCTTTTCCGAGACTCTGATAATTTTTTCCATAATTTTAACTGCCTCAAGGGGAAAATCCCCTGAAGCTGTCTCAGCACTTAACATTACAGCATCTGCACCATCTTCGATCGCATTGAAAATATCAGAGGTTTCTGCCCTTGTAGGTAGGGGTGATTTAACCATTGATTCAAGCATTTGAGTGGCCACAATTACAGGTTTACCCACAATGTTAGCGTGACGAATAATTTGTTTTTGAACAGGCAAAACCTGCTCAAGGGGAAGTTCTACCCCCAGATCTCCCCTTGCTACCATAATGCCATCGGCTTCTTTTAAAATACTTTCAAAATTATCAACGGCGATCGGTCTTTCAATTTTTGCAATAATTTTAATTTTTTCCGTGCTATGAGCCTCTAAAATTTTTCTTACAGTAGTAATATCCTCACTATCAGCTACAAAAGAAATCGCTACATATTCAGGGGATAATTGGGCGATTAACTTTAAATCCTCAATATCTTTTTCTGTGGGTACTTTAAGAGAAATTTTCGTGGTAGGTAAATTAACACCTTTGTGACTAGAAATATGACCACCGCTTAAAATTTTGGTATAAATATAATTACCTTCAATTCTTTCAACTTGTAAACAAATAATTCCATCATTAATATAAATTAATTCGCCGATTTTTATTTCTTTAGCTAAAGGTTGATAGGAAATAGAAATTTTATTTTGATCTCCTTCTATTTCTTCAGTTGTAATTATTAATTGCTCCCCTGTTTTTAAAGTAATAATTGGGGTTTTTACTTTCCCAATTCTAATTTTAGGTCCTTGAATATCACACAGAATAGCTAAATTTGGATCAACTTTTCTAATCATATTAAAAAGGGCAGTTTTTGATTCATTTGTGCCATGAGAAAAATTAATTCTAGCACAATCCATGCCCATTTCTGACAGTTTTTTGATCATTTCTGCACTACTAGAAGCAGGGCCAAGAGTGCAAAGAATTTTTGATTTAGTAATTGTTTTTGTATCTGTCATTTGATGTACCTCACTGCAATTCCTCTCTTTAATTAGGAGAGGTATTTTAAAAATTAAGTTACTAATATTGTACCTAAATTTTTAATTTTTGTTGATAAAATTTTTTTGATTATTAATTTCTAATTGCCGATCTTGGATCATTAAAACGGCGGATTTTTTCCCTAATTTAATTATTATTTTAATCATAAATGACGGGCTTCCAATCGTCAATAGTAAAATTCTTGTAACAAATAACAAATAATGAATAACCAATAACAAAATTAAGATATATAGCAATCCTAAATAGGTCATAACAGATATAATATTAATTATAATCTAAATTCAAGGAAAAAAAAATGAACATTATTTCTGAGTTAAATGATTTTATCAATCAAACAAAAGAGGCTAAAGAAATAAAAAGGGCTTTAGCTGTCAAAATGATTTTAGAAGGAAAATCATACCATGAAGTAAAAGAATTATTACAAGTTTCTCATAGCTTTATTAGTATGTGGAAAAATCAAGCTCTTTTTTGTGGAGTAGAAAGCTTGAAATTACAGTTTAAAGGAACTAAAAGTGAATTAAAACCAGAAGAAAAAGACCAAGTTATTAATTGGTTAAGAGAGCAAGAATATAATATTATTTATAAATCCAATCAAAGTTATTATAGTTTGCTCAAAGAAGCGAAAATAAGTTGGAAAAAAACTCAAAAAAAGAATCCGGCTAAAAATGACGAATTAGTCGAAGCTAAAAAAAAAGAAATCAGTGAAAAATTAGAGATTTGGAAAAAAGAAATAGAGAGTGGAGAGCTTGTAGTGTTTATGATTGATGAATGTCATTTACTTTGGGGAGACATTTTAGGTTATGTTTGGGGAAGAACAGATCAAAGAATAGAAATTCCCATTAAAAATGAAAAAAGCCGACAAACTTATTATGGGGCATTAGACTATCAAACTAAAGAATTTATTGTCAAAGAATATGAAAGTGGAAATACAGAAAATACGATCAAATTTATCAAGTATTTACTATCAAAAAGAAAAGGAAAAAGATTAGCAATATTTTGGGATGGAGCAACCTATCATGACTCAAAAGAATTTAGGGAGTATTTAACTATAATAAATCAAGATTTATTGGAAGAAGAATGGTTAATTACTTGTCATAAATTTGCCCCTAATGCTCCAGAACAAAATCCGGTAGAAGATATTTGGCTACAAGTGAAAAATTTTATTAGACAATTCTATCATTTATGTAAATCATTTAAAATAGTAAAGTGGCTATTTAAGTTTTTTGCGCATGGTCAAATATTTGATTTCCCCAAACTTTATCAATATGGAATTTTGCCACAACCTATTTAGGATTGCTATAATAAAAAAGTTGTTATTAAATATTAAGATTAAACATGAGTAACTATTATTTTGATACAGAAAAACCCAAATATAAATCCTTTGAATTACCCGGTGCTAAACCCCATTATAACCCCGATCGCCCCGGCCAAGTGGAGCATATTTGTTTAGATATTGACTTAGATCTTGAGCATAATTCTTTTGAGGGAAATTGTACCATAGATTTAACCCCCGTGCGCAAAGGTATTAATAAATTAACCTTAGATGCTGTTAATTTAGACATAAAATCTGTATTGATTGATAATATTTCTCAACCTTTTAATTATGATGGAAATGTATTAGAAATTAATCTTTTATCTCCTACTACGAAAAAACCGATTAAAATTAGTATTAACTATCAAGTTGATCACCCCCAAAGAGGGCTTTATTTTATTAAACCAGATCAATATTATCCTGATAAACCGATTCAAGTTTGGACGCAGGGAGAAGATGAAGACTCCCGTTATTGGTTTCCCTGTTTTGACTATCCCGGCCAGTTAGCAACATCGGAAATAAAAGTTAAAGTTCCTGCCCCCTATTTAGCAATTTCTAATGGTGAATTAATAGCTAAAAAAGAAGAAGGAAATTTTATCATTTATCACTGGTATCAAAAGCAAATTCATCCTACTTATTTAATGACTTTAGCGGTGGGAGATTTTGCGGAAATTAAAGACGAATATCAAGGTATTCCTATTACTTATTATGTGGAAAAAGGGAAGGAAAAAGAAGCTCAATTAAGCATGGGTAAAACTCCTAGAATGGTTGAGTTTTTAACTAATAAATATGGATATAAATATCCCTATCCTAAATATGCTCAAGTTTGTGTAGCAGATTTTATTTTTGGGGGGATGGAAAACACCTCTACAACTATCTTAATGGATCGTTGTTTATTAGATGAAAGAGCGGCCATTGATAATAAGAGAACTGAAAGCTTAGTTTTACATGAATTAGCGCATCAATGGTTTGGGGATTTAGTAGTAATAAAACATTGGTCTCATGCTTGGATTAAGGAGGGTATGGCTTCATACGCTGAAGTTTTATGGACTGAATATGAGTATGGCAAAGATGACGCAAATTACTATCTTTTAAATGAAGCAAGAAGCTATTTTAATGAAGATAGTACCCGTTATCGCCGCCCTATTGTTACTAATATTTACCGAGAAGCGATCGAACTTTATGACAGACATTTATATGAAAAAGGTGCTTGTGTTTATCACCTAATTCGTGGTATTTTGGGGGATGAATTATTTGATCAAGCCATTCATACTTTTGTTAATAATTATGCCCATAAAACCGTAGAAACTATTGATTTAATTCGCTCAATTGATCAGGCAACAGGTTATAATTTAATGCCAATTTTTGATCAATATGTATTCAGAGGTGGACATCCTGATTTTTGTATTAGTTATAGTTGGGAAAGTGATAGTCATTTAGCTAAATTAACTATTACCCAAACTCAAGCTAAAGATGACGAAAAATCATTATTTAACTTAAATATTCCGGTGGCTTTTGGTTATATTAAAGATAGGGAAAAACATAAACCTGATTTACATTTTACCAATCTTAATTTACAATTAAATCAAGTTGAACAAACTTTCTATTTTCCCTTAGACAAAAAGCCTGATTTTATCAGTTTTGATGTGAATAACTATTACTTAAAAACGTTAAAATTAGAATATCCTCTGGCAGAATTAAAAGCCCAATTAAAATATGATCCCGATCCTATTTCTCGCATTTATGCCGCTATTGCTTTAGGGAAAAAAGGCGGTTTAGAGGCGATTAAAATATTAGGAAAAGCCCTCAAACATGATCATTTTTGGGGCGTAAAAGTAGAAGTAGCCAAACAGTTAGGCAAAATTAAATTAAATCAAGCTATTTCTGCTTTAAAAGATGGTTTAAAAGATCATGATCCCCGTGTGCGTTGTGCGGTGATCGAGGCTTTAAGTAATTTTAAAACCCTTGAAAGTTACGAAATTATTAAAGCATACGCCCACAAAGGTGACGAAAGTTATTACACTGAGGCCGCTTCCATTCGGGTTTTAAGTAATATGATCGTAGGGGAATTAAAAGATAAAGAAAATGAAGTTTTAAGCCTCTTTCAAGAAGTATTAAAAACTCGATCGGGCTGGAATGAAATTGTGCGATCGGGTGCTATTTCTGGCTTAAGTAAAATGACAACTTGCTCTCAAGCAGTAGATACTATTTTAGAATATAGTAAAAACGGCACACCACAAGCTTTAAGGCTAGGTGCAATCAGAGGATTGGGAGCTGTTTCTACCGGACAAAATGAGCAAAAATTAGAGGAAATTTTGGCTCAATTAGATAGTATTTCAGGAGAAGAATTTTTCCTAACTCAAGTCGCAGTTTGTGGTGCTTTAGGGCAGATGAAAACTTCAAAAGCGATCAATATTTTAAGTAATTTATCTCAACAAAGTCCAGATGGACGAGTTAAGAAAATGGCCGATGAAGCTATCAGTAAAGTCCAGAAAAATATGGGGGCTGATCAAGCAATTAAAGAGTTAAAAGATGAACTAGATCAACTCAAACAAGAAAACCAAAAATTGCAAAGTCGTTTAGCAAAATTAGAGGCTAAAAGTAAATAATAAATAATAAGTAATCAGTAATAAGTAATATTAAAATACAGGGTTTTACCCAACACTTAAGCACTCTTACCATTTATTGAAGGATATTTCTATTAGAAATTATCCATTTTTTTTAGATCAAAAATAATCTAAAAAAGTAATTATTAATTATTTCCTAACTCTTTAGCACGACAGGCCGCACTTCTGACGGCTTCAATAATAGCCGATCGAAAACCGGCCTTTTCAAGTGCGCAAAGACCGTAAATAGTTGTACCCCCTGGGCTGGTGACTTGATCCTTTAACACCGCCGGATGTATTTCCGTTTCTTCTAATAATTTAGCCGTGCCGAAAACCGTTTGTAGAGCCAATTTTGAGGCAATTTGACGGGGTAGCCCGGCCGCTACTCCGCCATCACTCAAAGCCTCCACCATTAAAGCCACATAGGCCGGCCCCGATCCCGAAAGCCCCGTCACCGCATCTATTAACGACTCCGGCACGGTGACAACTTCCCCCACCGCCTCAAAAAGAGTTGTCGCTATTTCCAGATCCTCCTCTTTAACATTTCTTCCAGCAGCGATCGCGCTCATTCCTGCCCCCACTGTGGCGGGAGTATTAGGCATAGCACGGATCACAGCCTGATCGGGGAAAGCCGTTTCTAATTGATTGAGGGTAGTACCTGCTAAAATGGAAATAATTAAAGGATTATTTTGAGTTTGAATTTCTGGGGTAAAATCTTGTTTAATTAACTCAAAAATTTGTGGTTTAATTGCTAATAAAACCACTTCCGATTGAGCAAAAACCTTTTGATTATCAGTTGTTACTTGAATGTGGTATTTTTCCTGTAAATAAGCCCTTCTTGAGGCTTGAGGTTCACTGACTAAAACCACACTATGGGCATAAATATTAGACTCAAGAAGACGGGATAATAAAGCTTCACCCATCACACCACCACCAATTAAACCAAATTGAATAGACACTGATAAATCTTCCTTTCTTTTAATATATTTAAAAAATTTTTTTCAATTAAAAATGGATAAACTTCGGAAGTTATAAAAACATCCGAAGTTTTAAGACAGTTATTAGTTAATAGTTATTAGTTATTCCTCATTATAGCAAGATTTAGAAAAAAGATCAAGCCCCAACCCCTAAAGGGTCAGGGTATTTTCAAAGTCAAGGTAAAAATGCAATTGTGAGTTCAATTTATGGAACGATCGCTGTTAGCTTTGAAATTTATTTCATTGCGAGTGAATTACTCACCGTGATCTCTTAAAGTATTGATACCGCCTTGAAATGAATTTCAAGGCTAATATAAATCATTCAGTCAATTGAACTTAATTTATATTAGAAATTATCACTTTTTTAATAATTTTTGATTTATTAATCATAAAAATTGACTTTGAAAACGCCCTGCTAAACGGTAGAGCTAGATAAACAAAACCTGTCTCTGCACAGGCTTGATCTTAGTCTGCGTAGGCAGACTTTGCTTTTGTAGCATTAAGGCTTCAGCCTTAATGACAACATCATTTTAGCTTTTTTGGTACTACAAATAATCACAATTTTAACTTGTCCAAGTAATAGGTAAACTAGAAGTTAAATTATTAAGATAATTATGATTATTTAAGCTAGTTTCTTGATCTAAAACTGCTTCAACTTGATCATAAATAGCCTTAGCATCCTCTAAAGAATCGCCAATACTTGTTAATCCTAATTTCCCAAATTCTGACAATGCACCCATTAAATGAAAAACCGTACCTTTGCGGGAACTACTATCAAAATGAAGATGATATTTTGCAATAAGATCCATTAAATCACTAGGCAATAAACCCCGATATTGATCTTTCTTTAAATTATCCGTTGCTATATAATATTTAGCCTGACCTTCTTGAGTATAAAATAAACCCGTTTTTAAGTCATAATAACCATTAGTTAATAACTTTAAAGTCATAAAAGGATGGGTAGTTCCTCCCTTTCTTAAATTAATTTCAACTGCTTGAATATCCCAGATATTTTTTACTTCATTAAAAGAGGCAACAAAGTCAACACTGTAACGCTCCATCGCTCCTTTTTGTGCTAAAATTTGACCAACTTTTAAGCCAATTTCTTGTAATTGAAGACGATAGATTTCATCAGCCGGAAAATAACAACCTAAATAAATTTGACCATCTTTTCCTCCTAAAATTTGATCATGGGTGGATAAAATTTTAACTTCACCTTTCGGGTTAATATTACCTTGCACACTAGGGGATCTTTTAATCTTTCCTTCGATAAATTCCTCCACGATCGCGCCAAGTTCAGGAATACGAGAAGCAAAGTTTTCCCAGTTTTCATTACTAGCTTGAAAACGTAAATTATGGAGATGTTTACTAATAGCAATTAAACAATCATTTTGATTAACCTTAAGGGGTGAAAAATCCTTAATTTCTGTTAAATCTAAAATCGCATTTCCTTCCCCAGAAAAACCCTCATTAAGTTTAATTACCATTCGTTTAAGATCAGGTTTTTTCTGCCATAATTCAAAGATTGCATTTAATAATTGATCAACATTTGTTAACTGGGAAATACCATCGGGATGGGGTATATTTCCTTGGGCAAAAATCTCCCGACTACCACTTTTTGATCCCCAATATTGTAAACTAGGTGCAGATGCTAATAAGGGAATATTTAATTTGATCGAAAGTTCCTGTTCTAAGTGAGTAGAATTATAACAAACCATGTAAGATTTTCCCGGCCGTAAAGCGCTTTTTATTTTTTCAACTAGGCGAGGCCTTTCTAAAATTTTTTGTGTTAAAGGCTTTAATGATCCATCGTAAGTTGATAATAATAATAAACGATTTCTAGCATGGGAAAAAGGTATCCCCGGTAATAATTGTAAATAATAATCAATAATAGTTTGAGAAAGGGGTAAAGCAGTAAGATAGATTAATCTAGTATGGGGGTTTCTTAAGCGAATTAAAGAAAATAATAATCTTTCTTCATAATGTAATAAACCATCAATTTTTTTCCCTTCTCTTTGATCAATACTAACAGATGGAACAACTAAAATATCATAATCATCTGATTCCAAAACATCTTCTTTTTGCCAAAATTCCCTTAATTGATTTTGCAAAAATTCAAATTTTAATTGTTGTTTATTTTGAAGATTTAAACTATTCATTTTAACTAAAAATAATACAATTATTAAATAACTAATGAGCAATTTTTGATCTCAATCTTGGATCATCTTTTAATTCATTAAATACTGGATTTTCTTTAACTAAAGCAATATATTTTTCAGGATAACCGTCAATCGCTTTTAAAATACAAATTAAACTATCTTCTATTTCATTTAATTGTAAATGACAAAGTGCTTTTTGATACCATGCAATCTCGTCTTCCGGTTCAGTTTCAAGGGCTTTTTCATAACAAGAAATAGCCTCTAACCATTGATTTAATTCTTGTAAAATTAATCCTTTTTGATACCATGCCCAATAATCTTCCGGTTTACTCTGCAAAGCCTGTTCATAGCTATCTAAAGCCGCCTCTAGTCGCCCCCAGTCTCGAAAAGCATCCCCCCGCCGATACCACGCCCAATAATCTCCCTGTCTAATGGATAATGCCTCAGTAAAACAAATAATTGACTCTTGATATTGTCCTAATAATCTTAAAGCTTCTCCTTTACGGTAATATGCCCAGTAATCCTCATTATTCGCCTTTAAAGCCTGATTAAAACAAGAGATCGCAACCTCATAATCCCCTAAATACTCCGAATATAAACAACCTTGTTCATACCAAGCCCAATAATTTTCCGGTTGACTTTCACAAGCCCCCTGATAACTAGCGATCGCCCCGATATAATCACCTAAAGCCCCTAAAGTTACACCACGCCGATATAAAGCCCAATAATCGTCTGGATAATATTCTAAAGCCTTTTCATAACAAATTAAAGCCTCATCATATCTTTCTTCTTCAGATAAAATATTACCTTGTTTATACCAACCTTGATAGCTGTCAGGACGACATTCTAAAGCACGATAAATTACATTAGTCATATTTACTTATTATTTGTTATTTGTTTAATTTTATCATAAACAGGGCGTTTTTATAGACTTCTTGCACAAGGGAAGTAATAAGTAATTACTAATAAAAACATCTTTGTGCTACAAACCTAAAATTTTGATAAAATCGAAATTTTAAGGAATAATTAAAGATTAAAAATGCCAATTAATTTTTCTGAATATCAACAGCGCAGACAGCGTTTCATGGAAAAGATCGGTAATGGTACGGCCATCATTCATAGTGCGCCCCCTGCCACTATGCACAATGATGTGGAATATGTTTATCGTCAAGAAAGTGATTTTTATTATTTAACTGGTTTTAATGAAGATCACACCGTTGCTGTGTTTGCACCCCATCATCCTGAACATAAGTTTATCCTCTTTGTCCAACCAAAAGATTTAGAAAAAGAAATTTGGACGGGGTATCGTGCAGGGATAGAAGGGGCAAAAGAGCGTTATGGAGCGGATGAAGCCTATCCTTTAGGGGAGTTAGATGAAAAGTTACCCCAATATTTAGAAAAAGCCGATCGCCTCTATTATCATTTTGGCCGGGATGATCATTTTAACCAGATCATTTTAAAACATTGGCAAAGATTAATTTTAACCTATCCCAGACGGGGAACAGGCCCCACTGCGATCGCTGATACTAATTTTGTATTACATCCCCTGCGCATGATCAAAAGTGCGGCCGAGTTACAAATGATGCAAAGGGCGATCGATCTATCCGTTGAAGCCCATCTCCAGGCCCAAGACATCGCCAAGCCCGGAATGTATGAATATGAGATACAGGCGGAAATGGAAAGAATTTTTTATAAAAATGGCGGCACGATCGCCTATCCCTCGATCGTGGCTTCTGGGGGTAACTCCTGCATTTTACACTATATTGAAAATAATCGAAAAATGGAAGACGGTGATCTCCTCTTAATTGATGCCGGAGCATCCTACGGCTATTATAACGGGGATATTACGAGAACTTTTCCCATTAATGGTAAATTTACCTCAGAACAAAAAACCCTTTATGATATTGTTTTAAAAGCCCAATTAGCGGCCATTGATCAACTTAAAGCAGGTAATCCTTATAATTTATACCATGAAGCGGCCGTTAAAGTGATTGTAGAAGGGTTAATTGATCTGGGTTTATTGGTAGGAAATATAGAGGAAATTATCAAAGAAGAAAAATATAAACCCTTTTATATGCACAGAACAGGCCATTGGTTAGGTTTAGATGTGCATGATGTGGGATCATATAAAATTGGCGAAGAAACATGGCATCAACTACAAGCAGGTCAAGTCTTAACAGTCGAACCCGGAATTTATATTTCTCCCTATATTAAACCAGTGGAAGGCCAACCGGAAATTCCCGATCGCTGGAAAGGAATTGGTATTAGAATAGAGGATGATGTCTTAATTACAGATTCTGGAAATGAGGTTTTAACCGCTAAAGTACCTAAATAAAAAATAAAAAAAGTTTATTTAATCAAGTTATTGGAGATTATTTCCTGTCAAAAAAATGTTAAAATTGACTTTCTATTAGAAAAAAAGGAATAATCTCCATCTGTGCCAGTGGTTTAAACGTCAAAAGAGGGATCACTGTTGAGGGTGTGAACTTCCTCCGTTGTTAACTCTAAAAAAACATCCTCTAAACTAGGATTAATTCTTTTCATTTCATATAAACCCATCCCCACATTAACGATCACCATCGCTAGATCTCGCCCCGGTTCGGTGTCTGGTTGACAAGTTACCTGTAAAAAAGAATGATTATGAGGATTATACTGATTTTTATGGATAATTTCCACCATACTAACCCCCGGAATAACCTGTAATAATGATTGAATTTGTGCCGGATTTCCGTCTATTTCAATCTCATAACCCAGACCTCCTCTTAATTGGGACATTAATTTGGTAGGAGTATTAGTGGCTACTACCTTACCTTTATTAATAATTGTGATGCGATCGCATACCATA
>NZ_AP025631.1:0-31516 GCF_055394725.1 Annamia dubia NIES-4383
TTCGTACCATTACTCCCGAAATGATAAAACCTTGGCTGTGAGGCAGTTTTGACACGATTGCTACGGAGATGGTAGAATGAACTGACTTGTGTTGATGATGATAAAATTTGATGGCGCAACTAGCTCGATCGATCACAATCTTAATTCCCGATTTCCCCTTAAATGGTTATCAATTAACAGTCGAAGCGGAAGAAATTATCCTGTTTACCCATCGTCAAATTGGCGAAATTATAGGCAAAACCAAATCAACTGCCGGAACATTTTTTCGTCATCAAACTGATTTACCTACCCCCATTAAAGCCGTCATTCCTGAGCGCAAAGGTGCAATCGCCTTAACCCCTTTAGCTTCGGCCATGGTATATTGGCAACATGAAGCACAAAAAGGTAATCAATTAGCCCTAAAATTAATTAAGAATATTAATAATGAACCTATTACTAAGTTTGAAATAATCAAAGCAGAAGAAAAAGAATTAACAGTTACCCATCCAACGATTAGTAATCAAAATTATGATTTAAAATTAATTAGTGAGGGCATTGAAATAGCCTCGAAATGGATGGTAGAAGCCGGAGTCGAACCCACAGCGATCGCGCATTGGAAATTAACTCAGTTGGGGCTACAAATACCCGAATTAAATAGTTTAATAACCTCCGCCCAAGAGGTGATCGCCAACCATACCCCTTCACCCCAAGGCTTGATCGTCTCTCAGTTAGCTACGAAAATTAGTCAACAAATGGCGCAAAAAATTACCAGTGCTAAAATTAATCAGGCACTCCATGACTTAGAATATCAAGACTGGGCCAAAGTTGGAGTTAATCGAGAGAGGAAATTAACCGAGCAAGGAAAACAGTATGGCATCGCCATTTTAACCACCAGTAAAGAAGGATGGCAAGGAGCGCAACTGAGGTGGCGTGAGGAAATTATCCCAATTTTAGTGGATTATTTTAGGCAGAGGGAGTAGAAAACAGAAGATCTATTTTCCCGATTTTTTATTTGACTTGTACAAATTATACAAGTCAAAAATTTTTGAGGGGGATTTTAGTTAAGTAAGTTTAAGTATGGCAAAAAAATCGTTCTGATGATTTAATCTAAAAATAAGTTTTAGGAGTAAAATATGTGAAAATTGATAGACATGGCAAAGCCAAGATCCTCACCCCAGAAGAAATAAACCTTTTATTCAATCAAGGGTTAACCAACGAGCGCGATCGAGCCTTATTTGGAGTTTGCTTATACTGTGCTTGTCGCATTAATGAAGCCTGTACCTTACGACTGAGCGATGTTTACCGTAGAAAAGGAGATATTCGAGAGGAGATTATCTTCCGCAAATGTAATACCAAAGGAAAACTAGCCACTCGTTGTATTCCGGTGATTGAGGAGTTGAGACAATTATTAATCAACTGGTATCCTAATCCAAAAGGCTGGTTTGTTTTCCCCTCCCGTTATAAAACAGGGCATATTAGTCCCGATAGTGCCGGACGCATCTTAAGACAAGCCTGTGCTAAAATAGGCATCGAAGGAGTAAGCACCCATAGTTTTAGACGTACCGCCCTAACAATGATGAGTAATAGTGGCATCCCCCTGCGCGTAATACAGGAAGTGAGCGGACACCGTAATCTGGACATACTACAAACCTATTTAGAGGTATCGCCCTCACAAGTTAGAGGGGCAGTCTCAAGCCTGAGTATGTTCTCCCATGGCGATAAACTAGCGTTTCCCGACTTGGAATCCACTGAAGCTCCCTCCCTGACTGATTTACTTTTTTAGGCTCGATCGCGCCACCAAAGGCGATCGCTCCTCTAATGGTATATGATAGGAAAAAGTTTTAGAGGATTTTTTTTTTGAGATGATTACAGGTGATTTAAAATCAAAGGTTGATAAACTTTGGACTACTTTCTGGAATAATGGGATTAGCAATCCTTTATCGGTAATTGAACAAATTTCTTATTTATTATTTATTAAGCGTTTAGATGACTTGGAAATCAAAAAGGAAAAGTTAGCTAATCGGACTAAAAAACCGCTTGAAAATCCTTTTTTTTCGCCGGAAACTCAATCCTGTCGTTGGTCAAAGTTTAAGCATTTTAACTCGGAAGATATGTTAAAAACGGTCAGGGATGAGGCTTTTCCTTTAATTAAAAGTTTAGGTAAAAGTCAAGAAACGGCCTATTCTCGCCACATGAAAGATGCTGTTTTTATGATTACTTCTCCTTCTTTATTGGAAAGTGTGGTAACTCAAATTGATCAGATCCCGATGGAAGACAGGGATACCAAGGGGGATCTCTATCAGTATATGTTATCAAAGTTAACCACCGCCGGAACTAATGGTCAGTTTAGAACTCCCCGTCATATTATTAAAATGATGGTGGAATTAATGAAGCCTTCTCCCCATGATCTTGTCTGTGATCCTGCCTGTGGCACGGCGGGTTTTTTAGTGGCAGTGGCTGAATATTTACAAAGAGAAAAAGATGAAAATGGTTATGTTTTAAATGTGCCTGAAAATCGCAAACATTTTAATGAAAATATGTTTCATGGGTTCGATTTTGATGCCACCATGTTACGCATTGGGAGCATGAATTTAATGTTACATGGTATCGAAAATCCCCACATTGAAGCCCGTGATTCTTTATCCCAAGACCATAGTGGGGTGGAGGAAAAGTTTACTTTAATTTTAGCTAATCCCCCTTTTAAGGGTTCAATTGATGCCCAAACTATTGCTTCTGATTTAAAGAAAATTGTTAATACTTCTAAGACTGAATTGTTATTTTTAGCTCTGTTTTTAAGGTTATTAAAAACGGGGGGCAGAGGGGCGGTAATTGTGCCGGATGGTGTTTTATTTGGTTCTTCTAAGGCTCATCAAACTGTTAGAAAGGTGTTAGTAGAAAATCATAAGTTAGATGGGGTTATTTCTATGCCGTCTGGGGTATTTAAGCCCTATGCAGGGGTATCTACGGCGATTTTAATGTTTACGAAAACGGGGGTAGGGGGTACGGAAAAAGTCTGGTTTTATAATATGGAAAATGATGGTTTTTCCCTTGATGATAAGCGTCAAGAAATAGATGATAATGATATTCCTGATCTTATTAAACAGTGGCATGATTACAATAATCTATTATCGGGCAATAGTAACCAGTTAAGTTTATTTAATCAGCGTAAGGGTAAATGTTTTTTAGTTTCTAAGGATGAAATTAAAAATAATAGTTATGATTTATCTATTAATCGTTATAAGGAGGTGGAATATGAGGAGGTGGAATATGAAGCACCCAAGGTTATTATTAATAATTTAAAGGTGTTAGAGTCTGAGATTAATCAGGATTTACAGTTATTAGAGAATTTGTTAAGATAAATTATGAATCAAATTTATTTAATTTATTTAGATGTTTGTTGTTTAAATCGTCCTTTTGATGATTGGAGTTATGACCGAAATCCTTTAGAAAGGGATCAAATATCGTAATTTATTAACAGTAATTTTAGAAAATCCTGTTACTTGGTTAATTAATATTCTTAAATGGAGGTTTTTTTGTGATGATTAGTTTATTAGAATCTGCTATTAATCAAGTTAAATCTTTACCTGAATGTGAACAGGAAAGAATTGCTTTATTAATTATTAAAGAGGTTTCTCAAGAACAACTACCGAGAAAAAAAGGGGTTTTATCTAAGTTAAAAGAGATAAAAATTCAAGCTCCTGAAGATTTTGCTCAAAATATTGACATCTATTTGAATGGAGAGAAATAAATGGGTTTAAATCGCATATTTGTAGATACTTCTTATATTATTGCTTTGATTAATGAAAGGGATGATTATCATAATCGAGCGCTAGATTTAGCCGATGTTTATGATGGTTATCCTTTGGTTATTTCTGAGCCTATTTTATTAGAAATTGGTAACGCTCTTTGTCGTAATTATAAGGAGGAATCTTCTCAAGTTATTGAAAATTTTATGACTGCTGATGATGTTGATTTAATTCCTTTAACATCGGATTTGTTTAAAAGGGGTTTTGATTTATATAGGCAATATAAGGATAAGGATTGGGGATTAGTTGATTGTATTTCTTTTATCATTATGAGAGATCATAATATTAATGATGTACTGACTTTTGATCGTCATTTCTCTCAAGCAGGTTTTAATCTATTATTACCGATTTAATTTCTTTTTTATTCTTTAATTTTTATTTATTTTATTTTTTGATTATGATTTTACCTAAAGGTTGGCAATTAGTAAAATGTCAAGATGTTATAGATGTTCGTGATGGTACACATGATACACCTAAATATGTTAATTCTGGTTATCCGTTAATAACATCAAAAAATTTAAAAGATGGTGAAATTGATTTTTCAAATATTTCTTATATATCAGAAAAAGACTATCAAGAAATAAATAAAAGATCACAAGTTGATAAAGGTGATATTTTATTGGCAATGATAGGAACTATTGGCAATCCTATTATTGTTAATATAGTGCCTAATTTTGCTATTAAAAATGTTGCATTATTTAAGTTTAAAAATAGCTCTGTTAATTCAAAATATTTTAAATATTTACTTGATACACCTTTCATAAAAAAACAGTTAGAAATAGAAACAAGAGGCGGAACTCAAAAATTTGTTTCTCTAAAGGTTTTAAGAAACTTAAAAATCCCTCTCCCACCCTTAAAAGAACAAATAAGAATCGCTCAAATATTAGATAAAGCAGACGAAATTAGACAGAAAAGAAAACAAGCTATTAATCTTACTGAAGAACTCTTAAAATCAACTTTTTTAGAGATGTTTGGCGATCCTTTACAAAAAGGAGATAATAAAATAGAACTTTCTCAAGTTGCTGAAATTATTATGGGTCAATCTCCTGCGGGTTCTTCTTATAATAACAATGGAATAGGAACACCGTTATTAAACGGTCCCGCAGAATTTGGAGAAAATCATCCTCAAGAAAAACAATGGACAAATAAACCTACTAGAATATGTCAATCAGGAGATATTCTTTTTTGTGTTAGAGGAGCAACTGCTGGACGTTTAAATTGGGCTGATAAACCTTATTGTATTGGGAGAGGATTAGCCGCTATAAGACCTCTTTCTAAGACTAAAATTAATAATGAATTTCTTTATGTTTTACTTGAACAATTATATCAATATTTTCAAGATAGAGGAGTAGGAAGTACATTTATAAATATAAGTAAAAAAGAAATTGAAAGTTTATTAATCCCTGTAGTAAATGAAGAAAAATCTAGTCAATTCAAAAAAACAGCTAATCAGATAAAAAAATTAAAATATAATTATCAAACTTTTTTACAAGAATCTGAAAACTTATTTAATAGCCTATTACAAAAAGCATTTAAAGGGGAATTATAAAAAGATGGAAAAAGTAATAAAAAAAATTAACAAAAAACAACAAAAAAGCGACTTTCATTATTGGCAACAACAACCATTAGAAAAACGCTTAGAAGCCTTAGAAGAAATCCGTCAACAATACCATCAATATAAATACAATGCTCAACCAAGATTTCAAAGAATTTATACAATTATTAAACCATAATCAAGTCAAATATTTAATAATTGGCGGTTATGCCGTAGCAGTACATGGACATCCACGCTATACTAAAGATATTGACATTAAAAGATAGAAATGAGTGCGCAAAATGCTCAAAAATTAATTCAAACTTTAACAGATTTTGGCTTTGGTAGTTTAGACTTAAAAGCTGAAGATTTCCAAACACCAGACCAAATTATTCAATTAGGTTATCCTCCTAGTAGAATAGACTTAATTACCACTCCTGACGGTATAGATTTTAATACTTGTTATCACAGTAAAATTGAGGTAATTATTGATAAAATTCCTGTTTATTTTATTGACTTAGAAAATCTGAGAAAAAATAAAAAAGCATCGGGAAGATTGCAAGATTTAGCAGATTTAGAAAACTTACAAGATTAATGAAAGAAAATTTATTTAATAGCCTATTACAAAAAGCATTTAAAGGGGAATTATAAGAAGATGAAAAAAGATTTATTTTCATTCTACTTTTGACATCTTATTTTACAATTGATATAATTAAGAAAAAAGAGGTTAAAAATATGAATCTAAACCAATTAAATCAAAAAATCCGTTATGTTACCAATGAAAAAGGAAAAACCACCGATGTTTTAATCCCCTTAGAAACATGGGAAAATATCCTTAACTTTTTACCTTTAGAAACAGAAAAAGAAGACAATAAACAAGCAATTTTAGAGGATTTAAAACAAAGTCTTTTAGATGGAAAAGAAGGCAAAACCTTTCCTCTGGAAGAACTTTGGCAAGGGATAGATAATTAAAAATATGGTAAAAATTAAATTTACAGAACCCTTTAAAAAAAGATTAAAAAATTTGGCAAAAAATTACCGCCAAATTAAACAAGATATAGAGCCAATTATTCAAGAATTACAAACAGGTAATTTTATTGGCTCTCAAGTAAAAGGAGTAAAAGCCACCGTCTTTAAAGTTAGGGCAAAAAATAGCGATATACCCACCGGAAAAAGTGGCGGTTATCGTCTTATTTATCAACTTATTTCTCCTACTGAAATTTTAATGTTAGTTATTTATGCAAAATCAGAACAAACTAATATTAGTTCACAGGAAATAGAAACATTAATTAATCAAACTTTTGATACATAACTATTAATTAATCAGCCAAACTATGACTAATTTTTATTTTTTAAAACAACCCTTTCCCCAATTATTTAACTACGCTACTCAAGCAGAAAATTTAATCTTTACCGATGCCCGTGCCAGTTGTTTTTATAGTCGTTTAACTTTAGAACAGGCGGTGATTTGGTTATATGAAAATGAACCCTATTTAAAGTTACCAAATGATAACAATTTAGGTTCTTTAATTTATGAACAAACTTTCCAAGATAATCTTAAACCGGAGTTATTTCCGAAAGTAAGATTAATTCATAAAATTGGTAATCGTGCCGTACATGATACCCAAGAAATTGAAACCAAAGAGGCTTTATTTTTAGTTAAAGAATTAGCTCATTTTCTCTATTGGTTGGTGCGTTTTTATAGTCCAAATGGGAAAGAAATTAATAATTTTAAGTTTGATGAGAGTTTGATTTTATCCCCTTCTACCCCCATAAAACAGGTTGAAACAAAAGAACTTCAGGCTTTAGAAACTAAATTAAATCAAACGGAAAAATTAAAACAACTAGCAGAAATTAAGGCACAACAAACTGAAACAGAACTAATCAAAATTAAAGAAGAATTAGCATTAATTAAAGAAACTAATTTAAAAGTAGTTGATAGCCATGACTATACGGAAGCCGAAACCCGTCAATATTTAATAGATGAATTATTAAAAGAAGTGGGTTGGTATCTAACAGAAAAAGAAGCGAAAGAATACCCCGTGATAGGTATGCCCACCCCCACCGGAAAAGGAAAAATAGATTATGTTTTATGGGGGAAAAATGGCTTACCTTTAGCAGTTATTGAAGCTAAAAAAACTATGATAGATCCTCGCCAAGGGAAACATCAAGCTAAACTTTATGCCGACTGTTTAGAACAACAATTTAACCAACGTCCTTTAATCTTTTATACTAATGGCTATGAGATTTATTTTTGGGATGATACTAACTACCCTCCCCGTCAAATACATACCTTTTTCAAAGAAATAGAATTAACCAGAATTATTGAGCGCCGTCATAATCAAAAACCCTTATATTCAACCTTAATTAATCAGGAAATAGTTAACCGTAGTTATCAAATAGAAGCAATCAAACGCCTGTGTGAAGACTTAGAAAATAAACGGCGAAAAGGTTTATTAGTCATGGCTACAGGCACAGGAAAAACTAGAACTATTATTGCTTTAGTTGATTTATTAATCAAGACTAATACGATCAAAACTGTTTTATTTTTGGCCGATAGAAATGCCCTGATTCAACAAGCAAAAAGAGCTTTTAATCGTCATTTACCATATAGTAATATAGTTAATTTACAAGAAAGCACTCCCCAAGAGGCAAGTTTAGCGAATATAGTATTATCAACCTATCCCACTTTAATTAATAGAATAGATACAATTTCTGCTAATCAAAAATTATTTTCAGCCGGACATTTTGACTTAATTATTGTTGATGAGGCTCACCGTTCTATCTATCAAAAATATCGTCATCTTTTTGTTTATTTTGATAGTCTATTAATTGGCTTAACTGCTACTCCTAGAACGGAAGTTGATAGAGATACTTATAAGTTATTTGAATTACCTGCGCAAGTACCGACTTTTGCTTATGAATTAGCTGATGCGATTAAAGAAAATTATTTAGTACCTCCTTTCGGGATTAAAGTACCTTTTAAATTTATGAATAAGGGGATTAAATATCATGAATTATCACCCCAAGAACAACAGGAATATGAGGATAAATTCAGGGATGAGGAAACGGGAGAAATGCCCTTAAGTGTTGATGCTACTGCTTTAAATGATTGGTTACTTAATATTAATACCGTTGACCAAGCTTTACAAATTTTAATGGAACAAGGCTTAAAAATTGAGGGAGGTGATAGATTAGGTAAAACAATTATTTTCGCTAAAAATCATCAACACGCTCAATTTATTGTGGAAAGATTTGATGCAAATTACCCCCATTTTAAGGGTAATTTTTGCCAAGTTATTGATAGTCATGACCCCTACGCTCAAAGTCTGTTAGATCAGTTTTCTGACCCCAAAAAAGAACTAATGATTGCGGTTTCAGTGGATATGTTAGACACGGGGGTAGATGTGCCAGAAATTGTAAACCTTGTGTTTTTTAAACCCGTTTATTCACGGGTAAAATTCAATCAAATGATTGGGCGGGGTACTCGTTTATGTCCTCATTTATTTGGCTTTGATCACCATAAACAAGAGTTTTATGTGTTTGATTTATGTAGCAATTTTGAATATTTTGCTCAAACAATACCGGAAAAAACTACTAAATTACCGGAAAGTTTAAGCACCCGTTTAACTAAATTTAGATTAGAATTAAGTCAAAAATTACCTTTAGAAAATCCCCTCAAACAAGACTTATTAAATAAGTTACATCAACAGATAGCAACCTTAGAAAAAAATAACTTTTTAATTCGTCCCCATTTAGCCACAATTGAAGAATTTAGTGAGCGCAAAAGATGGGAAAATTTAAACCCTGAAGATGTGAAAATGATTGAGGAAAAATTAGCCTCCCTCCCCCATACTTTACCTGCTGAAACTAGAGAAGCCAAAGAATTTGATTTATTATGTTTAAAAATTCAATTGGCGATATTAAAACCTACCAAAAGTTTAGTAAAATTAAGGGATCAAGTGCGAGATTTAGGTGCTAATTTAGAAACGAAAAAAAATATTCCGATGGTGAAACAAGAATTAATTTTAATTGAGGAAATTCAAACGGAACAATGGTGGGAAAATGTGACGATTGAGTTGGTTGAAACCATGAGAATTAAACTGAGAAATTTAATGCAGTTAATTGATAAAGAACAACAAAAATTAATTATAACGGACTTTGAAGATACTTTAGGAGAGTTAGAAGCAACCGAGGTTAAGATTAATACGACTGGCTTTTCTCCCTATCAATATCGTAAAAAGGTAGAGGCTTATATTCAGGCTAATCAAGACCATCTTGCTATTCATAAATTAAAAAGAAATATTGCTTTAACTAATAGTGATTTAGAGGAGTTAGAAAGGATGTTATTTGAGAGTGAAATAGTGGAAACTAAACAACAATTTGAAACAGTTTTCGGGCAAAAAATGAACCTGAAAAAGTTTATTCGGGAATTAGTGGGATTAGACAGAAATACCGCTAAAAAAGCCTTTAGTAAATATTTAGAAACCACGAAATTTAAGGCCAATCAAATTCGTTTTGTGGAAAATATTATTGATTATTTAACTCAAAATGGGGTGATGGGTATAGAGTTATTATATGAACCTCCTTTTACTGATTTTCATACCAGTGGTTTGGATGGTGTCTTTAATGATGAGGAAGCTAATGATTTAATTGAAATTATTGAATCTTTTAACCAAAGTCTGAGCGCTTAGAGCAATTCTCAATCAACTTGTTCAATTTGAACAAGTTGATTTTTTTTAAGTTTGATCGAGCCTTATCTTGAGCTAAGAGAAGTTACCATTTTTTATAAGGTAAAAATTTACCGCACATGGTAATCTTAACTCGATCTCCCTTAGGATCTTCCACTTTATCCACTTCAAGGGAAAAATCAATCGCACTCATAATTCCATCCCCAAATTTTTCTTGAATGACGCTTTTGAGGGGCATTCCATAGACTTGCATAATTTCATAGAAACGATAAATTAAAGGATCCGTGGGGATGGGGGGTTCAAGAGAGCCTTTTAACGGCGGTATCGTCAATTCTTCGGCCATTTCTTCAGGTAGCCCTAACATGGCGATGATTTTTTGGGCTGAGGCTTGATCCGCACTGGCTTGACGGTAAATGACTGAAGCGATCCATGTTTCATCTGCTCCTACAGCCTTTTCTAAGTCTTCAAAGGTTAAACCTTTTGCTTTTTTTGCGGCTAAAAGTGTTTTGGTAATTTCTGAGATGGCCATAATTTTGATTTTTTGGTTAAGAATATTTGCTCTTGATTATAAAGGAAAAATTTGAATTGTTTAAACAAAACAGGTCAAATTTTTGCTCAATCTTAGATTAAAATTAAAGATTAATAATCATTGGCGAGGTCAAACGATGTTTATAATTGATGATATTATCGGTGCATTAGTTGGTAAAGCCGTTGATCTAGTGATAGATCAACTAGATCATAATGAGACTCGCTTACGCATTTTAAACAAATTTGGCTTAAAACCGAATGAACCTCCTAATGATTTTGAAGGGGTTTATGTTTATACTTTAATTGAATATGGATTAGGTAAACCTGAAGTTATTTTAAAGTTATTTAAAGAGGAAAAAATTAAATCTGCTTTTAGTTCTGCTTTTAGTAATAATAAAGCTTCTAATTTTTTTCAAGAATTAGATGATTTTATTGAAGGTTTTGCTCTTGGTTATGAAATAAAAGAGCAAAATATTGACTATCAAAGAGAAGTAAGAGAGTTTGCTTCTTTATTTATTGAAATTGCGAAAAGAGCAAGAACTCCTACAGAAATTTTACAGGAACATAAGTTAGATAATTTACAAATTAGTTTAAATAAAGTTAGAGAACAATTACAAACTTTACCTAGTTTAGAAGCTATTACTAATAATCTTAATCAATTAATAGCAAGTTATCAACAATTATTACCACCTGTTATTATAAAAAGAGAAACAGATTTATTAAAAAATCTCAAACAATGGTTTAATACTTTAGGATATAAGTTTGAATCTTATGAAGTATTAGAAGCTGAATATTTTGAATTAATTATTAATATTCCGGCTAGACGTGGTTATGATAGAATTTTTATTAGGGGAGTGGAAGGAGAAGCAACTATTAATGATGTCAAAATAGTTGTTAATAATGTCGAAATTAATAAAACTGATGAAGGTTGGATCGTTTCACCTCGGAGAATTAGTAAAATTGCCCGTCAAGAAATAGAGAAATATAACAATATTTTTGGTTATACTTTTGACCAATTATTAGATGATGTAGCGGATTTTTCTGGTTATATAAATTGGTTAGAAAATGAAGTAAAAAGCCGAAATATTGATACTAATTATGTACCTTTAGCTTGTACAAAAGCCGAAATAGATTATCAAACTCAACAAAAATTAGGTGTTAGTCACTATGGAGAAGAAGACGGTTATATTGAGGGTTATATTGAGCAATGGTTACATGATCCTGCTAAGGAACATATCTCTATTTTAGGGGAATTTGGTACAGGAAAAACATGGTTTGCTTTTCATTATGCTTGGTTAACTTTACAAAAGTATCAAGAAGCGAAACAAAAAGGTTTAGAAAGACCTCGTTTACCTTTAGTAATTCCCTTAAGAGATTATGCTAAAGCTGTTAGTGTGGAGTCATTATTTTCTGAGTTCTTCTTCCGCAAACATGAAATTAAATTAACGGGCTATTCTGCTTTTGAACAGTTAAATAGAATGGGTAAATTTATCTTAATCTTTGATGGTTTTGATGAGATGGCCGCCCGTGTTAATAAACAGGAAATGATTAATAATTTCTGGGAATTAGCTAAAGTCGCCGGAACACAAGGCACAAAAGTAATTTTAACCTGTCGCACTGAGCATTTTCCCGATGCTATAGAAGGCAGAAGATTACTCAATGCTGAGTTAAAAGCATCTACCCAAAATTTAACCGGATTGCCCCCACAATTTGAAGTATTAGAGTTAGAAAAGTTTAATAATGAACAAATTGAAAAGGTACTTTCTTTTAAAGCAAATCCCGAAACAATTAAGAAAATAATGGACAATGAGGAGTTATTAGATTTAGCTTCTCGTCCAGTAATGATTAATTTAATTTTAGATGGTTTAGGACAAATTGAAGCGGGAAAACCGATAGATATTTCTCGCATTTATCTCTATGCTGTTTGTTATCAAATGGAAAAAAATATTAAGGAAGAACGCACTTTTACTTGTTTAGAAGATAAGTTATATTTCTTATGTGAGTTGGCTTGGGAAATGTTATCAACTGATAAAATGAGTTTAAATTATCGAGAATTTCCTGAAAGAATTAGACAGTATTTTAAAGAAGAAGTTAAGGAGCAAAAAGACTTAGACCATTGGCATTATGATATGATGGGACAAACGATGTTAATTCGTAATTCTGAGGGTGACTATTACCCTGCCCATCGCTCATTATTGGAGTTTTTTGTAGCCTTTAAGTTTGCTGTTGAATTAGATATTATAGATTCATCTTTTATTAAGATTAAAAATGATTTTCAAGAAAATATAGAGTTATCAAGATTTAAAAATAATCTTAATTTAGTAGAAACTTTTGGTAAAATACCTTTAACAAAAGCGGTAATTGATTTAATCTTACCGATGATAGAAAAAACTGAAGAAACAAAAGAAAAATTATTAGATATTGTTTATTTAACAAGAGGAAAAACTTTAGAGGAAGTTGGTTATCTTGGGGGGAATGCTGTTAATTTGTTATTAAAATTTGCTCCTTATGTTTTAGAAGGAACTGATTTAAGTAATACTGTAATTATAGGTATAGATTTTAGTGAAATATTGTTACATAATACTAACTTTACAGGTGCTAATTTAACTAATTCAATTTTTGCTCAAACTCTTGGAAGAATTTTATCTTTAGCCTTTAGTTATAATGGTAATTTAATAGCCACAGGTGATGATTTTGGTGTTATTAATATCTTTTCCACTATTAACAAACAAAAACTTTACACTTTGAAAGAACATACGTCACATATTAATTTTCTTAGCTTTCATCCAAATAAATTAATATTAGCTAGTGCTGGTCAAGATGGTAAAGTTTGTATATGGAATATCGAAGATTCTGAAGTTTTTGAAGATTTGATTTTACAAGAAGATGATAATGCTATTAAATCAGTTAGATTTAGCCCTGATGGAGAAATTATAGCTATTGGTGGTTCTAATCAAAGTATTAAGTTTTATAATATTGTTAAGAATAAATATCTAAATAGTTTACAAGAAGATAATGGTTGGATTCGTTCATTTGCTTTTAGTTCTGATGGAAAAGTTTTGGCAAGTAGTAGCACGGATAATACTATTAAATTGTGGGAAATTTTAACAAGTAAATGTTTATTTATATTGAATGAACATTTAAGTACAATAGAGTCCCTAGAGTTTAGTCCTAATGGGAAACTTTTAGCTAGTGGTAGTGCAGATAAAACAATTAAATTATGGTATATTCAAGATTACAATAACATTCAATGTTTAACAACGTTAACTGGACATACTCATGAGGTATGTTTAGTTGCTTTTAATTCTGATGGTACAATTTTAGCTAGTGGCAGTGCGGATAAAACAATAAAATTATGGGATATTCATGATCACAATAATATTCAATGTTTAACAACATTGACTGAACATACCAGTTGGGTTCATGTAGTAGCTTTTAGTCCAGACGGGAAATTTTTAGCTAGTGGTAGTGCAGATAAAACAATAAAATTATGGGATATTAGTAATATTAATTCAGTTGATAAGACATCTCTATAATATAATAGAAATAAAAAAATTAAGCTATCATCAACAAAGATTTTAAGGAGAAATAGCCAAAATGAGTAATTATACTTGGCAATATATTCAAGATCACAAACAAGCAACTAAAAGATTATTGGGAATTAATTATGAACAATTAGAACTGCTAATTGCACATCTTTTAATCTTGGAGAAACAAGCAAAAGAAGAATCCGAAAAACAAAAAACTAGAATTATCAATTCAGGGGGTGGTAGAGAGAGTAAACTTTCAAAAGAAAACCAGATTATTTTGACTTTAATTTATTTAAGACATCATCTGAGTTTTCAACTATTAGGTATCGTCTTTCAAGTAAGTGAATCAACAGCCAATAATTTGTTTGATTATTGGCAAAAAATTATGAGAGAAGCTTTGCCATGCTCTTTACTAGAACAAGTAAAAAAGTCCCCAGAAAAAATAGAAGAAATGTTGGAAAAATTGAAGGAAAATGAATTATTAGTAGATAGTGAAGAACAGCCAAGAGAAAGACCTTTAGACTATGAAGAACAGAAAAAATGTTATAGTGGAAAAAAATGTGAACATACTTTTAAAAATCAATTAATTAGTCTTCCAAAAGGCCGAGATATTGTGGATGTAGTGGCGGGAAAACCAGGGCCTTCAAGTGATATTAACATCTGTCGTCAAAATCTTAATAAGTTTGGGATAGATCAAAGGTTTAAAGGGGATAAAGCTTATGTGGGAGAGCCACAAATTATTACCCCAAAGAAAAAACCGAAAAAAGGAGTATTAACTCAGGAAGAAAAAGAAGAAAATAAAAAGATTTCATCGGTAAGAATATTTATAGAACATTTAATTAGAATCATAAAAATATGGCGAGTAGCAAGAGAAAGATTTAGATTAAGAAAAGATAAATATCAGTCAGTATTTTTAACAGTTTGTGGGTTAGTGAGATTAAGAATTGAGAGTTTAGTTTTAGAAATAGTAAAATCATCGTCATCAAGTGAAGTAATTGATGTTTTAATCAGTCATACTTTTGGGAGGAAATTAGATTTAGAGGAAATTTTGACGTGAAATTAACTTTACAGCGATTGATTGCTGAGTGCTGATTAAAGATGAAACTGTTACCATATAAGCTTTATCAGTTATTGGAGATGTCTATTGTATCACTACTTGGCAGGGGAAAGATAATCCTATCTATTCTATAGATTTTGATCCTAGTGGTAAACTATTAGCAAGTGGAGGAGCAGATAAGTTTGTTAGAATATGGGATATTAATAAGAGTAAATGTATAGCTAATCTTTTAGGACATACTGAACGAATACAATCAGTAACTTTTAGTCCAAATGGCGAAATTTTAGCTAGTGGCAGTTGGGATTATAATATAACATTATGGCAAAGACTTAAATCAATATGTTTAGGAACTTTAAAAGGACATACAAATCAAATTTATTCTGTGGCTTTCAGTTCTGATGAAAAATTCTTAGCTAGTGGTGGAGATGATGGTCAGTTAAAACTTTGGAATCTCAAAAACAATGAATGTTTAAATACTTGGCAATTAGATCATAATATATATTCAGTTGTTTTTAGTCCAGATGGTAAAAAATTAGCTATTGCAGGAGCAAATTTTGAAGTTAGTTTGTGGAATATAGAAACTGGCAAAATATCAGCCAAATTGAAAGGACATGAAAGAAAAACACATATAGTTGTATTTAGTCCCAAAGGTAATATTTTAGCAAGTCTTGGTGGTGATCGAAAAATCTGTCTTTGGGATACTGTTACTTATAAACTTTTAGCAACTATCTCAGAAGTTTCTATGATCCGAGTTTACTCAATTGCTTTTAGTCCAGATGGTAATTTAATAGCTAGTCCGGGTGATAATAATACAATTCTTTTGTGGGATATTAGTGAAGTTAATCAACCAAAATTATTTAAAACTCTACAGGGACATAGTAACTGTGTTTATTGTGTAGATTTTAATAATAATGGTTCAATTCTTGCTAGTGGTAGTGCCGATGAAACTATCAGAATTTGGAATATAAATACAGGCGAATGTATCAAAATTCTCGAAAATCCAAAATTTTATGAAGACATGAATATTACGGGAGTTAAGGGTTTAACTGATGCTGAAATTACTACTTTAAAGGCATTAGGCGCTGTAGATCATAGTTAAAAATCCCTTGAGCGATCGCGCCGGACTCCCCCATCGAATCTACTATAAAGGTATTAAACCTTTATAGTTTAATATTATCTGCTATAATGCCAATCAAAACTAGATAAAAAAAGTATAAAGGTATAATACCTTTAAGGGATATGATTATAACGGTATTTAATTTTAAAGGGGGAGTGGGCAAGAGTACCACAGTGGCCAACCTTGGGGCTAGTTTAGCCACGAACAAGCGTCCCGTTTTACTCCTTGATCTTGACCCCCAACGCACTCTCAGTTTTGCGACGGGTACGGAGGGGAAAAGTCCCACCGTTCTTGATTTATTGAAGGGGGAAAAGGTTGCCCCCGTGCCAACTTCTCGCCCTCACTTGTCCATCTTTCCGGCTCATTTTGATTTATTAAATTTCCCCGTGACCGATGGTTTAATCGGAACATCCCTTAAAGGTATTAAGGGTTATGAGGTTATTTTGATAGATTGCCCTCCGGCGATTAATGCTACTTCAGTGGAAGCAATTTTATCCAGTGATTTATTAATTATGCCGATCATGTCAGAACCTGCGGTGTTAAAAGGCTTGGCAGAGGCGATCGAGTTAATTCGAGAAGAAAAACCCTCTTTACCCATCAAAGTGTTACGGGGTCGTTATCGCCCTCGTTTAGTCTTAACGAGGGAAGCGGATCAGTTATTAACCAAAGGAGCAGAAGAATTAAACTTTGAACTGCTTAAGACTACCATCCCAGACAATATAGCGATCGCCGAGGCGGTATCGTCTCAAGTTTCGGTGTTAGAATATGCCCCTTCTAGTGTGGGGGCAAAAGCCTTTAAAAAATTAGCCAAGGAGATGATCAATGGGTAGACTAAAACAGAGTACCTTACGGGAAAGTTCCGGTATTACAAGCCAAAAAGCCACCACTCAAGAGGATTTAACCAATATTAATGTTAAAATTCCTAAACAGGCCAAACAATGGTTAACCACTCAAGCCCAACAAATTAGGGATAATAACAGTAATCCTGTACCCCCCAATGAACGAGTTTACCCTCAACATTTAATTCAAACGGCGATCGAGCTACTTTGCACCTCTGAAGTTGATTGGGGCAAAGTCAAGAATTTACAAGACTTACGGAAACAATTAAACCTTTAATACCTTAATAGGATTAAGGTATAATTTCCTTTCATTTCCTCATTTTGACTTGTGGTTTTTAGACAAGTCAACTTTGAGGCTCGATGGCTTAATTAAAATTGAGCCATAAAGTCATAAAATCCCAATTCAACTAATTTCTCAACTAAGGGCAGATTGATCTTTTCAAGTGCCAAAAAGCTCTCACTGATTAAATCTAATGGGAATTGAGCTAAAGACATAAATCTATCTTGACAGTGCGCGATCGCTTTAAATATTTTCCAGATTTCAGAAAAAGATACAGCCGGAGCAGACAAGGGGTTATTATTTTCAGATCTATTATTAGGATCCGTTGTCTCCAGATTAATACACCCACTATGAGTGCTATTGACAACGGGCTGATTCATCTTAGTGGAGACAATGGTTTTATGATTAATATCTATATTATTAGGATCCGTTGTCTCCATTTTAAAATCTCTCTCAAGATCTAATGAGAGCCAATAATTAAAAATCTCCGCTCGGTTAATCTCAGGGTAGTTATTTTCAGGTAGATAGTACCGAGTTTTTATTTTTTTGCCTGTGACTGTATCTTTTTCTTGAGTAGTTAGGGTTTTGTCATTTTTGAAAGTATAACCAAGGCGATCGCAAAATTGATTGAGTGCTTTAATGGGATTAGGATCAATCTTAAAGCCAAAAATTTGATTAATTTGATTAGGAATATAACCTTGACTAAGTTTCTGATGCCACTCGATTAAATCATCATGGCATAATGGTTTATTCGCTGTAATTTTCTCAAAAATACCGAATTTTTCTAACAGCCATATTTTTAAACTAATGAGATATTTATTAGCATCCGGTTCAAAAATATCTTTGTTATCATCTTGTAAATTTTCTAATTTTGCTTTTTCTCTTTTTGGTAAATATTCTTTACCCATACTTAAATAATATTCTAGCTGTAATTTTGAGTATAAACCATCATCATCATAGCCTATTAAATAAGGTGTAACTTCTGTATTATATCGTTGACTCAGTTCATATTTTCTAAGCTCTTTATTCTCTCTCTCAGTACGTTTATGAGATTTTTTAATTGTTTCAGCTTCTTTGTGTGTTAAATCATTACTATTAGAAACATCTTCACAATATTGAGAATAATGTTCCTCTTGATCTTTTGTCAATTCCTCCTTAATTGCTTTACTAACATCAGATTTTAATTGATCACATTCTATGGTTTGATAACCTTCTTTTGCTAATTTATCAATAATTTCATCTCGGTAATTATAGAAACCTTGATTAATAACTACCCCTCTTTTGGCATAAGCTAAAAGTTCTTTTGATAATAAATACTCGTCATTTTCATCTATTAAACTAATATCATCTATTCCTAACTGTTGTAAACGGGTAAAATTAGCTTTAAATTCTGCATGAGTAGATGCTAATAAAGCTTTAACATTAGTAGCACCATTACCCACTTTTAAAGAAGGTAAGCCTTGCTTATTTACCCATATATAACGGGGTATATCATCTCGCACTCTTTCTAAAGTTTGACACACACTATCTACACTTTGAATACCCCAACCAATAAAAAATACACTATCAAAATGATTTTTAAGATCAATACTAACTCCCGTTTCGATGGTAGGAGAAGCCAAAACTAGATCATAATAAGGCAAAGTTTCGTTCAAATTTTCCATAATACCATAGGCTTCATGATTAGGATCCGCCACCGTTTCCGCATCTATTCTTAATATTTTCTTATCGGGAAAATTAGTTAATATCTTATTAATTTCTTTTTGCAAAGCCTTTTCTATGACTTGCGTTCCCCATTTACTATTTGGTTTTTGTCCTGATAAATGAATCATCAACTTTTTACCTTCTTTTAGTTGAGTTGTTATTTCTTGATAGAGAGCAGTTGGAGATGAGCCACCATAAACAAATAAATTTCGTTTATTTTCTCTTTTGTAAGTATTTTTTATGACAAAAGGTTGCTTATTATAGCCGGAAATTTCTTTGATATAATCAATAGAAATAGAACTTAAATCAGCATCAGAAAGATATATTTTACCGCCTGTTTCTATTACTAATTGTAATAATTGTCTTAAAGTTTTAAGAATTTTTACCCGTTCATTTTTACAAGTAGAACTATTTAAAACGTGCCATAAAATTTGTTCTATTTCATCTAAAAAGACTATAGCACCTTGCCATTGTTTAGGATTAAAACGGGCTTGGCTGTCTGGGTGTAGGCTGTCAATACATAGCCCCATGCCAAAAATGCTAGTTTCAGACTTATGCCAAGTATCCACATAATCAATGCCAAAACGGTTACACAAAGCCCTTCCTAGCTGTATTCTGTGAGTAAGAATTAAGACAGGTTGCCCGATGTGAGAAGCTTCTTTGGCAATATTAGCTAGAAACTCAGTTTTTCCTGTAGCCTTATCTGATTTTATAGCAATAATTTGACTATTAGAATTAATGCCAAGATTCTTATTAATTAATTCTTTTTTACCATTAACAATTATTTCATCACAAAGTTTTTCATGATTAACAATAACTGGATTATATTTATCTAAACTTAAATTAATTGAGTTTTGCCAATAATCTAAGTTTTTTCTATTATTAAATATCTCATCTAAAGCCTTTTTACCATGAGTAAAAATAACATCATCAATCCCTTTTTCTGGGTAAAGCCACGACATTACAGAAACATTACAACCTTTATATTGTAATAGTTGACCTGTAACAGCTATGGCTTTATTAACATTAATAATTGTCTCTTTTTTAGTATCATTATCATAGCAAAAAATAAACTCACGTCCTTTAGTTGCTAATATTTCTAACTCAGGCTTTAATTGTCTCTTAATAACTTTGTCTGTTACTTCATCTTTAATAGTTATTTGTCCATTCCAGACCCCACTTAAACCAATAGCTACATAGCCATTAGATAATAAAGAGGCTGTCTTTTTAGCACCTTCTGTAATGACAATAGGTATCTCAGGGTGATTAATTAACCATTGCCAAAAATTAATATTTTTCTGGTCTAACCACTCACCAAAAGTTAAGCCACTGTTAAGATAATCACTTTCATAAATAGGAGAGAAATGTGAGATTAATTTACTGGCAATATTTTTAGTTAAAGATAACTTAAATATAGGACTAGGGGTGTCTGGTGCGTGTTCATATTTAATCGGTTTTAATCTGAACTCAACTTTGTTAAATACCCCATGATATTTAGTTTGTAGAAGTTTAAATAGTTCATTTTGATAACAGGGTTCTAAGGTAGTATTTGTTATTTTAATGGTGATTATTTTTTGATTAGGATAAGCTTCTTTAATAGCATTAGCTAAGAATGGACTAATACTAATTTCTTGATTTTTGAAGGAATAACCATCAAATTTAATTGATTTAATTGAACAGCGAGGGGTATCGGGCTTAAAACAAATAAGCTCATCACCACTGATCACACCCCAACCACCTTGATCTAAATGGTTATAGCGTCGGGCTACCCAAGAGCGAGGGCTACCATTTTGACAATAATATTTGTCAGTTTGGGGTAACAATAAATTCATGGGGGTATCTTCGCCCATTGTGCCATCAAGACTAATAAAATTAGCGTCAATAATCTCCGGTGCGATCTCACTAGCTCTTAGTTCCTCAAAATGTTGGGGAAAAATCTTTTTACTTTCAACAGTGTTGATGCTAAAAGTATGTTTTTTTTGCGTAACTTCTTTACAAACTACCGTTCCTTGTTCTACAATCATATTATTACAATCATGCGTTTTACGCACTTCCTCCTTATGACAATAAATGATGAATTTGGAGGCTCAAACCCAGTGGATTGTCTTGCCCGACATACTGGGTTATTTAATTGCCTGTTTTTACTTTATCAAATTTTTGAGAAAAGAAATTGATTCTTCTCAAATTTGAATTATAAATGACGTTGTTTTTGGTTCGATTCGGCAAAGTCATTAGTTAGTAATGATTTTGCCGGATCATAACCAAATTCCATCGTTAATTTTTATGACAATGACAACCTTTTCAAGATTTGAGGTCATAGTTAAAGCGATCGAAGGCGATCGCAATTGGTGGCACTGCGCGATCGCAGTTGGTTACTTGTTTAAATCAGGCAATTTTTTCTTATCAACTTTTATGGAGTCGGCATACTTCTTAATAAAATCTTCTAAAACGTCATTTATCAATTCATTTACACTTCTATCCATAGCGGCGGCGATAAGTCTTAATTGCGCCCGATTTTCTTCTTTTATATAAAGTGTGATTCTGGGAAGGTTTGAAGGCATAAGTAAATATATCAATGTTACATATATCTACATTATGACAGTCATTTGTCATTCCCTTGACTTTTTACTTGACAAGGTAACATTACCTTGTTACTATTGAGTGTATGTTAACTTTAACGTAAAATCAAGTAATGGTGAACGTAAAGCTTAACGTAAACCTTAACGGACTGAAGAATGATGAAAACTATCAATCTACATAGTTTGTGTAGGGATGGGATTCAAGAATTTGATAGATGCGAGTTACAGAGCATCGTGGGAGTTTCTAATAGGGGAGTCTGGAGAAAATGGCTCATAGCAGTTGGTTACAACCCCGATGATTTAAAACGCAAATATCAATGGTCGGATGTTCCTATCCTGATCGCCCTAAAACTATTCTTGAATAGCAAAAAGGGAAGGCACAAACACACTTACCTCGACTTTTATGAGTTGAGAGAAGAAAACGCTCTCAATCCTGATTTATTAAACACAGCCAAAAAATTAACAGAGGAATTAAAACATGACTACTACAACCAAAACAACCGCCTCGCATCGTGAGGAACTGTTAAACAATACCCCTAAAGCCCGTAATGGTCACAAAACCCGTAGTGAAGCTGTGGGAAGCCATACTGCTAACCAACAGACTAACAAGATTAAAGAAAATGCGATCGCCACTGCAAGGGCTATGGCCAAACTTGAGGCTTTAGAAACCATTAACGAATTTAACCGGATTAAGGCTTCTGGAGAGTATTTTGATTATTTGAGTGAAGCCCTTGAAATGAATGGCATGGCAACTCTGAATATTTTAGAGGCACGGATTGAGGAGTTACAGGCATTTGAAGGGGTAACGCTCCCTTTGCTGACTGCCTCGCCCTCGCCTTCACATTCTCCCGAAGAACTCAATTAATTCTTTGGAGATGGAGATCGAAACCTAAAACAAGATGGAAACCATTACCTGAAGGGGGATTTATCTCCTCAAGGCTAGATTGGTTTCCTTCCTTAAATAACAATTCAAAATAATTTTAGCATCATGGACAACAAAGATAAATATTTTCAGATTGATGATGACGACGTAAAGATTACTTATGAACGTCGCAAAAGTAGCTCTACCGATGAGATTCACGGGTTTAATCCGGTTATCATCTTTACCATAATTATTATTAGTTTATTCTGTGCCGTGACTATTGGTAATCAATCTAATAATAATAATCAACAAACACCAGTAATAATTAACAATAATTAGGAGAAATTATGGCACTTTCAAGATTTAATAAAACAGCAATTAATGGTGATAATTCTATTAACTTAGATGCTTGGCATTCACCCACCGGAGGCTTCAGTGCTACTGATGCTGGAAACATTCAATTTCAGAATGTAAAAGGGATCAGAAAAGAGGGTTTTGAACTCGCCACTGATGAAGTAGTTGAACAGGAAAATCAAGCAAAAGCCACCTTTAAAAAACAGTCAGCAAATGGGCGTAAAATTCTTCAAACCCGTACAGAAGTTGCCAAGGAAACTATTAAGAATAACGAGGCACTTACTGAACATATTAAAGCAGTTGCCGATGTGGAAGTTAGTAACCAGAAATTAAAGGGAACTATCAATAAACATTTACAAGGTACGAGGGTACAACTGGCCAGAATAAAAGCAGATGGCCAAGGTTATATTGAAGATGCAAATAGTAAAGTAAATGCTATTTTTTCCGCATCTAAAGAGTCAATCAAAGAATCTCTCTTTTAAAGAGCGAGTTAACCATCAATGACTATTACTTATTATTAGTTATTGGTGGTTAGTTACTAACATTAATTAATGGAGGAAGCCTTTTAATTATCAATTATCAATTATCAATTATTGAAGGGCTTATTTTTATGAGAAAATTTATCTTATTATCACTTGCTACTGCCCTATTATCAGGCTTGATTAGTGAATTTAGTTTGATTGATGTTCGTTCCCAACTGGTTGCTTTGTTACTCTATCTTATCACTAATTTAATCTTTTATCTAGCATATAAATATGACGATTTATTTATAAAATCTTTCAAGAAATTACTTGATTATTTATTAATCAAAGATGCAGAAAGTTTCAACCTTGCCATTATATTTATGTGGATTAGTTTTAATCTTTTTGTAATAGTCTGGAGGTGGAGTAATGTTAGATAATTTAAAACCAGTAAAACGACTGCATTTAATCACATCAATTGGGGCGGATATTCTTATAGTAGGCTTAATATGTGTTACCCTATTTCTTCCATTAAAAACTAATAATAAAAATCTAAGATTATGGGGGTTGGGGATGGGAGTAGTAGCAGTTAAAATCTCGTTTTATCTATTATCAGAATTAAATAAAATGGAGATGTTTATTAATGGCAATCAACATCTTGAAGAAAACAACTTTGTTAACAATTTAACGCTATTAAAAACCTTAAATGACCAATACTATCAAAACCAACTCCAACCCCGTTATTTACCCCAGAATAACTATCAGGATGAGGTAGTGACAGAGGAAGCTTCCCCCTTAGAAACCAATCAATATAATATTAATTTATTTGACTGGAATAATTTTAAAAATAAAGATGAGTTTCCTAATATAGCGGTGATAGGAAAGCCGGGATCCGGTAAAAGCACTTTGGGGCAATGGCTTGGAGCGATGTTTGGGGGTTTAACCATTGCTATAGCTCCCCATTATCAAACGGGTGATTTTCCCACTGCTGATCTTATTGTAGGTAGGGGAAGAAACTATGGGGATGATATTAATAAAGAGCCGTTAATTTTGTTGAATGAATTATTAACCGGAAAGCATAATCTTAGTTGTTTAGGTATGATTAAATCTATTCATAAAGAGATGACAAATAGATACCAATTAGATGATTATGAGAATCCAAAAATATCACCACCAATCACATTAATTTTAGATGAATATAACAGTTGGGCAAAGAAAAAAGGGCTATCTGAATACATGAGAGAACTCTTAAGAGAAGCCCGTAAAGTTAACATTAGAATTATCATACTTTGTCATCAATTCAATGTAAAACCGTTGGGCTTTGAAGGGGAAGGTGATATTAGAAAAAGTATCAATCAAATTAGATTAAATAGTCATGCTTTAGAAGAAGCAAAAGTTAGGCTAAATAATGCTAAATTTAATTCAGCTAATTATCACTATTGGGAAGCAGTTAATCAATATTTAGCTAATAATAATCGTCCCTGTTTGATTGATGATAATTTAGCAGAAATACCGGACTTGACTAATTGGTTAGCTACCCCTAATTCTAATCAATTGGTATTAGGAAATCACCAACAGTCTCACCCACAATTACCTACACCCACCTCACCAGCTACAATCACCTACAATCCTACGGGCATAAGTAATGTAGGTAACTACCAACAACAACAACAGTTGGCGCAATACCTTGATAATCTCTATGAAATAGAGTACCAACCACCCACAACGGAGGAAAATGTTTGTCCGCATTGTGACTCTATTAATGTTATTAAATGGGGGAAGGATAGAAAAAAATGTAAGGGTTGTGGGAAGACGTTTAGGGAGAATCAATAATTATTTTTATGGGCTGTCACTGATTAATTTAAAAATCAAAAAATATTAGTTCAAATTAATTAAAAACTACCATGAATACTATCAAAGTTTTAACAGTTAAACAGCCTTTTTGCGATGGGATTCTATCAGGTATCAAAACAGTTGAAAACCGTTCTTATCGTACTAAATACAGAGGTCGCTTATACATTCATTCATCTTTGGCAAAGCCTCTAAAAAAAGATATTTATTATTGTAAACAACGTGGCTTTGACTATGACGAAGTTCAGTCAGTTTTGGGTTTCATCTTAGGATACGTTACTTTAACCGATGTTCTAATTGATCATAACAATGACTGGTCATTTCCTAATTGCTACCAGTGGAAACTAACTAACCCTGTTAAATTAAAATACCCTATCCGCGCGATCGGGAAATTAGGACTTTGGACACCTCCGCCGGAGGTCATTGTACAATTAGAACCAACTCCGAGATCTAAATCAATTCAATTAGCTCTGTTCTAATTTTAAATTGTGAAGGGAGAAGCGGTTAAACTTCTCCCCCTAACTTAAGCCGTTTTACATTTTTAATCATATCAAAAGCAATATTCTGTTTCCCATGTTTCTTGAAATTCTCCTGTAATTAAAAGTCACTATGCGATCGAGCGGTGAAAATAAAAATGCGTTCCCTCGATCGCCCAACTTTTCCCTTTTAGATCAACTTGCTCAAATTGGGCAAGTTGATTTTTTTTTAGGCTCGATCGAGATAAGTGTCAAAAAGTGCAAAATGAGTCTTAAACACTTAGTATATATGAGTTTTAGCCTTAACGTGGTTTTTGACACGGTTGTTACTGAGATGCTCAAAGCTATATACAGCAAGACATTGACCTAGATAATTTACCTTTTTTTATGTATCTCGGCTACCTCCGTTTAGACCTCTTGACTCATTCTCAAAATTAATTCGACTATAAAATTTCAAAAAAACTATAAAATAGTCTTGACAAAGAAAAAAAGGTCAGTCATAATAAAGGAGTTCAGCCAAAAAACTATTCGATAGTTTTTTGGATATTAAATAAAAAATTAAAAATTATGCTTAAAAATCCAATGACACTGTTGTCAAATTTAGTAGATCGCCAAGATGGGGATCTAAATGAAACGCTCAAGAACATCAATCAATTTTTGCAGTTATCTCTTGAGTGTGAGGAAAAACAAAAGCAGGAGGACAAACCACCTAGTTCCCAACAGATTTCAAATGCTTTATATCTTGCACAGGAATTTGGTCATAAACCTCCATTTTTAAAAAGTATGACATCAAAACAAGTTGATGCTTATACTAAGAAACTTTTGGGTATTTCCTAAAATTTATTGATTAAGATTAGATCAAAAATTTTGATCAATATTCACTTAATACTGTCAGTTATCAAATTAATTGGCGTTAATATTAACTGACAGTTTTTATTTTATCACAGATTTACTATAAATCAAAATTCTTAATGTTTTACATCTAATAAAATTCTAAAAATTATGGATAAGCAAAATAATAAACAAATATTTTTTTCTATATATGATTGTTTTGAAAAAAGTCGCTTAAAAGAAGATGAAAAGATTGAGATTTCCCTTCAATTTCTTGCTTGGGTAAAATTACCAACAATGGATTTGATAAATCCCTTAGAAGATAGTTTATCTTTTGTTCACTTTTATAGACAAAAAGACTTTACTCTTGAAAATTTAATTAAAACTTTTCAACAACTTTCCGGTTCGATTTCTTTTCTACTGGCTAACTATATATATCAAGATAATACATATCTCTTTTCTAGTAATATTTCAAGATGTGATAAAAATAGTCTCTTAAATGTATTTACAAAACTTGATGACTTTATAAGAAATGATTTAATAAAAAATTTCTCAATTCCTGAAGATTTATTTACAGATTTCAAAGAAACTTTCTGTTTTCAGAATGAAGTTAATAATTTAATTTTTGAAATTATTGGAGATATTAAAGACAAGGAAGTTTATTGTCCATACGATAATTATTGCCAGTTTATTAACAAAGCATTTAACAGTGGTGCAAAAGTTTTAACTGAATCAATATCAACAAAAATTCCTCATTTTATTAATTTTTTTTCACAAGGAAATATTCAAGTTGGAAAGGGAGACTTAATCAAAGTTCCTTCTTTTTCTCAGGGAAGTAAATTTTGCGATATAACTATTGCTTTTCCCCCTCTTGGTAGTAAGAACATAAAGATTGAAAAATTTGAAGATAGTTATTTTAATAAATATCCTTTTCCTAAAGAATTTGTGAAGATGCCATCATCACCCTTAGTTCTTGCTATTGATTATATTTTAAAACATACAAAAGAAAAAGCTATTATTATTGTTCCTAATCAATTTCTCTATTCACAAGGGATTGATGAAAAGTCTTTAAAACAATATTTAATTAATCAAAAAATGATAGAAGCAATCATTGATCTTCCTTCTAATATAATTCCTTTAACTTCATTAAAGTTTTCAATTTTAGTATGTAACTTAAAACATAAATTCAAAAATGTTCGCTTTATTGATGGTGCTAATGAGCAATTTATTTCTATGGGTTATCAACGTCGTCCTATTTTACAGGGATGGAAACAAATTGTAGAATTAATGAATCAAGACCAAGAACAAGAAGAACTTTTCATTTCTATACCCTATGAAGAAGTATTAAAAAATAAAGAACTATATCTTAATCCTTCTTATTATATTCAGTCTTCTGAACTAAAAAAAGCCGAAAAATTTTTACAAGAAACAGAAACTTGTGTTCTAAAAGACTTGGTTGAAATAATTAGTTATCGGTTTTTAAAACATGATGAAGAAGGAATTGATGTGTTTAGAGTAACAAGTCTTGATAGTTATGATTTTGGATATATGCCAGAGCCATTAGATAAATTTAAAATTGAAGAAAAAATAGCAAAAGAATCACAGCTTTTTCTTCAACCTAATGACATTATTTTTCAGTTTCTTGGTAATGTCGGAAAAGTTGCTATTGTTCCTAACAATGCTCCGCCTCCGGGGGAAAATGGATGGATAGCTAGTCGTTCTTGGGTTATTTTAAGGATAAGAAAAACAACGGGAATTGATCCAAAATTTTTATTTATGTATTTGTCTTCACAATTAGCACAACTTTTGATAGAAAGAATAACTTTTAAAGGCACTACTGCTACAACTCTCCAGTTAAAAGCATTAGAAAACTTGAAAATTCCGCTTCCTAGCAATGCAGAAGAAATGAAAAAAGTTGTTGACAATTTTGATCAAATTGTCAAACATTATTCAGAGATAGATAAAATCAAAGAAAAAATTAATACCTTAGTTCACTTAAATTGGAGTAACCCTTTTAATTAACAAAAGAAAAAGGGCGCGATCGCGCCCAGATCGAGATTAAAGAGACAACTGGATCTCCTCACGCTCTTTGGCAGTTAAATGAGGGATTAAATGTAAAATCTTCGCCTTGGGAGATAGAGAATCAAAATCAACATTGACATCGCCATTAATCGTCTGTTGAACCACCTGTGCCACAGCTTTTTCAATGGAAATACGTTTTTGGTGGGGATGCCGTAAATCGTAGATTTTGCGTAACATCTCGACCGAATGCCCCATCGCATAAGCCAAAGAGCGTATCACCTCATCAGAATAATTCTGCTCTAAAAAGTAAGTAGCGTAGATATCTCGAATCAAATGGGGATTAAGTCGTTTTCCGATCGTACTATGCGCAGCCGTGGACACATATTTGCTCAAAGATATTTTCGTAGTAGGGATTCCATTATATTGAGTAAAAACAAAATTATGTTGGGGTTGATAGATCATTCTTGTTTGATACCAACGAGAAATATTACCTAAATTACAATTAGTGCCACAACTTCTAGGGCTACCATCACTACTTAAATAATAACCATAGAGCCACATTTCGAGGTATTCGTAAAAACTTCTATCATCCTCAAAAATAGGATTAGCAATCTCAATTTTTTGATGACCATAAGTTTTTCCCGTTTTATATGACTGGGGCGTTAAATCTAAATACCATTTGCCATGATCTTGATAGAGATAGGGATATTCAGAATTTTGATGGCGCTCAAACAGTGGAGGTAAAGGGTGAAATAAGCCGTCAGGAGGTACATGAGCAGGACGTTCCACCGGACAGGAAGTAGCCATTTTGAGCTTCGCAAAAACACCAATTCGGCGAGGAGGCATATAAGTTAATAAACCCAATATCACATATCGTTGAATACTTTGCCCTACAGCTTCATCACTTCTTCGCCAACCAGAGTTTAGTTTCGGTTGACATTCTAATCTTAAAGGCTCGACAACTTTGGTAAGTAAATCATTCAAATCTAACCATCTTTTAGAAATATCAGCCACAGGTTGATGAGTTTGAAACTCTTTATTAATCAAACTCAGACGCATTTTGATTTTGTCAATCAGCACAAGATCACGATAATCATTAAAGATCGTATCTCGACGATAGAGAAATTTGGCTACCATTAAAACAGCCATGACATAATGAAGTTTTGTATGGGGACTTTTAATTTGACGCTCATCTTCGAGGAAAGATAAAAAGTCACATAGCCAATTATCAACATCATCAGCTAGATCTTCAAGTTGTCTTCGGGCTAACTCCGAATCATGCGCTTTTTTGACAGGAAGATAGGGAACTAAAGTTTCAAAATCTAAATCTTCCTTGGGAATATTTCCATAATGATGGTGATAACCTAAGACGATGGCAATATCCTTCATTTGATTTTGTGCTGTTTCCTTCGATACAGGCTCATCAAAGCGATTGGAGTAATTTTTTTGAGTCCGATATTTATAAAACTCCTTCATTTGTTGAGCTAATTTGGGCGAAAAATCCTTCTCTTTTAAACTGTATGGCTTTAACCCTGCTAAATTACGAGGTGGCATAAGAGGAGTATTTTCAATGCCACCAAAGCCTTTTTGACGTTTGCCAGGACAGCGATCGTTTAATTTTAAAGGAGAAGGTTTTTTTTGTGGCAACCAATTTTGTTGTTTGGCCGTATCCAGAAAATCTTTGAGTCGAGATTTATTAGGATATTGAATAGACTTTGAAACTTTTAAATTAGCAAAAACTTCGGCTTGTTTGCTAAGAGCATTATAAAGTTGCTCTATTTTTAGAGTATAACAAAAAGCCTCAGCCGCTTTGAGTTCAACTTGAGTAATTTTGTTATTTTTTAAGGGAGAAAAACCATAAGCAGGGAGAAGATAACGATAAATAGCTGTGTTTAATTGTTTAATAATTTGATTAGCTTTAATAGGGCAATTATTGTCTTTAATTAATTGAGAATAAAGCTCCATGAGTTGCCCTAAATTTTTAGGTTTTTGCATCTTATATAACCTCCTGAAAAATCTGGTGAATAAAATTAGCTATTAGGTAAGAGCTAAGGTATAATTAAAAATAAGAAATAGAGTTTAGTTACTAATTGCATATATCTAAGAAATTCTTGATTAACTGTAATCAACTCTGTATTGATAATCGTTATTTTAAAATAGATATAAGAGCTAACTAATTACTCCATAAAGCTTCGACGTTTTGAATTTGAAAAATCTTATATATAAAGGGGATAACTATATATAAGATAGGTGGGGAGTTGGTATTAGATAAGACCTAAAGAAAGATAAGAGTAGGTGAGCAGACGAAGGAGAAAAAAAGAATTATGTTCGCTTGTGCCAACCAGTTATTTTTTTAGGTCGTATTTAAGAGCAAAAGCCATACCAAATAAACATATTAAGATTTAAGATTGACAACGATACTGCCAATAAATCGGCTTAAATTGATGAAGGCTATTGGCTGAGATTGCGGGTAAGAAGAAATTGTTTTCGGGCAATTTGTTCGATTAATTCAGAGCGACTTAAACCAAAATCTTTAGCCATTAGATCAAGGTTTATTTTCCCCGTAGGAGTTAAACTAATCGAGTAAGCTTGTTTCTTCTCGTCATAAATTTCGGGAACATTTCTCATACTTTTGTGATACGCTTTTGCCATATTTTTTTTCCTTTTTTTAAATACAACCAAAATTTCTCCAACTAAAACCCCCAAAAAAAAAGCCCGACAGAAAATCATAGTTCCTGTCGGGCTTTTTTATTTAATTTGTAGAGCTTATTCTAATTAAGTATTTCTTTTAAGTATTCCTTTGCGGAAATAAATTTAACTAGAATATATTGAGTTGTAAAAATTGTTGATTAGCTATATATTATATCATATCTTTTGAGATTGTGCAAGGTGATCTGTTCCTCCTTTTAAGCTATTAAAAATTAAACTACTTTAACCAGCTAACTCCAAAGTGCGATCGCGCCGTGATAAGTGTCAAACCCTTAGTCTATATGAGTTTTAGCCTTAGCGTACGTT
>NZ_AP025632.1:0-42453 GCF_055394725.1 Annamia dubia NIES-4383
AATTCACCCAAAATTCTGCTCGTAAAATGCCTGTAATTATTCTGGCTGATGTGAGTGGTAGTATGGAAACCAACGGCAAAATTCAAACTTTAAATCGGGCGATCGCCGAAATGATTGATAGTTTTGCTCAAGAGGAATATGCAAATTTGACACTCCCACCGTTAACCCTACGGGTGTAACGGTGGGAGTGTCAATGGTAGTAATGATTTATTAATTGCTTCTCATGCTTTAAGTTTAGATTTAACTGTTGTTACTGCGAATATTAAAGAGTTTTCTCGTATTCCTAATTTAAAGGTAGAAAACTGGCTTGATTCTGATTAGTTTGATTTATTTTACTCTTAAATTTTATAACTGTATTATATTTTAACAGAATTTACTCTAATAATTTTTCTATGCGGGTGTAAATATCTTTACGGCTTCCGTCTTTTCTTAAGCCAACTCCCACAATAAAAACTACTATTTTAGTATCTTCTATTTGATAAATAATCCGATAACGTTGACCAACGGCTCTAATACTACGATAACCTTTAAGACTATCAGTTAATGGTTTTCCTTGTTTTTCTGGAGAAAACTGTAATTTTTCAATACATTTACCAATAATTTTTAAATGCCGTTGATCTTTAATTTCTTCAAGCATTTCTAATGCTAAAGATGTTAATTTAATTTCATATTTTGATTCTTGTGTCATATTCCCAATTTTGCCTTAGCATTTTCCCAACTAATAGTTTCTCCCCGTTGCATTTGCAAAATACTTTGTTGTAATTTATGAGCAAATGTTTGATCTGTTAGAATACTTAAAGTTTCCATAATTGACTCATATTGTTCATAACTAATAGCAGTCATTACGGGTTTACCTTCTTGAGTAATAATAATTGGTTCATCATCTAATTGTGATGGTAATTCTTCAAGTTGATTCTTAGCTTCTTTAAGACTTAAATATTTAGACATAATTTGTTTTTAAGATTAATAATAAATTTATAATCAAAATTATTTTAATTGAGAAACTACAGGTAACTGATCTACATATTGCCTGAGTAAGTTTCCAATACTACTTTGTTTAGCCTCAGCATAGAGCTTTAATTTCTCATATTGAGAGGGAGTAATCAAAATATGTAATTTATGAGTTTTAAGTTCTTTTACCATTTTTGGTAAAACCTCCACATATCTGCTATTATACTAGAATTACTAAAATATTAACAAGTTTTTAGCTAAGACAATGATATGGCACAAAAGAAAGTTAGACATATTATAAGATTAAGTGGTCAAAAAAATAGTACAGTTTTTGCCCATTGGTTAACTATTGAGGAGGTTTTTTTTCCTAATGTATAGTTTACCAAGTTCAAATAGTTTAAATATTTCGGCATTATCGGGATTATTTAATGACAGAACTAACTCTTATAAATATCTTTATTTTCTGTCATTATTAGATATTTTAAAAAGAAAAAATTTTGATATATCATCATCAATAACTTTTAAAGAAATTATTATTGAAATGTTAGCAAATGCTTGGTTTCCTCATACTTATTCAAGGCTTTCTTTTGGCACACAAGATAAAATAACTCAAAAACTTGATTCTTTAAATCTTGAAATTAGTGAACCAATTTTAAAATTTACTGATACTGATAAAAAACTTTTAAGAAAAACAATATCTTCTCAAGAATTAAAAGATATTATTAATTACTTTAAAAAATATGTTCCTTTTCGTCTGCTTTGTCCTTTTTTAGAAGAAGAATTAAAAGCAGAAAATGTAGATCGTGGCACAGGAAATAATTTAGATCTAGCTATGCCAAATATAGCACAAAAATATTTTGAAATAAAAAAACCTCTTTACTATTTTAATTCAACAGAATATAAAAATTGTAATTCAATTATCTTTTCTCCTGAATGGGCTAAATATTTACAAGAAAATTATCAAATTGTTAGAGGTTGGGCATCTTGGGAATTTTTAAAATATATGCAACAAAAAAATCCTAATATTCCTAATGTGGTTAATAAATTATTTATGCCACAAAAACGAGATTCTTTAAGTAAACAAACTCAATACTGGAAAACAATTTTAACTCGTCAAGAAATTAATTGTATTTATTCAAAAGTTAAATTAGATAAAAATAATATTTCTTTAGATCATTATTTACCTTGGTCATTTGTAGCACATGATCTATTATGGAATTTAATCCCAACTACAAAATCTGTTAATTCTTCTAAATCAAATAATTTACCATCTGAGCAATATTTTGATGATTTTATTAAATTACAGCATTTAGGCTTAAAAATTTCTCATCAATACTATTTAGAAAACAATAAACAAAATACATGGGAAAAATACACTGAGCCTTTTATTACAGATTTAAAAATTAGTAATCTTGATGACTTATTAAATTTTCAAATTTTACATAATGCTTATAAAATAGTTTTTAACCCTTTAATATCATTAGCAACTAATCAAGGTTTTACTGCTAATTGGTGTTATTCTTTTTAATTCAAAACTCAATTTTATTTATTAACTATGGCTAAATTACAATTACATTTTAACGGCACTTTTCCATTCAAAAAAGAAGAAATTAAGAGAATACTTGATACTGCTTCTGGGAAGGAAGGCTTAAAAGATTCTTTACAAAATTTAATGGATAAAACAGGCTTAGGTAATGCTAAAGTTGACAAAATTAAAAAATGGTCAATTAGAGCAGGTTTAATCAAAGATAATTATCTAAGTGAAGAAGGAAAAATTGTTTTAAAATATGATCCTTATTTACAATCAATTATTACTGATTGGTTAATGCACTTTTATTTAAGTTTCGGTAGTCAAGGCTTAAATCAAATACCTGAAAATTCTTATGATTGGGGAGGCTGGACTTATTTTATTTATGATTTTTTACCTCAAAATCTAAGTTTTACTAAAAATAATTTAGATGAAAAATGTCTTAATCTTTTTGAAGAAAAACGGGAAGAAATACCCAAAAGACTTAATTTTATTTTAAGAACATATACAGAAGATTATGGTTTAAAATTAATTAATTTTATTAAGAAAGTTAATTCCAATAAGAAAACAAAAATAGATGAATATGAAAAGGGAAATCCTAATCTTCCTAATGCCTATTTAATCGGTTATTTTTTAGCTAAACTTTGGGAGCGTGATTTTGGCAAAGAAACTTCAATTTTAACTGATGATTTAATTAAGCAAAAAATGGGCTTAATTCAGGTTTTAGGTATTAATACAGAAGACTTACAACCCCATCTTAATAATATGGAATCATTAGGCATTATTGAGCAAAGACGCACGGTTTTACCTTATCAAATTATTCGCCGTTGGCATGATCCTTTAACTTTATTGGAGAAAGCTTATGATAACAATTAATGATCTTAATTTAAAAGATACTAAATCAATAGATTGCCCTCATTTATTATTGTGGGATAATCCTAATGATTTTGAAATTACGAAACTATTATTTAATAATAATGCTCAATTAATTAGTTATAGAGACAACTTATTAAAGAGAATAAAACCTCAACAAAAATTTTTAATTCTTCAAGAAAAATTAGCAGAAGAATTAGACAGTATTAAACAAATTTGTCGAGATTCGACTAAACCAATTGTGTTATTAAAAGACTTAGACTATTTAATAACTTATCTATATACTATTCCTAATGTTCCTATTAGTTTATTTTGGAATAAATTAGCACATATAAGACATTAGACATCTCCAATAACTGATAAAGCTTATATGGTAACAGTTTTATCTTTAATCAGCACTCAGCAATCAATCCCTGTAAAGTTAATTTCACGTCAAAATTTCCTCTAAATCTAATTTCGTCCCAAAAGTATGACTAATTAAAACATCAATTACTTCATTTGATGACGATGATTTCACTATTTCTAAAACTAAACTCTCAATTCTTAATCTCACTAACCCACAAACTGTTAAAAATACTGACTGATATTTGTCTTTTCTTAATCTAAATCTTTCTCTTGCTACTCGCCATATTTTTATGATTCTAATTAAATGTTCTATAAATATTCTGACCGATGAAATCTTTTTATTTTCTTCTTTTTCTTCCTGAGTTAATACTCCTTTTTCGGTTTTTTCTTCGGGGTAATAATTTGTGGCTCTCCCACATAAGCTTTATCCCCTTTAAACCTTTGATCTATCCCAAACTTCTTGAGATTTTGACGACAAATGTTAATATCACTTGAAGCGCCCTGGTTTTCCCGCCACTACATCCACAATATCTCGGCCTTTTGGAAGACTAATTAATTGATTTTTAAAAGTATGTTCACATTTTTTTCCACTATAATATTTTTTCTGTTCTTGATAGTCTAAAGGTCTTTCTCTTGGCTGTTCTTCACTATCTACTAATAATTCATTTTCCTTCAATTTTTCCAACATTTCTTCTATTTTTTCTGGGGACTTTTTACTTGTTTCTAGTAAAGAGCATGGCAAAGCTTCTCTCATAATTTTTTGCCAATAATCAAACAAATTATTCGCCGTTGATTCACTTACTTGAAAGACGATACCTAATAGTTGAAAACTCAGGTGATGTCTTAAATAAATTAAAGTCAAAATAATCTGGTTTTCTTTTGAAAGTTTACTCTCTCTACCACCACCGGAATTGATAATTCTAGTTTTTTGTTTTTCGGATTCTTCTTTTGCTTGTTTCTCCAAGATCAAAAGATGTGCGATTAGCAGTTCTAATTGTTCATAATTAATTCCCAATAATCTTTTAGTTGCTTGTTTGTGATCTTGAATATATTGCCAAGTATAATTACTCATTTTGGCTATTTCTCCTTAAAATTTTTGTTGATGATAGCTTAATTTTTTTATTTATATTATATTATAGAGATGTCTATTTAGAAAGAACTTTATGGATTATTTTACCTACTAAATTAAAACCTGATAAATGGAATGAAAACCGTATTAAAACAATTATGTAACACAAGCATCTTGCTTGTTTCTGAAAAAAGTAACACAAACATCTTGTTTGTTTCTCAAAAAATATTCTAACAAGCTAGAAGCTTATTTTACAGAAAAAAAAAGGAGTTTTTTATTATGAAATTAAGAGACATTGTTAAAGTTAATGAATCAGGAATGGTAGCCAATGCCGTTAATTTTGGTATGATGAATGATCCTGATAAAAATTTACGTTTATGTCAAGGTTTTGTTTTTAATTATAATAAACATAATTCTAAAAGTTTTACATTAGGGGTGCTTGATGCTATTCGTAACAGTTACCATAGTAAAAATCAACCTAATATTCATTTATTTGTTCAAGATTATGGTAAGGGAAAATCTCATTTTGCTTTAGTTACAGCTAATTATTTTAAATTATTATTAGATACTCCAGAAGTGCAAGGTATCTTAAATCAAGTCAAAATTGCATCAGGAAATAATCAAGGTATTTTAGCTGATTTAGAATCTTATAAAAGACGAAATCCTAAACATTTAGTTATTTGTATTAGTGGAGATTCGGGTTTAGATTTAAGACAGATATTTTTAACAGCTATACGCCAAACTTTAGAAAATGAAAAGATTACAGATTCTTTAGCTCAACAATTTTGTCAAAAACCTTTAGCATATTTAAACAGTTTAACAGACACCCAAATAAAACAAGCTAACGATTATTTAGAAAGTATTAATTATCAAGGTGATGTTAATAGTATTATTGATTTATTAGAGCAAGACAATTATAAAGTTATTGCTACTGTCAAAGAAATTAGTAAGCAATTTAATATAGGTGGTATTCCTTCTGATTTTGACACAGATTTAAGTATTGACAAAATATTACAGGAATTAATTAATAAATTATGCACAGGAGAGGAAGCAAAATATTCAGGAATATTAATTTTATTTGATGAACTTAATTATTATTTAAAATCATGGGCAACAGATTCAAGTGCGGCGGGAGGTGCATCTCTACAAAATATTACTAATGTTTGTGAAAATAATAAAGGCAAAATTGCCTTAGTTTGTTTTACCCAAATTCGCCCTTTAAAATCATTACCTAATAGACCTCTTGCGAAAGTGGGATCATGAAAGTACAATAAAGAAAAAATTGGAGAACAGAATATGAATTATGAAGAAGTCAAAAAATTAAACTCAACTGAGTTTAAACGCTATTGTGGAGTCCATATTGAAACATTTAATGATATGGTAAAAATTGTCAAAGCTGAAAAAATACTCCAAAAAAAACCGGGAAGGAAAAGCAAATTATCTATAGAAGATCAAATATTAATGACTCTTGCCTATTTAAGAGAATATCGTTCTTTTTTTCATTTAGCAATTGATTGGGGAATTCATGAATCAAATGTTTGTCGAATTGTGAATAAAATTGAGAAAATTTTAATTAGTTCAGGTTTGTTTACTTTACAGGGGAAAAGAACGCTAATTCAAAGTGAGAATGAGATCGAAATAGTAGCAGTTGATGTCTCAGAACATGAGATAGAACGTCCTCAAAAAAAACAGAAAAGTTATTATAGTGGGAAGCAAGGCTATCATACAATAAAATCCCAACTATTGATCAATAAAAAAAGTGCAGAAATAATTTGTACAGCTTTTGCAAAAGGACAAATTCATGATTTTAACCTGTTTAAAAAAAGTAAAATAAATCTAAATGAAGATACCAAATGTTTAGCAGATAAAGGGTATCAAGGAATTAATAAAATTCATAAAAATAGTACCATCCCTATCAAAAAAAGAAGAAACAAAAAACTCAGTTCAGAAGAAAAACAATTTAATCGTCAACTAGCAAAAGAAAGGATAATTGTTGAACATATTCATCGTCATTTGAAAATATTTAAAATACTTTCATCACGATATAGAAATAGAAGAAAACGTTTTAGATTAAGATTTAATTTAATTGCAGGTATTTACAATTATGAGCTTTCTTTGAAGACAAAATTGGCGATCGTCTGATACTTTCGCAAGAGGTCTAATCTCTCCCACATAAGCTTTATCCCCTTTAAACCTTTGATCTATCCCAAACTTCTTGAGATTTTGACGACAAATGTTAATATCACTTGAAGCGCCCTGGTTTTCCCGCCACTACATCCACAATATCTCGGCCTTTTGGAAGACTAATTAATTGATTTTTAAAAGTATGTTCACATTTTTTTCCACTATAATATTTTTTCTGTTCTTGATAGTCTAAAGGTCTTTCTCTTGGCTGTTCTTCACTATCTACTAATAATTCATTTTCCTTCAATTTTTCCAACATTTCTTCTATTTTTTCTGGGGACTTTTTACTTGTTCTAGTAAAGAGCATGGCAAAGCTTCTCTCATAATTTTTGCCAATAATCAAACAAATTATTCGCCGTTGATTCACTTACTTGAAAGACGATACCTAATAGTTGAAAACTCAGGTGATGTCTTAAATAAATTAAAGTCAAAATAATCTGGTTTTCTTTTGAAAGTTTACTCTCTCTACCACCACCGGAATTGATAATTCTAGTTTTTTGTTTTTCGGATTCTTCTTTTGCTTGTTTCTCCAAGATCAAAAGATGTGCGATTAGCAGTTCTAATTGTTCATAATTAATTCCCAATAATCTTTTAGTTGCTTGTTTGTGATCTTGAATATATTGCCAAGTATAATTACTCATTTTGGCTATTTCTCCTTAAAATTTTTGTTGATGATAGCTTAATTTTTTTATTTATATTATATTATAGAGATGTCTTTTAGACAAGACTACAGGAAAAGGAATATTTGCTTATGTTTTAGCAGATAATATTGAAGAATTAAATAATTTTAGATTAGAAATTAATCAACTTTTAGCTACAGCTACCTCAAGAAATAAAGAATATATTGCTATTGCCGTTGCAATTCCAGATCAGCCTGTGAATAATATTCAGAAAGATGTTGATAATATTTGTTTTAGTCTATTAATGCTTGATATTATAAGAAGAAAAAGCACAGCAGAAAAACAAGATTCAGGCACAGCGTTTGCTCAATTAAGTAAACAAATACAACAGAAAGTTGAAAGGGAAATAAAGCAAATAATTGCTCCGAATAATTGCCCTTACTATTGTATCAGATTAGAAGAATTAACTACTGCTCAAAAACAAAACAGAGAAAGTATTGTTAGTCATCTTTTAAAACAACTTTATCGTTTTGTACCGCCTGTTGCTAATAATGATAAAATGGCGTTAAAAAGTTCAACAGGAAGTACAATTATTGGTTATGCTTGTAATCGTTTATTGGAAGATGATCTTAATCCTAATAAATTTCCAAATGAGTCTTATAGAACTTTAATTAATCAAGTATTTGTTAATAGTTGGGGGTTATTTAAAATCGCTTCTCAAAAATATTCTGTGCAAATTCCTACTAATAATAACATCAGAGAAGCATGGGAAAAAATAAATCAATTAACGGCTTTAGATAATAAACAAAAAAAAGAAGTTTCGATTAATAAAATCTGGGAAGAATTATCACAGCCTCCCTTTGGTTATAATGAATATACTTTTACGATGTTATTTACCGCATGGATCGCTTATCATCAGACATCTCCAATAACTGATAAAGCTTATATGGTAACAGTTTTATCTTTAATCAGCACTCAGCAATCAATCCCTGTAAAGTTAATTTCACGTCAAAATTTCCTCTAAATCTAATTTCGTCCCAAAAGTATGACTAATTAAAACATCAATTACTTCATTTGATGACGATGATTTCACTATTTCTAAAACTAAACTCTCAATTCTTAATCTCACTAACCCACAAACTGTTAAAAATACTGACTGATATTTGTCTTTTCTTAATCTAAATCTTTCTCTTGCTACTCGCCATATTTTTATGATTCTAATTAAATGTTCTATAAATATTCTGACCGATGAAATCTTTTTATTTTCTTCTTTTTCTTCCTGAGTTAATACTCCTTTTTTCGGTTTTTTCTTCGGGGTAATAATTTGTGGCTCTCCCACATAAGCTTTATCCCCTTTAAACCTTTGATCTATCCCAAACTTCTTGAGATTTTGACGACAAATGTTAATATCACTTGAAGCGCCCTGGTTTTCCCGCCACTACATCCACAATATCTCGGCCTTTTGGAAGACTAATTAATTGATTTTTAAAAGTATGTTCACATTTTTTTCCACTATAATATTTTTTCTGTTCTTGATAGTCTAAAGGTCTTTCTCTTGGCTGTTCTTCACTATCTACTAATAATTCATTTTCCTTCAATTTTTCCAACATTTCTTCTATTTTTTCTGGGGACTTTTTACTTGTTTCTAGTAAAGAGCATGGCAAAGCTTCTCTCATAATTTTTTGCCAATAATCAAACAAATTATTCGCCGTTGATTCACTTACTTGAAAGACGATACCTAATAGTTGAAAACTCAGGTGATGTCTTAAATAAATTAAAGTCAAAATAATCTGGTTTTCTTTTGAAAGTTTACTCTCTCTACCACCACCGGAATTGATAATTCTAGTTTTTTGTTTTTCGGATTCTTCTTTTGCTTGTTTCTCCAAGATCAAAAGATGTGCGATTAGCAGTTCTAATTGTTCATAATTAATTCCCAATAATCTTTTAGTTGCTTGTTTGTGATCTTGAATATATTGCCAAGTATAATTACTCATTTTGGCTATTTCTCCTTAAAATTTTTGTTGATGATAGCTTAATTTTTTTATTTATATTATATTATAGAGATGTCTATCGTAGTGAAGTAATGTTAAAAGGAACTTTTGGTTTACCTAACAAGAAAAATCCGCCTTCTATTGATCAAAGAATGATTAAAGATTGGGTAGAAACTAATGTATTTAGTAAGCCAAAAGAGTTTGTTAACAAATGGATTTTAGGCACAAATAAAAGCCCTGTATTAATTCGCTCTCAAGCAATTATCTGCCCAGAAATACCTGCTATATTAAGTTATAATCAAGCTCAAAAATCAATTGACGAAATTGATAATTTTATTAATTTTGGGCATCCAGATCAAGCACAATTAGAAGAAATTAAACCTAAAAAACAACAAATTTTAGCAGAAATTGCTAAAATAGATAATTGGTTTAAACCTGTAGAAGAAACAGAAATTTTATTTAATAATGGAGAAGAAATTAAGATTGAAGTTTTAATTAATCTTTATCCTCTTTTACAACAAACATTATCAAAAACAATTGATATTACTAGGCTAAATCAATCTAATCAATCTAATAAAATTACAGTTAATCCCACTAAAAAACAACTACAACGTCAACAAGAGGCTTTAGAAAAAGTACAAGAAAAAATAGAAGAATTAATTTTCAACTTAAGTGAAAAATCTGAATCTTTAACTACGGAAAAAGAATTTGGAGGTTATCAAGTTGAATTAGAAAATATTATTGAGAAACTTAATCAAGTTTCTTTACCTGATCATTTAATTGAAACTTTAAATTATTCCCTTAATGTGGCTACCAGAAAACTTGAGGAAATTAAACATCAAGAGGAAATTAAAAACTGTTTAGATAAAATAGAAATTATTTATCAATCTCTCAGTAATAATGCTAGTCAAGATGATTATGATAAGGCAATTAGTGAGATTGAAAAGTTAATTACTAATCTTCAAATTATTAAACAAAATGAGCGTTATCAAATCATAATTAAAGAAATTGCAAGAAAACAAAATGATTTAGAAACTAATCTAAAAATTTGGCAAGAAAGATTAACAGGAATTAGTAAAGATTCTGCTCTTAAATTATCTCAAGAAATAAGTCAACAACAAAACCGTTTTACTCAACCTGAATGTCAGCAAAAAATCAAACAAATATTAGATCAATTAAATCCTATTATTTTAGAAATTCAAAATGAAGAAGAAGCCGAAAAAATTAAACAACAATATGATCAAGACATTATGCAAAAGTTAAGAGAAAATAATATTAAATTATTAAATACTTTTAACTTATGTCAGGTGGGAATTACAAAAATTAATCAATTAAGAAATCAGCTTAATTACCCTGAGCGATTTAAAACAGAAATTGAAACTTTAATTAATGATATTAATGACAAAATTTCTGCTCGATCCAAAGAAATTGAAGACTTAAAAATTAAGTTAACTCAGGTAAAAGATAGTCAAAGCTTAATTTCAATTCAAGATAATTTAGCTAAGTTAAAGTTATTTTATCAAGAATCTGAACAGGATTTAACTTGTCAAGAATTACAGGAAGAAATTGAGGCGTTAAGACATCTATTTCAAATTACTCAATCAGCAAAATTTAAGACAATTGAAACCTATCAAAATCAACTACAAGAGTTAACTAATTGGTATAACAACCTTAAGATCAAGAGTGAAAATTTACAGACTAAATATGACAAACATAAATCTAACTTAGAAAAAGAAATTAAAAGAATTGAAAATAAATATAAATCTGATGCTAAGACATGGTTAAATAATTTACAACAAGAATTAGCTAGAATTGAGCAAGAAATAGAAGAAGAAAAACTTACTTCAACTGCTGAATTACTAAACATAATTAATAACGATCAATCACTACATATTAATTATTTAGATGATTCTGCTCAGAAATTATTAAACATAATTAAAGCTGAATGTTTTAAGATTCAAAATGAAAGTTTTGAAAATCAAATTGTCACTTTATTTAATCAACTTCCCCTTGAAAGAAAACAAAAATTATTAGAAAAATTACCTCAATATTTAACTAAAGAGGAGGATATAAATGAGTAAAATTATTTTAGATACCACAAGCTTATATAAACCTCTCGATAACTATATAGTTATTACCACAGAAGTAGAATTTATCAAAGACTTTACCCTTGAAAATGATACTTATTGGCTGAAGGGAGAAAGACTTTGTAATTGGGCAAAAGAATATTTAAGGGTATGGAATAAATTAGATTTAATCATAGAAGAAAAACAAAATCCTCTTGTAAAATTACAAGCAATTTTACAACCTTTTACTATTCCTAATAATTGGGATGAGCAATTTATTTTAGAAATAGTTACTAAACTAGATCATGATAATAGTGAAAATAAAATTGAATCTTTTTTAGCTGATTTAACTAATACTAATCAAGAATTTTGGTTAACTAATGAATTATCTATTAAACATTTAGCTCAATGGCTAACTATTAAAATCTCTGAAAAATACGAAGTATTTACTGAGATTTGGTTAGATAATTTAATTAATAAAAAGCAAAATGAATTAATAAGTTATTATCAAATTAACAATAAAGAGCAACTTTTAAAAAGTTGGTTAGAATTAAATAATGATTTTCAAATTACTCAAAATTTAGGGCAATATCCTTGCAATATTCCTGATTTATATTTAGAAGAATTTACTCAATTTTGGCAAGAAAAAATTTATCAAAGTAAAGGAAAAATTTTAGATCAATTAATCTTACCTCAACAAATAGGTAATCAAATTATTGCGGATGTTGCTTATGAAATTTTATTAAATAATCCTAGTTGGCTTACCCTAGAAATAATTACTAAAATTAGTTACTATTTAAACAGTCAACAAATATCAAATTTACAGCAAAAATTACCCCCTAAACAGCCTTTCCCCTTACCAATTGATACGACACCTCAATCCGCTTTAACTTGGGTTACAGAATCTTATTTACCTTTTAGAAAATGGGAAACAACTATTAATATTACCCCAAAAGAAGAACAAATTAGTGAAAAATTAGCGGATAGTTTTGTCAATTGGCTAGTTAAATATTATCCTGAATTAAAATTAGATAATGTGGAGCAATCTTTATTAAATTATAATGTTACTGCTCAACTGCAAAAATTAGCACAAGAAAATATCATTATTTGGGTAGTTGTAGATGGGTTAGGTTGGTTAGATCATCAAGACTTAATTAATATTTTAACTGAAGATAATCAACTAAAATTAGAAAGAGATATTACCCCTCGTTTTAGTATTCTACCCACTAAAACAGAATATGCAAAATGGAGTTTATATGCTCAACTTTTACCGGAAGATGCTAACTGGAAACCTAATGCCAAAGACGGGTTTTCTTATATAGAATCAGGAAAGCGTTATACTGATCATAATAAACATTTATTAACTCAAGATTTACAAGAGCATAAATATCAAATTTACTGTTGGGATACAGATCAATTAGATGAACTTTATCATCAAGAAAAAGACTGGAAAACCTTATATAAAGTAGAACGAGTTAATCGTTTACAGGGAATTGCCAGAAATATTAAACATATTTTAGACGAATATAATCACCCCGAAAAATTAAAGATTATTATTGCTAGTGATCATGGTCAAATTATGGGAAAAACTGAAAAATTAACTAATTCTCCAGAGGAATTACAATCAAAAGGGAGAATGGCGATCGGAAAAACCGATGATCCCCGTTTTATTGTACTTGATGCAAAAAGATTTGGACTCCCTTATGATATTAGTATAGTTAAAAATTCTGACTGTATTACCGCTTTTAATTATACGAAAGCTCAAGAAATTATTGGCTCTCATGGAGGGCTATTTCCCGAAGAAGTTGTAGTTGGTTTTTCTGTCTTAAGTAAAACCGTAAAACGTCAACCAGTTATCGTAATTTGTACCGGAGAAGGTACGGCAAAATCAGCAGGAAATTTAACAATTAAGATTACTAATTCTAACCTTGTATCATTGACAAATTTATGCTTATATATTAATGAAATACCTGAATTAAAAATAGGGAAAATGTTAGATTTAACCATTCAAGGGAATCAGACATTTAGTCATCAAATATCTATTAATGAATGTCCAGAATTGCCATTAGATAAAGATGGAAAAAACATTCAATTATCAGGTAAATTAACTTTTATGTTTGCTAATAATGAACCAGAAGAAGTTAATCTTAATCCAGAATCAGTTATCACTATTCAACAACTATTTATTACCAAGGAGATGGATATAGATGAATTTCTCTAACAATTATAATAACGATTTAGTATCTCAAGTATTTCAATCATTAAGTATTGATAAAAAACGATTACCTTCTAGCGGTTTAACTACTTTAGGAGTGCCTAGTTTTGTGGCTGAATGGTTATTAGATAAAATTGTTCATGGTACGGGTGAATTAACGGCTCTGGAAAAAGAAAAAATTAATACATTTGTGCAAAAAGCATTTCCTCGTAAAGATGATCAAGAAGTAATTAAATTTCAATTAACCCAAGGGGAAATCTATAAATTAATAGCCTTACTTCAAGTAAGAATAAAATTAACCCAAAATTCAAAACAAATTCCCGAACCTTTAGCAAGTATTCCTATTTTAAATTTAACCGATTGTGAAATATCTACTGATATTGTGGAGCGTTATCAAATGTTACTAAGACAGGGAGTTTGGGGAAAAATAACTTTAAGATATAAAACGACTACAGATGGCAAATTTAAAGTATCTGTGATTGACTTTGATCCCTTTCAATGTTCCGAAGTTAATCTTAATATTTATGCTCAATATCGGTCTAAATTTACCACGGAAGAATGGCGAGATTTAATGTTTTGTTCAATGGGGTTTAATCCTGAACATTCTAGTTATAATTATCACGCTAAAACATGGATTTTAAGTCGTTTATTACCATTGGTAGAATCCAATTATCACTTAATAGAATTAGCCCCAAAAGGTACAGGGAAAAGTTTTGTTTATGAGAATATCAATAATAAAGTTGCTGTGGTTAGTGGTGGAAAAATAACTCCTGCTAAATTATTTATTGATGGCAAAACTAGAGAAGTGGGATTATTAGGACGTTATGATGTAGTAGTATTAGATGAAGTCCAAAGTTTAACCTTTGATAATCCTGATGAAATCATTGGCCCCTTAAAAACCTATTTGGCAAATGGACGTTATAATCGTGGAGGTTATTCTGATTCTTCTATTGCAAGTGACTGCTCTTTAGTATTATTAGGAAATATCGAATTAGACGAATATCAGCGCCCGAAAAATCAATATAATTTAATGGCAAAATTGCCAGAATTTTTCTCAGAAACAGCCTTTTTAGATCGCTTTGCAGGTATTTTACCCGGTTGGGAAATTCCTAAATTTCAAAGAGAAATGATCGCTCATCAAATAGGTTTAAAAATGGACTTTTTTGGGGAAGCATTACTATCATTAAGAAAAGATAATCGTTTCTATCAATATGCTCAAGAACATACTGAATTTGATGATCATGCTAAGATTAGAGATCAACAGGCAATTATTAAAACTGCATCAGGATTTTTAAAATTACTTTATCCTCATCTTGAATTAACTTTAGAAGATTATCAAAGAGATTGTTTAAATCCAGCGAGAGATTTGCGTCAACAAATCCGTAATTTATTGTATAATCTTGATGATGAATTTAAACAATATGAAAAAGATATTTATGTTGATGTTAAGTAATTTATTTAAGTTATAATTGTTTCAATACAAAATTTTAGTTAACTTTCACAAATCACAAGGAAATTTTTATTATGTTTGAATTATATATTTGTAGTCCTGAATTTATTGAAGATTTTAATATTGAAGAAGTTTCATTAAAAAATGATCTTAACGACAATGAATATTCTCAAATATTAGATAAAGATAACCAGATTGATATTTATGAAGTGCTTTCTAAATACGGTCTTAAATATGTTAAAAATGAGCTTTGGATTCAGGTTAAAGATAATGAAATTGTCAAATATGAAGTTTATTCTCATGAGATTCTCTCATCTCTTTTTGGTGAAAATATTGAAAATTATGAAGGAATATCGAGTTCAATTATTTCTGATCAATATCTTGGTTTGTTTGCTTCGATCGCTGAGGGACAAGGGGGAGGATTTGCTATTATTGATATGGAAAATAATCAGTGGATATTTAAAACTAATGAATTTGGCTTACAAGATATTCTCTTGATACCTAACCATAAAGTATTTATTGGTCTTTATGATGTGGCCACTTTTGCTTGGCATACTATTTATCTATATTTGATTAACTTATCTGGAGAATTATTCTCTGTAAAAATTTACAGTCATTATCACTTTAACAATGATCATCCATACGATCTCAATGAATTAAACTTACTAACAAAAATTTCAGATGAGGATATTACGACAGAAGATCAACCTGCTTTAGTCTATACATTAGAAGATGATTGTATTTACTTTAATCTTTATGGTCAGTGGAAATGTGATTTTCAAAAACTCGTTGATGCGATGGAATATGAACATACTTATGTTTCTGAATCAATTTACCTAGATTATCATTCCACAACTCCCGTTGATCCTAGAGTAGCAGAAAAAGTAATGTATTATATGACTACTGCATTTGGTAATGCTAATAGTGTGGATCATAGTTATGGAGATTTTGCTAATAATGCTGTAAAAATAGCCAAAAAACAAATAGCTGAATTAATCAATTGTTCACAATCAGAAATTATTTTTACCTCTGGTGCTACAGAAAGCATTAATTTAGTAATTCAAGGGATAATTTGTAATCATAAACCTTTTAAAATTATTGTTTCTCCTGTTGAACATAAAGCAGTTTTAGATACTTGTAAAGCTTTAGAAAAAAAAGGACTTGCTGAAATTATTTGGCTAAAAGTTAATCAACAAGCCCAGATTAATTTAGATTATTTAGAAAAAGTTTGTTGTGAGGGTGCGGACTTACTTTGTGTGATGGGTGCAAATAATGAAGTTGGTACTATTTACCCTATTCAACAAATTGGAGCGATCGCACAAAAATATCGCATTCCCTTCCTTTGTGATGGTTCTCAAGCAGTGGGTAAAATCCCCATTAATTTTGAAGATTGGGGTATTACTTATCTTCCTTTCTCCGGTCATAAACTCTATGCTCCCAAAGGGATCGGTACATTAATTGTGAGGAAAGGTTATGATCTTGAGCCAATGATTTATGGTGGTGGACATCAACGGGGAATCAGATCAGGTACACTTAATGTACCCGCCATTGTGGGATTAGGAGAAGCTTGTCATTTAAGACAATTAGAAATGACAGAAGATGAACAAGCGATCGCCAAACTAAGAGATCAACTAGAAAATCTACTACGAGAGCAAATACCTGAATTAGTAGTTAATGGAGACATTAATCACCGTTTAGCCGGAAATTTACATATTTCGATACCAAATATTCCTATTGACACTCCCCCCGTTACACCCGTAGGGTTAACGGGGGGAGTGTCAAGATTCCCCCTCAATACCAGCCCAGATTATTAACTGAATCCGAAAAAGAAGGTTATTTCAATTGGTCGTTAGATTTCTTTACCAATCGCTCGATCGAGCTAACTGGTCAAATATTGAAGTAGCAAACGATTAACCACTTGATTAGCTTCCAGTTGTACCCAGTGACCAATCTGAGGTAATAAAACTTTGTCCTTTAACTGAGGTACAGTTAATTCTAAATGGTCAAAAGCCTCTCGATAGATCGTAATCACCGGATCCAATTCTCCGGCGATAAACCAAGTGGGTTGTTGAATTTTCGCCCCTGCCAGAAAAGCCGTTAATTGCCAATTCAAATCTATATTGCGATACCAATTTAAAGCACCTCTAAAGCCTGTACGCTCAAATTCTTGACTCAAAAAATCTAAATCCGCTCTTGTTAACCAAGATGGCAAAGTCTCAGGTAAAAACACCGTATCGAGCAACTTTTCTGACTGATTAAACAGAAACCGCCAACGGTGGTGAGGGAGTGCATCGGCTGAGGATGAATAGAACAAAGATAAAAGACTCTCAGCCACAGAAGCCTCTAACTCAGTTTCCGCCTTACCCACCTCTTGAAAATATAACTGATAAAATTGTTGTTCCCCTGCCATTAACTGCATTAAAACAGTAGGTTTGTGCTCAGTGCGTGGGAGATAAGGCACACTCAGTAAAATTAATTTTTCAAACAGATCCCGACGTAATAAAGCACAATGCCACGCTAAAACCGCCCCCCAATCATGCCCCACAATCATCGCTTTTTCTGAACCTAAAGCTTGAACTAAACCAACCAGATCCGCAGTTAATTCCAGAATGTGATAAGCGTTTAGCGCCGTAGGTTGATCCGTTTGACCATAACCTCGTAAATCAGGAGCTACCACCCGAAAACCCGCCTCAGCTAAAGCCAGAATTTGAAATCGCCACCCATACCAACTTTCAGGGAAACCATGACACAAGATCACCAATTTCCCTGTGCCACAAATAGCACAGTGCATTCTAATTCCATTAGTCTCAACAAAGCAGTGATTGATTTGGCTCATCTTCTGAATTTACTTGCTCTATTTACAATGTTATTATTTTAATAAATGGACGAAAGAAGTGGAAAGTGTGAAGTGTGAAGTGTGAAGTGAAGAAAAAAACTTCCCACTCTCTACTTCCCACTTCCCACTCTTTTCTGAGCTTTATCATCAAGGGGTTTTAGACATTGCCTTCCACACTTAGCACATTGCCAACCTGCTTTTTCCTTTCGTTGCCAAGAAATTATTGGCCAATCTTTAGAATAACGACTCATTTCATAAGAAAAAAAACCTTACCTAATTGTATCTTTTTTCTTACGAAAATCAAAGCAAATCCTCCAGTAAATTTGTGACCCTCCCCTGTTCATTACGGCGGTTATCATCATAAACCATGAGAGTATTCAAACTACTATGACGGGATAACTTTTGGACTGCCCTAACATCCCCATTAGTAGCATCAAGCGCCGCCGTAATCGCTGAATGCCGGAGACGATGGGGGGAGACAACCTTCTTAATTCCGGCGAGTTTAGCATATTTTCTCACCATTTTATAAATCACATTAGAATCAAGTTGATGTCCCCAATAACCCTTATGCACCACACAAAATAATGGTTCATCCTCATTAACTTTACCCCTTGCTTCTAACCATTCTTTAATCGCTTTGATAGTTTCCTTACCTAAACTAACCTGTTGTTTTTGATTTTTTTTACCCTTGCCCAGTATCCATAACCGTTGCTCCTCCGGCTCAAAATCCTTAACCAGACATTGAGTCACCTCACTTCGTCTTAAAGCATTGCCCCAGAGTAATAAGAGGATAGCATAATCCCGTTGCCCCTTGAGGGTAGAGCGATTAACAGTCGCCAGAATTAATTTAAAAGCATCACTACTAATGCCAGTGGTATCACGATAATTCGTCACAGCTTGAGTTTTGAGATTGCTTAAAGTATAAAAACATTTGCCCACCGAGGAGGCGTAATTAACAAGGGATTTGATCGTTGCTAATTTGCGATTAATGGTAGCCGGAGTTAAATTTTTCTGGAGTAACCAAACCTCATAATTAGAGACTAATTGCACCGCAATTGTTTGTTCCCCCAATAAAAACTGACTTAATAATTGGGGAGTTAAACCATCCTGACTGATGAAAGCAAAAAATTCAGTCAGGGTGTGACGATAAACCCTGACGGTATGAACAGAAGTAAAAAGACCTAACCAATCTTCAATTAACGTCTCATAACCACTAACCTGTAAAGCAGACGGCTTCTGGAACGGAATTAGATTAGCCGTTTGTGCTAATTTTTTCATGTCATCTCAACTTATACCGAAAAGGCTTATTATCAGTATAAGTTGATTGTACACCTTTCGTAAGAAAAAAGATATATGTTAGTTCGCACATAAGATTTAGTTAAGTTAATCAATAAAACCACCAAATAAACAGTTAATTGTTGTCCAAAATTCGCCATATTTACCTTCAGAGTCTAAACTAAGGTAATCTGAAATAAAAGTTGATAATTCCAGAGCATCGAGATCAGGATCAAGAAACACAGCGATCGCTTCCCGACGCAAAGCCCTTAATTTAGGTAGATTTAGTTGTAAAATATCAATTGTAATTTGAGCTTCTTGATCATCTTCTTGGGCGGGTAAAATTTGACCATCCTCAGCAAAAATAAAACGAGTTTCACAATCAGAATTTAAAGGCGTTATGGGCAATAAATTTTTCCCTTTAGCATTACCACAATGACGAGGTTCTCCTGATTCTAAATCTTTTTGACAAGAACACAATAAATTCTCAAAATCTAAAGCTTTTAGAGGTTCAATATCTCTAGGGATTAAATGTTCAATATGAGAGTCGTCTGTTTCTAAGCGACGCTCACAATAGCAACAAATAGAACCCTGTTCTAGCATTAAAGATTCTTTAACTATAGTTTTGATAGATTTAGTCTTTTTAAAACGATGATAAATATCTCTAATTTTTGAGGAATTATGTTTTACTTCCTCATATTTTTTACTATTTTTCCAGTTAATAAAATCTAACGGTTCTTCTCCTTTTTGTATTTGTTTCATTTACCAATGCTCTCCTTGCGACGAATTAAAACCTCAGCTTTGGTTAATTCAGGATCATCTTTAATTTGTGTTTTGAGGAGTTTAATTTTCTCTTTGGCTATGGATAGATGATTTCGGGCAATATGCTCAGAAATACCTCTTAAAGCCTGATCCACTTCGGTGGGGCGAGTAGTATCTAAACCCATTAAATCTTCGAGGATCCGCTCAACAGTTTTACCGTAGGATTCAAGGACGGGTATAATTTTAATACCTTCATCAGTGTGCTGAAGCAGATGTAAGTTTTCTGGCTGTATATGGGTAATAACGTGGGGGGAGTGAGTTGAGATGAAAAACTGACAGTTAGGGAAGACTTGAAGCATTTTAGGAATGACAAGACGTTGCCATTGAGGGTGTAAATGCAGATCAATTTCATCAATTAAAATAATTCCTTCACCTTGGAGAGGATCCGTATGTTGGGGGTTGATCATGGCTAAACGACGAGCGAGATCACCAATTAAAGCAATGAGGCATTTTTCCCCGTCGGAAAGTTGATTAACCGTTAAAATTTGTCCCTGTTTCGTAATTTCCATTCTTAGGGGGCTACGGCGCACAGTTAGGTTAGAAAAATGGGGTAAAATGCCATAAACTGCTTGACGCACTGCACAAAGTTGAGGATCAGGGTAGCAAAAATCATCAGGTTTAAAGATATCATTCACATATTTATAGTTTTCATTTTCTAAGTCTTCCCTTTCCCGAAACCACTCAAAAAAAGTACGAAAATTTGCCCCACTGGTAAGGGCTTCTTGATAAGCTGTTAGAGGTAAAAATTGATGTTTATGTTTAATGCGTAGGGGAATGTCTAAGACCGCACGATTGACGGGATAATAGACAAAGAGGGGTAAATTAGCCTGTTTTTGATTGAGAGTGATTTGTTGACGTAATTGTTCTGTATAGTGGTTAATTTGGCTTAAATCGCTCTTTTCGTTGCTATTATGCCCTTTACGAGTTTTAACCAGTTGCCAAGTAATTGTTTGTTGCTGAAACTGACTAGAGAGTTGAGAGATCGCACTATGCTTACCATTCGTAATGTCTGACTCCAGAATAGGTCTACCGGATGCTCTAGGGTTTTCAAGGCGATTAACTACCCATGACAGAAGAATAGCAATACTATCTAAAATACTAGATTTTCCCGCACCATTAACACCAATAAAAACATTAAGGTTAGGGTGCAGAGCTAGGTTAAGATTTTGTACGCCACGATAGTTGGTCAAGTTAAGCTTTGTTAGTTTCATAAATTATTTCGTTGTTTTATTTATTCCATTTTAAAAATTATTAGTTTGAACCACAAAAACAACAAGTAAAAATAGTATTATTTCCTTTTTTGTAGGGAATAGCTAAAATATCTCTGCCTAAAACCCGATCTAAAGTTAGCCTATTATCATTAATTTGTTGGGGGTCTATTCCTTGAAGATCTATAAATGGATAATTTTTTTGACATTTTCCACATTTTTTCGTTCCCCAAGTGGTTTGACAGTTATTACAAGTACATTGAAAAGTTTGATGCTCTAATAATTGAAAATTAGCTTCATTATTGCTATTTTGACAAGTAGGACAGATCAAAAACGGCTTAATTAATTGCTCTATTTGATCGGGAATATTTTGTTGTTTAATCATGTTTAATTTGTTTAACTTGTCAATAGCTAGTTTACCCATGCTTTCGGTTTTGTTAATTAGTTTACTAAGTTCTATATTAAAATTATCTTTTGCTTTTGTGGAAAGGAACTTTATTACTCTAAATTGTTGATTATTGGACGTTTTTTCAATGGCATCTTGAAGATGCTTTAATAAGTTTTCCTCTGGTATATTCATTTCTAATAAAGGGGGAAATGATAGATATATTTGTCCATTTAACCACCATTTGAGTCCAGAAGCAACTCTTTCTAAACTTAATATTTCTAACGGACTAACAGGGAAAATTCCTAATAAATTATAATTTTGATCAATTTTAATACTATTTAACTTTTTTTGTAAAGAAATAGACAATACTTCTCTTTCTTCTTTTGTACCGAGATAAAGAATAATATTGTTAACTGAATTGTTGATTTTTGAGATTAACTCATCTAAAACTAATTCTATTTTTCTTTCATCTTTGAGAGCTGTTAAGTTAATTAATAAAGGAATAATATGTAATTCCTTCCTGATTTTTTTATCCTGCAAAATAAATGTATTTTGTTTAGAATAATTTAATGTAATTTCTCCTAACATTCCCTCAAAATTTAGACAATTATTTTTATTAAAAACAAAATAAAAACCAAACCCTTGATCGTATGTTGTATTATTTCCTACTAATGCTTTACAGATTAATAATAAACAGAATGCAGAAAAACCTTGATATAATTCTTGATTTTGTTGATATAATTGTTGAGGATTTATCAATTGTCCTCTTTGCCATTTACTCCAATTTCTCCAGAGTAAATCTATATATTTATAATGTTGATCATTAACAAAAATATTAGTTCTTTTTAAAGTAATAGGAATATAAACTTGTGGGGGAATAGCTTTATACAAGTCAGTATTAATTAAACCTAATAATTTTTGTCTTAATTGATTTAATTGCTTTAAGCTTTCTTCTAATTCTCTGATTCCTATTTCAGCATCAAAATTTTCACCCCAAAGAGAGCAAATTCTTCTACTATTGCGCCAATGTATTTGCTGAGTTTCACGAGAAAAATCAATAGTTTCATTCAATTCATTTTTGATTAAATTTAATTCTTGAATCCGGCGAGTTAGATATTCTAATAAATAGTCTATCAGCTTGGCTGTAACTTGATTTTCGTAAATGTTTAATAAATCTTCTCTGACTAAACAAAGTAAGTTTTTTGGCTTAACAGAATTGAAATTACGGCGATGCCAGTCTTCTGTATGAGAAGCTAAATATTCGATCGCTCTTGGCGCAATTTTTTTACTCCGAGAGATGGGTAATTTTTCCATTTCCATTTTTAAATAAGTGCGTGGGCGACGACAAACTGTTTCTAAATGTCCCCACTTTTCTTCTAGTTGTTTTTCTAATAACAATAAATGGATTTTTTCATTAATTTCTGGGAAAAGAGGAGATAAAGTTAGCCAATTTTCCCAATAAGATTGATCGTCTTGTAATTTTTGCCATTCATGATAAAAAAAACGAATACTTTGTTGCAATAAATCTGGAATAAATTGCCATTTAGGTATTTTAAAGTTTTGTTTATTTGTTGAAGTAAAATTTAAAAAACAATTATTCTTAGAATCTCCCCATAAATAAATATTTGAATCAGGTTCAATTTGAACATTATTAATTATAATTGTTTCATTTTCCGTGATTAATTGCCATTCTCCTAATTGAATATTTTTAGGTAAATTTTCTGTGATTTTTCCAGTAAGACGATTGATAAATTTAACCATTATTCTTCTCCAGTGGGGTCAATTCTTTTAATTTCATTATTAATAATATTTAATGATTCAGTTGGCTCATTTCGATCTAATTCAGACCAAAAAGTAGTTAATTTTTCTTTTAATTTTCTCAAATCAGTAGCAGAAAGATCATAACGATCTTTAACTTTGCGTAAAATTTTAGTAGCTAAGATATGATCTGTTGCTTCCCCAATTGTACCACCAGAAGCAATAACTACAGGAATAAAAGATTTCATTTGTCTTTCTAAACGATTTCCCCAACCAACTTTAAATTTATTTTCTAATAAATTATTGGACTTTGGACAAAAAATTAGATTTAATGAAGCTCACATCAGACCGAAAAAATTAAAATAAGATATTTATATTAAGAGAAATTGAATATTGTCTAATAGCATAATGTCAAATAATAAACTTTCTTTCTCAACAAGTTTGTTCTATAGATTAGAATAAATAGATAGTTTATTATTCAAAATAATATGAAAATCAAAAATAAAAATTACCAAGAAGTTGAACAATTTATTCAAGGTCGTCAACGATTATATCAAAGTCTTGGTTTAAGAAAAGATGCCTTGATGAATTTACTCGATGCTCTTAGTAGTAATCAAGATGCTAAAACAGTCGTGGAATTAAGTTTAAATCCTCTATTTAAACATAAATACCAAAGTATTTATCGAGCAATTGCTGATTTTAATAAAGCGGGAAAAAAGAAATCACAAATCACAAATAAAGCCGAAATATCTAAGATTATTTTAGAGAGTATTCCTCAAAATAATCAGCGAAAGTTTCATCTATTTGGCATTGATGTAACCCCTAATTCACGCCAGTTTTCTCCTACTGTATCTGATAAAACGTTTATTCATCAACCTAACAGTATTAAAGGCAATAAACCCATCAATATTGGTCATGCTTATTCTTGGCTTTTTTACTTACCTGAAAAAATATCTAATTGTGATGCTTCTTGGACAATTCCTTTATCAGTTCAACGAGTAAAAAGCGATGAAAAAGATGTTTCTGTTGCTCATAAACAGATTAATAAAGTTTTGACAGATTCATTATTATTTAAGATAATTCTATCAGTTATTGTCGTAGATTGTCTTTATAGTCAAAAAGATTTTATTGGCAAACAAGTTCTTAATCAAGATCGACTTGTTGTCACCAGAGTTAAAAGTAATCGTGTTTTTTTTCGTCCTTTTGTCAAAGATTCTTCTGAGTTAAAAAGTGGACATCCACGTTGGTATGGTGATAAATTTGATTTAAAAGATTCAACTTCTTGGCATCCCCCTGATGATTTAATTCAAACTAATTTTACTACGAAACGTGGTAAATTATTAAATGTCAAAATTAAGGGTTGGAATAATATGTTAATGAAGGGAACAAAGGAACATAAATTGCATGATTATCCCTTTACATTATTGGAAATTACTGTTACTGATCAAGAAGGTAATTCTATTTGGAAACCAATGTGGTTAATTGCCATTGGTAAACGCCGTAACGAATTAACTTTGCTTGAAATTTATCAATCTTATCGTCAACGTTTTGACTTGGAACACTTTTTTCGATTTGGCAAACAAAGATTATTAATGAACGACTATTTAACCTCTCATACAAGTTATGAAGAAAACTGGATGAACCTAATTTTAATTGCTTATATTCAATTGTGGAATGCAAGGAATTTAGCTGTTTGCTTACCCTGCCCTTGGGAGAAATATTTGCCTAATTTTCGTGAGAGTAAGATTACCCCCAGTGCTGTTCAGAGAGACTTTTATAGAATTATTAGCACCATTGAGATCAATTCTAATTTTCCCAAACCCCGTGGTTATTCTTCTGGACGGAAAAAAGGTGAAATACAAGTGAAAAGACCACGTTATCAGGTTATAAAAAAGAATCAAAAATGTCAACAAAATAGCTAAATTGCTGTTAGAAACGACTGTTAATTAATCTTTTTTCCCCTAAAATTATTTTAGGTTAGTTTTACTTTGTCTATTTTTTTATCTTCTATTTTAACCTCTACCAATTTCTTTTTGTCCAAAGTCCAAATAAATAGGAGTTTTGCTATTTTTTGGTGCTTCAGCTAACTGTTGTAAAATATATAAATCCTCTGCCCCCCGATGAGTAGAAGCATACTCTAAATTTTTACTAACTGTACCCCCACTATTAATTTCTGTTGCTAAATCTACTAATTTACGAACAATCTCTATCTTATTTCTTTTTTTTGTATCCCAAAAATTTTCTACTCCTGTTAATAATGCCCGAATTATTGTATGACTTATCGGTTCTCTTTGTGCCGTAGCTACTGCTCTAATTAATCCTTGAGATGGGATTACTTTTTCTATCAATTGATATTGTTCACTATCAGTGCCTAATTTATCTATGATTATGTTCTTAGCTGTAACGAACTGCAAACAAGATCGCCTCGACGCGCAAACAAGTCAATTTTGAAACCACATTAACTGCAAATAAGACCCCCTTCAAAACCACATTATCTGCAAATGAAACCACATTATTTGCAAACAACGCGCAAACAAGAACTCAAAACCAGATTATTTGCAAATAGGCGAAAAGATAGACAGAGACTAAAATAAGGGAGACTTGAGGAAAAAGTGTCCAGAAAAAAGGATAGTTTAAATTAGTGATTTATGTACGGTCAATCTGGTATAAACTAGAGCATATCCGTCTAATTAAAATCTAAAAAGGTTTTGTTTGTAAATCTGTCTTTTATGGTCGTTTATGCCTATTTACGAGTGTCCACAGACCATCAAGATGTGGATAATCAACGTCATGGCATCCTCGAATATGCCAACAATAAAGGTTTAGCTCCCGTTAAATTCATCTGTGAGGAAGTTTCTGGGCGTAACCCTTGGCGTGAAAGGTCAATGGGACAATTATTACAAGAAACTGCCCAATCAGGGGATGTAGTCATTTTTGCGGAAATAAGTCGTATGGCTCGTTCCACCTTGCAAGTGTTAGAAATACTCGAATGTTGTCTCCACAGAGGTATTTGCGTTCATATTGCTAAACAAAATCTGGTGATTGCCGAAGACCTCCAAAGTCGGATCGCCGCTACAATCTTAGGTTTAGCCGCCGAAATTGAACGGGAATTAATCTCCATTAGAACCAAGGAAGCACTGGCAAAACTCAAAGCGGAAGGCAGGAAGTTGGGACGACCGAAAGGAGCAAGGTCAGAATCACTAAAATTGGATCAATATGAGTCTCAAATTAGAGGTTATTTAGCAAAAGGAATCAGTAAACGCTCTATTGCTAAATTAATTGAATGTTCCCCCTCCACACTTTATGACTGGTTGGCACGAAAAAAGCTCATGGAGGGGAAATATGAACAAGAAAAGAATCCCCACCTCAGCCCTGCTTGACCTTCAACAACGCTTAGGACAACTACCGCCTCGATGCAGTGAACGTCGCCAAATCCTCCAAGAAGTGGCACACCTGTACGGTGTATCCGAACATACCGTTTATCGAGCTTTACGAGAAACTAATCATCTATACCCTACCAAAAGAGGAGATTATGGACAACCTCGAGTCATGCCAAAAGTGACCTTAGAGCGTTACTGTGAAGTAATTGCCGCCTTAAAAATTCGGACGAATAACCGCAAGGGACGACATTTATCTACTGTAACAGCGATTCGGCTCTTAGAAGAACATGGAATTGAAACCCCGGACGGACATCTTCAAGCTCCGGTGGGATTATTAAAACCAGCGACGATCAATCGTTATCTCAAGCAATGGGGTTATGACCACCAAACCCTTTTACGTCAACCCCCGGCCGTTAGGTTTCAAGCCCAACAGAGTAATCAATGTTGGCATTTTGATTTAAGTCCCTCAGACCTCAAACACTTGAAAAATATACCTGAATGGGCTGAGGGGAAAGGTCGTCCCCTCCTCATGCTTTATAGCGTCGTAGATGACCGCAGTGGCGTTGCCTATCAAGAATACCATCAAGTCTATGGGGAGGATGTAGAAGCGGCTTTACGTTTCCTTTTTAACGCTATGTCTGCCAAAACCGTTGAGAACTTTCCCTTTCAAGGCATTCCCCAGATGTTATATCTGGATAACGGTCCCATCGCCCGAAGTCTGGTCTTTCAGAAGGTGATGAGTTTACTGGGTGTGGAAGTGAAAACCCACATAAGCGCCGGAAAGGATGGTACAAGAGTCACCGCTAGGTCAAAAGGGAAGGTAGAGCGTCCTTTTCGTACCGTTAAAGAGATGCACGAAACTCTCTATCATCTCCATGAGCCAGAAACGGAAGGGCAGGCCAATGCTTGGTTGATGCGGTTTTTAGTCCATTATAACAATCAATCCCACCGCCATGAGCCTCATTCTCGACTAGAAGATTGGTTAACTTCTTTACCCGATGAAGGCTTACGTCAAATGTGCAGTTGGGAACGCTTTTGTACCTTTGCCCGTGAAGCGGAACGTCGCAAGGTCGCAATTGATGCGAGGGTGAGTGTAGAAGGGGTTTTTTATGAAGTTGACCCCGATTTAGCGGGAGAAACGGTGGTTTTATGGTGGGGCTTATTTGACAATGAACTCTATGTGGAGCATCGGGAAAACCGTTATGGTCCTTATAGTCCAGTGGGTGCGCCCATTCCTCTCCATCGTTATCGCAGTTTCAAGAAAACTCGCACTCAAAAACGCTCGGAGCGAATTGAAGTGTTAGCAAAACAGTTAGCTTTACCTCATTCGGCGGTTGGGGTGGTAGCTTTACCCGTTGAAGAACCGAAAATTATTGAATTTCCCCATCAGCCCTTTGTAGACCCTGATCCTTTTATGGAATTGGTGTTTAAGAATGAATTGACGGCTAAACAAGCTATTGCTGATTATTTGGGACGACCTCTGGCAAAATTAACTCAGGAGCAAATGACAGAATCAAGGTCAGCTTTCGGTCTTATTAGCGGGGCATCCAAAGTTGAAGAATGACCTGAGACGACCGACTTTAGAGGAAATTGGGGCCAGAGCGAATGTGTTTTCTTTAGAAGGGATTAGAGGGCATCAAAAGGAATATATTGAGTGGATTTTAGCTCAAGCTAGTGAAAGTGATTGTCCAGTAACGGATTTTTTAACTGAGTCTGCTTATCAATTTTTGGCGGAATCTTTGGTGACTCCTTTACAAATTGAGCAGTATTTGAGTTTAGCCTTTGAATCGGCTTATCGTGTGGGGATAAAACCTGTGACAAAAGAGATTTTACAAGGGGTTTTGGCACACGGTTTAGATGATTTAGAGCCTCGTTTAATTCGACAGGGTTACAACGTGAAGGTGTTGTCAGAATTGTTGAATCTTCCTTCTCGTCAGGTGCGTTCTTTTTTGTATGGTCAGTTACCGCCGGGACAAACTCAAGATTTGAGAGAGCAAATCTTGAAGTTGGGGATTCCTCTTTTGGCGAGTTAATTTTGTGCCAAAGTTTATTTGCAAATAATGTGGTTTTGAGTTCTTGTTTGCGCGTTGTTTGCAAATAATGTGGTTTCATTTGCAGATAATGTGGTTTTGAGGGGGGGCTTATTTGCAGTTAATGTGGTTTGAAAATTCACTTGTTTGCGCGTCGAGGCGATCTTGTTTGCAGTTCGTTACAACTAATAATTTATTAATTAATCAGTCTAATATTGAGACACTTATTCCCTCTCAGATAAATCAATTTATTGCTAAACAATTAAGTTTAGTTGATTTATTTAAAACTGATAATTTATTAACTAAACAATTAAATTATGAAACTGTTATTTCATATGAAATCAATCAATTAACAGTTAAACAGTTAAATTTAGTTAATTTAGTTCCAACTAATCAATTATTAGTCAATCAATTAATTTCTGAGACGAATATTTCAACTGAAATTGATTATTGATTAATTAATCAAGTTATGAAACTAATATTTTATCAGAAACTAATCAATTATTTTCTTTAAATAATTATAGTCAAGAAAATAGTAGAAAACTTGCTAACTTCAACATTAAATCTATTATTATTCAGGAGATTAAATAATGCCTTGCACCAGACAAACTTTGCAATTACAAGGAACATGGAATCTAGCCCAATATATTCAAGCAATTAAAAGTGCTTTTGCTTTATTATCAAATACAGTTTTATTTAGTGAATTTGAGAATACAACTACGAACTTTTTAGTATTTGAAATTACCTACGATGAAACTAAAACTTATGGTAAAGCATACATTAAAATTGCTATTACTAAAGCCAATCTCAATACAATTCATACTATTTGTACCGGATGGGATAAAGTAGGTAATGTTCTCGGCACAGGCAATTTTGAAAGTGCCGCCTCCGTTGCCCAAGCATTAACCAATACTGAAACAGTGTTCATTCAAGTATTTGATAGTCCTACAAATGAATTTAAAGCTGTTAGTTTTACCAATCAAGTATCAGCTAGAAATTATTTAGTAGCTCTTTCTAATCCTCAATTAAATCGTGATACAGATGTCAATAATCCTAATACTAAATTCTTATTTGGGATTAATAATACTATCTTAAATCCCTACTGGATGCTTCCCAATAATAACAACATTTTACCCTATCCTAATTGCCCTCAAATGATTGAAGCTCCTCATTTTATTGGGGGGGGTAATCCAAGTGGAAGTCCTGATCGAGTCATTACCGGAATTAGTTTATTTCCTAGCCCTGTAACTAATGCTTTACGCAGTTGTATTTTTGCGGGATTTTCTGATGATATTGGTATTTGTTTTGCTAATAATAATAATGCCGGAACTAAAATGACTACTGCTCAAGGTACTTACTATCTTGTTAGTAAATCTGCTACCCAAAGCCATTAAATGTGATGAATAGTGAGAAGTGGGAAGTGGAAAGTGGAGATTTTTCTTCTTTACTTCACACTTCCCACTTCACACTTCCAACTGTTTCTTTACTTCCCACTTCTAACTCTCTACTATGAAAGGATATTCATTACATATCGGATTAAATAAAGTCAGTTCAAATTATGGCAATATTTCTCCATTATTAGGTTGTCATAATGACGCTAAATCCATGAAATTAATTGCCGAAAATTTGGGTTATCAAACTAGAATTTTATTAGATGAATCTGCCACTTATCAATCAATAATTAACAATATTAAAGCTATTTCTAATTTAATGAAATCTGGTGATATTTGTTTAATTACCTACTCAGGGCATGGTTCACAAGTAATTGATGAAAATGGCGATGAAACCGATGGATTAGACGAAACATGGGTACTTTATGACCACATGATTTTAGATGATGAACTCCATCAATTATGGGCTTTATTTCCTCTTAATTCTCGTTTAGTTATTCTTTCTGATTCCTGTCATTCTGGCACAATTGTTCGGGGAATTAATAAGGCAGAACCTTTAATTGATCATCTAAATATTAAAGCATCTGGAATATTAATTAGTGGCTGTCGAGACAATCAATATTCATACGATGGGCGAATTAATGGATTATTTACTGAGAAATTATTAAAGGTTTGGAATAACGGTAATTTTAAAGGAAGTTATAAAACATTTAGAGATTCTATCGCTAAATTATTACCCAAAAAACAGAATCCGAACTATTTACCTTTTGGTACTAAAAATCTTAAATTTAGTCGTCAAAAACCTTTTACCATTTGAGTGGAAAGTGGGAAGTGGGAAGTGGGAAGTAAGTTTCCACTCTCCACTTCACACTCTCCACTTCACACTTCACACTAAAAAAAGGAGTAAAATCATGAAAAAAACAACATATAGTGAAAAACTAGCAATAATAAAAGCAAAACATCAGAAAGAAAGAGATGATTTAAAAGCTAAACAAAAAAACGATACCACTTATGCCAAAAATAAACATAAAAGCGATCTCCTTGAGATGAAACAGGATTACAATAGCGCCCGAACAACAAAGATTAAAAATCAAAAAGCTTATCTTTTGCAATTAAAAAGAGATCAAGAGGCGGCTAAATTTCATCTTAAAAATGCTCAGGCACAAGAAATCCAGAATCTACGGATTCAGTATGGACGTTAAACCATTATTCCCCAGAATTGGTGGTAAATCTCGCTTATCTAATTGGATTATTAATCAATTAAAAGAGCGCGATTTTTCAATAGACATCTCTATAATATAATATAAATAAAAAAATTAAGCTATCATCAACAAAAATTTTAAGGAGAAATAGCCAAAATGAGTAATTATACTTGGCAATATATTCAAGATCACAAACAAGCAACTAAAAGATTATTAGGAATTAATTATGAACAATTAGAACTGCTAATCGCACATCTTTTAATCTTGGAGAAACAAGCAAAAGAAGAATCTGAAAAACAAAAAACTAGAATTATCAATTCCGGTGGTGGTAGAGAGAGTAAACTTTCAAAAGAAAACCAGATTATTTTGACTTTAATTTATTTAAGACATCATCTGAGTTTTCAACTATTAGGTATCGTCTTTCAAGTAAGTGAATCAACTGCGAATAATTTGTTTGATTATTGGCAAAAATTATGAGAGAAGCTTTGCCATGCTCTTTACTAGAACAAGTAAAAAAGTCCCCAGAAAAAATAGAAGAAATGTTGGAAAAATTGAAGGAAAATGAATTATTAGTAGATAGTGAAGAACAGCCAAGAGAAAGACCTTTAGACTATGAAGAACAGAAAAAATATTATAGTGGAAAAAAATGTGAACATACTTTTAAAAATCAATTAATTAGTCTTCCAAAAGGCAGAGATATTGTGGATGTAGTGGCGGGAAAACCAGGTCCTTCAAGTGATATTAACATTTGTCGTCAAAATCTCAAGAAGTTTGGGATGAATCAAATGTTTAAAGGGGATAAAGCTTATGTGGGAGAGCCACAAATTATTACCCCAAAGAAAAAACCGAAAAAAGGAGTATTAACTCAGGAAGAAAAAGAAGAAAATAAAAAGATTTCATCGGTCAGAATATTTATAGAACATTTAATTAGAATCATAAAAATATGGCGAGTAGCAAGAGAAAGATTTAGATTAAGAAAAGATAAATATCAGTCAGTATTTTTAACAGTTTGTGGGTTAGTGAGATTAAGAATTGAGAGTTTAGTTTTAGAAATAGTAAAATCATCGTCATCAAGTGAAGTAATTGATGTTTTAATCAGTCATACTTTTGGGAGGAAATTAGATTTAGAGGAAATTTTGACGTGAAATTAACTTTACGGCGATTGATTGCTGAGTGCTGATTAAAGATGAAACTGTTACCATATAAGCTTTATCAGTTATTGGAGATGTCTAATCTTTGTTGATGCTTTTTGTGGCACAGGTGCAATCTATTTAAAAGTATTAGAAGAACAAAGAAAGGATTTAACAATTGTTTTAAATGATAAAGATTCTGACATATTTAATTTATATGAAGTCTGTCGTGATTATCCTGAATTATTAGCTCAATTAATCAATTTTACTCCCTATTCCCGTCAAGAATTTAATTTAAGTAAGATTGAAACTAATAATAAAATAGAACAAGCTAGAAGATTTTTAATCAGAACAAATCAAAGTTTTTCGGGGGGAGAAAAAACGTGGGGTTATGTTCGCAAAGATCGAAACAGATTAGGAAAATGGGCTAAACTTCCTGATAAAATTTTAGCTATTTCATCCGAATTAAAACGAGTTTATTTAGAAAATGATGATTTTGAAAAAGTTTGTCAAAGATTTGATTCTCCTCAAACTCTACATTATTTAGACCCACCTTATTTTGATAAAGAATATTATTATAATGAAATATTTACCGAAGAAGATCACATAAGATTATGTGAAATGGCTCATCAATTAGAGGGTCATGTTGTGATTAGTTATTATCCTCATGATGAAATTATGAAGATGTATTGTGAGGATAAGTGGGAATATAATTTGATTGAAACTGTAGCATCTAGTAAGGGCATTACAAGGGGAAATAGGGAAAAAAGACCCCGCCGAACGGAATTATTATTAATCAGAAAGTCAAAATCTGGGGTAATTCCTGTATTTAATTCTAATAAATATCAGCAGTTAAAATTATTTTGATGGTAGAGACTTTTCAGTTACCAGTGACCAGTTACCAGTGACCAGTTAAAAGCTATTAGTTATCCTCTTGTTTTACAAACGTTTCCGTTTTTTGTTTGATTATTTGTTGTTTTTCTGAAATTAAACAAATCTCTTGCTGTTCAGATATTATTTTTTCTGGTTTATTTATCGTCATATAGTTAATTTGAACTAAATTTTTTCTAATAATACCAGAAAAGGGGAAATAATCAAAGAGTTTATATCACATTTAGAAAGTGAGAATAATCACAAAGTCATAAGAAAAAATATAATAAACTAATTAAAATTTTTAATTAGTGTCTGAATCTAAGTTGTGTAATAGACATCTCTATAATATAATATAAATAAAAAAATTAAGCTATCATCAACAAAAATTTTAAGGAGAAATAGCCAAAATGAGTAATTATACTTGGCAATATATTCAAGATCACAAACAAGCAACTAAAAGATTATTGGGAATTAATTATGAACAATTAGAACTGCTAATCGCACATCTTTTGATCTTGGAGAAACAAGCAAAAGAAGAATCCGAAAAACAAAAACTAGAATTATCAATTCCGGTGGTGGTAGAGAGAGTAAACTTTCAAAAGAAAACCAGATTATTTTGACTTTAATTTATTTAAGACATCACCTGAGTTTTCAACTATTAGGTATCGTCTTTCAAGTAAGTGAATCAACGGCGAATAATTTGTTTGATTATTGGCAAAAAATTATGAGAGAAGCTTTGCCATGCTCTTTACTAGAACAAGTAAAAAAGTCCCCAGAAAAAATAGAAGAAATGTTGGAAAAATTGAAGGAAAATGAATTATTAGTAGATAGTGAAGAACAGCCAAGAGAAAGACCTTTAGACTATCAAGAACAGAAAAAATATTATAGTGGAAAAAAATGTGAACATACTTTTAAAAATCAATTAATTAGTCTTCCAAAAGGCCGAGATATTGTGGATGTAGTGGCGGGAAAACCAGGGCCTTCAAGTGATATTAACATTTGTCGTCAAAATCTCAAGAAGTTTGGGATAGATCAAAGGTTTAAAGGGGATAAAGCTTATGTGGGAGAGCCACAAATTATTACCCCGAAGAAAAAACCGAAAAAAGGAGTATTAACTCAGGAAGAAAAAGAAGAAAATAAAAAGATTTCATCGGTCAGAATATTTATAGAACATTTAATTAGAATCATAAAAATATGGCGAGTAGCAAGAGAAAGATTTAGATTAAGAAAAGACAAATATCAGTCAGTATTTTTAACAGTTTGTGGGTTAGTGAGATTAAGAATTGAGAGTTTAGTTTTAGAAATAGTGAAATCATCGTCATCAAATGAAGTAATTGATGTTTTAATTAGTCATACTTTTGGGACGAAATTAGATTTAGAGGAAATTTTGACGTGAAATTAACTTTACAGGGATTGATTGCTGAGTGCTGATTAAAGATAAAACTGTTACCATATAAGCTTTATCAGTTATTGGAGATGTCTAATCGTGTAAAAAGATTTTTCTGTGCAATTACGCTGGTTGGTGAGCGAAGCCGAACCATAAAAACTTGAATTTGTACATCTAAAGAAGCTACATCTACCATCGTGGGCAAATTTAATTCATTTGTATAACACAACGCACAAAATCTTTGATAAGCGTCAGGACAGATTTCTTTTAAAGCAATTCTAATCTGATCTAAAAGATTTACACCAATATTTCTACTTCGTTTACGAAACATACTAATTGTTGTTTCAGGAATACCTGAAATCATGGCTATATCCCTAGCTGTTATATAATCTTTGTACTCACATAACACTATGTTTAAACATTCATAAGTTGGAGTAAGAGTTATCGGATTAGATAAGTTTTGCATAAATTTTTCCAAAATTTTTGATCTAACTTCTCGGATTAGATAAGTTTATCATTTTTTCTCCCTTTTGAGTAATACTAACTTACTACTTAAATCTGTATTACAGATTTACTTTTTTTCTTTCTTCAGAAAAAAATGACCCCGAAAAATCTCAAAAAAATTTTTGAAATGTCATGAAACCACAACATAACTTAAAGAATCGGAAAGGAAAAAGAGGAAAACAAAAAATTCCTCCTTCGGGACATCTTGCCCCAACGATCCAACGCAAAAACGGAATTTTGTACCCCCGTCTGGATGATATTCCAGAGCATAAACGGCTTTTTGTTCTGTACCACTGTCCAGAAACTAAACCTGATTGGTTTATTTGGCTCTATCAGTGGGCGCAACAAAACCCTTATACGGGGGGCTGGTACACCCGTTCAAAGCGTGTTCCTTTATCTAAACTGACTCAAATAAAAAATGCGATCGCTCGTAAAGAGACAATCGCATCTATTTTGACTCTCATTCAACATTAATTTTTGTAAAAGTTAATGCTTCATTTACCCGAATGTGAGGCAAAATAAAAAAACTCATTAAAAAATTCAACTTCATACTAATGCTTAAAAGACTAAAATCTGTTACAAAGCAAGAGCAATGTTCTAATTTTGGCAAAACGAACCTAAGCAAAGCCTTATGTGTAGCCAAAAAAAAATTTTCACACAATGTAAATTTTAATAACTATTCACACTCACTGGTCACTGGTCACTGGTCACTGGTCACTGTAAAAGGGGGTGTGAGATGATTAGTTATTTTGAGCAGTTTCAAACCATCATTTCTTCATTCAGTGCCAAAAATAACGGCAGTACCGAACTTTGGCTTAAATTAGGTCAAGACCAATTCATCCGTACTAATTTTAACAGTTCTGGTAAATTTTCAGGCTATCTCACCAAAGGTAAAGGTACGAATCGGACTAATGATACATATATACCAGACGTTTATGATTATTGTTTCCAATGGTCTTTAAATCATGATGGGGGCGTATTTTACATCCCTTCCCGTCCTGAAGGCTTCCCCTTAAAAGAATGTTGTTTTAGTTCAGATGATCTACATTTAGAATTTGATCACGGCAGTTTAGAAGAACAGTTAGCCATGATTGAAGATTTTGAGGAGATCACCGGACTTCGCCACAGTTGGATCACCACTTCGGGGTCAAAATCAATTCATGTGCATTACAAATTAGACCAAGATTACGAAATTGAACGTATAACGTACCTAAATCGGCTTTTATGCGTTTGTATGAATAGTGACCCCGCCGTGACCAATCCCCACCAACCTATGCGCATTTCTGGCTTCTTCAGGAAAGAAAAAGGCAACCATCAACAATTACTTTCCCATTCTAGTTTTACTTATAGTTATGAGGATGTTCTGAGTCGACTCAAACTTTATTTTAAAGAGGGCTTAAGAGTTTACATTCCGGCGGAAATTTCAGAGGCAAGATGGCGTAAAGTCAAACGAGTTTTACAGTTAGAAGGACAAAGCTCGGCTTTAAAAATTCTGAGGCTACCAGACTCAGAGTTGGAAGTGGGAAGTGGGAAGTGGGAAGAAAATGTCTACAATTTTGATAATAAATATGATGATCAAATTATCGAATCTTGTTTAAAATATATTCCTTCTAAAGAAAAAGGAGATGGACGTTATGATGAATTTTTACCCTTAATTACTGCCTTAAAAAATATTTATGGTGAAACTATTGCTTTATCAATTTTAGAGAAACATTCCCCTAATTACCCTAAATTTGAAAAAACAATTAGAAATGTTAATAATTCTAGTTTTGATATTAGAGTAATCATCAATTTAGCTAAATCTTATGGTTGGACTTTTCCTACTAATATCTTAAGAGAAAAAGCCCAACAATATTATGAACCAATTAAACAATTATATCAAGAAAAAAAAGGTAATCAATTAAATAAATCATTAGGGGAATTAAGAGAAGAATTTTTCAATAATTATCTGAATAATAATTTATGGCGAGAATTAATTGAACAAATAGCCGCCGAATTTGAAAGAAAACCCGTTTATGGTTCAATTAAAGTCAGTCAGACTCAAAAAGAACTTAAAAAATTGACTGAACAAGTGAACAAATTAAAGGAAAATAATGATAAAATCTATTGGCAAAATAGAATCAAAGATGCCCTTAATAATTTTTATAAATTTGACGAACATATTGTAATTACATCTGATTATCTGACACTTGATTTAGTAGAAAATAGCTTAGATAAAATTGATATTGAAGGGAAAATAATCGGGATTAAATCCGGTTTAGGAACTAATAAAACCGGCACGATGATTGAATTATATCAATATCTTAATGCTAAATATTCTCTGTTACAACTATCAGATACTAATAATTTATTAGCTCAAACAGTTGCCCGTGCGAATGAACTATTTAATTTGTATAAAAAACGTCTATTCTATCATTTACAGTTTGATAAAGCTTTTGATGAAATTGAAAAAGATGTTTATAATTTAATGCTTTGTTTTCAATCCTTAAAACGATTTATTAATCAAAGTTTTAAGAATGTGGTTTTAGTGATTGATGAATCCATGTCAGTGGTGAAAAGTTTATTAGATGGTGATACCTTAAAAACCTCTATTAATCAACAAGTAATCGTCCAAATTTTCAAACGCTTATTAAGAGAATCTGCCTGTATTTTTCTGTTAGATGGTAACTTAAATAATGCTAATATTGACTTATTTCATCAACTTTCTGGTAAAGAATATGTCAAAATTCAATGTATCCGAGAAACTCCCTTAAACTATGATTTAAGAGTTTTTTCTAACTTTGATTCTTTATTTTTACAAGCTATTGATGACTGTAAATTTGGTAAACGCATTGCTATTACCAGTGATAGCAAAGCTGAACTACGCGCCCGTTATCAACAATTATTATTTCATGGAGTTAAACGCAGTTCAATTATTATTGTGGATGAAAATAGTACCAATAGTGAAGCTCCCCCTGCCTTCCTTAAAAATCCTAGTTTATATTTAAGATTAAATCCCCAGATTAAAGTAGTTATGTATAGCCCTAGTATGAACAGAGGTTTTGATATTTCTGGGGATATTGGCGAGGAGTTTACTACTCTTTATTCTCTATTTAAAGGCACTATTTCCATTGAACAAATGGAACAACAAATCTTTAGATTTAGAAGTCAGAATATGGCTCGTTATATCGTTTTTGAACCTTTACCTTTTCTGACCCAACGGGATAATTCCTATACCAATAATCAAAGTAAAAATCTGTTGAAAACTACTATTCAATTATTAAAGAGAAATCAAAAACAAGTTAATAATTATAGTCAAGAAATTGACTATCTTGAGCAAAAATATCGTCAAGATAAATTATCAATTTATCAAAATCAATTAGATGAGCTTGAACAGATTTTAAGTAAAGATTTAGCTTTTTCTTTCATTACTTTTGCCCAAATGAAAGGCTATCATGTTCAAGATTTAAGAAACGATTTTGATGATTTTAATGATACTCATGAAGTGCAAAAGATTCAAGAGCAGAAAAAAGCAATTAAAGAAGAAATTAAAACTAATATTCAATTAAATCTTGAGAAAAAAGCTAATTTAATTGCTATTAGTAATTCTCCCCTAGAAGAAATTAAGGAAAATCAAGAAACTTATCAACAGTTAGTTGATACTATTAAAGAGGAACTTAATCCTGAAATAGTCGAACATTTAGAAACTTTAGAATCAGAAAATCCTCAACTTTATGAGGAGACAATTAATCAACATCTTCAAGATAATTTGAAGTCGGCTGTGACTGTTAAAATGACAATTGAACATAAGTTACCTAACTTTACTCAATCGGCATCTTTTACGAGAGAAAATATCTTTAAATTGATTGATCATAGCAATCCGAAAAAGTCTCCTGATGAGCTTATTTTTAAACATCAAAGACTGTTTTATCTGCTCAATGAGCAATTACCTTTTGAGAAGTTTGAAAAACAATTATATTTATTTATTCGAGATTTGAAAATATCTGGGGAAACTTTTGTTAATTCTTTTGATCGGGAGTTGGCTCTGATCTGGGCTTTAAAATCTGTCGGTATTCTTGATTTAATTAGAACAGTGGTTCGGGGGAAGTGGTTCGGGGGAAGTGAGGAAAAAGTAGGAAGTATGAAGTGTGAAGTGGGAAGTAAGGAAAGCTCCACTGCTGACTCTCCACTTCCCCCGAACCACTCTTATATAACTAATCATCATCCTCTGATTCAAAAAGTAATTAAAAGGGCGAGAAAAAAGAAATTTAAAGACATTCTAGGCGATTTTGAAAAACCGATTCCTTTCATTAGAAAGTTATTGAGAATGCTTCATCTTGATTTATTACAGGTCAAACGTACTAAAGGAAGGGAAAAATATATTTTGACTCCTTTGGGGGCAACGCTTGAAAATTTAGAGCAGTCATGGCAACTGCAAAGGGATCTATTAAGTTCGATCGAGCTAAAAATAAACTCCGTTAAAACAGAGTCTCCAGACTGGCAAAAACTGGCAAATATTGAAAACGATGCTTTTAAAATTATGTTTCCTGAACATAATACCGCTTCTCCTTTCATAGAGAATGATTTAGCTGTTAATAGGGGGGGTGTGGAAACAGAAATTTGTTATAAAAAAATTGACTTTTCCCACCCCCTAACACCCCTTGATCAGACTAATAATTATTTAGAAAATGAAAGTATTGTGAGTGAAAATAACTCACAATCTCAAGAAGTGGTAAATCACCAACTACCGCCGGAGTTAATGCCCGAATTTAAAGAAGGGGAGATCGTGGTATATCGGGGGATGGTGCATCAATTAATGAAAGTATTAGAAGGTGGTTTAATTAAATTATCATCGGGGATCGAGGTGGCAAAAAGGGCGATCGTCAAATTCAATTTTGATTTCCATTGTTATTTGGAAAATGCCCATCTTTATTTCAGGTGATGCGACTAAACCCCTTGCTATATCAAGGGTCTTGAGTTTGAGTAGCAACTGTGCGAAAAACCACGCTAAGGCTAAAAGTATTGTGATATAAGGTTTATAGTCTTAGCGTACGTTTTCGTTCCATTGTTACTGAAAGCTAGTAAAAACGAAATTGATGGGATAAAATTCATTAAACAGTTAGCTGTTTAACAGGTTAACTGTTTAACAGGTTAAGATAATCCGTCATCACCCGTTCCACTAAATCAGACATATTTTCGTCAGAGGTGAGGGTATGGGATTTCATTTTGAGATGAAGCTCCTTACTTAAATAAAGGGTAACTTTTTTAAACTCAGGATTAGCACTTTTACCACTTTTGGGATCAGATCTAGGAGTAGAGGAATTACCTTTAACCTCTGTGTTTTTTGTTAAATTCTCAAATCCTTCAAACCGATTAGTTTTTGATTTTGCCATAAATTTGTTCTCCTATCGTTTCATAATCTTTCCATGCGTTTTTTCCAGAACGATCCCCTTTTACTTCACTTACCACCGTTCCGGCTAAAGCTGATTTTTGATAGACAGCTAAACGTCTAACCATCTGATTAAGGACGGGGAAACCAGCCTGTTTTAAGAAATCCCTTGCTTCTTTGCCAACAGTGGACGGACGGGGCGGTACGATGGTCACAATAACTTGAAAGTTTTGAATGTTTAGCTGTTTAAACGTCTGAATATTAGCATTTAAAGCACCCATGGCAAGGACATCGGGAGTAGTGGGAACAAGTAAGAGATCACAACCCCTTGCTAAAGATTGGATTTCCTCTTGTTCCGGTCGGGCGGGGGTATCAATAATAATATGTTCAAAATTTCGTGCCGCCTTAATCCCTTCCCTTTCATCCACTACGGTAAAAGCTAAATTACCCTTAGCACTCCAAAGTTTAGCAGAGCGATTTAAGTCACCATCAATGAGGATCGTAGGGGCGAGTTGATTAAAATAATGGGCAAGGTGGATAGCGGTGGTGGTTTTTCCTACGCCCCCTTTAAAGGCTGTTACTGTTATAATCATATATTTTAAATGGTTAACTGTTTAACCAGTTAGATGTCTAAACTCTTATTTATCATTAAATCATAAAATGACCTAGTTGAATTACTTAGCCAATCCAAAAGTACGTCCCCAACTTGATTGATATTCTCCAAAAGTTACTGCTCCTACGCGCTCACATTGATTTAAAGACTGAGAGAAAGCAGGACAAGAAAAAAAATTTTATAATCAAGGTATAATTATCAAGAATAACAAATGAAAATCGTTTTAATCAGACATTTAGAAACTCAGTGGAATGTAGAAAGAAAGTTACAAGGTAGTCAAGATATTTCTATCTTAAAACCTAGTGATCATACCTTAGCCCAAATCAAGAAAAATCAACTAATCTTAGCACCGAAAAAGCCTTTTGATTTAGTGATTACCAGTAGCTTAAAACGAACTCAGCAAACCGCTCAATTATATGGTTATAGTGAATTTATCAGAGAACCATTAATCAATGAATTAAACTTCGGGGAATTTGAAGGACAAGATTTTGATTTATTTCAACAAACCGTAGGAAATCAATGGTTAACTGATCCCCAACAATTGATTTTAGGAGAAACATTGATTGACTTTGAGAACAGAATCAAAACTTTTTTAAATAAATATAACTCCTATTCTCAACTGTTAATCTTTAGTCACGGAGTTTGGACAAGGGGGTTATTATCTATGATCAAATATGGTACAATCAATCAGCTAAATACCCCAGAATTTAGAGTAATTCATAATCAGTTAATGACGATAGAAATTAACGCCAATGAAACTTAAACTATTCTCAATCTTACTGCTATTTTTGTTAAGCTCGATTTAATTCTTCTACAAATCTGCAAAAAAAAAGACAAGTATTAAGAAAAAAGCTATACTAAAGTTCTGGTTTTGACACTCACCCTGCTACAGTGAGGAAGATTTTTTGGTAAATAATCATCAAAAAAAAATCAGCAAAACACAGAAAACTTAGATGTAAAACTAATTATTTTTAACTAAAATGAGTAAATTTAAAC
>NZ_AP025633.1:0-38085 GCF_055394725.1 Annamia dubia NIES-4383
TCATCAACACAAGTCAGTTCATTCTACCATCTCCGTAGCAATCGTGTCAAAACTGCCTTACAGCCAAGGTTTTATCATTTCCGTCGTAATGGGACGAAAACGTACGCACTTGGCTAAAACTCATATAGACTAAGGGTTTGACACTTATCTCGGCTCGATCGCGCCTAAAAGAAATCAACTTGCCCAATGTGAGTAGCAATCAGATCAAAAAAAGTTAACAGTGGCTATTGAGTTATTCAACATCTTCCTGGGCGATCATCCATTGGTGACGAAGACTATTGACAAAATCAGATAAAGTCTCAGGTGATCGAGACTGACAAGGAGATAAACCACTGGGTAAAATATTGGAACGACTGCGAAGATAGGTTTCAAAACCTTGGGAGAGCGAATATCCCTGTGCTTTTAAATTATCCACAATTTCCTTCGCTTGGGCGGTGATCTTAACCCAGATCTGTTTAGATTTTGTTTCCGTTTCGATTTCTCCACGCCCTCTTAAACTTTTTTGATTTAATCGTTTTTTGGGTTGATGGGTGAACATTTTTTGCAGTTGAGCTACATCAGTTAAATCAATCTCGCTTAAAAAATAACGGAAAAAACGCTCTACTACCTCTGCTTGACTCAGTTTACGATAGTTTGCAATTTTATCTAAAATTTCTCTGGCGGTAGGAGTTAAAGCCAGAGACTGTTTGTCTGATTTCGCCGAAGCATAAATCTCTCCCACCCCACGCTCACTTTGATGCCCCTTCTTGTTGAGATGGGAATAGGAAGGCTTGATCTCTACAGAAATCGTCTTGTGACAGGTTGAGCAAATATATCGTTGTTTTCCTTGTTTAGTTTTGCCATTTTTACGCAAGATTGGAGGTTGACCTTTTTTTAAATCAGCACAATTAGGATTTTGACAGTTTAAGTTTTCTTTATTCATCTCAATTTTGCCGTTGAGGTTCTTTACTTTTTTCTGATTATAACTGACCTTTTGCTGAACATTATTTTTGTTAAGTTTTGTTACATTAAATAAAAAAGTTGATGATTTTTTTCTAATAGTTATTAATTAATGAGTTAGGTCTTGTGGTCTCCCCAACAATAAGCATTTTTGTTACAGAAAAGCCCTTGACATTGAAGGAAAATTAATTCATTATTGCTATTAACACATCAAGCTATCTTTTGTTGATTTGTTAGTAAGAAAAAAACAAAAGATGTTTTTTTCTTTATTCATAAACAGATGCCTTTTCTCTATGTTTTAGCCATCTGATGAAGCAGTATTTGCTTAGTAATACATAAAACTAACGCACAAGTAATTAATCTTAAATTATTACTTGTGGACGGAAGAAACTGCTTTTTTTTTGACCAAGACAAATGTAGAGCTATCAGAAAATAATCTTACATTTGTTGGCTCAAACTAGAAACATAGTTAAGGCTTATCTGTTGATAAATTATCTTGAAAAAAAAGGAGATTAAAAAATATGAAAATAAATGGTAGAGGACAAGCTAAAATTCTTAGTCCAGAAGTATTAGAACACCTTTGGAGCAAAGGTTTTCTCTGTAGTAGAGACCGAGCTTTGTACCAACTTTGTTATTATTTAGCTTGTCGTTGTGGTGAAGCTAGACAATTATTTTATTCTGATGTTTTTGACTCCTTGGGTAATGTCAAAGAAATCATTGTGATCTCCAAAGAAATTACCAAAGGCAAACAGGCAACACGCAGTATTAGTACAAGCCCAAAATTAGCGGTTACTCTGAAACAATATCAACAAGAATCACAAGAATTACTCTCGATTTATCAGCAAATCGGTCGGTGGGACTATCAAAGTCTTGATTGTCCTTCCATCATCGCGGAAGATGGCTCAATCTGTTGTCCCCAATGTCAAAGTCAAAACTTGACAACTGCTGGTTACAGTCGAGGGAAGAAAATCTTAAAATGCCGAGATTGTGGTTATCGGTTTCAACAAAAAACGGCTTTTTTAGAGTTTCCTGAGTTAAAACAAAGAGTGCTGGAATTGGGAGTTTTCAATTCTAGTTCCTACGGTTTCCTCTTTCAAGACTCCAATCATCCCTACCTTTTTCCCGGCTTTGGGGGCAAGGGTTATATATCTAGCACGGCGGCACAAGAAGCGTTTACAAAAGCCGTGCAAAGACTGGGCATTATTGGTGCTTCAACTCATAGTTTTCGGCGGACTGCTTTAACAACTATGCACAAAAACGGTGTTCCTTTGCGAGTAATTCAGAGGATTTCTGGTCATGTTAGCCTCAAAAATCTTCAACTCTATTTAGAGGTGACACCGGATGAAATCATTGATGCTATCAATAAATTACCTTAATAAGGAGAATAAATTATGCTTACTAGAAATAATAATGGACAAGCTAAAATTCTAACCGAATCTGAATTAAATCGGGTTTTAGCTTACTTTAAATATAGTAGAGATAAAGCCATCTTTGGGATTTGTTTTTATACAGCCTGTCGAGTCTCAGAAGCTCGACAAATGCACAGAATTGATGCTTTTCATGGGGACGAAGTATTAGATGCCATCATGATTCGGGGGGAAAATACGAAAGGGAAAGGCAGAACTCGTATTATTCCTACTCATCAACGACTACGAGGAATTTTACAAGAATATCATCAGAATGCCCAAGAACTTCTCAAACTCAGAAATATTTTTGGTGATTGGAGTCCCCATAACTTAAATGCCAATGGTAATCTGTTTCTGGATTCAAGGATTCAATGTCCTTGCTGTTTGTCTTCAAACTGGAGTAAACAGGGTTTAGATCGTCGGGGTCGTCAAATTAGACAAAAATATCGCTGTAATAACTGTAAAGGCTATTTCCAAGGGTCTAAAGCGATTGACTCTCCTAGCTCTCAAATCATTGAATATAACCCTTTAGGAGTGCTTTGTACAAGTAATTCTGGTTTTTTAGGGGAAAATCCCCATAATCCTTTCCTGTTTCCGGGTCGACAAAATCAAGGCTGTCTTAGTTTAAGAACTGCTCTTACTATCTTTGAAACTGCTTTTAAGGACCTAGGGATTGAGGGGGCGTCTTCCCATAGTTGTCGTCGCTCGGCTTTGACAATGATGCACCGAGAAAACATTGTGTTAAGGGTGCTTCAAGAAATTAGTGGCCATAAAGACCTTGGGGCTTTGCAACGATATTTAGAAGTTACTCCTGAGCAAACTCAGGCGGCGATTAATCTTTTATAAAAAAGTTGTCTTAGCACATAATTATAAAATTGTCAAGGGGGGGCTAAAAGGCGATATTTTAGCAGACAAGACTGAAATAGGCTCTGTGTCTGCTTTTCAATTTTAACTCAAAATCTTATTAATTTTTAACAATTTTGTGTCAAAACCACAAAGGCAGAGAGCATCAGGGTTTATGTTTTGTCACATAACCCCTAATTTTAAAACAAAACGGGAATTCGTTGATCTATCAATTATTTTTGTGACAAAAAAAGAGGAAAAAAAATGGCAAAATCTGGTCGCCCTCGCAAAAGAGGTGGTGGTGGTCGTCCTTCCAACTGGAACAATAGTTCTACTTCAACCATTCGAGTGCCAACGATCTTAACTTCGGTATTATTGGAAATAGCCCATCAGTTGGATCAAGGGTTGAAGGTGCCTTTGGTGATTGATCCGGAAAAATTGAGGGTTTATCCTCAAACCAAGGTGGAGCAAATTCCTCAAAGGGCTTTACGCATTTATAAAAGTTCAGGCAAAAAGGTGATTAGAGTTGAGGATTTAATTGGTATTTTACAGGGATATTCTGATTAAGTTGCTTTCTTCCCTGTAAGGAACTGGGGATATGAGCTTTATTGTCAATTAGTTCCAAAATTGCAAGACAGTTTACAGGGGTTGAGTTTAACGCTCGTTGGAAACTAGGTTAAATCAAGTTTCTTAATCTCTTTAGGGAGCGATCGCTCCTAGATCGCTCCCTTTTTCTTTTGTTAACTATATCAAATTCAAGCGATTAATTCAGGTTATGCTATTTATGTTTGCAGTTCGCTACACATAAATAGTATTACCTAAAAAGTTAATCACTCCCACATTCAGGACATCTATACCACCAATTTTTTTCAGGTCTAGCGTTATTAGCGTTATTGGAAAGACGATGAAAACTATCTTGACATTTTAAAAGTTTATGTCCTGAGCCATTACACCAATGATCTAACCAGAAATTACCACATTGAGGACAAGAATAACAAGCTCCTTGTGTTCTACTGTTTGTTATAGAGATAGGCTCTTTCACATATTCACCACAACAAAGACAGATATTAAGCAATCTGCTATGATACTGTAGCACCATTTTTAAAATTTTTTGCAGTTGTTTTTGTAAATTTCCTTGAGTTTTTGAAGTATCTGGAATTAAAGAAATTGCTCCATATTTATGAGAAACATATCCTTTTTCCTTATCAACATTAATATTATCTGTAAATTGAATATATGGAGTTTTATCTTTTAGTTCTCTTAATTTTTCTTGTAAAGGAATTTCTCCCCAATAATTTATAGTTGTATTACTATTAGTATCACTATGAAGTATAAAACTAGCTGTGGTATTAAGTTTGTTTAAATATTTATCTCTAGCAGTTCCTAAAATATCATCAATTAAGACACCTCCACCTTGTTTAGAATAATCTCTATATTTAGCATCAAAACAGTAATTATATGTATCATTCGGAGTAATAACTGTTATATAAATATCAGGTCTTAATCCACTACCATTAACATAAAATCTTGGTTCATATTTAAACTTAACAATTAATTTTTGATTCTTGTCTAATGTTCTTTCTAAAATAAATTCTTGATCTTTTGGAATTTCTAATGTTCCTGTGTATTTATTAATTTTGATACTTTCCATTAAACTTAAACTTTTTTTAGGTGGTTGCATATTGCCATAAACTTGAAAAGCATTATATAAATTGATTAAACACCAAATTTCATAAATATTCCATACAGGGCGAATTGTCCCATTTTGAGTAACATCTAGTAAGGATAATATTTTACTAACTTTATTTAGAGTACCTCCTTTAAGCTTTCTAAATTTCTGATAAATAGCACCATAGTTAGGATTTCCTGTTAGACGTAAAGAACTTGAAGATATATTATTCGGTGTTTTGATATTGGCAAGAAATGATGAATTTCTAATTTTTTTAGCCCATGATATATAAATTTTTAGTTCTAGCAATTTTTGACTTAAACCATCTTTATATTTTTGCTGTTTTTGTATAGGATTAAAATAATTATTTTTTGCTTTTTGAATAAGATTAAATTGTTGTGGAGATAAGGCTCCTAACTTTAAGTTTTCAGGATAATGTCTTTCATCTATATAGATAGAAGTTCTTAGATTCTTTAATAATTCAACAATATTTTCTCCTAATTTAATTAAATAATTATCCAAAATATAACATAAAAATTCATTTTCAGGACAATTAACAGATTCTATACGAGACATTCCTATCATGCTCTTTTTTTGAGGATTAATTTTAGCTTGTATCAGCATTTGAGGAAAAGAATGAGCTTTATTAATATTAACAATTCCCTTTTCATGTTTAATACTTTTTAACGGACGTTTTGCGATCGCTGACCAATTAGCCTTAAAAACTTCAGCTAATTCAAATAAAGATGTTGCTGTTACAATATTACCACGACCTGCTAACCATTCATATCCATGATTAAGTTCACCGATTTTTTCTTGAATAGGAATATCTATATTTCTATTGACACAACTGCTAGAAGAAAGAGCTAATAAACCTATTTCTTTAATCATTTGTTGAAATTGTTGCTCTGAAAAATTAGCAACTTCAATAAATAATTGAGCCGAAGGAGAATCTTCTAAAATTTTTCCTGATTGATCGGTTAATTTAGCTGTAATTAATCCACTTCCACCCCCTTTTCCTCCAGCATTTTTAATTGTTTCATATAAAACTTGGTTTTGTCTTTTGGTTATATTTGGTAGTTGCCATAATCTATTTTTAAATTCTAATTTGATAGAAGGATTCCCTTCAATAATTATTCCACCATTCCATTCATGATCTACTTGTATAAACCAATTTTTATTATACTGAATAGTATATTGAATCCCTTGATCATCTTTATCAAAAGGACTTCCATATTTATCAACAAAATAAAATTTAGGGTAATTCATAATTCAACCTCTTTTAATCATTTTAAAAATTAGAAAAATATTGAACATTAGAAATATTATCATCATTAATTTGGTTATTAAAATTATCAATAATTTTTGCTGGATCATAACCATGATAATCTTTAATATTTTCTTCTAACCATTTTTTTAATAATGCCTGTTTACTTTCATTACCTTCATTCTTAATAAAATAAATTCTCGGCATAATTTTCATAAATAAAAAATGTCCAAGACATTCTTGTTGATTAAATCTTAATATAGTGGAAATATTTTTAAAAGTTTTATAAAGATTTTTAGCACGATAGCCTAAAGGAATAGCTAATTTATTGTCAACTAAATATTGATTCCATTCTTTTATTATATTCCAATCATCTTCTATATTAACTTGATTTTGTTGATTTTTAATTTTGTCAAACCAATCATCTAAAGTGACTTGTTGATCTTGAGTTGATTCATCAGAATTATTAGGTAATTCTCCTATCTTATCATCATCTAAAAAAGGTACAGGAAAAGTAATTACAAATGAACGATCAATCACTTTAGGACTTAATTGATAAGTTGTTTCATCTGAATTTAATGTACCAATCAACACTAAGTTTTTTTCAGATAATTTTAAAGTTGATGGATAAGTTTCATCATTTCTTTTTTCTGAACATATTTCTTTATAAATATCATTTGAATATAATTGTATATCTCCCTTATATTCTAATTGAGATAATAAATCAGAACCATAATTTTCTATTCTCGCCAAATTAAGTTCATCTAAACAAATTAAATGTAATTTATTCTTTTTCGCATTTTTAATTGCTGTTGTCAAAGAGGAAGGACGAAAAATATTATTAACAGAATCATAATAACCAAATAAATCAGAAGGATCTAGCCATGCTGGACGCACAGGAATAATATTATGATCTTTTTCATTTCCTAATATTTTAGCTGATTGTTTAACTAAACTTGTTTTTCCAACCCCAACCGAACCGTTAAGGAGAATTAAACTTCCTTCGATTAAAGAAGTAATTAAAGCTAGTAAATAACTATCGGTAATATTTTTACTTAAACAAAATTCATTGGTATTTCTTAAATCTTGTAAATTTTTATTCCAATGACTATAAATATTCTTTAAAGAGGGATAGTTAAAAATTTCATTTTGATTAGAACTATTGAAATCATCAGGTATTAAAATACCATATTTTTCAGATAAATATTGTTCTTTTTGTTCAATCAATTTATTTTTATCTTTGACTTCTTGTTCTTTTTGCTCTATTATTTGTCTTTGTTCTTCATTTTTTTCTGAATCTTGAGAAATTTGTTCTTGTAGTTCTATAGCTCTTAAAATTGCATTTTCTTCAATTAATTCTATGTCTTTTCTTAATTTATCCCTTAAATAATCCAAAATAAAATCACAAAGTTTGTCTATATCTTCTTTTGTTTCTATATCAATTTCATCTGCTACGGGATCAAGTTGATCACCTTTACTATCAGTCCCTTTTTTTCCTATATTTCTCCATTTGAAGGAAACATAATCATTTTCTTTTAATTCGTTTCCTGATTGATATTTCGCTGGAATATAAAATTGTTGTACTTTTTGATCATCTTCTTCTGTTCTTAAAAAATTGATTAACGGAATTATTACTTTTCTCTTAGACTTCAGTTGAATCTGTCCGGGCAAACCATATTGATTTTGTATTTCTTCTAAAATAGCAATATCAATTGCCCAAGTTTTAGGACTAAAAGGTTGACAATCTTGTGAGTATGTCATATTACAATAATCTTTATAAATCCAATTATTTTGTATAATCTCGTTAAAAAAGAATTATACTCTATTTTTTACACTTATCTCTGCTATACATCTTTTAGCACTCGCCAAAATTTGCCAACGGGTGTAAATCTAAAGCAGTAGGCATCAAATTCTTTTGAGGATATTTTTATTTGATTTTATAATAACCTCAGTCCGCTACAGCTATTTAAGTATTTACCTTCAGAACTTTACTAAAATTTTATTGGCAAATACTTAAATAGCAATCTTGTAATTAATCATCCTTTCTCATATCTCGGCAAATTTGCCAGTCAACAGCTATAGAACCGGATTCGCTAAAACGTTTATTTATTTTTTGCAAAAAATAACGTTCAGCTTTTTCACTTGCAAGTAGTAAAGGTTGATCAATATAATCTGAGAAAACGAGTTTTTTATCTCCTTTTAATTCAGTGTTAAAAGCTCCTATGGCGATAACTTTAACAAGACTTTCTTCCATATCAAATAAATCTTCATAATCTTGTATGTTATCTAAAAGAACTTCTAGCCATTCAGAAAAAGAGGTTGTTGCGGTCTGAGTTGTTTGCATAGTTACCCTCCTTGAGGTAAAAAAAATTTTTTCTCTTGTATCATAGCTTCAATTTATTGAATATGTAAGTCTGATAAAAAATACTTATTGTTGTTATTTTGGCTGAATAAAGGCTATTTTTAATAACATAGGGGGTTAATGATGATAAACACTCATTAGATAACAATAGAGAGTCAAAGTAAGGTAGTTAGTTTGCAATAGATAACTATTAAAAAGACAATCAAATTGATTGTCACAATATTTAACTAACAACACATAATATTAATTTTTATTATGAATTATAAAAAAAGGAGAACAATTGATTAGTTCTCCCCATCAGATAACTCTTTTTTACAGGCATAACTGTTATATTCGTCAAGAATTAAAGTCATAGGAGGGTGGCCGAGACACATAAAAAAAGGTAAATTATCTAGGTCAATGCTTTGCTGTATATAGCTTTGACAATTTGAGTAGCAATCATGTCAAAAACCACGCTAAGGCTAAAACCCATATATACTAATGCTTTTAGACTCATTTCGCACTTTTTGACACCGATCTCGGCACAGGGGGAATGGCTCGATCTCCCCTAATTAGAAAATCAACTTGTTCAATTTGAACAAGTTGATCTTTAATGAAGTCATGTTTGATTTAGAATAATTAATTGATTCAATCTTTACAGATTAAGCCAAAAACAACATTATTAATTGTCCCTAAAAGTTTTATTACAATCCTTACATTTTTTTCTATCCTTCCCCCATTTAATAATATTAATAGAGTCACAATGTGGACAAACATTTTCCTCCGTTGTAGGTGGTTGGTACTCTATTTCGTAGAGATTATCAAGGTATTGCGCCAACTGTTGTTGTTGTTGGTAGTTACCTACATTACCCTCAATATAAGGAGTGTAGTGATTGGGTGGAGGCAGTGGCTGTGGGTGGACGGTAGTTGTCATGTAGTTGCCCACTGCCTGATTTAAGATTAATAAAGGTAGTTGATTAATGGGAAGTAAATTTAAAGGAGGATTGCCATGTTTCTTAAATTTACTATAACTATGATGGGTTGGATGTAAGGCAATTTGAACGGGAACACTACCAGAAACAACGCAGGGATAAGCTATAGATTTAATGTATTCTTTTTCTGGGGTATTCTGTTTGAAATTATTATTAATTATTGCCCGTGCCGATGCACATAAACCAATGATAAAATAGTTATTCAAATACTTCTCAGAAACGTCTAAATCTGTAGCATTATGAGATTGATTTAAGATGATAAATGTAATACCAAATTTACGCCCTTCAGAGCCTAATCTCTTAATAGCTGACTTTACATTTTTAGGGTTTTCAAATCTCTCTAAACAAGCATTTACTTCATCACAGAAAATGATTAAATCATCTCCCAAAGATAACTTTTTCTCCTTTAATTCGCATCGGTGATCAAGTTCATTAAGAAGCCATTTAAGCACCTTTTCAATTTGTTCGATTCTGCCAATAGATTTTACTCCAACTTGCTCCCATGTATCATTCCAATGAGGATCCATGGCCAAAACTTGCGCAGGTTTTTCTTGAGTAAGAAGCCCGGCTAACCAACAAGCCACGCTCGTTTTACCACTGCCACTGTTACCGCTAACAATAAAGCCAACTGCCTCATCAATACAGTCATACCAGTCATAAAAATCAAAGCCAGAAGCCGAAGGTTTTACCTGTTCAACCTCATCATCAATGCCTTCATCCTGATAGTTATTCTGGGGTAAATAACGAGGTTGGAGTTGATTTTGATAGTATTGATCATTTAAGGTTTTTAATAGCGTTAAATTGTTAACAAAGTTGTTTTCTTCAAGATGTTGATTGCCATTAATAAACATCTCCATTTTATTTAATTCTGATAATAGATAAAACGAGATTTTAACTGCTACTACTCCCATCCCTAATCCCCATAATCTCAGATTTTTATTATTAGTTTTTAATGGAAGAAATAGGGTAACACATATTAAGCCTACTATAATAATATCCGCCCCGATTGATGTGATTAAATGCAGTCGTTTTACTGGTTTTAAATTATCTAACATTACTCCACCTCCAGACTATTACAAAAAGATTAAAACTAATCCACATAAATATAATGGCAAGATTAAAACTTTCCGCATCTTTGATTAATAAATAATCAAGTAATTTCTTGAAAAATTTTATAAATAAATCGTCATATTTATATGCTAGATAAAAGATTAAATTAGTGATAAGATAGAGTAATAAAGCAACCAGTTGGGAACGAACATCAATCAAACTAAATTCACTGATAAAGCCTGATAATAGGGCAGTGGCAAGTGATAATAAGATAAATTTTCTCATAAAAATAAGCCCGATTTTCAGTGTTCAGTAATCAGTCATCAGTTAAGTTAGTTATCAATCATTATTAATCTATTAACAAATTTTACTAACAACTTTTTACTAAACACTGATTACCGATTACTGATTACTGATTACTGATTAAAAGATTGATTCTTTGATTGACTCTTTAGATGCGGAAAAAATAGCATTTACTTTACTATTTGCATCTTCAATATAACCTTGGCCATCTGCTTTTATTCTTGCCAGTTGTACCCTCGTCCCTTGTAAATGTTTATTGATAACTCCTTTTAGCTTTTGGTTAGAAACTTCAACATTAGCAACTGCTTTAATATGTTCAGTAAGTGCCTCGTTATTCTTAATAGTTTCCTTGGCAACTTCTGTACGGGTTTGAAGAATTTTACGCCCATTTGCTGACTGTTTTTTAAAGGTGGCTTTGGCTTGATTTTCCTGTTCAACTACTTCATCAGTGGCGAGTTCAAAACCCTCTTTTCTGATCCCTTTTACATTCTGAAATTGAATGTTTCCGACATCGGTAGCACTGAAGCCTCCGGTGGGAGAATGCCAAGCATCTAAGTTAATAGAATTATCCCCATTAATTGCTGTTTTATTAAATCTTGAAAGTGCCATAATTTCTCCTAATTATTGTTAATTATTACTGGTGTTTGTTGATTATTATTAGATTGATTACCAATGGTCACGGCACAGAATAAACTAATAATAATTATGGTAAAGATGATAACCGGATTAAACCCGTGAATCTCATCGGTAGAGCTACTTTTGCGACGTTTGTAAATGATTTCAACATCATCATCATTCACAACTAGAAATTTATCGTCTTTGTTATTCATGGTGTAAAATTAGTTTGAATTGTTATTTAAAAGGAAGGGATAACCCAACCTTGATGAGATGTACCCCCCTTCAGGCAGGGGGATATATCTTCTTTTAGAAGGGTGAGAGCAGTTTGACTGCCTGTGAGAGACTATCCCAAAAAGTCTTTTTACCAGTTGCCACCTCAACTTGACGCACAACCCGTAAGTTGTGGTAAGGATGAGGATGGCTGAAAAAAAGCTTTGATTTCCCCTACATTCATTGATTCCATTGCTGAGTCGGCATTTGACTTATAAGCTCCAATCACTTCATCCGTCAGAGTTTTGCCTTTTGTTGAGCCTAACCCCGCTTTTTGGACAAATTTTTGGATTGTGAGAACGTCTTTTATCTCAATCAACATATCACTTTCAATCTCCGAAACTTGATCAAGTAATCTGTATTGGTCGGCTGTAATTTTCGGTTGATTCTTGTTAGTTTGAGGAGATTTTTGTTGAAAATTTGTTTGACTTTCTTCAGCAAAAATTTCATCAAAAGCTTCATTGATTTTGTTATTTATAGGTTGGCTTGACATTTTATATCCTCCCAATTTTTGTAAAGTTCTTTGAGTGCAAGTTTCTCATTGTTGAAAAACTTTTGAATATAGACAAGGGAAAAGATTAACAACAGACTTGTTCTATCTAATCCCTGTGAGCGTAGTTGATAAGTAAAACCAAAGGGTTTTTTATTGTTAGCTAAAAGAGCCGTTTCCGCATCCCGAAGAAGTTTGTGATATTTCCGCCATGTTGAAGGAGCAATCCCACAAATTTCCTGCACTTTGGCAACGGAAAATCCAAACCAATTACTAGGAATAGCGGAATTAAAGCTATTAGCTATTTTTGCGCTATCTAGTTGCATATTTACTTGACTTTTGCTATTTTTTTGCTAATATTAAATTATCTCTAAAAATTTTAAAAAACAAGTCCGATTCGGACATATTTTTATACAAAAAACGAAACACCCCCAGACTGGCATCTGAGAGTGTTTCTAACCAAGTTAACCTGTATGGAGGTCAAAATGGCTGATAAGGATTCTAACATGGCACGGTATAACGTGCTAAATCGCCCTGTTCTATCCCCAAAAGAATTTGTGGAACGGGTGATTAAAAATAAGAATTGTTCTATTACAAAGGCAATCTCAACCTCAGCGAAGTTACTAGGAGTGAGTGAAGGTAGCCTCAAACATTGGTATTATGGCAGGAAAAATCCGGTGGAAATAACTGTCTATTATTGGTGTGCTGAAGTAGCCCAAGAGGAGGGATTGAGCTAATGAATCATTTAAAAATTTGGCAATTTGACTGCGAACATTAACTCCAAACTTTAGTGCAAACTCATCATTAAAAAAATTTGGGGATTAATAAATAAGATTAACCAACTGCGATCGCCTTCGATCACCTTCGGTGGCACTGTGTGATCGCGCTAACTATGACCTCAAATCTTGAAAAGGTTGTGATTGTCATAAAAATTAACGATGGAATTTGGTTATGATCCGGCAAAATGATTACTAACTAATGACTTTGCCGAATCGAACCAAAAACAACGTCATTTATAATTCAAATTTGAGAAGAATCAATTTCTTTCTCAAAAATTTGATAAAGTAAAAACAGGCAATTAAATAACCCAGTCAGTCCGACCAAGACTTTTTTACTGGGTTTGTGCCTCCACCTGTTGATCCTAAAAATGTCATAGGAGAGGATTGCGCTAAGCGCATATTTTTTTGAAAACAATTAAACGCCGTGTTATAGCACAGCCTTCAATAATGATTTTACGAAAAAACCATACAGATACCATGATAATAACTCAAAAACCCGCAAATTGTAAAGAAGTTAATTTATCCTATAGTGGCAGATGGACTTACTATCGAAAAAGAGAATGCCCCGTCTGTAGTACACGCAAAGATTGCCGAAGTAAAGGCGAACTGCATTTCTGCCGACATGACAATCCTTGTGACGACTATACTTTCCTTGGTCATGACCGCAATGGCTTTGGCATTTATAAGCTAACTGATTTAATTAACCAAGAAAAACAGGAAAATAAAGAAGAATGGTTACGGCAAAAACAACAGGAAAAAGAACAAAGAATTAAAGAGGAAAATGCCCGACGGGAAAACTCTTTAAGCCTTAATCAACGTGACCAAGAATTAAGAAAATTAATTAATCAATTAATACTTAAAACCCAGCATGAGCAAAATTTAATTAAACGGGGAATGGGTGAAAACCACATCAAAAAACGTGGCTATGTTTCCATTAACCAATGGCAAAAATTAACATCCCAAGTCAATCATCAATTAGCCGGAGTAGGTATTTCCGGTTATTCCTTAAGTAATTATCACAGTGGTTTTATCGTACCAATTACTAATATTAAAAATCAAATCATTGGTTATCAAATCGCATCGGATGATCGAGAATCGGCTAAATATGTTTGGGCAAGTTCTAAAACCTCAAAACGCCCTCATGGAGCAACTTCCCACCTCAAAGAATATGTCAGGGAAGATGGTACAGGTGAACTGCCCTTACAAGTAACAGGTAATCAAGAAGGGAGAATTATATTAATTGAAGGAACGCTCAAACCCGATGTCTGTGCGAGTTTGAGCCATGATTTATTCATTGGTGCATCCGGCGGAAACTTCCTTGGCTCTCAAAATCAACTTCAAGAAACTTTACAAATACTAGGGCTAGAAACTATTTATTATGCCCCCGATGCAGGGAGTATAAGTAATCCTAATGTTTTACGACAAATTATTCAGAATATTAAATTAGTTCAAACATGGGGTTACTCCATCAAAATTTTTGATTGGGGGCAACTGTGTGATCAGTCTAAACTTGATTACGATGAGTTATTAAATTCTGGAGTGATACCAGAAATTAATGAGATTGACGGGGCTGATTTCCTAAATCAATACGACGAGCGCCTTGAGGGAGAAATTAGCAAAACTGAATTTGAAAGAAAATTTAAACCCACGATCCCAGAATTAACTCAAGAATACTATATCCCCTCACAGCAGTGGTATTCGTGGATCGAAGAAGAAGAAAAATTTAATTTAATTTTTGAGTTAAAAAGAATTGCCAATCAACTGCCAAAAACCTTTAAAAAAGGATTTGGTTGGTTAAGCAAAGAATTTTTCCATCAATTTTCCACTACTAAAGTTAATTTACCAACACAAATTAATTATCCTGATGATGTGCTACCTTGCCCTGCTGATTACGAAGGGAAACCCGCTCCCAAAATCATCTTTGCCGAAGGTAAACAAAATGAATTAATTGTGAAATTAAAGCAATTAGGATGGAGTGATATTGCCATTACTTCCTTTATGGGTAGCGGAAAATCCCATCAAATCGGGCAATTAGAACCCTCTGAAGGCTCTAAATATTGGTATTTTGACAAAAATCATAACAACGTCTCTACTCCCACGATCCGAGACAATTATGAAAACCTATTCCCCCGTCATGATGGGATATACAAAGATAGTGAGGGTAACTTAAAAGTCGCTCGAACTCGTCAGCAAAAAGAACAGGCTCTTATTCCTTCTAATTGCCATCGTGCCGATTTATTTACTACCTTAGCTCAGAAAGGTTATAATCCCAATCAGACTACCTCCGATGGTAGCCTCAACCCAATTTGTGCTACTTGCCCTAGTGCCTTTGTTTGTACTCAAACAGGCTACAGAGGGCAAAGAAAGGATACTTTAGCACATCGTAAAATTAGATTAGATCTTAATAGCGCTCCTGTTGATTTTGATTACTCAAAAGATACAGCGATCATTGAAGAAAGTGGCTCTCAATTAACCCGCCACCAAACTCTTTATCTAACTAATCAAGATCTTGAACAACAATTAGCACAAGCCTTTAAAAATGAGATTGATTTAACCTCTTTACGTCCAGTTTTATTGGCAATTAGTGATTATTTATCAGGAAAAAATATCCCACTTTTACCATTAAATGAATCTGTCGAACATCCTTTATATGGTATTAATCCAGAAAATTTAAAAAATATTTTACCCCTGCCACCTTCCGAACTTGAAAATATCATTAATTTCTTAATTGCTAATGAATTAGACTTAGCAGAAATTATCCCAGATTCGATCGGTAATGTTGAGAAAAAATATAGAAGCATCGCTCAACTAGCCAGAGCAGAAATGTTAAAAGAAGCGATTGCTAAAATTAACCAACTCCCTGTTAATGGTTTAGTTTACTTTCTTCAAATTTGGGGCGGTTTGAAAAAAGGAATTATGAGAATAGTTAAGGTTAAACATCGCAATCAAGCCGGAGAAGTTACCTATACTGAAAGACAATTAAAATTAACCATTGAAGATACTAAACATCAAGATTTATTCTCCCAATTTAAAACTAGAATCTATCTTGATGCTACCTTCAATCGTACTTATACCGCTAAAATTCTCGGTATTAATCCTAATCAAATTATTGAGATTCAAGAGGAATTACCAAGTTTTAAAAATCTCACTGTTTATAACACCCATCTTGAGGGTTTAGGCTCTAATGGTATCCCTTCTGATGCCTGTCAAGAAAGATTAAAAGCTTATAATGAATATGTAGTTGAACATAATCAAAATGTCTCAATTCTAGGTTTTAAAATCTGGGGGTGCGATAATTATTGGTTTAATCATAACCGAGGTACTAATAAATTTAAAGGTGTTAACTATCTTTTAGGCTTTGGTTTACCCTACCCCAATATCGGGGATCTCCAAGATAAATATCATCTTTTATTTGAGAATGAATCCGATTTTGAATCCTTCTATGAGGAAGCCGTCAGAAATGAGGTGATTCAATTTATCGGACGGCAACGAGTACAATTGTACCCTGAACAAAATTTTATTCTTGATCTAGTTTCTACGGGTAGCAATCTTGATTGGTTAACGGATTTATATGGAATTAATGTGATCAATCAAAACGCTTTTGATCTTTGTAAGGGTGCAAGAAACGCCAAGCAAAAATCCCGCTTTAAAATCTTAGAGGCGATCTCATCCTGTAAGAAGGCAATGTTAAAACTTACCCAAGTTAACATCGCTAAAATCTCCGGTTTATCACAACAATTAGTCAATAAACACTGTAAAGCCTTTCAGGGTGGTTGGAGCGCCTTAATTAATAAATACAACTCGCCCTATTTAAACTCTAATAGCGACCGTTGTAATTTTAATCCCGAACTGGATGATTTATTTCGGGAATGGCTCGGCTTGGATCCAATCGAAGCTGTACAGGAATTTATAGATATTATTGTTAATCAGGGGTGGGAAGCCTTTAAAGCCTATATCAATCAAGTATCAGGGGAAATCAAGTACCGAATTATTGGTTTATTAACTCCTATTTTTGCTCCAGACATAGCCAAGGTGATTTTAGATAGTGGGGGTTGAAAAATTCAAAATTAAGGGCTAACTGAATACAAATTTAAGGGATTTTTTCATAACCCTAGTTTTACTGTGTCTATCTGTCAAGAGGCTCGATCGAGCCTCAATTTTGACTTGTCTAAAAACCACAAGTGGGTTATAATTTAGGAAAGAAAGTAAGAAAGCAAGAAAAAAAGAAAGTAATGTATATTATTGCCATCACAGGTTATAAAGGAGGGGTAAGTAAAACCATCACGGCCATTCATTTAGCAAGATTTTTGGCCGATTATGGCTCAGTCTTATTGATTGACTCGGACCCCAACCGTTCAGTGGAAAAATGGGCGAGTCGTTCTCCTTCTCCTCCACCTTTTAAAATCAAAAATGAAAAGTCAGCCCCTGCTCACATTGCCGGAAATGATTTTTTAGTTTTGGATACCCCCGCTCGGCCTGATAGTAGTGAACTGTCGGAAATAAGTCAGGAAGCGAGTTTAACCATTTTGCCTTGTTTGCCCGATGCCATTAGTCTTGACCCCATGTTACAGATGTTTCATGACTTAGCTCCTTGTGCTAACTATCGTGTTTTAATCTCGATCGCGCCTCCCTATCCCTCCACATCGGCACAGGAGTTAAGGAGGGTACTTGATCAAAATCAAATCAGAGTCTTTGAGGGAGAAATCAGGCGTTCAGCCTCTATTATCAAAGCCATCGATCTAGGCTTAACGGTGGCGCAGATGAAAGGGAGAGATAAAATCCCTTGGCAAGATTATGTCACGATTGGTAAACAAACATTGGAGGCAATTAATTATGAGCAGACTAAGTAAAGTTTTTGACACCGTGAAAAGTTCAACTCAGGCTGAGACAGAAACAACGAAAGAACTAAATAACGAAAGCAAGAATGAAAGAAATAACGAAATCGTTAATCTTAATTTTAAAGTAGATGTGCAAACCAGACGCAAGATCAGGCAATATGCGGCCAAACATGATAAGTCTCTTAAGGAAGTGTTTGAGGATGCACTCAATTTTTATATAGAGCATCATCCTTAATATTTTTGCTCAATTATAGTTACTATTACCTATTCCCTGACTTCTTGTCGAAGTTGATTGAGCAAAAATATTTGTGCAAAAGGGCGCACAGTGTCACAATGAGAGAATTAACAATCCTGTTTTCGAGTAAAAGAGAAGCCTTGCGACTATGTTACCTTCTGTTTTTGAAACCTGTAATCCTAGAGCCGAAATACTTTCCGGTGAATTAACCCTTGATCTATTTGCCGCTAAATTACGTTTAGTGGTAGAGGGGAATGCTCCCAATGTTTATCAAAATGCTGATCTCTTTTTTACTAATACTTTTCCCACTGAAGGTATTAAAACTCTGATTAAAGAGGTATTTAGTCGTTTAACCGGTCAAAATTCTGGTTCGGCGGTGATCCGTTTAGAAACCAGTTTTGGGGGCGGTAAAACCCATGATGAAATTGCTTTATTTCACCTATGTAAACAGGGCAGAAATATTACTAATATTGAGCGGTTTTGTGATTTAGAATTATTACCAATTACCCAAACTCAAGTATCTGCAATTGATGGTAGAGATTTAGATCCAATTAATGGTATTTATCATCAAGATACGGGTATTACCACCTATACTTTATGGGGTGAAATTGCTTATCAAATTGGCGGAATTAAGGGTTATCAATTATTACAAGAAAGTGATCTAACTGGCATTAGTCCGGGTACTTCCGTCATGGAAAGATTACTAGAAAAAAAACCCACTGTGATTATTTTAGATGAAATTGCTCGTTATTTAAGTGCGGCTAAAGCTAAGGCCATTCTTGATAGTAATTTAGCGAAACAAGTGGTTAACTTTTTATTTTCTTTAATGGATTTAGCCGCTTCTAGTAATTATTTAATTTTTGTTTATTCTTTGGCTTCCTCTAGTGATACTTTTGCCCAAGAAACCACAGAATTACAGGAATTAATTAAGGCTTCAGCCCGTCAAGAAAGGGTATTAACTCCTAGCACTGATGTGGAAATTTATAATATTGTTAAACAGCGTTTATTTGAGTCAGTTAATGATAGTTTTGCCCAAAAAGTAGCTCTTGAATATTTAACCACGATTCGCACTTGTCCGGTTAATTTGCCCGATGGTAGTAAGGAAGCAAATTATGCTCAAACTATTGCCCAAAGTTATCCTTTCCATCCTGAATTATTTAGTTTATTAACCAAAAAAATTGCCTCTATTGATGAGTTTCAAAAAACGAGAGGGGCGTTAAGATTATTGGCTCAAGTTATTCGTTATTTATGGTTAAATGAGTCTAATCATTATCTTCCTTTAATTCATTCTCATCATATTCCGGTGGGTATAGATGCTGAAGTTACTAATGAGTTAACTTCTAAGTTACAACGTCAACAAATGCGTAATGCCATCGGAGCAGATATTTATAATATTGATGGCAAGAAAGCCTACGCCCAAGTACATGATGAGGATTGGTTACTATCAGGAAAACCGCCTTTTTCTTCCTATCTAGCGCGCACAATTTTTCTTCATTCTTTAACTCAAGGTATCTCCTCTGGTATTCGCAGAGCAGAATTAAATTTATCCTTATTAACGCCCAAATTAGATATTAATTTTGTGGAAAATGCTTTACAAAAATTAGTGAGTGTGGCATGGTATTTAGATGATGATCCTATTACTTCTTTAGCCCGTTTTAAGGAAGAACCTTCTTTAAATAAAATTGTTTCTGAAGAAAAGGAACAAGTCCACCCTTCCACCGCCAAACAGGAGTTAAGAAATCGTAGAGATAGTATTTTTGCTAAGAAATTTTTTACCTTAATTTCTAATATTGAAAATTCCTCGGATGTGGACGATCGCGCCGATGATCTAGCTTTATGTGTGATTGATTTTGATGAAGTAACGGTAAATAATTCAACCGATGAAGCCCCAAGTTTACTACAACAAATCTTTAATAATACAGGGGAATCTGGTAAGTTTAGAATCTATCGTAATCGCCTAATTTTCCTATTAGCAAATAAAACAGAAATAATTAGGGCAATTGATGTAACAAGGGAATATTTAGCGATTCAAAATATTCTTAAATCTGGCAGTCGTTTAGAAGACTTATCCGAGAGTCAACAAAAACAATTAAAAGAGAGATCGGGGGCGAAAGATTTAGAAGTAAGAATCGCATTAACTAACGCCTATCGTCATTTATTTTACCCCGATTATGACCCAGTTAAAGCACCTTTAGGTTTAAAACATTATACCTTACCCGCCCAAGATTCTAGTACAATTAAAGGGAAAAATAATCAACAGGAAGTAATCTTTAAAGCCTTAAAAGATTGTGAAAAAATCCGCTCAGGAGAGCCTTTAAAACCCTTTGCCCCTGCTTATATTTTACAAAAAGTTTGGAGTCAAAATTTAGATTATTTAAGCACAAAAAGTTTAAAAGAAGCCTTTGCTAAAGATTTAAGTTTAAAATTTTTAATTGAGGCGGAAATTTCTTTATTAAGGGATACCATTAGAAAAGGTTTAACTGATGGTATTTGGGATTTAAAAATCGGGGAAAAAGTATTTATAAAAACGGAAGATCAACCCTTAATTTTACCCGATACCATTGAATTTAGTGAAAGATTTATCTTATATCGGCGGGGTATTTTAAAATTACCTGAGCCGAGAATAATTGAATTAAATGCCCAATTAATTATTAATACGGAAACGGAAAAAAGAGCAAGGGTAAGATGGAAAGCAAAAGAAGCATTAACCGTTAATTTATTCGTCAATAATCAAGAAATTACGGGTAATTTTCGCCCTTCTGATGAATATGAAATCGTGATTAATCATGACACCAATTTTAAAATTATTGCTCATTATGGCAATGAGGAAATTGTTAGTCAAGAAACCACTTTATTAATCAATCAAAATAGTCAAACTAAGGTAAAAGAGCGAGAAAGTAATTATCAAACTCAAGACATCCCTAAACCAGAATTTTTAAGTTTTGAAGGGAGTATTAATAAAACCTTTAATGAGTTTAAAGATGCTTGTTTTGACTATAAAATAAAAGGGGTTTCCCTCTTAGAAATTACGGTCAATTCCATCATGGATTATCGTAAACTAGCCACAGCCATCTCCTTATTAAATAAACCTCAATTATATAGTTTAAATATAGATCAAACTATTACCATACAGGCACAAGGGCAGTTTGTTAGATTAGAATATCAAGGCGATTCAAAGGGTTTTAGTAGCTTTTTTAATACCTTAAATACCCTATTAAATGCGCCTAATGTTCAAGCTGATTTAAACTTAAAATTTAGTTTTGAATTTAAGGAAAATGTAAACCCCGAAGGCTCAGAAATTAATTTAATTTATCAAGGTTTACAACGTAACCCTGTAGAGCGTTTAAATTTGAATGTTAAAGTAAACTATTAAAATTTTACCCTCAAACTATTAATCTCGCCGTGAAATTCATTTCACGGCTAATAGTAATCCTTCAATAAATTTTAATTAACCTCAAAAATGGGTAAAAAAAATGACAGTAAAAAGATTATAATAATCTAAAAAAAACTTTGAAAACCCCCTTGTCAACAATCTTGTTGACATAAGGCAACAAAAGATTTATAATTATATATTAATTAACAAAAGTCTCAAAATAGGAAGTAGAAAAATGTTATTAATTCAATTAAAATTAATATGGCAAAAAAACACCCAAATAAACATATTGCTCAAGCAATTCAATATGCCTTAAAGAAAGGTTGGACAATCAAAGAAGCAGGTAATTCTGCTCATGCTTTTGGGATTTTATTATGTCCTAGTCAAAGCCGTTCTGGTTGTAAAATTTCAATTTTTTCTACTCCTAGAAATCCTGAAAATCATGCTAAACAAATCAAAAAAATTGTAGATAAATGCACTCATCAAGAGGATCAAAATGAAGACTTATGAATTTACTCTTGTTTTAGCAGGAGTCAAAGAATTAGATGAAACTTTAACCGATGTAATTTATTTGGCCGGATGTGATGACTCTTTATTACATTCTCGTCATAATATTATTTATTTAGAATTTATGCGGGAAGGAAATTCATTTTTAGATGTGGTTATTTCTGCTATCAAACAAGTAGAAAGTATTAAACATCCTTTAATTAAAGTAGATAGTATTCAACCCGATGATTTTGTCACTGCCTCAGAAATTGCGCGTCGAATTAATAAAACAAGAGAATATGTAAGACTGTTAATTAATGGAGAAAGAGGTGGCGGAAATTTTCCTTTACCTATGGCGGGAATTAGTCAAAAATCTTTAATTTGGAGTTGGTTAAAAGTGGCTCAATGGTTATTTAAAAATCACCTACTTTCTCAGGATGAATTAACTATTGCCCAAAATATTTTTGACTTAAATCAATATTTAATTTATCGAGATTATTTACCTAATTTTAATCAAAGAATGAAAACAATTGAACAATCTTTGATTGCTGTTTAATCTTATCTTTATGCAAGAATTTCAATTAAAAATTAAGCCTCTCCAAGATAATAATTTCGCCCTTGAATTATATCAATGTGCCTATAAAAAGGCGGGGGAAAAAAAACGCCCGAAAGCTAAAAAATTAGGCAGTTTAAAAGGCCATAATTTAGTTTTAGTGAGGGGGGCTATCTATCAATTTTTAAAACAGAATAATTATGACCCCAAAACCTTATCTATTAAACGCACGACTCCTTATATTTTAAGAGAAGAAACGGGAGTACATTTAGCAATTTTATTTCAAACGGTACAACCTTTAAAAAAAGAGCTTAAAATTATTAATCTTCGGGAGGGTATTATGGCCATGAGTAACGAAGAAGCCCATTATTGGTTTGCGAAAATTAATAATAGTAATCGGGGGAAAAATAACCTCAAAAATTCTGCATTAAGGGCGTTAAGAATTTTATTAGGAGAGAGTTAAAAGTTATGAATTAAGGATTTAATTTATTTTTGAATAGCGATCACTCTTTATGTTATAATCTTGCCATATAAACCTTAATGTATAAATAATTTATCCCAAAATTTAGGAGTCAATTTATGCGAACAATTACCTTAAAAATTGATGATAGTATTAACGACAAATTTTTGTGGTTGCTTGAGCATTTTTCACAAGATGAAATTAAGATTTTAGAACAATCTAACTATCTTAGTGATGATGAATATTTAAGAAGTATTGAAGGTATGGTACAAAGCATTCAAGAGGCTCGTTGTGAATCTCTTAATCAGGGTTTGACATTAGATCAATTAGATTGGTAATGTATAAAATAATTTTCATGAGCCAAGCTCAAAAAGATGCAAAAAAACTTGCATCTAGTGGATTAAAAGCTAAAGTTTTACAATTAATTAATCTTATTGAAATAGATCCATATAAATATCCTCCAGATTACGAATTATTAAAAGGAGATCTAAAAGGATTAATTAGTCGTCGTATCAATAAACAACACCGCTTAGTCTACGAAGTTTTTGAATCAGAAAAGTTGATCAAAATTTATCGAATGTGGAGTCATTATGAATAGAGGCTCTTTAGTTTGTAGTTTGTGATGGTCAACCTATTCCTGAGCCTTCAACTATGGCAAAACCTATTTCGATCGCCGCTTAATTTAAAAGGGGGCATGACATTTTTTAGATTAATTACTTGTTTCATAAATTAAGGATGTTATGCCCCTACATTTAGGCTTTATTAAAGATTTAATTTATTTTTGAATAGTGATGGAGAGATCGCTCTTATGTTATAATTTTATCAATCTTGCAACAATGGAGAATAAATATGATTACTGTTGAATTTCAAACCACTATTGAAAATGGAATTATCAAAATTCCTGAACAATATCAACAACAATTAAAACAACCGAATTTAGTAAAAGTAACCCTTGAACAAGAAACTTCTGAACAGTCTGAAAATTACCTACAATATTTATTAAAAAATCCTTTAACTATCAAAGAATTAACTCCCATGAAACGAGAAGAAATTTACGAAACACCATAAAAATATGAGAAAATTTTTAGATTCAAATATTTGGATTTACGCACTTAATAAAAGTCAAGATTCTCAAAAACATCAAATTGCTAATAGTTTAGCTACAGAAACAGGACTTTATTTAAGTACACAAGTAATCAATGAAGTTTGTGTAAATCTCATCAAAAAAGCTAATTTTTCAGAAAATCAAGTGCAAAATCTAATCAAAGGATTTGCCCAAATTCATAACATCATTGAAATTGATCTAAATATATTATTAAATGCTTCTATTTTGAGAACAAAATATTTATTTTCCTTTTGGGATAGTGTAATTATTGCTAGTGCATTATCAGTTAATATTGAGCAATTGTATTCAGAAGATATGCAACATGGCTTAAAAGTAGAAGGATTGCAAATTATTAATCCTTTTCTTTAGTTTGTAGGGGCATGACATTTTTTAGATTAATTAATTTTGTTTAAAGTGTCAATTTAATCATGATATAATCAAAAACTATCAACTATTCACTATCAACTATCAACTAAAATGACTCGCCCTCAAGTATTTATTGAAAAAATAATGCCCGTTAAATTGTTAAATCAACAGGTATATTATGAACATGGCGGCAACCCCTTTAAAGGGCTTCATCGTTGGTATTCCCGTAAGCCTTTATCCTTCTCCCGCGCTTCGGTTTTGGCCTCTATTTTGCCCTATGAGCTAACGATCGAGCAGTTTTTATATATTATGGGTATTTATGGGCAGGAAGAAGTTGATTTTTGGGAGCAAAGTAAGCTCTCTGAAGAAGAAAAAGATAGCTTAAGAAATATCAAAGAAATTAGGTTATATAAACAGCCTCCCACCTCACCACAAATTAAGAAAATGGAGGAACTTTGTCAACAAATTTGGGGTACAACAAATCCCTCAATTCTTGATGCTTTTGCCGGAGGAGGTAGCATTCCTTTTGAGGCTCTTAGATATGGTTTAAATGTGTTTGCTTCTGACTTAAACCCCGTTGCTGTTATTACCATGAAAGCGGCCATGGAATATCCTTTAAAATTTGGTAAATCTTTACAAAAAGATATTGACAAATGGGTTAATTTTGTGGGTAATGAAGCACAAAAAAGATTAGCTGAGTTTTTTCCCTCATCCCCTCTTTCAAAAAGTATTGATCCCCCCCTAACCCCCCCTTCAAAAAACGGGGAATTAGATGTAGAAAAAGCCCCCCTTTCTCAAAAGGAAAACTCTAAAGCCCCCCTTTCTAAGGGGGGTTGGGGGGATCAAGAAACCATCCAAAATTATCTTTGGGCGCATACTGTCACTTGTCCTCATTGTCAATCTGTGATACCTTTATCTCCTAATTGGTGGTTAAGTAAAACTAGCAATTATGCAGGAAAAGGACAAGCTAGAAAAGTTACTGCTAATTGGTATGCTGTAAAACCTATTCCCAATCTATTAGAAAAAAGAGTAGATTTTGAGTTAATTAAAGGGCGTAAAGGTAAGGGTACAACTATCGAAACTGAAGCAGGAGATTTTGATCCAGATGTTTATGCTACCATCGGGCGCGGTGTAGGTAAATGTATTAATTGTAATAATATAATTGAGGATGATTATATTAAAAAAGAAGCACAAACAAAGGGTTTAGGGCATCAATTATATGCGGTTGCTTTTAAACAAGGGAAAGGAAGTTTAGAGTTTAGATTACCTAATCAAATTGATTTAGAAGGGGTTAACAAAGCTGAGAATTATTTACAAGAAAATTTAGAAAAATATCATCTTGATCAATTAATTCCTGATCTTGATATACCTATAGGTGAAGAAACAGAAAGATTACCTAATATTGGCATTAATCAATGGTCAAAATTATTTAATTCTCGTCAACTTTTAACCCTCATTACCTATGTAGAAATAATTAACGATGCTAAACAAAAAATATTAACAGAATATGAATTAGAAAAGGCTCAAGCAATTATTAGTTATTTGGCTTTAGTTTTAGATAGATGTGTAGATGAAAATAATAGATTAACTCATTGGAACTCTGCTAGAGCAGGATCGGAAGGTGCATCAGCCCAACATTCACTAAATTTAATGTGGAATTATACAGAAATTAGTGGCATTTGTAAATTATGGCATTATCAAAGTGCTTCAACGGCTTCAGATTATACAAAATTATGTGAATATTTTAACAAAAAAACTTTAGAAAAAAATCAAAAAGAAGTAGAAGAAATTAACCTATTTAATTATACAAATCCCCCCCTAACCCCCCCTTCAAAAGGGGGGGAATTAGAAACAGAAAAGCCTCCCTTAAAAACAGGGGAATTGGTAATAGAAAAAAGCCCCTTAAAAAAGGATGAATTAGCAACAGAAAAGCCCCCCTTTCCAAGGGGTGGTGGGGGGATAAAAATAAACCTAGAATCTGCCGATAGTTTATATCATATACCCGACAAAAGTTTAGAAGCAATAGTGACGGATCCGCCCTATTATGGCACAATTCAATATGCAGAATTAAGCGACTTTTTTTATTGTTTAGCACCAGACACCTTAATTATTACAAAAAGAGGTTATGTGGCGATAAAAGATATAAAAAAAGAAGATCAAGTATTAGATAAAAATGGACAATGGACAAAAATTAATCAAATAGGAAATCGTGATTATCAAGGAGATATTTTTGAAATTAGAGTCGCCTATAATCATCAGAAATTAATAATAACACCCGGACATAAAGTTTGGACATTACCTCAAGAAAATGCTGGAAGTTTAACAGGAGAATGGCGTGATTCTAGTGAATTAAAACAAGGAGATTATGTTTATTTTCCTAACTATCAGCCCTTAGAAAATAACTTTAATGATCTATTAACAATTAGCGATTATTTAGATTATCCTTATGACGAAACCTATTTATATTATGGTAAAAAATCCCAAGAAATATTAAAGATAAAACAAGCCATTAGTCAATTAGGAATTAAATATCAAACTTTAAAAGAAATAGCTCAACAATTGCAAGTTTCCTATCAAAAGGTAGTGAGAATTAATAATCAAGGTGAATACGATAAATTTAGAATGCCTAATCAAATAAAAATTGATTATCATTTTATGAAATTATTAGGATATTTCTTAGCAGAAGGTAGCCTTTGTCTGAGAAAAGGAAACAGAGATGAAGGGAGGGTAACTTTTGTATTTCATCAATCGGAAAATCAATATGTAGAAGAAGTTTTAAAAATAGTTAAAGATAAATTTAATCTTGAGGGAAAAGTTAAATTTAGGGCAAAAGAAAAAGCAATAATTGTTATTTTTTATAATAAACTTTTAGGAGAATTATTTGCTAAAATATGTGGGAATAATTCTCAAGAAAAAAGAATACTTAATCATCTTTTGGATGCACCTTTACCCTTGTTAAAAGGTTTAATTTGTGGCTATTGGAATGGAGATGGATCAAAAGGAGATAACTTTTTTCAATTAACCACAGTATCACCGATTTTAGCTTGTCAAATACAACTAATTTTACAGCGTTTTCAAATCGTTTCTCATCAACATTTTGATCTCAAAATTCGCACCTGTGAATTTAATAATAAAACAGTTACAAGTAAACCTCGTTTTCTCTTAAAAGTCTGGGGTAAAAATAGAGTAAAATTGGCAGAAATATTAGGACTTAATACTCCTATACCCAACAAAGGAAAATATCTTAATATTTGGACAAATGAAGGACAATGGCTTCCTATTCGTCACATTGACAGAAAACAATATGAGGGGAAAGTATATAATATTGCGACAGAATCACAAAATTATCTAACCAGTCAATGTTGCGTTCATAATTGCTGGTTGAAGCGCACATTGGGAGATCTATTCCCAGACATATTTTGGCAGGAATTAACCGATAAAGAAAGGGAAGCAGTAGCCAACCCCTCCCGTTTTCGCAACATGGGAGAAAGCCCCGAAGAATTAGCCAAAAGAGATTATGAGGCTAAAATGAGCATGGCATGGCAGGAAGCTTACCGAGTCTTAAAAGATGAGGGAGTTTTAACCGTACAATTTAACCATAAAGAGGCCGGGGCATGGGATACACTGGCAAAAGCCTTAATTGATGCAGGATTTGAGATTACCGCTTCATGGGCAGTATCCACCGAAAACCCTCAGAATTTACATCAAGCCAAGAAAAATAGTGTATCTAGTACAGTTATATTAGTATGCCGAAAACGTGGGGTAGCCCTCACCCCCAACCCCTCTCCCCACTCCCCACTTCCCACTTCCCACTCCCCACTTCCCACTTCCACCGCATGGTGGGATGACTTAAAGCCGGAAGTAGCCAACCTAGTAGAAGCAAGGGCAAGTTATTTTGAGGATAACGAGATCACGGGCATAGACTTATATTTAAGTGCCTTTGGGGTGGCATTAAGCGTGTTTTCAAAGTATTATCCTATACTTGACTCATCAGGGGAGGAAGTGCGCCCAGAGGTAGCCTTTGCCGAAGCAAGGAAGGCGATCGCCGCTTACCGTTTCCGTAAATTGGTGCAAACGGAAACCGATGGCTTTGATCCCCTCACCCAATGGTATTTATTAGGGTGGGATGCTTTCGGGGCGCGGGAATTTCCCTTTGATGAGGCGCGCCAATTAGCTCTGGCCATCGGTGGTTTTAGCGTGGATAAATTGGTTAAAGAATATAAAATTATAGATGCTAAAAGTGGTAATTGTACCATTTTAACACCCCAACAAAGGTTTAAAAAGCGAGTAATTACCACAGATATTAAGAGTTTTTCCGCTAATAATTTGATAGATGCCTTACATAGTATTATTGTGATTTATGAAGAAGAAAAAACCCTTGAGAAAGTGCGTCAATTTATGCAAAAAACGGGCTTAGTTGCTAACAGTTTATTTATGAAAACAATTGAGGTAGCATTTAAGGTTATCCCTGATAATGTGAAGGAAAAAGAAGTATTAATTAATCTGTGGTTGGGGTTAGATGAAATTAAAGAGAAGGTGAGTTATTATCAAGGGAAATTATTATAAAAATTGTAGGTTGGTTGTTAGCCCTCACCCCCTAACCCCCTCTCCCAAAGGGCGAGGGGGAACTATTTAATAATTATTAATTTTAGATTAGGAAAAAGTCACCCCTCTCAACAGAAGGGGGGCTGGGGGTGAGGATTTTTTTACTTTTGGGGGGGTAAAGATGGGTTATAATATTAAAATTAGTTCAATTTATTGAACTAACCCAGTTAAATTAAAATAAATCTGAATGACTGCCAAGCCTAGTTAAATATAAAGTATCTGGATCATACTGATAAATTAAAAGCCAATCAGGTTGAATATGACATTCACGAAAATTACTATAATTACCAGAAAGACTATGATCTTTATTCTTTGGTGGTAAAGTTTCTTTTTGAGCAAGTTTTTGGATAATTTCTACTAATAATTCGATTTTTTTACCTGATTTAACCGCTTTTTTATAATCCTTTTTAAATTGTGAAGTGCGATGTATTTTGAGCATAAAATCTTAACTATTCAAATCAGTTAAAAGATCATCTATAGAGTCAAAAGTAACTCCAATTTTTTGCGTTGTATCATTCATCGCTTTTTTGGTAGTTTGGTTAGGTATTTTAACCTCAAAAGGAAGCCCATTATGTAACAAAATTTGATGATAAAAAATATTGACAGCTTCACTAGGAGTTAAGCCAATGGAATCAAGAATTTTCTCAACTTTTGCCTTTAATTGTGCATCGGTTTTAGCTTTAATCATAGTATCTTTTGACATTTTTAACTACCCCTTGAAAAAATGTTATTTTTTTACATTATAGCATAGATAGAGGTTAAAGATCGGTTATAATATTACTCACTACTTTCTACTTTCTACTCTCTACTGACTACTTTCTACTTAAAGATTATGAAAATTAAAGTAAAAAATCTAGGAGTGTTAAAAGAAGCATCATTTACCCTTGGGGAAATGACGATTATTTGTGGTGAAAATAATACAGGAAAAACCTATGCAACTTACTCATTATTTGGCTTTTTATCTAGTTGGGAAAAAATCTTAACAATTGAGATTAAAGAAAGAGAAATTAATCAATTATTAGAAGATGGAGTAGTAACAATAAATATCTTAGAACATTTAAAAAATCTTAAAATAATATTAGAAAAAGGTTGTCAAGAATATACAAAACAATTAGCAGAAATCTTCGCCACTTCAGCCGAGCGATTTGCACAAACAGAAATTAAAATTGAGATTAACCCCGAAGAAAATCAGTTAAAAAAAGCTTATCAACAATCTATTAGTTCAGCTAAAACTAATCTATTTTCCCTAATAAAAGAAGAAAATAGTCAAGAATTAATTGTCACATTATTGGCACAAACTAATCAAATTAAAATCCCAAAAGATATTATAAAACAAGTGATTAGTGATGCCATCAAAGAAATTATATTTCGCCCATTTTTCCCCAAAGCTTTTATTGCTAGTGCGGAAAGAACAGGGACAGCAATTTTTCGCAAAGAATTAAATTTTGCCCGTAATCGTTTATTAGAAGAAATTAGTAAATCAAATCAAGATATTGATCCCTTGAAGCTATTATTTAAAGGCTATGATGACTATGCCTTACCCATTAAAAGTAATGTAGAATTTACCAGAAATTTAGAAAGTATTGCCAAAAAAACCAGTTTTATTGCTGAAACGTATCCTGATTTATTAGGGGAATTTGCTAATATTATTGGGGGAGAATATATTATTACTAAAAATGATGAACTTTATTATGTTCCACAAGGGAAAAAAATTAAACTTTCAATGGATGAAAGTTCCAGTGCCGTGCGCTCATTATTAGATATTGGATTTTATCTTAAACATACAGCCCAAAAAGGGGATTTATTAATAGTAGATGAGCCAGAATTAAACTTACATCCAGAAAATCAACGGCGAGTTGCCCGACTTTTTGCCAGATTAATTAATTTAGGAATTAAAGTATTTATCACTACCCATAGTGACTATTTAATTAAAGAATTAAATACTTTAATTATGCTCAATCAAAATAAACCTTATTTAAGAGAAATTGCCCAAAGAGAAGGTTATCAAAAAGAGGAACTTTTAGAGGCTAATCAAATTAAAGTTTATCTAGCACAATGCGCCTCAATTAAGTTAGAAGGGAAACAAAGAAAAACCAATTGTCAAACTTTAATACCCGCCAATATTAATCAAGAATTAGGGATAGAAATTGGTAGTTTTGATACAGCTATTGAAACAATGAATCGTATTCAAGAAGCAATTATTTGGGGGGAAGAATAGTGGCTTATTATTCAGAAGATTTAATTATTCTTGAACAGATGATTCAAGATCATGCTAAAGTACCCTTAATTGATTGTTATGGAAAAAAACAAGTAATTTTAGAAGAAAATCAGGGGATTAATTATCAAGTAAAAATTTTAGATATTCCTGAAGAAACATTGGTGATAAAATCAGATTTATTTGAAGCACCTAAAACAATTTTTAAGAATAGTAAAGGAGAATGTAAAAGATGCGATTTTATCCTAATATCAGATCAGGATAATCTCAAGGTAATTATGTTTATAGAAATGAAAGCAGGTAGAGCAAATACTCAAGAGATAATTCAACAGTTTAAAGGAGGTGAATGTTTAATTAGTTATTGTCGAGAAATTGGCAAAAAATTTTGGAATCAAATTAAATTTTTAGAGAATTATCAATCTCGCTTTGTTAGTATGAAAGATATTAATCTAAATAAAAAACCTACTATAGCAATCCTAAATAGGTTGTGGCAAAATTCCATATTGATAAAGTTTGGGGAAATCAAATATTTGACCATGCGCAAAAAACTTAAATAGCCACTTTACTATTTTAAATGATTTACATAAATGATAGAATTGTCTAATAAAATTTTTCACTTGTAGCCAAATATCTTCTACCGGATTTTGTTCTGGAGCATTAGGGGCAAATTTATGACAAGTAATTAACCATTCTTCTTCCAATAAATCTTGATTTATTATAGTTAAATACTCCCTAAATTCTTTTGAGTCATGATAGGTTGCTCCATCCCAAAATATTGCTAATCTTTTTCCTTTTCTTTTTGATAGTAAATACTTGATAAATTTGATCGTATTTTCTGTATTTCCACTTTCATATTCTTTGACAATAAATTCTTTAGTTTGATAGTCTAATGCCCCATAATAAGTTTGTCGGCTTTTTTCATTTTTAATGGGAATTTCTATTCTTTGATCTGTTCTTCCCCAAACATAACCTAAAATGTCTCCCCAAAGTAAATGACATTCATCAATCATAAACACTACAAGCTCTCCACTCTCTATTTCTTCTTTCCAAATCTCTAATTTTTCACTGATTTCTTTTTTTTTAGCTTCGACTAATTCGTCATTTTTAGCCGGATTCTTTTTTTGAGTTTTTTTCCAACTTATTTTCGCTTCTTTGAGCAAACTATAATAACTTTGATTGGATTTATAAATAATATTATATTCTCGCTCTAAATAAATTTTTAAATCTGATAATCTTAAATATTCTTGCTCTCTTAACCAATTAATAACTTGGTCTTTTTCTTCTGGTTTTAATTCACTTTTAGTTCCTTTAAACTGTAATTTCAAGCTTTCTACTCCACAAAAAAGAGCTTGATTTTTCCACATACTAATAAAGCTATGAGAAACTTGTAATAATTCTTTTACTTCATGGTATGATTTTCCTTCTAAAATCATTTTGACAGCTAAAGCCCTTTTTATTTCTTTAGCCTCTTTTGTTTGATTGATAAAATCATTTAACTCAGAAATAATGTTCATTTTTTTTTCCTTGAATTTAGATTATAATTAATATTATATCTGTTATGACCTATTTAGGATTGCTATAGAGAAAAAAAATTACCAACTATTCATAATTGCCCTGAAAATATGTTAAAAATTTATGCCCCCAAGAAAATTCCATTTAATCAATTAATTGGGAAATAAGATAAAATAAATTATTTAATAAATTAAACTAGGATGGGTTATAATATTACTAACTACTTTCTACTGACTACTCTCTACTTTCTACTCAAAAAATGCCACCCTTACTACCACAAAAAAACTGGAAAATTAGTTACTCAAGTAACGAAAATAATCCCATCGCTGACTTTTATATTCCGGCGTTAGAATGTGCCGTTAAATATGATAGAAAATCAGGGTTTTTTAATAGTGCTATTTTATCAAAAGTAGCAGGGGGTTTAGGTGCAATGTTAGGGAATGATGGTACAATGCGCTTAATAATGGGATGTGAATTTTCCCCTCAAGATTTAACAGCTATTCAAGAAGGTTATCAATTAAAAGAAATATTAAATAATCGTTTAGATACAGAATTAAAACCGCCGGAAAATTTGGCACAGTTAAAACATTTTGAAATCTTAAGTTGGTTAATAGCTAATAGTTATTTAGATATAAAAATCGCTATACCTGTTAAAAATAATGGACTTCCTCAGAGGGAAAATAATCTTGATTTCGGTCATATTTTCCATGAAAAAGTAGGAATATTTACGGATATGGAAAGGAATCAATTAGCATTTAGTGGCTCAAATAATGAAAGTTTAAGTGGATGGGAATTAAATGTAGAATCATTCCATGTTTATTGCGGTTGGGAAGGAGAAAGAGACTTAGAAAGAGTTAATGAAGAACAATATCGTTTTGAGCAATTATGGTATGATTTATCACCCAATGTTAAAATCTTTGAAATTCCCGAAGCGATTAAAGAAAAACTCTTAAATTATACACCAAATCGGAAACCAAATTGGACAATCAATGATGAATTTAATACAGAAAAATGTAGGGTGGGCATAACATCATTTAATTCTGAAAATAAAGAGCAAATTAAAGAAAATTATGCCCACCTTGCCCTTAATAATTATAACAGGCAAGATGCCTGTTCCACAGAAATTTCTCCCTTAAAAAAGGGGGCTGATCTAGATCAATTATTAAATATTCCCGAAACTGAAATCTTAGATTATTGTTTAAAATCAATCCCTATTAAACCTTGGGTACATCAATTAAAAATAGTCAGAAGAATCATTAAAAATTATCCCCAATCGGCGCTAATTTGTGATGAAGTAGGCTTAGGAAAAACCATTAGTACAGGGCTAACTATCCGTTATTTATTATTAACCAAAAAAGCCAAAAGAATCTTAATTTTAGTACCCGCTTCCGTACAACCCCAATGGCAAGAAGAATTAAGGGAAAAATTTAACTTACATTTTTGGAGTTATGATCAAGGAATATTTACTAACAGTTATGGCGAAAAATATCAACCGAAAAATAATCCTTGGGATGAACAGAATTTAATACTAGCTTCCTCCCATCTAGTGAGAAGAAAAGACAGACAAATTGAATTATTAAACGCTCAAAATTGGGATATTATTGCTTTAGATGAGGCACACCACGCTAGAAGAAAAAGCCCTCAAACAAGGGAAGATAAACCTAATTCTTTATTAAGATTAATGCGGGAATTAAAATCAAAAACCCAATTTTTATTATTATTAACAGCTACTCCCATGCAAATAGATACCATAGAAGTCTTTGATTTATTAAATTTATTAGATTTAAAAGGGCAATGGCAATATCAAGAAAACTTTTGTGATTATTTCGATAGTTTACCCCAAAAAATGAATAAACAAACCTTAGAATTTTTACAAAAAATGTCAGTAGATTATTTTAATCAAGGTGGAAAAATTTGCCCACTTTTTCAACAGTTATTAAGTCAAAAAGATAGATTCTTATATTATCGTTTATTAGATACATGGCAACAGGGAAAAACCATTAGTAACAGTAAACAAATAAGCCAAGAAAAACAATTTATTGACTATTCTCGTCAATTTTTAACCTTACATACCCCCTTACAAGATTTAATGTTTCGCCATACGAGAGACACCTTAAGACAATATTATCAAAAAGGAATAATTAATAGCCCCATTCCTGTTAGAAAAGTATTTGATAATGCCATTGCCCTTGAAAAACAGCGTGAAGTGCCGTTATATCGTGCTGTAAGCGATTATGTCAGACATTTTTACAATTTAGCTCAAAAAGAACAAAGAAAGGCTTTAGGCTTCTTAATGACCCTATACAGAAGACGTTTAACCAGTTCTTTTTATGCTATTAAAAAATCCTTAGAAAGACGTTTAGAAGGTATTAGTATTACGGAAGATGATTTAATAGATATTGATGAAGCAGATGATAATATTATTGCGGGATTAGAAAATTATTTTACCCCTACGGATCCGGCCGAAATTCATTATTTAGAAGACTTATTAAAACAGTTTGAAAACACAGGAGAAGATACTAAATTATCCGTATTTTTAGATATATTAAGACAGGAATTAATGAAAAGAGAAACAGCAATTGTGTTTTTTCAATATACCGATACAATGGATTATGTGAGAGAAACTTTAACCCAATTATATCATAATCAAGTGGCTTGTTATTCAGGTAGAGGAGGCGAAATTTTTGAAAATAATCAATGGAAAACTGTCAAAAAAGAACTAATAAAAAATCAATTTAGGGAAGGAAAAATTAAAATCTTATTAGCAACAAAATCCGCCAGTGAAGGCTTAAATTTACAAACTTGTGGAGTAATCTTAATGTATTCAATGCCTTGGAATCCCATGCAAGTAGAACAACAAATTGGTAGACTAGATCGAATAGGACAAATTTATCCAGAAATTTATATTCATAACTTCTATTATGATGGTACAGTAGAGGCAAAAGTGTATCAAAAATTAAGAAATAGAATTAATGCTTTTGAGACAGTAGTAGGCAATTTACAACCCATCTTAGCACAAGTTCCCACCTTTATTGAACAGGCGGTAATGGCGGCGGATCCAGAGGAGGAGGGAGTTTTATTCAAAGAATTAGATCAACTAATTAATCATCCTCCCATTCGCCCCGATTTAGAAACAATGGTAGCGCTAAATGTGGAATCAGATTTAACAGAAATTAGACAATCTTTTGCTAAGAGTAAAATTACTCCAGAAATGACAGAAAAATTATTAACTCAATCCCCCTTTTTAAGAAATCAAGGAGTAGAATTTATGGCAAAAGAAAATCAAATTTGGGTAGTCAAATATCAAAATCAAACTTATGAAGTAACCTTCTATCCAGACATCTTTGAAGAATTCCCATCCTTAAGATTAATGACATTAGGAGAACCCTTATTTGAGCAAATATTAGAATTAGCGATCGCGCAGTGCCGCGCGTGCGCGATCGCCCCAATTAATTATACCAAATCAGAAAGTAGATCAGACAACTCACCTTGTAGATCTTGACGGTTATCATCATAGATCATTAAAGTATTCAAATCAGCATGACGGGATAACTTCTGCACCTTGCGCACATTCCCTCCGGTGGCATCAAGCGCCGCCGTAATGCCCGAATGCCTGATCCGATGAGGCGAAATCACCTTAGTAATACCCGCTTCACTCGCCACCTTACGCACCAATTGATAAATCGCCGTCCCCGTGATACCATGACCATAGTGAGCATGGTCTAAGGCAATAAATAAAGGCTGATTAAGAGTCAATTCCCCTCTAGCTTGTAACCAATCTAAAATAGCATTAACAGTAGGTTTAGCCAAACTCACCGCCTGTTGTTGTTGCCCTTTGCCCTTGCCAATAATCAATAAAGATTTACCTTCCAAATCTAAATCTTTAATCAAAGTTTGCGCAATTTCGCCCCGTCGTAGAGCATTATCCCATAATAAGCGCAGAATCGCATAATCTCGTTTACCCTTCAAAGTAGAGCGATCGGGAATAGCCAACATCAGGGCATAACTTTCCTTACTAACACCCGTAGTATCCCGATAACGAATGACTTTATCCCCCTTAATACTATCGAGACTATAACAACATTCCCCCAACTGATTTCCCAAACAAACTAAAGACTTAATCGCCGCCAAACGCCGATTAATAGTAGCAGAGGATAACTGACGCTTTCGCAAAGAAGACTTATACTGTAAAACCACAGCCGTCGCTTGTTTTTGCTCAAGAGAGAGAAACTCTTTCACCAAGAGGGGAGTCGGCTCAGTAGCGCCCGTCAAAAACTGAAAAAAATCCCGCAGATCCTTGGCGTAGGCACGTCTAGTTTGGGGTGAGCGCTTATCCTCAAGAAGTTGAGTAAGAATATCAGGATTAGTGAGATGATTAAACTGGAGATGGACTTGAATTTGACTCATGAGCTTGTGATAATAAGAGTTTGCGTAAGCTAATTAATTGATTGATTTACTGGAGAAGTTGGCTTTCTCTTTACTTTTTAAAATTTAGCCCGATCGCGCTTCATGGCACTCCTGTGAAAAATAATCCACTAAAATGGGGATAATTTCCTCACGCCACCTCAGTTGCGCTCCTTGCCATCCTTCTTTACTGGTGGTTAAAATGGCGATGCCATACTGTTTCCCTTGCTCGGTTAATTTCCTCTCTCGATTAACTCCAACTTTGGCCCAGTCTTGATATTCTAAGTCATGGAGTGCCTGATTAATTTTAGCACTGGTAATTTTTTGCGCCATTTGTTGACTGATTTTCGTCGCTAACTGAGAGACGATCAAGCCTTGGGGTGAAGGGGTATGGTTGGCGATCACCTCTTGGGCGGAGGTTATTAAACTATTTAATTCTGGTATTTGTAGCCCCAACTGAGTTAATTTCCAATGCGCGATCGCTGTGGGTTCGACTCCTGCTTCTACCATCCATTTTGAGGCTATTTCGATGCCTTCACTAATTATTTTTAAATCATAATTTTGATTACTAATCGTTGGAGGGGTAACTGTTAATTCTTTTTCTTCTGCTTTGATTATTTCAAACTTAGTAATAGGTTGATTATTAATATTCTTAATTAATTTTAAAGCCAATTGATTACCTTTTTGTGCTTCATGTTGCCAATACACCACAGCCGAAGCTAAAGGGGTTAAGGCGATTGCACCTTTGCGCTCAGGAATGACTGCTTTTATTGGGGTTGGTAAATCCGTTTGATGACGAAAAAATGTTCCGGCTGTTGATTTGGTTTTGCCTATAATTTCGCCAATTTGACGATGGGTAAACAGGATAATTTCTTCCGCTTCGACTGTTATTTGATAACCATTTAAGGGGAAATCGGGAATTAAGATTGTGATCGATCGAGCTAGTTGCGCCATCAAATTTTATCA
>NZ_AP025634.1:0-24903 GCF_055394725.1 Annamia dubia NIES-4383
AATTTGATAGATGTGAGTTACAACGTCTTTTAGGAATTTCTAACAGAGGAGTTTGGCGTAAATGGCTCATCGCAGTTGGTTATAATCCCGACGACCGTGACCACAAATATCAATGGAAGGATGTCCCCCTCCTAGTCGCCCTCAAGCTGTTTTTACAGGCTAAAAGAGGACGCTATAAGCACCAATACATAGACTTTCTGGAGTTGAGAGAAAATAACGCTCTTAATCCCGAAATATTAACAACTGCCAAACAATTAACAGAGAAGTTAAAACATGACTACTACCAAAACAACCGCCTCGCATCGTGAGGAACTTCTAAACAGTAACCCTAAAGCCAAAAACGGTTATAAAACCCGTAGTGAAGCTGTGGGCAGTCACACCGCTAACCAACAGACTAACAAGATTAAAGAAAATGCGATCGCCACTGCACAGGCTATGGCCAAACTTGAGGCTCTGGAAACCATTAACGAATTTAACCGGATTAAGGCTTCTGGAGAGTATTTCGATTATTTGAGTGAAGCCCTTGAAATGAATGGCATGGCAACTCTGAATATTTTAGAGGCACGGATTGAGGAGTTAGAGGCATTTGAAGGGGTAAACTTCCCCCTGCTGACTGCCTCGCCCTCGCCCTCACCCTCTCCCGAAGAACTCAATTAATTCTTTGGAGATGGCGATCGCAAAATTCAAAACACAAAATCAAATATAAAACAAGATATATCCCCCTGCCTGAAGGGGGGTACATCTCATCAAGGTTGGGTTATCCCTTCCTTTTAAATAACAATTCAAACTAATTTTACACCATGAATAACAAAGACGATAAATTTCTAGTTGTGAATGATGATGATGTTGAAATCATTTACAAACGTCGCAAAAGTAGCTCTACCGATGAGATTCACGGGTTTAATCCGGTTATCATCTTTACCATAATTATTATTAGTTTATTCTGTGCCGTGACCATTGGTAATCAATCTAATAATAATCAACAAACACCAGTAATAATTAACAATAATTAGGAGAAATTATGGCACTTTCAAGATTTAATAAAACAGCAATTAATGGGGATAATTCTATTAACTTAGATGCTTGGCATTCTCCCACCGGAGGCTTCAGTGCTACCGATGTCGGAAACATTCAATTTCAGAATGTAAAAGGGATCAGAAAAGAGGGTTTTGAACTCGCCACTGATGAAGTAGTTGAACAGGAAAATCAAGCCAAAGCCACCTTTAAAAAACAGTCAGCAAATGGGCGTAAAATTCTTCAAACCCGTACAGAAGTTGCCAAGGAAACTATTAAGAATAACGAGGCACTTACTGAACATATTAAAGCAGTTGCCGATGTGGAAGTTAGTAACCAAAAGCTAAAAGGAGTTATCAATAAACATTTACAAGGGACGAGGGTACAACTGGCAAGAATAAAAGCAGATGGGCAAGGTTATATTGAAGATGCAAATAGTAAAGTAAATGCTATTTTTTCCGCATCTAAAGAGTCAATCAAAGAATCAATCTTCAACAATTGACAATTGACAGTGGACAATTGACAATTAAAAGGCTTGTATCATTATCAATTGTCAATTGTCAATTGTCAATTATTCAAGGGCTTATTTTTATGAGAAAATTTATCTTATTATCACTTGCCACTGCCCTATTATCAGGCTTTATTAGTGAATTTAGTTTGATTGATGTTCGTTCCCAACTCGTTGCTTTGTTACTCTATCTTATCACTAATTTAATCTTTTATCTAGCATATAAATATGACGATTTATTTATAAAATCTTTCAAGAAATTACTTGATTATTTATTAATCAAAGATGCAGAAAGTTTCAATCTTGCCATTATATTTATGTGGATTAGTTTTAATTTATTTGTAATAGTCTGGAGGTGGAGTAATGTTAGATAATTTAAAACCAGTAAAAAGACTGCATCTAATCACATCAATTGGGGCGGATATTATTATAGTAGGCTTAATATGTGTTACCCTATTTTTACCATTAAAAACTAATAATAAAAATCTGAGATTATGGGGATTGGGGATGGGAGTAGTAGCAGTCAGAGTAAGTTTTTATCTATTATCAGAATTAAATAAAATGGAGATGTTTATTAATGGGAATCAACATCTTGAAGAAAACAACTTTGTTAACAATTTAACGCTATTAAAAACCTTAAATGACCAATACTATCAAAACCAACTCCAACCTTGTTATTTACCCCAGAATAACTATCAGGATGAAGGCATTGATGATGAGGTTGAACAGGTAAAATCTTCGGCTTCTGGCTTTGAGTTTTATGACTGGTATGACTGTATTGATGAGGCAGTTGGCTTTATTGTTAGCGGCAACTCCGGCAGTGGTAAAACGAGCGTGGCTTGTTGGTTAGCCGGGCTTCTTACTCAAGAAAAACCTGCGCAAGTTTTGGCCATGGATCCTCATTGGAATGATACATGGGAGCAAGTTGGAGTAAAATCTATTGGCAGAATCGAACAAATTGAAAAGGTGCTTAAATGGCTTCTTAATGAACTTGATCACCGATGCGAATTAAAGGAGAAAAAGTTATCTTTGGGAGATGATTTAATCATTTTCTGTGATGAAGTAAATGCTTGTTTAGAGAGATTTGAAAACCCTAAAAATGTAAAGTCAGCTATTAAGAGATTAGGCTCTGAAGGGCGTAAATTTGGTATTACATTTATCATCTTAAATCAATCTCATAATGCTACAGATTTAGACGTTTCTGAGAAGTATTTGAATAACTATTTTATCATTGGTTTATGTGCATCGGCACGGGCAATAATTAATAATAATTTCAAACAGAATACCCCAGAAAAAGAATACATTAAATCTATAGCTTATCCCTGCGTTGTTTCTGGTAGTGTTCCCGTTCAAATTGCCTTACATCCAACCCATCATAGTTATAGTAAATTTAAGAAACATGGCAATCCTCCTTTAAATTTACTTCCCATTAATCAACTACCTTTATTAATCTTAAATCAGGCAGTGGGCAACCACATGACAACTACCGTCCACCCACAGCCACTGCCTCCTCCCAATCACTACAACTCTTATATTGAGGGTAATGTAGGTAACTACCAACAACAACAACAGTTGGCGCAATACCTTGATAATCTCTACGAAATAGAGTACCAACCACCCACAACGGAGAAAAATGTTTGTCCGCATTGTGACTCTATTAATGTTATTAAATGGGGGAAGGATAGAAAAAAATGTAAGGATTGTGGGAAGACGTTTAAGGAGAATCAATAATTATCTTTATGGGCTGTCACTGATTAATTTAAAAATCAAAAAATATTAGTTCAAATTAATTAAAAACTACCATGAATACTATCAAAGTTTTAACAGTTAAACAGCCTTTTTGCGATGGGATTCTATCAGGTATCAAAACAGTTGAAAACCGTTCTTATCGTACTAAATACAGAGGTCGTTTATACATTCATTCATCTTTGGCGAAGCCTCTAAAAAAAGATATTTATTATTGTAAACAACGTGGCTTTGACTATGACGAAGTTCAGTCAGTTTTGGGTTTCATCTTAGGATACGTTACTTTAACCGATGTTCTAATTGATCATAACAATGACTGGTCATTTCCTAATTGCTACCAGTGGAAACTAACTAACCCTGTTAAATTAAAATACCCTATCCGCGCGATCGGGAAATTAGGACTTTGGACACCTCCGCCGGAGGTCATTGTACAATTAGAACCAACTCCGATATCTAAACCAATTCAATTAGCTCTGTTCTAATTTTAAATTGTGAAGGGAGAAGCTGTTAAACTTCTCCTCCTAACTTAAGCCGTTGTACATTTTTAATCATATCAAAAGCAATATTCTGTTTCCCATGTTTCTTGAAATTCTCCTGTAATTAAAAGTCACTATGCGATCGAGCGGTGAAAATAAAAATGCGTTCCCTCGATCGCCAAGTTTTCCCTTTTAGATCAACTTGCACAAATTGAGCAAGTTGATTTTTTTTAGGCTCGATCGAGATAGGTGTAAAAAAGGGCAAAATGAGTCTAAAAGCATTAGTATATATGGGTTTTAGCCTTAGCGTGGTTTTTGACACGATTGCTACTCAAATTGTCAAAGCTATATACAGCAAAGCATTGACCTAGATAATTTACCTTTTTTTATGTATCTCGGCTACCCTCCTATTTTTCTAAAAAATATTTATTTAAAATATAACGAATCTCTTGAAAAAATTTCAATTGTTGTTCATCCGTTAAATGAGCAAAGCTAACATCTTTTTCTATATTATTCAAAATATTGTTAATTTCCTGAAACTGCTGTTTAAACAAATTGTTTCGTTCTTCTTTGGTATGTTGTTTAGTATCTAAGTCTTTTTTCTTCCCGTTCTTTCCCGTGTAGTCAATCTTATCTGGATGACACCAATCTTGTATCTCATTAATTTTATAAAAATGTGGTTTTTGCCCCTGTCCCTCCTCTTTTCTAAGAATATTATATTTGACTAAATTTTTTAAAGCCTCATCTATTTGATCTTTAGATAACATAGATGATTCTTCAATCTTACCTCTTGATTGTTTAATTTCACCGTTATCATGTTTTGCTATATAACATAGTAGATAAAATTCTTCGGGAAGTAGTCCATAAAGATCAATAAACCAATGTACAAAAAAATTTTTATTTTCACCAAAACAAGTTCCAATTCTATATTTATTAGGTTTATTTTTTGATGTTAAGGGATCCAATTCTCCTTGTTCTTTTTGGATCAAGTTGTGTTTTATTAATATTTTAATTTTTTTCTTGGCATTATCTTTAGATATTCGACATACTTTAGCGATATTTTCAAATGAATTGGAATATGTCTCCTTCTTTCCAATTCGTCTAACTATGTGTACAAAAATGCGAAAACAAGAACAATCAAGGTTTAATGCCCTAAATTTTTCAAAAATTACCTCATCTAAGCACAAGATAGATTTTATCATTAGTACAAATTAACTCCCCTTTTTTAAGACACCAACATAGTATACATTATATTATCTAGTTATATATGCTATGTGTCGGAAAATCATATCTAGTCAGCCTTTTCAATTTAGATTAGTATAAAAATGTCAAGGGAGAACAAAGTTCATATTCTTACAAGTTTCTTTGTCTCCCATTATAAAAATTAAATTTTTTAGGAGTTCATATATATGACACACCTACCAATGATATTAACAGAATATTCTGTTAATACAGAAGATCTAGGCTTACTTAAGCTATGGCTCAAATCTGATTTTGAAACAAGAATAAATGCTTTAGCCGCTCTAATTGAAGCTATTGAACAACAGAAGAAGGGACGTAGAGAGGTTTACAATCCCAATGGTTTTCTCAGAGGTGCTTTAAAGCAAAATTGGAAGGCGTATAACAGTATTTATCGTCTTAAAGCAAGTCAAAAATTGTGCCACTCAATTTACGAAGCCGCCTAAATCTGCTTTCACAATAGAAAAAATCTGTTGATTTCTGAAATCCCCTTCTTGATTTGAAGGGGCGATAGAATAAACATTCAGATTATAAAATTATTAGCTTTTGAATATTTTTGCATAATTACTTGAAGGAAAAAAAGAAATATGGCAATTTTAGTCCCTGATCTTAATGAAATTAATCGTTTTGTACCTCCTCTTACCGAAGGAGAAAGAGCTTTAATGAATGCTTTATGTGCAATTCTTGATGATAATTGGACAATTTATGTTCAATCTTATCTTAATGGTCTACGTCCAGATATTGTTATTTTTTGTGAAGATGCTGGAGTTGGTATTTTTGAAGTTAAAGATTGGATTTTTGAAGTAAATCAAGAAAATCAATGGAAAATTAGAGCTAAAGATACAGGAGATTGGATAAAAGCTAATTGTCCATTTCAACAAGTTAATAAGTATAAACAATCTATTATGAAAAGAGAAATTCCAATTTTGTATACAAAACAAATATTAGATTTTAAAGTAAAATATTTAATCACTACTTTTGTTTATTTTCATAAATATAAAACAGAAGATATTAAAAAGGAATTTAAACCAATAGAAACTCAGGTAAATCAATATAAATATAAATATTTTGGTTATGATGATTTACACCCAGAAAAACTAAAGCAAATTTTGAACAAACATTATTTAAAACATGGTTCAAAATTTACCGGATTAATGACAGAAATAGGATTAGCAGATCGCTTGGCTAATGCTTTAGCTTATCCTCGTCATGGTAATACTAATCTTGAAAATTTTTTACAACCATTAACTTCTAAACAAAAAGAATTATTGTCAAATAATTCAGGGACTCGCCGTGTTAAAGGTGCGGCAGGTTCAGGAAAAACATTTCTTTTAGTTCATAAAGCTGTGAATGCGGCTAGAGAAAAAAAACGAGTTCTTCTTGTTTGTTATAATATTACAATGGTTAATTATTTAAGAGATTTAGTAGTTTGCCTTGCTCGTCATTATGATCGAAAATGTCTTGAGTATATAGAAATTGGTCATTTTCATCGTCTTTTTCCATTAGAAAATAATGAATTAGATCGAAGAAATGTAAAAGAAAAAATAGATGTACTTTTAATTGATGAAGGACAAGATTTTCAACGCTCTTGGGTTGAAATATTACAAAGTATTTGTAATCATAATTATCATCTTTTCTTTTGTGAAGATCGTCGTCAAAATATTTATGGCACAGAGTCAATGCCGTTAGGGGCAGGTCGTCCAAATGAGCTAAAACAGTCTTTTCGCATACCTACAAAAACTGCTCAATTAGCAAACTATCTTTATGATTGGGCAAATATAGATGGAAAAGAGGAAAAAGTAGAGGGTAAAAATTCTGTTCAAACTGATTTATTTGTTAAAAATATTTGGTTTAATGGTAATCAAAAAGAATGTTTAAATTATATTCAAAAAGATATCGGAAATTTAATTAAAGATAGAAATACTGCTCGTGCGGATATTGCAATTTTAGTATGTACAGTTGAAGATGGATGGCAAGTATGTGATGTTTTAAAAACTTTAAGTTTACCATATCAAAAAAACTTTGAATCAAAAGAAGAATTTTGTCAGCTTAAACAAATTAGTCAAAAAGAAGGTTGGGATAAAAATAAATTTAAAGATAACCTTAGAGTATTGAGGAAGGGTTATAAAGTTGAATTTTGGATGCAAGGAGGAATGATCAAAGTTTGCACAATTCATAGTTTTAAAGGTTGGGAATTAAGTAATATTTTAATCTTATTTAATCCCGATCAAGAACAAGAAGAAACAAAATATCAATTACTATATACTGCTATTACTAGAAGTCAACAAAATTTAACGGTTTATAATATGGTTAATTCACTAAATCAATTTAGTGAAGAAGCTATAGAAAAAGGCTATATTGAAAAACATTCCAAAGAATTAATTGAAGAAACAAATTTCCTCTCTCAATCAAATAATACATACTATTCTATTTTGTCTGAGTTTTCATCTGAAGACTTATTACAAATGGAAATGGATGCTTATGGATATGATCCAGATGATTTTGATGGAAGCTTTGAAGATTACTTAGAATCATTTGGATATGATTGATTTAAAATCATCTCTATTCAACAGCATCAAGATTAAGCTGTTACGCATTTAAACAACTTATGTAATATAAACATCCGGCTTGTTACAAGCTAGAAGCCCATTTTACTAATATGTTTTTTTATGACGAACAGCTTAATTTCAATTAGATAAATTCTACTTCAAATTGAGATTCAATTCCAATTGAGTCGTAAATATTCCTGACTTGTCTTGTTATTTTACCTATATCATTGTTACTCAAATCAAATGAATTGATTGATTCAATTATGCCATTCCAATAAATTATAAATTTTGATGTTGCATTCAAAAACTTATAATGCCTAATTTGAGCAATTTCATCTTTTATCAAATATTTATGGGATAATTGATTATTTAAAATTTCTAAATCGGATTTTTCACCCATATCAAATGTAATTAAACAATCATCATCTTCCTTGAGATACCATCCTTCATGCCTAACAGGAGCAAAAAGTTCTGTTTTTTGATGATATAGATCTTTGATTTTATCTTTCAAGGAATCCACTAAAATTAGTGGTATAAATCTAATAATTTTCATGGGTTGTTCTTTAAATTCTGTTTTAGAGCGATCTGTCAATTGATTCTTTGTTGTCATTATACATCTCCTGTAGATGAGTAGTATTTGTGTATTTAATACAAGTATAATACATTTTTATAAAGAATTATACTTATTGCCTTTTGTAATAATTCTTCAAAAGAAAAAGGGCGCGATCGCGCCCAGATCGAGATTAAAGAGACAACTGGATCTCCTCACGCTCTTTGGCAGTTAAATGAGGGATTAAATGTAAAATCTTCGCCTTGGGAGATAGAGAATCAAAATCAACATTGACATCGCCATTAATCGTCTGTTGAACCACCTGTGCCACAGCTTTTTCAATGGAAATACGTTTTTGGTGGGGATGGCGCAGATCGTAGATTTTGCGTAAAGTCTCGACCGAATGCCCCATCGCATAAGCCAAAGAGCGTATCACCTCATCCGAATAATTCTGCTCTAAAAAGTAAGTAGCGTAGATATCTCGAATCAAATGGGGATTAAGTCGTTTTCCGATCGTACTATGCACAGCCGTGGACACATATTTGCTCAACGATTTATTCGTAGTAGGCATTCCGTTATATTTAGTAAAAACAAAATTATGTTCAGGTTGATAGATCATCCTTGTTTGATACCAACGAGAAATATTACCTAAATTACAATTAGTGCCACAATTTCTAGGGCTACCATCACTACTTAAATAATAACCATAGAGCCACATTTCGAGGTATTCGTAAAAACTTCTATCATCCTCAAAAATAGGATTAGCAATCTCAATTTTTTGATGACCATAAGTTTTTCCCGTTTTATATGACTGGGGCGTTAAATCTAAATACCACTTGCCATGATCTTGATAGAGATAGGGATATTCAGAATTTTGATGGCGCTCAAACAGTGGAGGTAAAGGGTGAAATAAGCCGTCAGGAGGTACATGAGCAGGACGTTCCACCGGACAGGAAGTAGCCATTTTGAGCTTCGCAAAAACACCAATTCGGCGAGGAGGCATATAAGTTAATAAACCCAATATCACATATCGTTGAATACTTTGCCCTACAGCTTCATCACTTCTTCGCCAACCAGAGTTTAGTTTCGGTTGACATTCTAATCTTAAAGGCTCGACAACTTTGGTAAGTAAATCATTCAAATCTAACCATCTTTTAGAAATATCAGCCACAGGTTGATGAGTTTGAAACTCTTTATTAATCAAACTCAGACGCATTTTGATTTTGTCAATCAGCACAAGATCACGATAATCATTAAAGATCGTATCTCGACGATAGAGAAATTTGGCTACCATTAAAACAGCCATGACATAATGAAGTTTTGTATGGGGACTTTTAATTTGACGCTCATCTTCGAGGAAAGATAAAAAGTCACATAGCCAATTATCAACATCATCAGCTAGATCTTCAAGTTGTCTTCGGGCTAACTCCGAATCATGCGCTTTTTTGACAGGAAGATAGGGAACTAAAGTTTCAAAATCTAAATCTTCCTTGGGAATATTTCCATAATGATGGTGATAACCTAAGACGATGGCAATATCCTTCATTTGATTTTGTGCTGTTTCCTTCGATACAGGCTCATCAAAGCGATTGGAGTAATTTTTTTGAGTCCGATATTTATAAAACTCCTTCATTTGTTGAGCTAATTTGGGCGAAAAATCCTTCTCTTTTAAACTGTATGGCTTTAACCCTGCCAAGTTACGAGGTGGCATAAGAGGAGTATTTTCAATGCCACCAAAGCCTTTTTGACGTTTGCCAGGACAGCGATCGTTTAATTTTAAAGTAGAAGGTTTTTTTTGTGGCAACCAATTTTGTTGTTTGGCCGTATCCAGAAAATCTTTGAGTCGGGATTTATTAGGATATTGAATAGACTTTGAAACTTTTAAATTAGCAAAAATTTCGGCTTGTTTGTTAAGAGCATTATAAAGTTGCTCTATTTTTAGAGTATAACAAAAAGCCTCAGCCGCTTTGAGTTCAACTTGAGTAATTTTGTTATTTTTTAAGGGAGAAAAACCATAAGCAGGGAGAAGATAACGATAAATAGCTGTGTTTAATTGTTTAATAATTTGATTAGCTTTAATAGGGCAATTATTGTCTTTAATTAATTGAGAATAAAGCTCCATGAGTTGCCCTAAATTTTTAGGTTTTTGCATCTTATATAACCTCCTGAAAAATCTGGTGAATAAAATTAGCTATTAGGTAAGAGCTAAGGTATAATTAAAAATAAGAAATAGAGTTTAGTTACTAATTGCATATATCTAAGAAATTCTTGATTTACTGTAATCGATAAATCGTTGATAATCGTTATTTTAAAATAGATATAAGAGCTAACTAATTACTCCATAAAGCTTCGACGTTTTGAATTTGAAAAATCTTATATATAAAGGTTATAACTATATATAAGATAGGTGGGGAGTTGGTATTAGATAAGACCTAAAGAAAGATAAGAGTAGGTGAGCAGACGAAGGAGAAAAAAAGAATTATGTTCGCTTGTGCCAACCAGTTATTTTTTAGGTCGTATTTAAGAGCAAAAGCCATACCAAATAAACATATTAAGATTTAAGATTGACAACGATACTGCCAATAAATCGGCTTAAATTGATGAAGGCTATTGGCTGAGATTGCGGGTAAGAAGAAATTGTTTTCGGGCAATTTGTTCGATTAATTCAGAGCGACTTAAACCAAAATCTTTAGCCATTAGATCAAGGTTTATTTTCCCCGTAGGAGTTAAACTAATCGAGTAAGCTTGTTTCTTCTCGTCATAAATTTCGGGAACATTTCTCATGCTTTTGTGATACGCTTTTGCCATATTTTTTTTCCTTTTTTGAAGGACAACCAAAATTTCTCCAACTAAAATCCCCAAAAAAAAGCCCGACAGAAAATCATAGTTCCTGTCGGGCTTTTTTATTTAATTTGTAGGGCTTATTCTAATTAAGTATTTCTTTTAAGTATTCCTTTGCGGAAATAAATTTAACTAGAATATATTGAGTTGTAAAAATTGTTGATTAGCTATATATTATATCATATCTTTTGAGATTGTGCAAGGTGATCTGTTCCTCCTTTTAAGCTATTAAAAATTAAACTACTTTAACCAGCTAACTCCAAAGTGCGATCGCGCTTTAACGATAATGTTCACCCGAAATTAAGTAATTTAGACTGTTAACTTTAAAGGGGCTTTAAACGCCGCCAAAATTAAATGACCTCTAAATCTACCTTCTGACCTAGTAATAGCCCTTAAAATTGATTCTAGGACGCTCTGCTTTAATGTTTCTTCAAAACCGTTACCGCCATTAAATTTTCTAATGATGAGTTGATTTTTTAGTCAACTCGGCGGAACTTAAATTAAGAACATCTGATCTCATCAATAAGTTTTCCACTTCCCCTTAAAAATATTTTCCAATTTCCAAAAAATCAAAAAAGCATTTTTTTCTTTTTTTTCTAAGGATATATATTTATATATTAGATCTTTATATTATGGGAACGAAAATTCATCTCTGCCTGAAAGGTTGATTTTTCGTTCCCCAAAAAAGACAGAGCCAAAATTTCGGTCTGCCTTTTTTGGTATCAAAATATACAAAATGTCCGGTATTTTTTGATCTGATTGCTACTCACATTGGGCAAGTTGATTTCTTTTAGGCGCGATCGAGCCGAGATAAGTGTCAAACCCTTAGTCTATATGAGTTTTAGCCTTAGCGTACGTTTTCGTACCATTACGACGGAAATGATAAAACCTTGGCTGTGAGGCAGTTTTGACACGATTGCTACTGAGATGGTAGAATGAACTGACTTGTGTTGATGATGATAAAATTTGATGGCGCAACTAGCTCGATCGATCACAATCTTAATTCCCGATTTCCCCTTAAATGGTTATCAAATAACAGTAGAAGCGGAAGAAATTATCCTGTTTACCCATCGTCAAATTGGCGAAATTATAGGCAAAACCAAATCAACTGCCGGAACATTTTTTCGTCATCAAACTGATTTACCTACCCCCATTAAAGCCGTCATTCCTGAGCGCAAAGGTGCAATCGCCTTAACCCCTTTAGCTTCGGCCATGGTATATTGGCAACATGAAGCACAAAAAGGTAATCAATTAGCCCTAAAATTAATTAAGAATATTAATAATGAACCTATTACTAAGTTTGAAATAATCAAAGCAGAAGAAAAAGAATTAACAGTTACCCCTCCAACGATTAGTAATCAAAATTATGATTTAAAATTAATTAGTGAGGGCATTGAAATAGCCTCAAAATGGATGGTAGAAGCCGGAGTCGAACCCACAGCGATCGCGCATTGGAAATTAACTCAGTTGGGGCTACAAATACCCGAATTAAATAGTTTAATAACCTCCGCCCAAGAGGTGATCGCCAACCATACCCCTTCACCCCAAGGCTTGATCGTCTCTCAGTTAGCGACGAAAATCAGTCAACAAATGGCGCAAAAAATTACCAGTGCTAAAATTAATCAGGCACTCCATGACTTAGAATATCAAGACTGGGCCAAAGTTGGAGTTAATCGAGAGAGAAAATTAACCGAGCAAGGGAAACAGTATGGCATCGCCATTTTAACCACCAGTAAAGAAGGATGGCAAGGAGCGCAACTGAGGTGGCGTGAGGAAATTATCCCAATTTTAGTGGATTATTTTTCACAGGAGTGCCATGAAGCGCGATCGGGCTAAATTTTAAAAGTCAAGAGAAAGCCAAGTTTACCAGTAAATCAATCAATTAATTAGCTTACGCAAAGTATGTCTTTCCTTAAGTTGAGCGGGATAATAGAGGGTATTAGTAAAAGGGCGTTTACCCTTCCAATTGAGCATAGGATAACCCTTAATCGGTTCAAATTGATATTTTTCTACCGTTTCAAGGGCTTGAGGAAGATCGAGGTTTAAAGGCGGTTTATTAGACATAGATAGTTAAATCAAAAAAAAGTTTGGGAAAGATAAAGTTAATGCTATAATAGAAATAGCCCGATAGTAGGTGAAAGTCGGCTTCATGCCGGGTGTTCGAGTGGCAAGTCCCTTGAACCTAGCTTACTAGGGGCTTTATCTTTTGGAGGGTTAAGGGATTACTCTTAGAATACCACTCACCAGTCCATCTCTTACGTTTATCATCTAAATCTATAATTAAAGAGTAATTTTGGGCTAAAGAATTAAAGAAAGTATCATCATTTTTTTCATATAATCGTTGTAAAGCCCATAAATAATAATCAATTACTTGTAAACCAATTTCTTCTGAGGATTTCTTAACATCTATTGTTGTTGGTTTATCATAGCCTTTATTCCATTTTTGCTCAAAATTTTTCTTGGCTTTTTGAATAGCTAAGGAATATTTTTAAATCTTTCATCTACTAATAAACTACTTCTTAAAGCTTCTAATTTTTCCCCGACTAACAGAGGATTTTCTAACCTAACCACTCCAATCATAAAAGTGTTAGAAACTCCATTTTTTCCTAACATTATTCGCCCTCTTTTATCAAATAAAGTTAAATCTCCTGCTTCGTCAACATAGTAATGTCTAATTTGTTTTTGAGTATCAGTCATAGAAAATATTAGGTTAAAGTTTACCTAATATTTTAGCATTAATTAATAACAAAACCCACTCCGGTGCGCTTACATAAGCAGAGGCGTGGTGGGTGTTGTTGATTAGATCCTATTAGGTTTGATCTATTTTTGTCAACAAATTGATGACAAATAGTATAATAGAAATAGCGCGATCTCAAATGAATGTCGGCAGAAATGCCGTGTGTTTAAGAAGCAAGTCTTTTTTTACCTAGTTTGGGAGGGGCTTTAATTTTTGGAGAGTATTTTAACCAAAGGAGGCTAAGACAATGACAAATAATCTTACTATGTCTTCCCTCTATCGTAAATTAAACACTCAACTTGGTTTAAGCCGTGACTATGTGAGAAAAAATGGTTTACCGAGTTGGTGGAATAACACACTTAATGATAAGCCCTTTGCTGTCTTAGAAGGCGCAGGTTATATCGCTGATTATCTTAACCTTGATTTAAAATCTTTATTAGATAGCACTCAACCAGTTAAATTTAAAGAATTACCCCAGACTAATTTTAAACAACATAATTCTTCAAATCAAGAACATCCTTTGATTGCTCAAGCTTTAGCTAGTCGAGTAGCTGAGTTAATCGCCGAAGGTATTAAGATTAATTTTACTTCTTTACCTCGTAATGTTCAAGAAATTAGAACAGAAATTTTAAAATCCTCCTTAGAAAAGGAGACTAAAACAGTTAATTTAATTTCTTTACTTGAATATTGTTGGAGTAAAGGAATTATTGTGGTATATTATAATCAATTTCCTAAGAATATTAAGAAGTTCGCAGGGTTAATTCAATGGCAATTTTCTCGCCCTGTAATTGTGCTTAGTTCTAATGATAAATATTCGATGATGTTGGCTTTTGACTTGGCACATGAGTTAGGACATTTAGCTTTAGGTCACTTAAAAGAAGGTGTTTTAATTGATGAAGAAATTGATTTTAATTGTAATAATAATGAAGAAAATGAAGCTAATCAATTTGCTACTGAATTATTATTAGGTGATTGTGATAATTGTTTGGGAAATCAAAGATTTTTTGATAGTCAAAATTTTGCTAAATATATAACTAATAATATTACGAAATATCCAAATATAGAAGCAGAAGCAATAATCTTAAATTATGGATGGCATAATAAAGATTATTTTCCTTTAGTGATGTCTTCTTTGAAGGAATTAAAGGCCGATACTAATGGGAAAAAAATCATTAATGAATATTTAGCACAGCGTCTTGATTGGGATAGGTTTAATGATGAAACCTATGAATATTTAGAGAGAGTTTTAGGGGTGTAAATTTTGTCTGAGAATTTTTATTGTTTAGATAATGATATTATCCTAAAACTAGCTACTTGTGATTTATTTAAAACAACAGTTGAGAGTTTGAATCTTCAATCAAAACAAGTTAAAATTCTTGATAGTTTTCAATATAAATTTGGTAAACAAATTAAACGAAAACGAGGGAATAAAGCCGATAATCAAACTAATCAATATAATCTTGAAAAAGCTTTAGAAATAACTAAAAATTTAAAAACTCTTGCTCAAAAAAATTTTAATGATGAGATTTTAAATATTTATACTGAGTTAATAGATTATAGTAACAAACTCAATGATGAAACGCAAAAGATTGATGAAGGAGAAGCGGTTTTAATTAGTTATGTTAGCTATTATAATCAACAGGGAAGTAATAATTATTTATTAACAGGAGATAAACGCTGTTTAAGGGCTTTAAATAATTTGGTTTTTCCTGATCTTATTCAAGCCCTTAAGGGGAAAATTTGGTGTTTTGAACAACTAATCTTAAAGAATATTGAAAGTTATGGCTTTGATTATGTTAAAAATAAGGTTGTACCTTTTAATAGTTGTGATACAGCGTTAAAAGTTGCTTTTTCTAGTGATAAAGTTACTCAAGAAAATAGTATTTTAGCCTTGAGAAATTATCTTAAAAGTTTGAGGGCAGAAACGGGAGATTTATTGAATAGTTATGGAGAGTAAGCTGATCCTAATTATTAGAGTTTTTACTCTGGACAACTATCTTTATTATAGTTAGAATTAGCTTGATTAGTTAATCCTAATTGTTGGGTCAAATCTTCACTATAAAAGGCAAATTGCCAGTTTTTAGCTTGTTTTATTTGTTCAACGGTTAAACCAGCATCAATTTCTTTAAAATCGGCTTGACAAAGATTAGCATTTTCAAAAATTGTTCCGGTAAAGTCACCTCTTAAAGTGGCTTTAGTTAAATTAGCATTTTTAAAATTGGCTTCCTTGAGATCAGTACATTTACTATCACTAATACAACCAAAATTCGCCGAATATAAAGTAGCATTTTCAAAATTGGCTTGATAAAGAATAGCACCAGAAAATTCAGCATTTTGTAGTTTAGCATTGTTTAACTTGATATTAGCTAAATATGCTTTTGTTAAGTTAATTCCATTTAAGTGAACTTGATCTTGATTGAGATTTTCAAGGGCGGCTATTCTACCTCCATTGCCCGATCTGTTTTCCATCTCAATAATAACTCGCCATGCTTCAAGATGTTTTTGTTCTTTTCGTTGAGGCGCTTCCAGAATAAAGACAAAGGCCGCCACCAAAATACTAAGTTTACTTAATCTATCTACAATGTCAATCAGTGCCGCATTATTGAGAATATTTAAAATCCATTCTAGTCTTCTTTCTAACCAATAAAACACATATTTCAGTGACAATTTTCGCTGAGGGTGTTCTGATTTTTGGGGAACATTTTGTTCTAACATTTTACCACCTCTCTACTACTATTTACTCCATTTTAGTTTCATTTACTCCCTAAACTGCCAATTCTTAACATCACAATAATATTTTAGATCACAATCTTTACAAATCTTAACGGGACGTTCCTTAATGCGAAAATCCTTACTTTCAATGCGACTTACTACCTCATCAAAGGTCTTAATTGTAGCATTAATTGAGGCAGGATTGACCTCAAAACTAATATAGGGATTACCGTCATCAACACTGGTATAATAAAGATGAGTTTTACTAACTTTTAAGCCCGTTCTTTGTTCTACGATATGGGCATAAACCTCTAATTGTCTACGATAACGATTTAATTTTTCCCGATCTTTTAGATTATTAATATCTAATTTTTTTTCTGATTTAAAATCTATGATTTCAACCGTCTGATTTTCCCCTTCAATTAAATCAATACTTCCGGCTAAAATATACTCATCTTTGACTAAAGATACATCAACTTCTGCCTCCTTAATTGTTAACCAATTACCATGACGGCGGCGATAATAATTTAAGACTTGTTTGAGCGCAGAAAATTTAGCCGCAGGAGCGAGATAAACCCGTTCACGCTTGGTTAAATAGGCATAATTAGTATCAAACCAACCACTGATTTTTTCTTCATTTAAAGTGCTTTCTTCCCCCCTTAAAACGGCGTGGTGAATATCCTCGATCGTTTGATGTACTAACGTACCAAATAAAATCGGACTGTTGCGAATGGGAGCAAATTCTAATTCCTTCAAAAAGCGATATTGTTCAGCACAATTTTCGTATAAAGTCAAGTGGGAAGTAAAGGAATATTCCCTTTTTAAATTCACATCTTTTACTTTTTCTAAAGGTAATTGACTTAAGATGATCCGCTCATCTTTCCAATCTAATAATTCTTGATAATAATTACTGAAATATTTAGAAGGAGTTTTACCTCTACCCTGCTTTTCAACACAGGTTAAAACTAACAGATTTTGCGCCCGTGAATAGGCTGTATAATATAGACGATAAAAGTCATAATTTTTAATTTCTTCTATGGGTTCAAAAGGTGGACGGGCATAATAATTATGTTCTAAAATTTCGTTCAATTCTGTATATTGTTTACGGGGGACAGCATTTAATGAGCCGACAATAACCACAGGAAATTCTAACCCTTTTGACTGGTGAATAGTTAAGAAAGAAACACAGCCACTAGGTGCATATTCTGCCTCATCTTCATATTCATCTATCCCCCCTTCTTGTAAGAATCTGATAAACTGATTAAATAAATTAATCACATAACTATCTAAATATTTTGGGGTAAAAACATTAATATTATTTAAGTATTCAAATTTACCGAGTAACTGAGAAAATAAGGCTAAGTTTCTCATCGCCCGACTATGAATTATTCCTTTCTTTTGTAATAATTTTTCATCTAAATATTGACTAAATAAAGGAAATTGTAATAACTCATAAAATAGCCCTGTAAAGGCATAATTAGTGTTTTCAGTTAAGAATAAATGTTGTTTGGCTTTACTTCTGCACCATTTTAATAAATCTTGATTTTCAGATTTCTTTAATTGTTCTGCAAACAATCTAAAACAATCATTATCATAGTAATCCCAAATTTCTAAACTTGCTTCATCATTCCATTTTCTAATCTTAGGAAATTGGGGGAATATAAAAATTAAAGCACCAAGCATTAATTTAATTTCTTCCCGTTCAAAAAATTGATTGGAACGGGGAGAATAAACACTAATACCATTAGCTTCTAAATATTGAGCCAATGCTACCACTTTTTCATTTTTAACTGAGCGAAATAAAAACGCAACTTGATTCCAGTCGCTTAAATTGCCTTTAGTTTTAAGACTATGTAAAAAGTCTAATATTTCTTCTTGCCAATGGGCTTCATTTACCCCAGATACTTTAATAACTGAGGGTACGGCTGAGAACTGATCTAAACGTGGTTTGATTTGCTTAGAATAACGATATAATTTATGATTAACTTCCCAATCTTGGTCATTCATCCAACGATTATAAAAGTCAATAATATCAGGATGGGAACGATAATTAATACTTAAGGTTACTTGCTGACATTGACCTTGAGGAAACTTATTTTTAAACTCTAAAATGTTACGAATAGTTGCCCCTCTAAAACGGTATAAGCCTTGATCATCATCTCCCACTACACAAAGATTAGGATTTTTTCCTGCCAGTAGAGTTAAAATCTTTTCTTGAATGGTGTTAGTATCTTGGTATTCATCTACCATTAAATAGTTAATTTTACTTTGTAATTGTGTTAAAACTTGAGGATGATTTATTAATAATTTATATGCTTCATACTGAATAGTAGAAAAGTCTAAAGCATTTTCTTCTTCTAATTGTTGTTGATATAATTGATAACATTGCCCTAATACTTGTACGGCTTCATGACTACCATTAATTAAAGTTTGAGCCTCTAAACCTTCTTCACTGACGGTATTAAGCCATCTTAATAAAGTGGCTGTCTGATCCCATGATTTTTGCTGTTTTTCACCTATTACTAATTCTAAATTAGCGATCGCTTGATAATCATTTAACCGTTGATAGAGAAAATATTGTTGATCAAACTGATCCATCATCATAAAGTTACGTTTAAGACGGGTAAACTCCCGATAATTTTCTAGCCACCTTAAACAAATAGAGTGAAAAGTACCCAAAAACATCTCATTAAGATTAAAACGGATCCCCAGTTGGTTAAGACGGTTAGAAATACGAGTTGTTAACTCACTGGCGGCTTTCTCCGTAAATGTCACCACTAATAAACTTTCAGGAGTGACATTTTGGTGAGTAATTAAATAGACAATACGCTCAACTAAGGTAAAAGTTTTCCCACTACCCGGCCCTGCGATAATGAGTAAAGCACCTTCAGTAGTTTGAATAGCCTGAAGTTGATCTGAATTAGCACTGCTATTAAATGAATTTACCATCATCAACTATTGATTTATTTTGATTGAAGAACACAACTCTTAGCTCAAATATAAACTAATCTTTCATTAATTAATTGTGCCTTAATCTGTTTCTTTTTGCTCAACTCCTTGACTAAATTTTGAGGGGGCGATCTCGAATGCCTGTCAACTTTAAGGATGATGCTCTATATAAAAATTGAGTGCATCCTCAAACACTTCCTTAAGAGACTTGTCATGTTTGGCCGCATATTGCCTGATCTTGCGTCTGGTTTGCACATCTACTTTAAAATTAAGATTAACGATTTCGTTATTTCTTTCATTCTTGCTTTCGTTATTTAGTTCTTTCGTTGTTTCTGTCTCAGCCTGAGTTGAACTTTTCACGGTGTCAAAAACTTTACTTAGTCTGCTCATAATTAATTGCCTCCAATGTTTGTTTACCAATCGTGACATAATCTTGCCAAGGGATTTTATCTCGCCCTTTCATCTGCTCCACCGTTAAGCCTAGATCGATCGCTTTGATAATAGAGGCTGAACGCCTGATTTCTCCCTCAAAGACTCTGATTTGATTTTGATTAAGTACCCTCCTTAACTCCTGTGCCGATGTGGAGGGATAGGGAGGCGCGATCGAGATTAAAACACGATAGTTAGCACAAGGAGCTAAGTCTTGAAACATCTGTAACATGGGGTCAAGACTGATGGCATCAGGTAAACAAGGCAAAATGGTTAAACTCGCTTCCTGACTTATTTCCGACAGTTCACTACTATCAGGCCGAGCGGGGGTATCCAAAACTAAAAAATCATTTCCGGCAATGTGAGCCGGGGCTGACTTTTCATTTTTGATTTTAAAAGGTGGAGGAGAAGGAGAACGACTCGCCCATTTTTCCACTGAACGGTTGGGGTCCGAGTCAATCAATAAGACTGAGCCATAATCGGCCAAAAATCTTGCTAAATGAATGGCCGTGATGGTTTTACTTACCCCTCCTTTATAACCTGTGATGGCAATAATATACATTACTTTCTTTTTTTCTTGCTTTCTTACTTTCTTTCCTAAATTATAACCCACTTGTGGTTTTTAGACAAGTCAACTTTGAGGCTCGATCGAGCCTCTTGACAGATAGACACAGTAAAACTAGGGTTATGAAAAAATCCCTTAAATTTGTATTCAGTTAGCCCTTAATTTTGAATTTTTCAACCCCCACTATCTAAAATCACCTTGGCTATGTCTGGAGCAAAAATAGGAGTTAATAAACCAATAATTCGGTACTTGATTTCCCCTGATACTTGATTGATATAGGCTTTAAAGGCTTCCCACCCCTGATTAACAATAATATCTATAAATTCCTGTACAGCTTCGATTGGATCCAAGCCGAGCCATTCCCGAAATAAATCATCCAGTTCGGGATTAAAATTACAACCGTCGCTATTAGTATTTATATAGGGCGAGTTGTATTTTTTAATTAAGGCGCTCCAACCACCCTGAAAGGCTTTACAGTGTTTATTGACTAATTGTTGTGATAAACCGGAGATTTTAGCGATGTTAACTTGGGTAAGTTTTAACATTGCCTTCTTACAGGATGAGATCGCCTCTAAGATTTTAAAGCGGGATTTTTGCTTGGCGTTTCTTGCACCCTTACAAAGATCAAAAGCGTTTTGATTGATCACATTAATTCCATATAAATCCGTTAACCAATCAAGATTACTACCCGTAGAAACTAGATCAAGAATAAAATTTTGTTCGGGGTACAATTGTACTCGTTGCCGTCCGATAAATTGAATCACCTCATTTCTGACGGCTTCCTCATAGAAGGATTCAAAATCGGATTCATTCTCAAATAAAAGATGATATTCATCTTGGAGATCTCCGATATTGGGGTAGGGTAAACCAAAGCCTAAAAGATAGTTAACACCTTTAAATTTATTAGTACCTCGGTTATGATTAAACCAATAATTTTCACAATTCCAAATTTTAAAACCTAAAATTGAGACATTTTGATTATGTTCAACTACATATTCATTGTAAGCGATTAATCTTTCTTGACAGGCATCAGAAGGGATACCATTAGAGCCTAAACCCTCAAGATGGGTGTTATAAACAGTGAGATTTTTAAAACTTGGTAATTCCTCTTGAATTTCAATAATTTGATTAGGATTAATACCGAGAATTTTAGCGGTATAAGTACGATTGAAGGTAGCATCAAGATAGATTCTAGTTTTAAATTGGGAGAATAAATCTTGATGTTTAGTATCTTCAATGGTTAATTTTAATTGTCTTTCCGTATAGGTAACTTCTCCGGCTTGATTGCGATGTTTAATCTTAACTATTCTCATAATTCCTTTTTTCAAACCGCCCCAAATTTGAAGAAAGTAAACTAAACCATTAACAGGGAGTTGGTTAATTTTAGCAATAGATTCTTTCATCATTTCTGCTCTTGCAAACCGAGCAACTGAGCGATATTTTTTCTCAACATTACCGATCGAATCTGGGATAATTTCTGCTAAGTCTAATTCATTGGCAATTAAGAAATTAATGATATTTTCAAGTTCGGAAGGTGGCAGGGGTAAAATATTTTTTAAATTTTCTGGATTAATCCCATATAAAGGATGTTCTACAGATTCATTTAATGGTAAAACTGGGATATTTTTCCCTGATAAATAATCACTAATTGCCAATAAAACTGGACGTAAAGAGGTTAAATCAATCTCATTTTTAAAGGCTTGTGCTAATTGTTGTTCAAGATCTTGATTAGTTAGATAAAGAGTTTGGTGGCGGGTTAATTGAGAGCCACTTTCTTCAATGATCGCTGTATCTTTTGAGTAATCAAAATCAACAGGAGCGCTATTAAAATCTAATCTAATTTTACGATGTGCTAAAGTATCCTTTCTTTGCCCTCTATACCCTGTTTGAGTACAAACAAAGGCACTAGGGCAAGTAGCACAAATTGGGTTGAGGCTACCATCGGAGGTAGTCTGATTGGGATTATAACCTTTCTGAGCTAAGGTAGTAAATAAATCGGCACGATGGCAATTAGAAGGAATAAGAGCCTGTTCTTTTTGCTGACGAGTTCGAGCGACTTTTAAGTTACCCTCACTATCTTTGTAGATCCCATCATGACGGGGGAATAGGTTTTCATAATTGTCTCGGATCGTGGGAGTAGAGACGTTGTTATGATTTTTGTCAAAATACCAATATTTAGAGCCTTCAGAGGGTTCTAATTGCCCGATTTGATGGGATTTTCCGCTACCCATGAAAGAAGTAATGGCAATATCACTCCATCCTAATTGCTTTAATTTCACAATTAATTCATTTTGTTTACCTTCGGCAAAGATGATTTTGGGAGTGGGTTTCCCTTCGTAATCAGCAGGGCAAGGTAGCACATCATCAGGATAATTAATTTGTGTTGGTAAATTAACTTTAGTAGTGGAAAATTGATGGAAAAATTCTTTGCTTAACCAACCAAATCCTTTTTAAAGGTTTTTGGCAGTTGATTGGCAATTCTTTTTAACTCAAAAATTAAATTAAATTTTTCTTCTTCTTCGATCCACGAATACCACTGCTGTGAGGGGATATAGTATTCTTGAGTTAATTCTGGGATCGTGGGTTTAAATTTTCTTTCAAATTCAGTTTTGCTAATTTCTCCCTCAAGGCGCTCGTCGTATTGATTTAGGAAATCAGCCCCGTCAATCTCATTAATTTCTGGTATCACTCCAGAATTTAATAACTCATCATAATCAAGTTTAGACGGATCACACAGTTGCCCCCAATCAAAAATTTTGATGGAGTAACCCCATGTTTGAACTAATTTAATATTCTGAATAATTTGCCGTAAAACATTAGGATTACTTATACTCCCTGCATCGGGAGCATAATAAATAGTTTCTGGCTCTAGTATTTGTAAAGTTTCTTGAAGTTGATTTTGAGAGCCAAGGAAGTTTCCGCCGGATGCACCAATGAATAAATCATGGCTCAAACTCGCACAGACATCGGGTTTGAGCGTTCCTTCAATTAAAATTATTTTTCCTTCTTGATTACCTGTTACTTGTAAGGGCAGTTCACCTGTACCATCTTCCCTGACATATTCTTTGAGGTGGGAAGTTGCACCATGAGGGCGTTTCGAGGTTTTAGAACTTGCCCAAACATATTTAGCCGATTCTCGATCATCCGATGCGATTTGATAACCAATGATTTGATTTTTAATATTAGTAATTGGTACGATAAAACCACTGTAATAATTACTTAAGGAATAACCGGAAATGCCCACTCCGGCTAATTGATGATTGACTTGGGATGTTAATTTTTGCCATTGGTTAATGGAAACATAGCCACGTTTTTTGATGTGGTTTTCACCCATTCCCCGTTTAATTAAATTTTGCTCATGCTGGGTTTTAAGTATTAATTGATTAATTAATTTTCTTAATTCTTGGTCACGTTGATTAAGGCTTAAAGAGTTTTCCCGTCGGGCATTTTCCTCTTTAATTCTTTGTTCTTTTTCCTGTTGTTTTTGCCGTAACCATTCTTCTTTATTTTCCTGTTTTTCTTGGTTAATTAAATCAGTTAGCTTATAAATACCAAAGCCATTGCGGTCATGACGGAGGAAAGTATAGTCGTCACAAGGGTTGTCGTGTCGGCAGAAATGCAGTTCGCCTTTACTTCGGCAATCTTTGCGTGTACGGCAGACGGGGCAATCTCTTTTTCGATAGTAAGTCCATCTGCCACTATAGGATAAATTAACTTCTTTACGTCCGGTGCTGTTTTGCGTTATCATCATATTAATATGTTTTTTTTTACAAATGTACTTTTTTACAAATGTACCTTTTTACAAAGGTACTTTTTTACAAAAAGTATTTTTTTGAATAAGGTGCTTTTCGCACAATACCTCCAATCAAAAAAAATACAGATAGTGGAGGCTCAAACCCAGTGGATAGTCTTGGCGGACATACTGGGTTATTTAATTGCCTGTTTTTACTTTATCAAATTTTTGAGAAAAGAAATTGATTCTTCTCAAATTTGAATTATAAATGACGTTGTTTTTGGTTCGATTCGGCAAAGTCATTAGTTAGTAATGATTTTGCCGGATCATAACCAAATTCCATCGTTAATTTTTATGACAATCACAACCTTTTCAAGATTTGAGGTCATAGTTAGCGCGATCGAAGGTTAGCGCAGTTGGTTACTTGTTTTTAAGATGAATTGGCTCGATCTTCTGGCAATTTTTGTTGATCAACCTGAATTGCATCTCCATACTTTGATAAAAAGTCATCAATTAATTCATTGATCAGTTTATTGGCCGATTTACCCATAGCGGCTGAAATTAGCCTTAGCTTAGTCCGTTTTTCCTCTGTGGTATAAACGGTTATTTTTGGTGCATCTGATGGCATATCAATTTATCTGGTTATCTATACCCTGATTATGACAGCATCAGAACTTTTTTAAAATGACTTATTGACAAGGTGACGTTACTTAGTTATATTAATATTACGTTAAGTTTAACGTAAAGTCAAGTATGACTGAACGATTAACTGAACGCTCAGTCATAGACAGTGAACAATAAAAAAACAAATGAAAACCCTGAATATTCATAGCTTTTGTAAGGATGGGATTCAGG